>NZ_BAAJMI010000017.1:0-533 GCF_057554385.1 Pseudoalteromonas sp. 4NS20-0020 | reverse complement strand
AAGTTCTCTGTATGTCAAGTGTAGGTAAGGTTCTTCGCGTTGCATCGAATTAAACCACATGCTCCACCGCTTGTGCGGGCCCCCGTCAATTCATTTGAGTTTTAACCTTGCGGCCGTACTCCCCAGGCGGTCTACTTAATGCGTTAGCTTTGAAAAACAGAACCGAGGTTCCGAGCTTCTAGTAGACATCGTTTACGGCGTGGACTACCGGGGTATCTAATCCCGTTTGCTCCCCACGCTTTCGTACATGAGCGTCAGTGTTGACCCAGGTGGCTGCCTTCGCCATCGGTATTCCTTCAGATCTCTACGCATTTCACCGCTACACCTGAAATTCTACCACCCTCTATCACACTCTAGTTTGCCAGTTCGAAATGCAGTTCCCAGGTTGAGCCCGGGGCTTTCACATCTCGCTTAACAAACCGCCTGCGTACGCTTTACGCCCAGTAATTCCGATTAACGCTCGCACCCTCCGTATTACCGCGGCTGCTGGCACGGAGTTAGCCGGTGCTTCTTCTGTCAGTAACGTCACAGAT
>NZ_BAAJMI010000015.1:0-583 GCF_057554385.1 Pseudoalteromonas sp. 4NS20-0020 | reverse complement strand
AACTGAGTGACCAACAGAATAATTACTTAGGTAGTTATTCAGCACAGTCAATTCAATATCGAAAGATATTAAATAAATTCAGAATTCATTGAGCTGTCGAAAGACACAAAACTTTTTAATTGAAGAGTTTGATCATGGCTCAGATTGAACGCTGGCGGCAGGCCTAACACATGCAAGTCGAGCGGTAACAGAAAGTAGCTTGCTACTTTGCTGACGAGCGGCGGACGGGTGAGTAATGCTTGGGAACATGCCTTGAGGTGGGGGACAACAGTTGGAAACGACTGCTAATACCGCATAATGTCTACGGACCAAAGGGGGCTTCGGCTCTCGCCTTTAGATTGGCCCAAGTGGGATTAGCTAGTTGGTGAGGTAATGGCTCACCAAGGCAACGATCCCTAGCTGGTTTGAGAGGATGATCAGCCACACTGGAACTGAGACACGGTCCAGACTCCTACGGGAGGCAGCAGTGGGGAATATTGCACAATGGGCGAAAGCCTGATGCAGCCATGCCGCGTGTGTGAAGAAGGCCTTCGGGTTGTAAAGCACTTTCAGTCAGGAGGAAAGGGTGTGAGTTAATACCTCA
>NZ_BAAJMI010000014.1:0-3025 GCF_057554385.1 Pseudoalteromonas sp. 4NS20-0020 | reverse complement strand
GTAATATCTACTTTAGTCATTAACTTCTGTCTTAACTGTCACACAAAACGCGTTTGGCGTTGTATGGTTAAGCCTCACGGGTAATTAGTACAAGTTAGCTTAATGGCTCACACCACTTCCACATCTTGCCTATCAACGTTGTAGTCTTCAACGGCCCTTCAGAGACTTTAAAAGTCTAGTGAGAACTCATCTCGAGGCCTGCTTCGCGCTTAGATGCTTTCAGCGCTTATCAGTTCCGAACGTAGCTACCGGGCAATGCCATTGGCATGACAACCCGAACACCAGCGGTTCGTTCACTCCGGTCCTCTCGTACTAGGAGCAACCCCTCTCAATTCTCAAACGCCCACGGCAGATAGGGACCGAACTGTCTCACGACGTTCTAAACCCAGCTCGCGTACCACTTTAAATGGCGAACAGCCATACCCTTGGGACCGACTTCAGCCCCAGGATGTGATGAGCCGACATCGAGGTGCCAAACACCGCCGTCGATATGAACTCTTGGGCGGTATCAGCCTGTTATCCCCGGAGTACCTTTTATCCGTTGAGCGATGGCCCTTCCATTCAGAACCACCGGATCACTATGACCTACTTTCGTACCTGCTCGACGTGTCTGTCTCGCAGTTAAGCTGGCTTCTACCATTACACTAACCGTACGATGTCCGACCGTACTTAGCCAACCTTCGTGCTCCTCCGTTACTCTTTGGGAGGAGACCGCCCCAGTCAAACTACCCACCAGGCACTGTCCGTAACCCCGATTCAGGGGCCAACGTTAGAACATCAAAACTACAAGGGTGGTATTTCAAGGACGACTCCAACAAGACTAGCGTCTCATCTTCAAAGTCTCCCACCTATCCTACACATGTAGGTTCAATGTTCAGTGCCAAGCTGTAGTAAAGGTTCACGGGGTCTTTCCGTCTAGCCGCGGGTACACAGCATCTTCACTGCGATTTCAATTTCACTGAGTCTCGGGTGGAGACAGCGTGGCCATGGTTACACCATTCGTGCAGGTCGGAACTTACCCGACAAGGAATTTCGCTACCTTAGGACCGTTATAGTTACGGCCGCCGTTTACCGGGGCTTCGATCAAGAGCTTCTCCGAAGATAACCCCATCAATTAACCTTCCGGCACCGGGCAGGTGTCACACCGTATACGTCATCTTGCGATTTTGCACAGTGCTGTGTTTTTAATAAACAGTCCCAGCCACCTGGTCACTGCGGCTCCCGTCCGCTTAGAGAGCAAGTCTCATCACAGATAGGAGCGTACCTTCTCCCGAAGTTACGGTACGATTTTGCCTAGTTCCTTCACCCGAGTTCTCTCAAGCGCCTTAGTATTCTCTACCTGACCACCTGTGTCGGTTTGGGGTACGATTCGGTATAATCTGAAGCTTAGAGGCTTTTCCTGGAAGTATGGCATCAGCAACTTCACTACCGTAGTAGCTCGTCTCGTGTCTCAGGTTTAATGTTCGTCCGGATTTACCTAAACAAACGCCCTACTCACTTTCACATGGACAACCATCGCCATGCTTGCTTAGCCTTCTCCGTCCCCCCATCGCAATTATACCAAGTACGGAAATATTAATCCGTTTCCCATCGACTACGCCTTTCGGCCTCGCCTTAGGGGTCGACTTACCCTACCCTGATTAACATGGGATAGGAACCCTTGGTCTTCCGGCGTGCGGGTTTTTCACCCGCATTATCGTTACTCATGTCAGCATTCGCACTTCTGATACGTCCAGCATACCTCCCGGTACACCTTCAACCGCTTACAGAACGCTCCCCTACCACTCATACAAAGTATGAATCCGCAGCTTCGGTGCATAGTTTAGCCCCGTTACATCTTCCGCGCAGACCGACTCGACCAGTGAGCTATTACGCTTTCTTTAAAGGATGGCTGCTTCTAAGCCAACCTCCTGGCTGTCTGGGCCTTTCCACATCGTTTCCCACTTAACTATGACTTTGGGACCTTAGCTGGCGGTCTGGGTTGTTTCCCTCTTCACGACGGACGTTAGCACCCGCCGTGTGTCTCCCGGATAGTACTTTACGGTATTCGGAGTTTGCAAAGGGTTGGTAAGTCGGGATGACCCCCTAGCCTTAACAGTGCTCTACCCCCGTAAGTATTCGTCCGAGGCTCTACCTAAATAGATTTCGGGGAGAACCAGCTATCTCCCGGTTTGATTAGCCTTTCACTCCTAGCCACAGGTCATCCCCTAACTTTTCAACGTTAGTGGGTTCGGTCCTCCAGTTGATGTTACTCAACCTTCAACCTGCCCATGGCTAGATCACCGGGTTTCGGGTCTATACCTTGCAACTATTCGCCCAGTTAAGACTCGGTTTCCCTACGGCTACCCTAATCGGTTAACCTCGCTACAAAATATAAGTCGCTGACCCATTATACAAAAGGTACGCAGTCACAGAACAAGTCTGCTCCTACTGCTTGTACGTACACGGTTTCAGGTTCTATTTCACTCCCCTCACAGGGGTTCTTTTCGCCTTTCCCTCACGGTACTGGTTCACTATCGGTCAGTTGGGAGTATTTAGCCTTAGATGATGGTCCACCTATATTCAGTCAAAGTTTCACGTGCTCCGACCTACTCGATTTCACTTAAAATGTCTTTTCATGTACGGGACTATCACCCTGTATCGTGGCACTTTCCAGAGCCTTCCATTAACACATAATAAGCTTAAGGGCTGTTCCGATTTCGCTCGCCGCTACTTTCGGAATCTCGGTTGATTTCTTTTCCTACGGGTACTTAGATGTTTCAGTTCTCCGCGTTCGCCTCGTTAACCTATGTATTCAGTTAACGATACCTGCAAGCAGGTGGGTTTCCCCATTCGGAAATCCTAGTCTCAAGTGCTTTTTACTAGCTTGACTAGGCTTATCGCAAGTTAATACGTCCTTCATCGCCTCCAACTGCCAAGGCATCCACCGTGTACGCTTAGTCACTTAACCATACAACCCAAACGGGTCTTTGTTTTGTGACAGTTTAACTTCGCCAGAAGTTAATATTGAATACTAAAGTAGATA
>NZ_BAAJMI010000013.1:0-6456 GCF_057554385.1 Pseudoalteromonas sp. 4NS20-0020 | reverse complement strand
TGCCCCAAAACGAGTTTAGGCGACGGTCGCAAATGAGCGATAAGCGATCATTGAGATTGGATAAATTTTAAAAATAACCAATATAGCTTATAAATACAGAAATCCAGACGAATGAACTTATCAATAGCGCAATTAATACTGCTGCGGAGCCTAAATCTTTAGCGAGACCTGACAATGGATGAATCTCTAAGCCAACTCTGTCTATTGTTGCTTCTATTGCTGTATTAACAACCTCTGCGAATATCACAAATAAAACAGAGATTAGTAGCATGACCTTTTCGTAAATACCTATCTGCCAAATCGAAATAATAATTAGCGATAAAGCGAGTAAAAAAAGCTCTTGTTTAAAAGCAGCTTCATTTTTAGCAAGCCATTTAAATGCACGCTGTGAATTTTTAAAAGCTAAAACTACTCGATTAATACCTGACGGCTTATTTGCACTATCAAATTGCATTGGAAACTCTCTTTATAGACTTAGGGCCTTACAGGCGTTAAAAATATCGTATTCAGGTTGGTATTGACTGCTGCTTACTTGAGTTAAGCCAAGTAAAGTGTCAAAAATATTGTCGTGTGAAAATACTTTTGAGCGTTGTAACTCAATACAATGATTAAATTTAGAGTTAGCGAGTTTATTACTCCAAAAAATCATTGGAATCTGGGTTTGCTCGCTTGGTGCTAATGCATATGGAAACCCGTGAAGGTATAAACCTTTCTCACCAAGTGACTCACCGTGATCTGACACATATAGGAGTGACTTCTTTGTTTCGTTACTTGCTTGTAATACTTTTATCAACTGGCTTAACACCTTATCTGTGTATGCGATAGTATTATCATATGTGTTTGTTAGTTCAGTTGTACTACAGTTCTGAATATCGCTTCGAGAGCAATCAGGTTTAAACAAACTTTCGTGTTCAGGATAACGACGATAATAAGTTGGTCCATGTGAACCTATCATATGTAGAACAACCAATTTATGTTTAGCGTTACTAGTCGCTATCTTGTCTGCTAGTTTCGTAACTAATATTTCATCAAAACAGTAATGACCATCACATAACGGATGTTCTTTATTCGGCTCAATGTTGTCTGATTTGATGCGAGCACACACTCCTTTACAGCTGCTGTTATTATCAATCCATGTTACTTCAACACCACTTCGCTGAATAATGTCTAGAGCATTTTCTTGACTACTAGCAAGCCGAGAATCATATTCTTTGCGGTTCAGTCGTGAAAACATACAGGGGACTGAAATAGCCGTCGCCGTTCCACACGATGAAACATCACTAAAATACTTTACGCCTAACTTGGGAGTATAAGTATTCGTTGCTCTACTATAGCCTTGTAGTGAAAAGTTAGCCGCCCGAGCTGTTTCCCCGACAACCATTACAGTTAGCGAGGTGCTCGTTTTATTTTTTAAAGTGGGCAAGTTATCGAGTACCTTGAAAGGTAATGGTGGATAAAAGTAATTATCCCTCAGGTATTTATAACTTGCTGTATAGAATGCAAACGGGGTGATATAACTTGTTAGCTGTGGGTTGTTGCGGCCAACAGAAGCGTACTCTTTATAAAAGGGTACAGCGATTAAGGCACAACAGAGCAAAGCTGATAGATTTAGCTTCGTAAAACTTTTTAAACGAACTCTAAAACTCCCAATAATTGTGAACTTGGAAAATAAGTAAGTAGGTACAATCCCCAATAAAAAAATAAATAACACAAGCTGAAAGTTCAAGTATGAAAATGCTTCACCTGAATTTGTTTCAACAATATTTTGTAACATGCTCTTGTCAAAAATAACGCCATAATTAAGTGTTGAATAAAACAACAATGAGCAAACTAAAACACTAAATAGAAGTATAGCTTTAACAAAAGTAATTAAGGACAACCAACTTAAAACTAAAACAGTCAATGAGAAAAGCAATAAAGGGACCGACGCGATAAAAAGCCAATTTATATGCCCTGACTGTGTTGCAGCCATAAAAGTATTGTATAAAAACAAGCCATTAAATGCGATAACGATATACATTGAAACTAAGCAAACAAATTGGCTGTAACTTACTTGCCAAGACGAAATACTAAATCTTTTAAAAGCAATTTTCATAGTTATTCCTTATCACTACTTTTATCAGCTAAACGATAAAGCTGCTCGGTGTAAGCTAAGTTGCTAAATAACACATGAGCGAGTGCTTTTTCAGCCAACGTTTGATCTGCGTTTTGCTGTTCATTTTTTTCTTGTATTTTGGTTTGTTTGTTATAGCGCCAATAGCTGGTTTGTTGATTTGGCATTAGGATGACAGCGCGATCATTTTCTAGGTATGCAAAATTGTCGTAGTACTGCATCATTGCGCGTTCAACTGGATAACTTTTAGTCAGATCAAAGCCCAGCATAGGGGTTGCTTGGTCAATTCCTAAAAGTGACATCAAAGTAACAGGTAGATCAATTTGACTAACGAGTCTTGGATCGCGTTTACTTTTCATATCGCTGTTTAAAACAACAGCGGGTATATGAAAAGACTTCAAAGGGACAGGTTCAGAGCCAAAAACACGCACATCATGGTCTGCCACAACCAAAAATACGGTGTTTTCCCAGTACGACTGTGTTTTTGCTTTATTTATAAATTTCCCTAGTGCGTAATCGGCATACTTAATTGCAAGATCACGCTTATAGT
Source organism: Pseudoalteromonas sp. 4NS20-0020 (assembly GCF_057554385.1). NCBI lineage: Bacteria > Pseudomonadati > Pseudomonadota > Gammaproteobacteria > Alteromonadales > Pseudoalteromonadaceae > Pseudoalteromonas > Pseudoalteromonas sp. 4NS20-0020. The sequence continues at coordinate 3,793 of NZ_BAAJMI010000013.1, read as the reverse complement.
TTTCAGGGTTATGTCCTTTGGGTAGCGATACTTTGCCTTGTGGTATATCAAACGGATCGTGATTACTAGAAGTAAATACAAGACTAAAAAATGGCTCTGTCGAATTACTTAATTTAGTCAGTTCTTTATCTGCTTGATTGAATAAGTCCTCATCACTTACCCCCCAAGAGGAGATAAACTGGGGATTTTCAATATGGTTGATGTCAACAATATCGTTAAACCCGTTTCCTAGAAAAAAGCTTTTCATATTGTCAAAATGGCTTTCACCGCCGTAGATAAACTGTGTTTTGTAACCTTCTTGACTCAATACATCCGCTAGTGAAAAAAAGTTATGCTGCGATTTAGATAGTTTAACTACTGAGCGAGATGGTGATGGTGTAAAACCTGTGGTAATTGCTTCAATACCTCTTACGGAGCGCGTGCCCGTAGCATAAAGGTTGTCAAACCCCCACCCTTGTTGATATAGCTTATCAAGTTCGGGCGTAATATCTAACCCACCAAGTTCTCCAACAAATCGGGCACCTAAACTTTCCTCAAGTATTATAACTAAGTTTTTTTTAACACCAGACACAAAAGGCTTGTTGTGCGCCAAGGTTGGAATATTTCCAGCGACAAACTGTTTTCGATAAGAAGCCTTTTTGACCGTATCTATAATTTGTTGACGAAGCATTGTGCCATACAAATTACTGGCACTTTTTTCATTACCCATGTTTTTCAGCGCAAACGCAACACTGTAAGTGGAGTTAAGAACAAGTGAGTTTACTAGTGAATCTTGAGAAAAATAGACTAATGCAGGGTTAAGCGGTCGGTGATTTAATGTACCTCTAGCAGCAAATAAGCAGATTATTAAAGCAGCCATTAGAATGGGTAAATTAGATGCTTTTTTCAGTGACGGTGGTTGTGTGAATGCTCTGCATAAAAGGCGATAGCTATAAACGCTTGTTAACGAGGCCAAAAGCAATGTACTTAGCATTGCAAAAAGATGGCCATGCACTAACATTGAGAAGACTTCTTGTGGGTAATCAAGGTATTCAATATATAATCGGTTAGGCCTTACATCATATTGATTGATGAATGCAGGTGTTGATGCTTCAACAATAACAACTACAGTTACAACGCAGCTACCGTAAAGTGTAAAAATACGCTGGAAAAGCTCTGTTTTAGGGCGTGCAACTACATGCAGTATCAGTATAAAAACCCCAATAGTTGCTAAGTATCCAATGCTACTTAAGTCTATTCTGATTGCTCCTGATATGATCGGCCAAATATCACCATCATTTAATCTTGAATGTTGCCAAAACAATAAAGCAATGCGGGAAGTTATAAAGATTGATATCAATATAATAGTAAAACGCAACAAGGGTTTTAAAACGGAAGTATTTGCTGTCATAGTTGTGCTCGATCTTAATAATTGCAGCAATACTAAAAACCGAAACTTAAGAAATCCTGAGTCTAAACTTAATATTGGCTAAAATATGGAAACTTAAGCAAGTCTTAAGTAAAACTTAAGCTATATGGCGTAACCTAATGATGCAGATGCATTTCAGGTGAATGAGTAACACATGAAGTTATTAATAATTGAAGATTCAGCGTCACTAAGGCGTAGTTTACGAATTGGCTTAGCAAATCTAGGCTTTGCGGTTGATGACACCGGTGATGGTGCACAAGGGCTGAGTATGGCGATGACAGGTGAGTATGAGCTTATAATACTTGATATTATGTTACCGAGTATCGATGGTATTACTTTATTGCAAACCATAAGAACCAAACAGCTTGATTCTAAAGTCTTAATTTTGTCAGCTAAGCAAGAACCTGAAGACCGTGTTTTAGGGCTTTTAACAGGAGCGGATGATTACCTGACTAAACCCTTTTCATTTGATGAGCTCCACGCTCGACTGCTAAATTTAATGCGCCGTGGAGGATTGAAGATGATGAGTGATAGCATAACTATTGATAATTTAGCACTGAATTTACAGTTAAAATTGCTAAAAGTGGCTGACCATGTTATCGACTTAACACCCAACGAGTACAAAATTGTCGAATGTTTATTTAGCAATCAAAATAAAGTGTTTAGTGCAGAAAAGCTAAGTACCTACCTTGCAGGGCAATATGATTTGATATCAAAGAATTCGATTGAAGCCCATTTATCATCTGCTCGCAAAAAAGTAAGAGTTGCAGGGGGGGAGCTGCCAATTCAGACCAAACGTGGTTTTGGTTATATTGTACAAGGACAATAATGAAATCTATTCGCAGTAAATTAGTTGTTACACTCTCGGTAACTATAACTAGCTTTGTTTTATGCATTTTGTTGGCAACCGACATTGCTGTTGATAGTTGGATAGATAATGAGTTTGATCGCAGCCTGCAATCCAAAGCAGGTATGTTAATGACCTTAGTACATAAAACTAATGAAGGTTTTTCGTTTAACTTTTCTAGTGAGTTTTTGCCCGAGTTCGAAGGGGAAATAGAGCCTGAGTACTTTCAATTATGGAGCAAAGAAAGTGTTTTTACCCGCTCAAAAAGTTTAGATTTATTTGAAGTTAAAAACCTACCATATGAAAGCTTAGAAATTGGCGAGTCAAAAATACTCCCTATACAATTATCTGATGGCCGAGATGGTCGGGTGTTTTATAGTCGTTTTATACCACAAGAAAAAGACAATACATCAGTAGACACATATAAAAAAACAAATGATGAGCCACTGACTTTAGCTTATGCAGCGTCTTCTGAGGAAGTTGATTTTGTACTTTGGTTGATTGACGTTATTTTTATAGTCACCATAATTACAGTTATTGTATTTATTCGATTATTTGTCAGGAAGGCGATAGATACATCACTTGCGCCATTAATTAAACTCAACCAAGATATCAGTCAGTTAAGTATTACCAGTGAAGGCTCACAGATATTTATACAAGAGCCAGTTAAAGAGCTCTTGCCTATTGTTGAAAGCTTAAATGCTTTTATTAAAGAGAATAGACAACTTTATCTAAGGGAAAAGCGACTTACATCCGATATTGCCCATGAAATAAAAACGCCCATTGCCGAACTTATAAATATGGCAGAAGTTGCTATCAGGTTTCCAAATGAGATTGAGCTCAATGAGGATTTTAAGCCTGAAGCGTTGAAAATAAGTTTACGGCTTAAAAATATCGTGTCGAACTTATTGCTATTACATAAATACAGTAATGGTAAGCTAATCAAACAAGATGCTTGTGATTTAAATCAAGTCATTACCAGAGTCTTAGAAAACACTGATTTATCGCGTGTAAATTTGGAGTTGAATGAGAATGCACCAGCAATTATAAGCAACTTGTTTGCCCTCGAATCAATTATTAGCAATTTAGTTAACAACGCTAAACAATACAGCCCACTAAATTCAAAAATTTTAGTTTCGACAATGATTTCAAAAGAAAAACTTTTATTTTTGTCAGTTACTAACTCCCTTATTGAACCTTTGAGTGATAATGATATAGACCAATTATTTGACCCTTTATGGCAAAAAGACACTTCAAGAACATCGAATGATAACTTTGGATTGGGGTTATCAATCGCTAAAACGCTTAGTAAAGCAATTGATGCGCAATTAAGTGCAGAAGTTAGTGACAGAAAAATCACATTCTCTTTAGCCTTAAACACTGATTAGTTTATTTAGCCCTACATAGAAATAAAGGCTGGGGAATGCAATTATGTGATGAGGCTCCTAAATACTTAATTGTACTGGTAGCTATCAAACAATCAACTCCGTTTCTGCGGCTTAGCAGGGTGTTGTTATCACTATACATTTTACAGATCC
>NZ_BAAJMI010000012.1:0-13231 GCF_057554385.1 Pseudoalteromonas sp. 4NS20-0020 | reverse complement strand
CATTTCAATACACTGGCCTATGATAGTATCCCATTTGCTATGTGGCTCTCTACCGCTGTGGGCACTACAACATAATTTATAAGGCTAAGGGTAGGAAGTAATCAGCGTATATGCATTTACATCCAGAGGTTTCAGCTAGAAGACTGTCCACTATATTTGAAAACCACTTACTACCTAGAGTGATGCTGAAATAAGTATAATTGGGTTATGCTTGTGCGTAGTTTGTTTTATTGCCCAACCAGCGTTGAATGAGTGGATCTACATATTGAGGGTATTGATTTAACATCTGTTGTGCAATAGGTCTTACTTGGTTTAGGGTTTGTTTATCTCGGGTTAAATCAGCAATTTTAAATTCTGCTAAGCCTGTTTGCTTAGTTCCTAGGACTTCACCTGGGCCGCGTATTTCTAAATCCCGCTCGGCTATCACAAAGCCATCGTTACTGTCTCTAAGTACACCTAAGCGTTTTTGAGCGGTATGCGAAAGTGGTGCATGGTATAAAAGGACACAATGGGAGGCAATATTACCCCTTCCCACACGCCCGCGTAACTGGTGTAATTGTGCTAAACCTAAGCGCTCTGGGTTTTCAATAATGATTAAGCTTGCGTTAGGTACGTCAACACCGACTTCAATTACTGTTGTAGCCACTAAAACATGTATAAGGCCTTTTTTAAAGTCGTCCATGATGGACTGCTTTTCTGCTGGCTTCATTCGTCCGTGCACTAAGCCAATATTTAAATCTGGCAGGGCTTCTTTCAATTGCACAGCACTATCTTCAGCTGCTTGACATTGCAGTGCTTCAGACTCATCAATGAGTGTGCATACCCAATAAACTTGACGTTCTTGTTCATTGCAAGCAGATTTAACGCGAGTAATTATATCGTCACGACGCGTGTCTGGAAGTGCTACTGTAGTAATAGGTGTTCGCCCAGGTGGTAACTCATCAATAATTGAGACTTCTAAGTCGGCATAAGCTGTCATTGCTAGAGTACGTGGAATGGGGGTTGCGGTCATCACTAGTTGATGTGGATAACAGCCATTAAATTGTCCCTTTTCTCTTAGTGTTAAACGCTGGTGAACACCGAACCGATGTTGTTCATCAATAATTATAAGTACTAGGTTGTTAAATTTTACTTCATCTTGAAATAAAGCATGTGTACCTACAATCATTTGTGCTTCACCAGAGGCAATCTTTTCTAGTGTTGCTGTACGTTCTTTACCTTTTGTTTTTCCACCAAGCCATGCTACGTCTATGCCTAATTGTTTAAACCATGAGGTGAAACTTATACCATGCTGCTCTGCAAGTATTTCAGTAGGTGCCATTAAAGCTACTTGAAACCCTTGAGCTATTGCTGTTAATGCGCTTAATGCCGCAACTAAGGTTTTGCCAGAGCCTACATCGCCTTGAACTAGGCGCATCATAGGATAAGGAGATGCTAGATCAGCTTTAATTTCTGACACAACACGATTTTGTGCATTGGTTGGCGCAAAAGGCAATTGTGATAAAAATTGAGGCTCTAATTTATTTGTAGAACTTAGAGACACTGCTTTTGCTTGCTGTCCTTGCTCTCTTACTTTTAATAAGCTTAGGTTTTGTGCTAGTAATTCTTCAAATACTAAACGCTGCTGAGCAGGGTGTGTGCCTTGCTCTAGTTCATTAACATCGATATCACTAGGTGGGCGATGAAGCAACAATAAGGCATCAACTAGTGCAAGTTGAGAAGGCTGCCATTGCACGGGTAACAGTTCTTCAACAGAGTATTTATTAAGCAGCTCTACAGCTTGTTCACTTAGGGCCCTAATAGATAATTGCTTTAAACCATCTGTTGTTGGGTATACTGGCGTTAATGTTGAAGCTGTTGGCTGCTCACTTGGTGTATCACTTAAACTGTATTCTGGATGGCTCATTTCAAAGCCAACACGCCCGCGGCGAACTTCGCCGAAGCAACGTATTATTTTTCCAGGGCTTAATGCATTTTTTTGTGCTGCACTGAAATTAAAAAACCTAAGTGTGAGCCTCCCTGTATTATCATTCATTTGCACAACGAGCATACGTCTTTTACCAAATGTGATCTGGCTTGTTTCTATTGTGGCTTCAATGCTCACGTGGCTGTGTAATGACAGTTCGTTTATGGAATAAATACGGGTTCTATCTTCGTACCTAAGCGGTAAGTGAAAGAGCATGTCTTGCACGCTTTTAATACCTAGCTTTAAAAGGCGTTCGGCCATTTTGGGTCCAACCCCTTTAAGTTCCGTAATGGGGTATTGGTTTAAGCTAGGTTTAGACAATGTAGGCTCAAATCTTTTTATTTGTGAATGAGTTAAGTGTACTCACAGGCTCGCTAAGCATCAAGCATGTTTTAAAGCGTGCCAAAATTCATCGTCAGCAATTATTTCACCTTCTTCATCGAGTGGCGGGTAAGGTAGTTTTTTTATACGGCATTGTTTAGCTATAACGGGGTGGTAGCCTTCAAAATACATAGGGTGTTTTATATCTTCGCTCAACATATTGCGGCTATATAGCCCTGCCTTTTCGCGTTGATGTTGTGCTTCAAATAAAATGAGTGCTGCAGCCACAGAAACATTAAGAGATTGCACCATGCCTTGCATAGGGATAATTATGTTTTGATCGGCATGCTTAAGGGCTTGTGCTGAGATCCCGGTTTTTTCTTGCCCAACAATAATTGCTGTGGGTTTTGTGTAATCTATTTCTCTAAAATCAACGGCATCTTCGCTCAGGTGCGTGGCTAATATTTGTATATTTGGGTTGTACTGTCGCATCATGGTTGCGGCATCATCAATATTTTTATGAAGGTGGGTTTCTAGCCAATTTTTACTCCCGCCAGAGGTGTTATTAGTTAGCCATTTTTGGTTTTCAGGCCATACAGCATGTACATGGTGGCAACCCACTGCATCGGCACTTCTTACAATAGCCGATAGGTTATGGTGTTTGTGCACGTCTTCTAGGCACACGGTTAAGTCGGTTTGGCGACGCGATAAGACGTCTTTAATTCGTTGATAGCGATTTTGCTGCATGGTGATCCTCTTTTTTGTTAATTATACGAAATTTTATGTACTAAGGCATCACTGTGCGGCTAATTGGGTTTTGTAGAGAAATAAGTGTCTCGGTGGACTGAATAGCTTCTATCGCTTGAATTTTATTTATTAATACATCCTGTAAGTGGTCGATTGATTTAGCCATTACTTTAATAAAAATGCTGTAATTACCGGTGGTGTAATAAGCTTCAACAACTTCTTCAAGCGCTTCGAGTTTAATGAGTGTTTCAGGGTAATCGCGTGCATTATTTAAATTAATACCAATAAAGCAGCAAACGTCATAGCCAAGTTGCTTTGTATTTATACTTAATTGGGTACCTGTGATAATTCCTGCTTGTTTTAATTTTTCTACACGCACATGAATAGTACCGGCACTTACGTTAAAACGTTTAGCTAATTCTGCATAAGCTGTGCGGGCGTTTTCCATTAAAGCGTGAAGTATCTGTTTATCGAGATTATCGATTTGATAATTTTCCATTATTTTTTCTTATTTAAATTAGTGAATTCACATTTTTATACCCTGTAAATTAGTCGAATTAATACATTAAAGCTATTTTTATTATGGGTTATTGAATTAAAAGTTTAAATCGTTACAGTAACTTCATTAGTAGCATCTGTTAGGTGCGTTATTAAAAATAAAGTAAGTAACAATAACTGGGAATGAGGCCAATTATTATGAGTTCACACTATGTGCAGCAGCAGTTGCAAATAAGCAGCGTAAAGCAATTTTTTTCACGGCAATTGGAAAAACAGTTAGGGCTAGTCGAAGTGCAGGCACCTATTCTTGCAAAAGTAGGTGATGGCACACAAGATAATTTAAGCGGTCATGAAAACGCTGTAGCAGTAAATGTAAAAGCGATTGCCGATAGCCAATACGAAGTTGTGCATTCGCTAGCAAAGTGGAAACGTAAAACGTTAGGTGAGTATGGATTTAGTAAAGGTGAAGGCCTTTACACTCAAATGAAGGCACTGCGCCCTGATGAAGAGTCGCTAAGTCCTATCCACTCGGTTTACGTTGATCAGTGGGATTGGGAAAAGGTAATTTGTGAATCAACAGAACGTTCTTTAACTACCCTCAAACGTACAGTTGAATCAATTTATAAAGGCATAAAAGAAACAGAGCAATTTGTTAGCGAACACTTTTCGCTTGATCCTTTTTTACCAAGTGATATTCAATTTGTGCACAGTGAAGAGCTTCGTAAAATGTACCCTGACCTTACGGCTAAAAATCGCGAAAAAGCAATAGCAAAAAAATATGGTGCTGTATTTTTAATTGGGATTGGCGGTCAATTAGGCGATGGTCAAATTCACGATGTAAGAGCGCCTGATTATGACGATTGGTCTACACCAACGAGCGAACAATATATAGGGCTCAATGGTGATATTTTAGTATGGAATCCAATACTTGAAGATTCCTTTGAGATATCTTCAATGGGGATTCGTGTAAGCCCCGAGGTACTAAAAACTCAGTTGAGGATTACAGGAGATGATGACCGCCTGCAATTGGATTGGCATAAGGTATTATTAAAAAGTCAGTTTCCACAAACTATTGGTGGTGGTATTGGGCAATCACGTTTGGCTATGTTATTGCTGCAAAAGGAACATATTGGACAAGTTCAAGTTGGAGTATGGTCAACACAAACACATGCAAGTGTTGACGGTATACTCTAATGAAAGATATAAGAGTGCTGCTTTTAGCACTCTATATTCACGATGTTTTAAACTCAACTTCTACTTTATTATTCATCAGTTTTATTGTGCAAGGTGGGTAATTACGGTTTGTTTTAAGAACTTTATCAAAAATATGTATTTCCACACCTGAATGTAAAACTGTATTGACGATTAAGTGTGTATTTGTAAGTAATTCATGAAGGTTATTCTCTAATGATGAGAGTTGCCTTTCATATTGCTCTGCTTGTTGACATAGATGTAACTGAGTAGCACCAATTTTATTGATAAGTTCGTTTTTTCTTTCTGGATCTTTAAGCAAGTCTGCTTTTTCTAATGCAGGTTGTAAGGAGTCTAATTGCTGCTCCGTTTTAGCAAGCTCTTTAAAGCACTCGTCAGTTTCAGCAGTAATATCACCGCCGGAGCTTGCTAAATTAATAACCATTTTAGCACCCGATTCGTTGCCAATTTCACCAGCAATTAATGTTGTCGCGTCTAAAATCTCGCCGCCAAATATCTTACCTTTAGGTAAATCTGGTTGACCTACCTTAAGAGCATGACGTGCCTTCATAATACAGTGGCTAGTTTGTCGCTCAATAAAAATATTTGCAGCTTCTAAATAGCAATATTGTGAGTGGGATACATGAATGTCGCCTTCACATATAAGTTTACACGAAAGCGATTTGTCGTCAGATTTTTGATGCCCAATAACGCCTTGCTTAACAGTAATATTACCGCCGGCCGTTAACTCACCAGATTCAACAGTACCAAATATGGTAATATCACCTTTGGCGGTTACTTTCATTCCAGGTTCTATATTTCGAGTAACAATCACACTGCCTTCAAAATCAATATGACCGCTCTTAACGTTGACATCGGGAATAGTAAAAATATCGTCTACGCGCATTCCGTTAGTAATTTCGATAGGCACACCTGATATGGTTGATACTAACTCTAGAGGGTTAAGTTTAGAGATCTCGGTACCCTCACCGGCAACAAGTTGTTTATTGTCACCTGGTTTCGCCGGTAATATATCGCCAAGTACAGTAAAGCCTTCTTTTCCTGGAGTTGCGGGTTGTTGGCGTATAAGTACCGCACCAGGCTCAACACTTGCCATTTTACCAAAGTCACGCATATCAACGCTGCCATCTTCTTTTAACTTTGGGGTTTTTAGATGGTCTTTTAAAGTTCTTACTTTGGTAACGAGTTTAGTTGCTAAGCCATCACTGGGCAGGCGGCCTTGAGCCAAAATACCCTGCACAACCTCACCTGCTTTAGCAGTAAATTGCTTTTGTAATAGTTGTTCTAAATATGCTTGCTTATAACCACGAACTATACCTGCTTTGACTAGCTGTTTTTTTGCATCATCAAGGCTGAGTAAATCACCGCCTTGCGCGACGGTAAGCTCGCCAGTAGCCATCATTTTATCATCACTGATGACAACCTCTAACTTTGCATCGTATTTGGTCGCGACGATAAGTACTGGCTCTGTACTTTTATCTTTGAAGAATGCATTAATTGCGTCGTAATCAATTTTACAGTCGCAAAATTTAGACATTTCTATTGCTTCAATAACAAATGTAGCACTTGGAGGCGGGTGTTTATTTACATCGAGTAAAACATTCCCATTATGAGCAAGCTTAAACACAGCTAATCCTTTTTAACCACTAAAGTTTTAGTAAATTAATGACATAGTTACAGAGTGATAGAAATTGAAGACGGAGTCAAGATAGTAAAAATAACAATATAGTATAAAAAGAGGACAGGTGTGAGCTATAGAGTGGGTCTATAGCTCAGGAAAATATTAGTTAGTTGAAGGCAGTTCCATTATTCCGTCAATCTCAACTTGTACACCTTTTGGTAAAGCACGCACACCAATTGCTGCACGTGCAGGGTATGGCTGCTTAAAGTACTGGCTCATTACTTCGTTAACGACAGCAAAGTTAGATAAATCAGTTAAATAAATATTTACTTTAACTAAGTCTTGAATTTTACCACCGGCTTCTTCACACACTGCTGTGATATTTTTAAATACTTGATGTGTTTGCTCACTAAAGTCTTCTGATATAACTTCCATAGTCTCAGGTACTAATGGAATTTGACCAGACAAGTATACTGCAGTGCCAACTTTAACTGCTTGGCTATAAGTACCTATTGCTGCAGGTGCTTTTTCGGTGGATATAAATGCTTTGTTCATGTTTTTCCTATGTTATTTTTTTCGATAGACTTTTTGCACATCAGGCATTACGCGAATTTTTCGCATAATATTGGCAACATGGACACGGTTTTTAACCGTGACTCCAAGGTCTATCACATATAAATTACTTTCTTTTTCGTCAGTCGCTATTTCAACAATATTAGCGTGGGTTGTGGCAACTACGTTGGTTAACTTAGCTAACGCACCTTGATGATTAATAATCTCTACCCTAAGGGCTGCTATGTATTCTTTTTCAGGGTTATCATCCCATTTTACGACCAAGTATTTAGATCGTTCACTTTCCCAGCCACGAATATTTTTACATTCTTGGCGATGAACTGTTAATCCTTTACCTTGGCTTATGTGTGCAGTAATTGCATCACCTGGGACAGGACGGCAACATTTAGAGTAATTGACCAACATGCCTTCTGTTCCAATAATGGTCGCTTTGGCTTGTTTAGTTATGTCAGTCAAGTCGTCAGAATCATTTTGTAACAAACGTTTGGCTATGAGTACGCTCATTAAATTACCAGCGCCAATTTCTACAAGCAGCTCAAGTAAGGTCGAAAGCTCATGCTCTTCAAGAACGCGTGCAATATTTTCATCAGGAATACTATCTAACTTGTTTTCGCCTAGTGCAGAGTCGAGTAAGCGTCTACCAAGCAACATAGCTTCTTCATGATGCTGACTCTTAAGGTAATTACGAATACCTAAGCGTGCTTTACCTGTCACAATAAAGTTAAGCCAAGTTGCATTAGGGTGAGCGCCTGAACTGGTGATCACTTCAATTGTTTGGCCTGTGTCTAGTGGTTTACTTAGCGGGTAAGGTTTGCGGTTAACACGCGCGCCTACACAGGTATTGCCTACGTCGGTATGAACTGCATACGCAAAATCGACCGCAGTAGCACCCATTGGTAGTTCAACTATTCGGCCATCAGGGGTGAATACGTAAATTTCCTCAGGGAATAATTCTGTTTTAACGTTTTCAATAAATTCAAACGACGACCCTGCACTTTGTTGAAGTTCAAGTAAGCTTTGCATCCACTGACGAGCACGTTGCTGAGACGTATTTCCTGCACCATCGCCAGCTTTTTTATACATCCAATGTGCTGCAACGCCTTTGTCGGCCATATGATCCATATCATGAGTACGAATTTGTATTTCTACAGGAATACCATGCGGGCCAACAAGCGAAGTATGCAACGACTGGTAACCATTTGTTTTAGGTACCGCAATGTAATCTTTAAAGCGAGTTTCAATAGGTTTATATAAATTATGCGCAACGCCTAATACACGGTAGCAGGTATCCATTGAATCGACGGCAATTCTAAACGCATAAATATCCATTACCTCATTAAACAGCAACTCCTTATTTAGCATTTTTTTATAAATGCTATAAAGGTGTTTTTCGCGTCCAGATACAGTAGCAGCAATGCCAGATTCTTCTAAGCGAGCTTCTACTTCGGTTTGAATATTGGAGATAACTTCTTTGCGGTTACCACGGGCTTTAGCCACTTCCGACTTAAGTGCACGATGGCGCATAGGGTATAATGCTTGAAAACCTAAGTCTTCCAATTCATTTTTTATATCGTGAATACCCAAACGGTTTGCAATGGGTGCGTATATTTCAAGTGTTTCACGCGCTATGCGGCGGCGTTTATCAGGGCGAAGTGCGCCAAGGGTGCGCATATTGTGTGTTCTATCGGCAAGTTTGATTAAAATAACCCGAATGTCTTGGGTCATTGCCATGATCATTTTTCGGTAGTTTTCAGCCTGAAACTCTTTTTTATCTTTAAAGCTCAGCTTATCAAGCTTACTTACACCTTCAACAAGTTCTGCGACAGTTTCGCCAAAAATCTCAGCTAAGTCTTGTTGGCTAAAGTCGGTATCTTCAATTACATCGTGCATTAATGCGGCCATGAGCGTTTCATGATCAAGGTGCATACCTGCGAGGATTTGAGTTACTTCAACGGGGTGAGTAATGTAAGGCTCGCCGCTTGAGCGAGTTTGGCCTTCATGGGCCTCTCGTGCTACCACGTAAGATTTTTGTACCAGCTCTACTTCAGCAGCAGGTAAGTATTCAGAAATTTTCTTTTTTAGACCTTCAAAAAGATACATTCACACTCCAATGTTCTAGTGAAGCAAATTAGGTAACGGTAAGTTAAGAATATACGATGAAAAGAAAGGATTGCCAACGGCTATAGTAGAAATACTGCGCCGTTGGCTAAATCAGACCGGGAGGTCGATTATTGGTTGCCACCAACAATAGCAGCAACAGCAGCAAGTTCTGCTGCTTCTTGATGTTGTTGTTCTTCACGGTCGATTAAATCCATTGATGAGCTATCAACAAGGTTTAATTCAATTTCACGTAAAGCAACAACGGTTGGTTTATCGTTTTCAGGGTCTACTAGTGGAGTTTTACCACCAACAGCAATTTGGCGGGCACGACGAGCCGCAACTAAAATTAAGTCAAAACGATTACCAACTGCATCTACTGCATCTTCAACTGTTACGCGAGCCATCTCAGCACTCCAAAAATAATTTAAAAGCAAAGGCGTAGTTTACTGTACGCAGGGACTTTCGCCAATAGGTAGTGGTCAATTTTTATCAGTTTTACTGAGTATGACCTAATTAAATGACCTTAATTTACTTTAAAAGGTCATTTAGTAATTTTTTATTACGAACTTCTTGAGCGCTTAATGTTAAACGCTGCGCCATAACAATCGTTTCGATATCACCAAGGGCAGTATCAAAATCATCGTTTACTATAACAAAATCGTACTCGTTGAAATGAGATGTTTCAGATTGTGCTTTGGCCATACGAGACGCAATAACATCTGCAGAGTCTTGGCCGCGGTTATTTAAGCGTTGTTCAAGTTCTGCTTTAGAAGGCGGTAAAATAAAAATAGTCTGCACGCTTGGCATAATTTTACGAACTTGCTGTGCACCTTGCCAGTCTATGTCTAAAAATACATCTATGCCTGCGTCAAGTTGCGATTCAATAGCTTGTTTTGATGTACCGTAATAGTTATCAAAAACTTGTGCCCACTCAAAAAAATCATCTTTGGTAATTAATGCTTTAAACTCATCTGTAGTTACAAAGTGATAGTGAACGCCATTTTCTTCACCTGGGCGAGGTGAGCGAGTGGTGTGCGATACCGATACTTTCATATCTGCATGTTTCTTAAGTAAGGCATTAATTAAGCTAGACTTACCTGCACCTGATGGCGCTGATAAAATAAATAAGTTTCCGCGAGTTTGAGCCATGTTTTTCTCTATCAAAAAATAAACAGGCTTGAGTTATAAATAACCCAAGCCTTTAATTATTACATTGTACTTTATTTAGCTATTTGTGCTCAAGTGAGTCACAGGCGTACTTTACGCTATTCAATATTTTGGATCTGCTCACGCATCTGTTCAATTAGAACTTTAAGCTCCACTGCTGCATTAGTAATATCGCTATTAATAGACTTAGAGGCGAGGGTATTTGCTTCTCGGTTAAACTCTTGCATCATAAAATCTAGGCGACGGCCACATGCGCCGCCTTTTTTAAGAATTTTTTTAGTTTCTTTAACATGAGACTTTAAGCGGTCGAGTTCTTCGGCTACGTCTTGCTTTTGTGCCAAATAAATTAGCTCTTGCTCAAGACGAGACTCGTCAATATTTGTTGTTAAATCTTCCAATTTTTGTTCGAGCTTCTCACGTTGCCATTTAGTAATTTCTGGCATGTGGGTTTCTACAGTGTTTACTTGTTCTATAATTGCATCAAGGCGAGTTGCTATCATTTCTTCTAAATTTGCGCCTTCATCACCCCGTGCTGATTTAAAGTCTTCTATTACTTCATCAAGCCCTGCAATCAGCGCTGTGTTTACGCTGTCCATATCCAGTTCTTCGGCTTCCATTACACCAGGCCAACGTAAAATATCAACAGGGTTTATGTCACCATTACTTTGCTGTTGAACCCATTTAGCACTATTTATAAGTTGCTCAGCCAATGCTTGATTGATTGATAACTCACCAACGTGGGCTGGGTTTGCAACAAACTTTAAAAATACTTCTACTTTACCGCGCTGTAGATGCTTACGTAAGCGTTCACGAATAACAGGCTCCATCCCACGAAATTGCTCTGGTGCGCGAATAAAGGTTTCAAGGTAACGTTGGTTAACTGATCGAACTTCCCAAGTGCCAGTGCCCCAATCGCCTTTTATCTCGCGACGCGCATAAGCTGTCATACTGTGGATCATGGATGGTTTCCTAAGTTTTATAATACATAATTAATTATTATTATACCGAAACACTCTCCAACCTCTAGGGAAAATTTAAGTAGCTGAATGTTTTGCAACCAGGTATTTGTTAAATCAGCATGGTATCTGTACTCACATACACTTATAATGTGGCAAATTATGAATTAAGGGGATCGTCAATGCGTCCAAGCCAAAGAACACCAAATCAAATTAGACCCGTATCATTTACACGTAATTATACTTTACATGCAGAAGGGTCTGTACTTGTTGAATTTGGTAATACCAAAGTACTTTGTACAGCTACGGTTGAATCGGGCGTTCCGCGTTTCATGAAAGGCCAAGGTAAGGGATGGATAAATGCTGAGTACGGCATGCTTCCAAGGTCAACACACACGCGCAATGCTCGAGAAGCGTCTCGTGGTAAGCAAGGTGGCCGAACAATGGAAATTCAACGTTTGATCGCACGTGCACTTCGCGCTGCAGTTGATTTAAAAGCACTTGGCGAAAACACAATTACTATTGATTGTGATGTCATTCAGGCCGATGGTGGAACACGCACAGCATCAATAAGCGGTGCTTGTGTTGCACTTGTCGATGCACTAACCCACATGCGTGCCAAGGGTATGATTAATTCAAACCCGCTTAAGCATATGATTGCTGCGATTTCAGTTGGCATATATAAGGGCCAAGCTATAAGTGATTTAGAATATATTGAAGACTCAGCGGCAGAAACTGATATGAATGTAATTTTAACTGAAACAGGTAAAATTATTGAAGTTCAAGGCACGGCAGAGGGCGAACCTTTTTCGTTTGATGAGCTTGATGAGTTACTTACATTAGCAAAACACTCTATTAGAGAGATCATTGACGTTCAAAAGCAAGCATTAGCATAAATAAGTAGGTAGCAAAAAAATGAAAGATTACCAAAAAGAATTTATTGAATTTGCGCTAGAAAAGCAGGTACTGAAGTTTGGTGAGTTTACCCTTAAATCAGGCCGTACTAGTCCATACTTCTTTAATGCAGGCTTATTTAACACTGGACGTGATTTAGCACGGTTAGGCCGTTTTTATGCTGCAGCTCTAGAAGATGCGGCTATAGAATATGATGTTTTATTTGGGCCAGCTTATAAAGGTATTCCAATCGCTACCACCACAGCTGTAGCATTAGCAGATCATTACAACAAAGATGTACCTTATTGCTTTAACCGCAAAGAGAAAAAAGCGCATGGTGAAGGCGGTACATTAGTAGGCTCACCATTAAATGGTAAAATCATGCTGGTGGATGATGTGATCACTGCGGGTACCGCAATTCGCGAATCAATGGAAATCATCGCAGATAATGGCGCAGACTTAAGTGGTGTATTAATAGCACTAGATCGTCAGGAAAAAGGTAAAGCTGAGCTCTCTGCTATTCAAGAGGTTGAACGCGACTTTAATACACAGGTAATCTCTATTGTTAAACTTGCGGATTTGATTAGTTATCTTGAAAACCAAGGGACAATGGGTGAACATTTAGTATCAGTAAAAGCGTATCGTGATAAATACGGCGTAGCCTAAAATATAAAGCCTCGCATTGCGGGGCTTTCTTTTGACCTTTTAAAGAGCTTATTTAATGAAAGATGTATTCAAACCAAATGGATTAGGGTTCAAGCGTGTATTTAAAGCCACATACTGCTCCTATCTAGGATTTAAAGCAGCGTTTAAAGAAGAAGCTGCATTCAGGCAAGAGTTACTGATCTGCATAATCCTTTTTCCTTTTTCATTTCTGCTGGCATCTTCATTACTTCATTGGGCAATTCTTATGTGCTCACTGTTAGTGGTATTAATTGTTGAATTATTAAACTCAGCTATTGAAGCACTCACTGATCGTGTAAGCACAGAACTACATGTTTTGTCAGGCAGGGCAAAAGATATGGGCTCTGCAGCCGTCACGCTTTCATTAATGATCCTTGTGATCTTATGGGGAGTGAGTTTGTATATGAAGATCGTCGGATCTTAGCCTACCGTTTCAAAGCAAAATTGACGATACATGTTAATAAAATGAAAGCAATGTTGTTTTTTTAGTGT
>NZ_BAAJMI010000011.1:0-25083 GCF_057554385.1 Pseudoalteromonas sp. 4NS20-0020 | reverse complement strand
AATCTTCAGTATTCCCTTCTCTAAAGCGTAGCGTCTCCTAAGCAAAGCGCCTCTTTGTGAACAGTGTTTTGGTTATTCAATACACTGGCCTATGATAGGTATGATAGGCAACATTTCACTGTGACTCTCCACCGCTGTGGGCACCACGACATTCTACTGCGTAGCGCATCGACTTCAAATTGGAGAAAGCCCGACTAGCGATAGTCTGTTTTTTACGTCTGCAGGAAAGTAATCTTCAGTATTCCCTTCTCTAAAGCGAAGCGTCTCCCAAACGAAGCGCCTCATTGTGAAGAGTTTTTTGGTTATCTAATACATTACCAGATGATGACGCAGAATTAGCTCTTTGGCTCTTTAGCGCAGGGTACAGCGCCACTGCTATAAAGCTGTTATCCTACTCTAAATGAAAGAAAGTCTGACTCGAAAGAGTAGACTTTTATATGACTGTAAACCTTTAACAGTTTTGCTTGTGGTGTTGGAGTGTTCTATCTTATGTATTCGGTTATTTATTAAAGAAACTTAGTTGCTGGGGTAAAAATTAGAATCAAAAACGCCAACTCAAGGTTGGCGTTTTAATTATGAGCCTAAAGGTTATTTTTAAGCTTTAGGGCCTGCATTTTTAATATCGTCAGATACGTCGTATTTAGCAAAGTTTTCTGTAAAGTCAGCAGCCAATTTAGCTGCATATTCATTATATTTAGCCTTATCTTCCCACGTGTTAATAGGGTTAAGAAGGTTGCTATCAACACCAGGTACTGCAACTGGTACGTTTAAGTTCAATGCATCAATATGTTGTGTTTCAACACCGGCTAATTTACCTGACACTATAGCGTCAATTACAGCACGTGTAGTTGGTATATCAAAACGCTTGCCGATACCGTAAGGACCGCCAGTCCAGCCAGTATTCACTAGGTAAACTTTAGCGCCAAACTCACGTACACGTTTCATTAGAAGCTCAGCATAAACCCCTGCAGGACGTGGGAAGAATGGTGCGCCAAAACAGGTTGAGAATGTAGATTCTATATCGCTTGTTGAACCAATTTCGGTTGAACCTACTTTAGCAGTATACCCGCTTAGGAAGTGGTACGCAGCGGCTTCTTCACTCAGTACAGATACAGGAGGTAATACGCCACTCACATCACATGTTAAGAATACAACAGCTTTAGGCTCACCTGCGCGGTTTTCTACTTTACGCTTTTCAACATGTTCTAATGGATACGCAGCTCTGCTATTTTGGGTCAGACTTGTATCGTTAAAATCTGGCACACCTTTATCATCAAGCACAACATTTTCTAAGATAGTACCAAAGCGGATTGCATCCCAAATAACAGGCTCATTCTTTTGTGAAAGGTCGATACATTTTGCGTAACAGCCGCCTTCGATGTTAAATACACTACCAGGTGCCCAGCCATGTTCGTCATCGCCGATTAGGAAGCGAGTTGGGTCAGCTGATAACGTTGTTTTACCAGTGCCAGATAAACCGAAGAATAATGCTGTGTCGCCAGCTTCACCAACGTTAGCCGAACAGTGCATTGGTAATACACCCTTAGCTGGTAATAAGAAGTTTTGAACTGAGAACATCGATTTCTTCATTTCACCGGCGTAGCGCATTCCCGCCAGTAATACTTTACGTTGTGCAAAGTTAATAATTACGGTGCCATCGCTGTTAGTGCCATCACGTTCTGGTTCACATACAAACGATGGTACGTTCATCACTTGCCATTGTGGTAAGTTTGAAGCGTTATAGTTTTTAGGTTCAATAAACATGTTTTTGGCAAAAATGTGATGCCATGCAGTTTCTGTTGTGACAACTACAGGTAAATAATGCTCTGGGTCAGCGCCAACTTCTAGGTGAGAGGTGAAGTGGTCATTACTTTGCACATGTGCTTCTACGCGTGCCCATAAAGCATCAAATTTGTCAGCATCGAAAGGACGGTTTACATTGCCCCATTGAATTTCATTTTGTGTTGTAGCTTCTTGTACAATAAAACGATCTCGAGGTGAACGGCCTGTTCGTTTTCCTGTAATGGCTACGAAAGCACCATTTGCGGCTAAAGTTCCTTCGCCACGGCGGATCGCATGCTCGACAAGTACAGCTGCGGTTAAATCGACAAAACGTGTAGCGCTTGTAATCATGTTTATACCTAACTATGTATGAGAGTTTGAACGGGATAGCTCTGGGTAAATAGTGCCCTTCAGCTGTAATGATAGTAACAGAAGGTTTTCAGATATTCGAGCCTGTAAAGCCCTTAAAAACATATATATTTGCAAAAAAACATGAATAATTTCAATGATACCGGTGTCATTAAATGTCACTTTTTATGACACCGGTATCATCTTTTTATAATATAAAACCGCATATTTTGCGGCTTTATATAGGAAGATGAGCTGAGATGGAGTTTTTAGTTGAAAATACTCTTAATGTCTTGCTCATTAAACGTATATTCTTTTAAGCAGTAATGACAGTTGATATTAACACTGCCGTTTTCTGCTACATCATCGAGTAGTTCTTGTTGTCCTACATTAACTAATGCGGTGATTGTTTTGTCGCGACTACAGCCACATTTGAAACGTATGCTTTGTGGTTCAAAAACACGTGGATTATCTTCATGGTACAAACGAGTTAAGATTGTATTTGCATCAAGATTTAATAACTCTTCATCTTTAATCGTATTGCTGAGTGCTTCTAGGTGGGTGAAGTCTTCAATTGACTTCTGTTTATCAACAGGTAGTACCTGTAAAAATAAACCACATGCCTTTGCACTGCCTTCGGTTGTATTGGTTGCAAACCATAAACGAGTTTTTAACTGCTCTGATTGCTCAAAGTAACTTTCAATACACTCACTTAGAGTGTCATGCTCTAGAGGGACTATACCTTGGTAGCGCTCACCTTTATCTGGCGTAATAGTAATAACCATATAGCCATTACCGATTAGTTCTTTGACAGTACTGCCTGTCACTTCATTTTGTAGACGAGCAATACCACGCATATTTTGCTTATCATCACCATTTATTACTGCATATTTAACGGGTCCGTCACCTTGCAGTTGCACGGCTATTTCACCTTCAAATTTTAATGTAGCTGTAAGTAAGCAAGTAGCGACCAATAGCTCACCTAGTAATGCTTTTACAGGTGCTGGGTAATTATGGTTTGCAATCATTTCATTGTAGGCACTCTCAATTTGAACGAGTTCGCCACGAACATCTAGTTCGTTGAATAAATAACGGTGAAGTAAATCTTGTTGCATGAGCGGCTATACCTAACTTGATTTCATTTTTAAAAGTTCGCGTCTTTGCTTTTTATCGGGTTTTTTATCCGGATGAGGAGCAAAAAAGCTATTATTTTTACGTGCGATGCTGTTTTCTTCGCGTTTGGCGATACTAGCATCAGATTCTTGGTACAAGGTCTGAGCAATGGGGGCGCTTTGTCGTTTTTCAAGCACCTTAGTTATGGTTACGATTTTTTCATCTACGCCTTGAGCGAGTTTCACTACCGCACCAACCTCGACTATTTTACTCGCCTTTGTTCGCTGTCCATTATAATGCACTTTACCGCCTTGTACCATTTCCCTTGCTATCGCACGTGTTTTATAAAAGCGTGCTGCCCATAACCACTTATCTAATCGAACTTTTAGGTTATCTATGAGGTCAGAGTCTTTATTACTATTGCTTTTTTTGCTCATAACGTATTTGTACCTGCAGTAATTTGTTATCTAAAACTTACCACGAAATCTATCTAGGATGAAGGTATTACAGTGGGCGTTTGTTTTTTGTTCAAGTAAATAGAAGTTATTCATTCTGTTTACAAAGTTTAATATTAGTGTGCTTGTTGAATGAAAAATGAAAGGGTACTATGGGGACGCGCTTACGCAGTAAATTAAAAAAAGAACACTATTTATGGAACAGCAAATCCAACAGCTAAAACACATTTTAACTCGATTACCGCATGCTAAATTAAGTGCGTTAGTCACGCTATTAGTTGTTGTTTACCTTGCATTTTTATTATCAAAATTGGTTTGGCTTTTATGGCCTCAACCTCAGGTATCTTTACTTAGTCCTACTCAGTTTGCCACACAGTCATCGGGAACAAGTAATAATTCGGCACAACGCATTGTTGAGCAGTTTTTGTTTGGTAAAAAAACGGTAACAAACAGCGCTAATACTGCAAAACAATCACAAATTATTAATGATGCCCCTGAAACACGTTTAAGTATTAACTTAACAGGCATAGTAGCTGTAAGTAATGATGATAAAGCAGGCGTGGCAATTATTGAGTCACAGGGCAAGCAGGTTAGCTACCTTGTCGATGAAGTCATATCTGGGACGCGCGCAAAAGTAGCGCAAATACTTCCTGACCGTGTCATTTTAAGTGTAAATGCTCGGTTTGAAACGCTAATGCTTGATGGACTCGATTTCACCAAAACAGTCTCTATGCCGGTGCTCGCTGCAAATGATGAGCAAGAAATGGGGCCGCAACGATTAGATGATAGTGAAGAACAAATAAATGCGACTGCAGACCCAGAAGTAAAAGAAGCCATTATAGAAACACGTGAAGAATTATTAGAAGAACCCGGTAAGCTTTTTGATTACATACGTGTATCTCAAGCAATGAATGAAGGTGAGCTAATTGGTTACCGCTTAAGTCCGGGAAAAGAACCCGCACTATTTAAGCAAATGGGATTAAAAAATAACGATTTAGCTGTTTCTATTAACGGCTATCAACTAACAGATTTAAAACAGGCCATGTCAGCCATAAACGAGCTGCGCAATAGCACCGATGCTACTATCACTATTGAGCGTGATGGTGAGCAAATAGATGTGCAATTTAGCCTGCAATAACTTAGCTTTGGAGTTTTAACATAATGGTTCAGGTGCTACACCTCACAAAAATTAAAAAAGGGTTAGCTAAGTACGCAGCACTTTTTTTGGCGGCAAGTATATCTTTGTCTGTTTCTGCAGTTGAATATGCAGCAAACTTTAAGGGAACTGATATCAACGAGTTTATTAATATTGTTGGTAAAAACCTTAATAAAACGGTGATTATAGATCCTAACGTACGTGGCAAAGTGAATGTACGTAGCTATGAGTTAATGGATGAGGATCTTTACTATCAATTCTTTTTAAATGTATTAGAAGTTTACGGCTATTCAGCTGTTGAAATGGATAATGGCATCATTAAGGTAGAAAAAAGTTCTGATGCTAAAAAATCGAATGTGCCACTAATTACCGAAAACAGTTCTGCATCGGGCGATATGATGATTACCCGCGTGGTGCGCGTAAAAAATGTAAGCGTGCAAGAACTAGGACCATTAGTTCGTCAATTTAGCGATCAAAAAGATGGTGGCCATGTTGCTAACTTTAATGCTGCAAACGTAATGATGTTGACTGGCCATGCTGCATCAGTAAACCGCTTAGTGGAAATCATTCGCTCAGTTGACCAAGCCGGTGATAAGCGTGTTGATATTGTAAAGCTTAAATACGCAACGGCTGATGATGTTGTTTCTGTAGTAGAAAATATTTATAAAGATAGTGGCAAAGGAAGCGTACCAGAATTTTTGATTCCTAAAGTCGTAGCCGACGGCCGTACCAATAGCGTAATTGTGAGTGGTGAAGGGCAAGCCCGCACACGTGCAATTGAATTGATTAAGCGCCTTGATGGTGAGCTTGAAAGCCAAGGCAACACTAAGGTGTTTTATTTAAACTATGCCAAATCGGAAGACTTAGTTAAGGTTCTTCAGGGTGTAAGTAAAACGTTAACCGAGGAAGCTCAAGGTAGCGCAACTAAAACGCGTTCGCGTAGTAACAACGAAACCAGCATTGAGGCACACCCAGAGTCTAATTCACTAATCATCACAGCACAGCCCGATACTATGCGTTCATTAGAGTCAGTTATTGAACGATTAGATATTCGTCGTGCACAAGTATTAGTTGAAGCAATTATTATTGAAGTAATGGAAGGTGATGGCGTTAATTTAGGCTTGCAGTGGATTTCAGAGCAAGGTGGCATGCTGCAGTTTAATAACGGTACAACAGTACCTGTTGGGTCGTTAGCTGTTGCAGCAGAACAAGCTGCAGATCAAACAGTAACTAAAACAATTATTGGTACAGAGTCTGGCACGGTTACACCTTACACAGAAACGACAGAAGGTGACTACGGGCCGCTTGCATCATTACTTAGTGGTATTAATGGCTTAGCACTGGGCGTTATAAAAAACGACTGGGGCGCAATTATTCAGGCTGTAGCAACCGACACTAACTCAAATATTTTGGCAACGCCTTCAATTACCACCATGGATAACGAAGAAGCCTCTATTTTAGTGGGTCAAGAAGTACCTATTATTACCGGATCTCAAACAGGCACTAACAATAGCAACCCATTTCAAACGGTTGAGCGTCAAGAAGTGGGTATTAAACTTATTGTAACGCCACAAATTAACGATGGCTCAGCGGTACAGCTCACCATTGAGCAAGAGGTATCGAGTGTAAGTGGTGCAACTGCGGTTGATATTTCAGTGAACAAACGCGCTATTAAGACAACGGTTATTGCCGATGATGGCGGTATGGTTGTTTTAGGTGGCTTAATAGACGAAGACGTTCAAGAAAGTGTATCTAAAGTTCCATTATTAGGTGATATTCCTGTTTTAGGGCACCTATTTAGGTCAACAAACACGACTCGCCGTAAGCGTAACTTAATTGTATTTATCCGCCCAACGATCATCCGTGATGGGGTGAGCATGAATAAGTTAAGTTTTAACAAGTATAATTTTATTCGTGGTGAGCAAACTAAGCAGCAAGAAGATGGTATTGATTTAATGCCAATGACCGATACCCCTGTATTACCAGAGTGGAATGATGAGCTAGTGCTTCCGCCAACTTATGAAGAGCATTTACGTAAACAAAATGCACAAGAGCGTAAAGATGACTAATGCGATACAAGAGATAAACCAAGACGTGGTTCATCCTAATACGCATAGTGCAGATGAGCCCTTAGCTGATGACGTACTCGTTGAGTTACCAGCAAAACGTTTACCATTTTCGTACGCGCGACGTGCGGGTGTTTTGCTCAGTGAATATCAAGGTCAAACTACCGTGTATTTTCGTGGTGAGCTTGATTTAGATGTATTACTTGAAGTGCGCCGAATCGCAGGTCATGGCTTTAAATTAGAGCAGCTTGATGATGACAAGTTTGAATTGTTACTAGAGTCATCTTACCAACGTGATAGCTCTGAAACGCAGCAAATGATGGAAGATATTGGCAACGAAGTTGATCTGTTTTCTTTAGCTGATGAGCTCCCGCAAACTGAAGATTTATTAGCTGGTGATGACGATGCGCCCATTATAAAACTCATTAATGCCATGCTTAGCGAGGCCATTAAAGAGGGGGCGTCAGATATTCATATTGAAACGTTCGAGCAAGAGCTTGTGATTCGTTTCAGGGTTGACGGGGTTTTAAAAGAAGTACTAAAACCAAATCGTAAACTTGCCTCATTGCTTGTATCGCGTATTAAGGTAATGGCAAAACTCGATATAGCTGAAAAACGTATTCCGCAAGATGGTCGTATTAGCTTGCGTATTGCAGGACGTGCAGTAGATGTGCGTGTATCAACCATGCCGTCGAGCTTTGGTGAGCGAGTAGTATTACGTTTACTTGATAAGAACAATGCGCGCCTAAACCTAGAAGATTTAGGTATGACTCCAAAAAACCGTGAGTTGTTTGCTGACTTAATTAGTAAGCCGCACGGGATTATTTTGGTAACAGGACCAACGGGTTCTGGTAAAAGTACCACCTTGTATGCAGGTATGAGCCAAATAAATTCTCGCGATCGAAATATTCTGACTGTAGAAGATCCTATTGAGTACGAGATCCCAGGTATTGGTCAAACGCAAGTAAATACAAAAGTAGATATGACGTTTGCAAGAGGGTTACGTGCTATTTTGCGTCAAGATCCCGATGTGGTAATGGTGGGTGAAATACGTGATCTTGAAACTGCCCAAATAGGGGTTCAAGCATCACTTACTGGTCACTTAGTTATGTCTACACTGCATACAAATACGGCATCTGGTGCTATTACTCGAATGGAAGACATGGGCGTTGAACCGTTTTTGCTTTCTTCATCGCTATTAGGTGTTTTATCTCAGCGCTTAGTACGTACGTTGTGCAACAGCTGTAAAGAAGGTCATGTGGCAGACGAACGTGAATGTCAGCTTTTAGGTGTACCATTTGAGAGCAAGCCAACGATTTACCGTGCAATAGGCTGTGAAGAATGTAACTTTAATGGTTACAAAGGTCGTACTGGTATACACGAGTTACTTGTTGTAGATGAAACAATACGAGAAATGATCCATAACGGTAAAGGCGAGCAAAGTGTAGAAAAATACATTCGCACTCATAGCCCAAGTATTCGCCAAGATGGTTGCAGCCGTGTGCTTGCAGGAAAAACCACGCTTGAAGAAGTGCTGCGTGTTACCCGTGAGGAAGGCTAATAATGGCTGCGTTTGAATATCGGGCATTAGATGGCCGCGGCAAAGAAAAAAAAGGTATTTTAGAGGCCGATACCGCCAAGCAAGTTCGTCAGCTTCTGCGCGATAAAAGCCTAACCCCTTTAGAGGTTGTGCCTGCGGCTCAGAGTGATAAACAGGTAAAGGGTGAGAAAGCACCTTTATTTGGTAGCCTTTTTAAACCAAGTATTTCTACATCTGAGCTCGCGCTCATCACACGCCAGTTAGCAACGTTAATTCAGTCAGCATTACCAGTTGAAGGTGCGGTAATGGCGGTGGCTGAGCAGTGTGAAAAACCACGTTTAAAACGTATGTTAATGTCGGTTCGTTCAAAAGTTGTTGAAGGCTATACCCTTGCTGATGGTATGAGTGAGTTTCCCCATGTGTTTGACGACTTATATCGTTCAATGGTGGCTGCGGGTGAAAAGTCTGGGCATCTTGACCAAGTACTTAATCGCTTAGCCGATTACACCGAGCAGCGTCAGCATATGCGTAGTCAAATAACACAGGCTATGGTTTACCCAACTATTTTAGTTATTTTTGCCATTGGTATAGTCTCGGTACTATTAGGTACTGTGGTTCCTAAAATACTAAAAACCTTTGAAAAAACTAAACAAGTATTGCCTTGGACTACCGAGTGGGTAATGGCTGGGAGCCATTTTGTACAAAATTACTGGTTTATTAGCCTACTAGCCATCACCGGCATTGCGATTGGCATTAAGTACGCATTAAAAAAACCACAAGTGCGCTTTTGGTGGGACGACCGTGTGCTGCACATGCCGGGTATTGGTAAGGTGGCTCGTGGTATTAATACCGCTCGCTTTGCTCGTACGTTAAGTATTTTATCTTCAAGTTCTGTTCCACTACTTGAAGGAATGCGGATTTCTGGCGATGTACTTGTAAACGAAAAAATCAAGAAGTCGGTAGCTGACGCAGCTGACAGAGTAAGCGAAGGTGCAAGCCTTAGAGCGGCCTTACAGCAAACTAAATTATTCCCGCCGATGATGCTACATATGATCGCCAGTGGTGAAAAATCAGGTGAGCTAGAGCAAATGCTAGAGCGTGCAGCGAATAACCAGGACCGTGAATTTGAAAGCATGGTTAACGTATCGCTTAAGTTATTAGAGCCTGCAATGATTGCATCTATGGCTGTTATCGTTTTATTTATTGTTATGGCCATTTTGCAGCCTATTATGGCAATGAACAAAGCAGTTGGGCTCTAAATTTAAATAGTTTTTATATATTAATGGTTTTACCTAAACCATTTTTGCTTAGTGTTTTTAGAATAATGAGGTAATTACGTGAACAAACAATCAGGTTTTTCTTTACTAGAAGTAATGGTGGTACTGGTTATCATCGGGATGATTATGTCTATTGTTGCGCCAAATATTATGGGCCAACAAGAAGAGGCCGCTATTGATAAAGCGCATTTAGATATTCAGCAGCTTGAAGATGCGATGAGCTTATACAAGCTTAAAAATAAAAGTTATCCAAGCACAGAGCAAGGTCTTGAGGCGTTAGTGACTAAAACGTCTATTGAACCTGTTCCTAAACGTTTTCCTGATGGCGGCTTTATCAGCGAATTACCAGAAGATCCATGGGGTAATACATACTTATTAATAAGCCCAGGTGAAATTGGTAAATTTGATATTTTCTCTATGGGACCAGACGGTGAAGTCGGTACCGACGACGACATTGGTAACTGGGATGAAGAAAAGCAGTAATGAGTCAGTCTACTGAGCTTAAACTAAATGTACTTTTTGAAGACTTATTATGAACGTAGGTCTTCAATTAATGCACAAGAAAAAGGGTTTTAGCTTAATCGAGATTTTAGTTGTATTGGTGGTTATCGCTTTTGCAACAAAAATGGTGGTATACAGCTTAGACGGCGGCGCCGAAGATGAGTTAGATGCTCAAGCGCTTAGGTTGCATACCACCATTAATATGGCGTCAGAATTTGCAATTTTAAATCAGGTAGAGCTTGGCTTGCTCGTTGAGAAAAATACCCTAGAATACTTGGTATTTGATGGGGAAAAATGGGTAACCTTTGATAGGGAAGAGTTATTTAAACCCATAGAGTTGGAGCCACGACTAAAGCTTACCCTCAACTTAGAGGACCTTGCATGGGCTCAAGATAATCTACTTGAACAGTCTGATTGGCGAGAGCTTATGAGTGGTGGTGAAGACGATAGCTTACTCGAACTTAAAAAGCTTAAAATACCTCAAGTACTTATTTTATCGTCGGGGGAAGTAAGCGCATTTCAGTTAATTATTGAGCTAAAAGATCAAAGTGACCCTGTTTACTTTATTGAGGGTGAATTTACAGCACCAGTAAATTTAAGAAGAGAGCCAGAGTAATGACATTAAGTAAAGGCTTTACCTTGTTAGAAGTACTTGTTGCTTTGAGTATTTGTGCAATGGCAGGTATTGCAGCAATGCAAGCCACAGGCGAGCATATTCATCACTTAACAACAATTGAAGAACAAACATATGCCTCCTGGGTTGCTGAAAATGTCATTATTGAACAACGGGTAAAAGGCGAGCAATGGCAAGGTAAAAATAACTTACGTGGTAGTGAGGTTATGGGTGGTGTTGAATGGTTTTGGCAGCAAGAGGTTGTGCCCACTGCAGATAAAAGCTTTGTTAAATTAACCATAAATGTATTTATCGATGAAAAGTACGAACAGTCAGTCTATGAGCTTTCAACGTATTTAAATAAAGGTAAAAAGTAAGTGAAGCAGCGCGGATTTACATTGCTTGAAGTAATGGTTGCTTTGGGGATTTTAGCTTTTGTTGTTATTTCTACGCACCAAATACTAGACAGCACAACTAAAGCAAAAGACGCATCGGACGAAAAAATAGCGGAACTTAATGGCTTACAAACAACGTTTAGACTTATGGACCAAGACTTTAGCCAAATGACTAAACGTGCAGTTAGAAACGAGTCTGGTGACGTACAAGAATATTATTTATTAGCAGGGCGTTATGTGCTTGAAAGTCAATATGACGGCATTGCATTTGTAAGAGACGGTTGGATAAACCCAATAAATTTATTGCCTAGGTCAGAGCTGCAGGCTGTTGGATATAGGGTCATAGATGATAATCTTGAGCGTGTGTATCGCGTGTACGTTGATCAGCTTGATAATATGGAGCCACGTGTACAGCAGGTATTAGAAAACGTCGAAGAGCTTAAGTTTGAGTTTTTAGACAGTGACAATAAGTGGCAAGAACAATGGGAAGTAAAAGCATTGCCTAAAGCGGTTGCGGTTACTTTACAGCAGATAGAGGCCGAACCTATTCGTCGTGTATTTTTAGTTCCCGGGCAAGGAAGTAGAAGTAATGGGTAGGCAGTCTTCGTGCGGAGCAGCGCTGGTTATTGTGTTATTTATTGTTGCATTAGCTGCTATTTTAGCCGTAGAAATGAGTGCTAATTTAATGGTGCAAGTGCAAAAAAGTACTAATTTACAAGGTCACCAACAAGCAAAATGGTATGCTTACGGTGCTGAAGAGTTGGCTATTAAAGGACTCATTCAAAGCAAGAAAGATGACCCAGATAAAACAACGCTTGATCAAGTTTGGGCAACACAAGGTAACGCAGCATACCCAGTTGATAACGGCACATTAAGTGGTTCAATTACTGACTTGCAATCATGTTTAAATTTAAACGCCATAGCGATTGAACCCGATACAAATAGTGCTGACAAAACAAACCCTGCACACAAAGCACTGTTTGCCTTACTTGAAAATATAGAAGATTTACCTGCGGATGAATCTGAAGAAGCAATGGCTGATAGCGTATTCGACTGGCTGGATGAAAATAGTATAACCTATCGCTCAGGTGCTGAAGAGGGAGAGTACTTATCTCGTAAATTTCCGTATATGACTGCTAATAGTTTATTTGCATCTCCATCGGAACTTCGCTTGGTAAAAGGCTTTAACCCGCTAGTAATGGAAAAAGTACTGCCTTATGTGTGTGTTATTCCGGGGAGCACTCAGCTTTTAATTAACATTAATACAATAGCACCAGAACAGGCTTTACTACTAAGCGCGCTGATGGATAATTTAAGTTTGTCGGCTGCAGAGGCTGTTATTGCTGCAAGGCCACAAACAGGTTTTGATTCTTTAGAAGAATTTTTTGAACAGGTACAGCAACAAGGCGGTACAAACACTGAATCAGTGAAAGACTTATTTAGTATTAAAAGCGAATATTTTAAATTACAAACGCAGGCAAACTTTGTAGATCTGCGTTTTTCGATGACCACCTTACTGCACGCCAAAGACGGCGAAGTAACGATACTGGCGCGAAAATTTGGAGGCGTACAGTGACAGAAATATTGTTGATCCGTACGGGTCAAACCCAACAAGAACGATTAAATTGGCTTGTATATTCACCACAAGAACAAGAAATAATAGCCAGTGGTGAGCTATCAAGCGCAGGCAATTTGAATGAATTAAGTGAAAAAGCAGCCAACAGGGAGGTGGTTGTTTTATTGCCAAGCGATCAAGTGCAATTAAAAACGGTAACACTACCCACAAAGTGGAATCGCAAATTAGAGCAAGCACTCCCTTACATGCTTGAAGAAGATATAGCCTGCGATGTAGACGATTTGTATATAGCTATAGGCGAAGCAACCATGGTTGGTGAGCAGCATGCTATTCAGGTTGCTATGACTGACCGCGAATGGTTTGAGCAATGGCTCGCGTTGTTTGTGGAACATGAGCTGCCTGTTTATAAAATATTACCTGATGCACTGTTGTTACCCTCTGTAGGTGAGGGAGAGGCTAGTGCTATAGAGCTCAATCAGCAGTGGCTGTTTAAGCAAGGGGCATGGCATATTAGTGCGGTTGAATTAAGCTGGTTGTCAGGTTACTTGACTGCGTTAGGTAACCCTGAGGTTAAACACTTTAGCCCAGCGGAAGACTTCCCAGAGGGGACGAATTTACAAGCGCAAACAAGTCAGTACGATCTCCCGTTAGCTTTATTTGCTAAGCAATTAAATAACGTTAAATTCAACCTTCGCCAAGGTGTTTACCAGCTTAAAAAGAAGAGCGCGCTCTGGTGGGGTTACTGGAAAGGCGCGGCAATTTTTACAGCCGTCGCATTGGGCTCTACTTTAGTTATAAAGGCAATTGAGTTGCAACAGCTTAATTCTCAGGTCGATATAGTAAAAAACCAAGTAGTTGAGCGATACCAGACAGCATTCCCCGGATCTAAAGTGCACCCTAATTTGATAAAAAATCAGATTAAAGGCGCATTAGATAGAATAGAAGGCTCTGATGAATCCGGTTTTTTAGAGCTGACGACTAATTTGGTTGATGTATTTTCGCAGGTAAATGAGTTCACACCAGAAACGTTACGTTACGACAAGCGAAGAAACGAGTTACGTATTCGCGCCCGTGCTAAAGACTTTCAAACCTTTGGTAAAGTAAAAACCATACTTGAAAAGCAAGGCTTAACGGTAGAGCAAGGGTCTTTAAATAACGATGGTGATTTTGTGGTAGGTGAGATTAAATTGCGAGGTGCTGCATGAAAGCACAAGCGATAAAATACTGGCGTTCTTTAAAAGAACAAGAGCAGCAACTTATTATGGTTGCTGGTGGTATATTTGTTATTTTTGTTCTTGTGATGGGGATATTCAGGCCTTTAAATAACGCCATAACAAAAGCAGAACAATCGAAAATTAAGCAACAGGCTTTGCTCGTGTGGGTTGACGAAAGCATAGTAAAGCTAAAAGCAGCGGGTAATACGCGTGTTGCGAGTAGTCAAAATCTAAGCCAAGTGGTTAACTCTACCCGCAGTCGCTATCAAATCAATATTAGTAAAATGCAGCCTAGCGATGGTTCGTTGCGTTTAACGCTCGACTCAGTAGAGTTTAATAAACTAGTAGAATGGCTCGATGAATTAGTGAATCAGCATGGTTTAAAAATCGAAAACTTAGATTTAAGTCGCGACGATAAATCGGGTTATGTAAGAGTAAGCCGTTTGGTATTAGAGAATTAATAAATGAAAAGAATAATTATATTATCGGCTGTCTTTTTAATTAGTTTTATTGTGTTTTGTATTATTAAATTACCCGCTGCTATCGCGCTTGATTTAGCAAAACCTCATTTTCCTAAGCAGTTAGAAGTAGGGCAGGCGGTAGGCACTGTATGGCAAGGCCAATTAATGCAAGTTCGTTTTGATGGCGAGCAGTTAAACAATGTGCGCTGGGATATCGCCGGTTGGGCATTATTTACTGGCAATTTAAATACTAATATAAAGTTTGGAAATGCTCGCGAACGCACCGATATATCGGGATATGCAACCGTCAGCTATGGATTGTTTAATCATACTTTAAAAGTAACAGATGGTTTAGTTCGCTCAACGGTAGAGCGAGCTATGCAACGAGTTCAGTTACCATTACCTGTTACAGCAAAGGGGCGTGTAATACTTGAGCTAGATGAATACACCTCTGGTGCTCCTTACTGTGAATCATTAAAGGGTGAAATAGCGAGCCCAAATATCGACGTGCAAGGCTTAAATGGTTGGTTTAATATAGGGCCTCTGGCTGGCAAGTTAAGCTGTAAGTCGGGCGATGTGGCAATATTAATCGACCCTGATAACACCCTCGGGCTTGAAGCCGATGCCACTCTTAAAGCTAACTTTGACTTTAGTGTAGCAGGGTATGTAAAACCAGATGCTAGCTTACCAAAAGATGTTCACGATGCGGTTAAGTTTTTAGGCCGACCAGATAGCCAAGGTCGTTACCCGCTCAATTTTTAATGTTTTGATATAAAGAGTTTTAATGCAACTACCGCAATTCACTGAGCTGCATGCTAAGCAGCTCAGCACATTTCTAAATACCCAACCTCAAGCCATGACCTTTGAACAAAGCCAAGGTTATTTATTTGGTGTTATATGTTCACCCGACCCTCTTGATGTGCACGAGTGGGTTGATGTGATACTCAATAATTCAGCAAACGAATTAGATGAAGAAACGCTATTTTTATTTATGGCGTTTTACCATCAAATAAGTGAACAGGTTTTTGAAGTAGGTTATAAACTGCCACCACAGTATGACAGTGCATTTTGCTCGCAGTGGAGCCAAGGCTTTTTAACAGCAAGTAATGCTTACATGCAAAAGCTATTAGCAGCAACGAAGTTAGATGCACAGTACAAAGAGGCCTTAGAAACCGCACAAGCAACCCTCAGCTTTTTTGCATTAGATACACAGCTTATCTCTCAAATAGCATCACAAAATTCAATGAATACATTGCAGTTGTGTGAGCAACAATATGACCTTATGGGGGATTTTGCACTTGGTTTTGCAGAGCTAGTAGAAATAGTGGCGCTCAATAGTGGTTTGTATAACGATGATGGCTGGGACGAGTAGTTAGCGTTAAACTTTTTAATAATGGCGCTTTAATTAATATCAAGCGCCAAGATCTAAAATAATATCTGTGCAGCCTTGCTTGCACTTCACTACGCCTTTTCCCACTTCGCTGGTGGCTAAATCGAGTGTGAGTACCGTATTACATTTTTCGCATTTTAGCGTTTTACCTTGTGCTAACTGTTTAAGCATATTACGTTGCTTGTGAAACGAATCACTGGTTTTTTTGTTTAAATTAGAAAAGTCCATTATTTAGCCCGTTTTTGCTCGAGTGATTCAGACACTATTTTACACACTTTATTTAAGCGTTCAGCGTAGAAGTAAAGGTTTAAGTCGCGTTCACGACAGTAGCGCAAATTAAATAGCTGAACTGCGTCATCAGTGGTGAATGTTTTTTCTACGTATTCTTTTTCTGAGCTTGAGAGTGTCAGCTCATGACTAATTCTGTTTTTTGCTAAATTAGCAGCAGGGCTTCTATTTACTTTACTTGCATCACTTAAAAAGCCAATACCTTCGCCTAATAGCTTTTCGCGTGGTTCTTTTACAAGTGGATGATCAATGGTAAAAAACGCAAGGATCACAATTATCAAAATAATAAACTTCTTCATGGATACGTAAACCTTGATCTAAATAGGGTTGAATTATCAAGCAGTGTAATAAACTGCCTTTTAAAAGCAAGTAACTGAGATGAATAAATTAGTCGCAATCTATACCAGTAATTTTAGCCAATATTGGTATAATAACTAACAAAAGTTAGATATTTCTGAAATATCTGAAAGTATTTAATTTATGATTCATTAAACAAGTCTTACTTAGCAAGTTACTTGCTACACTATGAGTATAGAGCATTTGATTAGTGCTCAGCTTTTATTTTCCAAGCGGTGTTGAGGAACTTCGATGGACAAACAGATTAAAGTAAAAAACATTCCTGTTGAGGTAAAAATTCAAAAGCCGGATTTAAGCCGTCAAGATGATAGATTTAACCCCCGTAACCGCATTTATGTGAGAGCCGTAAAAGGTCTTCACCAATTATTAAGACAGCGCATTGGTTTTTTAGGCATGCTCGCATTTATGGTTTTGCCATGGATAAACTTTAACGGTCAGCAAGCCGTGCTATTTGATTTAATAGCACAAAAATACAATATTTTTGGTCTAACTTTATGGCCTCAAGACTTCACCATACTGGCGTTTATATTCATGCTGGCGGCTTTTGCGCTGTTTTTGGTAACTACATTTTATGGACGAGTCTGGTGCGGATATACCTGTCCTCAAACGGTATGGACCTTCATTTTCATCTGGTTTGAAGAAAAACTTGAAGGCACAGCAAATCAACGTAAAAAGCTCGATCAACGGCCTATGGACTTTGACAAGTTCTGGCGAAAAACAGCTAAGCATTCCAGCTGGGTGTTGTTTTCTTTGTATACTTCTATTTCGTTTGTTGGTTACTTCACACCGATAAGAGAGCTACTCCCTGATTTTATAACCTTTAATGTTGGCGGTTATGCACTAGTGAGCATTTTAGTATTTGCTGTGTGTACATATGGCAACGCAGGCTGGATGCGTGAAATTATGTGTTTGCATATCTGTCCCTACTCACGTTTTCAGTCGGCAATGTTTGACAAAGATACCTACACAGTAACCTATGATGAAAGCCGAGGTGAAAGCCGGGGCCCTCGCTCACGTAAGGTTGCCCACGCTGATTTAGAAATAGGTGACTGTATTGACTGTAACCTATGTGTACAAGTCTGCCCAACAGGCATTGATATAAGAAACGGTTTGCAGGCTGAGTGTATAAATTGTGGTGCGTGTATTGATGCGTGTGACGGCGTAATGGATAAAATGGAGTACCCGCGAGGGTTAATTTCGTATACCACAGAACGTAATCTTGAGACGCCAGAAAATAAAACCAATCCTCTACGAGCCAAAATTATTGGGTATACGGTCATACTAGTGTTGCTAACAGGCGCGCTTGTTGCAAATATTGCACTGCGTAAACCAATGGACTTTGATATTATTCGTGATCGAAATCAGCTATATCGTGTCGACTTTAATGGCTTGGTTGAAAACACATATACCTTAAAGGTCATCAATAAGGCGCAATATGAGCAAACCTTTAACATTAAAGTGGCAGGGCTAGAAAACTTTAAATACATAGGTAAACAAGTATTTACTGTTCAAGCAGGTCAATCGCATAATGTGCCATTATCACTCGTTATGGACCCTTATGACTTAAAAGCGCCTATAACAGAGTTTAATTTTGTATTGTCGCCAGTTAATGAACCGGATGAAACAATTTCGCAATCGAGCAACTTTTTTAGAGCGCGATAGCCGTACTTTCTAATTCGGTAAATATAGCAATAACAAAAGCGGGTTTAACCCGCTTTTCATTTATATAAGAAGAGCATGAGCAAATTTAGCTTTATAGATTTAACCCCAGATTTAATACTTGATGCGATAGAAACCATAGGTATTTATCCCGAGTCTGGGTTACTAGCGCTTAACAGTTATGAAAATAGAGTTTATCAATTTAAAGCCGAAGACGGTCTGCGTTACGTAGTAAAGTTTTATCGTCCCGAGCGTTGGAGTAAAGCACAAATTCAAGAGGAGCACGATTTTGCTTTTGAGCTTGCTGACGCAGAAGTACCCGTTGTAGCCCCTGTTTTACATAATGGACAAAGCTTGTTTGAACACCAGGGTTATATGTTTGTGGTATTCCCAAGTGTGGGTGGGCGATTATTTGAAGTAGATAATTTAGATCAGCTTGATGTTATGGGACGTTTAATTGGTCGAATGCACCAAGTAGCTAAAACCAAACCCTTTACTTACAGACCAACAATAAGCTGTGAAGAATATTTGCATACAGCTAAAGTTCATCTTCAAAAAAGTAACTTGGTGCCAATGGGATTAAGCACTGCTTTTTATACTATTTTAGATTTGGTAATTGAGCAGACACAAAAGCAGTATCAAGATACAAATAGTATTCGCTTACATGGCGATTGCCACGCAGGCAATATATTATGGGCTGGCGATGCGCTAATGTTCGTGGATTTAGACGATAGTCGTCAAGGGCCTGCTATTCAAGATCTATGGATGATGCTCAGTGGCGACAGACCAACGCAACTGTTACAGTTAGACACTTTGGTGGGAGCGTATGAAGAATTTTGTGATTTTGACCACGCGCAACTCAAATTAATTGAACCGCTGCGAGCAATGCGTATTATTCACTACATGGGATGGGTGGCAAAAAGGTGGAGCGATCCAGCTTTTGTGCGGAACTTTTCATGGTTTGCTGATGACAAATACTGGGAGCAACAAATTTTAGCGCTTAAAGAACAACTTGCTGCACTGCAAGAACCGCCGTTAAAGTTATTGCCGTAAATTATTATTTAATGACGAGTACAACGAGACACTAATGCTTAAAAAACTAAAACTGAGCCTACTTCTTTTATGTTTACCATTTGCAGCCTTTGCTGCACAGTTTGAGGCAAATAACCAATACACGATTATTAAAACTGAAAAAAGCACAACACCACAGGTAACAGAGTTCTTTTCATTTTATTGTCCGCACTGTTTTAAATTTGAACCAGTGGCTAAAGCAATTGAAAAAAAACTGCCTGAAGGCACTGATTTTGTTAAAAGTCACGTCAACTTTTTACGTGGTGTATCTCCACAGGCACAAAGTAATTTAAGCTTTGCTTACTTAATCGCAAAACAACAAGGGCAAGCACAAAATATAGCTGACCAAATTTTTAGAAGTATCCATATTCAAGGTGCGCCTTTAACAGAAGTTAAAGACCTTAAAAAGCTATTGGAAGTAAATGGAATAGACAGCGACACATTTGACCAAGCGATTGCAAGCATGCCAATTATTGCCGAAGAGCAAGCAATGCAAGATAAGCAAAACAAATATTCAAAGTTAGGTGCGTTAACTGGTGTACCTACTTTTATTGTTAACGATAAATACAAAATCAATATTAACACCATAAAAAACCAACAAGAACTTGATGAGTTAATTGCGTTTTTATTAGCATTATAAATTTTGGAGCATAAGAATGATTAAACTACTTAAAGCAGGGTTACTTGCATTAGTATTACCGATGGCAGCAACAAGCTTTGCGGCGGACTACCAAGAAGGCGTCCATTACGATGTTATTGCTGAACGTGCCACTAAAAAGCCAGAAGTAAAAGAGTTTTTCTCTTTTTACTGCCCGGCGTGTAATAACTACGAGTCACTGATCAGCGAATTTAAGCCTAAACTAGATAAAAATGTTAAGTTTAAAAAGAGTCACGTTGACTTTGTGGGTGTTCGTAATCCAGAAAACCAACAAATGATGAGCCAAGCACTTGCAACTGCTGAAGTACTTCCTCAGAAAGAGAAACTTATCGCAGCTATTTTTAATCATATTCACACTAAGCGCGCTAAATTTAACGAATTAGCTGACGTGAAAGATGTGTTTGTTGCGCAAGGTGTTGATGGCGATAAGTTTGATAAGTTATTTAAAAGCTTTTCGGTTCGTACATTAAGTTCTAAGATGAAACGTGATCAAGAATACTTTAAAGAAAAAGGTGCTCTTCGTGGTGTACCCACATTTATCGTAAACGGTAAGTATAAATTAAACTTAGGCCGTGAATCGGGTGTTACAGCTCCTGAAGATATCAGTAAATTAATTAATTACTTAGCTAACAAGTAAGTTTAGCTAAAATCAAAAAAGCTCCTTAGGGAGCTTTTTTGCTTTATAAGGATGTAGCAATGAAAAAAATATTAGTATCGAGTTGCTTGCTAGGGCAGCCTGTTCGTTATGATGGGAAAGGACAAACATTACAGCATCCACAATTACGGGTATGGCAAAGTAATAAGAAAATAATATCCTTTTGTCCTGAAGTGGCTGGTGGGCTATCTACTCCTAGAGCTCCTGCTGAAATAATACAGG
Source organism: Pseudoalteromonas sp. 4NS20-0020 (assembly GCF_057554385.1). NCBI lineage: Bacteria > Pseudomonadati > Pseudomonadota > Gammaproteobacteria > Alteromonadales > Pseudoalteromonadaceae > Pseudoalteromonas > Pseudoalteromonas sp. 4NS20-0020. The sequence continues at coordinate 4,286 of NZ_BAAJMI010000011.1, read as the reverse complement.
GGAAAGTAATTACTAATTCAGGCGAAGATGTAACAGAGCAATTTCAAACTGGGGCTAATATAGCGCTAGAACTTTGTAAAAAATATAAAGTTCATTTTGCTTTACTTAAAGAATCGAGCCCTTCTTGCGGACGAAATACAATATATGATGGAAAGCATCGCGGAATAAAAATCGAAGGTCTAGGTTTAACTGCAGCATTATTAATAAAGAATGGAGTTCAAGTATTTAGTGAAGAGCAAATACCAGCACTTATAAAAGCACTGGCACTTTAATTTGGGTTGGTTATTTACGCTGTAAGAAAACACCCGACTCTATGTGATGTGTATAAGGGAACTGATCAAATATCGCAAAGCGCTTAACGTTATGCGAACGCGTTAAATGATCTAAATCGCGTTCCAGTGTGTCAGGATTACACGATATATAAATTATGTTTTCGTAATTAGCCACTAAATCACAGGTTAACTCATCCATACCAGCGCGTGGCGGGTCGACTAATATGGTTTGGCAGTCATAGCTTTTAAGGTCAATACCGTCTAAACGAGAAAAAGTACGTTCGCCATTCATTGCTTGAGTAAACTCTTCGCTCGACATACGAATAATATCTAGGTTGTCTACATTGTTTTTGGCAATATTATATTGAGCAGAGTGAACAGACGATTTAGATATTTCAGTTGCGAGTACTTTATTAAAAGATCCCGCTAGCGCAATAGAAAAGTTACCATTACCGCAGTAAAGCTCTAGTAAATCATTTTTAAGTGGTTTACATAAATCTTGTGCCCACTCAAGCATACTTATATTTACTTTTGCATTAGGTTGCGTAAAGCTATTTTCTACTTGTTGGTAAATTAGTTCTTGGCCATTTACAGTTAATTGCTCTGTTACAAAGTCATCACCTAGCACTTCTTTCTGCTTACGTGCTCGGCCAATAAAATCTATTTTATATTTTTCACTCAGTTTTGCCTTTAGTGACTTAATTTCACGTAGCCATTCATCATCAAGCGGCTTGTGATAAAGCAAGCTCACTAAAATTTCACCACTGAGTGTAGACAGGTAATCTATTTGAAATAGCTTCCGGCGTAAAACCTCGCATGGTTTAAGGTTTTCAATCATCACCTGCATGATTTCACTAACAAGCGGTGCCGCAGGGTCAAACGTATCAACGCGTATTTTTTCTTTAGTTTGCTGATCAAACATTATATGAAACAGATCGTCTCCATCATGCCATACTCTAAATTCGGCACGTTGGCGGTAGTTAATTGGCTCCGAGCTAAATACTTCTAGCTGCTCCACACCAAAACGTTGAAACTGTGAAGTTATACGCTGTTCTTTTTCACTTAACTGCGCTTGGTACTGTGTGGTATCTATTTTAATAACTGCCATTCGCGTTACTACCTTATCTAAGATCTGTTTATCGGCGCTATTGTAGGGAGCGGTTCGCATTTGTCTAGTTTTGGCTAGAATAAATGATGTTTTTTTGCACGGTTTACTTTAGTTTTTTATGCCCTGGCCGATAACAAACTACGCATGCTCAGGAGACGATTCATGAAAATAGGCAATTATGGCTTTATACCAAGCCAGAACATAAACAAATTCAACAACAAAGCTGACGTACAACAACCTACCATCGCGTCTCCGCAAGACAGCTATCAGCAACGAGGTAAAGAATTAGCTGCTAAAGTTTTAGGTGATAAAATGGCAGAGCAGCTTGGTTTGCCAGTTCAAGAAAAAAAAGCAGATAAGCCCCTTTTTGATTTTGAAGCAATAGTTAAAAATGTACTCGACTTTGTCACCGGCGCCGTTAATAAAGCAAAAGCTGATGGTGCCGATGACGATAAATTAAAAGGTATGCTAAGTGATGCCCGTAAGGGGGTGCAAATAGGTATTGATGACGCTGTTGATGAGTTAAAAGAATCCGGCGTTCTGAACGATGAAACCCAAGAGGGAATCAACAAATCAAAAGAAGGTATTTTTGATGGCCTTGATAAGTTTGAAGATAACTTGTTCAACCCAATGCCCGCTAGTGTGGGGGTAACTCAAGCACAATACGCAAGTTTAAGTAATAATGCTCAGTACAGTTTCACAACCGCAGAAGGTGATGAAGTAACAATAAGTTTTGCCGATGCGTTTAAATCTCAGTCTGCTAGTAGCTATCAGCGTGGTGAGGGAGGGGAGGCATTCGTAAGTGAATCATCACAATCGAGAGAGCTTTCATTTTCAATGTCAGTTAACGGCGACCTTAATGATAAAGAGCAAGAAGCAATTAATGAGTTAATGGAAAACCTACAAAACGTAAGTAAGACCTTTTTTAGCGGCGATTTAGAGCAGGCATTTGAAGAGGCGCAAGAGCTTAGTTTAGGCAATGAACAACTTGTCGCATTTTCAATGGATTTACGCCAAACCAAAACAGTTGCTGCAATAAAGGGTTACGAAGAAAATAAACCGGCTCCAGAAAAAGTAATTGCAGATAAAGTAGCGCCTTTTAATGATGACCTCCGAGAGGCATTTTCTAAAGCAACCGAGCTAGGTATTCAAAATCAATTATCAGGTATTATGCAGTGGCTTAATGAAGATCAAAGTGAGATCGATAAACTGGTTGATTACACAAAAGCTATGTTTGAAAACCTTAATAAGATAAATAGCGCGACAAAGCAAACAGCAGAGGAAGTTTAACCTCAACATTAAACTACTTTCTTTTGCAAAAATCACATGGCAAACTGCCGTTCTAATCTAATAATAGGAACGGTCGTTTGTCAGCGCATATAATGGTTTTTGATTCAGGGATTGGTGGCACAACAGTACTTGATCATATAAAGCAACGTATCCCGAATGCTCAATATAGCTATTTTATGGATAATGCTTTCTTACCTTATGGAGCTCAAACACAACAAACAATTATTAATCGTTTGTGTTCGCTCATTCATTTCATTAAGTCAAACAAGCTAAACGTCGATTTAATTGTAATAGCATGCAACACGGCATCCACATCGGCATTAAGTGCTGTACGCAAAATTACAGATATACCCATAGTTGGTGTTGTACCAGCAATCAAGCCCGCCGCAGAATTAACACGTTCAAATCACATTGCTTTACTGGCAACACCTGCCACAATAGCGAGCTCATATACAAAAAAGTTAATAGCACAGCACGCTAGTAATGTAACTGTTAACTTATATAGCAGTGTTGAGTTGGTAAACCTTGCTGAATTACTTTTCTTTAATGGCTATTTAGATACAAATAAATTACATGCTGTACTTGAAGGCTTGAGTATTGAAAAGCAAACAGATGTGCTTGTATTGGGGTGTACTCACTTTCCAATACTTACAAAGCAGTTTAGTGAGTACTTTAAAAATAGCATTCAGCTGGTGGATTCTGGTGCAGCAATAGCAAATAGGGTTATTTATCTATTAACTGAGTCAGGTTTTTTAGCACAAAATATACCTGGCATAAAAAAGCCGTTGCAATACTATGCAACGGCTAATGTGATCAGCGATAAACTTGCGGTTAAGCTAGTTAAACTGATTGATCCGCCTGAGTTCGAAGCGTATTAGAATCATCTTCTTGTTTTTGTTTTGCTTCACGAACTTTTAAAGTACGTTGTTGGAACTCACTATCGTTCAAGTTAGCAATAGCATTGTCTGCATCAGCTTGCGCCATTTCAACAAAACCAAAGCCACGACGTTTGCCTGTATTTTTATCCTTTAATAGGCGAACGTTGAATACTTTGCCTTGCTCTTCAAACAAAGCACGAACAACACCTTCGTTTGCACGGTAAGGAAGGTTACCAACGTAAAGTGTTTTAGTTTTTACTTCGGCCTCTTCTAAAACGTCAGAAGACATAGCAGCAATAACTAGCCCACCTATTAATAAGCCAACAGCAAATACAATTGCAGGGTCAAGTTCTAAGCTTCCAAGGGCGAACTTAACAATAACAAAACCAACTACAGCAATAACAACAGAAAAGATAAAAGATTTTTGATCGGGTAATTTCATTTTAGATCTACCAATAAACAGGAAATAAACATTAATTTAACATTGTGAACTTGCTATCTTAACGTCTTAAACGAACTTAGCAATGATATTTATATGAAATTATAAAAAGCAGTGTAAAAAAACATCAATTTAAGCGTGTTTTAACATGATTTTTTGTGGTTTTGTTCTAATTTTGTTCGAACAGTAAAAAGATCTAAAAAAAGGGTTGATCTGTTTTCGGATCTCCCTATAATGCGACCCCACTGAGACGGGAAACGCGGAAGCATAGCAAAGTGTTAGCGGCTCAGAGAGTTAAG
>NZ_BAAJMI010000010.1:0-60374 GCF_057554385.1 Pseudoalteromonas sp. 4NS20-0020 | reverse complement strand
TTTAACTCTCTGATTAACTCTTGCCTCGCTATGCGTTGGCGCCTGCCGTCTCAGTGGGGTCGCATTATAGGGAGAACAGATTTTTACGCAAGTACTTTTTCAAAGAAAAACTAAAATAAAACACTGTTCGGTCAGTATATGAGCGAAAGCCCTTAAAACTGATAGTTTTATAAACAGTATAGGCTTTACTGGCACTGAAATAAGCACTACTGCTACACTAATACACTTAATATGTTTAATTTAAAGGTGCATATATGGCAATACGTTCTTATAAAGGAATTACCCCTGCGTTTAATAAGTCTGTTTATATAGACGAGTCGTCTATATTAGTCGGTGATATTACTATAGGTGATGATAGCAGTGTATGGCCTTTAGTTACTGCTCGCGGCGATGTTAACCATATTCGTATTGGTGAGCGCTCTAATATTCAAGATGGCAGTGTATTACATTTATCGCGTGCAACTAAAAGCAATCCAGATGGTTACCCTCTTATAATAGGCGATGATGTAACGGTTGGTCACAAAGTGATGCTACATGGGTGCGTACTTGGTAACCGTATACTCGTGGGTATGGGTGCGATTGTCATGGATAATGTAATTGTAGAAGATGATGTTATTATTGGTGGGGGCTCGTTGGTACCACCAAATAAGCGCCTGGAATCAGGCTATTTGTATGTAGGAAGTCCAGCAAAGCAAGCCCGTCCATTGACTGAGCAGGAGCTCGCTTTTTTAAAAATATCGGCAGATAACTATGTCCAATTAAAAGATGAATATCTAGCTGAAGCTAACTAATTCCACTTCAATTTGACCTGCCGAGTTATAACTTTCTTCTTCTATTAGTTGCTCGGCACGTTCTTCGTATTCAAAACGGTATTTTTCAAAATAATCTGTTGCGTGACTTTCATCCGTGAGTTTAAGTGTACTTATCGCAATAACACACTCCACCAGCATGCCACTCACTTGAGCAAAAAACACTAACTGGTGATGAGGCTCTCTAAACTCGAGTCTATCTATAAATTGTACAGCTTGGTTCATTTTAGTGAGCCTTGTTTAAGTGCTTTAACCACGGGGAGAATTTCTGGCATTTTGTTATGCCAAACATAATAAGCTTGTGCTGCCTGCCCTACCAACATACCACTACCATCTAAAAGCTTAGTATTGTTATTATGCTCTGCAACCCAGTTCATAAAAATAGTGTTTGTCAGTGAATAAAACATATCGTATGCAACATCACAGCATGTTAAGTGCTTTTTAGCTAAAGCTGGTAATTCGTTATTCATGCTACTAGACGTTGAGTTTACAATTAGTGAGTAATCGCTTACTGGTAAATCATCGAACCCATAGCCTGAAACTTTTCCGTATTCAGCAAATAGCTGAGCTAAGTCTTTTGCTTTTTGAGCGGTACGATTAACAATAATAATTTCTGCGGGTTTTTGTTCAAGCAATGGTAATATTACCCCCCTTGCAGCACCACCAGCACCAATTATTAAAATACGCTTATTTGTAATCACAACTTTGTTAGCAAGGAGGTCATTTACAAAACCAACACCGTCGGTGTTATCTCCTAATAATGTTCCATCGTTTCTTTTTTTAAGTGTATTAACTGCACCGACTATTTTAGCAAGCGGTGTAAGTTCATCAGCCATTGCAAACGCCTGCTCTTTAAATGGCATGGTAACGTTCGCACCTTTTCCATCTTGCTCAAAAAATGTCGATACTGTTTTTTCAAAGCTGTCGATAGGTGCTAATATTGCGCGATAGTCGATTTGCTCACCTAGCGAGATAGCAAATTGTTTATGTATCGCGGGGGATTTTGAATGTTTAATTGGATTTCCAAAAACCGCATATTTGTCCATTTTAAAACAACCTCTTTGCAGCTAAGTGCTGCCTATAATCGATGATAAATAATATGATTAAACGACTTTTTTCTAAATCTAAGCCTAAGAAAGTAGATCAAACACCTACACCTGAAAAAACGCCTTACGAAATCATTGGCGGAGAGAAAGGTGCACGCGCTATTTCTGAACGATTCTACGACATTATGGCCTCAGATGAATACGCTAAACCGTTATATGATATGCATCCTCAACCATTAGATAGAATTCGCCAAGTCTTTTTCGAGTTTTTATCTGGTTGGTTAGGTGGGCCTTCACTATTTGAGCAAAATCATGGGCAGCCCATGTTACGTAAACGCCATATGCCATTTTTAATTGACCAGAACTTACGGGATCAATGGATGTATTGTATGAACAAAACTCTTGATATTGAAATTGACAACCCACTGCTTCGAGAAGGGCTTAAAAACTCATTTGCTCAGCTAGCAAGCCACATGATTAACCAACATTAATCATAAACAATAAAAAAGACGCTTTCGCGTCTTTTATATTGTTTATATTTGCCACTCTCGGGCTATTAGCTCTTCTGGTTTACTTGAAAGCCAAGCTTGTGGTCGCAAGTAATACTGATATAAGTTTGCCTCAAGGCTGTTTTCAGCTGGTGTAAAGTTATACTCCCAGCGCGCTAGTGGTGGCATCGACATTAAAATAGACTCTGTTCGCCCGCCACTTTGCAACCCAAATAATGTGCCTCTATCCCACACTAAGTTAAACTCAACGTAACGACCACGGCGGTAGAGCTGAAAGTCACGTTGCTGTTCAGTGTACTCATCGTTTTTGCGACGTTCAATAATCGGAATATAGGCATCTAAAAAGCCATTGCCGACTGACTGCATAAATGCAAAGCTTTGCTCAAAGCCTAGTTCATTTAAATCATCGAAAAATAAACCACCCACCCCACGTGTTTCATCACGATGTTTAAGGTAAAAGTACTCATCGCACCATGTTTTGTATTTTGAATAAACATCACTACCAAACGGCACACATATATCGTGTGCAACTTGATGCCAATGCTGTACGTCTTCAAATACCGGGTAAAAAGGGGTTAAATCAAAACCTCCACCAAACCACCATATTGGCTCTTCGCCCTCTTTTTCGGCTATAAAAAAGCGTACGTTGGCATGACTTGTTGGTACGTGCGGGTTTTTGGGATGAATAACAAGTGAAACCCCACAAGCATGAAAACTACGCCCTGCAAGCTCTGGCCTATGGGCGGTTGCAGAACCTGGCATGGATGCGCCAAATACATGAGAGTAATTTACGCCCCCCTGCTCAATTACGTTACCATCAGTAGTTACTCGAGTACGGCCACCACCGCCTTCAGCTCTTTGCCAGCTATCTTCGACAAATTTAGCACTGCCATCTGCAGCTTCTAGCCCTTGGCAAATGGTATCTTGCAAAGCCATAAAGTAGGCTTTTACTTGTTCTAATAATTCGCTTTGCATATTACCCTCTAAATACTTTACCGGTCATGGCATCTTTTATTGTGCTGGGTTGTGTGTTTCCACCTAATGGCTCGTCAACATAAAAGCCAACTTGATCAGCAAATTGCTCCTTTGCTTGCTCAATGCTTATTACTGTTTCTTGGCCTGTTAAATTTGCACTGGTTGATACCAGTGGCTTTCCAAACTCTTGGCATAAGCGCTTAACTGTTGGGTGATTTGTTACCCTAACCGCAATAGTATCAAACTGCCCTGTTAACCATTTTGGTGTGCTTTTTGCCGCTGGCATAACCCACGTAATAGCAGCAGGCCAACTAGAAAATATGTCTGCACGTTTGTCCATAGGTACTTTAGCATCATCAACATACTTTAATAATTGCCCATAATTATCAGCAATTAAAATAAGGCCCTTTTCAACTGGTCGTTGCTTAATTGCCAATAATTTTTCAACAGCATGCTGATTATCGGGGTCACATCCTAAGCCGAACACAGCCTCTGTTGGATAAACAATAACTTCGCCTTCATTTAAACATGTAAGTGCTGAAGGCGTATTTGAAAGTTCTGACAAGGTGGTCTCCAAAAATGTTAAACGTTATTGAGTAAGCTTATGCATGCAACTTTTTTGCGGGCATTGCAGTAGTGTACCATTTGCCATGTGTCTTTCTATGACGATGGGCCAATCACATTTAGGGCATGGCTGCTCTACAGGTTTATTATTAAGCGTGTATTTACAGCTTGGGTAGCTGTCGCATGAGTAAAATACTTTCCCAAACTTATTACTACGAGCAACTAAGTGGCCTTTTTTACATTTTGGGCATGCGGGTAACGTAGCCTCTTGTTCCTTTTGCTCGTTGTCGTTTGCAATATAATGGCAATCAGGGTACCCCGTACAACCAATAAACATACCGTAACGGCCATTTTTAACCACCAGCGGTTTGCTGCATTGAGGGCAAGAGGAACCTTCAAGTACTTTTATTTCGTTACTTTCGTGGTGTACTAATGGCCTAATAAAGTCACATTGAGGGTAACTTGCACACCCCAAAAAAGGGCCTGACTTACTGTTGCGGATCACTAACTCTGAACCACACTGTGGGCATACTTCGTATTCTTTTTCTAAGGCGTGCTTATTCGCCGAGAAAAGCGAATGGTCGATTTTACTCATGGTGTTCCTAAGAGGTAAGTGAATTTTCGCCTAATATACCCAAACCACTTAAAGATACAAGCTATGCTATGCGCTTCATCACGAGTAATTTGGGTTATATAAATAAATTCATAAGGTATTAATGCAATAACTCGGTGGGCTCATCAAAAATTAAGTCTTCCATTTGCTCGTATGCCTCTTCAGAGCCGGGGACATTAAATAACACCATAAGCACTATCCACTTTAAATCATCTAAGCTAATCGCTGGCTTATCAAGTGCTGCAAGCTTATCCATAACCATTTCACGGGTAATGCTATTAATAACTCCAATTTGCTCAACAAACATTAAAAAGCCACGACACTCAACGTTTAACATATCGCATTCGCTTTCTGTAAATATACGAATAGCGCGCCCTGGGTTAGCGATTAAATAAGGAGATTCATCGCTGTGTTGTAAATCGGCTAACTGTTCTAGCCAATTTAAGGCTTTAAATATTTCTGGTTTATTAAAGCCTGCACGAACTAACTCGTCGGTTAATTCATTTTGCTCAGCAAAAATGTCAGCTTCGCTATGAATGTAATTTTCAAATAGATACATAAGAATATCGAACATGCTACCTTCCTACGCTAAGCCTAATATAACCATCTAAAATGCGTTCAATTTGATCGTCTAACTCTAAATCAAGCAACCTTGCCAGTACTTTATCTATTGGCCATTGAACACGGCGTACAATATCGTCAACAGTTGTTACCTCAAACCCAATACTGTTTAAAACTTCACAATCACTACTTTGCTGAAGCGTTTCTTCTTTACTATATAGACCGCTTTGATAAGAAAAGCTCACTTCATCTAAAATATCTGTCACATTTTCAACAAGTTTAGCACCTTGCTTAATTAAAAAGTGGCTGGCTTGTGCAAGCGGGTTTTTAATAGAGCCTGGTACTGCAAACACCTCTTTATTTTGTTCAAGCGCATAACGCACAGTAATTAATGAGCCGCTTTTAATTTCAGCTTCAACAATTAATACACCTAAAGATAAGCCCGAAATAATCCTATTTCGACGAGGGAAATTATGTGCGTTAGCGGCGGTTCCGGGTAAAAACTCACTAATTAATAAACCACTATTGAGTACTTGTTCTGTTAATAGTTTATGGCGTTTAGGGTAGTAAATATCAACACCCGTGCCTAAAACCGCGATAGTTTTACCATTCCCTGCTAAAGCACCTTTATGTGCTGCGCCATCTATTCCTCTGGCCATGCCCGATGTCACAGTAATACCAGCCTTTGTTAATTCGTAGGCAAACTCGGAGGCTATTTCAAGCCCTGTTGGGGTGGCGTTACGGCTACCAACAATGGCTATTTGCGAGCTAGAAAGTAAAGACACATCGCCCTTACAAAATAGTAATAAAGGTGCGCTAGCTATGTGTTTTAGTGAATCTGGGTAACGTGTATCAAAAAAACAAATAACTTCAATATTATGCTCTGCAACAAGCCGCTCATAATGCTGTACTTTTTGCCAATCTGTATTGAGTAAATTACTGGCCTGATTAGCAGTCAACCCTAACTCGTGTAATTTAGCGTGGGGTAAGTCAAACAATGACTCAAGTGGGTGGTGTTTAGATAGGGCTAATAAGGTTTTTGTGCCTAATCCCTTACACATATAAAAGGCAAGCCAGTGAGCTAACTTGCCTGATGACTGATCCATGCTCTCTCCTAGAGCACCGACTCGCTACTTCTTAATGAATAACTGCAATATCTCCAACGCGAATTGGGTGCTGGTTTTTTGTTATTAATGCATAACTTACTTTGTCATACACTTTGAATACGATTAACTCGCCTACTTTTTCTTTAGGCATTTTCCATGTTGTATTATCTTCGTCAGCTTTATTACTAAACAACTGACTTGCATCAGATAACAGTTTTTCAAATTTACTTGAATCTTCTGGGTAGCGAGGACCACGAGGGCCATCAATAACCGTAGGTGATTCACGCTCTAAATCTAAAACATGACCTGGTTCAATATTTTGCTCGCTGCCTAAGTTTAGCACTACAACATCCATTGTGCTGAATTCTCTTACTTGGCGAGGAGACGCTATAACTTGCCCTTCTACTGGCTCTAGTGGGCGGTGAATATCAAAATAGGCTGGCAGCAACTGCCCCTCCATTGCTGGCATTAAAAAATCACCTTGTTTAATTTCTCGTTTTACTGACTCAACACGTAGTGACGACGGCACACCATTACTTTCATCGCCACTTCTAAACGCTCGCGCCATGCCAACGTACGATGCACGCGTTGCTAATACTTCGCCTGTGTTTAAATCTCTGTAGGGTTCACCCTCGTTGTAAATCGCATAAGCACCATGTACTTTTAAGTCACCTTTAACGTATAAAATATGGCCTAACGTTTGTGTTTTTGTGTTTTCGTTAGCACCTAACACATACGGCATATTTTTTATATCGTCGCTGTTAATCGCTTGCTCGTAACTTAAATAAGGTTTAATCATTTGCAAAGGTAAAGTGGTAATTGCATTCAACCCTTTAGGGGTAATACGTCCTTGAGGTGACAGCTTTCGGTACGCTTTATTAATAACTAAACGTGGATTTCCGTCAGCATCGTATATAAGTGCCAATGCATCACCCGGATAAATTAGGTGAGGGTTATCGATTTGCGGGTTCATTTGCCATAGTTCTGGCCACAACCATGGCTCATCTAAATAAATGCCAGATATATCCCACAGCGTATCACCTTTTTTTACAACATACTGTTTTGGTGCATCTTTTTTTATTTTTAGCACATCAGCAATCGCCCCAAAAGAGGTGCTTAGTGCCAGTATGATTGCAACTAACGGAAATTTCATTGAGCTTCCTTGTATTGTTTTTTCATTATTATTGCCCAAAACCTGTTAAAGGTGAACGTGAATGGCTAAAATAAGAGCATACAATACCCTAAATTAAGCACAAGTGAAAAAGGTAACTAATGGCTAGGTTAGAAGTTTTAAGATTTCCAGATGAGCGTTTACGTACAATAGCAAAAGATGTTGCAGACGTTGACGACCAAGTTCGCCAAATTGTAAAAGACATGCTCGAAACCATGTACGACGAAAATGGCATTGGTTTAGCAGCAACACAAGTAAATATCCACCAGCGTATTGTGGTTATTGATGTCTCTGAAGAGCGTGACGAACCACTGGTATTAATTAACCCGCAAATCATTAAAAAAGATGGCTCAACGATTAGCGAAGAAGGCTGTTTGTCAGTGCCTAACTCGTACGCAAAAGTAGACCGAGCAGAAACAGTGACTGTGGCTGCACTAAACGAAAACGGTGAAGAATTTGTGTTAGACGCGGATGAGCTATTAGCTATTTGTATTCAACACGAACTAGACCACCTACAAGGCAAGCTATTTATTGATTACTTATCTCCATTAAAGCGCCAACGTATTCGTAAAAAGCTTGAAAAAGAAGCTAAGTTTGCAGCACAGTAATCAGTACCTTAGGAAAACTCAGTGATCCAACCATTACGCATAATATTTGCCGGTACGCCGGATTTTGCCGCACGCCATTTACAAGCGCTAATAAATAGCGAACATGAAATTGTGGGCGTATATAGTCAACCAGATCGCCCAGCAGGTCGTGGTAAAAAATTAAAAGCGAGCGAAGTTAAAGCGCTAGCACTTGAAAATGACTTGCCTGTTTTTCAGCCTCAGTCATTAAAAAATGATGAGGCACTTGCAGAGCTCACCGCTTTAAACGCCGACATAATGATTGTGGTGGCCTATGGCTTAATTTTACCCAAAGCTATTTTAAATGCGCCACGCTTAGGCTGCTTAAACGTGCATGGTTCTATACTACCTCGCTGGCGTGGTGCTGCGCCTATTCAACGTGCAATTTGGGCGGGTGACGAGGAAACGGGCGTAACCATAATGCAAATGGATGAGGGCTTAGATACCGGCGACATGCTGCATATTAGCCGCTGCCCTATTAGTGACACAGAAACCAGTGCCAGTTTATATAACAAACTAGCAGAGTTAGGTCCTAGTGCATTAATCGACACCGTTAATAAGCTAGCTAATGGCGACATTACCCCTGAGCCTCAAAATGATGAGCTAGCTAACTACGCTAAAAAACTCTCTAAAGAAGAAGCAAATATAGATTGGTCTATGAGCGCTGTGCAAATAGAACGTAATATTCGCTCTTTTAATCCTTGGCCAGTGTGTTTTACCCAAATGGGCGAACAAACCGTAAAAATATACCAAGCGAAAGTAGTTGATCAATCTGGTAAGCCAGGCGAAATTTTAACAAGTGATAAAAACGGTGTTGTGGTTGCCTGTGGTGAACACGCTTTAAGTATTACTCAGTTACAACCGCAAGGTAAAAAACCAATGGCAATTAGCGACTTTTTAAATGGTCGCAGTGACTGGGTTAGCCCTGGCACACTATTAGGCGAAAATAATGAATAAAGTACAAAACGTACGAGCGCTAGCCGCTGAGACTTTATATAACGTGGTTGATAAAGGCGCTTCGCTTAATCAAGAACTACCATTTGCAAGCCAAGGTTTACCACCAAAAGACAAAGCACTGTTACAGCAAATTTGTTATGGCGTATTACGCTACTTACCTAGCCTTGAAAACTACTGCCAACATTTAGTAGAAAGCCCATTAAAAGGTAAACGCAGAATTTTTCAGTTTTTACTCTACGTAGGTATTTATCAATTGCAGCACATGCGCGTTCCACCGCATGCAGCAATAAGCGAGACCGTAAATGCACTGGGTCAAATGCGTGCACTAGGATTAAAAGGGTTAATAAATGCTATTTTACGTAGCTTTCAACGCCAGCAAGCAGAGCTTGAAGAAAAAGCAAAGCTTATTCCAGTGTGTTTATACAACCACCCCAATTGGTTTATTAAACAGGTAAAAGAAGCCTACCCAGAAAACTGGGAAGCCATACTTGAAGAAAACCAGCAACAAGCGCCAATGTGGTTACGTGTAAATCAATCACAATTTAGCACGCAAGAATACAGCGATATGCTAACGGCTAACGATATAGAACATACATTAAACCCAAACTTTATAGACGGGATTAAACTAGCCAAGCCGCGTGATGTTTTTTCACTTCCTGAGTTTGATACGGGTGCTTGTTCAGTGCAAGATGCAGCAGCGCAATTAGCTGCTCGCTTTTTAGAGCCAAAAGATGATGACGTTATTTTAGATGCCTGTGCAGCACCCGGCGGTAAAACATGCCATATATTAGAGCTTGCCGACGCCGACGTACTTGCACTTGATAGCGATGCCACTCGCCTTGAACGCGTAAAGCAAAACTTAACCCGTATAGGTTTAGGTGCCGACCTACAATGTGGTGATGCATCGCAACCGCACACATGGTGGGACGATGAACAGTTCGACCGTATTTTATTAGACGTGCCTTGTTCAGCAACCGGCGTTATTCGTCGCCACCCTGATATAAAATGGCTACGCCGTGCATCCGACATTGAAGACTTAGCCGCACTACAAGGCGATATACTCAATAGCATTTGGCCTCTACTCAAGCCTGGTGGTACATTGGTATATGCAACATGTTCGGTTCTTCCAAAAGAAAACCAACAACAAGTTGCTAAATTTTTAGCTAATAACGATGACGTAGAGCATATTCCACTTCATGATAAAGACACCCTCACCACACCGGGTTTGCAGCTACTTCCGGGTGAAAGTGATGGTTTTTATTACGCTAAAATGGTTAAAAAAGCCTAGTTAAACAGGGCTTAATAACGCGTACAACAAGCCATTTTTAAATTTAAAAATGGCTTTTTATTACTACTTAATACACTGGTAAATAATGAAAATAATCATACTCGGTGCTGGACAGGTTGGCGCCACGCTAGCTGAAAACTTAGTAGGCGAACAAAACGAAATTACCGTAGTAGACATTGACGGTAATCGTATACGCGAACTGCAAGATAAATACGACCTTCAAGGTGTAATGGGCCACAGTGCTCACCCTGATGTTTTGCGCCGCGCCGGCGCAGACGATGCCGATATGATTATTGCGGTAACCAGCTCAGATGAAGTAAACATGGTGGCGTGCCAAGTGGCGTATAGTATTTTTAATACACCCACTAAAATTGCCCGAATTCGCTCTGAGCAGTATTTAAAATACCGTGAAAAACTTTTCCAAAACGATGATTTACCAATCGACCATTACATTGCCCCAGAAGCGTTAGTTACTAAGTATATACGCCGCTTAATTGACTACCCTGGCGCATTGCAAGTATTGCAGTTTGCCGATGGTATGCTCTCGCTAGTTGCAGTAAAAGCCTATTACGGTGGTTTATTAGTGGGCTATGCCTTATCTGCATTAAAAGAGCATATACCCAATGTAGAAACTCGCGTTGCAGCTATTTACCGTCAAGGCAAAGCCATTAAACCGCTCGGTACAACCGTTATTGAAGCCGACGATGAAGTATTCTTCATTGCGGCAACCAAACATATACGCGCCGTAATGAACGAACTGCAGAAGCTTGAGCGTTCATACAAAAAAATAATGATTGCTGGTGGCGGTAACATTGGTGCAGGCCTTGCTCGCTCTCTTGAAAAAAATCACACCGTTAAGCTAATAGAGCGCAGTAAAGAACGTGCTGAACAGCTTTCAGAAATGCTCGACAACACGGTAGTATTTTGTGGCGACGCCTCCGATCAAGAACTTCTTTCTGAAGAACATATCGAACAAGTGGATGTGTTTATTGCCGTTACCAACGACGATGAAGCCAATATTATGTCGGCCATGCTTGCCAAACGCATGGGCGCGCAAAAAACCATGGTGCTTATTCAACGTGGTGCGTATGTAGACCTAGTACAAGGTGGCGAAATAGACATTGCCATATCGCCGCAACAGGCAACAATTTCTGCATTGTTAACCCATGTACGTCGAGGTGATATTGTTAACGTGTATTCATTGCGTAAAGGGGCTGCAGAGGCTATTGAAGCAGTTGCTCATGGCGATGAAAATACCTCCAAAGTAGTTGGCCGCGCAATTGCCGATATAAAGCTACCAGCCGGAACAACTATTGGGGCCATTGTGCGTAACGACGATGTACTCATTGCCCACGACGACACCATTATTATGTCGGGCGATCACGTGATTATGTTTTTAATTGATAAAAAGCATATCAACGTAGTAGAAAAGCTCTTCCAAGTAAGTGCTATATTTTTATAACGCATCAAACACAAAAAAGCCGCTGAACATGGCGGCTTTAGTGGAGTATGATTGGGGCTTATCAATGCTACTGTACTTTGGCAAATTCTTCTTTAGAAAGCTCACCATTTCCATCTGTGTCTAAATCTTTAAAAATTTTCACTAGTTGTGAGTTTACTTGAGCTTCTTCCATGCTGATAACACCGTCACTGTTGCTATCAAACGATGCAAAGTCTACCGCTGCATAAGCTGCTGAAGAAGATGCTAAAACTAAAACCGCAAGTGTTGTATTTAATGTTTTCATAGTGATGTTCCTAGTAAAATGAGAAATCCTTTTCTAAGATCCCTGTCTGTGAAAAATAGCTAAACCAATACCGGTTAACTTTAAAATTTTGCAAACTCATCTTTAGAAAGCTCACCGTTACCATCTGTATCTAGCTCTGTAAACTCAGCCATTAAATCGGTGTCTATTGCCGCCTCACTTGGGCTAATTGCTCCGCTGCTGTCGGTATCTAAACTGTCAAAATCTGATGCTGCAAACGCAGCTGAAGAAGACGCTAATGCAATAAGTGCTAGTGCTTTATTTAAATGTTTCATAACTTAATCCTTCATGCTTAATGTTCTATCAAAAAAATGGGCTTATTACCTTTTAAAATGGTTTCACTTCCTTGTTATCCTTTTTCGTAAGCTCCCTTGCCTACTTAGGTTGTCTTTGGCAACTCAGGACTCCATTTACTGAATTTAGGCTTTTGAAAACTCTTCTTTTGATAACTCACCATTTTGGTCTGTATCGAGCTCTGAGAACATGCTCATTAATTTTGCATCAACTGATGCTTCGGCTTGGCTAATTGCACCATTACCGTCTACATCGAGTGTATTAAAGTCAGAGCCTGCAAAAGCGGCTGACGAAGAAGCGAGTGCGATAAGTGCTAATGTTTTATTAATGCGTTTCATAGTATGTATCCTTCAAGTTGTATGTGAGTGATTGGTACTTACTGTTAATCACGTTTTTCGATTAGTACAACCAGACTATTACAACTTAAATGCCAATATTTATTAGTTTATATTTTTCAGTGCCTTACGTGTTAAATACTGAAAAAAGTGCAAATCTAAGCATTATTTTTGTAGCTATTTAGCAACGCTGGTTTAATTAAAAACTATAAGTTATTAAAAATCAGATATTTAGGTTTAATGTAAAAAACCACAAAGCGAAGTTATTTAAATGATCAAGGTGTAATTAGGTATTGAGCAGGAAGTTTTAAACTGAACAAGGTGTAAAAATAAAATAAAATATAAAAAATTTGAATGCTATACCTCTGTTTTTATTTAATAAAAAATAATAATTTAGAGGTTGGTAATTTATTTTCGTTCATAAAGTAAAAAGTCGCTATTTTGTTGCAAAATAGCGACATTAAAACCTAATCGGCATCGAGTTCTATCATAGCGGGGTCAATAAAGTGCTCTTTCATAAAAGCTTTCATCTCTTCTTTACTGGCTAATAACTTAATACCGCAACGCACGCCTGCATTATGATCTTTCACGCTGCACACTTCGCCTTCAAAGCCTTTGCTATTACTACCTAATACCACAGTGCATTGTGAGTCTTTGATGCTTTCTAGATCTGCGTCAGTTTTTACATCAAACATAGCCCCCGTTAGCGAAATATCTTTTATAACACCATCGAGTACCTTGTCATCGCTGAGTTTAAGTTTTGCAGGTAATAGAGTTGGAATACGGGTTTGCGAACGTAAACTAAATAGCTGAACTTGCTTGGGGTAGTTTATAAAAATCAGCCTAACGGGGTGTGATGCAATAGATTTAATTTGCTGTCTAAACGCAATTATTTGTCCATCGTCACCCTCTATTAATGCTCTTACAACTACGGTGACGCCATCTCGTAAGTAATCATTTCCACCCGGTAAACGTTTGGCTGTAGGAAAGTTTAAAATAATAAACTTTTCATCAAGCAAGCCTACCATTTCTGTTTTCACGCGCTTACTGCTAGTGGGTGTTAATATTTCTAAGTCAACTAAACTGCCAACCGGTATATTATTTAATTTATCTGCATGTGTTGCTGGCATATCCATTCCATAAACATAGTAGTAAAACGTTGTGTTTTATCCGCGCCAAAACGTAGGCGTAAATAACACAAGCAAAGTAAAAATTTCTAGTCGGCCAAATACCATTGCAATAGTCAGCAACCATTTAGCGCCGTCGGTTATTGCACCATAATGCGAGGCAACATCACCCAACCCTGGACCTAAGTTATTTAAACACGCTGCCGTGGCCGAAAACGCCGTAATATTATCCATTCCCGTACCCATAAGCGCCAGCATAATAATAATAAATACTAAAGCATAGGCAGAGAAGAACCCCCACACAGCTTCTACAACCTTATCGGGCAATGCTTTACGGCCAAGTTTGATTGAATAAATAGCACGAGGGTGCACTAGGCGGTTTAGCTCACGTACGCCTTGCAGGTAAAGTAAAAACACGCGCACCACTTTCATACCGCCCCCGGTAGACCCTGCACAACCACCAATAAAGCTCGAAAATATTAATAAAATAGGTAAAAACAGCGGCCATGTTGAAAAGTTATCGGTAGCAAAACCCGCCGTTGTACTCATTGATACCGCTTGAAATAGTGCTTGGTCAAGGGTTTCATCACCATTGGCGTATATCTCGTTCGACGACAACACAGTAAAACAAATAACCACCAGCGCCAATTGAATGCATAAAAATACTTTAAACTCGGGATCGCGAATGTAGACCTGCACGTTCCGGCTTGCCACCGCAGCGTAGTGCAAGGAGAAGTTAATAGCGGCAATGATTAAAAAGAATACACAAATAAAGTTAATAACCGGGCTGTCGAAATGGCCCATAGAAGCATCATAAGTCGAAAACCCACCAATGGCGACGGTAGAAAACGCATGACAAATGGCATCAAACCAGTCCATTCCTGCCGCCCAATACGCCAACATACAGGCAATGGTTAACGACACATAAATATACCAAAGATGCTTTGCGGTATCGGCTATGCGAGGGGTCATTTTTGAGTCTTTTACTGGGCCGGGGATTTCAGCACGGTACAGCTGCATTCCACCAACACCTAGCATGGGCAGTATTGCAACAGCTAATACAATGATCCCCATACCGCCAAACCACTGTAATTGCTGGCGATAAAACAGCACTGACTTAGGTAAATATTCAATCCCCGTCAGCACCGTAGCACCTGTGGTTGTTAAACCCGAAAAGGCTTCAAACACCGCATCAGCAAGGGATAAATTAGGTTCTTGTAAAAAGATAAGAGGCAAGGATGCGAACGCCCCCAGTACCAACCAAAACAAAACCACAATTAAAAAGCCTTCGCGGGCTTTCAAATCCCCGTTTTCATGTCGGTTTGGGTAATACGCTATTAAGCCAATAATAATACTGAAAATAAACGCTAAAACAAAAGGAACACCACCACCATCTTTATAAATTAAAGACACCACAGCAGGTGGCACCATGGTAATACTAAACAGCGCAACAAGTTGCCCAAGAATTTTTATGATGGTACGAAATTGCATTTAGCTAATCGCTTTTATTATTAGTAAATTCAGGCTCAATTGCGTTAGCCTGGTTAAATAGAATGAATATGCATTATATGCATTATATGCAACTTGTGTAGGTTATTACTCTTTAATAGTTAACTCAACTGCGCCGTGACTTAAATCAAAAATATCTTTAATTGCTTGCTGTGCTTGGCGGCTATCAATGGTGATCACCCAATCAATATTAGCAGTAAATTGCTTTTCAATGTTGAGCACTTGGTAGTGCGTTTTAAGTAGCTGCTCAATTGCGCCTTGCATACTGTATTCACTACTGCCAATTAGCTCAACACTTGGAACTTTAAGTACGGTGTCTAATTTGGCTAATGCATTATTTAACGACCCGCCATAAGCTCGCACTAACCCGCCAGTTCCAAGTTTAATTCCTCCAAAATACCGGGTTACCACGGCAGTAACTTCACCAAGTCCCGATCCAACCAGCACATTTAACATTGGTTTACCGGCCGTACCATTTGGCTCACCATCATCTGAAAAACCATACACGTGGCTGCCACCGGGGTTACCTGCCACATGGGCCCAACAATTATGCCGAGCATCGCTGTATTTATCTTCAATACTTTTAATAAAAGCTTTAGCTGCGGCTAAATCGGGAGTATGTGCAATATGCACAATAAACGTGCTTTTTTTAATTTCTTCTTGGTGAAACACAGCGTCGGCTGGGTATTTATATTCTGACATATTTTACTTAACCAAAAAAAGGGGGCCATTAGGCCCCTTCTCTTGCTAACTTATCACTTAATCTAAGTGTAAGTCGCGCGTCATATTTTCTAAACTATCATCGTGCACAATAATGTTATCTTCAATACGAATACCGCCATAAGGTTTAAACGCTTCAACCTTATCCCAGTTGATGTATTGCTTGTTGTCGGTTTGCGCTAAATCACCTAACAACGAATCAATAAAGTACAAACCAGGTTCAATAGTAAACACCTGATTTTTCTCTATCATACGTGTACAACGTAAAAATGGGTGCCCTTCTGGAGATGCTTGATGAGTACCTTTGTCGTCACTCATAAAGCCGCCCACGTCGTGTACTTGTAAACCAAGGTGATGCCCTAAACCATGCGGAAAGAAAGTAGAGGTGATTTTACGCTCTACAATATCTGCAGCCGGTAAGTTAACTATATTAAAGTCGCTAAGAATTTGCGCTATGCGGTTATGACACTCAACATGTAAGTCGCCGTAAAGCATACCTGGCTTTAATCCTTTGCCTAATTCGATTTGCGTCGTCGTCATTGTATTAACTAGCTCAGCAAATTCACCCTGCTTTTTGAAGTCATAAGTACGCGTTATATCTGCGGCGTAGCCGTTAAAGTTTGCGCCAGCATCAATTAAAAATGAGTTATGCGTTTGCGGTGCGTTTGGCTCAAAATGAGTGTAATGCAAAATAGCGCAGTTTTCGTTAAGCGCCACTATATTGCCATACGGCATTTCGTTTTCGCTTTGGCGTGTAGCCATAAGGTACGCTTGTTGAATATCAAACTCACTACCACCATTAAAAAAAGTGTCGCGTGCAGCTTTATGGCCATCAACCGCTATACGGTTAGCATTACGTAAACACTCAAGTTCATACTGCGTTTTGTATGCTCTATTAAAATGTAAATAGTTAAGCACCGGCTCTGGGTTCATTATGCTAAAGCCAAGTGCTTGAGCTACTTCTATGTATTCGCCCATGTAAGCGTACTTTGCTTTGTCATAAGGAAGTAGCTTTTCAACCTGATCGGGTTGTAACAATAGTTCTATATCAAAATACTCAGCCCAAAAATCACGTGGTTCGTCAGGTACTTTATGCCAAAAATCAACAGGACGATAAAAAATAAGCTTAGGTTTGTCGCTACCATTAACAACAATCCAGCAATGTGGATTATCAATAACAGGTAACCAAGCTTTAAAGTGAGGATTAACTTTAAACGGGTAATACATGTCGTCTAAAAATTGGCGCTTTGCTTGGCCAGAGTGAATAACTAATCCTTCTAACCCTTCGCTTTCGCAAATTGTACGAGTACGCTGCTGCAGTGTTGCAATATGTTCGGCGTATAAAACGGCTAATTTATCCATTGTTAATCCATCTGTTAAATTTAACTTGCTTTGAGTCTACCACTTATAGCTATTACGCTCAAAAAAGGGGGATGGCCCACTGTGAGCACAATCCCCCTTATTTAAACTTATGTTTACTAACCGCCTATTTTCATTTCCAGTATGGGAGCCAGTAAATTACCCTCTCGGCCCATACGAGTATGATATACCTGCCTGTAAGCAAATACATTTTTGACATAATCGCGTGTTTCTCTATACGGAATAAGTTCTATCCATAACTCTGCTGGCATTGCATCATCAGGCACCCAACGTTTTATACGATGGTAGCCTGCGTTATAAGATGCTGTAGCAAGTATCTCGTTACCATGGTTTTTCTTTTTCAAGTAACGTAAATAACTGGTACCTAACCTAATATTTGTTTTAGGTTGATATAACCGACTATTAGACACACTGCCTTTATTTACATACTTAGCGGTACTTGGCAGCAATTGCATTAAACCTCGTGCATTAGCACTTGATCGCGCGTCAGGAGCAAATGAGCTTTCACGCCTTGCAATAGCAATACTCCAAGCTACATCTATTTTATTACGCTTGCTGTAGCGCTCAAATATGTCTTGAAAAGCAAATGGAAAACGTTGTTCAACATTATCCCAGGCTTTTATTTTTGCGAGTGTGAATATCGTGCTGTCGTGCCACCCCAAATTGGTAGATAAAACAGAGGCTGCAAGCTTTTCTTCTTCATTTGAGGTGTTTGTTAAGTAATTCCATTCACGTCTCGCTGAAGTAACACGCTCTAACTCATATAATGCTTTTGAACGTTTAAAACCAGGGGCATTACTCACCTTTGCGATTAATTGCTCACTCACCACTTTTGGTTGATTATTTAGATCAACCGGCAAGCCTAAACGCGCAGCGGCTAAAAAACCGTAGTAGTCTCGGTTAGTCGCAATACTTTGCCACATTTTTTTAGCTGTTTGATCGTCACCGCGTTCTGCATAACTATACGCAAGCCAATATTGCTGACCTAAACTAAGATTTTCTTTGCCTGTAAAAAACGCAGCAATACCTGCCCAATCTTGGGTTTTTAGCATGTTACCAAGCTGCCATTGCATTAATTTGTTGTCTTGGCGCTCTTTTGGCACTTTGTTTAACCAAAAACTGGCTTGCTTATGCCCACTAGAAGCAAGTGATAAAGCAAAGGTGTAGTATAAATCTGCCTTTTCTTTATCGCTGTAGTTAAACATACGCTCTATTTTTTCCCATGCGCGCAGCGCTAGTTCTTTGTCGCGCCAAATTAGACGCTTAACACCATAAAGTGCAATTTCACCCTCTTTAGGCGATTTATTTTTATAGCGATATAACCCCGCCGCAGCGCTTGGGTCGCGGCGAACTTTTAAATATAAGTCAGCAAGGTAACGCTCATTTTTTGGTAAAAGTGTTTTTAAATAAGGTAGTAGGCTTTGCGTTCCGCCTTGCGCGGCAAGTGTAATTCGTTGCCATACAGTATCGGCATTCATATAGCCTTTTTTGCGCCAGTACGAGAATAACGAATCGCACTCCTTAGGTTGTGACTTTCCCACCGTCCATAAATCAGTCACCTGATTTAAAATGGCTTTTTCTGGGGCGCCTAAATCTAATTGATACCCCAAATATGTACAGGTGTATTCAGCGTTGCTCGTGTCGCGGTAATTACGAATATACGCCGCTTTTCTATTATTTTTTTCAAGATACTCCAGCCATACTTTACGAACGGGCCATTCAAGTGGCGTATGCTGATATATATTTAAGTAATCTTCTATTTCTGCTTGATATTTTATGCTCGGGTTTCGTTGCCAGTATGTTTTTTCTACATACGGTTTTAGTGGGTGGTTTAGGTTATTAACTACGTTTTTAAACTCGCGGTAACTTGCGTTGCGTACTTTTTTTTCAGCATCTAAAAATGCGTCGTTATCGATGCTAGCCTCGGCAGAATAAAGAGGAAAAATAAAAGCAGCTGCCGCAAAACTAAATAATTGTTTTTTCATAATGTCCTTTAATAAAAAATTAAAGTAGTGAATAAAAGCTTTTTCACCACCTTAGCACCAAACCAGCTATATTTTAACCAGTCGTTTGTAACCGAGTTAAATTTTTCGTTGCATTTTCTACTCAAAGCAAGCACACTGATTGAAATGCAAACTCATCGTACCAGTCTTAGTTCGTCAACTAGGGAGAATAAAATGTTATATAAAAGCGATTCCTTTGAAGTTAGCTTCCTAAAGGAAAACATCGCCGAGTTTAAGTTTTGTGTTGCAGGTTCTGTAAACACATTATCTCAAAAAACTCTTTCAGATTGTGCAGCAGCATTAAAAGAATTAGCTGCTAATTCTGATATCAAAGGCATGGTTTTTACCAGTGATAAAGACCACTTTATTATTGGCGCCGACATCTTCGAATTTTTACCTACATTTACTAAACCTGAAGAAGATTTAGTCGTGTGGATCAAAAACGCAACTGACGTTTTTGATGCAATTGAAGATCTTCCATTCCCAACTCTAAGCGTTGTAAACGGCTTAGCACTTGGCGGCGGATGTGAGTGGGCACTTGCTACCGATTATCGTGTTGCAAGCGAAAGCGCTAAAATGGGCCTACCAGAAGTTAAACTTGGCATAATGCCTGGTTTTGGTGGCACAGTGCGCTTACCACGTATCATTGGCGCAGATAACGCCATGATGTGGATCACTTCTGGCGCTGAAAACCGCGCAGCTGACGCCCTTAAAGTAGGTGCGTTTGACGCAGTAGTTAGTGCTGACAAACTTTTAGAGTCAAGTGTAGCAACACTTGAGTTAGCGATTGCAGGCAAGCTAGATTGGCAAGCAAAACGCAACGCAAAACTACAGCCACTTAAATTAAACCGTGTTGAGCAAGGTATGAGCTTTGCTATGGCAGAAGGTATGGTAATGGGTAAAACCAAAGGCCACTATCCTGCTCCGGTTATGGCAGTGCGTACTATTAAAGCAGCGGCAAACTGTACTCGCGATGAAGCAATGGCAATCGAAAATGCTAACTTTGCAAAACTTGCGCGTACCAACGAAGCTGCAGCGCAAACGGGCATTTTCTTAAATGACCAGTTCATCAAAGGTAAAGCACGCAAACTTGCTAAGCACAGCGATGTAGAAATTAAACAAGCTGCAGTATTAGGCGCGGGTATTATGGGCGGCGGTATTGCATATCAGTCTGCTTATAAAGGCACACCAATCATAATGAAAGACATCCAACAAGATGCGCTTGATTTAGGTATGGGTGAAGCGTCTAAATTATTAGGTGCAAAAGTTAAGCGTGGCCACATGCCAATGGAAAAAATGTTGGCAACACTAAGCAAAATTAAGCCAACGCTTAACGATGCAGACCTACAAGACGCTAACATTATTGTTGAAGCCGTTGTAGAAAACCCTAAAATTAAGCAAGCAGTATTAGCAGACCTTGAAAAGAACATGCCAGAAGGCACTGTACTTACATCAAATACGTCGACTATCTGTATTGACCTACTTGCTGAAGCACTTGATAAACCAGAAAACTTCTGTGGTATGCACTTTTTCAACCCAGTGCCAAAAATGCCATTAGTAGAAATTATCCGTGGTGCAAAAACGTCAGACAAAACAATTAACGCAGTCGTTGATTACGCCCTTAAACTTGGCAAGTCTCCTATTGTTGTAAACGATTGCCCAGGCTTTTTTGTAAACCGTGTTTTATTCCCTTACTTTGCAGGCTTTAGCAAATTAGTTGTTGAAGGCGCTAACTTTGCAAAAGTAGATAAAGTAATGGAAAACGTATTTGGCTGGCCTATGGGTCCGGCTTACCTACTTGATGTTGTAGGTATTGATACGGCTTATCATTGTACTGGCGTAATGGCTGACGGTTTCCCTGAGCGTATGGCACGTGCAGAAAAAGATCCGGTAACTGTTTTTGCTAACGAAAAACGTTTTGGTCAAAAGAACAAAGCAGGTTTTTACAAGTACGAAACAGACCGTCGTGGTCGTCTTAAAAAATCAAGCGATGCAACAGCCGTTGAGCTACTAGCGCCAATTACTGATGCACCGAAAGAATTCGATAAGCAAGAAATCATTGACCGTTGTATGATTCCAATGATCAACGAAGTACTTCTTTGTTTACAAGAAGGCATTGTTGCTTCTCCACAAGAAGCTGATATGGCACTTGTTTACGGCGTTGGTTTCCCTCCATTTAGAGGCGGCGCGTTCCGTTACTTAGATCAAACTGGTTTAGCTAACTTTGTTGCAGCAGCAGACAAATACGCTCACCTAGGTGCGATTTACCAAGTATCAGAGCAAACTCGCAAATGGGCTGAAGAAGGCCGTGTTTTCTATAAGGTGGAAGGTTAATATCATGAATAATCCAGTAATTGTAGATTGTATCCGCACACCAATGGGTCGCTCAAAAGGCGGCGTATTTAAAAACAAGCGTGCGGAAGACTTAAGCGCTCATTTAATGAAAGGCTTACTAGAACGCAACCCAGCGGTTGATCCAGCATCAATCGACGACATTTATTGGGGTTGTGTACAGCAAACATTAGAGCAAGGCTTTAACGTTGCACGTAACGCATCACTACTTGCGGGTATTCCACACTCAGTACCAGCAACCACAGTTAACCGCTTATGTGGTTCGTCAATGCAAGCATTGCACGACGCAGCACGCGCCATTATGACGGGCGCTGGCGACACTTACCTAATTGGTGGTGTTGAGCACATGGGCCACGTTCCTATGACTCACGGTAACGACTTTCACCCAGGCTTAGCAACTTCAATTGCACAAGCATCTGGCTCTATGGGTTTAACAGCAGAATACCTTGCTACTATTCACGGTATCAGCCGTCAGCAGCAAGATGAATTTGCTTATCGTTCACATCAACGTGCACATGCTGCAACAGTTGAAGGCCGTTTCCGCCGCGAAATTTTAGCAATGGAAGGTCACGCAGCAGATGGTTCTTTAATTTTAGTTGAAGATGACGAAGTAATTCGTCCTGAAACAACAGTTGAAGGTTTATCTCAGCTTCGCCCAGTATTTAACCCAGCTTCGGGTTCTGTTACAGCGGGTACGTCTTCAGCACTTTCTGACGGCGCATCAGCCATGTTAGTAATGAGCGAAGAAAAAGCAAAAGAGCTAGGTTTACCAATTCGTGCGCGCATTAAAGCAATGGCGGTTGCCGGTTGCGATCCATCAATCATGGGTTACGGCCCAGTACCAGCAAGTAAAAAAGCACTTGCCCAAGCTGGTATCACTATTGATGACATCGACGTAGCTGAGCTTAATGAAGCCTTTGCTGCGCAATCACTACCAGTACTTAAAGACTTAGGTTTAGCTGATGTGGTTGACGAAAAAGTTAACTTGAATGGCGGCGCTATCGCACTGGGTCACCCTCTGGGTTGTTCTGGTTCGCGTATTAGCACCTCGCTAATTCACTTAATGGAAGACAAAAATGCTAAGTACGGTTTAGCGACAATGTGTATTGGTTTAGGCCAAGGTATCGCAACTGTATTTGAGCGTGTTCAAGACTAATACTCTTAACACGTAAACCATCTTGGTGAGTAAAAAGGCGCACTGACGAAAGTTAGTTCGCCTTTTTTATTTGCCAAATTTTAAGGCGCTATACTAACGCAATTTAGATTTGTGTTGTTGTGATCGGGTTTATAATTTGGCGTTGATATAAATAAACTGAAGTTTAAACTGATCCAGATCTAAGTAAAATAGTTAATATATACTTAAAATTACGCTAAACTTTGACGCAACAAAAAATCTGACTACTCGTAAAGTCACAGATTTGAAAACTATTTACAGGCATACGTACTATGAATTTTGATAATCCCGATCACCAATTAGATGCCATTGGCCTTCGCTGCCCCGAGCCAGTAATGATGGTACGTGCTGCTATTCGTAAAATGAACGACGGTGAAACCCTGCTTATAACTGCTGATGACCCCTCAACCACCCGTGATATTCCAAGTTTTTGTGTATTTATGGATCACACGCTGGTGGCTAAAGATGCCGATGAAGCACCGTATAGGTATGTGGTGAAGAAAGGGCTTTAAGGCTCATCGCTCAAATACTGTGTTCTTATTAAATTATTGCTTTTGAAGTGAGAATTATTTTTTTCTTCTAAATAATGAGCCACTCGGAACCACTCAAAATCCAAGTGAAATTTCTTTTTATTGTTAACTACTAATGCTGGTGGCCCCAAGAGTCGATTCATGTTTAAGTCTATATTTTGATCAAGTAACTTACTAAAATAATCTTCAGCCTCATTTACTGATTTATTCACCAAAGTACGTAGTTTAATCATTAAATCAAAAATCCCCTCAAAATAACCATCTATCGCTTTGTTGAGGTCAACTAGATCAAACCTTAACAGCTCATCTTTAAATGCAGAGTTTAACCCCTTTAACAACTTTATCTTTTCTTTCTCTTCCATTGCCGATAATACGAGTGGAATCTGAAATTTTGTTGTTACACCGTTTCCATGTTTACTTTTAGATGGATATTTTAAAGTTAACCTATTTACGGGTAACATTTTATGTTGGCATAAATTTCTCAAGTTGCAGCATAGAACATAATATTGATTATCTTTAAAGACCTTCTCTCTTTCTATTAATAGTTCAGGTAACAAAGATTGATCAATATCATTAATTATCGAAAACTTATCACGTTTAATATACAGTCGATCTAAAACTAATTTTCCAGTATTCAAAATACTCAAATAGGATATATTTAATTTAGTACGGCTTTTTTGATTTTCTATATAAGCATGTACCTCAGAGAAACGTGAAAACTCTTGTGAGAGCTGAGCCATAGTAAGCAATGATTTGAATGTTTTAACTTCCTCTATCAAAACATCAAATAAATTTTCTATCTCAAGTTTTCTTGAGAATACTCTATATTTTTTTAAGCACTCATTTGAGTCTAATTCAGTTAACTTACTTCGTTCAAACCTAGGCTTATCATTTTCTAGGTAGCAATACTCTATATAATTATTCAATGCGCTACCCCTTATTCCAACGGTTCAATTTCATATTAACGTCCTTGTCGCAAATCTATAAGTTTACTCGAGCAACTAAAAGCTGACGGCTTATAGCTTGCAGCTCTTACTTCTTTGTTATTGTCACTTTTGGCTCATCATAGTCACTAAAATCAATGCTTACTATGTATGTGCCTTTTATCGCAGGCGTGTAACTAAAGTAATTATAAATAGTATTACAGTCTGCCGTTGCTGCTTGCCCAAGTGTTAAACTTTGACCTTGTGGGAATGAGTCGCTGTAACCACAGTTAAAGCCTTCACTAAAATCGGCATCAGCAATTTTGAATTCGTACACTTTACCTGGCGTGCTAAATTTTACCTGAGCTTGATACAGTGCTGGGCCCACTATGTTAAATTGATACTGTGGCTCTGCGTCCCATAAAGTAAAATCGCCTCGCAGGTACATGGTGCGGTCGAGTTCTTTTTGTGGCAATACATCGTTAATTGATATTTGGCTTGAACATGCACTGAGTAACCCAGCAATAGCGAGTGGTATTATTTTTTTTATTGAAATCATCAATTTTTATCCTATTCGTTATACCTATTAACTTAATTAATCTAGGTAGGTATTAAAACTAAAAAGCCAGCGTTATGCTGGCTTTTTAAATTGCTAATGGCAGTTATTTTTGTAAAACAGAAATATCTGCAATATCCAAAAATAAACCACTTAACTGGCTTAATAGCGCAAGGCGATTTTGCTTAACAGCTTCATCGTCGGCCATAACCATTACGTTGTCAAAAAAGTTATCAACACTTTCACGAATGCCTGCCAATTGGCTAAGCGCTTCTTGGTAATTTCCATCGGCATAAAGTGGTGCAAGCTCAGTTGCAAATTTTGCCACTTGTGATGCCAATACTTTTTCAGCGTCGTCGCTTAATAAGCTCTCAACAACATTACCTTGGCTTGTGATGTCGTTTTTAGCAAGAATATTACTTACGCGTTTATTTGCGGCTGCAAGGGCTTCTGCTGCGTCTAAAGTACGGAAGTGGCTTACGGCTTTAACACGACGGTCAAAATCAACTGGTTTAGTTGGACGACGTGCTAGCACAGCTTGAATAACGTCTACTTCAATACCTTCGTCTTGATACCATGCACGGAAACGCCCAAGCATAAATTCAAATACGTCGGTTGATACATTTAGATTAGTTAGCTTATCGCCAAACAATGTTTGTGCTTTTGCTACTAGGTCTAAAATATCAAGAGGTAACTCTTTTTCTACCATAATACGCAGTGCACCAATAGCAGCACGACGAAGTGCAAATGGGTCTTTATCACCTTTTGGTGCTTGGCCTATACCAAAAATACCCACCAGCGTATCAAACTTATCAGCAATAGCTACTGCACAACTAATTAGGTTTGTAGGTAAGTTGTCGCCTGCAAAGCGTGGCATGTATTGCTCGTTTTGTGCAAGCGCTACATCTTCTGCTTCACCGTCAAAGCGAGCGTAATGCATTCCCATTACACCTTGTACATCGGTAAATTCCATTACCATTTCGGTCATTAAGTCTGTTTTACTTAATAGGCCTGCACGTTTCGCTAAGTCTTTATCTGCGCCTAATTGCTCAGCAATATACCCTGCAAGTTCGCTAATACGCTCAGACTTATCTTTAAGCGTACCTAACTGCTTTTGGAATAAAACGGTATCAAGCGATTCTAAACGGCTTTCTAATGTTTTCTTTTTGTCGGTCTCAAAGAAGAACTGTGCATCAGCCAAACGTGGGCGTACAACTTTTTCGTTACCTGAAATTACCACGCTTGGGTCTTTACTCTCGATGTTAGATACAAACAAAAACTTATTTAAAAGCTTGCCGTTTTGATCTAATAACGGGAAGTATTTTTGATCGTCCTTCATGGTGTAAATTAGCGCTTCGGCTGGTACATCTAAAAATGCTTCTTCAAATGTTGCCGTTAAAGTAACTGGCCACTCTACCAGTGATGTTACTTCTTCTAGTAAATCTTCATCCATTGCGACAACAGCGTTAACTGCGCTTGCAGCTTCTTCTATTTGTACACGTATTTGCGCTTTACGTTGTTCGTAATCAGCAATAACGTAAGCAGATTTAAGTACATCAAAAACCTCATCAGCATGGTTAATGCTAATTTTTTCTGGGTGATGAAAACGGTGACCTTGAAGTTGGTTACTCACTTGCTTACCAAGGATCTCACCTTCTAGCAATTCGCTACCAAATAAAATAGTGACGGTATGAACTGGGCGAATAAATTGTGTTTTATTCGCACCCCAGCGCATTGGCTTTGGTATTGGTAATTTACTTAACGCTTTTGCGATAGCATCTGCCATTAGCGTTTTAGTTTCTTGCCCTGCTACTTTAGCAATGTGCAATAACCATGCGCCTTTATCCGTTTCAAGTGTTTGTGCTTCACTTACATCAATACCACAACCGCGTGCCCAACCCATTGCTGCTTTTGTAGGGTTACCCTCACTATCAAATGCTGCTTTAGTTGCTGGCCCGCGCTTTTCAACTTCTTTGTCCTGTTGTTTAGCTTCAAGTGCTTTAACTTGTAAACCTAAACGACGAGGCGATGCATACCAGCTTACGCCTTGATGTGCTAATTCTAGCGATTCTAACTCTTGAGTTAAATTTGCAGCAAATGCCTCGGCAAGTTTACGCAACGACTTTGGTGGTAACTCTTCAGTGCCAATTTCTACTAATAAATTTTGTGCTGTCATGCTTACTTATCCTTACACAGCGGGAAACCAAGCGCTTCGCGTGCATCGTAATAACTTTGTGCACACGCTTTTGATAACGCACGAACACGTAAAATATAACGCTGACGTTCTGTAACCGATATAGCATGGCGCGCGTCTAATAGGTTAAATGCATGCGATGCTTTCATCACTTGCTCGTAGGCAGGAAGTGGTAAATTTGCTTCTATTAACTTTTGGCTCTCAGCTTCACACTTATCAAACTGCGCAAACAAGTCTTCTACGTTTGCATGTTCAAAGTTGTAAGTAGATTGCTCTACTTCATTTTGGTGGAACACATCGCCGTAAGTTACACGCCCTAGTGGACCGTCTGCCCATACTAGGTCGTAAATGCTATCTACGCCTTGAATATACATCGCTAAACGCTCTAGGCCGTAAGTAATTTCACCTGTTACTGGTGAGCACTCTAATCCGCCTACTTGTTGGAAGTAGGTAAATTGCGTTACCTCCATACCGTTTAACCAAATTTCCCACCCTAAGCCCCATGCGCCAAGCGTTGGTGATTCCCAGTTATCTTCTACAAAGCGTACTTCGTGAGTTAGGGTATCAATACCCATTGCTTCTAGTGAGCCTAAGTAAAGCTCTTGAATGTTATCTGGTGATGGCTTTAAGACTACCTGAAATTGGTAGTAATGTTGTAAGCGGTTTGGGTTTTCACCATAGCGGCCATCCGTAGGACGGCGACACGGTTGTACGTATGCGCTAGACATTGGCTCAGGGCCAATCGATTTCAAAAATGTTTGCGGGTGAAATGTCCCAGCGCCCACTTCCATATCAAGTGGTTGAATAATGACACAGCCTTGCTGTGCCCAATAATCCTGTAAAGCCAGGATCAAACCTTGGAAGGTTTTTACGTCGTATTTTTGCATATTTGGCTTTTTACTATCTAAGAAGTAGCGTGAAAATTATCCTTAGTATACCGTGTGTACACTCAGGTTTTAAGCAGTTTGTGTATTTGTAGAAAATAAAAAAGGAGCCCTTAGGCTCCTTTTTATTATCTAAATATGTTTTTACACGTCTAAGTTAACTACGCGTAGTGCGTTAGTTTCAATAAAGTCACGACGTGGCTCTACCTGATCGCCCATAAGCGTAGCAAATAACTGATCCGCGCCTACAGCATCTTCAATGGTTACTTGTAACATACGGCGTGCGTCTGGATCCATGGTAGTTTCCCAAAGTTGATCTGGGTTCATCTCACCCAATCCTTTATAGCGTTGGATATAGATCCCGCGCTTAGATTCAGTGATCAACCATTCCAAAGCATCCACAAAGTTATCAACAGGTTTTGTTTTCTCACCGCGTTGAATATAAGCACCTTCTGTAATGATGTTTGCAATGTTAACACCAGTCACAGCAATACGTTGGTAGTCACGCGATGTGATGAAGTCGTAGCTTAGTACGTGTGACTTATCTACACCATGTTGACGAATATTCACAACAGGATAGTACAAGTTACGCTCTGCATCATACTGAGTTGCAGCGTTGAAAATAGTTGCATCTTCGTCACGGTCAACTAAATCGTCAACAAGCTCTTTTGTCCACGCAATTACTTTAGCTTCGTCTGCAAGGTCTTCTTTGGTCAACTCGCTTTGGTAGATTAAACGTTCCATTACCGTGTTAGGGTATTTACGTTTTAAGCGCTCGATTACTTTAACTGTATTTTGGTAATCGTGAACTATTTTTTCTAATGCTTCACCTTCAAGCGCAGATGCGTCTGCACTTGTGTATAAAGCTGCATTATTAAGTGCAAGCGATGTTAAGTACTCAACAAGTGCTGGGTCATCTTTAATATAGCGCTCTTGCTTACCTTTTTTCACTTTATAAAGTGGTGGTTGAGCAATATATATATATCCGCGCTCTACAATTTCCGGCATTTGACGATAGAAGAATGTAAGCAATAAAGTACGAATATGAGAACCATCCACGTCCGCATCGGTCATGATGATAATACGGTGATAACGTAGTTTTTCAGGGTTATATTCGTCACGGCCAATACCACAACCTAATGCAGTAATTAGTGTTGCAACTTCTTGTGAAGACAGCATTTTATCAAAACGTGCTTTTTCTACGTTTAGAATTTTACCTTTAAGCGGAAGAATCGCCTGATTCTTACGGTTACGACCCTGCTTGGCTGAACCGCCAGCAGAGTCCCCTTCCACTATATAAAGTTCTGATTGTGCAGGATCTTTTTCCTGACAATCGGCTAATTTACCCGGTAAACCTGCAAGATCCATTGCGCCTTTACGACGTGTCATTTCACGCGCTTTACGTGCCGCTTCACGCGCACGTGATGCATCTATAATTTTCCCAACAACAATTTTTGCATCTACTGGGTTTTCTAATAAAAACTCAGTGAACTTCTCAGCCATTGCTTGTTCTACCGCAGACTTAACTTCGCTAGATACTAGCTTGTCTTTTGTTTGCGAAGAGAACTTAGGATCAGGAACTTTAACACTAATTACAGCTGTCAAACCTTCACGCGCATCGTCACCGGTTGCGTTACTGGTTGTTTTTGCTTTCTTGTTAAAGCCCTCTTTTTCCATAAAGTTATTAAGTGTACGTGTTAGCGCAGATCTAAAACCGGCTAAGTGAGTACCACCATCACGTTGTGGAATGTTATTTGTAAAACAGTAAATGTTTTCTTGGTATGCGTCATTCCATTGCATTGATACTTCAACGCTAATTCCGTCTTCTACACGCTCATGTGTAAAGTGGAAAACGCCTTTATGAATAGGTGTTTTGTTACGGTTAATGTATTCAACAAATGCCTGAATTCCACCTTCGTATTTAAAGTGGTCGCTTTTATTTTCTTCACGCTCATCATTTAAAATGATACTAACGCCCGAGTTAAGGAACGACAGTTCACGTAGGCGTTTTGCTAAAATATCGTAATGAAAATCTAAATTAGTGAATGTTTCTGCACTTGGCCAAAAACGTAGTTCCGTACCCGTTGTTTCAGAATCTCCAATAACAGCAAGTGGCGCATCTGGCACACCCATAGTGTAAAACTGCTCATGAAGTTTACCTTCTCGACGCACGGTTAGTTTTAATTTTTCTGAAAGTGCGTTTACAACCGAAACACCCACACCATGCAAGCCGCCTGATACTTTATAAGAGTTATCATCAAACTTACCACCAGCGTGAAGTACCGTCATGATTACTTCGGCAGCCGAAACGCCTTCTTCTTCATGGATAGACACTGGGATACCACGGCCATTATCTCTAACCGATACAGAGCCATCTAAGTGAATCGTTACAAAAATATCATCACAATGACCAGCAAGGGCTTCGTCTATTGAGTTATCAACGACCTCAAACACCATGTGGTGTAAGCCTGTGCCATCATCGGTGTCCCCTATATACATCCCAGGACGCTTTCTTACTGCGTCTAATCCTTTAAGTACTTTAATACTCGACGAGTCATAATTCTCAGACATGGTTAATCCCACTTATCTTGTTATTAGGTTGCCATGTTTCACGTGGAACATTTTTAGTTCTCGTTGCATGGGTTCCACCACAGCAGAAATACTCTCAGATAAAATTGAAGAGATAAATATTTGAGAACTGCAGTGAGACAATAGTTGTCCAACTTTCTCTTTTGTATCTTCGCCTAACTCTGAGGGTAAATCATCTATTAGCAATATAGATTGCTTATCGGTCTCTGACTCAATTAAGCTATTTTGCGTTACTTTTAACGCATACAATAATAACTTTAACTGCCCGCGAGAGAACGTATTCTCTACACTGTTGCCAGCGACACTGAAACTAAAGTCGGCCTTATGTGGGCCCTTACTTGTAAATCCTTGGCGAGCATCTCGCTCAAAGTTTTGCTCTAACGCATCTGCAATAGATTCATGCTCTTTCCAGCCTGCATTAAACGTCATTTCTAAATCGCGTATAAGCGTTAATTCTGAACACATTTTATCAAAAAATTGCTGTTTAAACCTACTTATATACGCCAATCTTAATTTATTTATTTCTTCAGCCAGTCTAACAAATTCTTTGTCCCAAAACTTAATTTGGTCAAAATAATTCTTAGGCTTAGATTTTAGTAAAGCATTACGCTGTTTTAATACTTTATTAAACGATTGCCACAAGTAAAAAAACTCATGTTCCACGTGGAACAAACCTAAGTCTAAAAACTTTCTACGCTCTTTTGGCCCACCAAAAAATAAGGAATAGCTCTCAGGCGTAATAATTTGAACAGGCATAAGCTGTGCAAGCTCAGATATTTTACGGCTCGCTTTACCCTGAATCTTTAAATTTGTTTCACCTAAACGCGTTTTGCTAATACCAATAGGAATTGATAAATCATGTACCGTCTTTCGGCCATGAATTACAAATTGCTCTTGCTGGTGTGCAATAATGCTTTTGTGCTTTGGTGTTCTAAAAGACTTGCCGTGAGAAAGGTAATAAATAGCTTCTAAAAGGCTGGTTTTTCCGCTGCCATTTTCACCATATATAATGTTTACGCCATTAACAGGTTCTAGCGTCAGCGCCTCAATATTACGAAAATATTTGAGGCTCAAATGACTTAAGCTCATTATATGTTTGTGATCTTATAAACGCATAGGCATAACAACATACATTGCTTCATCATCACCAGCGCCTTCTATTAGTGCACTGCTGTTTGAGTCTGCTAACGTAAACTGTACATCTTCAGTTTTTAATGTGTTTAATACATCCAAAACATATGAAACATTAAAACCAATTTCTAACTCATCACCTTGATAATTTACTTCAACAACCTCTTCAGCTTGTTCTTGCTCTGGGTTATTGGCAGTAATTTTTAATAAACCATTTGATAAGTTTAAGCGTACACCACGAAACTTCTCATTTGATAAAATAGATACACGCTGAAAAGCATTTCGTAACCATTCACGGTTGGCAATAATTGTTTTATCACCGCCTCGTGGAAGTACACGACGGTAATCAGGAAAACGACCATCAACTAGTTTACTGGTAAACGTAAACTCAATGTCAATAATACGAATGTGGTTAGCACCGAATTGAATAGTAACTAGCTCATCGTCGGCAACCATAAGGCGCATTATTTCTTGCACACCTTTACGTGGAATAATTAATTGGCGTTGAGTATTAAGTGATTGAGTAAGCTTTTTCTGTGCAATCGCCAAGCGGTGTCCATCGGTAGCCACCGTTTTAATTTCGCTATTATCAACTTCAAACGACATACCGTTTAAGTAATAACGTACATCTTGGTTTGCCATTGAAAAGTGCGTGCTTTCAAGTAATTTACGAAGCTCTAAACGCGTTAGTTGAAATTCAACTTCACCATCCCACTCTTCTAAATTGGGGAAGTCAGCCGCTGATAACGTTGTAAGTGAAAAACGACTTTTACCACTCGTTAATAACAACTGGTGGTCTTGTAAGCTTAACGTAATGTCTGAACCTTCAGGTAGGCTTTTACAAATATCGAGTAACTTTTTAGCAGGTAAAGTTAATTTTGTATCGGCAATATCATCACCAACAAAAACACCAGACACTAATTCAATTTCAAGGTCGGTCCCTGTCATCGAAAGCTGTCCGTTTTCTACTACTAACAAAACGTTAGATAAAATTGGTAACGTATGCTTACGCTCAATTGCGCCCGATACTTGAACCAATGGCTTTAAAAATTGTTGTCTTGATATTGTTATTTGCATAAAAAAGTCAGCCCTAAGATGACAATGTTCTTATTAAATTTTGATAATCTTCTTTAATTTCGTGACTTTCATCACGTAACGATTTTATTTTACGACACGCATGTAAAACCGTTGTATGGTCACGGCCACCAAACGCGTCTCCAATCTCAGGTAAACTGTGATTGGTTAATTCTTTAGACAGCGCCATAGCAACCTGACGTGGCCTTGCTATTGAGCGGCTTCGGCGTTTAGAAAGTAAATCCGAGACACGAATTCGATAATATTCAGCCACTGTACGCTGTATATTATCAATTGTGACTAGCTTATCTTGCAGCGCCAATAAGTCACGCAGTGCTTCTTTTACAAAGTCGATAGAAATAGGACGTCCAGTGAAGTTTGCATTTGCAATTACACGGTTAAGTGCGCCTTCAAGTTCACGTACATTTGAACGTAATTTTTTTGCAATGAAAAAAGCCACTTCATGAGGTAAGTTTATTTTACTCTGCTGCGCCTTTTTCATCAAAATAGCGACACGTGTTTCAAGCTCTGGTGGCTCAATAGCAATTGTTAATCCCCAACCAAAACGTGACTTAAGCCTGTCTTCTACCCCTTCAATTTCTTTAGGGTAACGGTCAGAAGTTAAAATAATTTGTTGATTACCTTCAAGCAACGCATTAAAAGTATGAAAAAACTCTTCTTGAGAACGTTCTTTATTGGCAAAAAATTGAATGTCATCAATCATTAATGCATCAACACTACGGTAATAACGTTTAAATTCTTCTATTGCATTATTTTGTAGTGCTTTAACCATATCTTGTACAAAACGCTCTGAATGCATATACACAATTTTAGCATCAGGCTTATTTGCCATAATGCCATTACCTACAGCATGGAGTAAGTGCGTTTTACCTAAGCCCGTACCACCGTATATAAATACAGGGTTAAATGCAGAGCCAGGGTTATCGGCCACTTGAGTTGCAGCCGCTTTTGCTAATTGGTTAGATTTACCCTCAACAAAACTATCAAAGGTGTAGTTTTCTTTAATGTTTGATTTATAGCCCGACTTAGGTGCGGGTTCAACAACCGGTTTTTGCTCACGCGGCTGTTGCTTTGCTGATGCTTGAATACTAGGTGCAGGCTGTGCTTCTGTAGCAGGTGCAACCTGTGTATTTAAAAGTGGTTTGCTACCTACATCAAAACGAAGTTCCGGTGCTTCGTCACCACAAATCTCCACGAGTAGTTCGTTAATGCGGTTAAGGTATTTTTCTCTCACCCAATCAAGCACAAAGCGATTAGGTGCATAAATAGTCAGAGTATCTTCGGTACTTTCTGCTTGAAGTGGTCTTACCCACATACTGAACTGCTGCGAAGGCAATTCATCTTGCAATACATATAAACAACTTTGCCAAACCGACAGATACACAGTTAAACTCCCAGAGATATAATTTTTATTCCCGCACATCAAAAATGGTTAAAAACCATGCATTTATTGCGTTTAAATAGCCAAATAAGCGGCCCAAGACCAAGTATTATGAAGGCACTTTATCCACAAGTAAAAGGCTGATTTTTATAAAATTATGTA
The DNA here is from genome assembly GCF_057554385.1 of Pseudoalteromonas sp. 4NS20-0020. Classification (NCBI taxonomy): domain Bacteria; kingdom Pseudomonadati; phylum Pseudomonadota; class Gammaproteobacteria; order Alteromonadales; family Pseudoalteromonadaceae; genus Pseudoalteromonas; species Pseudoalteromonas sp. 4NS20-0020. Next base: position 26,047 of record NZ_BAAJMI010000010.1, on the reverse strand, counting down.
TAACGACATGAAAAAAAGCTAACAACCTGATTTAATTAAATTTTTAATTGTTAGCCTGATAACAGATCATAACAAAATAACACCAAGATCGCGAACCAATTTTACGATCCAATTTACTTTTCCCCCGCTTTTATTCACTTTTTATACAAGGGCTGTGGAAAACTTCTTATTTATGATGATCCTACTAGATCGCGCTTTACGATCACTAACTGCCTGCTTAATAAACACGGTGCTTAACGCGTAATTATGATTGACTTTAGGTTGTTTCATCTATAATATCTCGCGCTCGCAATGGCACCTGTGCCAGGATCGCGACCTGCATAGGATGTTTTAACTTTAACCGATCGGATGAGATTGTTATGAAAAGAACTTTTCAACCTAGCGTTTTAAAACGCAAACGTGCACACGGTTTCCGTGCTCGCATGGCAACTGTAAATGGCCGTAAAGTATTAGCACGTCGCCGCGCTAAAGGCCGCAAAGTTCTTTCTGCTTAATTTATAAGTGGAAGACTTTAGCTTTGGCAGGGAGTTACGTCTGTTAACTCCCTCGCATTACTCTCGTATATTTAACGAACCCGCTCGGGCTGCAACTCCTTACTTTACTCTATTAGCTAAACCCAATGACCAAGATAAACCTAGGTTAGGACTTACTGTTGCTAAAAAACGTGTAAAAAAGGCATGCCAACGAAACCGTATTAAACGTCTTGCTCGCGAAAGTTTTCGTTTAAATCAACACAATATCGATAACATTGATATTGTGCTTATGGTTAAAAATGGCATTGACGAGCAGTCTAATGAAGAATTAACCAAGCAACTGACCAAGTTATGGCGGAAAATCAACGAACGCTGTAAACCAGGTGCGCCTAAGCCTCCACCCTTTAAGAAACGCCCAAACAAATCAGCTAAATCTAATAAACAAACCCAATAGCAATAGAATTACAGGGTTAATTAATGTATCTTTAGCTCACCTTTTAATCATGCATTTAAAATTTCCAATAGAGCCTTTAAATACATGATATCTATCTCACTAAATTTAACTAGGGGCATAAACATCATGAGGTTACTCAAACCACTTGTTGCTTTACCGACATTATGTTTAGTGTTATTGATCCGCGGTTATCAAAAGTGGATTAGCCCGCTATTAGGTCCGCATTGTCGTTTTAATCCAAGCTGCTCACATTACGCAATTCAAGCAATAAAATTGCATGGATTGATAAAAGGAAGTTGGTTAGCATTAAAACGCATATTAAAATGCCATCCTTTACATTCAGGTGGTGATGACCCAGTACCTGAAAAAATAACCCATATTAACCACCAACACGAGAAATAAGAGCTGTTATGGAATCGCAACGCACGTTTTTATTCATTGGCCTAATGCTAGTGTCGTTTTTATTGTTCCAAGAATGGAATAATGATTATAACCAGCCAAAAGTCGATCCAAGTGCCACAACACAAACGCAACAAGCAAATTCAACTGAATCGGATGATTTTATACCTTCATCGTCAGACTCTGGCTTACCGGCTTCAACAACATTAGCTAAACGTTCTGTTATAGAAATAACAACAGACGTGTTTAAAGTTAAAATCGACACCAAAGGTGGTGATATTGTTGAATCGGACTTACTTCAATACGAAGAAGTGAAAGGCGAAGAAACACCTTTCATGCTGCTGGGTGAATTTGAGGGTAATCAATACTTTTCACAAAGTGGTTTGATTGGTTTAAATGGCCCAGACGCATCTGCAAACGGTCGCCCTACTTACCACAGCGAACAAACGTCTTATACCTTAACAGGTGATGAGTTACGCGTACCGTTACAGTTTACTGATAGCAACGGTGTTAGCTTTACCAAAACGTATGTATTTAAAAAAGGTCAATATGATGTTGGCTTAGAATACACAGTAAACAATACAACCAGTGCCCCTATTCAAGTGCAGCTTTACACACAGGTTAAACGCACAGTACAGGAAAAAGGCAGCTTAGTTGATCAAAACTATTTAGGTGCAGCTTACGGTACAGACGAAGAACCGTACGAAAAGTATAGCTTTTCTGACATGGCCGACAAAAACCTAAATGAAAGCACGCAAGGTGGTTACATTGCGTTTATTCAACATTACTTTGTGAGTGCGTGGGTACCAAAGCAAGACCAAACCAACACTCTTTATAGCTTAATTACAAGCAGTAACGCCGCTATCATTGGTACAAAAGCAGAACCTGTTAATGTTCAAGCCGGTTCAGAGCAAACCATTACTTCTATTTACTACATGGGCCCTAAAGAGTCTGATGTATTAGAAGCGCTTCACCCTGACTTAGACCTAACTGTAGACTACGGCTGGTTATGGTTTATTTCACAGCCACTATTTGTATTACTAAAATGGCTTTACAGTATTCTTGGTAACTGGGGTTTAGCAATTATTGCTATCACTATTATTGTTAAATCATTGATGTACCCGCTAACTAAAGCACAATACACGTCAATGGCTAAAATGCGTGCCCTTCAACCAAAAATGGCAGCTCTTAAAGAAAAATATGGTGATGACCGTCAAAAGTTCGGTCAAGCTACTATGGAGATGTACAAAAAAGAGAAAGTAAACCCAATGGGTGGTTGTTTCCCTATTTTGCTACAAATGCCTATTTTCTTAGCGTTGTTTTATGTATTTTTAGAATCAACAGAACTTCGCCATGCTGAGTTTATGCTTTGGTTAACTGATTTATCAGCACAAGACCCATACTACGTATTACCAATTTTATTTGGTGCTAGTATGTTTATAACTCAAAAGCTTCAACCTATGACGGTTACCGATCCAATGCAGCAAAAAATGATGACCTTTATGCCGGTTATCTTCTCTGTATTCTTCTTATGGTTCCCATCAGGCTTAGTACTTTACTGGTTAGTATCTAACCTTATTTCAATCGCGCAAATGCTTTATATTTATCGCGGTATGGAAAAGAAAGGAATAAAAGTAAGAGGCTAACTTAGCCCTACTTATTACAAAGGCGACTTAGGTCGCCTTTTTTATTGCCCATTTTTTATCAGAGCATTCGCGAGTGGTAATTTCATAGGTTACAATAGCGCCATAACGTACACATTGTTGGTAAATTAAATAGCATGATCAATCAAGACACAATTGCAGCACAAGCAACCGCACCTGGGCGTGGTGGTGTTGGTATAATTCGGGTTTCTGGCAGCCTTGCCAAAAGCGTTGCTGAACAAGTTATTGGTAAAATACCAAAAGTGAGATACGCCGATTATGTACCATTTAAAAACTTAAATGGCGATCAACTTGACCAAGGTATTGCCATTTATTTTGCCGGACCTAACTCATTTACTGGTGAAGATGTACTTGAGTTGCAAGGCCATGGCGGCCCAGTTGTGCTTGATATGCTACTTAAAGAAATTAGCAAAATAGAAGGTGTACGCTTAGCAAAACCAGGTGAGTTTTCAGAGCGTGCATTTATGAACGACAAGCTTGATTTAACCCAAGCAGAAGCAATTAGTGACCTAATTAATGCCACTAGTGAACAAGCAGCTAAAAGCGCCTTACAATCACTTCAAGGTGAGTTTTCTAAACACATTGAAACACTGGTTGAAAAAGTAATTCATCTTCGTATGTACGTAGAAGCAGCAATCGACTTTCCAGATGAAGAAATAGACTTTTTGTCAGATGGCAAAGTATCGGGCGATCTAGACGCAATTATAAACCAATTAAACACCGTAACTGACCAAGCTAAACAGGGAAGTATAATGCGCGAAGGTATGCGTGTTGTGATTGCAGGTCGTCCTAACGCGGGTAAATCAAGCTTGCTTAATGCTCTAGCAGGCCGAGAGGCAGCAATAGTAACCGAAATAGCAGGTACCACCCGCGACGTACTGCGCGAACACATTCATATTGATGGCATGCCACTGCATATTATCGATACCGCAGGTCTTCGTGAAAGCCCTGACCGCGTAGAGCAAATAGGTATTGAGCGCGCATGGGATGAAATAAACCAAGCCGACCGCGTTTTATTTATGCTTGATGGCACCGATACTGTAGACACCGACCCACATAAAATTTGGCCAGAATTTATGGCAAAATTACCAAAAGGTATGGGGGTTACAGTGATCAGAAACAAAGCCGATTTATCGGGTGATATTGTAGGTTTAGATGAAAACCGACAATACCCGGTCATAAGTTTAAGTGCTAAAAACGCTGAAGGTATAGAGCTCGTTCGTGAACATTTAAAGGCCTGTATAGGTTTTGACGGCGCAACAGAAGGTGGCTTTATGGCTCGTCGCCGTCATTTAGACGCTTTAGAAAGCGCAGCTTATCATTTAGATACGGGTAAAACGCAGCTTGAAATGCATGTTGCAGGTGAAATTTTGGCCGAAGAGCTGCGCCTAACGCAGCAATTTTTAAACGAAATAACCGGTGAGTTTACTTCAGACGATCTACTTGGAAAAATATTTAGCTCGTTCTGTATTGGTAAATAAAAGACCTAACAATTAAATAATTAAAAATTAAGGGCGTAAAAACGCCCTTTTTTACTGCCTAAATTAAGCCTTTCTATATCAACATATGGATATTTTTTAGATAAGCTGAGTGCTATTTTAGGCTCTTATTTTCTCTAAATTAGTATCTTTAAATGCTTATTAATGGCCTACTTTACAAGATATAACCGCCTATTTAAGGTGATATATCTCCCACATACGAATAAGTTAAGCCACTATAATTAACCTTAAAACAAGCTGAAATCACTGTTTTTAATATTTTATTAGCTAAAATTGCAGCCTTAATTGGCTATATATCAAAAAATAAGGCGATCACATGTGTGTATTGATCGCGCTATCCACCAGCTCAAACATGTAAATGCATGATCGAATATCACAAAAACTTTAAATTTAGTCAGATCAGTTATCCACAATTTCCATTTTTTGGACAAAAATCCAAAATTTTTTAGCTGAAATACACGTTATTAGCTCTATTTTTAGTAAAAAGCGGCCGTTATAAAAACTATTTTGATATTTATTTAATAAGATCATATTTAATTGATCGTTATTTAAAATTATTTTCGATCTAAATAATCGGTTATCAACACCCTTTATATCCACACAATGATCAACATTACTTCTATATTAAACATTCATCATAATTGGACTTACAAAAGCTTAAAATCAATAACTTACAAATTTTTAGCTAAATAGAGTATAAAGTTAAACAGAACTTCCCCCAATCTTATTAACAGTTTGATCAGAAGGTTACATTTGAAGGTATTATTTTACATCTATATAAATCAACAACTTAAAAAAACTTTAAACAATGATCTAAAAATTAGCCTAAAAATAGTTATCCAAACCCACACTCTTCCCTTTACTGCAGTTTGTACTCGGCTATCATAGGCAGCAATTAAAACTAATGCGATCATAACTAATCATGAGTTCAGTAAATATTATTGTGGGCAGCCAAATGGGATCGGCCGAGTATGTTGCGGAGCAATTAAACGATGAGCTAAATAACCAAGGTATTACAACCCAACTCCATGATCAGCCAAAATTTAATGAAATAGATCAACACAATACGCTCTGGTTAATATGTACATCTACTTATGGCGCAGGTGATTATCCCGATAATCTTTTAAGCTTTGTAGAACAAGTAGCGCAATCAACTGATTTAAAGCATTTAAAGTTTTCGGTTATTGCATTAGGTGATACCAGCTACGACACATATAACTTAGCAGGGCGCAATATAGAAGCACTACTAAGCAAAAAAGGCGCTATAAAAGTGGCTGAACGCTTAGAATTAAATATATTAGACGAGTCACTCCCTGAAGACACAGCCCTCGCTTGGTTAGGCACTTGGGTTACCCAAACAGGTTTAAAATAAAGAGATCAAGTAAAATCTCATATAAAAGTTACTCACAATTTACTAATAATTTAATTAATAATGTGGATAAAGTTTGAATAAACTGCATTTTAAAGCATGCTTATCCATGGGATAAGATCTAACTAATCGCCCCCTGTGCATAAAGTGGCTTTTTGATCAGTGCTTATTTGTGGGATGATCCGATCATATTAACACCTTTAGATCTGATCTAATTTAATGTTTTTAAACAAGATCTAAAGCTTATCAACAGAAAACCCGATCAGTAGTAGTAATAGTATTAAAAGATCTCTTTAAAAGATCCTTTATATTATTAGAGATCACTTACTTAGATCTGAGCACAGTTTAATCATTTATCTTCTGCTCATTTCTAGGTAGAATACGCTCCCTTTTGAAGTTTACCGGTTTGATTTAAGTAGGATCCCATTAATGATTTTTCATGAAAATTTTGACGTTATCGTAGTAGGTGGTGGACATGCAGGCACTGAAGCCGCATTGGCAGCTGCCCGTATGGGGATGAATACCCTGCTACTAACTCACAATATGGATACCCTTGGTCAAATGTCTTGTAACCCAGCAATTGGTGGGATAGGCAAAGGTCATTTGGTAAAAGAAATCGACGCGCTTGGCGGTGCAATGGCACAAGCTATTGATAAAGGCGGGATCCAATTTCGTACTTTAAATTCTTCAAAGGGACCTGCGGTTCGTGCAACCCGTGCACAAGCTGATCGCGCTTTGTATAAAGCGGCTATTCAAACCACATTACAAAACCAAGAAAACTTAAAAATATTTCAGCAGTCGTGTGATGATCTTATTGTTGAAAACGATCGAGTAACCGGCGTAGTAACTCAAATGGGGTTACGTTTTAGTGCACCTAGTGTAGTACTTACCGTAGGTACATTTTTAGGTGGCCAAATACATATTGGTTTAGAAAATTACAAAGGCGGACGTGCAGGCGATCCACCATCAATTGCTTTAGCACAACGATTACGTGAACAACCTTTTAGAGTAGATCGTTTAAAAACAGGTACTCCACCACGTATTGATGCGCGTACGGTTGATTTTAGCAAAATGCAAGAGCAACCAGGCGATACCCCTACACCTGTATTTTCATTTTTAGGTAAACAAAGTGACCACCCGCAACAAATACCGTGTTACATCACTTACACAAATGAAAAAACACATGATGTTATACGCAAAAACTTGCATCGTTCACCTATGTACTCAGGTGTTATTGAAGGCATTGGTCCACGTTACTGCCCATCTATTGAAGATAAAATTGTTCGCTTTGCAGATAAAGACAAACACCAAATATTTGTAGAGCCAGAAGGTTTAACATCTTACGAGCTTTACCCTAATGGTATTTCGACAAGTCTACCGTTTGATGTGCAATTAGAAATAGTGCAATCGATCACCGGTTTTGAAAATGCACATATTTGCCGACCAGGTTATGCTATTGAATACGATTACTTTGATCCACGTGATTTAAAACAATCACTAGAAACTAAATTTATTGAAGGCTTATTCTTTGCAGGCCAAATAAACGGAACTACTGGCTACGAAGAAGCAGGAGCGCAGGGCTTAATTGCTGGTATGAATGCGGCACTTAAAGTGCAAGGTAAAGATTCGTGGACGCCACGTCGTGACGAAGCATACGTTGGTGTATTAATTGACGACTTAGCAACGCTTGGTACAAAAGAACCTTACCGTATGTTTACTAGCCGTGCTGAATACCGTTTATTGTTGCGTGAAGATAATGCCGATATTCGTCTAACTGAAAAAGGCCGTGAGCTAGGTTTAGTTAACGATGAGCGCTGGCAGGCATTTAACGAAAAAATGGAAATTATCGAAAAAGAAAAACAACGTATAAAAGACACCTGGATTCACAAAGATCATACTGTTGTTGATCAAGTAAACGCTTTATTAAAAGCTCCATTAACGCGTGAAGCAAGTTTAGAAGAATTACTACGCCGCCCAGAGATCCGTTATGATGATCTAATGGCTATTGAAGGCTTAGGATCTGAATTTACAAATAAAGCGGCTTTAGAGCAGGTTGAGATCCATACAAAATACGCAGGTTACATTGCCCGTCAGCAAGATGAGATCAATAAACAGCTTCGCCATGAAGAAACAATCTTACCAAAAGAGTTTGATTATAAAACCGTATCAGGTTTATCAAACGAGGTAGTGGCAAAACTAGAAGAGTCTCGTCCGGATACTATTGGTCAGGCTTCGCGTATTTCTGGTATCACACCAGCAGCTATTTCGTTATTATTAGTGTATCTGAAGAAGCAAGGCTTATTACGCAAATCTGCGTAACTGTAAGGGCACCTAGTGTTACAACAACAATTAACTACATTGTTAGCGCAAACTGATATTGCGCTAACAGAAAAACAACAGCAACAGCTTGTTCGTTACGTTGAACTATTGGATAAGTGGAACAAAGCGTATAACTTAACCTCAGTACGTTTACCTCAAGAAATGATGGTAAAGCATATTATGGATAGCCTTGTTGTTGCACCTCATTTACCCGGTCATCATTATATTGATGTTGGTACAGGCCCTGGGCTTCCTGGTATTGTATTAGCTATTGCACTTCCTAATACTCAATTTGTATTACTCGACAGCTTAGGTAAGCGTGTACGCTTTTTAATGCACGTAAAGCATGAACTTGGGCTTGATAATGTTACCCCGGTACAGTCAAGAGTTGAAGAATATCAGCCAAGTGTTAAATTAGATGGCGTACTCAGTCGTGCATTTGCATCATTACAAGATATGGTTGATTGGTGTTCACACCTAATTGATCAATCTGGCCATTTTATTGCGCTTAAAGGCGTTTACCCTAGCGAAGAATTAGAGTCATTACCCGCTGGCGTAAAGTTTGAGAAAAAAATTGCATTAGAAGTACCTGAGTTAGATGCACAACGACATTTAATTATTCTTTCTAAAGACTAGGGATCAGAGACACTGTGGCAAAAGTCATCGCATTAGCAAATCAAAAAGGGGGTGTAGGTAAAACTACGACCGCTGTTAATCTCGCTGCGTCTATGGCCGCAACGAAGCGTAAAGTGCTGTTAATTGATCTCGACCCGCAAGGTAATGCCACTATGGGCAGTGGTGTAGATAAATATGGCGACGTGCCCACTATTTACGACCTACTTATTGAAGATAAGCCCATTGAAGACGTGATCATTAAAGAAACATCTGGCGAATACCATATGATTGCAGCAAACGGAGACGTAACCGCTGCCGAAGTTAAACTAATGGAATTATTTGCCCGTGAAGTGCGTCTTCGTAATGCACTTGAAAAAATTCAGGACCAATACGAGTTTATATTTATAGACTGCCCGCCTTCATTAAACATGCTAACTGTTAATGCTATGGCCGCTGCAGATTCTATTTTAGTACCAATGCAATGTGAATATTATGCACTGGAAGGCCTAACAGCATTAATGGATACCATTACGCAATTGGCTAAATTAGTAAACCCTGAATTAAAAATTGAAGGCATATTACGCACTATGTACGATCCGCGTAACCGCCTAGCAAACGACGTTTCAGAACAATTAAAACAACATTTTGGTGATAAAGTGTATCGCACTGTGATCCCACGAAATGTTCGTCTAGCTGAGGCGCCAAGTTTTGGTGCACCTGCTATGTACTACGACAGAGCATCAAGTGGCGCAAAAGCGTATTTGGCACTTGCCGGTGAAATGCTGCGCAGAAAAGAAAAAACAGCGTCCGTTGTCGCCTAACTTTGAGGTAAAAAAATAACATGTCTGCTAAAAAACGAGGTTTAGGCCGAGGACTCGATGCACTTTTAAGTTCGTCTAAGCCTGCACCGAGCGCCAGCAAGGAACAAGACACACAAAACGTAACAGAGGTTGTCAAAAGCACAGTTAGTGCTACAGATAACCCGTTACAAACATTGCCTATTGAGTTTTTGCATTCAGGCAAGTACCAACCTCGTAAAGACATGTCTGAAGAGGCACTCGAAGAACTCGCCAGCTCTATTCGCTCACAAGGAATTATTCAACCTATTGTTGTGCGCCCTATTGCCCACAATAGCTATGAAATTATTGCCGGTGAACGTCGTTGGCGCGCAGCGCAAATTGCAAAACTAGACGCAGTTCCATGTATTATTAAAGATGTACCCGATGAAGCCGCCGTTGCTATAGCACTGATTGAAAATATTCAGCGTGAAGATTTAAATGCAATGGAAGAAGCGGTTGCGCTTAATCGTTTATTAAATGAGTTTGAATTAACACATCAGCAAGTGGCTGATGCAGTTGGTAAATCAAGAACCACCGTAACAAACTTATTACGTTTAAATAATTTAAATAGTGATGTAAAAATTCTGTTAGAACATGGTGACATAGAAATGGGCCATGCGCGTTGTTTACTCGCACTTGAAGGCGAAGCGCAGTCTGACGCAGCACGAACTGCCGTTGCAAAGGCACTAACAGTAAGAGAAACTGAAAAGCTAGTGCGTGCAATTTTAGAGCCAGCACCCGCCAAGCAAGAACACCAAAAAGACCCAGATGTTAAACAGTTAGAACAACAATTAGCTGAAAACCTAGGTGCTAAAGTAGAGATAAACTACAACAAAAAAGGCAAAGGTAAATTGGTTATTTCATATACTAATTTAGACGAGCTTGACGGCATTTTGAATCGTATTAATCACGACAATACCCACCATTGATCTATTACATGTCTAAAAAGAGACATTTGTAGCAAATTTGTGTTACAAACACTCTACTCAAGTTGCAAAACTGGCAGGATACAGTATAATTTCGCCAGTTTTCACACCCTAACGATTTGAACGCCATTAAGGTTAACAAAAAGTGAATAATAAGTTAGCAAGTCCGTATAGGCTTGCCGCATTTAAACTAATTTGTCTTCAGGGTGTTGTAGCATTATTTGCTGCCGTAATTATTTTTATTGGTTTGGGAGTTGAAGCCAGTCTGTCAGCGTTAGCTGGTGGTGCAGTTGCGATACTTCCTCACTGTGTTTTTGCACTTTACGCATTCCGATTTATGGGGGCGAGTCGTGCAGAACAAGCGTATAACGCGTTAAAACGCGGTAACGCACTAAAGTTTATGCTGACAATCATATTGTTTGCGCTAGTACTAAAGCATTTTCCGGTAGTTCTACTGCCCTTTTTTAGTATCTATGTACTGGCTTTATTCACTGGATTGTTTGCACCCGTTTTTTTTAAACATTAACTTTTGGGATATAACATGGCTGCAGAAGAAGTTACTCTATCTAGCCATATCCAGCACCACTTAACCAATGCTAAGATGTGCTCGACCGACGCCGGTCTAGCCTTCAATAAAGCATGTACGGACAGTGGTTTTTGGACATGGCATGTAGATACCCTCGCATGGTCAATCGGACTAGGTCTTATCTTTTTATGGATCTTCCGTAGTGCCGCTAAAAAATCAACATTGGGCGTACCAGGTAAATTTCAGTGTTTCATTGAAATGATAGTTGAGTTCGTTGGCGACAACGTACGTGATACTTTCCATGGTAAAAGCAAGCTGATTGCACCATTAGCATTAACGATATTCGTTTGGATATTCTTAATGAACTTAATGGATTTAATCCCAGTTGACTTCTTACCTGCATTTGCTGGTTTAGTAGGTGAGCAAGCCTTTGGCATGGACTCACACGACGTATACATGAAAATTGTACCAACAACAGATATAAACTTAACTGCAGCGCTGGCGCTAGGTGTGTTTATATTAATGATTGGTTACTCAATTAAAATTAAAGGTATCGGCGGTTTTATTAAAGAGCTAACACTTCACCCGTTTAGTTCAAACAATACAGCTATGCAGATTCTTTTAATCCCATTCAATCTATTACTAGAGCTTATCGCATTGGTTTCTAAGCCGTTTTCACTGGCGCTGCGTTTGTTCGGTAACTTATATGCAGGTGAACTAATCTTCATCCTTATAGGTGCGATTGGCTTAATGCAACTACCGTTGCACTTTGTTTGGGCTGTATTCCATATCTTAGTAATCGTATTGCAAGCATTCGTATTCATGATGCTAACAATCGTATACCTAAGCATGGCAAGTTCAGATAATCACTAATTTATACACTTTTAATTTTTACTTTTAATTACAATTGAAACTTTGGAGAAAAAAATGGAACTAGTATTAGGTCTTAAGTACATCGCAGTAGCTTTACTTATCGGCTTCGGTGCAATCGGTACAGCAATCGGTTTTGGTAACATGGGCGGTAAATTCCTTGAAGCATGTGCGCGTCAACCTGAGCTTGCACCATCGCTACAAGTTAAAATGTTTATCCTTGCTGGTCTAATCGATGCTGTAGCAATGATTGGTGTTGGTATCGCGATGGTATTGTTGTTCGTACTTTAATTTTATTTTTTGAACAGCTTACTATTTAAGGAGGAGCGGTTGTGAACTTAAACGCCACTCTTATCGGTGAATTAATTGCGTTTACGGTGTTCGTACTTTTTTGTATGAAGTTCGTATGGCCACCACTAAACGGTGCAATTGAAGCTCGCCAGAAGAAAATCGAAGATGGTTTAGCTGCCTCTGATAGAGCCGAAAAAGACTTAGAACTTGCGCAACAAAAAGCTGCAGAACAGCTTAAAGATGCAAAAGCTCAAGCGGCTGATATCATTGATCAAGCTAAAAAGCGTGCCGTGCTAATTGTTGACGAAGAAACAGTTCGTGGACAAGAAGAGCGTGAAAAAATTATTGCTCAAGGGCACTCTGAAATTGAATCAGAGCGTAACCGTGTGACAGAAGAGCTACGTAAGCAAGTAGCAACACTGGCTGTGGTTGGCGCAGAGAGAATTTTAGAGCGTGAAATCAATCAAGCCGCACATAGTGACATCGTTGAAAAACTTGTCGCTGAGCTGTAATTAGGAGGGTATGAGCATGTCTGAATTGACTACTATCGCTCGCCCATACGCTAAAGCGGCTTTTGAACTTGCCGTTGAAAAAGGCGCTATTGAAAGCTGGAATGATATGTTGTTTTTCGCTGGCCACGTTGCCAGCGACGAGCAAGCATCAGCCATTTTAGCTGGATTGCCTACTGCTTCTGCACAAGCTGAGTTATTTATTAACTTATGCGCAGAGCAGCTCAACGAACAAGGTCAGAACCTAGTGAAGGTGATGGCTGAAAATGGACGTTTGATTGCACTGCCTGAGGTTGCACAGTTATTCGCTGCGTTTAAAGCAGAGTATGACAAAGAAATCGATGTAGACGTGATTTCGGCAACCCCTCTTACTGCAGCGCAGCAAGAGTCATTGGTAGCGACACTTGAAAAACGTTTCGCACGCAAAGTTAAGCTGAATTGTAGTGAAGACGCGTCAGTAGTTGGCGGCCTTATTATTAAGGCAGGCGACACTGTAATCGACGGCTCTGTACGCGGAAAATTAAACCGCTTAGCCACAACACTACAATCGTAATTGGGAAAAAGAGCATGCAACTTAATTCCACTGAAATTTCAGAACTAATCAAACAACGTATTGAGAAGTTCGAAGTTGTAAGTGAAGCTCGTAACGAAGGTACAATTGTATCTGTTACTGACGGTATCATCCGCATCCACGGTCTAGCTGACTGTATGCAAGGTGAGATGATTGAGCTTCCTGGCAACCGTTATGCTATCGCACTAAACCTTGAGCGCGACTCAATTGGTGCAGTAGTAATGGGTCCATACGCTGACCTTACTGAAGGCGTAAAAGTATACACAACTGGTCGTATCTTAGAAGTTCCTGTTGGTGCTGGCTTACTTGGTCGTGTTGTAAACACACTAGGTGCTCCTATCGATGGTAAAGGCGCTTTAGACAACGACGGGTTTGAACCTGTAGAAAAAATTGCACCAGGTGTAATCGAGCGTCAATCTGTAGATGAGCCAGTACAAACTGGTTACAAATCTATTGATGCGATGATTCCAGTTGGTCGTGGTCAGCGTGAGCTTGTAATCGGTGACCGCCAAACAGGTAAAACTGCACTAGCAATCGATGCGATCATCAACCAAAAAGACACAGGCGTTAAGTGTGTGTACGTAGCGGTTGGTCAAAAAGCATCTACTATTGCTAACGTAGTACGTAAATTAGAAGAGCACGGTGCACTTGCAAATACTATCGTAGTTGTAGCATCTGCTTCTGAGTCTGCGGCACTTCAGTACTTAGCACCGTTCTCGGGCTGTACTATGGGTGAATACTTCCGTGACCGTGGTGAAAACGCATTAATCGTATATGATGATTTATCTAAGCAAGCAGTTGCTTACCGTCAAATCTCATTGCTACTTAAGCGTCCACCAGGTCGTGAAGCATACCCAGGTGACGTATTCTACCTTCACTCGCGTCTTTTAGAGCGTGCATCGCGTGTAAACGCTGATTACGTTGAAAAGTTCACTAACGGTGAAGTGAAAGGACAAACTGGTTCATTGACGGCATTGCCTATCATTGAAACTCAAGGCGGCGACGTTTCTGCGTTCGTACCGACTAACGTTATCTCTATCACCGATGGTCAGATCTTCTTAGAAACTGACTTATTCAACTCAGGTATCCGTCCGGCAGTAAATGCTGGTATCTCGGTATCGCGTGTTGGTGGTGCTGCACAAACTAAAATCGTTAAGAAACTAGGTGGCGGTATCCGTCTAGCCCTAGCTCAGTACCGTGAATTAGCTGCGTTCTCGCAGTTCGCGTCTGACCTTGACGATGCTACACGTGCTCAACTTGAGCATGGTGAGCGTGTAACAGAGCTAATGAAGCAGAAACAGTACGCGCCAATGTCTGTTGCTGAAATGTCTTTGTCGTTATTTGCAGCTGAGAAAGGTTATCTTAAAGATATCGAAATCGCTAAAATCATGGATTTCGAAGCAGCTTTACTTTCTTACGCAAGTAGCACATACGCAGAGCTTGTGGCTCAAATCAATGAAACTGGTAACTACAACGCCGAGATCGAAGCGCAACTTAAAGAACTTCTAGAGAAGTTCAAGTCTACGCAAACTTGGTAATTTAGTTATTAATGGTGCGCTTTAGTTTACTAAAGCACACCTTGATTCGGAGAGAGAGTCATGGCCAGCGGAAAAGAGATTAAAAGCAAGATCGGGAGTATTAAAAATACTCAAAAGATCACTAGCGCAATGGAAATGGTTGCTGCGTCTAAAATGAAAAAGGCGCAAGAACGAGTGGCTTCAAGCCGTCCATACGCTGACAAATTACGCAAAGTGATTGGTCGTGTTGCTCAAGCAAATCTTGATTTTACTCACCCGTTCTTAGAAGAACGTGAAGTAAAACGAGTTGGTTATATTGTTATCTCTACTGACCGTGGTCTATGTGGCGGCTTAAACTCAAACGAGTTTAAGAAAGTTGCATTAGACATAAAAGCATGGAAAGAAAAAGGTGTAGACGCAGAGTTTGCAACTTTAGGCAGCAAAGCTGCTGGTTTCTTTCAACGCTTTGGTGGTCAAGTGCTTGCTAAAAAAGCAGGCCTAGGAGATAAACCTTCAGTACAAGACGTTATTGGTCCTGTAAAAGTAATGCTTGATGCATTCTCTGAAGGTAAAATTGACCGTTTATTCCTGGTATATAACAACTTCGTTAATACCATGAAGCAAGAGCCAACAATAGATCAGTTACTCCCTTTGCCAAAAGCTGAAGAAGAAGTATCTGCCCACACATGGGACTACTTATACGAACCTAACCCAGACGCTATTTTAGAGTCTTTGTTAGTTCGCTTTGTAGAATCTCAGGTATACCAAGGTGTGGTTGAGAACGCTGCCTCTGAACAGGCTGCCCGTATGGTTGCGATGAAAGCCGCAACTGATAACGCTGGCGACCTTATGGATGAGTTACAGCTTGTTTACAACAAGGCCCGCCAAGCGGCAATCACACAAGAAATTAGTGAGATTGTTTCTGGTTCAGCCGCAGTTTAATGCTTCAGGCAAAGATTAACGAGAGGAATAGACATGAGTTTAGGTAAGGTCGTCCAAATTATCGGTGCCGTTGTGGATATTGAATTTTCACAAGACAACGTGCCAGCCGTATATGACGCGCTAAAAGTAACAGATGGCGATTTAGCTGGTTTGACTCTAGAAGTTCAACAGCAGCTAGGTGGCGGTGTGGTACGTACTATCGCACTAGGTACTACAGACGGTTTACGTCGTGGTGCAGCAGTATCAAACACAGGTGAAGCGATTCAAGTTCCAGTTGGTAAAGCAACACTTGGTCGTATCATGAACGTACTTGGTGAGCCAATCGATGAAGCTGGCCCAATCGGCGAAGAAGACCGTATGTCTATTCACCGTGCAGCGCCTTCATACGAAGAGCAATCAAGTTCAGTAGAACTTTTAGAAACAGGTATCAAGGTAATCGACCTTGTATGTCCGTTTGCTAAAGGTGGTAAAGTTGGTTTATTCGGTGGTGCCGGTGTTGGTAAAACCGTAAACATGATGGAACTTATCCGTAACATCGCAATCGAGCACAGCGGCTACTCAGTATTCGCAGGTGTTGGTGAGCGTACTCGTGAGGGTAACGATTTCTACCATGAGATGAACGATTCAAACGTACTTGATAAAGTATCGCTTGTATACGGTCAGATGAACGAGCCTCCAGGTAACCGTTTACGCGTAGCGTTAACAGGTCTTACTATGGCTGAAAAGTTCCGTGACGAAGGTCGCGACGTACTTTTCTTCGTAGATAACATCTACCGTTATACACTTGCGGGTACAGAAGTATCAGCACTACTTGGTCGTATGCCATCAGCGGTAGGTTACCAGCCTACACTAGCTGAAGAAATGGGTGTACTTCAAGAGCGTATTGCATCTACTAAGACGGGTTCAATCACATCAATCCAAGCGGTATACGTACCTGCGGATGATTTAACGGATCCATCTCCAGCAACAACGTTTGCTCACTTAGATGCAACAGTAGTACTTTCACGTGATATCGCATCACTTGGTATTTACCCAGCGGTAGATCCACTTGATTCATCTTCACGTCAACTTGACCCATTAGTAATTGGTCAAGAGCACTACGATACAGCGCGTGGCGTTCAAACAGTTCTTCAGCGTTACAAAGAACTTAAAGACATCATCGCAATCCTAGGTATGGACGAGCTTTCTGACGAAGATAAGCAACTTGTATCTCGTGCACGTAAAATCCAACGTTTCCTATCTCAGCCGTTCTTCGTGGCAGAGGTATTTACAGGTGCGTCAGGTAAATACGTTTCACTTAAAGACACAATTGCTGGCTTCAAAGGCATTTTAAACGGTGAGTTTGATGACCTTCCAGAGCAAGCGTTCTACATGGTTGGCTCTATCGAAGAAGCTCAAGAAAAAGCCAAAAGCATGTAATTAGGAGGGTAGTATGGCAGCTATGACTGTACATCTTGACGTAGTAAGCGCAGAGCAGAACTTGTTTTCTGGTTTGGTTGAATCGATTCAAGTATCTGGTAGTGAAGGTGAGCTTGGTGTTAATGCCGGTCACGCGCCACTACTAACTGCCCTTAAACCTGGTATGGTGCGTTTAGTTAAGCAATTTGGTGAAGAAGAACTCATCTACATTGCTGGCGGTACACTAGAAGTTCAGCCGAACATAGTGACCGTACTTGCAGACACAGCCGTTCGTGGTGAAGACCTGGACGAACAAGCTGCAGAGCAAGCTAAACGTGACGCTGAAGCGCAAATGGCAAAAGGTGCATCGTCAGAGCTTGATTATAATCAAGCGGCAATGCAGCTAGCTGAAGCGGTAGCACAACTACGTGTTATTCAGCAATTACGTAAAAAGTAAGCCTATCTGGTTTATAAAAAGCCCACTTTAAAGTGGGCTTTTTTGTGCTTGATTGATGACTCTATCTAGCTTTGCTGATAATCTAAACAACATTAAGTAGTTAGTTTTAATAATTAAATCCTATCAAATTATTAGCTATAAGGACGTAGTGACCTCCCAATGAAACCGTCAACTTTTTCAGAATCAATAGTAGAAATTAAGTTTGGAGCATGGCGTTTAAACCCCAAACAGCAAACTATTAATGATGGTGTAATTGAAAGGGAATTGGAGCCGCTACTTTTTAAAATTCTTAGTTACCTCATTCTTAATAAAGAGTCGATAATTACCCGTCAAGACCTAATTGACGACGTATGGTGTCAACATTATGTTGACGATAACGCCATTAACAGAGCTATTTCAGAACTGAGAAAAGCCCTTAAATCAGATAAACAACGCGGCTTAGTGGTAAAAACACATTACAGAAAAGGGTATAGCTTTTTTTTAGAACCAGAGATCATACATCATGAAAAAGGTACTTCGTCATTTAGCCAAGTTAACGCATTAAAAGAAACACCTAATAAAAAACAAAAAAAGTTAATCGCACTAATAACAATATTAGTTTTAGGTGCTTTTATTAGTATTTACATGTTTCAAAGTTTATCTAGTCTAGATAACGAGGTTGGAAATGATACGTTACTAAAGGTTGAGACAAAAAGCCCAAATATCGTAGAGAAAAAATTTAACGAAGAAACGCTCTCTTGGCGACAAGGTGTATTTAGCCAAATGGTACTTTCTCCTGACAACTCAACTGTTGCACTTTCATTTATTGAAGAAGATCAATCATATTCAGTGCTTTTGTTAAAAAACCTACATACAGGGCAAGAAAGAAAAATCTCAGAAACTAACGCTAATATTTTTCCTGCAGGTTGGTCTATGGATAGCGAACGTGCAATTTATAAAGTAGAAAGTAAAGGCAAATGTGGGTTGTGGGAAGTAGATTTAACAAGTAGTGCAGGTAGTAAGTTTTTATTTGATTGTGAGCCTTCATACCCAATAAATGCGATTAGTATTGATAACAATTCTATTGTCTATTCAAAATATGGTTACAGAAATCGCTCTGAATTATCGGCGCTTGTTAATCTGAATTTAAGCACTGGTGACGAGTTTCAAATAAGTTCACCAAACCTGAATTCGTATGGTGATAAGTTTCTATACTATATTAAAAACAAAAATAAAATTATATTTGAGAGGCATCAATTTAATTCTAGTGAACTGTACATGACTGATTTAGAAGGTGGTGCACAGGTTAAGTTATATGAGACAAAAAGTAGAATATGGTCAATTAACTATCAAAAAGAAACTGATTCATTGTTATGGTATGACAATAAAGAAGAGATATTTTACCAATATTCGTTAAAAAATAACCGTATAGAAAGTAAAATAAAAGTAGATAGTGACAGCCGATACTCACTTACTTACCCTATTGATAATAAAAATATTTTAGGGCTGATATACCCTTTTTCTCATAATATATACAAACTTGATTTGACTTCTCAAAACATCGAACTAGCATCTAAATTTGATAGCCGGTTTGCAAGTTCTATTGGAGAAAACCTTGTATTTTTAAGTAATGATGGGGAATCAATTAAATTAAATACCGTATTTAAAGACGGGAAGGTCAAGTCAAAAAAAGTCAGCTTTAGTTATCGAGACTTTAAAATATCTTCCGATTCTCAAGAAGCCTTCGGCGTTAGTGAAAGTGAAAGTGAAATAGAAATACTCAACTATGAAGATTTATCCGTTAAGGATATTATTACCCCCAAAGGTGATTTGATCTCGGTTAATTATTTACTAGATAAAAATATTGGCTATATTGTGCAGGATAAACCTAGTGCAAACAGCAGCTCTTATATTTTTAATAGAAGTAATTCTAATAGCATATTGTTACCAGTAAAAAATGCAGTGTGGTTTGGTCAGTTACCAAATAACAAACTCATTTTTCTGAATAATTTAGATATGTTGATATTTTTCGACTTATCAACTGGGGAGCAAACAAAAGGCTTTAAAGTAAATAAATCAGCCTATAAACACTCTTTATCGGCAAGCCAAAATAAACTGTATCATTCAACGGGTAAAACTGTGTACGAATATGATTTTTCCGAAAGCTTTAGTGTGTCGCCAAAAAAAGTGTTTGAAATTAGCAAAGCAGAAGATGTTATTCTAGATGTAAATTTTTCGAGTTCAGGTAGCACTCTAACGTTAGAAATAGTTGAATTGGTAAACAACGGGCTTGTAATACTATCGCCGGAGAAAAGCGATTAATTCGAATACATGTAAAGTGATATACCCACTGGTAACTTTCCATTAGTTGGTAAGCATATGGCAAACAATATCCTTAACCCCGATTAATTAGTTAAGTGAAAAGAAGTACCCCACAAGTTACTTTACTGTAATGATAATTTTCACTTATATCCTTCACCAATCCCCGCTACAATAACGCTATTCAATTAAGTCTATTTTTCAGTCAAGATTCAGTACTAGCAAATTAGTTTACTGAGTATTTGCACAGGGTGTGACTTACGTAATCTTCTGCATAAACAGACTTGTTAACTAAAACAACGGAAAAAGGAAATTGTTTTAATGGCTCTAACAACAGTAATTCTTGCTGCGGGTAAAGGTACTCGTATGCGCTCTGCTCTACCAAAAGTGCTGCATAAAGTGGCAGGTAAACCTATGGTGCAGCATGTTATTGATAACGCAAAGGCATTGGGCGCAACCACAACTAACTTAGTTTATGGGCACGGCGGCGAACTATTACAACAACAACTTGCCGATAACGATGTAAAGTGGGTACTGCAAGCAGATCAATTAGGTACCGGCCATGCTGTTGCACAAGCAAATCCTCATATTAACGATGACGATACCGTATTGGTTTTATACGGTGACGTTCCTTTAACAAAACAATCAACACTTGAGCGGTTATTGGCTGTAACACCTAAAAATGGGCTAGCGGTATTAACCGTTAACTTGGTTAATCCAAATGGCTACGGTCGTATGCTGCGTGAAAATGGCAAGCTTGTTGGTATTGTTGAGCAAAAAGATGCAAGCGCAGAGCAGTTACTTATTAATGAAGTAAACACCGGTATTATGGCGGTTAACGGCAAACTGTTAAAAACCTGGTTAGGCAACTTATCTAACAATAATGCGCAAGGTGAATACTACCTAACAGATATAGTTGCTATGGCGCACAGTGAAGATGTAGAAATTACATCGGCTCAGCCAGATCATGCAATGGAAGTTGAAGGCGCAAACAACCGCGTACAACTAGCAGGGTTAGAGCGTGCTTACCAAGCATGGCAAGCAGAAGAATTAATGTTAAATGGTGCCACCCTAGCCGACCCAGCCCGTATTGATGTACGTGGCAATGTTAAAACAGGCGAAGACGTATTAATTGATATAAACGTTATTTTTGAAGGTAATGTAACCCTTGGTAATAACGTACAAATAGGCCCTAACTGTGTACTTAAAAACTGTACCATAGGCGATAACGTTGTAATAAAAGCGAATACCCTTATTGAAGATGCAAGCGTAGCGGCTAAATGTACACTTGGCCCTTATGCACGCCTTCGCCCAGGTGCGGTAATGGAAGAAGACTCTCACATTGGTAACTTTGTTGAGATGAAAAAAACCCGTTTAGGTAAAGGCTCTAAAGCAAACCACTTAAGTTACTTAGGCGATGCTGAAATTGGCGAAAAAGTAAATATTGGCGCAGGTACAATTACCTGTAACTACGATGGGGTGAATAAAGCAAAAACCATTATTGGTGATAACGCTTTTATAGGCTCTAACTCATCACTTGTTGCTCCTGTAAACATTGGTTCTACTGCAACTGTGGGAGCAGGCTCTGTGATCACTAGCACTGTTGAAGACGAGCAACTGGCAATAGCACGTTCAAAGCAACGCAACTTAACCGGTTGGAAACGACCAGTTAAAAAATAATAATTAAAGGCTACTTAGGTAGCCTTTTTTATTGCAGCTTAAGTTTAAATTGATCTTTATAACGCCTAGAAAGGTTAAGCACTTTACCTGTAGTTAGTTTTATTTCGCTGTCGCCGCTGGGGAGTGGTGTAATGCATTCTACTTTATCGAGTTTTACGCCATGACTTCGGTGAATCCTACAAAAGCCCTGCACTTCTAGTTGTTTACTTAATTCAGTGAGCGTCACTCTTAAAGGGTAAATGGACGTACCAATATGTAAATTTACATAATTGCCTGAAGATTCAAGCCAATCCACGTCGTCAATTTTTATAATAAATTCTTTACCCCGCTTTTTAACTAATAAGCGATTAATAGTATCAGTATTGTGTTGCGCACCTTCATCAATAGACGAAGCTTCTCCCAACAACTGTTTAACAATATACTGATAAACTTTAATAAGGGTGATAAAGAATAAAAAGCTTATCGCATCTTTTTGGTATTCATATAAAAATTCAAACCAGCTGAGGCCAAAGTTGTAGTGAAGTTCGTTCAACCAATAAATGAGCTTCCGTCCTCCAACCATTACACTAATATGGAATACGTTGAAAATAATAGACGCTACAAAGTAAGTACACAGCGAAAGCCCAATATTATGCCAATTAAAAGGTACTTTTTTTAATAGCCACACTACAGCCGGAAATATAAGTAACGTGCTAAACGCACTTGAATATTCCCATACAAACGGCTCCCATATTAAAAAAGGAAGTTCGCCGTCTCTTTGCGCCTCCATTATTTGAGTTGTCGCATTAACCGTATTGTTTATTACAACGTAGCTAAACAAAAGTAACGTGGCATAAAAAATTTGAAAACGTTGAAAGTGTTGAAGGTTCATTATGTGTGCTTTTATATTTATAGGCGACAGTTATCCCTGTATACCACCTTTTATCACTATTGCTTGTAATATAAGCACTTATGTATAGTTTTTGCGAGTTATTTTAAGTTAACTACCGGTATCACAAACACATTGGTTAACGTATGAGTACTCAATTAAACGCAATACAATCTACACACTCTCGCCATTACTTTATTGATTGGTTGAGAGTAATTGCATTTGCGACTCTCATTTTTTATCACATAGGTATGTTGTATAGCCAAAATTGGGGGTTTCATTTTAAAAGTAATTATACGTCTGAACTCGTAGAGTATTTTATGTTGCTGTTTTCCCCTTGGAGAATGCTGCTAATTTGGTTTATATCAGGGGTAGCACTTTGTTTTATGCTTGATAAGGTAAGTGGCTATAAATTATGTGCCTTATTTGTTTTAAAGCGTTCTATTTTCATATTACTCCCCCTGCTGGTGGGGCTATGGTTAATTGTGCCTTTTCAGCTTTATGCCGAAATGCATCAACAAGGCGTTATAGATATGACGTATTGGCAGTTCTATTTAGCGTTTTTAGATACCAGTAATAGCATATTTGTTAATTACCAATCTGGCGTATGGCCGCATGTTGATGTAAATCATTTATGGTATTTACGCTCTTTGTGGCAGTTTATGCTTATTGTTTTTATATACTCATTAGTAGCAAAGCTTTCTATTTTTTCTTCTTTATTAAATACGATTAAAGTAAACCTATCATTTTCTATGCTTACAGGCCTATTGGTAATAGCCATGTTGCTTGCTAATAATTGTTTAAAAGGTGATGCAATACGCGAAGTAAGCGGCTTCATATTTTTATTTACAGGCTACTTGTTAGCTAAAAACACTTATTTTTGGAAAAGTTTAAATCGATACCTTTGGCTATTGTGTGCAAGCTTTACTCTATTGTATGTGTGTATTGCTTTGGCGTATCAAAATGAACTGGATTTACCAAACTATGTGTGGACTGCAATATACAATACTCAAAGAGTAGTTGGTGTACTTACCATGCTTACCTTAGCGCAGCGTTTTTTAAATTTTAAAGCAGCTTACTTAAACACACTAAATAGCTGGGTGTTTCCCTTTTATGTATTGCATCAAAGTGTATTAATTATATTATGCTTTGTGCTACAACCTTTTAACCTTGGTCTTATGGTTGAGTTATTTTTAATTATTGTGTGCACTTGGGGGGCGTGCGCAGCTATTACATTAGTGGTAATGCGCATTGATATCATTAGGCCCCTGCTAGGTCTTAAAATAAAAAACAACTATTCGCCAGCGCTTAAAAAAACGGGTTATGTATTGGGTATGTTGCTTACCTTACCGTTAGCCTATCAGTTGGCTTTTTAAAGTAAAAAAGCCGTATTAAAAATGCCATAACTTTGTAATACCTCTGTGTTGATATTTACCTAATACCACACTAAGGAAAAGAACAATGTTAAAAAAATCAATAATAGCGCTTTCACTTTTATCTATGCTGACTGGTTGCTCATTAGATGGCGATGATGGTCAAAATGGCGCACAAGGAGCTCAAGGCGAGCAAGGTACAACAGGTGAAAATGGAATTAACGGCACTAATGCAAATTCGGCTTTAACTATTAACCTAATAGGACGAGCAGTACTCAATGCGCAAAGCCCTGAAGGTGCTGCCGAAATAGTCGCATATCAAGCATCAAAAAAATGGATTTACGCTATTAATAGCTCGGGGGATGCTGCGGTTGTAAATATTATTCCTGCAGACACATTCGATACAGCTGCTCTAGTGCAAGACAACGAAGGCATTGTAAATACAACCAACTTAGGTACGGCAATTACACTTACCTTAAACGACAACACCTCCGGTGACGCAAACAGCATAGCAATAGATGAAAATAACCAGTTACTTGCTGTAGCAATGGCTGCTAAAAGTGTTGGAGAGGCAGGTCAAGTTGCCTTTTACGACATAAGCGGCGATACACCAATATTTATAAAAAATGTAACTGCTGGTTTTTTACCCGATATGGTTACATTTAGCCATGATGGAGCAAAAGTAGTTGTTGCCAACGAAGGGGAACCTAACGGCGACTATAGTATTGATCCACAGGGTTCTATCAGCATTATCAATGTTAATGATGGTGTAATTGCCGACAATGCTACCAATATTGATTTTACAGCATACAACGATAAGCAATCTGAACTTGAAGCACTCGGACTGGTATTTGCTAATCCAGCAGGGCGCACCATAAATGGTAATTTAATCAATACCACCGTAGCTATGGACTTAGAGCCAGAGTACGTCAGTATTTCTAAAGATAACAAATATGCCTACGTATCGATTCAAGAAAATAACGGACTAGCCATCGTTAATTTAGAAGATAACTCTCTTGAGTTAAAAGGGTTAGGGTTTAAAGACTGGTCTAGCTTGCAAATAGACGCATCAGATAAAGACGGCGGTGTTAATTTTAAATCATACTCTGGCTTATATGGCATGTACCAACCAGACACAATTTCAAGCTTTAGCTGGAAAGGTGCAAACTTTATAGTGTCGGCTAATGAAGGTGATGCACGCGAATACTTTTTTGATACAACCGATGAAGCAGATTGCATAGCCAAAGGCGGCGTAGATTTCGATGAAGACGATGGATGTCTTGCTTACATAGATGAAAGCCGCGTCGAAGACCTAACGCTTGCTGCTAATTTTGATTACTTAAATAACGACGATAACGACATCGGCCGTTTAAAAGTGACAACGGTTAAAGGTGATAATAATAACGATGGTCAATACGAATCGCTTTATGCCTATGGCGCACGTTCGTTTACCATTTGGGACAGCAATGGGCTGGTGGTGTTTGATTCTGGAGACGATATAGGCCGTATTACCGCATCAGTTCATGGCGAAGCGTTTAACAATAATGAAGATGAAAATAAAGGGGATACACGCTCAGACGATAAAGGCGCAGAACCCGAAGCGCTAACTGTAGGTACAATTGGCGAACGTACCTTCGCATTTATTGGACTCGAGCGTATGGGCGGGATCATGATTTACGATATTACTAACCCATATGATGTGCAGTTTGAAGACTACTTTTATAACCGAGGTTTAATAGCTGGTGCAGAAATTACCGGTGATCTAGCACCAGAAGGAATGACATTCATACCACGCGAACAAAGTGCAACTGGCGAACCGCTACTTATCATAGGTAATGAGATATCTGGTTCTATCGCAGTATGGGAAATTTCAGCTAATTAACCACTCTGTAAAAAGCGGAAAATATCATGCTTTATTTTCCGCTTTTTATATTGATAGAGTATTAGCATTTAAGTAGAGATTAAAAATGCATGTTTTTTAAGCTAAAAGCGCCCTCTACCCCTTTATTTGTATACCTTTCGTACTAAAAGTATTTTTATTCAAAAAAGTATGAATTAAACGTTGACCCCCACTCGAATATCCCTATAATGCGACCCCACTGAGACGGCAGGCGCCAACGCATAGCGAGGCAAGAGTTAATCAGAGAGTTAAGTAAAACTTTACTTTTAAAGATTCTAAAAAGAAATTTG
>NZ_BAAJMI010000009.1:0-67104 GCF_057554385.1 Pseudoalteromonas sp. 4NS20-0020 | reverse complement strand
TATTCAATAGGGAAGTGAAGTGTTGTTAAGATATCCACAGATTTTCCTCTAAAATTAGTTATTATTTTCTCTTAAAGATTAATTGTTTACACTTAGTTACAAAACCATAGTAATTTCACTTCAATACAACTTGTTGTAACTCTGCTTAGTCCTTAAACTCATTGAGTTAATTAAAAATGGACTAAAAAATGAAACTCTCAAAAATAGCACTTGCAGTATTATTAGCATCAGGGTTAGCTGCTTGTAATAGCTCAACCCAAGCAATTGATAAAAATACAGTAGCAGAAGTATCAATTCCAGGCGTTACACTCATAGAATCTGTTCAAGCTAATCCTAACGATATCAATATACCTTATAAAAAATATAAACTTGATAATGGTCTAACAGTTATCGTGCATGAAGATCATTCAGATCCACTAGTGCACGTTGATGTTACCTACCATGTTGGATCTGCTCGCGAAGAACTTGGTAAGTCAGGTTTTGCTCATTTTTTTGAGCATATGATGTTTCAAGGATCTGAAAATGTTGCTGACGAAGAGCATTTTAAAATAATCTCAGAGGCAGGTGGTACTTTAAATGGAACTACTAATTCAGATAGAACAAATTATTTTGAAACAGTGCCTGTAAATCAGTTAGAAAAGATGTTGTGGTTAGAGTCTGACAGAATGGGTTTTTTATTAGATGCTGTGACTCAAGAAAAATTTGAAGTACAACGAGAAACTGTAAAAAATGAACGAGGTCAACGAGTCGATAATCGTCCTTATGGTCGTTTAGGTGAGCGTATGGCACAAGCAATGTATCCCGATGGACATCCGTATTCGTGGCCTGTTATTGGATTTATGGACGATCTAAATCGTGTGAATGTTAATGACCTAAAAGCATTCTTTTTGAAATGGTATGGTCCTAATAACGCAACGCTTACCATTGGTGGAGACATCAACGCTAATGAAATATTGCCATTAGTTACTAAATACTTTGCGCCAATCCCAAAAGGCCCTGAAATACCTAAAGTTGAAAAAAAAGCGGTAACACTAAATGCTGATAGATATATATCGATGGAAGATAAAGTTCATTTACCTTTACTGGCAATGAGTTTTCCAACGACTTATGCTCGCTCTGAGGATGAAGCACCACTAGATATACTTGCCGAAATTTTAGGTGGTGGCAATAACTCATTACTTTATAAAAACCTAGTAAAAACTCAACTTGCAGTTCAAGCTAGTGCCAATCACCCATGCCAAGAGTTATCTTGCTCAATTAGTATTTATGCTTTACCAAACCCCACATCAGGTAAAACGTTAGCTGATATGGAAAAAATTGTACGTGATTCATTTACTGAATTTGAAAAGCGCGGTGTTACACAAGACGATTTAGATAAAGTAAAAGCAAAAATAGAATCGGGTGCAATATTTGGCTTACAAAGCGTATCCGGAAAGGTATCTCAACTTGCTGCATCAGAAACATTTACGGGCAATCCAAACTCAACGAAAGCTGAAATTGCACGCTATAACAGTGTGACAAAAGCAGATGTTATGCGTGTATTTAATCAATACATTAAAGGTAAATTTGCAGTTATTATGAGTGTAGTTCCAGAGGGACAAACTCAACTTATAGCCGCTCCAGATAATTTTACTCCTAAGAAGCATGATTTTGGAGGCCCCTCGACAACCTCTGCTGATGATTTAGTCGCCCGAAGAGCTGTTGATACATTTGATCGAAGTGTTCAGCCTGTAGCGGGTGCAAACCCTGCTGTAGACGTACCTGCGCTTTGGCAAACTAAGACCGACAACGGTATTAAAATATTGGGCACTCAAAGCAGTGAAACACCCACTACAGCTGTATTCATTAAAATACCGGGTGGCTTTTATAACGAGCAGACCAGTAAAGTGGGTTTATCGTCGATGACTGCATCGTTAATGAGCGAGTCAACGCAAAACTATACTACAGAGGAAATGAGTAACGCGCTTGAAAAACTGGGTAGCCAAGTAAGCATATACGCTGATAAAACACACACAAATGTATATGTTTCTACCTTGACTAAAAACCTAGACGCAACATTAAAGCTTGTTGAAGAAAAGTTATTTAGACCAGCATTTAATGCCGATGATTTTGAGCGTAATAAAAAGCAAATCGTTCAAAATATTCAACATTCAATGAAGGATGCTGGGTATTTAGCATCTAATACATATAGCAAATTACTATATGGCGACAATATAGCTGCACTTCCAAGTTCTGGAACGCTAAATAGTATTGAGGCTATTACATTAGATGACGTTGAAACTTTTTATAAAGCCAACTTTAAACCACAAGGTGCTCAAGTCATTATAGTATCAGATTTAAGTGAAGCTGCTGTCGAACCAAAAGTTAAATCAGCACTTGCTAACTGGCAAGGGAAAGGCCAAAGTTTTGATGTAGACTTTACCGAGCCTAACGTTCAAACAAACGTAATTTATCTTGTAGATAAACCTGGTGCGCCGCAATCACAAATTCGTATCGGTAAACGCGATATGGTTGAAGATATTACAGGTGAATTTTTTAAAGCTAATTTAATGAACTTTGCGCTTGGTGGTACTTTTAACAGCCGTATCAATCTAAATTTACGAGAGGATAAAGGCTATACATATGGTGCTCGTTCACGTTTTTGGGGTGATAAAACATCAGGTGGTTTTACAGCCTCTGCAGCAGTAAGAGCTGATTCGACTGCTGCGTCTATTACAGAGTTTACTAATGAGCTTAATAACTACGCTCAAAACGGTGTAACAGACGAAGAGCTGATGTTTATGCGTAAGGCAATTAACCAAAAAGATGCGCTTAAATACGAAACCCCTAATGCAAAACTTGGCTTTTTGGCACAAATTTTAGAGTTTGATTTAGAACCTAATTTTGTAAAAGAAAGAAATAAGATTGTTAGCACTATTAGTAAAGAAGAAATTAATGCTTTAGCTAAAAAGCACTTAAATGCTAAAGATATGATTTACCTAGTGGTTGGAGATGCAAAGACATTGCGTCCAGAGCTTGAGAAATTAGGTATGAAGGTTGTTGATTATAGCCTTTAATATTTAATTGAATAATCGGTATGATAAAGCAGCTTTTTAGCTGCTTTAATTTTATCTCTTCTCTATTCAGGGCTTATAAATATTTTACTTGTTAACCTATATAAAACTTCCAGAAAAAGAGGAGGATTTATGGCAAGTGGATGGGCGCGAGATGGCGCAATTCAAGAGCAAATAGATGCAAGTGTTAACGATGCAGTACAATATGCAAGAAGAAACTTAATCACTGGAGCTAGTGCTGAGATTTGCGATGAGTGTGACGAGAAAATACCACAAGCAAGAAGGCTAGCATTACCAGGCGTACGCTACTGCATTTCATGCCAAGCAGAATTAGAAGGACTACCAAGCAATTCTAACGCGTTCAATCGCCGTGGTAGTAAAGATAGTCAATTACGATAAAGGTGCCCAGGGCACCTTTTTTTTTGGGTAAAATATTACACATTATTATTTATGATTTTTTCTGAATAAGTTCAATTGCATACCCATCAGGGTCTTTAACGAATGCAATTTGGGTTGTCCCACCTTTAACTGGGCCGGGTTCTCTACTTATATTTCCACCTGCAGCTTTTATGTCATCGCACGCTTTGTATATGTCTTCAAATTCAATTGCGATGTGCCCGTAGGCGTCTCCTAAGCTGTAACTACTTTGATCCCAGTTGTATGTTAGCTCAAGGACGGTTGTATCTTTTTCGTCGCCATAGCCTATAAAGGCCAACGTGTACCGGTACTCTTCGTTTTCAGAGCGACGTAGCTCTTTCATACCAAGAACATGCGTGTAAAACGCAATGGATTTTTCTAAATCTTTAACGCGAAGCATAGTGTGTAATAAGCGCATGTAAGTAACCTTAAACTTTATTTGAATGTAGTCGGCCTTTCATTCAGACGTTTTGAAATACGTTTTTTATAGAAGGCGAATTGCTTTGTTAGTTTGAGATTATATAAGGGCAGCACATGTTTATTACAACCAATAAAACGTCCATTTAGTATTTAAGTATGAATAAATAAAACATTTATTATTTATATGTGAGTTAACAACTTAAATTAATTACCAATTTTAAATAAAAATGCGACTGGTTAGCCAATTTTTACGCTTATTGGTCAACCTGTCACTGAAAGTTTATTTTAATATTATTTAACAATGCTTTTACACGAAGAGTTAGGTTTTAGCTTTTATCTTTTTGTAATTGTTGAGTATTTTTATTTCTATTAGCATTTGGTTGTAACTGGCTAATTTACAAAAAGCAACTTATTGGTTGACAATAAATGCATTTGGTCATAATGTTTGTGCATACCAATTGGTAACCTCTTTAACGTTGTTACTAAATGGGTTAGCAATCAATCAGAGTTACACTAAATTTTAAATTTAAATAAGAGCATAAAAAAATGCAAAACCAATGAAAATTTGGTTCAACATTTTTACTTTCACAAAGTACAAAAAACTTATTTATTTAACTAAATACAGTGGCTCTACTGAATTAAATAAAAGACAGAGCGTACCTATTTTATGGGGTAAATCATTACTCATTATCATAAAAGTTTGCGCCATCATATCTAGGAGTTTTTCATGTCAAAACCTGTAATCGGTTTCATCGGTCTAGGCCTTATGGGCGGCAATATGGCCGAAAATTTACAAAACAAAGGCTATGAGCTGATTGTTATGGATTTAAGCAAAGATGCAGTTGCTGCATGTGTTGCTCGAGGCGCAAAAACAGCAAGCACGGCGAAAGAACTTGCTTCAGGTGCAGATATTGTAATGCTTTGTCTAACAACTTCAGCTGTTGTTGAAAAAATTGTTTACGCAGATGATGGTATTTTAGCTGGGATCAAAGAAGGCGCAGTGCTTGTGGACTTCGGTACATCGATACCATCTTCAACTAAAAAAATTGGTGCTGACTTAGCTGCTAAGGGTGCTGGTATGATTGACGCGCCATTAGGTCGTACACCTGCACATGCCAAAGATGGTTTATTAAATATTATGGCGTCTGGCGATATGGCGACCTTTAATAAAGTGAAATCTGTATTAGAAGACCAAGGCGAGAACGTTTTTCACTTAGGTGATTTAGGCGCTGGCCACACAACTAAGTTAATCAATAACTTTATGGGAATGACGACTGTATGTGCTATGTCACAAGCGTTTGCTGTTGCAGAGCTTGCAGGTGTAGACCGTCAGCAATTGTTCGACATAATGTCTACTGGTCCGTCAAACTCCCCATTTATGCATTTTTGTAAAAACTACGCGGTTGATAATGTAAGCGACTTGGGTTTTTCTATCGCCAATGCAAATAAAGACTTAGGCTATTTTTTACAAATGGTTGAAGATTTAGGCACTCAATCAAAAATTGCTGAAGGTTCGTCTGCTAACTTACAAGCTGCATTTGACGCAGGTATGGGCCAAGGCAACGTGCCAGAGATATTTGATTACTTCAAAAAACTAGAAAAGTAATTCTTTTCTAGCTTTAAAGCGCTTTAAGCTTATGACTTAAAGCGCTTCAACACACATGACACCAATTGACTTAAGTCTTTATGTATTGTCAGTCTATTTAACCCTGATAGCGCATTTACTTAGTCACAACGAAAAAGAGTTAACTATGCGTTTGATTAATACAATAAAGCTTAGTCTAGTTCTCATCGGTTGCCTATCAACACACATAGCGGCCAAAGATTATTTTGTAGAGGACCAACAGGCTTTCAACGATATTGCAGCAAACCTACTTGCAGGCGATAAAGTTATTCTTAAAAATGGAACTTGGTCTGATTTTGAAATTTTATTACAGGGCCAGGGTAAAAAAAATGCACCTATTACGTTAACAGCTGAAACACACGGCAGCGTTATTTTATCAGGCCAATCTAATCTTCGTCTTGCGGGTCAATACCTTGAAGTGTCGGGTTTAGTTTTTAAAGGTGGCTATACACCCAGTTCTGCAGTAATTGAGTTTCGTCGTGATAAAAAAGAGTTAGCTTACCACTCACGTGTTACCAACGTTGTGATCGACAATTACAATAATCCAGATAAGCGAGAGTCAGATTATTGGGTAGCGCTATACGGCCAACACAATAGATTTGACCACAGTCACCTAGTGGGAAAAAGAAATAAAGGTGTGACAGTCGCTGTTCGATTAAATACTCCTCAAAGC
Source organism: Pseudoalteromonas sp. 4NS20-0020 (assembly GCF_057554385.1). NCBI lineage: Bacteria > Pseudomonadati > Pseudomonadota > Gammaproteobacteria > Alteromonadales > Pseudoalteromonadaceae > Pseudoalteromonas > Pseudoalteromonas sp. 4NS20-0020. Next base: position 60,917 of record NZ_BAAJMI010000009.1, on the reverse strand, counting down.
CAACAAAATCATCACAAAATTGACAATAATTATTTTGGCTACCGTCCTACATTTGGATCCAATGGTGGCGAAACACTACGAATAGGTACAAGTCATTATTCTTTAACTGACTCGTATACCTTGGTTGAAAACAACTACTTTGAGCGCACTAATGGTGAAGTTGAAATAATATCTGTTAAGTCAGGTAAAAATACCCTTAAGAATAACTTGTTTTATGAAGCTCGAGGCACACTAACGCTACGCCATGGCAATGGTAATCTAATAGAAGAAAACGTATTTATTGGTAATGGTGTTGATCATACTGGCGGTATTCGCGTAATCAACAAAGACCAAATTATTAAAAATAACTACCTAGAAGGGTTAACTGGCTACCGCTTCGGGAGTGGTTTCACTGTAATGAATGGCGTACCTAATTCGTCAATTAATCGCTACCATCAGGTAGAAAACGCCACAATCGAAAATAATACATTCGTAAATGTACGTCACATACAGCTCGCGGCAGGAAGTGATGCTGAACGCAGTGCAGTCCCAATAAACAGCACAATGAGCAACAATTTGATTGTAAATCAAAGTGGTAATCAGCCGTTTACAACATTTGACGACGTGACTGGTTTAGTCCTTAGTAATAATGCTGCCAATACCAATGCGTTAGATGAGCTAGCTTATGGTGTAGAAAAGCAAGATATAAAGCTAAAAAAAGCCAAAAATGGATTATTTTACCCAGTATCTAAAAAGTTAAATGTAGGCGTAAAACGCGACTTAAAAGTATTAAAAAAAGAAGAGGTAGGTGTTAGTTGGTATCCTAAAACACCTGCATTAACAGCATTTGATTCGGGCAAAAAAATCAATGTTAAAGCGGGTGCAGATGCTTTATTAAATGCTATTGAAAATGCTAATACAGGTGATGTATTGGTATTGGCACCTGGTCAATACGATATTTCTAAATTAGTAAAAATAAACAAAACACTCACCATAAAGGCAAAGAAAGAAGGCCAATCAAAGCTTACCTTTCAACGTTCTACCTTATTTGAAATTCATGATGGCGGCAGCTTAAAAATCCATGGTTTATCAATTTCAGGTGAGAACGCGCCTGACGCCATTGGTAACAGTGTGGTTCGTACACAAAAGTGGGGAATGATAGAAAATTACCGCTTTGAAATGACAAATACAGCAATCAATGCATTAGATATTAATCATTCATTTCATTTTTTCGTCACTGGTAAAGGGGCTATGGCCGATACCATTGTATTAAATAATAATACATTTAATGAAATTACGGGCGATGTATTACGCCTAAATACAGAAATCGAAGACTTAGGTGTTTACAACGCAGAGTACGTGACGGTTACCGGCAATAGCTTTAAAAATGTAAAAGGCAGTTTAGTAAAACTCTACCGAGGCGGTTCTGACGAAAGTACATTTGGCCCTCATTTTGAGATGAAAAATAATACGCTTAACAATGTTGGCCTTGGTAAACGCAATAAAGAAAAAGCCAGTATTTATGTTCATGGTGTGCAGGTTACTAATATTGAAAATAACGAGTTTACTAATTCAGCACCCATAGTCGTTGAGCATACTGTTGGCGAGCCAATCACAAAAGTATTAAAAAATACATTTAAAGAAACACCCGCCCCAAGTGTAAAAGAACTAAGAGTTGAAGGTCCGCATACCGCAATTCTTGAAAATAACAACGTGATAAATGAGGGGCAGTAAACTGATGAATTTTTTTAAACGAACAACACACATAAAAGCCGCTTTTTTAGGTTTATTTTCATTGTTACTGTCATCAGTAGCCAGTGCTGGGTCGCATCCAAACCTTGTAATCACAATTGACGATGTAAAGCTCATGCGCCAAGCAATAAAGGGTGAGGGGCAGTTTGCAACGGCGTATAACGATTTAAAAGCGCAAGTAGATGAGCAAATAAAGCAGCCTATCACGGTGCCAGTACCAAAAGATGGTGGGGGCGGCTACACCCACGAACGCCATAAAAAGAACTATCAGGTAATGTACAACGCGGGGATTATTTATCAATTAAGCGAAGACGATAAATATGCTGCTTATGTTCGCGACATGCTGCTTGAATACGCAGCTCTTTATCCAACACTTGACGTTCATCCAAAGCGTAAAGTTAAATCACAAAACCCTGGCAAGCTATTTTGGCAAAGCCTGAATGAAGCTATGTGGCTTGTTTACACTATACAAGCTTACGACCTTATTTATGATTCATTAAGCGCCGCACAGGTAAAAGTAATAGAGGATGATTTAATACGCCCTGTTTCATTGTTTACATCAGAGGGGCAACCGTCAACGTTTAATAAAGTACACAATCATGGTACATGGGCCACGGCTGGTGTAGGTATGGCGGGTTATGTATTAGACGAGCCAGAGTGGGTGGAAAAATCGCTATACGACCTAGACAAGTCGGGTAAAGGTGGCTTTATTAAGCAATTAGAAATGCTGTTTTCACCACAAGGCTACTACAACGAAGGGCCGTATTATCAGCGTTTTGCATTATTGCCATTTGTTACGTTTGCTAAAGCAATAGAGAATAACGAGCCGCAACGTAATATTTTTGAATACCGCGATGGTGTGCTACTCAAAGCGATTGATACCACTATTCAACTTAGCTACAACGGTTTATTCTTCCCAATTAATGACGCTATAAAAAGTAAAGGTATCGACACTATTGAGCTGGTTCATGGCGTTACAGCAGCTTATGGGCTAACAAACGACACCGGTTATTTAGATATTGCGAAAAAACAAAACCAGACAATTTTATCTGGCGATGGCTTGAAAGTAGCTCAAGCGCTAGACAATCAAATGCAAACACCTTACGAGTTTAGATCTGTAGCGTTTGGTGATGGTAATGATGGTAAGCAAGGCGCGCTTGTGGTTATGAGAACGCAAGTAGGTGGTGATCAAGCTGTTTTATTTAAACCTGCGGCACAAGGTTTAGGCCATGGCCATTTTGATAAATTGACTTGGCAATTTTATGATCGAGGTAACGAAATTGTATCTGACTATGGCGCGGCTCGTTTTTTAAACGTTGAAGCTAAGTTTGGTGGTCGTTATCTTCCAGAAAATGAAACCTACGCCAAGCATACCGTTGCACACAATACAGTTGTGGTAGATGAAACATCTCATTTCAATGCTAATGTAAAAATGGGGAACAACAATCACCCAACACTAAATTACTTCACTACCAATGAGTTTGGTACTGTGGCAAACGGTTCAATTAGCTCGGCTTACAAAAATGTAGAGCTAGAGCGAACCCTTGCTTTAATAAACTTACCAGAGCTTGATAGCACTATTACGTTAGATATTTTTAATGCCAATGCCAATGCTAAGACTAAACATCAATTTGATTTACCCCTTCACTACAAAGGGCAGCTCATTGACACAAGTTTTGACTTAAAAGCGAATGCATCACAGCTATCTGCATTAGGCAGTAATAATGGTTACCAGCATTTATGGCTTAAAGCACAAGCAACACCTCAAAGTGGTCTTGCTAAGGTGACATGGCTCAATGATAACGGACGCTTTTATACGCAAACAAGTTTAGTTTCGGGTGATGAAGAATTTTTGTTTACTCAAATTGGTGCAAACGATCCACACTTTAATTTACGTAATGAAAATGGCTTTATTCGTCGCGTAGAAGATCAAAAACAGCATACGTTTGTATCTATCTTAGAGCCTCACGGTGAATATAACCCTAGTAAAGAATATACCCTAGAGGCTGTTAGCCGTGTGTCAGCTGCCAACTATATCGAGCAGGGTAATTTAATGCTCGTGCATTTAATCATTAAGAACAAAGCCTACTTAGTCGCTATTAATAAAGCGCACAGCAAAGCAAGCAACACATTCACATTTAAAAATAAGTCATTCACCTTAAACGACCGACTTGGCGTTTATGCGTTGAAGAATAATTAGGAGTAATTAGGATGCAAAAGCAAAGTGCACATTTTTCATTTGGTGACAAAACTGAAATTGAAGATTTAGGCAATGGTTTAAAGCGTCAAATGTTAGGTTTTAACGAAGAGCTTATGGCCGTTAAAATTTGGTTTGAAAAAGGCGCAATTGGTTATAACCATGCCCATAGACACTCACAAGTAACCTATGTAGTTGAAGGTGAATTTCACTTTAACATTGACGGCGTCACTGAAATTTTAAGACCCGGTGACAGCTGTTTTATTCCCCCGTTTGCAGATCATGGCGCTACATGCCCAACAGGTGGTATTTTAATCGATACTTTTAGTCCAGCTCGTGAAGACTTTCTTGAGGAATAATTATGCAACTTAAAGGCTTACGCTGGTGGGTTATTGCGTTAATCGCGTTAGCAACCATCATTAATTATATCGACCGCCAAGCACTTAGTGTGCTTTGGCCGGATATTGTAGAAGAAATGTTCCCTGATGAATCAGCATTAGAACGTAAACAAATATACGCAAATATTTCCATCGTGTTTGTATTTGCCTACGCATTTGGCCAAGCTATTTTTGGTAAAATATTTGACTGGGTGGGCACCCGTTTTGGTTTTGTTTTATCAATTGGTGTGTGGTCGTTGGCAACCATTGCGCATGCATTTGCACAAGGTGTTTTAAGCCTGAGTATTTTTCGTGCCATTTTAGGGGTAGCTGAAGCCGGTAACTGGCCAGGTGCTGCCAAGGGAAACGCTGAGTGGTTCCCAACTAAAGAACGCGCACTCGCACAGGGTATTTTTAACTCTGGTGCTGCAATTGGTGGCATTATCGCTATTCCTCTAATCGCTTACTTAACAGTGTATTTTAGCTGGCAAATGGTGTTTGTTTTTGTAGGTGCCTTGGGTTTTCTATGGTTAGTTCCATGGTTAATTTTAGTAAAAGCGCCACCAGGTTCTCACCCTTGGATAAGCGAAGAAGAGCGCGAGTACATTTTAACAGGTCAAAGACGTGTTGATGACAACGGCGATGTAACAGGCGAAGATGAAGAAGAATATAACCCTTCTACTGGCGAGTTGCTTTCACGTAAACAAAGCTGGGGTGTAATTATAGCTTCTGCGGCGATTGACCCAATCTGGTGGTTATTTGTTTTCTGGATCCCTATTTATCTAAACGAAGTGTATGCCATGGATGTTAAATCTATTGGTATATATGGCTGGGTTCCTTATGTAGGCGCAATGTTTGGTGCATGGTTTGGTGGTCTACTTGCTCAAAATAGACTTAAATCAGGTTGGAATACTGACAAAACACGCAAGCTCACTATTACACTTGGTTGTTTAATCATGCTTCCTGCATTACTTGCCATGGCTAACCCAGGTGGACCAACAACAGCTGTTCTTATCATGGCCGTTATTTTGTTTGGCTTTCAAACAGCTATTGGTAATGTTCAAACTTTACCAAGTGACTTACTGGGTAAAAAAGCAGTAGGTACCTTATCTGGTTTTTCTGGCATGGCTGCAAAACTAGGTGCGGTAGGTCTTACGTCACTTGTACCAATATTAACCGCTGATGGTAATTATGCTCCGGCATTCATAATTGGTGCATCACTTGCCATTATAGCAATGGCTGCAGTGTGGATTTTAATCCCTAAAATTGAACCTCTTAAAAAGCCTGATTAATCTGCTTCAACTGCTATGCCAACACGGTAGTGCTTGTGCATAGCAGTTAGTTACAAAGGATACTTTTAAAAATGAATACTATTTATTTTATGGGTGAATGCATGGTAGAGCTCAGGGCTATGAGCGCTGCTACGTTACATCAATCTTTTGCAGGCGATGTATATAATTCAGCGGTATATTTGAAACGCTGTTTTCCTGAAATAAGCACATCTGTAATTACGGCTTTAGGGCAAGACAACCTAAGTAAAAAAATGCGCGAACGCTTTGAAAGTGAACAGCTTGATACACAGTATGTATTTAGCCACGAAAGCAAAGTGCCCGGCATGTACTACATTGAGACAGATGAGCACGGTGAGCGAAGCTTTATTTATTGGCGAAGTGATTCTGCGGCTAAAAAAACAGTTGAGTTTTTAAATACCGAGTGCGTTGACCAATTATGCCAAGGTGATATGTTTTTCTTCTCAGGGATTTCTTTAGCCATCATAGACAAAACATCACGAGAGCAATTCTGGAAGGTTTTAGAGCAACTAAAAAGTGCTGGGGTTAAAATTGTATTTGATCCTAACTACCGAGCTCGTTTATGGGACAGCGTAGAGGATACTAAGGCGCAGTATCATTTAGCATTTGGCCTTGCAGATATAACTCTACCAGGAGTTGAAGACCTAACAATATTATATGATGTTCACAGCGTTGAGGCGGTAATTGAGTACTTGAAGCCATATCAAATTAATGAGGTTGTGGTTAAAAATGGTCCAGAATCTGTTATTACACAACAAAACAACACACTTCAAAGCCACACAATAATACCTGTCACCACAGTGGTAGATACAACGTCAGCAGGCGATGCCTTTAATGGTGTTTATTTAGGAGCTCGACTTTCAGGTAAGTCAATTGCGGCAGCAGTTCAACTTGGCGCTAAAGCAGCCGGAGCTGTGATTCAACAACCGGGTGCAATTGCACCAAAAGATGTTTTTCAACATGCAATGGTTGAAGCTGGTATCTAATAAAATTTAAGGCCTCCATACCCCGGCCAAACTACTTAAAATAAAGGAACAACGTTATGACTCGCTTTTCTGAACTTATGTCAGGGCAAACTCTGCTACCTATAATTCAAGCTGATACCCCAGAGCAGGGTGTTCAAATTGCAAAAGCTATGGCTAAAGCAGGCCTTACTTTGGTTGAAGTTGTGCTAAGAACAGACGCCTCAATTGATGCTTTAAAAGCGATTAAAGAGCAAGTCCCAGAGCTTAAAGTTGGCGCAGGTACCGTTATTAACGAAGCTATTTTACAGCAAGCAATTGAAGCAGGTTCTGATTTTATTGTAACCCCAGCGGTATCTCCTAAATTACTAACTGCACTCACAAAGTGTGGTGTTCCTGTTTTACCCGGCGTATCAAATACCGGCGATATTCTTATGGCGCTAGAGTATGGCTTTGAGGAGCAAAAATTATTCCCTGCATCGCTAGCCGGAGGAGCTCCGTTTGTGTCGGCTGTCTCGAGTGTATTTAGAGCGGTTAGCTTTTGCCCAACGGGTGGGGTAAGTGAAAGTAACAAAATGGATTATCTTTCTTTAAATAACGTATTTGCTGTAGGTGGTACATGGGTTGCTAAAAAGGAATGGGTTGCACAAGAAAACTGGCAAGCTATTACAGACTCATGTATTCAAGCAATAAAATAGCAGGGAGCGCTAAAATGAACGATTTATCTCAAACTATTTTACCTGGCGTAATAGTGGGTGACGAGGTAAGTGCAATATATAACCATGCGCGTGCTAACCAGTATGCGCTGCCAGCTGTAAATGTAGTTAGCACAACCTCAATTAATGCAACTCTTGAAGCCGCTAAAAAACTGAAGTCACCGGTTATTATTCAGCTTTCAAATGGGGGTGCACAGTTTTTTTGTGGTAAAGGCCTCTCATTACCAGAACAACAAGGTGCAGTACTTGGTGCGGTGAGCGCAGCTAGGTATGTACATAGTGTTGCGGCGCACTACGAAATCCCCGTTATGCTTCATACCGATCACGCAGCCAAAAAATTATTACCATGGATTGATGGTTTGTTGGATGAGGGTGAAAGGCATTTTAGATTGACAGGTAAGCCGTTGTTTAGCTCACACATGATCGATTTATCTGAAGAGCCGCTAGAAGAGAACATAGAGATATGTGAGCGCTACTTAGCACGCATGGCTAAAATAGGGATGACACTAGAAATTGAGCTTGGTTGTACAGGCGGAGAAGAAGACGGTGTTGATAATTCTCACCTTGATAGCTCAGCGCTTTATACGCAGCCAGAAGATGTTGCTTACGCTTATGAACGCTTAAGTGCTATTAGTCCTAATTTTATCATTGCCGCTTCTTTTGGCAACGTGCATGGTGTTTATAAACCAGGAAATGTTGTCCTTACGCCTACTATTTTAAAAGATTCGCAAGCATATGTAGCGAAAAAATTTAGTTTACCGAGTAATTCAATTAACTTTGTATTTCATGGTGGCAGTGGTTCAGAGGAAGAAAAAATTGCAGAGTCATTAACGTATGGTGTAGTTAAAATGAACATTGATACCGATACGCAGTGGGCATGTTGGAACGGTGTTTTAGATTACTACAACAGCAACGAGGCCTACCTACAAGGTCAAATTGGTAACCCTAACGGTGATGATAAACCTAACAAAAAGTACTATGACCCACGCGTGTGGCTTCGTCACTCTGAGCAGCATATGGTAACAAGACTCATCCAGTGCTTTAAAGATCTTAATTGTGTAAATCGGTATAGCTTATGAAAAGACTCAATACAGTATTAAAAGAAGATGGTGTAAGAACGGATCTAATTTTACTTATCCGTACTATTTTAGCCACAAGTAAAGAGATTGCGTTTAGGGTTGGTCAAGGTGAACTTGCAGGTGTTTTGGGTTCCACAATGAATGAAAACATTCAGGGTGAAGTTCAAAAAAAACTAGACATAATTGCCAACCAATTACTTAAAGATATTCTTCTTGACGACAGCTCTGTAAGAACCGTTGCCTCTGAAGAAGAAGATCATGCGGTTGGTGGCCACCCTGAAGGCACTTTTATTGTTGCTTTTGATCCACTCGATGGCTCTTCTAATATTGATGTAAATGGTCAAATAGGCACAATATTTACTATTTATTTGGCAAGAGACGACGTACCTTTTGACAGTGATGAGCAGTTTAACCAACCGGGTGTAAGCCAAGTGTGTGCAGGCTATGTATTATATGGCCCTTCATCATTGCTCGTAATGACCACCGGTGGGCCAACACGCTGTTATACCCTTGACTCAACACATGGTGGGTATTTACTCACTAATCCACAACTACAAATTCCTTCGCAAAGCCGAGAGTTTGCCGTAAATATGGCAAATTATCGTTACTGGGATGAGCCTACACAAGTGTACTTTGACAAGTTGCTTTACACATCTGAAAGCTTTGAAAAAAGCTCAATCCGATGGAATGCGGCAATGGTAGGTGATGTACACCGGATATTATGTCGCGGTGGCTTATTTTTATACCCGCAGGATAAACGCGTTGGTAATGACAATGGCAAAATTAGGCTTTTATATGAAGCCAACCCGCTTGCAATGCTCGTAGAAAATGCGGGAGGCAAAGCCACATCGCGTGGCGCTCGAATTTTAGATATAACTCCTGACGATTTACATCAACGAGTTCCCGTTACTTTAGGCTCGATTGAACCCGTTGAATATTTTAACAATTCAGCGCTAAGCTAATTCGATACCCTTCACTTCGGTTATTTAGTAACAGAGAAAGCTTTTCTCTGTTACTTTCCTTTTCAACTAATTACTTATCTTCTTGTTCTAGCAATTCTATTAATACGCTCATTAGTTAAATAGTCATTTGTATTTTAGAGTCATTATTGTAAAGCCAATTGGAAAAAATTTATTTTTTGTCAATGCTGATTTTTGTACATTTATGCATCCTTTAAATAGGTTGGTGGGTTACCTATGTGCCTTGTATAGGTAAAAAGGTACATTGACATCAGTAAATAAGCTGGAAATATCATTTCTATTGTGGTTATATGACCAAGTTGGTTAACAAATTATTTTCAAATAAAGTAAATTTGGTAACAACTAATACGATTATTTGGTAACACACACAATAGCTGGCCAAATATTTAACCTATAAAATGGAGAATAGAGGCATCATGAATTTAAAACACTTTGCACTATGCGCTATTGCAGCGGCAATAGTTGGTTGTGACACTGACGCAAACAACAATGACAACGAACTGGGCTCTATTGCTCTGTCAGGAACAGCCACAAGCGGTCAAACATTAACAACAAACGTGTCAGATCCTGATGGTATATCAGGAACTGTTTCTTATTTTTGGTATGCAGATAACGAAGTAATAGAAGGCGCTAATAGCGCATCGTTTACACTTACGGACGATCAAATTGGTTTAGCTATCACAGCTCAAGCTAAATACACTGATGATGGTGGTGTTAACGAGTCACATATTTCAGATCCGACCTCTGACGTAGCAGCCATTGCATTTCCAGCAAGCGTAACAATAACAGGTGATGCACTTATCGGGTCAGAGCTGACCGCGAATGTTGAAGACGAAAATGGTTTTGATAGTTTAACAGTTGTATACGAGTGGTTGGCGGATGACGTAGTAATTGAGGGAGAAGTTCTTTCGTCACTCATGCTTACTGAAGCACAGTTTAATAGCGTGATCACCGTTACAGCATCGTTTGAAGACGATCGTGGGTTTGCTGAGTCAGTGACGTCTGTTGGCACTGCGCCTGTTGCGCGTGTTAATGCGCAAGGTGATGTAGCAATTAGTGGCACACCCACAGTGGGTAATACGCTTAGTGCTGATATTACTGATATGGATGGTGTATCTGGCGAAGTCATTTATCAATGGTTTGCTGACGATGAAGAAATAGTTGGTGCAAACCAAAGCGAATATATTGTAGAGGCTGCTTTAATTGGGCAAGCTGTATCGGTAAAAGTGACTTATACAGATGACAATGGTTTTGTAGAAGATAATACATCAGAAAAAACAATTCCCGTATCGGCTGTTGCGGTTGATGAAGCGGGAAGTATTACAATTATAGGCACATCACCTTACTTAGTTAGCGGTGAATTAACAGCGCAACTAACAGATAATAATGGTATTGAAGAAACAAATGTTACCTATAGCTGGTTTGCCGATGGCGTTGAAGTAGCCGATACAAACAGTAATACGTTTTCACCTGCGGCATATGCGGGTGCAATTATATCTGTGAGTGCTTCTTATACCGATAACGACGGATTTGAGGGTTCTGTAAGTGGCTCACTAGAGACGGTAATTTATTCCCAACTTGTTAGCTCACCAACAGAGCTACTAAGTGCGGTAAGTGGCGGCCTTGCTGATGGTGATGTTGTTGGCCTTAATACCGGTGTTTACGCTGATATGGATGAAGTTTTACTCACCAGTGGTGTAACGCTTCGCGCTGTTGAAGAACAAACGCCAGTTATTAGTGGCGAAGTATGTATTCACGTTGCTTCAGGTGTAGAAGGTGCAGCGCTAACAGGCCTTACGTTTAAAAATATAGATACAAAATCAGGCTCATTTTGTGAAACCCAAGAAAGTGCAATTATTTATTCTGAAGGGAATAACTTCGAGTTTACTCAAAACACAATGGATGGCGATGAAGCCGAGTTAAATAATTCGACTTACCACTGGTTAATGATCAAAGGCACGGGCGCGCTAATTGAGCGAAATACATTTAGTAATCGTGATAATGCTGAAAATGGCTCCGTTATTAAAATTGCTTCATCAGGCAGCGACCATGTTGTTCAATACAATTTATTTAGTGGCACCAGTGCGAATCCAAATTTTGGTAACTCAAGCCTTCATTTAATTAATGCGGGTAGTACTACCGGTTCAGATGCAGCTGACGATGCAAACTTTACTATTCAATATAATCGAGTAGAAAACTTTGTAACCGGTCGTCGTTTAATGCGTGTGCAAACATCGGGTGCAACTATCAAAGGTAACACTGTGGTTAACCCTAATGGCGGGATTTCACTAGAAGATGGTGGTTTTAATAACGTGACAGACAACGTTATTATTCGTACTACTGATATTGCAAGCTCTAGCGATCGTCCTGCTGGTGTGCTAATTACACCGCTAGGCCACACAGTTAGTAACAACTACATTGCAGGTATTCGTTCTGGTAATAAAGAGGCTGGTGGAATTGTATTTACAGCAAATCCATTCTCTCAAGCTGATGGCGGTATACCAAACTCAGGCAACCAAGCTGTATTAGATGCGGCGGGTGACTTCACATTAACGGTAACTAACAACACTGTTTTGAACTCTCAGCAACCAATCGTGTTTAGTACTGAAATAGGTTCTCGTGCCCCTGTGGGTGATTGTGATGAACTTACAGTGGATAATGCTCCTGTACTCTATGGCTTAACTAAAAATGCATTTGTCATAAACTTTGATGGAAACCTTATTGCTAATGGCTTAGGTGATCAAACTGATGCAGATACCATTGAAAGTAGCGCCTTAACACAAGGATTATTCTATCCAAATACGCTTGATAGCGACCATGCTTTTGAATACGACTGTGATTTAATCAAGCATGATACATCAGTATTAAGCAACAACTTTGGTTACATGGATAGCCGTGTATCTGGTGATACAAGTGGCGATTGGGTTGCAATCAGAAACCTAAATGGTAACGGCTCATTTGATACCGATGGCGCTATTGATCAAGACCCAGCTGCAAACGGTAAAGAAATACTTGAATATGTATTCGCAGCAAGCACATTACTTGAAACCGACCCAGCAGGTTTACAAGCTGTGGCAGGTGCAAAAGGGCTTTACTACATTCAAGCGAGTGATGTAGGTGTTGGCTCAACATGGGTTGTTAATAACGACTAACCTAAGTAAACACTCTTAATTAAAAAGCCCCTTTTTTGGGGTTTTTTTATGCCTGTGAGTAAAATATGACCGAAAAATGCGTTTGCTTTTCTAATTATTTTTCATTATAACGCCGCCTGACCCCTTGGTAATGCTGGTTTGTGAAAATTGGTATGTTAATTGGTAATGCTTTGGTTGTAAAATTGGTTGATCATCCGTGGTTACTTGAGTATATTAACAACAGTTGTCACATAACTTATACAGATGAATAACAAGTCAACACACAACAATCACACAACAATAACCAACGGAGCATAAAAATGTCGTTGAAGTCTTCAAAAAATAATAAAATGCGTTCAGGTCAATTCGCACTGAGCCCGGTAGCTAAGTGGGTACGAACAGCCGCTATTGCCGGTGTAGCAAGCTCATGTGTATTTTCAGCGCACGCACAACAAGAACAAGCAAAAGCGACTGAGGTCGAGCCTGATGTAGAAATCATCAGTGTTACAGGTACACGCAGAACAATTCAAGATCAAATAGCCATAAAGCGCGAAGCCACAACCGTTGTTGATGGTCTTTCATCTGAAGATATTGGTGATTTACCCGCTTTATCGATAGGTGAAGCATTAGAGTCTATTACAGGCGCAGCATCGCATCGTGAAAATGGCGGTGCGACAGAAATTACCATTCGCGGCCTAGGCCCATTTTTAAGTGCAACACACATAAACGGCCGTGAAGCGACCAATGGTAGCGGTGACCGCTCAGTAAACTTTTCACAATTTCCATCAGAACTTGTAAAAAAAGTAGCTATTTATAAAACCCAAGATGCTTCGATGATTGAAGGTGGGGTTGCGGGTGTTATCGCACTTGAAACGGTTACCCCATTGGATTATGGCAAGCAGCGTTTGCAAGGTGAGGTTAAACTTAACTACAACCCTGACGAGAGTAATGTAGATAACTCACTACAAAGCGATTTAGGTTACCGTGGCACATTTAGCTATGTTGACCAGTTTGAGTTCGATAATGGTCAGGCAGTTGGCTTTTCTTTTGGTGTGCAACGACAAGATATTTCGCAGCCAGAAGCAGAATACCGAAGCTCTAGCCCATCAGGTTCTTCGCTTTGGGCATGTTTAAATGATCCAACAAATACAAATGAAGGTTTTTACCGCAGTAGTGCAGGTGATTGTGAGGATCAAGTAAACGGAAGTAATAACCAAGGTTATGACACAGAAATTGACCCTGACACAGGCAAAGCTGTAAGTGACGGCACTCCATACGCATGGACTGGCAGCAGCCGAAGCTTTCGTCAAAACGAAACGTCAGACGAGCGTGACGCTGTATTTTTTGCCTTTCAGTACCAGCCGTCTGCAGAATGGGATATTAATTTTGATAGCCAAATTTCTGATAGAACGCAACGAGAAGCACGCCATGATTTAATTTTCTTACAAAAGCGCGCAACACCAGGTGTAACCGGCCCATCACTTGTCACTAACGATGTAGGCGGCATTTTACATTGGGAAGGTGAAGAGCGTATTGAGTCTGCTGGTGAGCAATTTTCTCGTGAAGAAAACTACCGTGGTTACGGCTTAAATATCGAACATACTGTAAATGATAGACTGACCATAGATTTAGATTTAGCGTATTCAAAAACTTCGCGTGAAGAACTGCAAATTTCTAACCGAGGCAGAACCGCTGGACGTAGTTACTTCTCGTGGGATATGGGCGATAACATCCCACATTTTACGCTTACTGATTTTGACGTAACAGATATATCTAATTTTACAGACAGCTTAAGAACGCGTATTGACCGTGAAAACGTGAGAGATAACAAAGTTGTGTCTGCTCGTTTAGATTTTGACTATTTAGTTGATAGCGGTATGTTCACCACAATTCAAGGTGGCGTCCGTACCTCAGAGCTTAGCTTTACACAATTTGGTGGAACGAACGGTAACGGCTCTCGTAATCAATTTACTTTAGGTTCAGGTGCTGAAGCGCTCGATGTGCTTCAAGGTTGTCAAATTGATTTTCCTGAATCAGGCTTTTTGTCTAGTGTGTCAGATGGGAATATCATCACGCATGTAGATAGCGATGGCAATGTGGTAGACACAGGGACAGGCTCTTCATGGGCGACTTACGATAATGAGTGTTTTTCTCAAGCTGTTGTCGCGTCTAATGAGGGGGGAGTATTTGAATACCCTGAGGTTGAATACCAAAACGCAGGAACCATTGACGTAACTGAAAAAACAACTGCTGCTTACTTAATGGCTAATTACGATACAGAAATGTTTGGTAAGTTTATTCGTGGTAACTTTGGTTTGCGTATTGTCGATACTGAAGTTACATCAATTGGTTTTAGAAATAGTTTTGACGTTGTTACCAGTGATACAGGGGTTCTTTCTCTTGTTGAATCAGACACTGGCACACTTGATAAAATAAAAGGGGGCGGTGATTACACCAAGTTCTTACCTAGCTTTAACTTAGTGGTCGATTACAGCGAAGATATTTTATTACGTGCGGGTATTTACCGTGGTATGTCGCGTGCAGACCCTTCTGATTTAGGTTATAGCCGCTCTTTTCAAGAAGACACATCTGATACGGCCACTACAATTAGTGACTTGTTAGTGGGTGTAAACGGCTCTGGTAACCCAGATACGCAGCCTCTAATGTCATGGAACTACGATGCAGCATTTGAGTGGTACCCTAATGAAGATTCAATTTTTGCATTAAGCCTATACTACAAACAGTTCCAAGGCGGCTTTCAACAGCGCACAGTTATTGAAGACTTTGTTGTAGGGGGGGAAACCGTTTCATTGCCTATTACAAATTCAGTAACAAACGACGAAGAGAGTGAGATTTTAGGCCTAGAAACATCATTCTCATACCGTTGGGACAATGGTATAGGTGTTAAGTTTGGTTATAACTATGCCGACACTGATTTTGAATTTGAAGACAGCCTATACGGTGATACATTTGTAACAGACGTTGATGGCAATACAACTCAGCTTAAAGAAGGCATTGTTGAGCCAGGTTCTGTACCAGGGTTTTCTAAGCATGTATTTAGCAGCCAACTTTATTACCAAATAGGTGGCTTTGATACTGCGGTTATTTACAAATACCGTAGTGAGTATTTCCAACCTTATACAAGCAATGGCACACGCTTACGTTATGTTGATTCGGTAGGCGTATGGGAAATGCGTGCATCGTACAAAATTAACAAGCACTTTAGAGTTAAAGCAGAGGCAATTAATCTATTCAGTGCTCCTAAATCTCAAGACTTTTTTGTTGAAGATAACTTAGGTGAAGTAAACGATTACGGCCCACGTTTATTCTTAGGTTTAAGTTATAAACTGTAAAAGTTAGTAACTTATAAAAACCCCCAATTGGTTTAACTAATTGGGGGTTTTTTGTATCTACGTGGATGTGCATACCTTTATCACTGAAATGTCTTAACTAAACCATCTAAACTGATCGCAGATTAAATTCTATTCAACTTTTACAGCCTTTGTTGTAAGCCAAAAAAACTCCTTTGTATTTTTATAAGCGTAAATGCGATTAGTCTGTTTTATTTTTGTACCTTTTTATTCTAGCCAAAAGTCTAATAGATTTTTAATTGGTTAACCAATTTGAGAGCTTTTTATACTTTTATAATTAAAAGCTTTCAGTTTATAGCTAAATAATATAACGGAATAATGAACTTAAAAATACAATCTAACTACTACTATAGTGCTACACACCGGATTTGAAAACTATATGTATTACAGGTGGTTGTATTTTTTTCCTACATTGTTGTAGTTGTCAGGTATGGGGAATTTATTTTTGGTAATAACAAACTTGAATTATTTTATAATATTTGACTTACAACGTGGTTGACCTTTTTGGTTTTGAGTGTAAATATTCAGTTAACCTTTTGTAATACATTAATTCACTTTTGTATGAAAAGTAACAAGTAGCATAGCGTTTCACACACACAGGAAAAAACTATGAATCATAATTTATCAAAAATCACACTGGCGGTTATCTCTGCAACGGCAATGAATATGTCTTTATCTGTTCATGCGCAGGAAGAGACAAAAAATGTTAAGGATGACCTAGAGGTAATTGAAGTTTCTGGTATACGTCAATCTTTAACTAATGCGCTTGCTGAAAAACGTTCAGCAGACAGCCTTGTAGAAATTATTCAGTCAGAGGATATTGGTAAGTTACCTGATCAAAATTTAGCTGAAGTACTTGAGAACGTAACGGGTATTCAGATCACGCGTCAGGCTGGTGTAGGTACGGGTGTTCAAATTCGTGGTACCGATGCAAACCGTACTGAAATAAATGGCGTTTCAACTGTGGGTTCAGGCTCTGGACGCAGCGGCATTAGCTTTGAAGATGTGTCGGCTTCTATTATCTCTAGTTTAGAAGTTATAAAATCGCCTGAAGCCAAAACAATTGAAGGCTCCGTAGGCGGAACAATAAACCTTAAAACAATACGTCCACTCCAACTAGGTGAACAATTAGCCACAATTAGAGTACAGGGCGAAAATAGTAGTTTAAGCACTGATAGTGGCTTACAACCTCGTTTTTCTGGTACTTTTGCAGATAACTGGGAAGGCGACTTTGGTGAGTTTGGTATTTTAGTAAGCGGCAGTTATGCCGAGCAAGATGTGACTGCATTTCGCCCTCGTGCGGATAGAGATAACATAATTACCGCTGATAGCGGGGTCGCGAGTGCACAGTCTTTCGACTTTTTGCCTATCCAGTTCTTTGTGCAAGATTACGATAACTACGAATACGAAACAAAGAACTTTGTAGGTACGCTTGAGTGGGCACCAAATGACAATACTAAGTTTTATTTTGATGCTGTTGTAAACGATCAGGAACGTCGTCAAGAGAGCTCTCGTGTTCAAGCGTCGGGTGTCAGTGCATTGAATGACATTTCGGTTCCTGATGAATTTGAAACAATTAATCTAGGTTCTTTAGGTGGAACTAATTTAGGTTCAATTCAAGCGGCTTTACGCGGTGTAATCCCAGTTAATTTAGCAAATGATGATGACGATCCAAATTTACGTTTTTCGAGTGATACAAATTCTCGTGTTACCGACAGTAATATTTTTAGGCTAGGTGGTGAATGGCAAGGTGATAAATGGTTTGTAAGCGCTGAGGTTGCTTCGTCATCTTCTGATACAACAACACCAAGCTTTAATACTACACTTAACTTCATTAACCCTAATGCACCTTTAGATGCTGGTGGCGGTAATGATAACAGTGTGCCTTTTGAATACGACCTGTCAGGTGGAGCACTTACTTTTGGTATTGCACAAGGTGCTGAATATGCACCTTCGGTTGAGCAATTACTTGACCCTGCAAATGTAGTACTACGCGACGTAAACATTGGTCAAGATACCGTTGAGAACTCTGAAGATGCGTTCCGTATAGATTCAACATATTACACAGACTCAATAGTTACCTCTGTTGATTTTGGTTACCGTTACAGCAAATCGGCGAGTAAGCAAAACGAAATCACATCAAGTGTTGGTCTGCGCTCTATGGCAGATAGCCCAAGAGGTGATTTATTCGCTGATCTTTTAGTTGCGGGCCCTGATAACTTTAATGAGGCTGATGGTCGTTCGTTATACATAGGTGATTTTTTACTGATTGACCCAGAACTTGTGGCATCAGACCCAGATGCAGTTCTTGCAACACTTCAGCAAGCATTACAAACTCATGGCTCTAGCCGTACGTTAAATGCACCAACTTCAAGTTCTTCAGGCTTTTTTGATATTGAAGAAATTACTCACGCTTTTTATGCGCAAGCTAACTTTGAATACGACATGTTCCGCGGTAACTTTGGTTTACGTTATATTCAAACTGATGTTGAATCGACAGGTAACTCTGTAACGCAAGACGGCAGTGGCAATGAGCTAGTAACGCGTATTACGAATGAGTCAGACTACAACTTTATCCTACCGCGTTTAAACTTAGTTGCCGATGTGTCAGAAGATGTAGTGGTTCGCTTTGGTGCAGGTAAAGACATTCGTCGTCCAGATTATAACGACTTATCTACTTCTATTACTTATAGCACGAGCCCAAATGATGAAGTTGAATTTGGTAACCCAGCACTAAAACCAGAAGAAGTATTATCTTATGATTTATCAGCAGATTGGTACTTTACTGAAGCGAGCGTATTTAGTGTAGGTATTTTCCACAAAACGCGTAAAGAGCTTCATGTTAATCAGTTAACATCGCCGGTAGAAGACCCAGTAACAGGCTATCGTGACTTAACAGACCCATGTGAAGGGGGGGGCATATTTAACCCAATTGCAGACATTAACGTGTTTGGTCCTGAAAATGGTCGTGGTGTATGTGTAGGTACTGAGACAAAAGTAAACGACACTGGCGAAACAACCCAAAAAGGGATTGAGTTTGCGTTCCAGTATGACCTATCTAGCTTTGAAAAAGATTTAGGATGGGCGTCGGGTTTTGGTGTTTTAGCTAATTACACAATTCAAGAGTTCTCGGGCGGGGAAACAGTCAATAAGGCTACTTCAAGAGCGAGTAACGTATTTGCTGCAAGCACTGGTACACCGGGTATTGAAGTAAGCGAAATACAAGGTTTGCTTAACTTATCAGAAAATGCGTATAACTTTACTCTATACTACGAAAAGTTCGGTTTATCGGCACGTATGCGTTACACATGGCGTGAAGGTTACCGCTCAAACGATTTTGGTAGCACGTCAAGCTTCCCATGGGGGTTCCCTGTAGTGCAAGAGGACCGTGGCCAGCTTAATGCAAGTATTAGCTACGATGTAAATGAGCAGCTTAATATTGGCTTAGAAGCCGTAAATATTACTGAGTCTGAAATTAGCCAGTCTTGTGTTAACGAAGGGTCGTTATTGTGTTTCCAAGGCCTTACAGACCGTCGTATTACGTTTGGTGCTAGTTACCGTTTTTAAAATTTATGTTGAAAGTGTGTAGCCTTTGAACGGGCACAAAAAGCAAGCCACTATGGCTTGCTTTTTTATTTTTAAGGTTTAAATAATGAGCAGTTTTTAAATTAAATTAGGTACTAATTGGTTTCATTTTCTCTATTTGTTTACTACCTTTTTGGTATTAATATTTTTTTAAATGAGATCATTCATGAATGGTATCAGTGATTTAAATTTTAAAAACTTACTTGAGTATGCACAAGTAGGTGTGATTATTCATAACTGGGATACATCAATTGTTTACATAAACCCAATCGGTTTGCAGTTACTAAATTTAGATTACGAGCAAGCAATAGGGCGAGACATTTATGACCCTAATTGGACACTCATTGACGAGCAAAGCAATCTAATGTCTGTTGATGATTATCCAGTTAATATTGTTAAAGCTACAAAAAATAAAGTAGTTAATAAAATTATAGGTGTTGTTGGCGGGGCAAAAAAAGACATAAGCTGGTTTATGGCTAACGCTTACTTTGAAGGACATGACGATGATAAAAACTTTATTGTTGTAACCATCACTGATATTTCTGACGCTAAGCAGCAAATTTCGTTTCAAGATGTGGTCGAAAATACGCAAGACATGGTTGTTATTACCGATGCAAAAAATATCAAACACCCTGAAGGGCCTAAAATAATTTACGTAAATAAGGCTTTTGAAGTACTCACTGGCTATACCTCAGCAGAAGTTATTGGTGAAACGCCTCGAATTTTACAAGGTGATTTGACCGATTCTAAAGGCAAACAAAGAATATACGCTGCGCTAGAACGTAACGAAGAAGTAACTGAAACACTGTTAAATTATGATGTTAGAGGAAGGCCTTACTGGGTTGAAATGAATATTATTCCATTAAAGAATAAATTTGACGAAGTAACTCATTTTGCAGCAATTCAACGGGATGTTTCAAAAAGTAAATTTCAAACAGAACAGTTAGAAAAACGAAATAAAGATTTAAAAGAGTTAAAAGTTAACCTAGAAAATTTAGTACAAGAAAGAACATTTGAATTACAACAAGCTAAGTCTCAACTTGAAAAAATAGCGTTTTTTGACCCATTAACTGGAATTCCTAATCGTCGCTTTTTTTCAGATCAAGTTAATAAATTAGTCAAAGGAAGTGTCAGGCGTGGGGGTATAATTGCGTTTGGATTATTTGATGTTGATAACTTTAAAGCTGTTAACGATACCTATGGTCATGATGTGGGTGATCGCGTACTTGTTGAATTAGCAAACATATTAACGCACATATTGAGAATTGATGATGTATTTTGCCGCTTTGGTGGTGAAGAGTTTGCTTTTGCTGTTATTTTAAAAGAAGTAGACGATGCTGAACCCGTTGCCGAAAAA
The DNA here is from genome assembly GCF_057554385.1 of Pseudoalteromonas sp. 4NS20-0020. NCBI lineage: Bacteria > Pseudomonadati > Pseudomonadota > Gammaproteobacteria > Alteromonadales > Pseudoalteromonadaceae > Pseudoalteromonas > Pseudoalteromonas sp. 4NS20-0020. The sequence continues at coordinate 40,121 of NZ_BAAJMI010000009.1, read as the reverse complement.
CTTATAAATGCAATTAGAGATCTTAAAGTGCCTGTTGAAGGTGAAAACACAATAAATGTAACCGTAAGTATGGGGTTAAACGTGGTATCACCAAACAATAGTACTGACATAGATGATGAAATAAAAAAATCAGATGCGGCAATGTACCAAATTAAAAAGTCTGGCAAAGATCGTTATAAAATTATTCATGAACCATAAAATAAGTTGGGTTATGCAATGTTACTAAGCTAATAAGTATAACTTTTCGCAAGTTAGGTACTCACTCTTTTACATGTATAAGCCGTTAAAATATCGCCTTTATTGTGCTAATTTTGTTGGCTCCATTGCTTGGGCGATAAGCCGTACATTCTTTTAAATTCTCTGCTGAACTGAGAACTGCTTACATAACCCATTTCCATGGCCGCAACGTTGACATTGGTACCTTGTGTTATTTTCATGGCAGCATGATTAAGCCTCATTGATTTAACAAATTGAATAGGGGACATGTTAGTTGCTTGTTTAAATTTACGATGGAATACAGCGCGGCTCATACCTATTTGGCTAGCCATGTCTTCAATAGTTATGTTTTCATGCAAATGAGAGGATAAAAATGCAATTGAACGTGCAATCTCGTTACCCACACCAAATGCTCGTTTAAATGCATAGCCTGCTTGACCTTTTAACAGCGCGTAATATAGCTCACGCAAGCGTGCTTTTTTCAATATGGCTAAATCAACAGCATCATCGTCGAGCAACAACATTTTATATAACGCATCGGTAAAGTTAGGGTCCCAATCGGCAGTTAAAATACTTTGTGAAGGATAACTCACGTTAGGTATTTGTTGGGTGCTAGTTGCGCTTTGAATCTCGAGTGCTAACTCGGTCATAATTCCTGTATCTATCGAAATGTATACACCTATTAATGGGTTATCTGTCGAGGCTTTTGGAGTACCGGCTTCAATAGGCATAGGCATTGTGCAACATATGTATTGTGTGTTGTCATAAAGGTGTTTGTTGCCATCTAAAATAGCTTCTTTTGTGCCTAAAACAATAGCCGTGACAGAAGGTTCATAGACCGCTGGTGAACATTCAATAGGGTCTGTGATTTTAAATAATTGAATGCCTTCAATACCTGTTTGTACCATGCCGCTTTCATTCATTTTTCTATTAATTAGTTGTAGTATTTTGGCTTTACTCATAGTCAATAATCACTCATTAAACAGGTGGTAAAATTAGCATTAGAGTTTGTGTAACTCAACAAAGTGATACAAATAGGCATGTTTTAAGGATTATTACGCCTTTTAGCATGTGTGGCTGAGATTATAATGTCTGCATATTAAAATTAACATTATTCATCTTGGACAACATTATGACGCAAAAAAATCAATTTGGGCCTAACGGCTGGACACCTGAAAACTTAAGCGCTTTGCATGGTAAAACTTATCTAATTACGGGAGCAAATACAGGCGCGGGCTTTCAAGCAACTCGCATATTACTCTCTAAGGGAGCCAATGTTGTTATGCTAAATCGTAATCGAAATAAATCTGTGCTGGCAATTACAAAGCTCAAGGATGAATTTGGCAGTGGCGCAAACGTCAGCTTTATAACATTGGATTTAGCCGATTTGACATCAGTACGCACTGCTTGCACAGAAATTTTGATAAAAGTACCTCAAATTAACGCACTAATTTGTAATGGTGCAATAGCGCAAGTTGAGCAGCAACAATTTACAGCAGATGGTTTTGAAAGCCAGTTAGGGGTTAACCATTATGGCCACTTTTTATTATGTGGTTTGTTGTTTGAGCGAATTAACACATCGAAGGGACGTATTGTTGTGGTGTCGAGTGAAGGGCACAAAATGGGGCTCAAAACAATTCAGTTTGAAGACATGAACTGGGATAAAAATTACAACGCGAATAAAGTGTATAGCCAAAGTAAATTGGCGCAAATGATGTTTGCTTACGAGCTACAAAATAAAGTTAAAGCGGCCGATAAAAATGTGGAAGTATATGTTTGTCATCCTGGGGCATCAAACACATCATTAATTAGGGAAACAGCAAGTTTTGCTACTAGGTTATCGTGGTCATTTATGGTCAAACTGGGTGTTGCTCAATCAGCTGAAAAAGGCGCTTATCCAGAAGTAATGTGCGCAGCTCAAAGTAACCTAAAACAGCATGCCTACTACGGACCAACCGGATTTTTAAACTTTGGCGGCCCTGTAGGCGAATGTAAGCTCGAATCATTTGTGTTAGATAAAAAGGTTTTAACAAAATTATGGACGCTTTCCGAACAACAAACAGCATTTAAATGGCAACTGTAGAAAGCAATATTTACTTGACGGGCACCTCACCTATGAAACATTTCATTTATATATTGGGAGTATTTATGTCGGCCTCAACAACGTTAGCGAATGAACTTATTAGCGAACAAAACACTTCACAACCATCAATAAATAGCGCGTTGGTTCAGGATCATGAAGGTAATATTTATCGAACAGTTACGATTGGTAAACAAATATGGTTAGCTGAAAACCTTCGTGTGACTAAGTTTCAAGATGGCTCAAAGGTTAATACTGGCTTTATACCTAATGATGATAAAAGTAATTTAGCTATTTATGGTAGGCTTTACGATTGGTATGACGTAACAGATACGCGAAACCTTTGCCCAGAAGGATGGCGAGTCGCCTCTGATGAAGACTACAAAGCTTTAGAGATAGCTATAGGAATAGATAAAACAGACGTGGATAAACTTGGGTGGCGTGGACAAGACGACGTGGCAATTACGTTAAAAGTAAAGCAACCCGACACTATTTTTAAGCGTTTTAATCAATTGCAAGTAAATAAATACGGCTTTTCTGCTATGCCTGCGGGGGTTAAATTAGGAAATTGGTATATCACTCAGGGTATGTATACCGAGTTTTGGACAAGCACCAATGCAACTAATTCTGAGGCTTATGCAAGAACACTTGCTTATTCGTGGTGGAACTCTCACAAGGGCGAAATTCGCCGTGCGAAGCTTAATAAAGAGTATATGTTTTCAGTTCGATGCGTAAAAATTTAGGTGGTTAGATAATGCTATTAAAAATTACATTTGTGTTGTTTATTACACTTTTTACAGCAACAGGTTGCGTAAATACGAACCAAGCTTCGTCGGGCGATGATATTGATAAAGAGCTTATTGTGCTGGCACATGGATTAGGAAGAAGCGATTGGGCCATGTGGAAATTAGCTCAAAGGCTAGAGCAAGCAGGGTATAAAGTATGCAGTTTAGATTACGCAACAATTGGCGAAAGTGTTGAGGCAGTATTGAAAGACACAACAAAACAAATTGATGCCTGTATTATCAATGCCTCAAAAGTGCACTTTGTAGGGCATTCTTTAGGTGGGTTAGTAATTAGAGCATATTTACAAAACGCTAATCACACACTAAAAAATGTGGCTATAGGAAATAGCGTTTTAATAGGCACGCCAAATAAAGGGAGTGAACTGGCTGATCATTTTAAAAACTCTTGGTTAATTACTTTAGGAGGCGGCATCAGCAAATCATTAGTTACAGGTGTGAATAGCCTTGGTAATAATTTGGGAGAGTTAACTGTAAAGTTTGGCGTAATAGCAGGTACAAAGTCGTTTAGCTTAACTAACGATAAATTTAATGGTGTTAATGATGGGCTTGTATCGGTTGAATCCACTAAATTAGCGAACATGCATGATTTTATTACAATTAACGTAAGCCACTCTGAAATGCGCTACAACGAAAATGTTGCTTATCAAACTGTACATTTTTTACAAAAAGGTTATTTTAAACACTAATTTTATGTATATTTAGCTAGCTACTATCAAAAAATACTTCAGTTTATTTAACCTTATCAAAGAGGTTAAAAGCCACCGTTTAAATATTAAACCCACTTAATTAAGACTCTTCAGCAATATTTACCATCGACTAAAAATAGAGAGTTAACAACGCGTTTAACGCTTGAATTGAAAAATTTTATTTGAACTTGTGATTTTTTCGCAGTTGCTGCGAATAACTAGGTAATAAATTAAGCAGGTATTACTTTAGGGTCGGTGTTTGCATTTAAATAGTATTTAAAACACATCAAAAAACAAAGCTATAAAAAGGGCTAGAGTGTTTTATGCTATCAAATAAACAAACTTTAAAGTCTTAATATTATGAAATTAAGAAAAAGTGATGGATTAACCAGTAAATGACCACAATTAAAAAAACACAATTTGCTCAAGCAATGGAGCAACATAAAGGCATTATTTATAAAATTGTGAATTCATACTGTCAAAACAAAGATGACCGACAAGACTTAGCCCAAGAAATATTAACAACGATGTGGCTAGCTTATGATAATTACAACAATACTTATAAGTTTTCAACGTGGATGTACCGAATTTCGCTGAATGTAGCTATATCTTATTACCGAAAAGACAGTCGGCGAGAAGATAAAGCAAATGAAGAGTGCATAGTGAAGATTGCTGACTTATCGCAAGAAGATGAGAGCAACGAGGTGGTAAAGCAGTTATATGAGTTTATTGGTCAACTCGATAAATTAAATAAGGCGATTATGCTCCTTTATTTAGAGAGTGAATCTTATGAAAGCATAGCGAATAGCTTAGGGATCAGTAAAACCAATGTTGCTACGCGAATTAGTCGAATTAAACACACATTAAAACTTCAATTTGAAACACGGGATTCTTAACATGAATTTAGATAACTTTAAAAGCGCATGGGAACAACAAAGCACGGGTACACATGGCACTATTGAAATTAATCAAGCAAAGCTTGCTGAAATAAAAATAAATAAACAAATAAAAGCACTTAATAAAATGAAATGGGCACGAATAATTGAAAGCGTTGTCTTTTTAATTATTATTGTACTGTTGTGGAAGTATATTGCTGCAGGCTTTACTTTTTCAGCGCCAATAATTTCAGGCTTTGTCCTCAACCTGTTTGCCATCATTGGGCTTGCAGGAAATATTGGCCAAATTGTTTTAATTTCAAACATTGACTATTCAAAACCAGTTAACCAACTACAAAAAGATTTTTACCGAGTTTGTTCTCATAAATTAGAATTGACCAAGTTGCTACTTATGTCAGTTCCCTTTTATCTTGCTTATGTTTTTATTGGGTTTGACCTACTTTTTGGAATTGATTTATATCAGTATTTAGAGCTGCACATGATTTGGTTTTACTCTTTGTCGTCAGTACTGTTTTTTATAGCTACAGCATGGGTATTTGCTAAATTAAATTATAAGAACATTTCTGAGAAATGGGTTAATGCGAGTGTTCAATTTATTGTTGGTAAACGTTTGGTCACTATGGCTGAGTTTTTAAATAGCTCTGAGTTAATAGAAAGTTAGTTATCAAATGCTGTGTTTGTGTAGAAAATAGTTAATGATTTTTTTGCATAAACTCTTTAGATAATTGATTTTTATGAAATTAAGCTGCCAAATTTTTACATAGCTTCTATACTATGTAAAACGCGTAGTTAATGAGTTAGAAGTAGTGCCTGCCAGTAAAAATAATCTAGAGCAAGAAAACACAAAACTAAAGCGAGCGATTGCTGAGCTTACTTATGAACGAGATAAGTACAAAAAAACCTTTGACGCTTCGGCCGACGCGTATTCAGTTATCGATTTAAGCTCAGGTAAGTTTATAGAATGCAACCAAGCAGCTATTGATATGCACGGTGTTAATAGCATGGGCAACTTTTTAAACCTTAGTCCTGCTGACTTGTCACCCGAGTTACAACCCTGTGGTAATCGTTCAGATGTTTTAGCTAAAGCGCATATAAATTGCGCCATAGAACAGGGCTTTCATAGTTTTAAATGGATACATTCGCGTTTAGATGGCACAACGTTTAACTGTTTAGTTAGCTTGACTGGATTATTCATAGAGGGCAGTTAATTAATATTGGCGGTTGGTCGAGACATATCCGATATAGAAATAGCCCAAAAACAAATCAGTACCGAAGCTTCAGAAAAGCAGCGATTTAAACAAGCGTTTTTGGGAGAAAAAGAAAAGTTTGAAAAGTTTGTTGATTTGGCACCCGTTGGTATTGCAATTAATTCAATATCTGACGGCAGCTTTGAGTTTGTGAATGAGGAGTTTGGCAGAATCACAGGCTATAGTGTTGATGAGTTAAATCAAATGGACTATTGGCAGCTCACCCCTGAAAAGTATGAGAAGCGAGAACATGAACAGCTAGAATTACTTGCTAAATATGGCCAGTATGGGCCGTATCAAAAAGAATACATACATAAAAATGGGCATGTATATCCCGTATTATTATCGGGTATAAAAATTACAGATAGCAAAGGTGAAACATTTATTTGGTCTGTCGTTCAAGATATAACTCATCAAAAACAGAGTGAGCAACAAATTAAAACGGCGAAAGAAAAGGTGGATTCTTTTGCTTTGCGTATGCAATTAGCCAATGACTCTGCGGGTATTGGAGTATGGGAGTTAGATTTAAAAACAGAAAAACTAGTATGGGATTCTTGGATGTACAAATTATACGGCATCTCAGAGTTAGAGTTTTCCTGCACATACCAAGCATGGCTTGATAGAGTTCATGTTGATGACGTTGAACATAATGAACGTATGTTGGATGAAGCAATCAACGGGGTAGGCATTTACGACCCAGAGTTTCGCGTTGTACACACTGATGGAAATATCCGGACAATTAAAGCAAGTGCAGAGATATTGAGAGATTCGCATGGTGCAGCCATAAAAGTAGTTGGTGTAAATTACGATGTAACCGAAAAAGTAGATGCAATACGAAAATTGTTCGATGCAAAGTTAGCTGCTGAAAATGCTGCACAATCAAAAAGTGACTTTTTGGCTAATATGAGTCATGAAATTCGCACTCCTATGAATGCAATTCTAGGTGGTTTGCAACTGCTAGAAAATACTAGTTTACCTGATGAGTTAAGGGCAGTTCTTAAAAATGCCTCTTATTCGGGACAGAGCCTTTTAACTATTATTAACGATATTTTAGATTACTCTAAGATAGAGTCCAACCAACTACAGTTAGAAAAAGCATCATTCTCATTAACTGAGGTATTAAATTCTATAACCTATGACTTAGACTCCTTAGTTAGTGAAAAACGTATCGGCTTTACCGTAAATAAAGATGAAAGTTATTACGAATATTGGGTAGGTGATTTAGTTAGAGTTAAGTAAATAATATTAAATTTAAGCTCTAATGCGGTTAAATTTACAGATAAGGGAAGTGTTAAAATAAACGCGAGCAGTAAAGTTTTTGAAGGTAAAGAGGCTATATACCTAGAGGTTGTAGACTCAGGAATAGGGATGAGCAAGGAAGTTACTGAGCACATTTTTGAGCGGTTTACTCAAGCAGACTCCTCTACAACCAGGAAATATGGTGGAACAGGACTTGGCATGTCTATCACTATTAGTTTAGTTAAAATGATGGGCGGCGAAATCGATATCCAAAGTAAGCAAGGGCTTGGCACAACTGTCACGATTAAATTACCATTACCTAAAGCAAATAACATAGCAGATAAAGCCCCTAAAAAATCGTTTAAAGCGCCTAATTTACAGGGGAAAAAAATTCTTGTTGCCGAAGATAACAGTATTAATCAAGTGTTGATTAAAGCCATGATGGCTAAAACAAATGCCAATATTACAATTGTAGAAAATGGTCAATTAGCATTTGAAGCTGTTGGTTCCGAACGTTTTGACTTAGTACTTATGGATATTCACATGCCAATTATGGATGGGATTGAGGCTAATCAACAGATAAAAACAATACTGCCAAATTTGCCTATTATTGCGTTAACAGCCAATGTAATGGATAAAGACGTAAAACATTACTACCAGCAAGGTTTCATCTTTCATGTACCTAAACCAATCGATATCAACGAGTTATATGGCACACTCAGGCGTTGTTTGTATTTAATCGGTTAATTAATGTTGGCTATATAAAATAAGGCCTGTCCAATAGAAAAGTATTTGGTTTTGAAAATAACATCAGCAGGGTTTAAAAACTGCTGACAAATTTCTCGTAGAATATTGTATGTAATACTAATCCGCAATAATACTTAATCATTTTTCGAGGCTAAACATGTCGCTACCTGCGTTACAAAATGTTCATTTAGAGCAACTAAATAGTGATATTTTTGCCTAGCTATCAACACGTTTTTCCAGCCTCAAAATAGCTCACTTAATTAAGTGAATGGGTAAAATACTGGTTATTTTTCTATTTTACCTTTTAGAACATAAATTTCACCATCAAAGCTACCTTGAATAGTTAACCCTTGACCGGCAAGCTCTTTTAAGTATTCGATATGTTCTTCAGTGATGTGTTGCCCTGGAACTAATAACGGTATGCCTGGAGGATAGGGGGTAACTAAACCAGCACAAATACGATTATTGCTTTTAGCAATAGGCACCGACTCGCGTTCGCCATAAAAAGCATCGCCTGGAATACACGCTAAATCGATGGCTGGTAAGCTTTCTGGCAAGCGAGAGCGCCTTGTTGATTTGGCTAGTTTTACTCTCCCACTATCAAGTTTTTTTAATGCATTGTATAAACGAATAATCTTCGAACGAGTACCACCAAGCGTTAATAATACCAAAATTGTACTGTGAGTGTATTTTTCTATTTCTAGGCCAATTTCATCTAATAAAAACTTATGAATGTCTTTTAATGAGTAGGGTAATTCACTAATATCGATAAGGATTTTTAGTGGATCGTGACCCATATTATCTTCACTAAAGTGTGGAAATATTTCCATAAAATCGTCTTTACCCAGCACTTTAATATATTTCAACGATGCCATTTGTTGTTTAAATTCGTCGACATGGTTTAACAAGGCATTAAGTAATTTATAGCCTTCCATTTCCAATTGTTTTTGGCATACGTCAAGCGAGGCAATAAGCTGATACTTGGGCGATGTACTGGCGTAAATACTGTAAATTTCTCTAAAAAAATCTGCATCGAAGTCTGGATCATTCACATGAATATAAGACGCCTGTGAAAACGCCGATACCACTTTATGTGCTGAATGAGTGACATAATCGGCTCCAGCATGAATGGCTGAGTAGTAACGCAGGCTCGGGTGAAACAAAGAGTAAGCAAACCAGGCTTCGTCAATGAATACTTTAATGCCGTGTTGATGGGCAAAATCCACAACTTGTTTTAAATCGCTTAATAAACCATCGTAAGTACAACCGGTAAGCACCAGTAGTTTTGCATCGGTATTTTGCTCTATTGTTTGTTTTATATCGGCTAACGAAGGTGGCGCAAAAATACCATATTTAGGGTTTAATATACTCGATAAATAAATGGGTAAACTGGCTGATTGCAAAATGCCATAATGAACAGATTTATGACAATTACGGTCAATAATGACCTTATCCCCCTTACGTAACAGGGTTTGTAAAATAATTTTATTTGAAGTAGAAGACCCATTAGTAACAAAGTAGGTATGCTTTACCTCAAACGTTGCAGCTGCAGATTCTTGAGCACGCCCAATGGTATTGGTGCTATCAGATAAAGAGCCTAACGAATCGACAGATACCGACAGATCGCCAACAAATACATTGCGGCCATAAAACTGATAGAAGTCTTTAATATAAGGCGAGTTTCTAAAGCTAGAGCCACCACTATGGCCCGGTGTGTGCCATGAATCGTTCGACTCGCCAACATAACGGCGATACGCAGTCCAAAACGGGGTTTCTGAACGGTCGTCAAAGTCGTTGATCATATAGCCTAAAATAGCTTCGGGGTCAGAAATAACCTCGTCTTTAAAGAAAAACGATTCAATTTCTTCTGACTCGTTGACTATTTCCAGTCCTTTAGTATCATCGCCAATTACATAAACTGGAAGCTCTAATCGAATGGCTTTTAACTGCTCAATAAAGCGGCTATACGTTCTCTCGCCAACCTTGTTTTGTAAATCCCAACTAAGTACAACAGCCTGAATATCACCATCTTCTTCAACACTTGTTATCGCATCTTTAAGCGTAAAACGCTCAAGAATATCGATATGGATATCGTCTCGCTCAAAATTTGGTATCGCTTTAGAGAGATTTGTAGACAACTCTTTTAAAGTGGCTTGGTCTTGCTCAATTAATAATATACGCAGTAAAGGCAACATAGGGGTTTTCGTAATAAAATATTATAATACTCAGTAGCATAACCAATGCATTGGCACTTGTGAAATTAATACTTTGTAAATGTGCATTAATTATATTTTATGCACGTCCATGTTTAATGTTTCATTCTCAATAAAAGTTCACGCAAGCGAATGTCCTACAACTGTTTTAAAGTAAAAAGTTGATCACTATGCGTAAACTTATCTTTTACTCTGTTTTATCTTTAAACTCACACAAGTCTTCAATAATACAGCTGCCACACTCAGGGTTACGGGCGGTACGCACATAACGACCATGTAGAATCAACCAATGGTGCACATCAGCATTAGCCTAAACTTTAAATCCGCAAATGGTATCAGTTTTAACACTTGGCTAATCAACGCGCGTCTTAACCAGAGTTTGGAATTATTAGAATCAACAAATTTGGCTGTCACTGAGGTATCTGAAAAAGCAGGCTTTAGTTCGGAGCAAATTTATCGTAAACACTTTGTACAAAAGTATGGGATCGCCCCGAAAGCGTGGAAAAAAATGTTTAAGAGCAAAAGTACTAGATAAATGCCATGGGATATTGATGCAAATAAGCCGTTTAATTATCTTTAATTATTCGGTTTTGTCTTTAAACTCACACAAGTCTTCAATAATACAACTACCACACTTAGGCTTACGGGCTGTGCACACGTAGCGGCCATGCAGAATTAACCAATGGTGGACATCAACTTTGAACTCTTTTGGTACCACTTTTTCGAGTTTTTTCTCAACCTCAACCACATTTTTGCCCATAGCAAACTTAGTGCGGTTTGATACACGATCGATGTGAGTGTCGACTGCTATTGTCGGCCAGACAATGTATAATTAAACTAGATTGTGATACAGTCCTTTCATAATAGATAACTAACGATTTGAAAAGCCCTATGTCAGAAAAACCTTTGTTGTTCAGCTATGTGAGATTTTCTACTCAAGAGCAAGCCAAGGGACATTCCCTTAAAAGGCAATTAGATTATGCAAATAAAGTAGCTAAGGAAAGAGGATTATTATTGGATGAGTCTCTTACAATGAGAGATCTAGGCCTTAGTGCATATCATGGAAATAATATTAAAAAAGGTGCATTTGGAGTATTTTTAAAAGCGATAGAGGACGGTAATATCCCTTCAGGCTCAGTTTTGCTTATTGAAAGTCTAGATAGAATGTCAAGAAGGAAGGTCTCAGAATGCGCAAGTATTGTAACTCAGATAATCAATGCTGGTATTACAGTAATAACCGCAATAGACAACAAAGAATATAACAGCCAACTTATTGATGAAAACCCGTTTGAGTTACTTGCCATGTTGATGATCTTCATGCGAGCAAATGAAGAGAGTGAAACCAAATCTCAACGTGTACGAGATGTATTGAAACAGCAGTGTGATGATTGGAGTGCGGGCAAGCGTGGATTCAGAGTAAATTGTGGTAAGCCGCCTAGTTGGACTGTGTGGAATGATGATAAAAAAATATTTGAATTTGAGCCACATCATAAAAAAATTATGCTCCGCAAAATAGAGCTTTTTAAAAAAGGATATGGCGGCATAAAAATAGCAATGTTAATTAATAGTGAGTTTGGTGCAGGCACTATTCATCATACTGGTGCCAATGTATATAAAGAGGTTAAGCGTCGTTCACTTATTGGTGAGCTCAATGTAAAAGTAGGGAATGCAGAGTATGGCCTTAAAGGTTATTATCCTCCGCTGATGAGTGAATCTGAATTTAACTTTTTAGTCGCTGATTCATCTAAGCGTGGCGCTACTAAACAATCACAGAAGTTTGTTGGTATTTTATCTGGGGTAGGTGTATTTAAATGCGGCAATTGCGGAAAGTCTGTAGGTTCACATGTTGTTTATCGAAACAAATGTTTGAATGAAGTAAAAAGCAGCCATAAACGATATGGCTGTGTTGAAGCACGGCGAAAAAATAACTGTGAAATGAATTCAACCGTCCAAATTGATGTGATAGAAAAAGCAGTTGTCACTTTTTGCCAAGATAAGGTTAACCTACAGCGTATTTTGTTAAAAGGTGGAGATAGGGAGGCCATTAACAGCCAAGAGGCTAATCTTAGGGCGCGTTTAGTTAAAATTAATGGTGATATAGATTTATTTACTGAGGCTCTTCTGACTTTAAATGGAACTCCGCCACAGGCCATTGCTAACAAAATATCCAAACTTGAGTCTGAGGCACGTGATGTTGAGTCGCAGATTAGTATTAGTAAAAATAAGTTAGCTAGAATTGATAACTCATTTCGTGATGAAGTAACTGATCGGTGGTTATCAATTACTAAAAACCTTATAAAACTTTCCAACGACGAACGTCTAGCTATTCGTCAACTAGTTAAAGACACTTTTAAAAGCATCAGTTTACAATTAAATACATTTAGCGGCGATAAAGGTGGCCTCAATAATGTATTTGAGCGTCTGTTAGGTACCTCAAATGCTGATTACTTTGAGCTTTTACTTGAATTTCATAATGATAAGAGGCGTTTGTTACGTCTGCATAAACATACTGGTGAGCTAGTTAGTGGTTATGACTTTTGACGTAATTACGAAGAGGTCAGTTGCAAGTTTAACCTTGCAACAGGCCATACTTAATATTACTTAGCTAAAGGGCTTAGCTATTGAGGTTCTTTAAAATAATTAGGGTCAATACTTGTAAACTTAGAACAAAAGGTTTCAATAGTGTGGGCCAACATGGCTTCAAAGACCATTGACTCAACAACCATTCCTGACTGAATAATCTTACCTTGATTGGTAATTATCGCTAGCGCAAATCCTTTTTGCATTTGAAGTCCATCATTATTAGAAAAAATAATTTGCATAGAAACCTTTAATTTATTAAAAAAAGAATTGGTTAGCTTGAAGTTTTAATTAATCAAACTAATAGTACTATGATAACTAATTTCAATAAATTTCAAAAGTTTAGTGATTTTTTTGATGAACTTCTGAATACCTCCGCCAAATGGAGATTTACGTTTCATCTTGATTAAAATTCAGAAAAATATACAAAATTTTATTTAATTTTTTTTAGATAAATGGAGGATAAAGTAATTTTATTTGTGTTTTTTTTAAGCGATCGTTAGGGTTGGTTCATTAATTGTTCAATATTTTTATTATCAATAGGTAGGCTTAAGTTATTTTTCACACTGAATTATTTATGCACTTAAAGTGTAGGTTTACTTTCTGGACTTTTTAATAAGCTTGACTAAAACTATTGTTAGTATGGTCGCAGGTAATAGCCAAATATAATCAGTCATATTGTTCTACCTCAAAGTTAGGAACTTTTTTAACCTTAATGATTTTTATTCTTTTTGCAAATTTAGCCTACATAAACGTGATTTTCTATTTTTACCCATCGCATGGCCCTAGTTAATTTCAGGACAATTAACGAGGACAAATCATGAAAAATATTAAATCTCAATTTATTCGCCAATACGTTCGAGCCAGTAGATCTCCGTGGGATGACTGCTCTACAATTTTATTGTTAGCAGATGTAGTTAATGAACAAACATTAGAGTTAAATTTCAATAATTACATCTATTTACATAGAGATAGCGTTGGAAAAATACTTGGCATTAGTATTTCAAATAGTATGTTGGAAAAAAATCCAAGTTTTGAGAATAGGTATTTAGAAGGGCACGACATGACGCTTTTTTTACTTATCTACATAGAGCAAATAACACAGTTTTGTGAGCTGTTCTCTGAAGAGTTCCAGCAAATATTTATGCAAACGCCAACTGCATTTTTTGCAGCAACAGAAAGTGATTGGGTCGATATTATCGACAATGCATAACCCCCTAAGCGAACATTTGTTCGCTTTTTTAAAAATTTTTTTCGTAAACCGTTTTAAATACCCATGTCTGATTTTATTTACTAATACGTTATCGATTTTGATAACAAAACACACAAGGATAGTGAAAAAATGAAACATACATACGTATCAACATTGGATTTTTTAAATTTATTACACTCATTTAGCCGAGTAATCACCGCTAATGACCACCAGATAAACTTATTAGAATTACGCAGTGATAATGCGAATTTAGATGAGCTGTGGGAGGTTATTGGCCCTGAAATTACAGCAAATAGAGCGCTCAACCAGTATGCTATGCGAAAACTCACCTACGAGATTATGCATGCTCTAATTAGCGACCCAATAGAGCGTGTGGAGCTGCCGTGCGACTTTGAAGATGATGTTTTTGCTTAGTGTGAAATTGGAAATAATTAGCAGTTGAACTAGGTCATAATGGTTATTTTCAAATTAAAAAGTAACAGCCTGATCATGTCTCCCAAAATATGCCGTGAATCATTATTTGCTGATTCGTTGCCCTAACTGCAATAGCGTTTAATAGGGCATTTTACTCAGTTACTGAGTATCAAACCTGGGAGGAGGTCCTGCGCAAATACAGGATTTCGTTACGGTGGCTCAAAAGCGCAGTCATTGTAATCATGTTTGGCAGGGCGCATAGGTCAAATGCAAAAGGGAGGTAGATACGTCTACCTCCCTTTTGCGTATTTCAGTAAGGCAGTTAGTTCACTCAGTAGCCTCATTACAAATCATAGTGGCGTGGTAAAAAATTAAAAAAATAATTAATTTATATTTTAACCGCCAGAAATGAATTAATAAATCTATAAAAGTGCCAAATGAGTCTTTATTTTATCTTTTTCTATTTTAATACTTTTAGAGGGTCATAAGCTTGTGTAATGAAATGAAATATTTAAGTGTTTGGTGGGCAATTTATATGTTTATTGTGGCACTTTATACGAAATGAGTAGGCAATTTATACGGTTTAGGGGGACACCTTTACCGTGAATAAATAAAAATTTTATTTACCAAAAAACTTACCGAAATTTCTTTTATTGGTTGGGTCGCGGTTAGCATAACACCATCAATTAGAAATGAGGTAGAGAGATGAGCAGTAAAAATTCTCCAAAAATTGTTTTCGCTAATAAATTACTACATGCGGGTTATTCGCTCGATATTAATGAGCAGCGATTAATAAATCTAGCGCTGTCTAAAGTAAATTCAAAAAAGCCTAACCCAGGAAAAATTGTGATTTATCCAACGGAATATGCCAAGTGTTTCGGCCTCAATAAAAGCAGTGTCTATGAGCAGCTGAGCGCAGCTGCAGAGTCACTAAGAGATAAATCTGTCACTATTTTAGACGATAGTGGGACGTCGCTTTCAATCCCCTGGGTGAGCAATGCTAGATATGAAAAGGTGAAAAATCAGGGCTCGTTTATCACATTGGAGTTCTCAAAAGACATCGAGCCCTATATTTTTAATATTGAGGGTGATTTCACAGAGTTATTTTTTCATAACACAGTAAAATTAAACAGTCTGGCATCATTTCGATTATACGCACTCCTTAATCGGGTGCGAAATTACCACAATTACAAACGACGGGGCGCGGTAGTTGTGAATTTTCAATTACCAGAGATGAAACAAAAATTATTTTTATCCGAATCATATGGAGCATGGCGGGATTTTAAGGCTCGCGTACTCATACCCGCTATTGAAAAAATCAATGCTCATACAGATATATGCGTAACGTTTAGGCCAAAAAAAATGGGCAATTGTATTACTGCGATTGAGTTTGCGTACTTCACCCAATGCCCTAGTAAAAGTGAACATATAGCACGGCCGAATCTATTTCGCCGCCCTAAAGTCAAAAAAGGGTCAGCTAAAGAAGGTGTCTGGGCTCGTGAAAACCTCAAGCTATTAAGAACCTATGAGTTGTTAAAACAGAATCAAAACCCTGATTTTAGGTTGGCAAAAGTCGATATAAGGCGCTGTATAACGTATGCAAAAATCCTTGGTGACGATGAAACTAAGGTTTTTTACTCTAAACAATTGAGCAAAAAAACCATAACGCCTTAATGTTTATACTACTGCATTACGAGTAAAACATTTCATTAATTTCTTCACACAATTTAGTTCGGTATATTATTGAGGCACGCAGCAGCTCAGCATCACTTTCACTGAGAAGTGGTGCTCGTGTTTTTTTGTCGTAACGTTCAGGTAGCTCCGTAAGTAGCTGCTCATGTAATCGTTTTATATCATCAAAAATTTTGACCGACTGAGAGAATAAAAAAATCTTACTGTAATCCTTATTTTTTAACGAGGCCAAATATTTTAGTAAAATAGCCTGCCGTGCCGTTTTATTTTTAAATGAGTGCTCAATTTCAACTGCTGCAATAGAGCCATCTAAGAGTCGCACAGCACCATCCACGGTTCGTGTATCAGATAGGTTATTAATACGTTTAAATTCAGGCTCGGTAATAAACCCATTCCACATTGGTGCGTACGTTTCATCACTGTGGTAATTATGTATACCGCGCAGCATGACAAATGCGTTAATTAGATTATGCATTATATTATTTTGATTGAACTGCAAAGAAGGATTTTTGTTGCTCCTAAAATGCACGTCAATGCCCATTAACTCCTCGGCAAATTTGGCTGCAGTATAGGTAGGCACGTAGACACGACCATCTGGACTGCGGTGTGTTTTTACCACACGCAATAGCCCATCTTTTTCTTGCCGGTTTAAATGCTCTAATGCCAACCGATGATTGATGCCATATAACCAACGCACAATGCCTGGTGTAACAATAGAAAACCGAATTGCAATTAAAGCGGTCAACCTAGTTCGGTTAACCCCTTTTTGATGATTGTTTGCGCCTGGATAATACCGCATATCAATATCAAAATAGCGAGGGTAGTGAGTGAGAAGTAGGTTGTTCGTTTCTAAATCTTTTGATGGTTTCTGAGTCAATTCACAAAATCCTTTTAGTGAGTTAATTATTAAAATTAACTAGCACCGCAACACAAAAATTATCATCATTTTATAATTACATTGCCGTTTTTCATTCCGAGATGCTCTGACAGCATGCACGGAATCATTGTCGCGATAATTATCGCAACAAAAGCCGCTTTCAGCGGATGGTCTCTCAACTTCGTTGTTTAACCATAGGGACTAAAACGCCCGTCAGCTCTGGTGTTGCTCCGCAACGAGCTGACTCGACGCGCTATCGCACTAGCGTTGTAGACCCTGCGCGAATGCACCGAGCTACGCTCTGTACTAACCGCCATACTGCCGCTTCAGACAATGCGATGGGTGCCCCATTATCCGCATTTTTCTTCGCTTTTTATTTTCTACGAAAATAGATGGTTCGATATTAATTTGTGCCAAATTGATATCGAATTTCGCTGATGCGAAACACTATCGCGGTTAGTACAGACCAGCCTGTACATTCGCGCTGTCTCCATGTGTCTACGGCTTCGCCTACACCACATTACGCGCTTGTTGGCCTCATTCTGAGGCGCTATTTTTGCAGTTTTTCGTGCCGAAAAATGCGATCTTAAAACCTATCTTTCAGACAAAAACCGCCTTCAAATTAAACAATTAATAAAGTTTTTTAGAAAATAATAAGGGGTTTTTACTTAATAAAATTAGGTGAAGTAAGGGAAGGGCTAATTACTTAATCCAAACTGTTTGTTGCTGAACTGCGCAGTCAAACGAGTTTGTTTTTTATCACGAAATCATTAAATTGTGAAGTTGTAATTAATGATTAATAAGGTTTAAAAAATGAAAAACGACGCTATTGATATCGCAATTAACCCCTCAACAGGATTACCTATCACAAATGCCAGTACTAATATCGTAGATGTTGGTGGCAATGTGGTGGGCCAGCCAGACAGGGTAATGACTGTTTATGAGATTGAAGATTCGATAGCCGATTCAAACAATGATGACTGTTTTGATGCATTTGACTCGTTTGATGATGGTTTTTAATGCACAAAATATTGAAAACTATTAATCAATATCGAATAGAAGTCGTCTATTCGACTATTGCATTCATTGGCTCAGCTATACTATTTTTTCAATATCAATCAACTCAAAATTTTGCGTGGTTTATTTCGCTCACTTTATTCTGTAGCAAAATGGCTATTGGCATAATTAACTATGAGCAATATTGCCAAAGCAATAAGCGTAGTATGAAGATAGCGCTCAAATATTTGTTATTTAAATTTGTATAAAACCTGTTTATTTGTCCTAAACACAAAGCGCTCCGAGTTAATCAGGGCGCTTTTTTAGTTTTATAAGTATTTAAGTTTTTGACCAGTCTGCCTTTAAGCTAGTTAAAATATTTTGATTCGACAAACATCAACGTATAAATTATGAAATATTAGATATCAAGTGTGGGCTTGTGGGTACCATCATTTCAGATGATTTTGAGCCACAGCTTGAGAATAACTACAATTTGAAGTAAAACAGGGCACAAAAATTGATATTTTTGATTAGAGCTTCAATTTTAATTTAGAGTAAAAGTATTTTCAGTTAGTGCCAGAGTAGGTCGGATAAGCTAAGCGCCATCAGACACAGTAAAATACTTTACCAATTATTATGTTGTCGAGTGGCTGGAGAGTGCCAAAAGCGGACACTTCTAGTCAATGGTGAGCAACGAATTTATAGCTTGCACAAATATCAGATGTACCTAAAAGTATTTGTAAGTTTAATTAAAGCAATATAGCTGACGAATCCCCACGAATGGCGTAGATAAAACAAATAGTTAGAGGCGAAGGGAACATTCATGGCAGTTCCCGATCTGATCTTTCGCCAAAAACACCTAACCATGAATGCTGCCATGAATGTAAAAACAATGCTCGCCGATTTCCTCTCATTTGTCACCCCCAAATGTATGCACAAAGCCCGATTTTTAGCTGTGGGGGCGGCAGTACAAAGCTTGATGCAGAATGGCCAATGCACGGTAACGGCTATCGGCCGTAATTTTGACAGTGAAACGTCATAAAAACACGGCATCAAACGAGCTGACCGTTTGCTAAGAAATGAAGCGCTTCAAGCAGAGGCGCCGCTTATTTATGGCGAAATGACCCGCTTGCTACGTCAGGGCAAACAGCCGCTGATTTTAGTGGACTGGAGCAATGCCGACACCGAAAAGCGCCATTTTATCCTGCGTGCCAGCCTGGC
Organism: Pseudoalteromonas sp. 4NS20-0020; assembly: GCF_057554385.1. NCBI lineage: Bacteria > Pseudomonadati > Pseudomonadota > Gammaproteobacteria > Alteromonadales > Pseudoalteromonadaceae > Pseudoalteromonas > Pseudoalteromonas sp. 4NS20-0020. Next base: position 20,998 of record NZ_BAAJMI010000009.1, on the reverse strand, counting down.
GCTGGAAGGTCGCCCACTGACGTTACATCAAGTTGTTGTGCCGATGGACGAGTATACGTGCCCACACGTACACAGGGCGTTTTTATACCGGTTAAAGCAGGTACTGCCGGCAGACTTTAAGCCGGTGATTATTACCGATGCGGGTTTTAAAGTGCCGTGGTTTAAGCAAATACGTAAGCTCGGCTGGCATTACATTGCCAGAGTTCGTGGCAACCAGACACTGCAACTACCCGGCCAGGATGCCTATATCACGGTTGCCAAAGCCTACAAAAAAGCACGCCCTACGCCCCAAGTCTTGGGTGAGGTTAAGCTGACCAAAGCCCAGCAATATCGCACTCAAGCCGTGCTGGTGGGCACCGGTTGGAAGCTGCGAAAATCCGACAAACACAAGCAATATAAAGAGCCGTGGTTGTTGGTCTCATCCTTGCCCAATTGCTTCGATTACGCGACGAAGATTGCCAAATGCTACGGCAAACGCATGCAAATAGAAGAGAGCTTCCGCGACCAGAAAAGCCAGACCTATGGCTTAGGTAGCGAAGCCCACCGTACTTATAAACGCGAACGATTGGAAGTGCTGTTGCTATTGGCGGCACTGGCAAATTGGTTGCATTACATGATAGGGCTGGCGGCAGAGCTGGCCGGGAAGCACTTGCAGTTTCAGGCTAACAGCATCAAACATCGGCGAGTACTCTCATTTAACTACCTGGGAATGCGATTATCAAAGGCCGCCCAGCTGGGCTTAACTGAAGAAGAGATACAAGCGGCAAGACGGCAAGTCACGCTCTGGGCCGCAGAGTTTGACTGGGGTGTCATCAAACTGGAAAAGAGCTGATACTATGGTCAAATTCGAGGGGATCCCTCAGCAAATATTCATAAATGTTTATACAGCATCAATTGACTTAGTCAAAAATTTGCATTAGTATTAGAGATGTATATTTGTAAGAGAATTTTATGTCTAAAGCATTTTCAAAAGTCTTAGTAATGACGCTTATGCTGGTTGCCTTTGTAGGGCAAGCATTTGCGTATTCTGCTATGCCTTGCGAAATGTCATCAGGTTCTCACGAATCACACATGAACATGAACATGAACATGAACATGGATCATGGTGATATGAATAAAAGCAGTAATGGTCAATCAGAAGATTGTTGTGACGTTGAATGTATTTGTCCTGCAAATGCTTGCTCATCTACGACAGTCCTAAATTCCAGTATTGATTCGACAGATATTCAAATATTCAGTGAATCTGTAGCTGCTCTGCAATCTAAACAACCTCATTCAATTTCCACTTCCCTTTATCGTCCACCAATTTTTGCCTAATACAGGATTAGTGCGTCCAAATTTCTCGCACATGTAATTAATTTTTCTGTTAGTCAATATAGCGTCGTAGCGCTATAGATATTTTCCAGCGATGTCTGGGGGCAAAAATGATCAATAAGTATTTAAAAATAGCAGTAGTAATGCTGCTTTCACCTGCGTTTGCAAACGCCAACGAACATAACCATGCACACAATAACGACGTAACACCTTTGGAGTTAATCGTTTATAAAACCCCTACTTGTGGGTGTTGTAAAAAATGGATAACTCATATTGAAGACAAAGGGATCGTTGCGCATTCCAAAGATTTCCGAAACATCGGCAACATCAAAACTAAGTATGGTATCAAACCTAATTACCGTTCATGCCACACGGCAGTGAGTAGAAATGGATTTGCCTTTGAAGGTCATATACCTGCTAAATTTATTCAGCAGTTCTTATCAGAAGAACATCCCAATGCGATTGGGCTTTCAGTTCCAGCAATGCCAGTTGGCTCTCCCGGTATGGAAGTCGATGACCGCTTTATGCCATACAACGTGTTAATTCTATTTAAAGATGGAACGAGCAAAGTCTATGCAAAAGTTAAGACATACGAGGAGCAATTCTAATGAAATTGAACTCTTCAAACCTTACTTCACTTTCAACTGCATTAATACTCGGCTTATCTGTATTCTCAGCTCAAGCTGAGAAAGTAGTGTCGCTTGAACAAGCTATCACCTTAGCTCAGCAAAATGATCCTTGGCTTCATGGTAGCCGATTGAAACAAAGTGCAGTTGAAAATAGAAGTATTGCTTCAGGTACTTTGCCTGATCCGAAAGTATCGCTAGGGATAATGAATTTACCAACAGATACTTGGGATTTAGATCAGGAAGGAATGACTCAGCTAAAGGTTGGCGTCTCTCAAATGTTTCCGAGAGGCGACAGTCTAGAGATCAAGAAAGACCAGTTACAAATTGAGTCCACGAAATTTCCACTGTTACGAGAGGATCGTAAAGCTAAGTTGAAAAGCCAAGTGTCACAACTTTGGTTAGATGCTTACTTAGCCCAACAAACTATTAAATTGATTGAAGATGATTGGTCTCTCTTTGAGCAGATGGCGGAAGTGGCTAAAGCTAGCTATTCAAACGTTGTTGGTAAAACTAGACAGCAAGATGTTATTCGTGCTCAGTTGGAAATCGTGCAGTTAGATGACAGATTAACTTCGCAAAAGCAGAAACTAGAAACGACAATCGCTCGTCTCAATGAGTGGCTTCATATTTACGATGCGGATCGTTTGAATGAATCATTCAACTTTGACGCGCAACCATTAGAGTTTAGCGTCTCAAAAGAATTGCCTTCGATTCAATTGAATAATCCAACAGTCCTAAAAGCATCTAATTACTCAAGAAATCTATTGGCTCAGGAGCTTTCGAATCACCCAGTCATACTTGCGATTGATATAAAACGCAAAGCTTCAGAAAAAGGAATTGAGTTAGCCAAACAGCAATATGAGCCGCAATGGGGCGTTAATGCTAGTTATGCCTATCGCGACAATATGCCCTCTGGTGATAGCCGAGCTGATTTATTTTCTGTTGGGGTAACGTTTGATTTACCCTTGTTTACCGAGAACAGACAAGATAAGCAAGTTGCAGCTTCTATTGCAGATTCAGAGACTATTAAAACCGAGAAACTATTACTGACAAAGCAAATGATCAGTGTTTTAGAAAAAGAACTAAGACAGCTTAAACGCTTATCAGATAGACAATCTATCTATCAAGAACAACTCCTTAAACAAACTCATGACCAAGCAGAAGCGTCATTGACAGCCTACACAAATGATGATGGCGATTTTGCCGAAGTTGTTCGAGCAAGAATTGCCGAATTAAATACCAGAATATCAGCTTTAAGAATTGATGTTGACGCACTTAAAACAGTTGCTCGTATCAACTATTTCTTTGCGCATTCTCAATCTAACTCAAATGCTGAACATAAGTCGATGCAAACTTCACACAAAACTAATCAGCACTTATCCAGTCAGCAATTTGGAGAAAAATAATGTCAACGAATACAAAAACAATTATTGCCATCATCATTGGGGCAGCACTTGGTGCTGGAGCATTGAGTTTATATCAAGGTACTGGCTCAAACAGTAATAGTAATGAAGCAACATCAGGAGAAAAAAAGCCTCTGTATTGGGTTGCACCGATGGATTCTAATTACCGCCGGGACAAGCCCGGTAAGTCGCCTATGGGGATGGATCTAATTCCAGTGTATGAGGAAGGATCATCTGGTGATGACTTTGGCCCCGGAGCAGTAAAAATTGCGCCTCATGTAGTGAATAACCTTGGGGTTCGCACTGCACCTGTTGAACTGAAAAATATGCATACTGAAATCTCAACGGTAGGTTATGTTCAATATGATGAAGATAAGCTAATTCATATCCACCCACGGGTTGATGGCTGGATTGATAAACTTTACATCAAAGCAGCAGGTAACCCTGTAGAGAAAGGGCAGCCTCTTTATACACTATATTCTCCTCAGTTAGTTAATGCTCAGGAAGAGCTGTTAATAGCGTTAAAGCGCAACAATAGTTCTTTAATTTCAGCAGCCAAAGATCGCCTAAAAGCGTTACAGCTTTCAGCAGACTTTGTTCAAAAGCTAGAAAAGACACGAAAGGTTCAGCAAACAATTACCTTTTATTCACCACAAGCAGGTGTTGTCGATGGTTTGAAGGTTAGAGAAGGTTTTTATGTAAAGCCGGGAAACACCTTATTAAGCATTGGCCAGCTAGATCAAGTTTGGGTTGAAGCAGAAGTGTTTGAACGTGACGCAGCCTTAATTAAAAAAGGACTTCCTGTATCAATGACACTGGATTATTTACCCGGTGAGGACTGGGCTGGTGTCGTTGATTATGTTTATCCAACATTGAACAGTAAAACACGCACACTCCGAGTGAGATTGAAATTTGATAACACAGACTATCAATTAAAACCAAATATGTTTGCACAAGTCTCTATTCACGCTAATCAAGCTGATAGCACCATCCTCGTGCCTAAAGAAGCCGTTATTAGAACAGGTAAACAGGACAGAGTAGTACTTGCGTTAGGTGATGGGCAATTTAAATCTATTGAAGTGACTATTGGCCGGGTTGATATCGACAGCATCGAAATATTAGACGGCTTAAATGAAGATGACGTTGTGGTGACATCTGCCCAATTCTTGATTGATTCTGAATCAAGTAAAAGCTCTGACTTTAAACGAATGACTCATGATGAAGTGCCTAACTCTGTTTGGATGCAAGGGGATGTTAATAGTGTTATGGCAGGGCACCGCATGGTTAATATTTCACATGGCCCTGCTGAAGCTTGGGATTGGCCTGAAATGGTTATGGATTTTACTGTGGCTGAAAAAGTCGATATTGACTCATTAAAGTCAGGTCAATCTTTGCACTTTGAAGTGAGCAAAACCGAAGACGGTGGATATGAAATTACTGGAATTCATATCATGAGTGAGCCTGAAGTATCATCAGCAACAGTATCTGGTTTGATTAATGCGATTGATATTGATACACGGATTCTAAATATTAGCAGAGGCCCAATAGAGAAATGGGATAGACCTGCTGCGACGATGGATTTTATCGTCGCGGACAATATAGAAATGGTTGATTTCAATGTCGGTGATAATGTCACTTTCACTTTTGAGGTTAGAGATGACTTAGTTATCACTGACATTTCTCTTGAATCAGATGAACAACACGGCAAGGAAAATAAAGCTGCTGTTGATCATTCTAATCATTAAGTGGGAGAAAAATAATGATTGAATCAATTATTAGATGGTCTATCGGCAATCGTTTCTTTGTTTTGTTGATTACCTTAATTATCGCGTTTGGTGGTTTGTATTCATTACAAAAAACACCAGTAGATGCACTCCCCGATCTTTCTGATGTGCAGGTGATAATTAAGACGAGCTATCCGGGACAGGCACCACAAGTAGTGCAGGATCAAGTGACATTTCCTCTTACTACAGCGATGTTATCAGTGCCGGGGGCGCAAACTGTTCGTGGTTACTCATTTTTTGGTGATTCCTACGTCTACATTATTTTTGATGACGATACTGATTTGTATTGGGCTAGAAGCAGAGTACTTGAATACTTAAGCCAAGTAGCATCAAGCCTGCCTGATTCGGCAAAACCTCAATTAGGACCTGATGCAACAGGTGTGGGTTGGGTATACATTTACGCTTTAACAGATAAGTCTGGAAACCATGATCTAAGCCAATTAAGAAGCATTCAAGACTGGTTCTTAAAGTATGAACTACAAACTGTTCCGGGCGTGTCCGAAGTTGCCGCCGTTGGTGGTATGGTTAAGCAGTATCAAGTGCAAGTAGATCCTGATAAATTGAGAGCTTACGATATTCCTCTAAGTTTAATACAAATAGCCTTACAAAAAGGGAACAAAGAAACTGGCGCATCCGTTGTGGAAATGGCTGAAGCTGAATATATGGTTACCGCAACGGGGTATATTCAATCAGTTAGTGATATAGAGAAAATCCCACTTGGTATTAACGAACAAGGCACGCCATTGCGTATTGGTGATGTTGCTACCGTTAATTTAGGGCCTCAAATGCGCCGTGGTATCGCAGAGCTTAATGGTGAAGGCGAAGTTGTTGGTGGTGTTGTCGTTATGCGCTTTGGTGAAAACGCTCAACAAACCATAAACGGGGTAAAAGAAAAACTTGAATCGCTTAAATCTTCTCTACCAGAGGGGGTGGAGATTGTCCCTGTTTATGACAGATCGAAGTTAATAGATCGTGCTGTTGATAATCTTTGGAGCAAGTTGCTAGAGGAGCTTGCAGTCGTTGCTATTGTCTGTGTGGCTTTCCTATTTCATCTTCGCTCATCTATTGTGGCAGTTGTTACTCTGCCATTAGGTATCTTGGTGTCGTTCATTATCATGTATATGCAAGGCATCAATGCCAACATTATGTCTTTAGGCGGTATCGCTATTGCGATTGGTGCGATGACTGATGGTGCAATAGTGATGATTGAAAATATGCACAAGCATATGGAGAAAACACCACTAACAGATGAAAATCGCTGGCAAATTGTTGCTAAGGCTGCGAGTGAAGTAGGCCCTGCACTATTTTTTAGCTTACTGATCATTACAGTCTCATTCTTACCTGTATTTATCTTGGAAGCGCAAGAAGGAAGAATGTTCTCTCCGCTCGCCTATACAAAAACCTATGCAATGGCGGCATCAGCAGGTTTGGCGATCACATTGGTGCCTGTTTTGATGGGCTACTTTATTCGAGGCAAAGTTGTTTCTGAAAAGAAAAACCCGTTAAACCGATTATTGATTGCTATCTACATGCCTGTTTTAAAGCAAGTCATGAAGTTTCCAAAATCGACAATAGTAGCAGCAATATTAGTGACTATCGTTGGCTTTTGGCCTGTCGATAAAATTGGTAGTGAATTCATTCCGCCATTGGATGAAGGCGATCTCATGTATATGCCTACTACCTATCCCGGTATTTCAATTGGTAAAGCAAGGGAGTTATTGCAGCAAACAGACAAGCTTATTCGCACTGTGCCAGAAGTTGAAACTGTATTTGGTAAAGTAGGAAGAGCTGAAACTGCAACCGATCCTGCACCTTTAACCATGATTGAAACCTTTATTCAATTGAAGCCACAAGAGCAGTGGCGAGAGGGTGTGACTACTGAATCGTTAAAAGCTGAGTTTGATAAATTGGTTAAGTTTCCGGGCTTAACGAATGCTTGGGTTATGCCAATCAAGACCCGAATCGACATGTTAGCAACAGGCATAAAAACGCCTGTGGGTATTAAAGTCGCCGGACCAGAGCTTGATGTGATTCAGGAAATCGGCCAACAAATAGAGCAAATTTTACCCGAAGTTACAGGCACAGCATCAGTTTACTCAGAGCGAGTTGCAGGTGGACGATATATCAAGGTTGATATTTCACGCGATAAGGCAAGTCGCTTTGGGTTAAACATCGAAGATGTTCAACAAGTGGTTTCTACAGCTATTGGTGGTATGAACGTTACCCAAACGGTAGAAGGTCAAGAGCGTTACCCTGTTAACTTACGCTATCCGCAAGACTATCGAGACTCTCCTGAGCAGCTATCACGATTACCTGTTGTAACACCAAGTGGTCAACGCATTGCACTAGGTGATGTCGCAGATATTCGAGTTGAGAACGGTCCGCCGGGGATTAAGAGTGAAAATGCTCGTTTAAATGGCTGGACGTTTATCGATATAGACGGTGTTGACGTAGGTACTTATGTTGAAAGTGCAAAAATACACTTGGCTAATAATCTAAAACTACCAGCAGGTTATTCAATTACTTGGGCTGGGCAATACGAATATATGGAAAGAGCGAAAGAAAAGCTCACCTATGTATTGCCTTTAACACTCGCCATTATTGTTATTCTACTTTACTTAAACTTCAGAGCGTTTAGTGAGGTGGCTATCATTATCGTTACCTTGCCGATGGCGATGATTGGTGGCTTATGGTTGATGTATCTGGAAGGGTTTAACTTCTCTGTGGCTGTTGGCGTGGGCTTTATTGCTCTAGCTGGGGTAGCGGTTGAGATTGGTGTGATAATGTTGGTCTATCTTAATCAGGCACTTGCTGAGCTTAAGGAAAAAGCTGAAGAGCGAGCTGAACCTATCTCTGATGATGCATATCAAGATGCATTATTGCACGGTGCAGCCTTACGAGTTCGTCCAGTAATGATGACAGTTGCAACAATCATTATCGGCTTGATGCCCATTTTATATGGTACAGGAACAGGTTCGGAGATTATGAGTCGTATTGCTGCACCTATGGTAGGCGGAATGACAAGTGCTGTGCTACTCACTCTTATTGTGCTCCCAGTAATTTACTCAATCGTTAAAAAGCCAGAATTAAACGCCTTTAACAAGGAGCTTTCTAAGGCGGAGCTAAAAAGTAATGCTTAGCGAAGTTAAGAAACCATAAATAGCAATTTCAATAAACTAAAATAGAGGTAAATATGAAAAAACTAATTAAATTTTTAACCGTAATCAGTGTCGTTTTTAGTAGTGCGGTATTTGCGCATGTGCATCTTGAAAAAAGTGTGCCTGCTGATAATGCAATGCTAATGAATCCTCCAGAAGAGTTAACTTTGGTGTTCACCAAAGAGGTACGTGTTGTAAAAGTTTCATTGGCCAATAAACAAGGCGAAGAATTTAAATTTGGATTCGAGCCTTCTAAAGTCGCTACTAGCAAATTTACATGGAAACTACCTAAATTAGCTCCTGCAAACTATGCTGTGGATGTAACCTTCTTAGGTAACGATGGTCATAAAATGAAACATAGCTTCGGCTTTATGGTTCACTAAAATAGGCGGTGTGATTGATATGGAAATGTATATCTGGAATACAGTCATTGTACTGTCAAAAATTGTATTTTACGTCGGCTTTGCCTGTATTGCTGGTTATACATTTTTCAGGCAAATATTTGAGAATAATGAATCTCATACTAATACTGTAATAGCGAATTTAACGTGGACAAGAACTTATATAGTTATGGCTTTGATCGCTAATATTACTTGGTTCTTTGCCAGTACTGGTGCAATGGCAGAAGAGGGAATTCAGGGGGCGATAGACGCTGATATATTGGCTATTATGTGGGACTCCTCTGTCGGCACTGGAGCTTTGCTTCGAGCGCTTGGGCTAGTTACCGCAATAATCGCTTTAGCTTTAAGGTTCAAACTCGCTGTGAACTCGTACTTAAAACAAAGCGCTTTAATGTTGAGTTTATTAATCCTTGCATACTCATTCACGTTACTGGGTCATATTTCTGAGTTAGGCACAATTGAAAAAGGCTTGCTTATTTTGCATGTGCTCGTTATGGCATGGTGGTTTGGGGCGTTATTGCCACTAAAACAGGCTTGCCATCAGCTAAGTTATGCAGAACTTCATTTGCTGATGGAAAGCTTTGGCAAACAAGCAAGTTTTACAGTGAGCCTATTGTTGGTAGCAGGCCTCTGGCTCGTGATTCAATTGGTCGGAAGTCTTGATGCACTAATAAGCTCAAGTTACGGACAAACACTGTTGTTTAAATTGGCCCTTGTAGTGTCTATTTTGGCACTTGCTGCTAAACATAAACTAATACTCGTTCCACAACTTAAAAATAGTCAAGGCAGAGAGGCTTTATCTAAATCTATCTCGATAGAAATGCTAGTAGCTTTTGCCATTTTATCTGTAACGGCTGGGCTTACTAGTGTTGTTGGCCCTGCAAATTAAAACCTAAAAGAGAGAATGAAAATGAAAACAATAAATATATTACTCGTTTTATTAATGACGTTTAGTTTCGCAGCAAACGCTCATGGTGATAAGAACAAAGACAAAGGTTTGTTTAAAGGTATAGATACCCCTGCCGCAAAAGTTGTTTTGGCATTTCATCAAGCACTTGAAACTGGCAATCAAAAACAGGCTAGAGCGCAGTTAGCGGATGATGTCACCATTTTCGAGGGAGGCCGCGTTGAAAGGAGCGCTGATGAATATGCTCATCATCATATGTTGTCGGATATGAAGTATTTAGCAGCGATGAAGAGCGACACACTTGAACATCAAGTGACGATACTTGGAAATACCGCTATCTCTGCGTCGCGTAGTCAAACTACAGGTACTCATAAAGGTGTTGAACGCGATTATCAAGGCATGGAAACGATAGTGCTGGAAAAACAAAATGGTGAATGGAAGATTAAGCACATTCATTGGTCACATTAATTTATTGGTTAAATAACGGAGTACAAAATGAGAATTAAAAGTCCATTACATCAAGTTTCTACGCCACGTAGACGCTTTGTACAAGGTGTAATTGCTGGCGGTGTATTAGCTGCTTTTCCAAGTGTTCTTCATGCAGCTTCATCTTTGATTGCTGGAACTTCAACAGGTACTGCGCCCGAACTAAGTGGAGAAGTAATAGATTTAGTGATAGATGAGTCACCCGTAAACTTCACAGGTGTTGTAAGAATGGCTACAACAATCAATGGCTCAATACCAGCTCCTACCTTGCGCCTCAGAGAAGGTGATGACGTTACTATCAGGGTAACTAATAAATTATCAGTGCCGAGTTCAATTCATTGGCATGGGATCATTCTTCCGTATCAAATGGATGGCGTACCGGGTATTAGCTTTAAAGGTATAATGCCGGGTGAAACCTTTGTTTATAAATTTAAGCTGCAACAAAGCGGCACATATTGGTATCACTCACACAGTGGCTTTCAAGAAATGACAGGTATGTACGGCGCATTAATTATTGAGCCAAGAGAAAAGGATATTATTAGTGCTGACAATGAGCATGTCATCCAATTGTCTGATTGGACTGATGATGACCCAATGGATTTGTTTCGCAAGTTAAAAGTACAGGGCGATGTATTTAACTTTAATCAACCTACTGTTCCAGAGTTTTTTGATGACATTTCAAATAGCAGCGTTTCAAATGCGCTACAACGCCGGGAAATGTGGAATAAAATGAGAATGAACCCTACAGATCTTGCAGACTTATCAGCATCTGCAATGACTTTTTTAATGAATGGTTGTGCGCCTTTGACAAACTGGCGTGGAATGTTTAAAGCTGGCGAAAAGGTTAGGCTTAGATTTATTAACGGTTCTAGCAATACGTTTTTTGATGTAAGAATACCTGAGCTGAAGTTAACAGTTGTACAAGCTGATGGACAAAATGTTGAACCTGTGACAGTAGATGAATTTAGATTTGGTCCCGGTGAAACTTATGATGTACTTGTCGAGCCAAAAAATGATGCATATACGATTTTTGCACAAAGCATGGATCGCTCAGGTTATGCTAAAGGTACTTTATCAATGGCACCTAACGTTGATGCACCAGTACCTTCTTTAGACCCCGTTGAGTGGTTAACGATGACAGATATGATGGGCAATATGACCCATGATAGTGTGCATTCTACAATGGCTGATACGGCAGGTATGTCGGGCATGAATTCTAATAAAATGGATCATAGTGCAATGGGTCATGGAGCGATGGCAATGGATCATAGTAAACATGGAATGACTAAAAACCCATTAGCTGTTGCTAGCACTAAAGTGCGTCATGCAAAAACAGAGTATGGAGCTTCTGTTGATATGCGTGTTGATATGCCTAGAACAAACCTTGATGATCCCGGTATAGGTTTACGTAAAAATGGACGCCGTGTTTTAACACTTGCAGATTTACATTCTCTTGAGGGAATTACAAACCAGCAAGAGCCAGAGGCTGAAATTGAATTACATTTAACTGGAAACATGGAGCGTTATAGCTGGTCATTTGATGGCTTGGAATTTGGAAAAAGCACGCCAGTTCACATGAAGCATAATCAACGTTTAAGAGTTATTTTACAAAACGATACAATGATGACACATCCCATGCACCTGCATGGTATGTGGAGCGATTTGGAGAATGAAAAAGGTGATGTACAGGTTCGTCGCCATACTATCCCTGTACAACCAGCGCAAAGAATTAGTTTTTTAACAACACCTCATGACGTAGGTCGCTGGGCATGGCATTGCCATTTATTATTCCACATGGATGCAGGTATGTTTAGAGAGGTAGTTGTATCATGAAAAAATTAATACTAACCAATACGTTAAGACTATTATTAATAGGTTTGCCCCTTATAAGTGTATCTGTATCTGTATCTGTATCTGCAAAAGATGAGATGACTGAGATGGGTGATTCTAAAATGCAAGCACAAGGTGGAGATGCACCTAAAGATGCTAGAGACCCCCATGCTTATGCAGCAGGTACAACTTTGACTGAAGGCCCTTATGCACTCAGTAGCGACAAACGACTGACTTTGGCAGATGAGCATTCATTTTACGCGCTACTAGGGGATCGTCTTGAATATAATGAGCAAACAAACGCAGGTGTTTTTGACTTTCAGGCATGGTATGGCACTACTTTTGATAGATTAGTCATCAAAACTGAAGGAGATTTTAGCGAAGGTAATTTAGAGGAGAACCAAACAGATTTTCTATGGGGCCACGCAATATCTGCTTATTGGGATACACAAGTCGGTATTCGACTTGATTACAATAACGAAGGTGAAAACCGCAAATGGCTAGCTTTTGGTTTACAAGGTCTAGCCCCCTACTGGTTTGAAATTGATATGACTGCGTATTTAGGAGAGCAAGGTAATAGTGCATTTTCGATCGAAGCTGAGTATGAGCTATTACTTACTCAAAAGTTAATTGTTCAACCACGAGCAGAGTTGACGCTTTACGGTAAGGATGACGTCCAAAATAACCTTGGTAGTGGCTTGTCTAGCAGTGCTATTGGTTTTCGGGTTCGTTATGAGTTTACCCGCCAGTTTGCTCCCTATGTTGGCGTTGAGTGGACAAATAAATTTGGTAATACAGCCGACTTTGCGAAGTTAAATGGGCAAAGTACTCGTGATACTGCTTTTGTTGCAGGTATCAAGTTCTGGCTCTGATATGAAGAAATACTATATTGACTTGATGAGAGCTACCGCAACTATATTGATGGTAGCTTTCGTTTTTTGGGATTTAAACCATTTTAGTTATGTTAGGAAAGGCCTAGCTAATAGTTTTTTTGGAAAGAACTAAGAGCAGTAATAGTAAGCTACTTCTTGTTTTCAATCGGTGCCAGTCTGGTGTATACCTATCAAGGTGGAATATCAGCTAAGAAGTAAAGTTGGCGAATGGTTAAGGTTAAAGAGTCAAGGCAAAAAACATCGCCATTGAAAGACGTACAATAGGCCATTTTATCACTTTTGATGAACGGGAATTGGATGTGCCCGGGATAGAACCGATTGTTGCAAAGTACTGCGCTTAAAGCTGAACAATTGGAAAAATGATCCATTACTCAATACCTAGTTATGAGCGTAGGGTTTTTATTTCTTTTAGTGGTGCTCATGCTTGGCTTCAATCTCATGAGTATAAATTAGACACCCCTTTTATACTTGTGAAGTTAAAGCTGTTTAAAAAAGTAAAAAGTAAAAAGTAAAAAGTAAAAAGTAAAAAGTAAAAAGTAAAAAGTTTAGGTTTTAGTTCAAAGGTTGATCAAGATCATAAAATTATTTTTATAAAGTGGCTAATATTGTAGGTGATAAATAAGGAATTAAAATGTTTGGACTTTTCAAGTGGTTTAAAATAGTGGTAATTACTCTGTTGCTTACGCAGCATGGCTTTGCTATTGCTAAACCAATGAATTGTGAAGAACATCAAAATGGATCTTCCGACACGCATATTATACAACCAAGCAAAAATATGCATCATCAATCAATGAATGACAATAGTCACTATCACACTGAAAATTCGCAAGATTCTAAAAACCGTCATGGTGATGAAGACTGTGAAAAATGTAAAGCTGGTGATTGTGTTTGTTGTGAAGGCGGTTTTTGTACAAGCTTTCATTTAAATGCCTATCTTGTGGAAGCGCAAGACGAAGGTATTTGCAATATTCATTCTGAGCTAATTCTACAGCGTATACCCCTACCAAAATCTGGTATCCATCTCTTACTTTATCGTCCACCAATTATTGGCTAATCACGGGATCAGTGCGCCTTTTTTTCGCCAGTCCCATCAAAAATAAAACGATTTACTGATTGGTTTAAATTACCAACCGTTTTGAACAATTAGCACAATATTTTTTGGAGGCATGATGAACATGCTCAAACTATTGCTATTTACAGTACTTAATGCTGTCGATTTTGACCGAGATTTCTCTTTTACCAAAAAATTAGTTTTTAGCTTATTCACTAGAATTAGTACTTGACCTGTGTCTTAGACACAGGTCTAAGCTGAAGATGAGAGTACAAACTTAGCTAAAAAACTGAGGAGTGAATATGAAAGTTGCGGAGCTGGCAAAAAGCCTTGGAACGACTGCTGATACGGTGCGCTATTACACCAGATTAGGATTGTTAAAACCTGCTAAGTCAGTGAACGGCTACAAGTCATACTCGAATAAAGAAGTATCGAGACTTAAATTCATTTTAAGTGCCAGAAACCTTGGTTTTTCCGTTGCAGATATCAAGGAAATTATTAATGAATCTGAAGATGGTAAAAGTGCGTGCCCATTAGTCAGAAGCCTGATCAAAGAGCGGCTTGAAGAAACAGAAAAGCAGTTTCAAGCAATGTTGGCACTTCGAGGAAAAATGTCTTCTGCGCTTTCTCGATGGGAAGAAATGGAAGACAAAGCACCGACTGCAAACATGGTTTGTCATCTCATCGAAAACTTTGAGCAAATTAAAAAAGCATAGGAGGAAAAAGGGTGGCTACTAACACAAATATAAAAACTGAATCAGGCTGTTGCTGTCAGGCAAAAGCTCAATCCTCTTCGTGTAAAAGTAAGGAGAATACGTTGGAGAAAGTATCACATAACCAACAGCTTATCATTGAAGGTGCTGGGTGTGCTAGCTGTGTAGGCAAAATTGAAGGGGCGTTGAAGGCAACTCTTGGAGTCGTCAGTGCGGAAATGAATTTTGCTGATAGGACAGTAACAGTTTATGGGACAGCTAAAACAAAAGAGTTGATCAAAGCTGTTGAGTCAGTGGGGTATAACGCGAAGCCAATTGATGATAGCTCAGCAACAGATGCGCTTGATGAGAAAGAGGCTGCGGATTTTGCATATTACAAAAAGCTAATGCGCGATACGTTTATTGCCCTTTCACTCGGCGTTCCTTTGATGATCTACAGCATTGTAGTTGGAGAAATGACGGTTGAAACAAACCTTGAACGAATTTCTTGGTTGGTTGTAGGCATTTTAACTTTTGGTGTTATGTATTTTTCAGGCAAGCATTTCTATGTAGGAGCATGGAAGAGCTTCAAAAATCATTCAGCCAATATGGACACCCTAATTGCTTTAGGAACAGGCACGGCTTGGTTGTATTCGATGGTTGTCGTGTTTGCACCTGACGCTGTTCCATTGATGGCACGGCATGTTTATTTTGAAGCTACCGCCATGATCATTGGCTTAATTGATTTAGGTTTAGCATTAGAAATCAAAGCCAGAGGTAAAACCTCTGAGGCCATTAAACGTCTTATCGGCTTGCAAGCCAAAACAGCAACCGTGGTTCGTGACAACAAAGAAGTTCAGATAGGTATTGAGCAGGTTTTATTTAACGATATTGTGAAGGTAAAACCGGGTGAAAAAATTCCCGTCGATGGCGTGGTATTGGAAGGACACACCTCTATTGATGAGTCCATGCTGACAGGCGAACCTATGCCTGCTGAAAAAGCTGAAGAAGATGAGGTTGTCGCAGGTACTTTGAACAAATCAGGCATGATTTTATTTAGAGCCACACGCGTTGGTAAAGACACGGCGCTTGCACAGATCATCAATATGGTGAAACGAGCACAAAATTCGAAACCGCCGATTGGCCGTTTGGCCGATGTTATTTCAGCTTTTTTCGTACCTGTCGTGATGATCACCTCTGTGTTAAGTGCGCTAGCATGGCTTAACTTTGGACCTGAGCCAGCCATTGCTTTTGCCATCGTTTCAGCAACTACTGTGCTTATTATTGCCTGCCCGTGTGCTTTAGGCTTGGCAACACCCATGTCTGTCATGGTGGGAGTAGGAAAAGCAGCAGAAGCCGGAGTGCTTATTCGCAACGGTGAGGCACTGCAAACCGCCTCTAAAATCACTGCCATGATTTTAGATAAAACGGGCACTATTACTGAAGGGGCACCTAAGGTAACCGATATTATTTTAGCAAAAGCTACTGACGAAAAAGACGTACTACAGCTTGCAGCAAGTTTAGAAAGCGGCTCAGAGCATCCTTTAGCGCAAGCGATTGTTGAAAGTGCGTTAGATCAGGATATTGAGTTACTAAAAATTGAAGCCTTTAACGCCATTACGGGTTTTGGTGTAGAAGCAAGCTGCAACAACAAAGCCCTGCTTTTCGGAAACGATAAACTAATGAAGTTAAAAGGCATAGACCTCACAGGCTTTGTTGAACAAGCACAGTCTTTAGCCAAAGAAGCCAAAACACCTATGTACTTTGCTGTAGATGGTGAACTTGCAGCAATCATTGCTGTTGCAGATCCTATCAAGTCAGACTCAATCTCTGCTATCAAACGGCTTCAGGCTAATGGTATACGCGTCATCATGTTAACGGGTGATAACAAGGAAACCGCTGCCGCCGTAGCTAAAAAAGTGGGTATTAGTGAGTTTCTTGCTGAAGTGCTGCCAGAAGATAAAGCCAACAAGGTGAAAGAGCTACAAGAAGGCGGCGAAATTGTTGGTATGACAGGAGATGGCATCAACGATGCTCCTGCGCTAGCGTTAGCCGATGTTGGCTTCGCCATAGGCACAGGGACTGATGTAGCTATCGAAAGTGCTGACATTACCCTAATGCGTGGTTCACTTCATGGCCTTGCTGATGCCATAGCGGTAAGCAAAGCTACTTTACGAAATATCAAACAAAACTTGTTTGGCGCGTTTGTCTATAACGTAGCCGGGATTCCTTTTGCTGCGGGGGTTCTATATCCCTTCTTTGGCATTCTGCTTAGCCCTGTAATTGCAGGTGCTGCAATGGCGTTTTCGTCATTGACTGTAGTGTCAAATGCAAATCGACTTCGCTTTTTTAAAGCAAAAGAGCATTAAGGAGAATCACAATGATGGTTATTAACTTATTAGGCTTAATGTTAATCGCGCTGATTGTTTGGTGGTTTTGGCTATATAAACCCAATAAAACAATCGTTCAAGGTAATGAAGTACTCATTGAAGTGAGGGATGGTGTGTATTCCCCATCCTCAATTCAGGTGTCTGCTAGCCAACCTGTCACTCTGAAGTTTATGCGCAAAGATCAATCCCCCTGCGCTGAAACAATGCTTATTCCTTCATTGGATATAAGCGAACAGCTTAAATTAAATGAAATTACTCAAATTACCCTATTGAACTTATCACCGGGAGAGCATGAGTTTCACTGTCAGATGCAAATGTATCGCGGTGTCTTAAAAGTCGTTTAGGAGGGCAATATGAAAAATCAACACCCTAATTTTTGGTCAACACCTACAGGCTGGGCTGCACTGGCACTTATTGCCGCAGTGACCTACTTCTTAGTGCTTGAGCATGGTCAACATATGCTGCAATTTCTTCCCTACTTGATTTTATTGCTATGCCCCTTGATGCACGTATTTATGCATGGCAGTCATGGTAAACATGGTCACGATCATTCACATGCGCCTGATGAAAAAAAGGAAGAGAGCTTTCAAGAACTCACGGATAAAAATGCAGCCTATCGCGATGGCTACATACAAGGGTTAGAAAAGGCACGTAAGGAATCACATAAAAAGGAGAGCAGTGATGAATGAAACATATGATTATGACTTATGGTCAATGGTGATACTGAACTCAGCAATTTTTATCTTTTTTGCCTTTAGTTTTGTCAAACCAAAAACATCAACTGATTGGAGAAGTCTAAGCGCGTTCTCTGCCTTTATTGTTGCCCTATTTACTGAAATGTATGGCTTTCCTTTAACTATCTATTTTCTGTCGGGGTGGCTGACGGAGACCTATCCAGAAGTAAATTTCTTTGCGCATGAAAATGGGCATTTATTACATACTTTCTTTGGATTTCAAGGTGATGCCCATTGGGACCCATTTCATATAGTGAGTATGGTGTTAATTGTTGCAGGTTTCTTTATGTTGTCTTCAGCATGGAATGTATTGCATCACGCGCAAAAACATCATCAATTGGCTACAACTGGATGGTATGCAAGGTGTCGCCACCCACAGTATGTAGCTTTCATTCTAATCATGTTCGGCTTTTTATTGCAGTGGCCGACAATCCCAACACTTGCGATGTTTCCGATCTTAGTCGTTGTTTACGTCAAGCTAGCGAAACGCGAAGAAGCACAAGCGATTGCTGAGTTTGGTTCGGAGTACCACAGGTATATGGAATCGACACCAAGTTGGATCCCAAATTTTAATAAAAGTGTAGAAGGTAAAAATCATGAAAACGTTAACTAAATCAATTTTATTTATTAGTTCACTACTTATAACCACTAGCTCATTTGCCCAAAACAATGAGCATAAGCATGAAGGTGCGAACAAAGCTGATATGCATCAAGGCATGGCAATACCACATGAGAACATGGGAGAAATGCACAAAAAGATGATGGAAATGAAAAAGGAAGTCCATGCCATTAAAACTGAAAAAGATCCTGAAAAGCAACAGCAGATGATGGTTGAACATCACCGTTCAATGATGAAGATGATGCAATCCATGCACAAAAACATGGAAGAAATGCCAATGCATCAACAAATCAAGATGGCTGAACATCATTTAGAAATGATGGGGAACATGATGCCGCAGATGAACCGTAAAATGGAAGAAATGAAAGATAGCAATCAACAGCATTCACACAAACATTAGGAGAAAAATTATGAGCGATTTAAATCATAGAGTTGGCGTTAAAGAGCAAAATTTAGTTGTTCGAAACCTAAAGCTTAGCAATGTCACAGAAGAAAGCTGTGACGAGTTAGTAAAAGAAATAGATCAGCTTTTTGGTATAGATGAAGTTAGTTACAACATCAAAGAAGGTGAAATACACCTTGCCTATGATGCCGCAAACGTAAGCCTTGATGGGATTGAGGAGGTAATCCGTAAGTATGGCGCAGATGTTCATGATGATTGGTGGACACATACTAAAGAAAGTTACTATAAATTTGTTGATCAGAACATCAAAGATAACTCTGTTCATAAGCCTTGGAGTTGTCATCAAGCACCTTCGGGGGCTGGCCGGAAAAACAAATGAATTCATAAAAAAGTGTATAGATAATTAGTTAGTCAAATGAGGTAACAGTGATGAAAACACCCTATATAAAAGCTCTTTTATTGCTTACATTCGGTTTATATTTAGTGGGTTGTTCCAATACCACTTTTTATCATAAATACATGATGAGAGGTCAGGTAGTAGAAAGTTCTGATAATCGAACTCTAATCTGTATTGGTGCTAAGCATGGCGCAGAGGTTGGGCAAAAATACAGTGTTATTAGATTCCATGAAAGAATAGTATTGAGTGAAGGTGAAGATCCCTACACTATCGAAAAGGTAGGAACGGTACAAATTACTAAAATTGTGAATGATCATTTCGCAACTGTAAAGCTAGTGTCTGGTGACATTGCAGCGAAAGATATGGTGGAACTTGAAAACTAATAAAGTGGTGGCGAAAGCCACCACAAGAGCATAACAATAAAACTTAATGAAAAAACTTTAGTGTTATTTTGTACAACCTTTGAGATTGTTTGCTCAGTTCTGGTTATCTTGATGCCAGTACGACAGAAAAAATGTTACATATGAATTAGAAAGGTATGGGCTGGCATCCTAAATAGCTGTTCCAAATAGTAGATCACCCGAGGAAGGGAACTCAATGCGGTTTGCGCGATCAGATCAGTCGCCAAACATAACCAATCAACAACCGCATTGAGTATGAACAAAATAGCATTTTTATACGGCGCAGAAACCCGCCGCTTGAAGAAAATTGTACATAAAACCCGAGATAAAGACCTGTGCCGCCGGGCAAATGCGGTGTTATTGGTGCTAAAAGGTGAAACCAAGTCGCAAGTAGCCCGTGTTTTGCAAGCAGGCCGTTCATCAGTAAACCGGTGGGTAACCTGGTATGAAGCAGCAGGTATAGATGGCCTTAAAACCAAGGGTGCTGGGCGACCACCAAGTCAGCCCAAAGGCTTTATCTGCGGTGTTTTAAAACTGTTGGTGAACCATGTACCCAGGACACTGGGTTATCAGCGGTCGCGTTGGAGTAGTGAATTATTCGCACTGCTACTGCATAAGCTTTACCGTATCGTTATTCATAGCTCAACTCTCAGGCGGTGGTTGCCACAAGTCGGCATCGTCTGGCGTCGTGCGGCACCGACGCTGTATATCCAAGACCCAGATAAAGAAGCTAAGTTAGCAGCCATGCGGGAGGCACTTGAAAATTGCAGCGTGGACCATCCGGTGTTTTATCAGGATGAGGTGGATATCCACCTGAATCCGAAGATTGGTGCCGACTGGGGCTTTAAAGGTAAACAGCGTAAGGTAGCTACACCCGGCCAGAATAAGAAACACTATCTGGCGGGGGCACTGCACAGCCAGACAGGACAAATCAGTTATGTTGGTGGTGAGCGCAAGACCAGTGATTTGTTTATTGCGCTGTTGGAGCAACTGAAAGGGCAATACCGGCGAGCGAAAAGTATCACGCTAATTGTGGATAATTACATCATCCATAAGAGCAAAAAAACGCAGAAATGGCTGAATGAGAACCCAAAGTTCAAGCTCTTGTTTTTACCGGTATACAGCCCGTGGCACAACAAAATTGAAAAGCTATGGCATGCGTTGCATGAAACGATAACCCGTAACCATCAGTGTAAGAACATGGATGACTTACTGGAGCAGGTATACCACTTTATGGACACAGCGGCTCCGTTCCCAGGTGGCAAGCATGGCTTGAAGCAGGTGTATCACAATTAGGATCAGTTATTTAGTCAGCAGTAAATCCCTAGCATGGACTTGCATCTGGCACCAAACTCTACGCAGTTCTTTTCCATGTGCCGCGCAAAAACTTTAGCTCAAAACCGTTCAGTATTCGGTAATGCTGAAGTGAACGTTGATGTCCGCTATTCGCTCTTTGCCGAAGTTTGGCTAAGTGCCATGAGCAGTCATTCATGATTAACTCGTTTC
>NZ_BAAJMI010000008.1:0-134336 GCF_057554385.1 Pseudoalteromonas sp. 4NS20-0020 | reverse complement strand
ATCCGAAAACAGATCAACCCTTTTTTGAAGAAAACTTTAAAAAACGTGTCGTTCGCGCATATTTTCATCGAAACGGTTACTTTAAACACTAAAAAGGCCCACAAGGGCCTTTTTACTCAATGAACGAGAAGCTTCCAACCAAGTTTACTTTGCTGTTTAGACTCTTGTTGTAGTTCACTTGCCATTAATGGATGTTCTTTTAACCAGTTACTTTCGAATGTTAATGTTAAAACTTCATTCTTAGCGGTTAATTCAAAATTTGGCAGAACATCGTCCTGTCGTCTCATCGACAAAATAACGGACACTCGAAGTAACCTTACAATGTACTGCGCAAGAAGGTTGTTTGCACCTAAAGCGTTAAAGCTGTCTTTTGGTATATCAGAACGATGTGCATCGGCTACTGCCACAATTAACCTGTGCTCTGATTGCGAAAAACCGGGCATGTCAGTATTTTCTAGAATATACGCTGTATGCTTATGATACTGCTTATACTCTATTAGTAAGCCGATTTCATGTAACTGTGCAACGGCTTTTAATAGGGGTAAGCCATTTAAGTGATTAATTGGCCAATTTTCATTGATGCTTTGTGCGAGCTCAATTGCCAAACTAGAAACTCGTGATGCTTGTTTTTGGTCAACATGGTATCGACTCATAAACCCATCAACTGTTCGCTTTCTTATATCGCTATTATGAAACTCTGGCACCATGCTATATAAAACACCTTCACGAAGTGCGCCGCCTGCAAGTCCCATTTTTTCAATTTCTAACGATTCAAACAAAGCAATCAAGATAGCAAGGCCCGATACAAATACCAATCGACGATCTTCGCTTAAACCTGGAAGGTCTAACGCTGCAATGGATTTAAATGCAATTGATTGCTCTTTTATTGAATTAAGCTTTTCTAAAGTAAGAAGGTCATCAAGGTTTTGTGCCACCATAATTTCTTGAATTGCTTGTACTGTACCTGATGCGCCTGATGCTATTTGCCATCCTGCGGCTTTGTATTCAGGAGCTATATTATCAATAACAGTTCGAGCAGCCTTTATAGCGGTATTGAAATTGCTATGTGTTAATAAGCAATCTTTAAAGTAACGCTCAAGGTAAGTAACACACCCCATGTTGAGGCTCTTGTATAAAAGTGCATCAAACTCTTTACCAATAACTACTTCAGTGCTTGCACCACCAATGTCAATAACAAGCTGTTTGCCAGTACATGCAGAAGTATGCGCTACACCTTTGTATATGGTACGCGCTTCTAATTCACCACTGATAACATTGATTTTATGGCCAAGAATTTTTTCAGCCTGCGCTTTAAATACTTCAGCATTGGTTGCTAAGCGTAATGTAGCCGTAGCTACTATTGTAATATTTTGATTTGGAATATCTTGTAAACGCTCAGCAAAAAGCGCGAGGCATTCCCAGCCTCGTTGCATAGCCTCGGTGCTTAATATGTTATCTTTATCAAGCCCTGCGGCTAACCTGACCTTGCGTTTTACGCGACCAATAGTTTGTAAACCGCCAGCCACTGATTTGGCAATTAGCATATGAAAGCTATTTGATCCCAAATCAATAACTGCGTATACATTTTTTTGCGGTATAAGTTGCCCCACCGTTCAAAAACCTCTAGTTACTACTACTTATACAAACGGTCTATTACGACCGTCCTTTTTGGTAACTATTATTTGGTCGACGTCCGTTATTGTTACTACGATTACGAGGACCATTTGAATAGTTGCGCTTTCTTTGAATAATAGGCTTAGTTAAATCGTCTAACAAAGCGGCTTTATCGTAATGCGATAAAGGAATGCTGTGCTCTATGTATTCTTCAATTTCATGTAGGTTGTATGCATATTGTTCACACGCAAAACTTATTGCATGTCCTGATGCACCTGCACGACCTGTTCGACCAATACGATGAACATAATCCTCACAGTCGTCTGGTAAGTCAAAGTTAAATACATGACTTACTTCTGGGATATGCAACCCACGCGCTGCAACATCAGTTGCAACTAAAAAGTCTAATTCGCCTTTGCTAAATTGCGCTAAAATGCTTTGACGTTTTTTCTGATTTACATCACCCGTTAGCATACCAACACGATGACCATCAGCTTTTAACCACGCATACACGGTTTCACAGCTGTGCTTAGTGTTTGCAAACACAATGGCTTTATCAGGCCACTCTTCTTCAATTAACGTTAATAAAAGCTTAATTTTATCTTCTTGTGAAGGATGAAATAGTTCTTCTTTTATACGTTTACCGGTTTTTACGTCTGGCTCAATTTGTACATGCTCTGGGTTGGTCATGTGTTCAAAAGCAAGTTCTTGCACGCGGTACGATAAAGTCGCAGAAAATAATAAGTTTAATCGCTTTGAAGTATCTGGCATACGATCAAACATATAACGTATATCTTTTATGAAGCCCAAATCGAACATACGATCAGCTTCATCAAGCACAACAACCTCAATTTCATTAAGGGTGTAACAGCCTTGCTTGTACAAATCGATTAAACGACCTGTCGTGCCAATTAAAATATCTACGCCTTTTTCTAATTGTGCACGTTGTTTTTCGTAATCTTCGCCACCATATACTAAACCTAAGTTAAGATTACAGTGTGGCGCTAAAATTTTTGCATCTTTGTGTATCTGAATCGCAAGCTCCCGAGTAGGGGCCATGATCAGGGCTCTTGGATGTTTACTAGGTGCTTTGCTAGATTGTAATAACCGATGGCACGTAGCAGTTAAAAATGCCAACGTTTTGCCTGTACCTGTTTGTGCTTGGCCCGCAATATCGCGTCCATCACAAATAAAAGGTAGGCATTTTGCTTGAATAGGTGTGCAATATTCAAACCCATTCTCGGTTAGACCGGCAACCACTTCCGGTGCGATAGCAAAGTCTGAAAACTTTTTATCGGTTAAATGTGTCTTAGTCATAGCGTTTAAGCATAACGTTTAAACTTGCAATAAGAAACAAGAGTGTTTAAATACGCACTAAATATTTCGCCTAACTAAATCGGAGAGCGCAATGAGCGAGAAAATAATCCAAATTACTGACGATAGCTTTGAAGCTGACGTATTACAATCAGACAAGCCTGTACTAGTAGACTTCTGGGCTGAATGGTGCGGACCTTGTAAAATGATCGCCCCTATCCTTAATGAAGTTGCTGATGAATACGACGGTCGTGTTGCTGTTGCTAAACTTAATATTGACCAAAATGCGGGCACTCCGCCTAAATTTGGTATTCGCGGCATCCCTACTTTGCTTCTTTTTAAAGATGGCCAAGTTGCTGCAACTAAAGTTGGTGCACTTTCAAAAACACAACTTATCGAGTTTTTAGATAACAACATCTAATAGACTAGAACTAAAAAAGGGCTTTTTGCCCTTTTTTTGAATTTATTTTGTATAAACACTGGACGCTATGCCAGTGAACTGCTAGTTTATAAAGCCAACTAATCCTTAGTTATATTCAACCAACCTCACTCAACGATCAAAGCGACTTTGAGTATGACAATTGTAATAAAGAACCCACCAATATGCATTTACGCGAATTAAAAGACAAGTCTATAAAAGAACTTGTAAACTTAGCTGAGTCCATGGGGCTCGAAAACGTAGCCCGCTTAAGAAAGCAAGATATCATTTTTACCATATTAAAATCCCATGCCAAAGGCGGAGAAAATATCTTCGGCGGTGGTGTGCTTGAGATTTTGCAAGATGGTTTTGGCTTTTTAAGATCATCAGAAGCTTCTTACTTAGCTGGCCCAGATGACATTTATGTATCACCGAGCCAAATTCGCCGCTTCAGTATGCGTACTGGCGACTCAATTTCAGGCCTTATTCGTCCACCAAAAGATGGTGAACGTTACTTTGCATTACTTAAAGTAAACGAAGTTAACTTTGATAAACCTGAAAATTCTCGCACCAAAATTCTTTTTGAAAACTTAACGCCACTACATGCAAACGAACGTTTCCGCATGGAACGTGGTAACGGTAGTAAAGAAGATATCACTGCTCGTGTACTTGATTTAGCATCACCAATTGGCCGTGGCCAACGTGGTTTATTAGTAGCACCGCCAAAAGCGGGTAAAACAATGCTACTGCAAAACATTGCACAATCAATTACGCATAATCATCCTGATGTAACGTTAATGGTTTTACTAATTGACGAACGTCCTGAGGAAGTAACTGAAATGCAACGCCTTGTTAAAGGTGAAGTGATTGCATCAACGTTTGATGAGCCTGCATCTCGTCACGTACAAGTTGCCGAAATGGTTATCGAAAAAGCAAAACGTTTAGTTGAGCATAAAAAAGACGTTGTTATTTTACTTGATTCAATCACGCGTTTAGCACGTGCTTACAACACCGTTATTCCTTCATCAGGTAAAGTACTTACCGGTGGTGTTGACGCTAATGCACTACACAAACCTAAGCGTTTCTTCGGTGCCGCACGTAACGTTGAAGAAGGTGGTAGCTTAACAATTATAGCCACTGCACTTATCGATACTGGCTCTAAAATGGATGAAGTTATCTACGAAGAATTTAAAGGTACTGGTAACATGGAATTACACCTTAACCGCAAAATTGCGGAAAGACGTGTATTCCCAGCTATCGACTTTAACCGCTCTGGTACTCGCCGTGAAGAACTACTTACTAAGCCAGATGAGCTGCAAAAGCTATGGATTTTACGTAAAATTGTTCATGAAATGTCAGAGATTGACGCCATGGAATTTTTAATTGATAAACTATCAATGAGTAAAACCAATGATGAGTTTTTTGATTCGATGAAACGCCAATAAACGCATTTAAGTAATACAAAAAAAGCGCCCTGGGCGCTTTTTTTATATTTGTTGTAATGTGTACTTACGTTTCATTGTATTTGTGTAATACAGCCTGGAGCTCTGATACAAGCTGATTAATATATCTCATATCTTTTTCGCCTTTTTGCAATAAGGCGCTGTCTAAATTTTTCGCAGCTGAAGCTATTTCCTCTAAGGCGAACATTTGTGCTGCACCTAATATTCGGTGGCTATCTTTTTGCAAAGCGTTAAAGTCTTCACTTAGAAAATGCTGTGTAATATTTTCGCTTTCTAAACCAAAACTTTGTTTAAAACTTATTACTAAATCACTGATGTCTATCTCACTTGGTACATTAGGTTCGTCCGAATGAACTTCGTCTAAATTTTCTGACAAGGTTTTATAAAATAAGTCTTTATCCAATGGCTTTGCAAGGTAACCGTTAAATCCTAATGTAAGGTAGTCGTCAATTTCGTGACTCATTGCGTTTGCAGTGAGCGCAAAAATTGGCCGTTGAAAACCACATTTTTTTAATAGTTCAAAGGCCGCTCGTCCATCCATTATAGGCATTTGAATGTCGAGTAATACAAGATCTGGGTACTCTTGCAAGCAACGCTCCACAGCTTGCTCACCGTTTTCTACCGCAATTACATCAAGCCCTAATGAACGCAAGTAACGGCTAATAAACCTACGGTTATCTGCATGATCCTCTGCAAGCAGGACAGTACCGCTTAGTTGCACTTTATTTTGCTCTATTTGCCCAATATCGATTTGATCACTAGAAACTTGTGCACAAGGTAAAAAGAACGAAAATTGACTTCCTTTTTTATATTCACTTTGCACGCTAATATACCCGCCCATCATAGAAGCGAGCTGCTGCGATAAACTAAGCCCCAGACCTGTACCACCAAAACGTCGGCTAATACTGTTATCTGCTTGGCTAAAGTATTCAAAAATGAGCTTTAATTGTGATGAGTTCATACCTATACCGGTATCTTTAACAATCAGTACAATACCCTGATCTGTTTTATTTAATGCAATTAATACCTGCCCTGATTGGGTAAACTTAATAGCATTGGCACACAAATTAATGAGAATTTGTTTTACTCGCATTATATCAAGGCGGGTGTAAAACTCATCGCCCACCTTATTTTCAAGCACAAGCCTGAGATTTTTTGCTTTTGCCTGAGGGTTAAACATTGCGTGCACATCGTTAACCAGTTGGACCATGTCAAAACAAGAAACATTAAGCTCTAACCTATTCGCTTCTATTTTACTTAAATCAAGTACATCGTTGATCAAACTTTTTAAATGGTTACTATGCCGCTGAATAATAGCTAACTCATCTTTTAGCTGTTCAGGCTCGTATAAACCATTCATTAAGTCGTCTGTTTGTCCGAGAATCGCCGTTAATGGTGTTCTTATTTCATGGCTAACATTAGCCAAAAATTGACTTTTAACATCATTAGCTGCTCTTAACTCTTGGGCAACAGCTTGAAGCTCTGCTGTGCGTTGCGCCACTTGCTCAGCTAAATATTGCTTTGCCCGTTTTTCTGCGCCGCGTCGGTATAAAGCAACCCCTGTCACTATGACTAAAAATAACAGTACAAAAATAAACACCGTTAACTGCGAACGCTGATGCATTTTTAGTTCTTGTAATTTACGGTCTTGTTTCAGCTCTTTAATTTCTTGATTTAATTGTGTGGCTTTAAACTGTCTTTCTAATACTGCTAGGGCTTTAACAATAGATTCACTTCTTAATTTGCGTAGTTCGTTATTGTACTTTTCATGCAACTGCATTGCATTTTCGTAGTTTCCCCTGCTCGCTTCAATCAAAGCATGGGTGCCAAGTCCATCTCGCATTATGCGATCATTACTATGCTCTTCAAGTAATTCAAAAACGCGTTCAATATTCGTTTTTGCCTCATCTAACATCCCTCTAACAAGCTGGACTTTTGCAAGAGTTTGCAGTGCAGTAAGTTCTAAGTTTTTGTTATCAATTTTAAGTGAATACTCTATCGCTAATTGCGCTTGCTCATACGCTAATTCCACTTTATTGAGAATAATATTGACGTTTGCAATGTTAGTGTACTGAGTCGCTAACTTATTCATATTGTTGACGGATAGGTAATAACGGGTTGCTAATTGGTAGTAATGCATCGCTAAATCTAGCTGGTTGCTTTCAAAATAAACCACCCCCATATTATTATGCACCATAGCAATACCCAAATTATCATCTAACTTGCGAAAGATTTTTAACACGTCTTGATAAATACTCATGGCATTTTCATAACGAGATAAGCGTATATACACGCCCGCTATGTTAATTAAAATATCGCCTTTATCCTGTTCACTACCCACTTCTTCGTAAATCTCTTTTGCTTTTAGGTAGTAATCCAGCGTTGCTACCAATTTATGCATATTAAAATAAGCTAAACCAATATTATTCAATAAATTTGCTTGTTCTAATGGTTGGTTATTAATTTTTGCAATATCAAGTGCACGCGTATATTGAGTAATTGCTTGTTTAAACAAGCCTTGATAAAAAAGTGCAACACCTTGCATTTTAATTGCACGAAAGTGCTCACTAGGAAGAAGTGCTCCAGAAGTTTCTTGCTCTAATAATTTAAAGTAATTAAAAGCATCGCTAAAGTGGCCGCTCGACAGCGCAGTATCGGCAAGGCCTGCATATATTACAGCACGACTTTGAGCTGTAATACGTTGGTTATTAAGTAAGGCGTTACCTAATTCACGCTTTGCATCCCATTGTTGTTGTTGTTTAAACTCTTCTAATAATGGTTCTGATTGTTGAGCATAACTTGGCAAATAGAACAAACTGCATACAATGAATAAGAGGCACTTGAGCTTGCCATGCATAATTTTAATCCTTCAAATTGTTACGTGTAACAATGTAATCTGTACTGAAGATACACTAAATACTAGGACCTAAACAATGCTTAACCCACTGATTGACCGAATATTTGACTTAATATTAACCCAAAAAGTGTGGCAAGTTCATATCCTAGCAGCTGAGCTTATTAATTGTGGCGCAATTAAGCCACTTGATAAAAACCCTGAACGTGATTTATTTAAGCGTAATTTTTTAATTATGAATGCATTGTATCAACTACAGGAACAAATTCACCCTAAAAGCCTCTTAATATCAACACTTCATATAGAACTTATTGAAACAGACATAGAAAGCCCTGCAACGGTTAAATCAAACTTAAAAGATTATTATTTAGACTGGGGGAATTACGAAGCAAGCGAAGAGCAAATTAATGAGCTACTCACAAGTTTTTGGCAAAAGTTTAAGAAGGTAAATAGCGCGCCAGCTTTAACAGAAGATCACTTTGACGCACTGTTGGCAAAGTGGCAGCTAACAAATAATTTTTCACTTAAAGAATTACAAAAACGTTGGCGACAGCTTGCACTGGCGCTCCACCCAGACAAACCTACTGGCTGCGAGAATGCATTTAAGCAAATAAAAGTAGAGTACGAGCAGCTTAAACCGGCTGCTCGCTCATAACTTGATTAACGCGTTAGGCGACGAGCACGAATTTTGCGCCCTTTTATATTACCTTCGGTTAATTTACGAAGTGCCGGTTTAGACGCATTACGTTCAACAGCTACAAATGCGACGTTATCAAGAACATTAATTTTACCTACTTGACGCCCAGCAATACCGTCTTTACCCGTTAACGCACCTAAAATATCACCAGCACGCACTTTTTGCTTTTTACCTGAATCTATCATCAGAGTGACCATGTCTGGTTTGTACGGTGGTTTGTCCAACAAATTATATGAAGGCATTGGCTCTGGCTCAAAGTCGCGCTCATAGTGATCACCAATTTGCGCTACTTTAAATTGCTCTGCATCACCATAAATTGAGCAAGCAATTCCTTTTTTACCCGCGCGACCTGTTCGCCCAACTCGGTGAACGTGCGTTTGCGGGTCATGCGCTAAATGGTAGTTGATTACCATGTCCATATCGTCAATATCTAAACCACGTGCGGCAACGTCTGTCGCGACTAAAATAGACGCACTTTTATTAGCAAAATGAATCAGAGTGCGCTCACGGTCACGTTGTTCTAAATCACCATGCAATGCCACGGCGCTGAAACCTTCATCGGCTAAATCATCGCACACTTGCTGCGTTTCTACCTTGGTGTTACAAAACACAACACAACTTTGTGGTGTAAATTTAAGTAATAGTAACTTAAGTGTTGGATAGCGCTGTTTATTGTTATCCATTTTGTAGAAGTATTGTTTTATTGTGCTTTTTTCTTGCTCTTCTTCTACTTTAATCATCTCTGGGTTACTAAGTACACGCTTTGCTATCGCTTCGATTGCGCGTGGAAAAGTAGCACTAAACAAAAGCGTTTGGCGGTTTTGTGGAATACATTCAATAATCGCATCAAGGGTATCTTGAAAGCCCATATCAAGCATTTGATCGGCTTCGTCTAGTACTAATGTTTCTACATCGTCTAACCGTAAAGTCCCTTTGCGAATATGGTCATCTACGCGCCCTGGTGTACCAACAATGATGTGTGCACCGTGTTCAAGTGACCCAATTTGCGGCCCAATTGATACACCACCACATAGCGTTAATATTTTAATATTATGGATACCACGCGCAAGCTTACGCATTTCAACAGCCACTTGTTCAGCAAGTTCACGTGTTGGACATAAAACTAGCGATTGAATTCTAAAACGTTTTACGTTTAATTTAGCAAGCACACCTAAACTAAACGCAGCCGTTTTACCTGAGCCGGTTTTTGCCTGCGCAATGATGTCTTTACCTTCAAGTACAGGTGGCAAACTTTGCGCCTGTACAGGTGTCATGTGGGCGTAGCCAAGCGTCGATAAATTATCAACAAGTCCAGCTGGTAAAGCCAAAGATGAAAAAGCAGTTGAAGTCACAGTAAATTCCATAGCAGTAAAAATAACGCAGGATAAAGTCCCACTAAATATGCCGCTAATAATAGCAGAATTCGTTATTGGCAACCATTAGCAAACACATTATAAAATATTGTTAATAAAAACACATTGCAAATGATATTTATTTTCATTAAGATTGCGCTTCACTTTTTATTCACATATTGAGCTGGAAGCATCAAATGAAACTGAGTTCACTTTACATCGCACTATTAGCAACAATAACAACAAACACATATGCAAACTCTACCGACCTTGAACATATTGAAGTCAAAGGAAGTTTCTTTAATGACTACAAAGTAGATAACGCAAATGGTGCAATGAGAACATCAACTTCATTACTCGACACTGCTCAATCAGTGACTGTAATTAGCGATATTATTATTAACGAACAACTTGCGACAACACTAGGTGAAGTACTTTCAAACGATGCAAGCTTAACGGCTGGTTCTAAACAACGTAACCGTGAAGTATTTAACTTACGTGGTTTTGAACTTAGCTCATCAACGGGTTACTTACGCGATGGTCATCAGCACTGGTCGCACTATCAACAACCCATTGAAATTTTACAGCAAGTAGAAGTTATTAAAGGTCCATCGAGCATTTTATATGGTCAATCAGGCCCTGGCGGACTAATTAATATGGTCACTAAAAAGCCAACAGCACAAACTTTGTTCAATGCCAGTGCAGATGTAGATCAACACGGTTCAACGCGGTTTATGCTTGATGCTAGCGGAGCATTAACGGATGCAGAAGATTTACGTGCACGCGGTATTTTAGTTAAGCAAGATGTTGATTACTGGCGCGAATACCAAAATGGTGAAAACCGCGAGCGTGACCGCTTTTTAGGTGCATTTATTGTTGATTACGACATTAGTGACAATGCCTTAGTACGTGTGCATTACGACCGCACAGACGACGAAGCAGGTTTAGACACCGGTGCATGGATAGACGACAACGCTAACGTTATTGGCGGCGATAAAACTATTCGCGATATGTCTTGGGCGTTTACCGACATAACGGTAGAAAATGCGGGCATAGATTTTAAAGTGTTTTTAAACGATAACTGGCAAGTAAAACTTGGTTATAACGAACAAACATTTGAGCGCCAACGTTTTGAGTCAGCGCCACGTAAGCCGGGTAATTTTGTTGAAGGCGACAGCTATGAGTCTCGCCCGTACGACCGATTCGACGACTGGCAATTTAAAACAGCATTTATCGACTTCATTGGTGAATTTGAAACAGCCGGTGTTCATCATCAATTATTAATTGGTGCTAACTCGCTTGATTATTATTATGGCCAGCGTCGCACCTCAGCTGATTCATTTAATTTTATAGCAGGCCAAGCAGAACCAAGTCGCCCAACTGTCAGTTACAAAACAGACGACACTATTAGCGAAACAGAATACGACTATTACGGTATTTATGTGCAAGACTTAATCACGTTTTCGCCACAATGGCAGCTATCGCTTGGTGGTCGCTACGATAAGCAAACACGTGAAGATGCAAATAATGAATCGTTTGTGCCAAAAGTAGGTGTTCTGTATCACCCTAATGCATCAGCTACCGTATACGCGAGTTACTCTGAAGGCTTTGAGCCTCAAGGAAGCGATACTCTTGTAAACGAAGACGATATAAATAATGGTATGAAGCTTGACGCCGTTACCTCTGAGCAAAAAGAAATTGGCGTTAAGTGGCAATTGTTTGATGATCGCTTAATGCTAAGTGGTGCGCTTTTTGACATTAGTAAAAATGGCACACTAGTTACAGAAACACTTGATATACCAGTGGGTGATTTAATCTCTGAAACAAACCAAATTGGTGAACAGCGCCACAAAGGCATTGAACTAACAGCGCAAGGTGCGGCAACTGACCGTTTATTCGTAATGGCATCGACTATGTATTTAGATGCTAATTACGAGCGTGACGAAGAATTGGAAGGTAAGCGCCCTACCGATGCCCCTAAATGGTCTGCATCGCTTTGGACTCGTTACGAATTAAACGACGCGATTGCATTTAATGCGGGTGCATTTTACGAAGGTGAGCGCTTTGCAGATAGTGCCAACACGATTACTAAAGATGCCTACACACGCGTAGATGTAGGTGCAACTTACAAACTTAAAGTAAGCAAAACCGATGTTAACTTACGCCTAAACATAGAAAACTTATTTGATGAAGATTATCTAGCCGGTGGCGGAACAAATAACGTAACAATAGGTGAAGGTACTAACGTAAGACTGGCTGCCCAGTTTAGCTTTTAATTAAGCGCTTTAATTACCAGCCCGCGCTTAAAATACGCGGGCTTTTTGCGCTTTAAAGCCGCTCATTCATCTCATTCTATTTTTTACGTCTCTATTACATGTTTTAATAGCCGCAATTTCAAACAAGGCTAATTACCATGAAAAACCTCATCACCGCGCTACTGCTTACCAGTAGCATGGCAGCCACTGCCAGCAGCAACGAATTTACACCAAAGCAATTACAACAAGTAGATGAAGTGCGTACCACTGCACTTAATAGCCACCTAAGCTATGAGCTATTAGAGTCACTAACAACAGAAGTTGGCCCGCGCTTACCAGGCACCGAAAACGACAAAAAAGCCGTTGCATGGGCACAAGCTAAATTTAAAGAACTCGGTTTTGACAAGGTATGGCTTGAAGAGGCAACTTTCCCAGAGTGGCGCCGCTACAGCGAAAGTGGAAAAATATTAACGCCTAGCGAGCAATCCCTTCACTTAACCGCGCTAGGTAATAGCATAAGCACACCCAAAGAAGGTATTAGCGCACCCATTGAGTTATTCGAAACACTTGATGAGCTAAAAGCAGCACCGGCTAATAGCTTAAAGGGTAAAATTGCTTACATTAATTACCGAATGAATCGCGATATAGACGGCAATGGTTATGGACCCGCTGTTAAAGCACGTGCCACTGGAGCAATTGAAGCATCTAAAAAAGGGGCTGTGGCCTACATGATGCGCTCAGTAAGTACAGGCCATCACCGTTTTGCCCACACCGGCGGTAGTTATTACAAAGAAGGTGTTAAAAAAATACCTAACGTAACCATTGCCAACCCCGATGCAGATCAAATTGCCCGTTTAGTCGCTTTAGGTAAAAATGTATTGGTAAATATAAATGTACAAACCGAAAACCTTGGCGAAGGCACTAGTTACAATGTTATAGGCCAATTTAACGGGACTGAAATCCCTGAACAATATGTATTAATTGGCGGACATTTAGACTCATGGGATTTAGGCACAGGTGCACTTGATGACGGCGCCGGCGTTGCATTAACTATGGCGGCTGCTAAACATATTAGCGATGTAAAACGCCCTAAACGCAGTATTCGCGTTGTCCTTTTTGCCGCTGAAGAGCTTGGTTTATGGGGTGCAAAAGCTTACTTTGCGAAACATAAAAACGATTTACACA
Source organism: Pseudoalteromonas sp. 4NS20-0020 (assembly GCF_057554385.1). Lineage (NCBI taxonomy): Bacteria > Pseudomonadati > Pseudomonadota > Gammaproteobacteria > Alteromonadales > Pseudoalteromonadaceae > Pseudoalteromonas > Pseudoalteromonas sp. 4NS20-0020. Next base: position 121,184 of record NZ_BAAJMI010000008.1, on the reverse strand, counting down.
ATATTGTCGCTGCCGCAGAGTCTGATTTTGGCGCTGATGTAGTTTACGGTTTTGAATCAAATGTAGATGCAGCGTCACTGCCTGTAGTGCGTGCTATCGCGAAAGAACTTGCTCCTTTAAATGTTGAGTACATTGGTAAGAACCAAGCTAACGGCGGACCCGATCTAATTCCATTTAAAAATGCAGTCTCGGCACCTATTTTTGAGCTAGCCCAAGATGGTACAGACTACTTTGATTATCACCACACTGCTGACGACACGCTTGATAAAGTAACGCCAGCAAAGCTTCGTCAAAATACAGCAACCTATGCGGTATTTGCACTTATGGCAGCAGACGCAAAAACAACAATTAAACCAAAAGTAACAACAAAAGAGTAGCAGACATACTTACTTACAGTTTGCTGCTTTAAAAAATATGCCCCTTGATTTACTTTAGTAGAAATTAAAACTCGGGGCATTATTGCATGCTGCTTTTCAACACCAGTCAGTCCTTTCCTCACTTTTCACAAACGCAGTGCTGCCCAAACTGCCAAAGCGATAGCTATCACTTAGTAAACCATAGCCGTTACTTACGTTTTACGATTATTCCTATCGTACCGTTAAAACTAAACTACAAGCGCGAATGCTACCAATGTGGACATAACGAAGTCATTAGTATAAAAAAACTCCCCTTAATTGAAAAACTAAGCCTGCCAAAATACGGGGTTGGCTTAATTTTATTATTGTGGGTAATGGTGTGTTTTTTTCAACAATACACCTATAACCAAGCACTCAAATACAGCTACTTAAATAACCCACAGGCATTTGATACGTACTTAGTTCACGCCGATAAATTTACTCACGAACCATGGACGCTAACAAATTTAAAAGTGGCCCAAGTGCTAAGCTTTGACGAGCAATTTATTACTTTTCAAGTAAGCAACTATAGCTATAAACGCAACCGAGGCATAACCACGGCGATGCGCACCAGCTTATTAGTGCAACGCGATTATTTTTCAACAAACACAATTACCTTACCGCGTGATGAGGTAAAGCGCTTATATGCCAGTGACGTGATTTACGATGTACTACGCCCACACGCTAATAGCTTGTATGGTGGGTTTGTGATGTTTCCGCCTAAACCTAAGCCTTTATACAAAGGTTTAAAGCTAGATAAAAATAACCAGCAAGGCATTATGTACTTTAAAGATGGGCAATTTGAAGAAGCCTTAGAGAGCTTTAAACTTGCTGCAGAGTCAGGCTCTCAATGGGGTCAGCTTAACCTTGCGCAAATGTACCGAGACGGGCAAGGTGCAGGCAAAAACACACAACAAGCTATTTACTGGTATAAAAAAGCAATTGCTCAAGGTAATAGTAAAGCAGCTTACGAGCTAGAGCAGTTGTGTAAATTTATAACGTGCGAATAAGTTATGTAGGGCAGAAAACGCTGCTCTACTTGTTTGTCTTAAATAACCTTGTATAAGCTACATGAAAAAGCACAATAACCAGCCCCGCAACAACACCTAACAACCCATCAAAAATAAGCGGAGCTAATACCTCACCTATATTGCCTAGTATTGATTGCGCATAGCCAATCATATTAAGTTGTGTGTGGTGCAGTAACTCAATACCATGAGATAAAATACCCCCACCCACCAAAAACATAGCAACAGTACCCGCAAACGCTAAAAATTGCATAAGTCGCGGTGCTGCTGCAAGTAAGCCTTTACCTATAAACTCTTTAACCGTACTGCCAGAGACTTTAGATTGATTCACCAAATACAAGCCTGCATCATCAAGTTTTACAATGGCAGCCACAAGTCCGTAAACACCAATAGTCATAACAATGGCTATTACACAAAGCACTAAAGATTGATTAAGCAATGTTTGACCTGCAACAGTGCCGAGCGTAATAACAATAATCTCAGCCGATAGAATAAAGTCCGTTCGTATCGCGCCTTTTACTTTTTGCTTTTCATATTCAACTAAATCAGACGTTTCGTCGCCATCGGCAATATCATCGTGATGAGGTAAAAATCGCGCAAATACTTTTTCAGCCCCTTCAAAACATAAAAACAAACCACCTAAAATTAACAGTGGTGTAATGAGCCATGGAAGCCAAACACTGATCATTAAAGCTGCTGGGACAAGTATGGCTTTATTTAAAAATGACCCTTTCGCTACCGCCCATACAACAGGTAGCTCTCTGTCGGCTGATACACCCGTTACTTGCTGTGCATTGAGTGCTAAGTCGTCTCCTAAAACACCCGCCGTTTTTTTTGTCGCAATTTTACTCATGGTTGCAATGTCATCGAGTAAAGCCGTTATATCATCTAATAATGTTAAAAGATTAGTGCCTGCCATTGTGCTTCCTAAGGTCTGTTGTTCTTTAAAGGTTAATTTACAGTAGCCTGTTTGGTTCTTCCTAGGGGCTACTTATTCTTTGTTGCTCGGCTTTTACTTAGTCCACTAGGTTACAAACCTCGCGCCGCGATTAAATAGTCCCTAGTGTGAACAAATTTCAAGCCGAAAAGATCAACAGACCCTATCTTATAAATAATTTAATCAACATAACGTAAAGCACGTCTTTCACCAACGGTTAATTTTGCTCTGTTATTCTGAAATAGAATAGCCGGTGAAAAATAAAGGAAGGGGAAATGAAAGCAACAATCGTTTTAGTAGTTTATTTACTGTGTTTAATAGGGTGCAATGACAAAACAACAACCACACACTATGTATGCAATGATAATAAAGCCGTGCTTAATGTCTTAGCAAACGAAAAAGCAGCACTCACTTTTAAAAATAAAATCTATCATCTTACGCATGAAAAAAGCGCCTCTGGTAATAAATACATTAGTAACAAAGTCCTTTTTTGGGGGAAAGGCACTAAAGCTATGCTTATAATTTCAGGGAATAAACACCTTTGCAGCACAAAATAACAACCCACTAACAACATATTAAAAAACTTGCTACACTAACAAAAGTCTTAATTTTGTTGATGAAGTTATGCGTTCTATTGCCATTAAACATAAAATAATTTTAGCCTTTTCTGCCATTGGCTTACTAATGCTTATTAGTAGCTTATTTTTTTACTGGTCCTTAAATAAAATAAGCACCACAACTTCACGTATAGAAAACCTTGCAGTACCAGCCCAACAAGTAAGTAAAGACTTAAGGCTATCGCTTCTTTCTATTACCAAATTCAATGCTCTAGCTTATAGTCAAACAAAACCTGATTTATTACTGACCAATAAAAAAGAAGCACTTAGCGAGCAACAAGAATTCAGTAAGATGCTCAATGCACTTAAGCCGCAATTAACGGGTCAGCAAAACATGCAAACTTTGCTAGTTGACGCTTCAAAAAACTTTGAGCAACTAAGCAAAACAAGCGCAAACATGTTTAATGCCAAAGAACAGCGTTTTAGTGCGCAGTCGGCTGCCGCTCTATTAATTACAGAGTTTGGTGTTGAGCTCAGCAATCTCAGTAATGGCTTACTCGATATAGAACTCATAGAGGTCAGTGCAAAGCAGCAATCTTTACTCAGCTCTGTATTTGGTACTGCAACACGCATAGACGACTTACTATTTAATTTAAGCAACAATATTAAAAGTATTACGCAAACTACCAGTATTAACGACTTAAATGCCCATCAACAAGATACCCAATTTTTACTTGATAACATCCAGCCAAACTTTGTGTATTTAGAACAGCAAGCCACTCCCTTTGGTGACAATTTAAACGCGGCTCAATTCACCGAGCAATTTAATAACTTAAGATCACGATTGAATGGACCCGACGGTATTTACGCCCAGCAAAATAAAGCGCTTAAAAACACCCAAATGGCACAGCAAAGTTTTGAGCGCTTTCAACAAGAATTTATAGACACAGAAAGCCAATTATTACAGCTTAATAAGCTAGCTGACGAGCGTTTTCAAACACTGCAAAACAGTGCCAAGTCGGCCATTAACATGGGATCTAGCTCTGTTGTTATAATTGCGATTGTACTTATTGGATTACTTATTGTTATTTCAATATTTACAACCAATGCCATGCTAAAACCACTTAAAAAAGTAAATAGCGATTTAGCACGTATTGCCTCGGGTGATTTTTCTAAACGCAGCCAACCGCGCAGCAAAGATGAGTTTGGCACTTTGCTGAACAACATTAATAAGCTCAGTGACGATTTATCACACCTTATAAAAGCAATTAGTAATGATGCCCACGAGCTTGATAAATCGGCCATTCAAACAAGTGAAAAAGGTCAACAAATGACCATTGTTGCTCAGCAGCAACTAGAACGAAGCGCACAAGCCACAGACCTTGCGCATAGTATGCTAAATAATTCGCAAGCGGTTTATGAGCAGGCCGATAATGCATCTAACGAGATCACCAACGCCTCTCAGTTTGCAAACGACGTCAACCAAATAGCTAACGACAACAGTTTAAGTATTGAAGCACTCTTAAATCGACTCGATAAAGCGGTAAGTAGCACAGAAGAGCTGGCTGAGTTTACAGATTTAATAGGCGCAATTGTAAACACTATTAGCAGCATTGCAGAGCAAACTAATCTACTTGCATTAAATGCAGCAATAGAAGCGGCAAGAGCCGGAGAAAATGGCCGAGGTTTCGCGGTGGTTGCTGACGAGGTTCGCTCATTAGCGGCACGCACACAAAGCTCCACAAGTGAAATTCATACTATGATTCAAACGCTGCAACAACACACAAAAACGACGCAAAAAGAAATTAACGATGGCCAACAACAAGCTAAACAGTGTGTTGAAAACAGTGCTGAACTAAATAAAGCGGTTGAGCGTATAAAAGGAACATTACTTTCAATTAACCACATGAGCGAGCAAATTGCTACGGCTTCTCATGAACAGTTAACAAACAGTGATGATATTCAAAAAATAATGGCCAAGGTGACCGAACAAGCCACCTTAAATGCCAATAACGCAACCACCCTAGCAAGCGAAAGTGAAGACGTAAATCAACTTGCACACTCTTTAACAAGTGCCGTAGAGCGCTTTAAGTTTTAAGTGCAGGTGTAATGACTTGCTTTGCATGAAATGGGTATAATAGTTCAACTCTTTTGCTTAGTAGCGGCCCATAATGAAATATAAAGATCTGCGCGATTTTATCAATTTACTTGAAAAAAAAGGTGAGCTTAAACGTATCACCCAAGAAATTGACCCGTATCTTGAAATGACCGAAATTTCCGACCGCACACTGCGTGCAAAAGGTCCTGCCTTATTATTCGAAAACCCAAAAGGGCACAGCATGCCGGTGCTTACCAATTTATTTGGAACACCAAAGCGGGTTGCTATGGGGATGGGTCAAACAGACGTTAACGAACTTCGTGAAGTAGGTAAGCTACTCGCATTTTTAAAAGAGCCAGAGCCTCCTAAAGGTATTAAAGAAGCACTTGGATCTATTCCTGTGTTTAAAAAAGTGCTGAATATGCCAGCTAAAGAAGTTAAAAAAGCACCTTGCCAGCAAGTAGTTTTAGAAGGCGATGACGTTGATTTAACAAAGCTACCTATTCAACACTGCTGGCCGGGCGATGCAGCCCCTTTAATTACGTGGGGTTTAACCGTAACAAAAGGGCCATACAAAAAACGTCAAAATCTGGGTATTTATCGCCAACAGCTATTAGGTAAAAATAAAATAATTATGCGTTGGTTGTCGCATCGTGGCGGCGCGCTCGACTTTCAAGAGTGGTGTAAAGAAAACCCCGGCCAGCCTTATCCTGTGTCGGTGGCGTTAGGTGCTGATCCGGCGACCATTTTAGGTGCGGTAACTCCTGTTCCAGATACGCTTAGCGAATATGCATTTGCTGGGTTATTACGTGGAAGCCGAACTGAAGTAGTAAAGTCGATTTCAAATGACTTGCAAGTACCTGCCAGTGCCGAAATAGTACTAGAAGGCCATATTATGCCAGGCGAAATGGCGCCAGAAGGCCCCTATGGCGACCACACTGGTTACTACAACGAAGTAGATGACTTCCCTGTTATGACCGTAACTCACATTACACACCGTAAAGATCCTATTTATCACAGTACATTTACTGGCCGTCCGCCTGATGAGCCGGCTATTCTGGGTGTTGCACTAAACGAAGTGTTTGTTCCAATATTACAAAAACAGTTTCCCGAAATTGTTGATTTTTATTTACCGCCTGAAGGTTGTTCGTACCGCATGGCAGTAGTCACAATGAAAAAACAATACCCTGGTCACGCCAAGCGCGTAATGATGGGAGTATGGTCTTTTTTACGCCAATTTATGTATACCAAGTTTGTAATTGTGTGCGACGACGATATAAATGCACGCGACTGGGAAGATGTTATTTGGGCCATAACAACTCGTATGGACCCAGCGCGTGATACTACGTTAATTGAAAACACCCCAATAGATTATCTAGATTTTGCCTCTCCGGTATCGGGACTTGGCTCTAAAATGGGGATGGACGCAACCAACAAATGGGCAGGCGAAACCGACCGCGAATGGGGTGAACCAATAGTGATGGACAAAGCCACCAAAGAACGTGTTGATGATATTTGGGATAGCCTTAAAATTCTCTAACAACTCAACAAACCAAGCGGTGGCCAATAATTTATTTGCCACCATTCGGACAAGCTATAAACAGGCTATAAAATAACCCTGTAGATATGCTAGAATCGACTCATTCAATTGCGTATCTGCTGTCAAAAGCGCTGCTAAAAGGTAAAAAATGCAAACATTAAAAGCTGAAGTTGTAGCTATCAGCCCACTTACAGAATTTGTTAACAAAGTAATTTTAAAGCCACAACAACCTGTGACCTTTGAAGCGGGCCAATACATGCAACTGGTGTTAGGTGAAAAAGACAAACGCGCTTTTTCTATTGCTAGCCGCCCATCTCAATGTGACGAAATAGAACTACACATTGGTGCTTCGGGTGCAGACTCATACGCAATGCAATCGCTTGAACACCTACGCAATGCACATGCAAACAACACAATGGTTGATATAGAAGCCGGGTTAGGTGTGTCTCAACTTCGATTACAATGTAATCGACCTATTATTTTACTTGCCGGTGGCACTGGCTTTTCGTATGTAAAATCAATGGCTGATCACTTGGCTGAAATAAACTGTGACCGCCCTGTATTATTTTATTGGGGTGTTAAAGAAGAGTCTGCTTTGTACGCACATGAAGAAATGAAATTATGGGCAGAGAGCCATGAACATTTTGAATTTATTCCTGTTGTCGAAAACCCATCAGCAAATTGGCAAGGTCACACTGGTTTTGTGCACAAAGCAGTAATGCAAGATATTGTATCACTTGAACCTTACGACATTTACATGGCGGGTCGTTTTGACATGATAGGGATTGTACGTGACGACTTTATAGCTCATGGCGCTATTCGTGAAAACATGTACGCCGATGCGTTTGCATTTATTAAGTAAACTCATCACATAGTTTAATAATAAGCACCTACGGGTGCTTTTTTTATGACTTTAAATTTTTAATAGTTTAAACCTATCACATTCATCAATATAAACAATTTCCTAAAATCCAATCTATAAACCATACTTTGTACAGAACATCAGCGGGAGAGACCCAAATGCTAAATACAAAAGTAAAAGATTTTATGCAACGTAAGTTGCCAAACATAACACCAGACACCGAAATGACGACAGCCATAGCCGAGTTACAAAAATTTAAATTACTTGGTGCGCCTGTATTCGACAACGAAAAGTGCCTTGTCGGATTTATTTCAGAGCAAGAGTTATTAAAGCCTTTAATGCAGAGCAGTTATTTTTGCGAAGGGGTTGTAAAAGTGTCGCAGCTTATGCAAACCAATGTAGTCACAGTAAGTAGCGATTTGAATATTATTGAACTGGCTGAACAAATGCAGCCAGGTAAGCCAAAAAACTACCCTGTGGTAGAAGGCGTAAAAGTGGTAGGAATGATAAATCGTGCCGATGTGCTCAAAGCGCTCTACGATAACTACCTTAGCTGCCAAGAGCACTAATAAACCTGAGCGTTAGACAGTAAATCTCTTAACTAGCGCTCAAGTTAAGTCTATAAATATGCGGCTTTAAAGCGGCATATTTATTTGTATTGCTTAACGTGCACTCACTTGTGCTAATAATGCTTTTTTATCGCCGTCGCTTAAAAATGCAATTTCCAACGCATTCGCTTGGGCTTTTTCTATATCAGCCTGAGATAAGCCAGCCTTTGGTGCTGCAATAGTATATTCATGCTCTATTTCTATACCTTCAACAGCCGGGTCATCTGTATTAAGGCAAGCAAGAATGCCATGATCTAAAAACTGTTTAAGCGGATGCTTAGCTAGGTCGGTGACTGTGCTAGTTTGAATATTACTGGTTAAACATGACTCAATACCAATACGGTTATCACGCAGGTAATCCATTAACGTTGGGTCTTCAATTGCTTTTACACCATGGCCAATTCTACTTGCACCTAGCTCGTTAATCGCTTGCCAAATACTGGGGGCACCAAGTGCTTCACCGGCATGAATGGTTGACGCTAAATACGCATCACGCACTTGCTTAAAGTGCTCAATAAATAACTCTCCCGGAAAGCCAATTTCATCGCCCGCTAAATCAACAGCCACTAAGTCATTTTTAAACGCAAGTAATGCATCAAGCTCATGTTGGCACGTTTTAACACCATAAGTACGCGATAAGATACCAATTAAATTAGCTTTAATATTGGCATTTTTTGTTGCTGATTTAATACCATCAACCACAGCTTCGACAACACCTTGTGGATGTAAGCCTTGGCTTTGAGCCATGTAGTAAGGGCTGAAACGAAGTTCAACGTAATCAAGACCTTGTGCTTGTGCATCTTCAATATTTTCAATAGCTATACGGCGGCATGCATCGTAATCGCCAAGTACTGTAACACCCCAGTCTAGCTTTTGTAAGAAAGCGACAAGGTTTGGCTCTGGATCTATCACTTGAACATGAGGAATTAATTGTTCAACGTTATCTGCGGGTAAATCAATATTAAACTGACGACCAAGTTCTAGTATGGTTTGCGCGCGAACATTACCATCTAAATGACGGTGAATATCTAGCAAAGGTAGTTTTCTATTGATCATAGTAGCACCCAGTTTAATTAAATTTTTGCGCATAATACGCAGATAGAGTTATTTTTCAAGTCTATACGCTTTGTAATATTATTAAGCGGTCATATGTCTGCTTTTTGTGCAAATATTCGCGCACTTAACAAGAATCTGTATAAAATAGTATCGCCTTACTTTTTATTATTTCGCTAAATTTAAAAAATACCTATAAAAAAGCACAGGCAAAGCATTTATACAACGCCTATAACCTGTGCCTAAATATATAACTAATCAGCTAGTAAACTTATTTGTTATATAAAACGAGCGCCTTTTCAGCCTGTGCCGTATTTTTGTAACTCAAAGCTGCTTGGTCTGCAAAATGGTGTTTATTATCACCATTAAGTGCTTTATCAAACACACGTGCTGCTAAGTCATAGTCACTTTGTGCATTAGCAAGGCACGCAAGCGACAACAGCAGTGCTGTATTAGTGTCGTCTTTTTTAAGGCGATCTTGAATAGTGGCTTGTAATTTGTGCGCTTCGCCATGGTTTGCATTATTTAAAATAGCAGCAAGCTCATCATGTTGGCTGGCTTGCTTAACCATTTTAGTTAAATCGCCCTCAATAACGGCAAGCTGACCAGTTGCAGCCATTTGAGTTAAATACGCCGTATGCGCATAAGTTTGAAGTTTTCGTGGTAATTGTTTGTATTTATTTGTTAGTTCATCAGCTGATTGAGCCGAAAAATAGGCAGTAAATACACGCGTCCACTGATCACTTGAAAACACTTTTTTACGCAGTAACTTGGGTAAAAACTCTTCTAGCACGCTAAAGTGCTGCTGTTGTACCAATACCTCAGTGTACAGTTTAAGCTCAAGTGCAGTAGCTTTTTTAGCTTCTGCATTAACGCGCAACTGCGATTCAATTGCACTGCTATCGCCACTTGCCAACCATAGTTTTGCTACTTTCAATTGCTGCTCAGGGCTTATTTCAAATAATCGTTCTAGTGCTTTATCTGCCTCGTTGTTAGCAAGTGCCGCTTTAGCCAATAGTGCTAAACGAATATCATCAAATTTATCTGGCACACTGTTACCAGAAAGTGCGCGCTCTACCTGATCGTAATCGTCGTTTATAGCACTGAAAAGGGCTTGTTCAATTGCGGCAAATTTACGCTCTTCACTGCGGGCAAAAAAACCATGTTTGGTATTTCTATAAATTGATAATAAGTAGCGTATTAGTTTATACGTAAAGTATAAAGTTGCTGCAGTCATTGCAGCCATAATACAAAACGAAACAATGGTGCCTTCAATTGTTGTGTTATTAAACGAGATAAGCACGTAGCCTTTTTCGTCCAGTACAAAAGGGGTAACCGCAAGTACAACAACAATAGCTACAATTAAAATTATTAGGCCTATCATTGCACCCACTCCTTAACCGTTTGTGTACTTTGCAGAGTGACCTCTTGGCTAAAATTGAGCTGCTCTTTTTCTAATTTAGATAGCGTATTTAGTACTGATTTTGTGGCGTCATCGTCTTGCTTAAAGTACTCGCCAGTTAAGCGCTTAGCTTCGCTTAACGCACTAAAGTATATACTCGCTTGCTTACTTAATAATGCGTCCTGCGCCTGTGCTATATTTAATTTAATTCGTTGATTAATTAAATTGCGCTCTTGGTCGGTTAGTAAAGGTTCAATAGCAATCCCTTCATGGCGCCTAATAGTAATAAAACTATCAACAATTTTATTCCAACTATTACTGATATTTTGCTGCCAGTCGTTAATATCTTCGCTGAGTGCATGTTCATCAATTACCAATGTTTCCTCTGGTAAATTGACCGCATTAAACACCAATTCGTCAATTCGGTTAATAACACTATTTAGCTGTAAATAAATAGCCTCGGTAGCAACCGGTTTTAAACTATCAAGCGTTTGTATGTCTTGCATAATGGCTTGGCGAACTTCAATTGTGCCAGGGTGCTCACTTAACAGTCCGTCTAAACGTTTTAGTACAGCGCTTGCGCCTTGGTAATCTTTTTCGGCCCACAGTTTAAACTCAGCCATTCGTTGTAAGCTGGTGACCTCTTGTGGGTTTAAAGATGAACCTTGCTGCTGCGCTTTTTGCAGCGCAGCTTTTAATGCTTGCTGATTTTCAAGAGTGCTTTGCGTTAATGCCTCAGATACTTTTTCTTCGCTATTAAATAACGCTTGTTGTAAGCTCATTTGAGAAGATTTAAGTGCAGCAAGCTCTTGCTGGAGCAGCTTGTTTTGCTCGCTTAGCTCGTTAACAATTGTGTTTTGCGCTTTACCTGCATTTAGCTTTTGATAAAACTCGTAGCCAACTCCAGAGGCCACAACCAACGATATTAACAATGCAAGTGAAGCCACTTTACTTACTTTTTGTTTGTCATTTGCGGGTTTGTTTTTTACGCTTGCTGGCTCATTTTTAACTGATGTTGAACTCGAAGCTGTTGATGTTGTGTTTTCTGTTGTTATTGACTTAGATTGTTCACTCATGCTGCTACCTTGCTGATTAATACAGGTAAACATAGCGTTATCGCTAGCCCCTGCTGCAATATGGATATTTGCCAAACTAACATGTTGTTGCTGTAAATATGCGGCTATGCGCTCGCTGGCAACATAAAAGTGGCACTGTTGTAACCATTGTAATTGTTGTGCAGCAAGGGGGGTAAACATGGCATCAACTGCTGCATTACTTGTTATGACTATACCGTGTACATTGCTGCTTTTCCAGTGGTCAGTCCAGTTGCTGGTTAAATCTGGCACTGGCTCACGTTCATAAACAACACAATTATTTAAAAACGCGCCACGCTCTTTAAGTACCTTGGCGATGTCTGGGCGACCACCTTGCCCTTTAACCAATACAATATTGCTGCCATCAACCTGAGCCAACGACTTAAGAGCCAATATCCCTTCTGAATCGAACTGCTTAGGCGTGGCTGCACGCACACCAAATAATTCATATATTGTATCGGCAGTTTGCTGCCCTACAGCATAAAACTGCGCTTTAATGTTTATATCGGGCTTTAATTGTGCCAGTGCTTTAACAGCGTCCTGAGAGATAAAAATAATTTTATCTGCATTAATAAGTGGGCTTAGTTGAGTACTAGAGGGCGTTAAATAGTTAATATTTAAAACAGGAAACAATGACGCCTGATAACCCGCTTGCTCAAGTTGCTCTGCAAGGGCTGCGCCTTTTCCTTCGGGCCGAGTTATCAGAATATGTGTCATTTATGCGTCTCTGTATACGTCAGCTAAAATTTTATCTGCGCCTTGAGCAAGTAATTTTTCAGCCAGCTCTATTCCGAGTTTTTCGGCATCGTTAATATGACCCGCAACTTCGTCACGTAAAATTTCGCTGCCATCGATTGCGCCTACAAGCCCTCGTAAATGGACCTGTTCGCCATCAACTAACGCATAGGCACCTATTGGCACCTGACAACCACCTTCTAAACGGCGGTTCATTGCACGCTCTGCATTAACACGAATACGTGTATGTGTGTGCTCAAGCGGTGCTAATAACGCTTTAGTTACTTCATCTTCAATCCGACACTCAATACCTACAGCACCTTGCCCATTTGCAGGCAACGATACTTCTGGTTCAATATAGTCAGCAATACGCTCGCCCATTTCTAAACGAATAAGCCCTGCCGCTGCTAAAATAATCGCATCGTATTGCCCAGCATCTAATTTAGCTAGGCGTGTATTTACGTTTCCGCGTAAATCACGAATTTTTAAGTCAGGTCTCAGCGCTCTAATTTGGCATTGGCGGCGTAAGCTTGATGTACCTACTACCGCTCCTTCTGGTAACTCATTCAAGTTAGCAAAGTGATTTGATACAAACGCATCGCGCGGATCTTCACGCTCACAAATGGTATGAAGGGCTAATCCTTCTGGAAACTCCACCGGCACATCTTTCATTGAGTGTACGGCAATATCAGCTCGACCATCTAGCATAGCTTGCTCAAGCTCTTTAACAAATAAGCCTTTACCGCCAATTTTAGCAAGTGGTGTATCTAAAATAATATCCCCTTGTGTCGACATAGGGACTAACTCAACACGCACGTCATCATGAAAATGCTCTAGCTGCGCTTTTACAAATTCGGCTTGCCATAGCGCCAAAGCGCTTTTACGGGTTGCTATACGTACTAATTTTGTTTTTTCTGTCATAGGGGTATCCAATTAATTACTGCGGTTAGCATTATTTAGTTAGCTAACACTCTAAATTCTTTTTGAGCTATTAAATTACCTTGCTCATCAACAACAGCTACACGCCAATGGCCTGTTTGCGTGTTCATAATATTTTTTGTTGAATAAGTTCTGTAGCGTGGCGAAGTAACATTAAGTGAAATTTCGGCCATTGTTTCACTTTCAAAAGACCAAACATGTTTTACGCGCTGGCCTTGCAGCCCTTTAAGCTCACTAAAAAATGATAACGAACCTTCAAATTGACTTAAACGCACGTCGGCTGCAAACACATTAGTAGGTTCGCGTTTTGCTACACTGCGTGTAAGCACTGCGCGGCTTATTTTACTGGTATCAATCTGAGCACCGAGTGCTACGCTAGCAATATGGGCATCTTCAGCAAATTGCTCTGTAACAGGTTGTGCATCAATATTACTCTCTGGCTCTAATGCGATTGTGCCAAGCTCAGAAGTTTGCTCTGACGCAGGTACAGATACAGTTTCACTTGTTGTATCAGCGCTCATTGCATTAGTGATCAACGCATCGTTTTTACTGTTATCAACTGTATTCGTTTTTTCAGTTATTGAGTCAACTGTTGATTGGGTTACTGTCGGCTCATCTGAGATTGGCGCAACGGTTACTGACTCAGCGTTTTCAAGTAAGGCATTGGTAATGTCCGCCTCTTGAGCTGTTGGTAGTTGCTCTGCAGGCAATGTTTCAGCATACTCAGTCTCTATATGCAATTGGTTGCTGGGTGCATTATGTGTTTCGCTTTCAGTTACTTCATCACCTTGTATGCTATCAGTAATTAAAAGCTCTGTTTGTTCATTGGGATGTGCGCCCTGATCTGCATTTACTGAGCTGGTTAAACCATATATCACAGCCGCAGACGTCATTACTATCAACATAGCCAAACTCACAATTCGACGCCAATGCCATTCATAGCTTACCGTAGGTAGGCTGTTTTGTGGTTCGCGTTTTACATTTGCTTTAATAACTATTTTTTGACTCATATTGACCTCAGCGGCTCCAAAATTAGCTTAAACGGGCAATTAACCATTGGCGAATAGCGTGTAACTCTTCTGCACACACTTGGTGTGCCATTGGGTATTCTTGCCAGCTTACATCCATGTTATGTGCTGTTAATACATCAAATGCACTTTTACCTGCACTCATTGGTACCACATTATCGTGACTACCATGTGCCATAAATACATTTAAATCGGTATGCATTGCTTCATCTGTAAATTTATGCGGCGCGCACATATAAGTAGACAGTGCCATAACACCCGCTAACTTTTGTTCAAAGCGCGGAGCTAAGTGAAGCGACACAACACCACCTTGTGAAAAACCAGCCAAAATAATTTTGTTAGCAGGTATTCCGTTGGCTATTTCTGTATTTATTAACGCCTCTACTTTCTCGGCAGACTCCCTCACCCCTTCTTCATCGGCACGTTTATCAAGCTCTATTGACTTAATGTCGTACCAAGAACGCATTTCCATACCACCATTTATGGTGACCGGTTGCACAGGCGCATGTGGGAAAACAAAACGCACGCCCAGCTCGGCTGGTAAATTTAATTGCGGCGCTACAGGGGCAAACCCATCACCCGAATCACCTAAGCCATGTAACCAAATAACTGTTGCTTTATGCGCGCTCTGTGCGGGGTATTGAACAAACTCTAAACTCATAATGATGATTGCCACTTAATTTCTTGGCCAGCTTGGCGAGTTGACGCTTCGTTAATGAATTCCCAAAACTCTGCACCAGAGCGGTTATCAATCCATTGACCGTCACGCATTTCAAAATGGTGACCATTGAATTTAGTTGCTACCCACACTTGATGAAGAGGCGCTTGCTTATTGATGACAATTTTACTCTTATCAGGAAAAATAATTTCTAAAATACCTTGCGCTGATTCGTAATCTAAATCGGCTTCACAATCATCAATTTGCTCTTCAATTGTGAACATAAGAGCTTCGGCTAATTGGTGATATTCGTGTTCAGTCATTGTTGATTCCTTTGCAGGCGGGCCGCCTAATATTGGGTACGTAATTGCGTTAAAAATATGCAGCTAGTGTAACAGGAATAAAATCATCCGCGAATAGCTGCATTTTTTAGATATTCTGTTACTCTGCGATTATAAAGCCAGCAACAATATTAATCTAATGAAAGCGACACATACCTTACAATTAAAAAAACTATTAATTTGCACGGCCCTATTTAGCGCATTAGCTGGCTGCGGACAAAGCGGCCCATTATATTTGCCTGAACAACAGGCCGAGCAAAACCAACCAGAAAACACTATGGTGCCTGCCGCAGAGGCCAAGCAACCTACAACACCAGTAAAACAGGAGCAATAAATGGATTTTTTTAACTATAAAAACAATCAATTATTTGCTGAAGATGTGAGTATTGCCGCTATTGCTCAGCAATACGACACGCCTTGCTATGTGTATTCTCGTGCAACGTTTGAGCGCCACTATCTTGCGTTTGCCAATGCGACTAAAAACCATAAAAGCTTGGTATGTTATGCCGTAAAAGCAAACTCTAATATTGCTGTATTAAATATTCTAGCGCGCCTTGGTTCGGGTTTTGACATTGTATCTAAAGGTGAGCTGGCGCGTGTAGTTAAAGCAGGAGGAGACGCCGGTAAAGTAGTATTTTCAGGCGTTGCTAAAACCGCTGACGAAATAGCGTATGCATTAAAATTAGGGATTAAATGTTTTAACGTTGAGTCGGCCTCTGAATTAGAGCGTATTTCAGAGGTTGCGTGTGAGCTTAACTTAGTAGCACCAATTTCTATTCGCGTTAACCCCGATATAGATGCAAAAACGCATCCTTATATTTCTACTGGCCTTAAAGAAAACAAATTTGGCATTGATATTCAAACCGCTGTAAGTGTTTATCAACAAGCCGCTGCTTTACCTGGCTTAAACGTAATAGGCGTAGATTGCCATATTGGTTCGCAGTTAACCGAAGTAAAGCCTTTTTTAGAAGCGCTCGACAAACTCCTTGCGCTAATAGATGAACTAAAAAATGTCGGGATAGAATTAAGCCATTTAGACATAGGTGGCGGTTTAGGTGTTCCTTACGACAACGAACAACCACCTCATCCTAGTGAATACGCAGAGCAAGTAACGGCTCGCCTAGAAAACTACCGCCATTTAGAACTTATTTTTGAACCAGGTCGTGCCATTGCTGCAAACGCAGGGGTATTAATTACGCAAGTTGAGTTTATTAAACAAAACCAAAGTAAATTTTTTGCCATTGTTGATGCTGGCATGAACGATATGCTTCGCCCTTCTCTTTATCAAGCGTGGCAAAAAATTATACCTGTGTCGGTTCGTGATGACGATACGCCAACTCACAACTTTGATATTGTTGGCCCCGTGTGCGAAACCGGTGACTTTTTAGGAAAAGACCGAGAACTGGCGCTGAAACAAGGCGATTTACTCGCGCAGCGAAGTGCTGGGGCATATGGCTTTACTATGAGTTCAAACTATAACTCTCGCCCACGCGTAGCTGAAATAATGGTAGACGGTGAACAGCACCATCTTATTCGCGAACGTGAAACCATTGAGAGTCTTTATCAAGGTGAGAAAATTTTACCATAAACGTTTTTGCCAACTAGCTGCTCTGTGGCATGATTACTACAGAGCAAACACGAATTAGAGCGCTATGTTAGTTAATTTTTCCAAAATGCACGGCTTAGGCAACGACTTTGTTGTTATTGATAACATTACACAAAATGTATTTTTATCACGAGATCAAATAAAAAAACTGGCTGATCGCCACTTTGGCATTGGCTTTGACCAATTACTCATGGTTGAAGCACCATACTCTCCCGATCTTGATTTTCATTATCGTATTTTTAATGCCGATGGTACCGAAGTAGAACAATGCGGTAATGGTGCACGTTGCTTTGCACGTTTTGTGCGTATGAAAGGCCTGACTAACAAACATAAAATTAGTGTATCAACCAAATCAGGTAACTTAACGCTCTATATAGAAAAAGACGGCCAAGTTACGGTTAACATGGGGCACCCTAATTTTGAGCCAAGCAAAATACCGCTTAAAGCCAGCAAACGTGAACTCACCTACATTATAAGGGCTGAAGAACACACCGTATTTAGTGGCGCAGTATCTATGGGAAATCCACACTGCGTGCTTGAAGTTGACGATATTACGACAGCGCAGGTCGATGTATTGGGTCCACTGCTTGAAAACCACGAACGTTTTCCACAGCGCGCTAACATTGGGTTTATGCAAGTTATATCGCAAGAGCATATAAAGCTAAGAGTATGGGAGCGCGGCGTAAATGAAACGCTCGCATGCGGCACTGGCGCGTGTGCAGCGATGGTCATTGGCCATATGCAAAGCAAACTTTCAAGCGCGGTACAAGTCGACCTACCTGGTGGGACACTTCAAATACGTTGGAGTGGAGAAGGCCATCCAGTACGAATGACAGGCCCTGCTGAACACGTATTCGATGGACAAGTAGCGTTATGAGCGAGCTAAATGAAGAGCAAATTACTAGCTACTTACTCGCAAATCCTGACTTTTTAGTTACACACCCAAACGTGCTTGCTCAGCTAGACCTTCAGCAGCAAGCGCAAGGGGCAACGTCATTAGTACATATTCAACAGCGCCAATTGCGTGAACACAATACGCGTTTAAAAAATCAAATCGATACAATGAGCCAGCACGCAGTTCAAAATGAGCTCGTATACCGTCTCCTTAGCCAATGCCATCGTCAGCTTTGGAGCCATGACGACTTTGATACCATCGCTAAAAATTTACACGCTATTGTGTGTTCAAATAACGACATAAGTGACTTTAAATTAATAAAATACACCCCTGACTACGATGAGCTTATTGAACACCGCCTCACAAACTCTGGCCATTACTTAGGTCGTATTACAGCACAAGAACGGGCTCTGTTATTTAGTGATGACACGCAATCTGCGGCTATCTATTTAATCGGTGATGAAAAACAACCTATTGCCATACTCGCGTTTGGCAGCAACAACGTGAACCATTTTGAACCCGCACAAGACAACCTGTTCGTTTTGGATTTTATTAGTGCCCTGCAGTTAAGGTTACAAAAACTCGCATGAGTGATGATGCGCCTAATATAAGCGAATTAAGTGACAACTGGCGCACACCCATTACGCTATTTAGCGACTACCTAAAATTTGAAAAACAATATTCAGCGCACACTGTAAATCAGTATGTTAGCCAACTTGGTTTTGCAGCCCTTTATTTTAATAAATTATGCGATGACTGGTTTGGCGTACAAGCAGAGCATATTCGCCGTTACAGTATGGCTTTACGCGCCAAACAACTAAGTGGCCGAACCATTAGCTTAAAATTGAGCTGTATCAGAAGTTTATATAAGTTTTTAAAAGCTAAAAATATTGCGCAGCAATCGCATTATCACAATCCTGCTACCGGCATTAAAGGCCCCAAATTTGCCAAGCCTTTACCTAAAAACCTCGACGTTGATCAAATGGCTCGCTTGCTCGAAATTCCTGACGACGACCCTTTGGCAATAAGAGACAAAGCTATGATGGAACTTATGTATTCATCAGGTTTACGTATTAGCGAGTTAGTTGGCGCTAACATGCAAGATATTAATGCCAAAAGTGGCGAAATATTAGTTCGCGGTAAAGGTAACAAAGAACGCCTTATTCCCGTGGGAACAAAGGCATTAGACGCATTAAAAAAATGGTTAACCGTGCGCCCTCAGTTTGCAAAGCCAGACGAGCCAGGTGTATTTTTAAGTAGCCAAAAAAATCGTATTTCAATTCGCCAAGTGCGTTTGCGTATGCAAGAGTGGGGAATAAAGCAAGGTATTAGCTCACAGGTGCATCCGCATAAATTACGCCATTCATTTGCATCACATATTTTAGAATCGTCGGGTGATTTACGTGCTGTACAGGAATTGCTTGGCCACAGTAGCTTGTCGGCCACACAAGTGTATACCCATTTAGATTTTCAGCATTTAGCCAAAGTGTACGACAACACCCACCCGCGCGCTAAAAAACAAACTGATTAGGAAATTATAATGATCCGATTTAATCGTGCAATACGCCCTTTTTCTGTCATGAGCTTTGATTTAGACGACACGCTATACAACAACCACCCAATTATAAAAGCAGCCGTTAGCGCCCAACAAAATTACTTAAATGCATTACCACGCTACCAAGAACAAGGCCCTCAATACTGGCAACAATGCCGGCAACTTGCCGCTCTGCAACAGCCCGATCTAAAAGACAATGTAACGCAGTGGCGCAAGCACACATTGCGTTTAGCACTATCAAAGTTAGGATTTACTGAACAAGAAGTAGCACTGCACGCTAGTAACGCCTATAACGCATTTGCCGATGCACGCAGTAACATTGTAGTCAGCGACGACGTATTAGTGCTACTTGATAACTTAGCGCAACATTTTACCTTAATCGCCATAACCAATGGCAATGTTGAAATAGAACGCTTTAATTTACACAATAAGTTTAAGCTAGTCCTACAAGCGGGCATGCACGGTAAAGCTAAACCTCATAGCACCTTATTTGACAAAGCAGCTGCGCACTTAAAAGTCACCAAAAGCGACATACTTCATATTGGTGATAGCCTAGATACCGACGTACAAGGCGCCAATAACACAGGTTGCCAATCAGTGTGGTTAAACGATCAAAACGCTAAGTATAACTACAAAGGCCTAGCTGACGTAGAAATCACCAATATTCACGCATTAACGCATTTTATTCGTTCATAAGCTGCTACGAGTAAATTAGCCTTATAAATTAAATTTAGGGAACAATTATGACTTTAAACGAATACCTTAAATCACTTGCTGAGAACCCAAAAAGCATTCAATTTACCGATACAATGGCGGTGATTGAAGCCAATTACGATTTTACTGCTTATGCCTTTAATAACCACGGGTTGCTGAGCTCAGCGAGTGAAAATAACGGTTCATGTAAAATTTTTGCGTTTGCAAAACTCAATGGGCTTAGCAAGCAAAACACTCTTGATTGCTTTGGTAAGTTTTACCGCGATGAGGTGCTTAAAAACCCTAACGGCGACGATCATATGAACATTCGCACGTTTATGTTAGCGCCAGAGGCGACACCATTTTTAGGTGTTACGTTTGAGGGCGAGCCTTTAACAGCGAAGTAACTGGGCTCCGATTAAAAAACTTGAGTTATGTTATAAATTAAAGTGGTTTTTCCATAAAATAGCGGGTGCCGCAAAGTGGGTAGTTATCAAGTTGATACTTTACGCTGTATCCGCGTTTTTCATAAAAAGGTTTTGCTTGAAAGTCGAGAGTGTCTAGCTGGGATTTTTTAGCGCCTAGCAATATTGCAGCTTGCTCTAATTCTGTGAGCAACTGCCCTGCAAGGCCTTCATTACGAGCGATTTCACTGCACCAAAGCCAATTTATAATTAGCCAATTGCCAAATACGCAACCACTAATACCAGCCATTAGTTCGTTATTATTATCAACAAATTTATAGCCGAGTGGCACTCTTTGCGCATCAAAATGCTTGGCATTAAAATCAACTATTTTATTCCGTAAAGTTGAGTTTAACGCATCACTGTTATCAGATTTTAATTGATACATATACCGCTCCTAAAAAAGCGATATTAGCAAACACACTTAATTAAAAAAGATTATTTTTACCGAAAGGCACTTCAAGTAAGTTGCTTGAAGTTTTTTCGGGCTGCCCGCACATTTCATCGTATGCGCTTGTGTGGCGAAGCATCATTTGTGCGTACGCTATTTTTTCAAACCGCTTTTGTACATGCAGTGGGCTTACAGCTCTTACAAATTCGCCGTCTTCCTCTGTTACATAGTATTCAACATTATTAATGATCACAGAAACCTGATAAAGCGCCATTTCAAGTGAGTGAACAACTACTTTTTGTAGCGGCTCATGATTTTTTAGTTCAGAAAATTTCATACCCATTTTTGTTCACCTTAATTAAATATCGCTCTATCGATACGCAGCTTTGCTATAATCGCGATCAGTTTTTTATTGCCAACTAACGAGAACACTTTATGAGCACCAAAATCCGCCTTGCTAAATACATTGCTCATGCAGGCGTGTGCTCGCGTAAACAGGCATCGCGTTTAATAGATGAAGGGGTAGTAACGGTAAATAATCGCCCAGCCAATCATATTGATCACGTTGATGAGCAAGACGACATAATAGTTAATGGCCAAGTAGTTAAAGGGGCAGCCGATTTAGTTTATTTTGCGTACCACAAGCCTGTTGGTATTGACTGCAAATTAAATGAAAATGACCCCGCCAGCCTTATTCACCATTTACCTACTCTCACCCGGGTTTACCCCATTGGCCGATTAGATAAAGACTCACGCGGCTTGCTTATTTTGACCAACGACGGTGACTTTTGTAATCAACTTATTCACCCTGACTTCCACCAGCCTAAACGTTATTTAGTCACGGTAGATAAACCGATTAATAACGCGTTTTGTGAAAAAATGGCAGCAGGTATCCCCGTTGATAAACAAATTACTTTACCGTGTGAAGTAACTAAAATAGCTGACAACCAATTTAGTATTATTTTAAAACAAGGGCTTAACAGACAAATACGTAAAATGGCGCATTACTGCGGCTTTAAAGTAATTGATTTATTTAGAGTGCAATTTAGCGAACTCGCCCTCTCAAACCTAAACCTACCTGAAAACCACTCCATACAAATTAATAAAACTGATATTTCGAAAATCTAATACCAAATCGCTTAATTACACCGCAAAAAGTTAAAAAATAACCTTGCAAAAATAGATTACAGGTGTAGTCTTAACTTAAAGATTACATTTGTAGGCAATAAAATGATTGAGTTATCAAAAGCAGAGTTCGACGTGCTTGATGCGCTTTGGATTAACTACCCTGCCACCGCGAGCCAAATTATTGAGCGCTTAAGCGATGATAAGCAATGGCACGAAAAAACCATTAAAACCCTACTGGGTCGATTAGTTAAAAAAGGCGCACTGACCTTTGAAAAAGACGGCCGCCAATATATTTATACCCCCTGTATAAATCGTGCTGATTACACTCAAAAAGAAAGCCAGAACTTTATTGAGCGTTTTTTTAGTGGCCGCATAGCTCCGTTGGTAAGTGGTTTTGCAAAATCAGAAAAACTCTCTCAACAAGATATAAACGAGCTTAAAAAAGTCATAGATGACTGGGAAAAAAACCAAAAGTAAGGGATTCTCATGGTTATTCAAACAAGCTTTAATTGGCTAATAGAGCAACAACTATTATTGAGTCTGTTGTTTGCAGGATTTGTTTTACTTGAGCGCTTTGGCTTAAAAGCAATTGGTTCGCAGCTTATTTATAAATTAGTGTGGTTAATACCAGCCTCGCTGCTTGTCGCTAATTTACCCAATGCAATTAGGCCATTACAAAACAGTCCAATTAGTCATTATATCATTACTCCAAATCAACCATTAATAAGCACTATTAGTATTAACTGGGCGCTATTTTATGTAGTTATTATGGCACTGCTTTTATTCGCCACTTGGATTATTCACCGCCGATTTGTAAGCAACCTACAGCTTTGTGAAGTAACAAATTTACAAGCAGAAATAAGCTCAGGGGTAAAAACCTTTACTAGTCATCAAGTGGCAACACCTATGGTAATTGGGGTACTAAATAGCAAGCTAGTTTTACCACACAACTACAATACTCTGTTTGATAAAGCCACATTGGCGCTTATTTTAGAGCACGAAAATGTGCATATAAAACGCAAAGATAACCTAACAAATGCGCTGCTATTACTGGCTACAATTTTAATGTGGTTTAACCCTTTAGCTTGGATGGCATACGCAAGCTGTAGACGTTTGCAGGAGCTAACTTGTGATGAACGGGTACTAAGTAATAAAACCACACAGCAACAAATTTTATACAGCAAAGCCTTAGTAAACTGCGCTGCCAATGCGCCAGCGGGTCTGATGGCTTATTCACACTACGGAGATAAAAAAACCATGTTACAACGACTTACTAATATCAAACATAACGGCGCACATTCGCGCCTAGCAAAAGGAAGCGCGTTACTTATAGCAGCAAGCTTGCTCAGTGGCTTAGCAGTAGCAAAGCAACCTGAAGCATCAGCTAAAAAAGAAACATCTATCGCTCCCGTAATGCGAATCGAACCGCTTTACCCAAAACAAGCGGCGGAACAAGGCATTAGCGGTTCAGTGGTATTAAAATACGACATAACCCCAGCAGGCAAAACAGCTAACATTACTGTTGTAAAAGCTGAACCAGAAGCAGTCTTTAACAAAGAAGCAAAAAGAGCACTGATGCAATGGCAATATACACCTTCATCAATGGGACAACAAAACGTACTAATACAACTTGATTTTGCACTCAACAGTACAGTTACAAAAAGTGATTTAATAGAGCGAGTTAACATATCGCATTAATGGGAATAAGTGTTTAAGACTATAAAGCAAGCACCCTTTTAGGCTGCTTGCTTTGTGGTTTTAACAATAAAATTAAATACTCACTACAATCATGGCAATGGTAGTACCTAAGCCAATAAACCATACAAGCGAACGTATAATATCTAAGTTCAACCAATAAAAAATACAATACAAAATGCGTGAGACTATATGAGTAACCGCCAAGGTTTCGGTTATTGCGTTTACCGAGTTAGTACCAAATACCACTGCAATAGCAACAGCAAAAACAGCGAGTGATTCAAAACAATTTTGATGAGCAGCGAGCGTCCGAGCACCAAAGCCAGTTAGTTTTGCTTGTTGCGCCCTAGGATGTTTATTATCGTATCGACCTAATTTTGCCATTGCCATCGCAACCGGCACTTTTGCAAAGTAAGGCATTAATACAGCCAATAATGCGCATACTACTAATGTCGTCATAGTTTATTCTCTTATTATAAAATCTGATAATTTGAGCAATACATATACCATACACGCACAAAAAAAGCCGCCAATACGTTTTATGACAAACGCTGGCGGCTAAACAATAACATCACACTTACTATAGCTAAGTTTACTCATAAAGCAGTGCGGCATAATGTCGCAGGTGATGAATATTCACTATCACCTTTAATGCGTCGCTTTAATAATCAAAGATTGCTAACGTAAAGACCTTATTTTTTATCGACGAATACCATGACCTGGATCTTTTTCACTTTTTTAGCCGCTTTTATGCAAGCATGGCGAAATGCCCTGCAAAGTAATTTAAGCTCACATGCAAGTGTGGCTGGCGTAACGCTTTCGCGCTTTATTTTAGCCGGCCCCATTGCTGCCGTGTATTTGTGCGGCTTGTATCAATATCAAGATACCGCCATGCCTACCTTAAATAATGCCTTTTGGGGATTTGTTATTGGCGCAAGTATTATGCAAATACTCGCCACCGGCTTAATGGTAAAACTGTTTAAAATGAATAATTACGCCATAGGTGCAGGCCTTGCCAAGAGTGAAGCCTTAGTAGCGGCTATTTTAGGGGTATTGTTTTTTGGCTCTGCGCTTAGCCTACTTGGTTGGCTGGGTGTATTTTTAGGCGCTATTGCGGTGCTTTTACTTAGCGGTATAACCAGCGTAAAACACTTTGATGCTAAAACAGCGTTACTGGGCCTTGCCTGTGGTACCAGCTTTGCCCTTACATCGCTATGGGTACGTGAAGCGAGCTTAAACTCAGGGTTATTATTTCCGCACTCGGCTGCATGGGTTTTACTGTTTGTAATAAGCCTACAAACGCTTATATTACTTGGCTATTTATTACTAAAAGAGCCACACACAGTTGGCAAACTTTGGCAATATAAAGGCACTACTGCCGCAATTAGTATTTTTAGCTGTGTAGGCTCTATTGGCTGGTTTAGCGCAATGAGTTTACAGCATGTGGCGTATGTTAAAACGCTTGGGCAGGTTGAAGTATTTTTTACCATGTTAATTGCCGTACTTTGGTTAAAACAGCCACTTAAAAAACAAGACACCGCGGGCTTAATACTTATAGCCGTTGCCGCTATTTTGGTGATGTTACCACTATAAATAAAAAAGGGTTTTAATTGAAAATAATACTACTACCTGGGCTTGATGGAACAGGAATGCTTTTTAAAGGAATACTCGAAGTACTTCCTAAGGCTTTAAATATTCAAGTGTTTTGTTTAGATGAACTCGAAGGCGATAGCTATGCTAAAAAAGCACAATACCTAGCTGAACATTTGCAAAGTACTGAATTATTTATCGTAGCGGAGTCATACTCTGGGCCAATCGCATATGAGCTATGTAATATATTGGGTAGTAATGTAAAGCAGATTGTATTTCTGGCAAGCTTTATTTCGGCGCCTAGTTCATTATCTCGGTGTGCCCATCTAATCCCTACATTTGCTTTGCAGGCATCAGAATTAAATATGTGGTTATTAAATAAAATAGGATTTGCAGGTGCGGGAAGTGACAGTCAAATTCTAGATGTATTTAAATCAATTAGCTTCGCAAATAAAGCTAAACTAAAAAATAGATTACAGAACATATCTCGATTACGTAAACCTCAAAACCCACACGCTACACCTGTGGTGTATATTAAGCCTACAAACGACATATTAGTTAATAACCGTGCTGTTGATGAGGTTAAAAGCGTATTTAATAATACAAAGGTAATCACAATATCCGGTGGGCATTTTATTGCTCAGACAAACCCTATTAAATGTGCAGACATTATAAAAAAAGAGATATATGAGAATAAATCGACTCAATATTTTTAATTTAAATAAAACGGCGCTAGTGAAATCAGGCGCCGCCATAAAATATTAATTAAGAGCTAATTTTTAGGGTGATCACACCGCAAATAATCATTAACACACCCGCAATACGCCCAAACGTGGCTGCATCACCGTAAAGTAATATACCCACTAAAAACGTACCCGCAGCACCTATACCTGTCCATACGGCATAGGAAGTCCCCATTGATATTTGCTTTTGTGCAAGCCACAACATAAAACCACTGGCTGTTAAAAATGCAATGGCCATTGCTATTCCCTGCCAGCGTGTGTCGGGATTCTGTGAAATTTTTAAACCAATTGGCCAGCCTATTTCAAGCAAGCCGGCAATGACTAAATAAACCCAAGCCATTAAACATCTCTCTTTTTCAAAATTACGTCGTATAAATCTTCGCGGCGATCTTTTAAATTACGCACTGTCCCTTCGCTATGAAGAATTTTTAGCTTATCCATATCAAGGTCGCTAAATAATAACATTTCGGTATTAGGTGTGGCTTCATTTAATGTTGCATCGTGCGGGAACGAAAAGTCAGATGGCGTCAGTACTGCCGATTGCGAGTACTGTACGTCTAGGCTTTCTACTTGTGGTAAGTTACCCACTGAACCTGCAATAACCACATAACATTCGTTTTCGATTGCCCGCGCTTGTGCACAATGGCGAACCCGTAAATAACTATTTTTAGTATCGGTCCAAAACGGCACAAACAGTATATCAAGCCCTTGCTTAGCTAATATGCGTGAAAGCTCTGGGAACTCTACATCGTAACAAATTTGAATACCAACGCGCCCAGCATCAGTATCGAATACGGCAATTTTGTCGCCGCCTTGAATAACCCAATCATTTTGTTCATGCGGGGTTATATGTATTTTGCGCTGCTCGTCTATTTTACCGCTACGGTGGCATAAATAACTTACGTTATAAATTTTGTCGTCTTCGGCAAGTGGCATAGAGCCAGTAATAATATTGGCGTTATATTCTATTGCCATACGCGACATGGCGTTTTTAAACGTTTCGGTGTATTCGGCTAAATAGCGGATTGCTTCAGTTTGATTGCTTTGCTCGGTTAATCCCATCAGCGGCGCGTTAAAAAATTCAGGGAATAAAATAAAGTCACTTTTGTAGTCAGATACCGTATCTACAAAATACTCTACTTGCTTGAGCATTTCTTCAACCGATTCAACACAACGCATTTGCCATTGCACGGCCCCTACTCGTACTATCGATTTAGTCGATTCGAGCACAGTGTCGGTTGGCTCGTACATTATGTTATTCCACTCAAGTAAGGTGGCATAACCTACAGACTCTTGATCCTCTGGTAGGTACTTTTTTAGTAATCGCTTTACCTGAAAGTCGTTAGAAAGCTGAAAGCTTAAAATTGGGTCATAAAGCTCTTTTTGGTCAACCTTTTCAATGTATTCCATTGGCGTCATTTCACTGCTGTGATTGTAATAACGCGGAATACGGCCACCCGCTAAAATAGCGCGTAAGTTATATTGGCGGCACAATTCTTTACGGGCATCATAAAGGCGACGCCCTAAACGCATACCTCGGTGAGTTTCGCTAATGGCAACATCCAAACCGTATAGCGCATCGCCATCGGTATCGCTGAATACACGGTCATGGCCGTCAGCAATGTCTTCGTAGGTGTGCGGATTTGAAAAGCGGGCGTAGTCTACTTGCACGCTGAGTGCTAAACCCACCAGCACGCCGTCATCTACTATGCCTATTTGCCCTTCTGGAAACTGATCGATTAATCTAAAAATGGTATGGCTTGGCCATGCGCCACCTAAGTCTGGGTAAGCTTGATCCATTAGCGTTTTTATTTGTGGGTACTGCTCTTTGGTCAAGTTACAAATTTCTAGGTGGGTTTTTTCTGCCGACATACACAACTCCTTGGGGCATGGGAACAAAAAAGCTGAACAAATGCTCAGCTTAATAAACTATATTATGCGTGCTAACTCACTTTGCAAGTTACTTTAAGCTACGATAAAACAATGTGGTTACTCGCTCTTTTGGTAGCCATTTTGCATATTTAAGACCCAGCTCTGATAATGGGTCGGCGTCAAGTACTTGCTGCAAACTTGCATCGTTTTGCATTGCCTTAAGCATAACATCTTTGGCTTTTTGCACCAGCTTACGATACGTTATAAGCCCTGAACGGTCACTTACTGGACCATGCCCCGGAATAACTTGTGTATTATCGTCAATTTGGTTAATAACATCGTCAACCGCAGCTAATACTCCATCAACACTGCCGCCACTATCTACATCAACAAACGGTAAGCTACCAAAATTAAAATAAATATCACCCATGTGAACTATGTTGTCGTTACTAAAAAAGATAACTGAGTCACCATCGGTATGGGCATGTTTGTAATGCACAACGTGTGCGTGTTCGTTATTAAAATGAAGTTTTAAATCGTGACCAAAACTAATACGAGGTAAAAATTTAGAACCCTCACCATGCTTTTCTTTCAAACGCTTATGGACATTGTCGTGCGCAATGACATGTGCACCTGCTTTTGCAAAATTTTCATTGCCGCCGGTATGGTCGCCATGGTGATGGGTATTAATTACAAATTCGGCGCTACCAGGCTTTAAGTCGCTGATGGTTTTTTTTATATCATCTGAGAGCTTAGCAAACTGATCGTCAATAATATAAATGCCGTCATCACCCACACTCGCAGCAATGTTGCCACCTTGCCCAAATAGTACATAGACACTTTCACTTAGTTTTTCTGCGGTAACGGGGTTATCGTCTGCATGAGCCGATGCGCTCAGTAGTAAACCAGTTATTAACGCGGGTAGTAATTTTTTCATTTTAGTTCTCCATTGTTAGAGTTATATAGAACGTGATTACTTACATTTTGGCTCACACTACTTTGGTGAGATAACGATTTGATGCATTAACGTTTGTGGTAATAGCGCAGTTTGCTTCCCTTCAATATAGTCCCTAAAACCAGCTCTATAAAACTCTGATAGCGGGTGACCCGATTGGCCACCTGGCACGCTTAAAATAGCATGTTCTAAATGCCCTGGCTGAGCAATAAAACGTTGTGATGCACCAAAACTCCGCCCCTGCACCGCAGGCATATAGGAATCACCAAATCCTGCAGCGGTTGGCATATTAAGTAACTTTGCCAATAAAGGGATTTGTTTTGCAAAGGGATGCTCGATTACCAGCTCATTAACTTTACCCCACTGCCACTGTTTTATATTAGTGCCAAATTGCTCACTCAATTTATTTACAGTGTGATCAAAAGCACCCGCTAATTGTTCGTCCCAACTATTAAATTGAGGGTTAATCCAAGATGCAGGTCTATTATTAATAAGTTGCCACAGCGCCGGCTCCAACCCACGCTTGATAGGCTTAAGTGTGCCCTCATGCTCATTAAGAGTGACTTCAATATGGTTAAACACAAGGTTAATAACTTCGTCTCTATAGCGTTTAACCAGGGTATAGCCTACCGAAGAAGCACATGCGCATTGCTGCCAGTTTTCAAGCTCTGTGATGTACTTCGCATTTTTAACCTCATTGGTTTTTAACTGCTTGAGTAACAACTCATGCCATGGCATTAAAAAGCGGGCTTGGTTATCAAGCTGTAGTGCGTAAAAGTCGCTCTCGGCAAAGGTTTGTTTTTCAAATAAACGGTCACGAATTTGGCTTGAACGTGCGCCTAATGCGTAGCCGCCATTACCAAAACGTGCGTTGTCGCTGGCAGATACAACCCGAGAGTTTCCTGTCCATAATCGCCCGCTGGGTGGGTTTTTAACAAATGGGCGATTAATTTCGTTTTGCTCAAAAAGTGCAGAGTAGTGCTGTGCATTTACACTTAACTCACTGACATTTGTACGCGCCGGAATACCGCCTATATTTTTCCATGCCGCATTACCTAGGCTATCAACAACCATTAAATTCTGTACAGGTATACCCACATTACTTGCAAGGGCGAGCGCATCGTCCACAGTATCTGCTTGCTCAAGCTTTAATAGCTGCATGTTAACCGCATAAGGTTGATGCGCTGCCCAACTAAGTGCATAAGGCTTTTCGTTAATGTATTTTACTGGGCCGTATTCGCTCATTATTAGCGAGTAAGTTTCAACGCCTCCTTCAGGTAATAAAATAGGCTCATCAACAAGCCATGTTTTGCTATCGCTATTTAGCGCAATCCAATCGGCAGTATCTAAATAACCGTTAGTGAAACCCCATGCAATTTTATTATTGGTTCCCACTACAATGGCAGGAGTGCCAGGAAGTGATACGCCTGTTATTTGAGATTGTTTACCATTTTGTGTGTAATTAAGCTGCGCTCTGTACCAAATAACCGGCACCGCCATTGATAAGTGCATATCGTCAGACACCATACCTGCAGCTGTTTTTGTAAGCTCTCCGGTAACGGCCCAATTATTACTACCAAGCTCTTGAGGGGCTTCAATGTGGCTTGCAACATGAGTCGTTTGCGATGCAAGAATGGGTAATTCACCTGCAAATGGGGCTAATTTACTACCATCAAGCGCAGCTTGGTATTGGCTAGGTTGCGTTAAAAAATCAACCATATTTTTACTGTATATTTGCTCTAATTGAATCAAAGTTTGATCGCGATTAAATGTCATGCTTTGTAAATCTAAGTACATGCTAAAAATCACTAATAAGCTGTCTTCGCTTTGCCACGGTTTTTGAGTTGCGCCGGTAAGTATATATTCAAAGCTTGCATACCCTACTTGGGCTAAACCTTCGTTTACGCCTTGAGCATAACTTTTTAACAGCTGTTTATCGCGCTCTGGTAAGGTATTTAAAATAGCGAGGCTACGTTTTCGTAGTTGATGAAAACGCATTTTTTTATCAAGCTCAACAGCGGCTTTACCAAATAATTCACTTAGCTCTCCTGCAGCATTACGCCTAAGTAGGTCCATTTGAAAAAATCGGTCCTGTCCGTGCGCATACCCTAAGCCATAAGCGGCATCGTTACGGCTTTTAGCGTTGATAACAGCTTGGCCCAATGTATCACGGGAAATTTTAACGGGGTCATTCACTGCCATACTGCGCCCGTTGCCATCAAGTGCAGGTAAACTTAAGCTAAGTACCCCATACACAACAGCGGTGCCACTCAGCCCTAAAATTACAATTAATAACAACAAGCGTTTGATTAGTTTATACATTGAGTTGCCCTTCCACCCTTTGCGTTGCTTATATAATAACCACAGATTTATTAAATAATCATGATCTTGCTCGCAAAGGATGAAATAAACATCAAAATCCACGATAATGTCACTTCCACACATCGTGCAGAACTAGTTGAGATCAATATGACTGAAAAAACGTTTATCAAAGGTAAAGACCGCGATTTAGAATCGTCAATCTCTACCATGCAAAACAAGCTTAAAGCCCTAAACATTAATGTTGAAGAGGCGCTTTGGCTTAACCCTGTAGCTAACTGTTATTCGGTTCATATAAAAGATAGCGACTGCGGTGTTATGTTTACTAATGGTAAAGGTGCAACTGATAAAGCATCTATTGCTTCTGCACTTGGTGAATATTTTGAGCGTTTAAGCTGTAACTACTTTTTTGCTGACTTTTACCTAGGTGAAGAATTTGCCAACGGTGAGTTTACTCATTACCCAAACGAAAAATGGTTTAAAGTTGAAGGTGAAGAAGTGCCTGAGGGCATAATGGATGAAAGCCTGTGGGATTACTTTGATCCAGAGCGCGAACTTAATGCATCACACCTTTTTGATTTTAACTCTGGTAATAACGAGCGCGGCATTTGTACATTGCCATACACGCGCCAACGCGATAACCAAGACGTGTACATTCCAGTAAACGTGATTGGTAATATTTTTGTATCTAACGGTATGAGCGCAGGTAACACCAAGTTTGAAGCGCGAGTTCAGGGCTTGTCTGAAGTATTTGAACGCGCAATAAAAAACCGTATTATTGCTGAAGGCATTTGTTTACCAATCGTGCCTGAAGAGGTTGTTAAGCAGTACCCACAAATTCACGAAGCATGTGAAGAACTGCGTAGCCATGGTTTTCATTTACGTATTGCCGATGCATCACTAGGCGGTAAATACCCAGTAATGAGCGTAACGCTGATTAACCCAACAGATGGCTCTGTATTTGCCTCGTTTGGTGCTCACCCTTCATTTGAAGTAGCCCTTGAGCGTACCGTTACAGAACTTTTACAAGGTCGCCGCCTTGATCAGCTTGATGTGTTTCAACCAGCCACGTTTGATAACGACGAAGTAGCAACGCCTGAAAACATTGAACTGCACTTTATTGATTCTAGCGGTTTAATATCGCATGACTTTTTCCGTGCAACGCCTGATTTTGACTTTGTACACTGGGACTTCAGCGGTACAACAGAGCAAGAATATAACTTCTGTACTGACTTAATCCACAGCATGAACCACGACATTTACATTATGGATTACACGCACTTAAACGTGTATGCATGTCGAATTTTAGTACCGGGCATGTCAGACATTTACCCAGTAGATGAGCTGATTTGGCGTAACAACAACGAAGGCGCTAAATTCCGTGAAGCATTCCTATCGCTTGATCAGTACGATGCTGAGCAATGGATGGACATTTACGATAGCTTAGAGGAAGCCGGCCACAGCGATATTATTCGCGCAGCAGAGTTTATTGGCCTTGCAACCGATGCCGATACACCTTGGCATACGCTGCGTATTGGTGAGCTTAAAGCGCACCTATGTTTAGCCGCAGGCAGCGAAGAAGCAATCGATTGGGTTGACTGGATACTGCATACAGGCCAAGTAAACGAAGAGGCAATGCGCCATTTCCGCTGCTTAAAAGCCATTCTCGAAATTAAATACGATGACGAGCGTGAATACGCCGACTACCAAGATGCACTGGGTTTAATGTTTGGTAGCGACAACGTAGCGCTTGCAATTGAAATTGCTGAAGGCCGTACATTATTTAATGGTTTAACCTTCCCAGGTTTATCGCTTGAAGGCTTTAAAAAGCATGC
Source organism: Pseudoalteromonas sp. 4NS20-0020 (assembly GCF_057554385.1). NCBI lineage: Bacteria > Pseudomonadati > Pseudomonadota > Gammaproteobacteria > Alteromonadales > Pseudoalteromonadaceae > Pseudoalteromonas > Pseudoalteromonas sp. 4NS20-0020. The sequence goes on along the minus strand of NZ_BAAJMI010000008.1, from coordinate 88,168 downwards.
AGCGCTACTTGATGGCTACCGTAAGTTACATGTAGCTAAGCAAAATCATTGGGCGCGTGAAGTAAGCGACTCATAGTTTTAAAATACTATCTATAAAAATAAAATGGCGCTTATGCATAAGCGTCATTTTAATTTGTGCAATAAATAGCTATAGTGGAATAGCCTAAATTCAAGCCAATAGTAGCTAATGCCACCAACTAACAATAAAAAAGCAAGTGCGCACAACTATAACCGAACTTTTTGGTTATCGATGACACTACTACTGCTTATTAGTGTTGTACTAGAGCGCATTAATTACACTCGCGTGAAAGACGCTCATCGCCTTCAAATCCTCTCCGATGTAAGCACCTATAGAGCACAACTAGAAGCCATTTTAATTTCTAACATTCAGTTAGTACGCGGCTTAGGCGTGGCTGTTTCTGCAGAGCCTAACTTAAATCAAGAACGCTTTGCACAAATTGCAGCCCCCCTTTTTAATACATCAAAAGAGCTTAGAAATATTGGCGGTGCACCCAATATGATTATTAAAATGACTTACCCGCTTGAAGGAAATGAAGCGGCTCTGGGCCTCAACTTGCTGGCGAATAAAAATCAACGCGCTGACGCTATTAAAGCGCGAGACACCAACACAATTATAATGGCTGGCCCGTTAACGCTAGTGCAAGGAGGTGAGGCACTCATAGCGCGTGTGCCAGTCTATACCCCGCCTGATAAAAATTTTTGGGGATTACTTTCTGTTGTTCTAGATATTAATAAAATTTATAAAAACGCCGGAATTTTAGATCTTAAAGAAAAATATAACGTTGCACTCCAAGGCAGAAATGGGCTGGGCGATAAAGGCGAGTTTTTTTTTGGTGACGCCGCAATATTAAATCAAGATCCCCTCGCATTTTCGTTAAACTTTCAAGGCGGAAGCTGGCAGTTATACGTTGCACCCAAGCAGGGCTGGAGCCCACCCAACTCAGCAGTTTGGCCATTACGTTTAGCAATAATTATTATTTGTGCGTTACTTACATGGGCATTTTTGTTCTTTTTAAAAATGCTTGACCGTCAGCAAAAAAACGAAAGAATGCTAGAAACCATGAGCGATTTGGCGCAAATAGGTGCGTGGTCGTTTAATTTAGAAACCAAGCAAGTTTATTGGTCAGATATGACTAAAAAACTGTTTAAATACCCACTCAATACCCAGCCACAATGGCCTGAAGATTTAAGCTATTTTAAAGAGGGCGAAAGCAGAGAAACGATCAAACCTCTACTCGAACGTGCTATTAAATATGGCCACAGTTACGAAGTTGAAATAGAAGTAATAAACGGCGAAGGGAAAGCTGTATGGGTACTGGTTAACGCAGAAGCTGAACATAAAAATGGTCGATGTGTGCGTATTTTTGGTTCGCTACAAAATATTGATACCCGTAAAAAAATTGAATTAGAAAACAGCTTTACAGCACTACACAATGAAACGTTAGCCTCATTAACGGTTAATAAGCTCATTTTAAACGGTAAACTTAGCCAATCAAAAGACATACTCACTGAGGCTATTTGCCATGCTTTAAAAATTGAGCGTGCCAGCATTCGTTTTTATAACGAAGACCAAACACAGTTAATACCGTTTGCACTTCATAGCGAATTAACACAGGCCGAGAGCGTTGAACTTACTTGGCTTAGAAAACACCTTCCTGACTTTTTTAATATGCTTGATCACCAAGCTGTTTTTAATATTCCCGACGTTATTCATAATTCAGCGCTATCTCCTTTGTCGCCATATTACTTATTGCCACTGGGAATAAAATCGATGCTGTGCGTAACAATCCCTGCCGGCAACGGAGTATTAGGAATAATATGTGCTGAGCAATGCAAAACCACACGCTTGTGGACAAAAAACGAAGAAAGTTTTTTAATCACAGTGGCTACGCTTATAGGCAGTTTACATTCAAGCCAGCAACGCATAGAAGCAGAACAAGAATTAGTAGAAGCTAAGGAATTAGCCGAACAAGCGGTGGCAGCAAAAAGTGAATTTTTAGCAACTATGAGCCACGAAATTCGCACTCCTATGAATGGGGTGCTAGGCATGCTAAATATAATTAAGCAAACAAAGTTAGATCAACAACAAGCACATCATATAGAGCTTGCGCAATCATCTGCCGAATCATTGCTTAATATTATTAATGACATATTAGACTTCTCTAAAATGGAAGCGGGTAAACTTAATATTGATAGTATTCAGTTTAATCTCCCCAAATTATTAGGTGAAGTGGTTGAATCGTTTGCACTAAAAGTAGAGCAAAACAATACAAAACTCATTTTAGACGCAACCCAAATTACAGTAAGTGAAATAATTAGTGATCCGAATAGGCTTAGGCAAATTCTTAATAACCTGATTGGCAATGCTGTTAAATTTACTAAAAACGGTGACGTTATTATTATAGCCAGAGTGGACGACTCTACCGATGGCTCCTTTTTAGAGTGCTCAGTAATTGATACTGGTATTGGTATTAATAAAAACCAGCAAACATCATTATTTAATTCATTTACACAGGCCGACACTTCAACTACGCGCCAATTTGGCGGTACAGGCCTTGGGCTAACGATAGTAAAACAACTATGTGAATTAATGGGCGGAAGCGTCAGTGTCAACAGTGTTGAAGGCGAAGGCAGTACGTTTTCATTTAGTGTAAAAATACAGCCTAGATTAAGTAAAGAACAAGATTTACCAAGCCACCTAATAAACAACAAACGTATTTTAATTATTGATGAATGCCACTTAAATACCAGTATAGCCACTAAACAGCTGATGATTTGGGGTGCCCATGTCGAGTTTATTAATGACTATAGTGAGGTGCTGACACATTTAGAAAAGACGACTCATTCGTACGATGCAATTTTAGTTGATTATCACTTTTTTTCTGTTGCTGCAAAAACGCAAACAACCGCCTTACAAAACTTTATTAAAAAGTTTAAATGTAAATCAGTAATTATGGCGCCAATGAGTTATTCACAAAAAGAATCAACGCTTAAAATGAATGTCGACTGCATGATTTTTAAACCTCTTACGCCATCAGATTTGTTTGATTCACTCACTAATGAAAAATTTTTAGAGCAGCAATTAAATCAGGCGCAACTCACTAATACACTTACAAAAGCACCTATTAAAGATTCATCAGAGCCCGTTTTATTGTTAGTAGAAGACAATAAAATAAATCAAGTTGTGGCCTCTGCATTGTTAAAAGAGGCCGGGGTGATCTTTGATATTGCTGAAAATGGTGAGCAAGCAATTAGCAAACTAAACGCCAAACAAAATAACCCGTATAAACTTATTTTAATGGATTGCCAAATGCCAATAATGGATGGTTATCAAGCCACGCAGGCAATCAGACAAGGCGGAGCAGGTGAAAAATATAATGCTGTATCAATTATTGCTTTAACGGCTAATGCCATGCAAGGCGATAGAGAAAAATGTATTGCTGCGGGCATGGACGATTACTTAACTAAGCCGCTTGATATGGCCGCCTTAAAACCCAAGTTGCAGCACTGGCTTGGCAGTTAAATAAGGCTTACCACTAATTAGCATTAACAATTAATATTTTTAAGGGTACTTATGCAGTTATCACCACACCAACAACGTGTTATTGGTTGTCTCCTAGAAAAACAAAGCACTACACCAGAGCATTATCCTTTGTCACTGAATGGGTTAACCAATGCATGTAATCAAAAATCGAATCGCGATCCTGTTCTTAATTTAACCGAAAGTGATGTGCAAGTTGCGCTAGATGAACTTAGTGACATGCGCCTAGTTACTGTTGATGAAGCACTTTCGGGGCGAGTAAATAAATACGACCACCGCTTTTGTAATACCGAATTTAGTAGCTTACAGTTTTCAGCACAACAACGTGCCATTATTTGCCTATTGCTGTTACGCGGCGCCCAAACACCCGGTGAATTAAGAACACGCAGCGCTCGTCTCGCTGATTTTAATAATGTAGATGAAGTTGAAAATGCGCTAAATAAATTAATTGAAAATGAGCAAGTTGCAAAGTTACCGCGCGAAGCAGGTAAACGTGAAAGCCGATATATTCATTTATTTGGTGAGCAACCAATTACGCCTGATAGCGATACCATTAATTTACCCAGCGAAGCCATTAAAGATAAAGAGCTAAACGATTTATTACGCGAAGTAGAAGAGTTAAAAGCAGAACTTAACCAGATAAAAGCACATTTAGGGCTTTAAATAAGTAAAACTAAATCACATAATAAGTTTATTGCGTATCACATTTAAAATCTTACAAGGAGCCGGCAATGCGCGCCGAAATAATGGCTGAAATGAAAGTTCAGCCAACCATTGATGTAAACGCTGAGATCTCTCGTCGAGTTAACTTTATAAAAGCACGTTTAGTTGCAGCCCACTCACGCTCGCTTGTGCTTGGCATTAGTGGCGGGGTTGATTCTTCAACTTGCGGCCGTTTATGCCAATTAGCTGTTAACGAATTAAATGAAGAACACAGCACCAACAAATATCAATTTATTGCTGTGCGCCTACCTTACGGCGTGCAAGCTGATGAAGACGAAGCACAAATGGCGGTAGATTTTATTCAGCCAAGTAAGCGTATGACCGTTAATATTCAGCCTGCTGCTGATGCGTTACATGAGCAAGTGTTAATCGCAATGACTAGCAGCGGTGACGCATTACCAGAGCAAGCTCAAATAGATTTTATTAAAGGTAACGTTAAAGCACGCCAACGTATGGTTTCTCAATACGAAATTGCAGGTTTTAGCCAAGGCTTAGTTGTAGGTACCGATCATAGTGCAGAAAACATTACAGGCTTTTACACTAAATTTGGCGATGGTGCTTGTGATTTAGCGCCTCTTTTTGGTTTATCTAAACGCCAAGTTCGCGCACTAGCGACTGCCCTAGGTGCGCCAGCTGTGCTTGTTGAAAAAGCCCCTACAGCCGATTTAGAAAGCGACCGACCGGGCCTCACCGACGAAGAAGCGCTCGGTTTAAGTTACAATCAAATTGATGATTTTTTAGAGGGCAAACCTGTCTCTGAAGAGGTGGAGCAAAAGTTAATCGGTATATACCTGCGCACGCAACATAAACGCCAGCCAATACCAACAATTTACGATTGATATGAGTGATATAAAAAGCAATTAACAGCATCTAGTTTAATTGCTTTTTTGATCGCCCTACTCAAATATTACGTACACATTGCACTTAACGTACTAATATTTATTAAAAACTTGCCAAAGAGAACACTGCATTATATGACATCGCCTATTTTAATTACTGGCGCAGGCCAACGAATCGGCCTAGCCCTTGCTCAGCATTACTTAACCCAAGGGCAAAAAGTGATTATTACTTATCGTACTCGCCATGATGCCGTAGAAAAACTAGCGCAGCAGGGATTGACTTGTATCCATGCCGATTTCAGTACTGATGCAGGAATTAATGAGTTTATTAATACATTGAAAGCACATACCCAATCCTTAAAGGCTGTTATACACAATGCGTCTAGCTGGGATTGTGAAGCAAATAACCCAGACCACGCCAAGCTTTTTGATAACATGATGCGCATTCATGCCAAAACACCCTACTTAATTAATATGCAGTGCGCTGACTTACTTTTAGCGTACCAGCAAGCTAGCGGTGCTGCGGCTGATATTGTACACCTTACTGACTATGTGGTTGAAACAGGAAGCCCTAAGCATTTGGCATATGCGGCAAGCAAGGGCGCACTTGATAATCTAACAAAATCGTTTAGTGCTAAATACGCACCAAATATAAAAGTAAATGCGGTTGCGCCTTCGCTTATTATTTTTAACGAGCACGACGACGAACAATACCGCGCTAAAACACTTAAAAAATCATTGATGGGCATCGAACCTGGGTGCCAAGAAATTATAAACAGCATTGATTTACTATTACAAAGTCAGTACATAACAGGGCGCTCTATCCCTGTTGATGGCGGACGTCATTTAAAGTAAAAAACACTGAGACACCTATGCATAACGAATTAAAAGACAGCTACCAAAAAATTATAACCGCCGTAGGCGAAGACGCTGAACGCGAAGGTTTATTAGACACACCAAAACGTGCTGCAAAAGCAATGGAATACCTAACACAAGGGTATCGCCAAACGCTTGATGAAATTACTAATAATGCCGTATTTACCTCTGATGCAGACGACATGGTACTTGTGCAAGATATAGAACTTTACTCTATGTGTGAGCATCACTTGCTACCATTTATTGGGCGCTGCCATATTGCTTATATTCCAAACGGCAAGGTGCTGGGGTTATCTAAATTTGCGCGTATTGTTGATATGTTTTCGCGTCGTTTTCAAATACAAGAACAGTTAACACATCAAATTGCCAAAGCCGTTGAAGAAGTGACTGGTGCAAAAGGTGTAGGCGTTATTGTTGAAGCTAAGCACATGTGCATGATGATGCGCGGTGTAGAAAAGCAAAACTCAAGCATGCGTACATCAGTAATGCTGGGTAACTTTAGAAGCGACCCTAAAACACGCAACGAATTTTTGCAGCTTATTAAAGGGTAATCTATGGCCAACGCAATTATTAATGTTACTAACTTACGCTTACGTACATTTATTGGTTTTAATCCTGAAGAGCGTGAAAAAAAGCAAGACGTAGTGATCAACCTTGAGATTCACTACCCTGCCGACAACGCATGTAAAACCGATGAAGTAGACCAAGCACTTAACTATAAAGTGATCACCAAAGAGGTGATTAGTTTAGTTGAGCAAGGACACTTTTTATTGCTAGAAAAGCTAGTCGCTGAAATTCTTGCTGTTTGTCATTCACACCCGAGTGTAAATTATGCCAAAGCCCGTGTAGATAAACCGCATGCGCTTCGCTTTGCTGACTCTGTATCGTTAACACTTGATTGGAAAAAGTAGTGTGCTTATAGCTTAAATAAGAGCTTCTACTCCCACGGCAAGGGCAATAACCGCTAAATAGCGTGCGCCTTTGCCAAGTGTTACTAAAAGTAAAAACACGCTAAACCTCACTTTAAAAATACCGCCAATAACTGTTAATGGGTCGCCAACAACAGGCAGCCATGCAAACAATAAGCTGTATACGCCATATTTATTAAACTGATTTTGTGCTTTTTCAAGCCCTTGTTCTGATACCGGAAACCACTTTTTATGTTTAAAACGTAAAACTTGCGTGCCTAACCAGTAGTTAACACAGCTTCCCAATACATTACCTAGTGTTGCAACCAACCATAAAAGCCAAAGGTTAACCTGGCTTTGTGTGATCATTCCCACCATGATCACCTCCGAAGAACTCGGCAATAGCGTAGCTGAAATAAATGCGCTTAAAAACAGCGTTAGATAAAGCATAATAACCTTGCGGGGAAAGGTAAAACCCCAGCCTTAGGCTAGGGTCTGTTTATATAAATAATTGAGCGTTTATTTTATCAAATTTAAACTCAGTGGATAATTAAACTCTTTACCTTCATTGGCTTTAATACTCGCTAAAACCACCATAATAAAAGAAAAGATAGCCACAATTGGTAATAAAATTACACCGATCACAACAAACATCAATACAAAACAAATAATATAGGCAATTGCCATGGTTATCTGAAAATTAAGCGCTTTTTTACCGTGCTCATTAACCATTTGCATTTCATCTTTTTTAATTAACCAAATAATTAATGGTCCTATTATTGAACCAAACGGCACAATAAATCCAGCAAACGCGCTTAAATGGCACAACATTGCCCATGTGCGCTCATCTTTATTTACTACTTTAACCTGTTGATTTTCTTCCATAACACAATCCTATAATTTTTATAATGCGGTTTAATTATACACAGGTCTATAAATTTTCTGGCGTATTTATTTACAAAAATCACAGCCTACATTCCTGTGATAAAAAAGTGATAAGTTTGTGAGAGTTTCTGGAGACGATTGTTCAATACTTATCTCGAATCATCACTTACAGGAAATAAAAAATGAAAGCTTCAACTTTTACACTTGCAACTCTTTTAGCGGTAGCTAGCCAGTCAACCATGGCTGCAGAGTTAGACTTAACAATAACCAACCTTACCCAAGGCATTCACTTCACTCCGCTACTCGTTACAGCACACAACAGTGAAGATAAGCTTTTTGAAGTTGCAACTGAAGCTTCTACCGCATTACAAACAATGGCTGAAGGCGGCAACATTGCTGAACTAATGGCACAAGCCACTGCAGCTGGTAGCGATATGGCTGCAAACCCAGCAGAAGGTCTATTAGCACCATCGTCATCAACCATGACAACACTAATGACGACAGACGGTAACGATTACTTATCAGTGACCGCTATGTTACTACCTACAAACGATGGCTTTGTTGGCCTTGATAGCTGGAAAATACCAACCGAAGCCGGTACCTACACAGTTTATTTAAATGCATACGATGCGGGCACTGAGCAAAATAATGAGCTCGTGGTTGAAGGTTCTGGAGCACCTGGTACGCCAGGTATTCCTGCAGCACCAGGTGGTGATGCGGGTACAGGTGGCGCAGGCTTAACAAGCACCGATAGCAACATTAATGTGCATATTCACCCTGGTACACTAGGTGACGACGACTTAACCGCTGGTAATAGTGATTTAAGCAACACGGTTCACAGATGGTTAAACCCTGTAGCTAAACTAACCGTTACGGTTAAGTAGGAGCGTAATCATGGCATCTTTAAATAACTTTAAAAAAAGCATCGTGGTTGTTGCACTTGCAGCTTCACTTGCAGCCTGTGGCGACAACGACAGTAACGATCCTGTTCAAGTTGTCACACCGCCGACTCCTGAGCCTGTAAGCTATACATTTGATGTAACCGTCAGTAATTTAACCGCAGGGCAGCCACTATCGCCTATTGCCATTATTGCACATACAGAAGGCACACTTTGGCAAATAGGTAGTCCTGCATCGGTTGCATTAGAAACAATGGCTGAAGGAGGCGACAACAGCCAACTACTTGCATTAGAAAACGCCATTGCAAATGCATCAAGCGAAGGCGCTGTTGGACCTGGCGTAAATACCACGATTACATTAACGACAGACTCACTTGAAGCACTCAAGCTTTCACTTGCCACTATGATGGTGAACACAAATGATGGATTTACCGGTCTTAGTGCTTTAGACGTATCTTCATTAGCCGTGGGTGACTCTTTAATTCGCACCACTGTTGCTTATGATGCAGGTACTGAAGCAAATACAGAAGCAGCTGGTACGATACCCGGTCCTGCTGATGGCGGAGAAGGTTTTAATGAAGCCCGTGATGATGTTAATTTTGTAGCAAGACACCCAGGTGTAGTTACAAATGAAGATGGCTTATCTAGTTCAGTACTTAGCCCTGAACATAAGTTTGATAACCCATTAGCAAAAGTGGTTATTACCCGCACTCAGTAATTCGTTTATCAGTATTGACCTTGATATACCAGCTTGTAATGGGGAAGTAGGGGCGCACGGAAGCCCCCTTTTTTTTACGAGGATAAACAATGCGTCATGAAAAATTACTCATAGTTGAAGACGACAGAGAAATTGGTAAGTTAATTACCACACAGCTTACATCGCTAAATTTACATGTGGATCATGTTATAAGTGCTGAACTGGCTCTAAAAAAAATTGCCAAGCATCCGTACGGGCTTATTTTACTGGATATAAACCTGCCGCAAATGGATGGATTAAGTTTATGTCGTAAAATAAAAGAGCACTACCCAACTACCTCCGTTATTTTACTCACCGCACTAAGTAGTGACATGGATAGGGTTATTGGCCTAGAAATGGGCGCAGACGACTATATTTGTAAACCCTTTTTTGCACGTGAACTACAGGCCAGAGTAAAAACCCAACTTCGACACAGAGCACAGTTACTCGCCAGCCAAAATACCGATGAACCCTCTGTTGCAAGTGAACAAACCCTTAAAGTTGGCTCATTAAACATTGAGTTTGACTCTCATCAAGTGTATTTAGCCGAACAGGCAATTAACCTAACTGCCACCGAGTTTGATTTGCTGGTGTATTTTGCACGCCACCCTAACCATGTATTTAGTCGCCAGCAACTACTTGATAAAGTCTGGGGCTACCAACATAGCGGTTACGAACATACTGTTAATTCACATATTAATCGGTTACGCGCAAAGCTTGAATTGCACCAATCGACACCTATTATAGAAACCGTTTGGGGTGTGGGATACAAACTCAATCCAAGCCAACTTAATTAAGATTTTTATTATGAGACTTTCTTTGTACCAAAAATTAGCAGTGTCGTTAGCCGTTATTTTTTGTTTTATTTGCGCGCTGGTTTATAGCTGGAGTAAACAGCTAGAACTCAACTCTAAACATCATGGAGAACAAAATTTACATTTAGCGCTAGCTGAGCATTTAGTACAAGATAACCCATTGATAAAAGAAGGCGTATACGATTACGAAGCCCTTGAAAACCTATTTCATACCTTAATGTTACTCGGCCCCGCCTTTGAATTTTACTTTGTAGACGAAAACGGAAAAATATTAACTTACTCCGCAGAACCCGGAAAAGTGAAGCGTACACATATTAATTTAACGCCATTAAAGCACCTTATAGCTAACCCAAGTGCTACACCAGTTTATGGCGACAACCCAAGAAACCCTGATCAACAAAAAATATTTTCTGTGGCGCCTGTTTTTAATAACAACACATTGCAAGGGTATTTATATGTGATTATTGGTGGTGAGGCATACGACACCTCTCTTAATCATATAAAAAGTAACGACTCGTTATTATTGGCTGCCATATGGTTAGGCTCAGCACTCGTTTTTTTATTTATTGCGATGCTTATTTTACTGCGATTTTTTACAAACCCTATTCAACGCCTTGCAAAAGATGTAAGCAAAATTGAGGCTGCAAACTACAGCCTAAACGACACAAAACTGAGTATTTATTCAACTCAAAAAAGTAATGAAGTCCATAGCTTAAGCCGAACTATTCAAGCAATGCTCACACGTATAAATGAGCAATTTAAAGCACTAGAGCAAGGCGATAAACAACGCAAAGAGCTACTTACTCACTTATCTCATGACTTACGTACACCACTGGCTTCGTTACAAGGTTTTTTAGAGGTGTTAAATCAGTCAGGTGACAAACTAAGTGCGCAAGAGCAGCAAGAGTACTTGCAAGTATCACTGAATAACTGTGGTCAACTTAAGCAACTAATAGAGCAAATTTTTGAACTCGCACACCTCGAAAATGGCGAAATAAGTATTAACAAAGAAACATTTAACCTAGGTGAACTTATTTACGATTGTATTGCTAAGTTTAGTTTGGCCGTAGAGAAAAAAGGCATTAATTTATCGGTTGAGCCAGAAATTTGTGACTTTCCTGTCATTGCCGACATAGCCAAACTTGAGCGTGTTTTAAGTAACTTAATCGATAACGCAATTAGGCATACCCCGCGTGACGGCAGTATTGCTGTACGTGTAAAACGCGGTGATGACAATCAATTATTTGTGCAGGTTTCTGATACCGGCGTGGGTATTAAACACGAAGAGTTAAATGCCATTTTTGATCCTCATTACCAAGCTAGTAATTCTAACAAAGCCGGCCGACAACAAGGGGGATTGGGCCTTGCTATTTGCCGCGGGCTATTAAAGCTCATGGACAGTGAAATAAATGTACAAAGTGAACTAGGCAAAGGCACCATGTTTAGCTTTAATTTGCCACAAAAAAAGGCGTAACTTAACGTTACGCCTTAGCTCATTACTTAGTTGAATTGTGGGACCGCTGACCTTTGCAAATTAAATAAACAGCCCCTAGGGTTTGTTATTTTTTTATACCCGCTAAATCAAGCATAAATGCATAATTTAACGCGGCATCTTCTAAGCGTTTAAAACGGCCAGAAGCACCGCCGTGCCCGGCTTCCATATCTATTTTAAATAATAGTTTATTATCATCTGTTTTGTAGTCACGCAGCTTAGCAACCCATTTTGCTGGCTCAAAATATTGAACCTGTGAATCGTGTAAGCCTGTAGTAACTAACATATTAGGGTAGTCTTGCTTACTGACTTGATCGTACGGTGAATACGACAACATATAATCGTAATATTCTTTCTCGTTAGGGTTACCCCACTCGCCATACTCGTTAGTTGTAAGCGGAATCGTTTCATCCAGCATAGTGGTAACCACATCAACAAACGCAACCTGTGCAACCATGCCTTTATAAAGCTCAGGGGCTTGGTTTGCCACTGCACCCATTAATAGTCCACCCGCACTGCCGCCTTGTGCAAATATGCTGTCTTTTGCACCATACTTTTGCTCAACTAATGACTTAGTTACATCTACAAAGTCGTTAAACGTGTTCTTTTTGGTAAGTAGCTTACCTGCTTCGTACCACGGGCGACCTAACATTTGCGAACCACGTACATGGGCAATTGCAAATACAAAACCACGGTCAAGCAACGTTAATCGTGCAGACGAAAAGCTCGGATCCATTGTTGCACCATACGAACCATAACCGTATTGCAATAATGGGTTAGTGCCATCTTTTTTAAATAACTCTTTTCGATACACCAAACTCACCGGTACTTCTACGCCATCGCGTGCTGTTACAAAAATACGTTCTGAGGCATAGTTGTCTGCGTTAAAGTCACCTAATACTGTTTGTTGTTTTAATAATGTTTTTTCGCCAGTGGCCAAATTAACATCATAAGATGAACCCGGCGTCGTCATACTGGTGTAGTAAACACGCAGCGTATCGCTGTCTAATTCGTTATTACCGTACGCATTAATTGTATATGCACTGTCGTTAAAGCTTAGTGGTAACTCTTTGCCCGATGTTAAATTACGCGCAATCAGTGTTGATTGGCCCATTTTGCGTTGTTGGTATACTAAGAAGTCATCAAACAACTCAACACCTTCGAGTTTAATACCCTCACGCGCAGGGATCACGCTTTGCCAATTTGCTTTATCACCGGCTTTATCAATATCTACTTTCATAAGCTGAAAGTTAACGGCATTTAAATTAGTAACAATGTAATAAGTATTGCCTAATTTGGAAATGCTGTATTCAAGGTTGGCTTCACGTTCAATTAAGCGCTTAGGCTTAGCGTTTACATCATTTGCATTAAGTACTGACAAACCCGATGCATCAGTACTGCTATGCCAAATATAAATTTCTGAGCCGTCTTTGCTCTTGCTCATACCTGTGTAATAGCTTGTGTCTGTTTCTTCGTAAACAAGCTCGTCATCGCTTTGTGGTGTACCAAGCGTATGACGATAAACCTGATACCCAAGTAAGGTTTGCGCGTCTTTTTTGATGTAATAGACTGTTTTATTGTCGTTCGCCCACACAACATAACCACTGGTGCCTTCAAGCGTGTCGTCTAATAATTTACCAGTGCTTAAATCCTTAATTTTTATGTTGTAAACACGGCGACTCACCGTATCTTCCCCATACGCCATTAAGTTGTCATTTGGGCTGACATTTAGGCCACTCACCGCAAAATAGTCATGACCTTTAGCCAATTCATTTACGTCTAAAATAACTTCCTGATCGGTGCCTGCAAAATCACTACTGCGTAAGTAAGTAGCGTACTCATTATCGCCGCGAGTTTGCGACGAGTAATAGTACTGGCCGTCTTTTACCGGAACAGAGTCATCATCTTTTTGAATTCGCCCTTTAAGCTCTTCAAATAAACTACTTTGTAATTTTTTAGTATGCGCAAGCATAGCGTCAGAATACGCATTTTCGGCTTCTAAGTAGTTAATAATCTCAGGTGCTTTTCGCTCGTCATCTCTGAGCCAGTAGTAATTATCGATACGTGTATCGCCATGAATGGTCATTTCATGGGGTACTTTTTTAGCAATTGGTGCAACCGCTGTTACAGCTTGAGCTGACTCAACTTGAACCGTATTTTTTTGAGTTTCTTCGGGGGCTTTATTACACCCGCTTAAAATAGCAAGCGAGAGTGCAGCAAGTGCAAAGGGAGTACGTGTCATCAGGCAAAGTCCTTATTATTTTTGTTACCTAAATATACCTAAAATTAATACCTTTTGTGATTTAGTTTGTGAAGCTATGTAAAAAGGGAGCCGAAGCTCCCTTTAATTTAGTACTTAATCATTTTTAAGCTTACTTTTGCTTACGACGACGCATGAATGCGAACGGTGCTACTAGAAGCGTTAACCAAGCTAATGAACCTGACGAACTTTTCTTCTCTGGCTCTGGAATAACAACTGCCGGAGGTACTACTGCAGTTACATTAACAGTTACAGTTACAGGCTCAGAAACATTGCCTCGAATATCAATCGCAACAACTTCCATTTCAGCAGTAGTATCACCTGCTAGCATGTTGGTGTCAGCAACCACAATTTGACCTTGCTCATCAACACCTAATCCAATATTTGTGTTTGATTGAACGTAGTACTCAGAAACCGCTAAATCAAACTCGGCTTCTTCAATTGTAAGCGCACCAACTACTGTACCATCGGCTGCATCTTCAGAAACTGAGAATTCACCACCCACTAAGATAGGCGCCTCAATAGCTGGTAATGCAAGCTCTTCACTTGTCATTGCTTTAATGATGTTAGTGCCAGCACCTTGAGATAAAACAAATGGACCACTTGCAGATACCATTGCTTTTTCGCCAGGTAGAAGTGAAACAACGGCTTCGCCAGTTTCAAGCGAAGTCATTTGAACTTCTGGCTGAACACCAAATACCACTGAGCCAGTTACACTGTCTGTCTCAGAGAAAACACCTGACTGGTAGCTTGGGTAACCAACAGATACTCTAAAGTTCATTGGCTGACCAAGTAACGACCCATCAATATTCATTAGCTCAGAACAACCAGTAAATGTGATTGTATCCTCACCTGCTGAATGAAGAAGTGGTGTACCCCATGCCCAACCATCATTACCAGCACCGTCAGTAGTACCAATTAATGTACGGCTACGGCCTGGTGAAGCCGTTGTACGGCCACGGTCATTTAAGTTTTGTAAGAACTGATCAGCAACACCATCATTATCTGTATCAATTTCAACTCTGTAACCAGCTTGGAAAGTGTGCGTTAGCGGGTCACGTAATTGAATTGATGAAGTGATGTAAATACCTGAATCACAGAAGTCTGCACCAAATGCAGAGAATGTGCTCGACAGAATATTATACTCAGCCTCTTCCATTGTTTTCTCTGTGCCTACTGCAATGATGCTTTCGGCTTGAGGAGTGATTTCAGTCTGACCCGTATTTTCAAGTACTAGTGCAACTTTATTGTCAATTAGCTCGGCAGTATAACTTAGCTCTGTCGCTGCTTTCGGCATTGCATGATACACGACGTGTAAATCGTGAGTTGTATCTGTTGACGCATCATCAAATACTAACGCACCATCAAACTCAATCGATGTTAGTGCAGCACTGCGAGCAGCAATGTCATCAGCACTAAATGGATTCTCTAATTCCCATGCAGGTAGTTTACTTGGGTCAACCATCATTGTGATATCAAAGTTTACTGCTTGCCCAGCTGGAATTGTTACTGATTCTGGGAAATCCCAGCTAACAGCTTCAGTTTTTTCGTCGCTTTCGTAACGTGCTTCAGTACGAAGGTTATATGTTTTCGCTTCAGCAGAGAAGTTTTTAACAGTGACCGTTTTAGTGATAGAACCGGCTTCTGCAAGGCTCACTAAACCATAAGAAAGGGCAGCTTGTTTTGTATCAAACTCAGCATTATGTACCCATGCTGCAACAGGTAAGTTCACAGCTTTAGTCACATCAACTAAACCAGCACCAATCATACTAATAGGTGCCAGCTCTGAATCAGGATTGATAGCCAATGGCTCGTTAGTAACTTCAAGGTTTGCCGCGTTCATAATAGTGGCTTTAATTTCAAACGCATTACGGTTTGGGTGAGCCTCACGGATCATTGCAACCGCACCGGCTGTAATTGGACCTGAGAACGAGGTACCTGACACAGGGTTAGTACCTGTTTGAGTTCCTGTTGCTGCTACGACAATGCTCGTACCTGGCGCTGTAATTTCTGGTTTAAGTAAACCATCCATAGAAGGGCCACGTGAAGAGAATGTTGCCACAGCACCCGCAGTCGTTTTAATCTCAACACTAATATCAAATGTTGCAGGGCCGCCAGCTTCTAGCTGTGCTTTCAGTGCAGCACCCGCTTCAAAATTAATCCCGACGTTTTTAATAGTTACGTCAGCATCAAAACCACCCATTGGGGCTGGTGTGCCATCGTCAACGTTATTTGCAATAAATACAAACTCTGCACCTTTAGCTTGTGCGTTTAGTACTTTTTGTGTAAATGCACAGGCACCACGATCTATTAGTACCGCTTTACCTGTAAAGTCAACATCGTCTGCAAAAGCGTCACAGCCGTTTTGATTTGCTGTAGGGTATACTAAATCAATATCAGCACCTGATAGGGTAAAGCCATCTTGTGGGCCAAAACCTGACGCTTGAATATCGCCTTCAACGCCTGCAACTGTTCCACTTGCAATACCAACTTCTGTTGTTGGATGTGTCATTGCACCAACAGATAAGGCATTAGGAGTTGTACTTGGGCCACCAACACGGAATGGGTTATCACCATCGTTACCGGCAGAAATTACCATGTTAACACCTAATTCAACAGCACGTTGAACTAGGTATTGTGTACCACCACCAGTGTAAGTATCACCAAATTCACCACCAAGAGACATGTTCATCACGTCAACACGATCTGAAATATCGCCATCACCGTTAGGATCCATTGCAGCCTCTAATGCAGCTGCTTGTGCTGCACTTGGACAACCACCGCCACATACAGAATATGCGTATAGCTCAACCTCTGGTGCAATACCGTTTACAGAGTTTGCAGATGATGTACCATGATTTGTTGGATCACCTGTTGACGGTGAATTTGCAGCATCATTTTCAATTGGATCTGCATCATCACGAATAAAGTCATAGCCACCTTGTACAATGCCTTGCGGCCATGTAACTGTTGTAGGATCTTCTTGTGCCGCTAGGTATGCTTCAACAGTACCCGCACCGCCAAATGCTACGTGAGTATAATCAATACCTGTATCTAGTACTGCAACGCGCTGACCTTTACCACTTACAATACCATCAGTAATTAATGGTTTAGCGTTAATATAATCAGAGCTTGCTGCAACGTGAAGTTCACGGTCAAACATTGGTAATACTTTTGCAACGCGATCATCTTTTGCAATCTGCTTTAAAGCTTCAGGTGTTGCTTGAACTATTAACGTTGGAGCAAGAATCTTTGTTTTGCCAATTACTTTTGCATCAAAATCTAAGTTACTCAACTCTGCAGTCATTATGTCTTGAAGCTGCTCAACCTGAGCTGTTATTTCACGGCTACTTGAAGCCTGATAAGTTCCAGCTGATACTGCATCCACAGATGTTGTTGCTTTAAGAACGATCATATGAGCTGAAGGCTCTTTTTTGTCTGCTGCAACTTCAACTACTTGTTCTACTTGTTTGTAGTTAATATTTGCTTTTGGTAATTCAGCGGCACTTGCAAGTGTTGCCACAAATGCGCTAGAAACAGCCGTCGCTATCGCTGTCTTTTTTATTATATTGTTACTCATGAGTTCCCCTAGGATATTTTATGTATTATTGTAGTCACATTAATAAAGCAAATTACAATGTATGGACGAATATAAAACGTTCATCCCCCACCAAGCAACACTTTGGTTACAAATAAGCATTAAGCACATAAAAAAAACAATCAAATAAGCACCAAGCAACTGATATAAATGAATAAAACCACATTTCACTTTTGTGAATATTTGTAAA
Organism: Pseudoalteromonas sp. 4NS20-0020; assembly: GCF_057554385.1. Lineage (NCBI taxonomy): Bacteria > Pseudomonadati > Pseudomonadota > Gammaproteobacteria > Alteromonadales > Pseudoalteromonadaceae > Pseudoalteromonas > Pseudoalteromonas sp. 4NS20-0020. Next base: position 70,385 of record NZ_BAAJMI010000008.1, on the reverse strand, counting down.
CAAAAGCTGCATAATAACTAGGTACTTTATGAATAATGATGTGATCAACATTTTAACTATGGCTAAAGTAATACAAACAGCTGTTGCACCAGTGTTTTTAATAACGGGTATTGCTGCAACACTTGGCGTTTTATCAAACCGCTTGGCTCGTATTACCGACCGTGCGAGGCAATTGGAACGCAAACTAAAAGTAAGCACCGATGAAGATTTTAATAAATCACTCGCAACAGAGCTTCGTGCGTTATTAAAACGCTCCCGTTGTATACACATAGCCTTTAGTTTAAGTGTTTTGAGCGCTTTGCTTGTATGCGCAGTGGTTATGCTGTTATTTTTGTCGCACATTCAATCCATAAACTTAGGCGTTACTATCGCTAGTTGTTTTGTGGCAGCTATGGCGCTGTTAATATGCGCGTTTATGTCGTTATTAGGTGAGGTTTTCTTAGCAACTCGCAGTATGCGGCGAGGAATGATATTTGCTGACATTGATATAAACGATTAACTTTTAGTTAATTTTTCTGTATTAGCTTGAATAAAACCAACAGCTAAGATACAAAGCAATAGTCAAAAAATAGTTAACAGGGGCAATAATATGAAATTTAAAAAAATTCTAGCGGGTGCGTTATTAACAACATGCGCGCTGAGTGTATCTGCAAACTCTGCGTTTAAAGAGCCAAGCGATGCTATTGAATACCGTCAAAGTGCATTTTCTATGCTATCAGTTCAAATTGGTGATATGGGCGCAATGCTTAAGGGCAAGGTTCCATTTGATGCAGAGCAATTCAAAATGCGTGCAAATAACGCAGCAGCGCTTTCAAAAATGCCTTGGGAAGCGTTTTACGCAGGAACAGACAAAGGCGATACATCGGCACTAGCTGCTGTTTGGTCTGAAAATACGGTATTTGTTGAAAAAGCCAATGCGTTTGCCGCAAACGCAGACAAACTTGCTCTAGCTGCCCAATCTGGCGACAAAGCGGTTATTGGTAAAGCCTTTGGTGCTTGGGCGAAAGGTTGTAAAGATTGCCACAAGCAATTTAAAGACTAATTAAAAAACATAATAAAAATAAAAAAGGACTGAGTGTTAACACTCAGTCCTTTTTTATTGTTTAGCAAAAATTAGCTATCAACAGACACTTCTACACTTCTTCGTTTAAAAATACGTCGGTAAGTGTTTTTAAATAATGCCCCAATATCACCTAATATAATGTACAAACAAGGTACAAGAATAAGCGTAATTAAGGTTGCAAACATAACTGCAAATCCCAGCGCAACTGCCATAGGTATTACAAACTTAGCCTGTAGGCTGGTTTCAAACATAATAGGCAACACACCAGCAAACGTAGTGATTGAGGTGAGTAATATTGCTCTAAAACGCGCACAGCCGGCTTCAATTACGGCATTTTTAACACTAACACCTTGCTTACGTACCTGGTTTACATAGTCGGTCATAACCAAGGAGTCATTAATTACAACGCCCGCTGCAGCAATAAGACCAAAGCCAGACATTAAGCTCATATCCAAATCAAACCAGTAGTGCCCCCAAATAGCCCCCGTTAAGCTAAACGGAATAACCGACATTACAATAAGCGGTTGTGAATAGCTTTTTAGTGGTACAGCAAGCAGTATATAAACTAGTATCATGCCTCCAATAAAAAACAACATTTGCTCATTGGCTTGCGCCTGTTGCTCCTCAATAGCACCACCAAGTTCTGATTTAACGCTTGGGTATTCTTCTTTAAGCTGTGGTAATAGGTTTTCTTTTACCTGTTTAACCACTTCGCCCGGCTCAATTTGCTCTTCATCAATACTGCCGTACACATAAACAGTTCGATAGCCACCTTCACGGCGAATGTAGCTAATACCGGGAGTTTCGGTTAGCTCAACCACATCACCCAATAACACTTCGCGCCCTGTTGGTGTAGTCACCACTGTATGTTTAAGTGATGAAAATGCTTCGCGTGTGAGTTTAGGGTAACGAACCATCACACGGACTTCTTCACCATTTCTAATTACGCGTTGTGCTTCGCCACCATAAAAGCTAGCACCAACTTGATTGGCAATGCTGGCAAGATCTAACCCCAAATCAAAGGCAACGGGTTTTAAACTCATTTGCACTTCTTTACTGGCAGGATCTATGGTTGAGCTTATATCAAACAAGCCTTCTTGCTGTTGGAGCAATTGAATAAAACGGCGCCCAGCTTCGTTTAATGTATCGATATCAGACCCAAATAGAAGGTAACCAAACTCGCCACCACCGTTGCCGCCACCGCCGCCTACGTCGTCTTGAATAGTTAACGATTTAACACCTGCAATATTAGGCATGGCTTCACGCCAACGGCGCGATAATTCAAACGCATCGTAAGGACGTAAGTCTTCATCAACTAATGGGGCTAATAATTGCGCCTCTGTGCGGCCTTGGTTAAACACGAGTAAATCGCGGATAATTTTTTGACCTGTTTGACGCTCTGTTTCTTTATCTACCTCAAGCACCATCGCTTCTATTTCACGAATAGCATTAATAGTTTGAATGTCGGATACGTTGTCATTCATTTCAATATTAATTTGTGGGAAATCATGCGGTACTTTAGGTGAAGGAATAGTGCGCACCTGATTTGAAGCAATTAATGCAAAAGTCACGACTAATAAAGCAATAAAACTAAATAAAACAGTCCAACGCCATTCAACACACTTAGAAACAAAACGTTTATATGGGCCGTTTACAAAACCAAAAAAGCGGGTATTAAATCTATCTCGCCAGCCACCTTTTTTAATAGGAGTAAAATGTGTATGTGCAATATGCGCAGGTAGTATGAGCTTCGATTCAATTAAGCTAAATACCAAACATAGCATTACAACAACAGCAATACCGTAAAAAAAGGCACTTTCAGGGCCGCTCGAAAGCGTAAACGGCGCAAATACAGCAATGGTAGTAAGTACACCAAATGTCGCTGGGGTCGCTACACGCTTTGCACCTCGTACAACGTTATCGACACCGCCGCCACTTTTTTCAACCTCACTGTATGCGGCTTCGCCTATAACTATGGCGTCATCCACCACAATCCCTAGCACCATGATAAACGCAAATAACGAAACGATATTTATGCTAATACCAAATAGTGGCATCACCATCATCGCGCCTAAAAAGCACACTGGTAAACCTATCATTACCCACAATGCCAACTTAAAGCGTAAGAATAACGACAACATAATTGCGACTAAAATCGCACCTTGAAGAAGGTTTAATTTCATCATATCTAAGCGAGCATTTAGGTAGTACGTCATATCCATTAAAGGCTCTATACGCACACCCGGTGGGAGCTCTTTATTCTTTTTATCAATATACGCTTTAACCGATTCAGCTACCGGAATAATATTTTGTGATTGCGTTGCTTTTACTGATAAATAAACGGCATTTTCACCATTAAACTTAAAATAACGTTCACCTTCAGTAAATTGATCTTTAATTGTGGCAATATCTTGCAGTAAAACTTTGGCACCATACTCGCCAATTTTTACCGGAATTTGTCTAAATTCTTCGCCTGAATAAAATTGGTTTTCAACACGAACTGATATAACGCCCGCATCAGTTTTTAACTGACCTGCCGAAAAGTTAGCTGAGTAACGACGCACGGCATTCATAACATCTGAAATTGTTAAGTTGTACTGGCGTAATGTATCTGGGTCGATTTCAATCGCTATTTCATCAAGCGGTACATCATTGACCACAAGCGATACATTAGATAATTGCAGCAATTCATCTTCGATATTGTTTGCTATCGGCTTAAGCTCAAATAAAGGCAAGTCAGCAACCAGTGTCATGCCTATTACATCTTGTCTAAATTCAATCTGGCTTATGGTGACCGGTTCCATCCCAGCTGGAAAAGTAGCAATACCGTCAACACGCAATTTTACTTTATCAAGCACATCGGTAAGTTCTGCGTCTGTATGAATTTCAAGACTTGCAGAGCCGCCGTTTCTAAATGCGCGATACACGCCTTTTTTTATTTCGGTAATATCTTTAAGTGATTCTTCAATTTTTATAAGAATACTTTCTTCAATTTCCTGAGGAGAGGCACCTGGGTAATTAGCGTTTACGTTAATATAGTTAATTTCTATATTAGGAAACATTTGTCGCTGAATCGTTTTGTAGCTTAAAAAGCCCATAACGATAATAAACAACATCATTAAGTTTGCAGCAACCGAGTTATTAGCAAAATAAGCTATTAACCCTGTTTGTTTTGTTTGTGTTGATTCACTCATTGTATTACACCTTAAAGCTGTTGCGTATTTGAGGTGCTCACATCAGAGCTTTCAGGTGCCGGTTGCGCACCTGCTATTTTAACTTCCATTCCCTTTTGAGGGTATTCTGGTAACGTAACCACTAGTTTATCTTCAGCTTTTAGGCCACTACTAATATAGAAGTACTCGCCTTCTTCTCGTATTACCGTTACTTTTCTTGGTTCAAGGGTTTGGTTTTCACCAACTACCCAAACGGTTTGGTTGTTAACAAGCGCCTGGGGTAAACGATAGATATTATTTAATGTCGTACCGGCAAAATTAACCTGTACATAACTGCCAAATTTAATTGCTGGCTGCTTATTTTTAAGGCCATATGGGTCTTCAATTCGCACCACTAAACTGCTCATACGTGTTGCGTTATCTACAATACCTAAATCGCGGTCAATAACGCCTTCACGAGTAAAGCTATTAAGGCCTTTTTGAATAACTGTTGCGGTAATCCCTTTAATACGCTCAGGCAAAAACACACTATCAAAGCCTGCAATAGGAATAATTACTTCAGCAGTTTCTATATTGTTTAGCTCAGCGACTTGCGAGCCCATTGTCACGTATTGGCCCACACCTACATTACGGCTCACAATAAGTGCATCGTAAGGTGCTTTAACATCACAGTTTTCTAAATCTCGCTGCGCACGTTTTAATGCTGCTTGCGCTGATTTAACATTTGCTTGCGCACTAAGTACTTGAGGCTTGCGTAAAAATAAATCAGTACGCGCTTTACTTGGAAAGCGTTTTGCTTCGTCTTCAGCTACTTTTGCTTGCGCTTGTTCTTCAATTAAACCCGCTTGGGCACGAGCAAGTTCAGCTTCAGCCACAAGCACTGCAGCTTCGTAGTTATCTTTTTCAATCGAAAATAAGGTTTCACCACGTGCTACAACCCCACCGGCAACAAAGCTCGGATGCCAACTCAGTACCTCTCCCGATACCTGTGCAGACAGTTGTGTATTTTCCAGCGGCTTTACTTCGCCATAGCTGTTAATTACAACCTGATGGTCGTTAGCCGAAACCGGCTCAACTTGAACAGTAGGTCGCGTATCAACTAACGCTTTTTTTTCTTGTTCATTTGCAAGAGCGTTTATTGCTTTAAAACCAACAACTCCTATAGCAAGCGCAACAAATGGAAAAACCCATCTAAGTGAATTTGTTTGCATATCCTAATTACCCCAAATTTCTATTAACGCCATAATAACAGAGCTTAATTAAACAATTACGTGACATTTGTAAGCAACTGTTACAAATGTGCATTAATTATACTTCTCGTAATTAATTACTTAATTATAAATTAGATTATATAGCCATAAAATTATATTTTGTTACAAAATTTTACTATTTAAAATCAATACATTAAATAAAAAAGGTATTATTTCATCGATTTGTTGTACGAAACAAATTGAAATTACGTACAGTAAAAATAAATTAACAAACGAAAAGATGACATTATGAAACTAACCACCCTAACTCTTGCGCTCAGTATTGCTCTAAGCGGCCATGCTTTTGCCAATGACAAAAAAGACGAAAAAAAACCAAAAACATTAAGTGAAATGATCAAAGGTCAAACCGAATTTGCCGGTATATTTAACCTTTATCAGGACGAAAAAACGGGTAAGCACTTAATGGTCATTAACGAATCACAGCTTGATACTCCTTTCGTTTATTTTGCTCATACAGTTGATGGGGTGACTGATGCTGGACACTTTCGTGGATCTTACCGTGAAACCAAACTCATTGAGTTTAGAAAGTACTTCGACCGTATCGATATTATAAGTAAAACACCTCGTTATAAATTTGACGAAAACAGTGCCATTTCAAAAGCCAGCAATGCAAACATTAGTGAAGCCGTACTTGCGAGTATTAAAATAGAAAAAGAAGAAGACGGTAAAATTGCATTTAACGTCAATAAATTATTTTTAAGTGAAGCACTTCATAAAGTATCTCCTACTATAAATCCCGCAGATAAAAATGCGAAAAAACGTTTTAAAGTAGGCAAGCTAGACAGCAAAAAATCGCGCATTATTAAACAGCGTCCTTACCCTAATAACTTAGACGTTGTCGTAGATTACGTATTTACCAATGCAAGTCCAACCGTTCGTGGCTCTGGCGCAGTAAGTGATCCGCGTAGTGTTTCTGTGAAGGTTCAGCATTCATTTGTAGCACTCCCACAAAACAACTACCAACCTCGTTTAGACGATGCGCGCATTGGTTATTTCACAAACCAATTTGATCAAATGACGTCAACTGATTGGACGCCTTACGAAGATGTTATTAAGCGCTGGGATTTACAAAAGAAAGACCCTAGCGCTGCACTTTCAGAGCCTGTAAAACCAATTACATGGTGGATAGAAAACACCACGCCAATAGAGTGGCGCGACACAATTAAAGACGCTGTACTTGCATGGAACAGCTCTTTTGAAAAAGCAGGCTTTAAAAATGCCTTAGAAGTAAAAATACAACCTGATGATGCCGACTGGGATGCAGGCGACATTAATTACAATGTACTGCGTTGGACCTCATCGCCAAAACCACCATTTGGTGGCTACGGGCCTGCACTTGCCAACCCGCTAACAGGCGAAATACTGGGCTCAGACATTATGCTTGAGTTTGTATTTATGAAAAACCGCTGGATTTACGACACCCTTTATACACAAGGCGCTATGAGCCACAGCAATAGTACACATACTGGTGAATTAAACTGCTCATTAGGTCATGAAATTCAACAAAACCTTATGCTTGCAAAAGGCTTAGCTGCTGGCGATAGCATTGAAGAAAACGAAATGATACGCCAAGGGTTAACACAGCTTATTCTGCATGAAGTAGGTCATACATTGGGCCTTAACCACAACATGAAATCATCTATTTTATGGGATGAGAAAGAAGTCCACGATAAGAGTAAAACCCAAGGTATCGTAACAGGCTCAGTAATGGACTATGCACCGGCTAATATTGCACCAATTGGCATGCAGCAAGGGGATATTTTTCAAACTAAACCAGGCCCATACGACGACTGGGCTATTAACTACGGATACAGCGTAGCGCTGGCTGACGCATCTGCCGAGCAAGCTCGTCTTAGTAAAATTCTTGCGCGTTCTAGTGAGCATGCTTTAGCGTTTGGTAACGATGCAGACGATATGCGCGCGCCGGGCCGTCATATCGATCCCCGCGTAATGATTGGCGATTTATCATCAAACCCAGCAGCGTATGGTGCAGACCGTATGGCACTTATTAATAAACTGTTTACTGAGCTTAAAGATAAAGCCACTGTTGAAGGTGATTCTTACCAGCAACTTGTTACCTCAGCTAATAGCTTATTTGGTCAGTACAGATCGCAGGCAGGTATTGTATCTCGTCAAATTGGTGGGGTTTATGTAGAGCGTGCCGTTGTAGGTGATGCAAACGCCGACAAACCTTTCACCCCGGTGCCACTTGAAAAACAAACACAAGCCATGGAAATTCTAGCCGAGTACGTGTTTGCACCTGATGTGTTACAAAGCATGCAACCGCTTTATAACTTCATGCAGCAACAGCGCCGCGGGTTTAATCACTATGGTAAAAATGAAGACCCTAAACCTCACAAAATGATTTTAGGCATGCAAAAGTCTGTGCTTGCACAGCTGTTGCACCCAGCGGTTTTACTGCGTATTTCAGATACCGCTTTATACGGAAACGAATATAGCTTAAATCAATTTATGGGGGATTTAACCGCAAGTATTTTTGTTAAAGACGCAGAGGCCAGCTCAATCAGTCACAATTTACAAATTGAATATGTAAACCAACTGATTGCAATTGCGGGTTTAGGCAAACCAAGCAAGTTCGATAACCTCGCTAAAACAGCCGCGCTTTATCAGTTAACCGAAATAGCGGATACAAGCCTGTCATGGGGCGCAGATACTGCAGCCAAAGCCCATAAAAAGTATATTGATCGCTTAATTGCAAAAGCACTAGAAGCGTAAATAGTTGTAACAAAAAAAGGCCACATTGATTGTGGCCTTTTTTATAAACTTAATTCATATCACCATTAAAGGTAAATTGTGCCTTTTAAATACCTAACAGCATGGCCTGTTAAAGTTACCGTTGACTCCCCAACATCGCACTGTATATGACCACCTCGGCTAGATGCCTGATAGGCAGTTAACTGTGTTTTACCTAACAACTGTGACCAATATGGAGCAAGCCCTGTATGAATAGAGCCCGTGACATAATCTTCATCGCCACCGCTGGCAGGCCAAAAATAACGAGAAACAAAATCGTATTCATCACTAGGCGCAGTGGCAACTACATCGTATGGCGCTAATGTTTTTAAGAGTAGCGACTCGGTATTTAAGCTCTCTACTTGCTTAGCCGATTCATAAACAGCAAAGTAAGCTTGGCGATTTTTAAGTACCTTAATAGGTTGTATAGACAAGCCATTTAACAGTGCCTTTGGCGGGTTTTTAACCTCTACAGGTGCTTGTTTAGGGAATGTCATAGCAAAGCAGCCATCATTGTTTTTAATAACAATAAGCTCACCCACTGCATCAGCGATAAAGCGAATTTGCGATACATTATGTTCTTCACATAATACATACGCAGCAGCCAAAGTGGCATGGCCACAAAAGTCTATTTCCATTAAAGGTGAAAACCAACGAATAGCAAAACGCCCATCAGTTTGCCTACAGGTAAACGCAGTTTCAGATACGTTGTTTTCAGCGCCTATGTTTAGCATTAGGTCATCATCCAACCACGACTCAAGTGGGATAACAGCTGCATAATTGCCTTTAAATAAAGCGTGTGTAAACGCATCAATTTGGTGAATAGTTAATTGCATTAGCTTCCCTAGTATTTTAAATACACGCCGAGGGTAATAAATCTTTTGGCACTGAGGTTTTATTTTCACCAATCGCTTTCATTCCTGTGACTGGCTGATCAAAGCCGCACAACCAAGAAATTGGGCTAGAGGGGCTGCCCTCAACAACTGCTGGTCTAAACGTTAACGTGGTATTTTGTAAAGGCCGAGATGCTTTGTTGCCTAAAGCAATATGTATGGCACCGTTTTTAATAGTAATTCCCGTTACCCTATTCCCTATTAAGTATTGACTAGCAGGCACACCCGCTTCTTCATTATTATTAGGAAAACGTTTATTCTCGAGGTAAAACACAGTTACGTCTTCTCGTATTGCAGCCGCCATAGCAAGTGGATCAACAAGCTCTGCCTTTTGCATGTATTTACTGTATTGAGGCAATGCTACAGCAGCCAAAATACCAATAATTGATACAACCACCATTAACTCTATGAGCGTAAATCCTTTTGCTTTCATAATACTTCTCCATACATAAATAGTGGTTTATAGGCCGCTGATACAAACAAATAAATAGAGACAACAATCACTGCACCATAAACGATTATAAGTTTATTAATAAAGTATTTTGCGCGCTGATTAAACTGTTTTAACTGCTGCTGCAACAGTACTTCAAACTCATTTTGAGCATTTAACCCCAGTGCTTCACACTCATATAAATGCTTTGTTTCTGTGGTTGTAACACCTGAATTTACTGAGCTTAATGGAAAGAATAAAATAGCAGTTAGTGTTTCGTAGTTTTTGACTAGTTTTCGTGGGAAAAACACTTTAAACAAGCCTGAAAACGGCTTTAGCTCACTTAATACACTGGCGTTTTTGAGCTTTAAAATTACGCTAAGTATAAAGCTAAGCAGCAAAAATAATAATATGATCGGAACATACCAATAGCGAAAATAGCTATCAAAGATATTGTGATCATGTTGTTGATTCATGCTGTACATGTCTACAAATGCAGGGACAACAAAAAATTGGTAAAGAAGAGAAGATAAACAAAAAAACGCAAAAACAAACGTCAAATAAACAAGCCAGCCTTTATGCTCAAATTTAAAATCGTTGATTAATTTGGGTAAACACTGGTAATAAGTTGCACTTTTTTGCGCGGCTATTTCGTCTTGCGACACAACACCTACAACTAGCGCTTTTGCAAGTTCACTATCGTCGTTATCGCCTTGGTATATGCTTAGGCTCGCCTTTTCACTTAACCTTAGCTTATCGCTTTTGCTTAACTGTGCTGAACTATTTATCCGGCACAAATAGCCAAATTGCTCCCAATTCATACTCTATCCTTTGAATAACGATAAAGTAACATGCCATATATTTACCTAAATATAAATGAAAACATTAAGCCATTACTGGTCGCATTTTATAATATTGCATGCAACCAAATTGCACGGCATTAGTCAGCAACAACATGATAAACATAAGCAAGTGTGAAGTACTTGGTGTGGTATTAGTTAACTCAACAACTAAGCCACAAATGCCCGCTATGAACTGCAAACTAAAGTAACGAGCACTTAAATTACTTACATCACCTGTGCGCAGCGTTTTGTAGGTTTGTGGCATTACACGCACTGAGCTCATCACCAATCCTACATAAGTAAGTGCGTTGAGCACCCATGCTGTATCAAAGTTTGGACTTAATAACAGCGAAAAAGGCATAAGCGAAAAGCCAAGCATGAGTATTAATTGCAGCCGCTCTTGCTTTGCGGCGTTGTAACGGGCAAAAAAGTACAAGATCAAGCCGCTCAATACGCCTGTTACAAAAAAAGGTAAAGCAATAAAGTATCGCTCAAAATAAATGTTATACGTTATGAAATAGAGACTCTGTGCGACTCCAAATGTCATCATCAGCAAAGATAAACCAGAAACACTTCTGTTTTTTCTAATTTTATTTAGCAATGGTAAAAAGCTAAAAAGTAAAATAAATGAAGACAAAATAGGCAAATAGTGCGCCAAAACAACCTCGCTGTTACATAACGGTTACTTTAATTACTTAATAAAAACATTTATTAAACATCTGTTTTAAAAGGCTTTTACTGTGAGCGCGGCATTGTAGAGTGAAGTTAATTTAACTCAACTAAACAGCAAAAACCCTTTCAAGGAACTGGAAACTTATATTTACAAAATATGTTATGTAATGTGCACAGTTTATCAGTTTTCCGAATTCTTGTACTGCCACTATTAAATACAAATAACAATTGATATCATTTGCATATGAATAATTTAGATAATAATAACCCATGAGAAAAACACTTTTCAAAATTCATAGCTGGATTGCTCTCATTGCAATTATTCCATTAATTGTAATAAGTATTACCGGCAGTGTGCTTGTATTTAAAAGCGAGATAGATGGCTTACTTATGCCCGAAAGTCATTTTGTGATTAGCACTCAACCTGAACGTTTGAATATGGATGAGTTAATTTCCATCACTCAGAACGCTTACCCTGAGTATGTCATTGGTAGCTGGGAAATTTTTAACGACGATACTGCTGATCGGGTTTACTTAATCGAGCGCGAGTCGCAAGTTTGGTATAAATTTCATTTAAATCAATATACTGGTGATATTTTGTCAACTCCCGTGGGAACGAGCCATTATTTTACAGATTGGTTTTTAGAACTCCATTACACCTTTTTACTCAATGATTTAAAAAGCTTACCAGGCCAAACAGGCACCGTTTTGGGGTTCTTTTTTGCTTTATTTTTATTGGTGCTTGGAATAACCGGCCTCATTATTTACCGAAAGTTTTGGCAACGCCTATTTACCGTGCGTTGGCGCGCAACATTACAAATCGTATTAAGTGATATTCATAAAATGACTGGTGTTATTGGCTCACCTATTTTAATTGTTTTAGCTATAACCGGTGGATATTTTAATGGTGCCGTTTGGTATCACGAAGTACTTGAACACGCTGAAGAAGAACATCATGCCCTAACCAAAAACCTGTATAGCAAAAATGTTTCCTTCCAAGATATTTTAGATGACAGCAAGCGACAAATAGCCACGTTCAACAGCACTTACTTGGTTATGCCATTAGAGCCTGATGACAACATTACTGTATTTGGTGAAGTAAATTCTAATAACCCACTGGCAAGTGAATACGCTAATACCGTTTCGTATAACAAAATCACTGGTGAGCATATTGCCAATTGGGATATACGCCAAGTAGGTCTTGGCTGGAAAGTGCTAGACAGCTTTCGTAAGCTTCATTTTGGTTACTTTGCTGGCCTAATAAGTAAAATACTTTGGAGTTTTATAGGCCTAAGCCCACTATGGCTAAGCGCTACTGGCTTTTATTTATGGTTCACACGCCGCAAACGTAAAAAACAATCGCAAAAAAATCGTCATAATAAACAACGAACAATAACCGCTTGATTAAAAAGTCACCTCAATGTAATGTTAAAAATCACATTGAGGTGGCTTATGAAATCTATAGTATTAGTTACATTATTTTTGGTATTTTTAAGTGCATGTAAAAGCACTCCAACAACGCCTACAGTTGAGCAACCCCAGCTTACTGCGCTTATTAATCACACCCGCTTTAAACAAATAGACACTCCCAGCGAGTTGAGTATTTTTGAATTGCCAAACGCCGAAAAAAAACGCTTTTTAGCTTATGCCGACCAGCAGCAACTAAATGGTGTTAGAACCGATCGTATTATTTACAACTATTTAGAAAACCAACTTAGCGATTTTAGTTACCATGGTGACACATTAACTTCTTCGCAAACTCTGACTCGCGCACACGGCAACTGTATTAGTTTAGCGGTTCTTACACAAAGTTATGCAAATGCGCTGGGGCTAGAAACCAGCTTTCAAGAAGTTACTAGTGAACCTGTGTACGCAAAAGAAAGTGGAATGGTCTATGTAGCTAATCATTTCAGAACCATGGTATATGCACCAAAAGTTGAGAAAAAAGATAACGTTATTCAAGTTTTTCGACCAGGTACCCTGATTGATTATTTTCCTACACGCGGTAGTTTTTATTCTGGCAGCGCCAGCTACAATGACTTAGTGGCGAAGTTTTATGGCAACTTAGCAGCTAAAGCATTTGCTGAAGAAAATCTTAACGCTGCTTATTCTTTTATTTTACAAGCCAATAAATTTACCCCGAATGATCCTGAGCTTTTTAACATGGCGGGTATGTTACATCGCCGTGCGGGAGATTTAAAAAACGCAGAAGTAATTTACGAAACAGCAATAAACAATAATTTATCGAGCGTCAATTTAGTTAATAACTATCAACTATTAGCTAAACAACTTGGTAAAACTGTACTTGTAGAGCAACTAACCAGCCAATTAAATTACAAAGAAAGAGATCCTTATGAACTGCTTGCTCTAGCAAAAAACGAATTACAAACCGGTTATATTAATCGAGCAAAAGACCACTTAGAACTCGCTTTATTTAAAGCCCCCTATATCTCTGAGTTGTATCTAGAACTTGCTAAAGTTCGCTACCAGCAAGGTAAAACCGAGCGTTCAAAGCGACTTCTCAAAAAAGCAATTGAATACGAACGAGACGATAAAAAGCTAGACGTATATCAAGCCAAATTGTTGTCGCTACAATATAAATAGCAGGCTAAATTGAACTGTGGTTAATCGATTTACTACCCACAGTTCAACTAAGCTCATTAAATTTATTTAAAGCGAATAATAAAAGCTCAGCCATGCACGCATTTCATCATCAAAGCTGCTGCCCTCAACACGCGACACACCCACATTAAATGTTAAATCGTTAACACCCGCAGGCCCCATGCCAAAGCTAAAGTCACCTTGATATTTTAAACCGTAACTTTGTGCATAAACGCTGTCATCTAATTGATGCTGAGTGTAATAAAGCCATGGCATACCTTCTTTATAAGTAACTCCGCCGCCATATCCTTGGTAACGCTCGGCAGTTGCACTATAAAAAGGCAGATCAGCAGCAAGCACAAATTCGCTATTGTAGTGTTGGTTTATAAGGTTTGAGTTAAACCCGCCTAGCGCAAGGCGTGCATCGTCTCGCTGCTTTTGTGTAAAGTTAATGTACAAAGGAGCGTTATACACCTTACCAAATATGCTCGCATCGAGGTCATAACCTTGCCAATTGTTTTCACCTTTACCTTCGTACCAACGAGCATTAACACGTTGTCCTATAGCAAACGTTTGGCGGTCATATTGCCAACGTTGAGCAAAACCGACACGCGTCCAACGAGTATGGCTTTGTTTGTAATCAGTATAGTTATAAGCAAGCTCAGGGGTTAAGCTTAATTGGCCAAACTTAAGTGGATAGCTCATTGCTACAAACCCACCAAGAGCATCTATTTCGTTATTTAAATTGCTTGGGCTTAAAGCTTGATATTGCCGTGAGGTATCTAAGTTGTAGTCATACAAAGCGAGTTTAAACTTAACATCAAGCGCATTATATTTAGCGTTTACAAACCCGCCATGTAATGCATCATCGTTTAAGTCAATGCTATAACCGGCTTGCAGGTCTAGCTGCTTTAATAAATCACTGCTTTTAATACCCATACTTAATAAGCTGGTCGATGCAGAATAATACTGAGAACCCAACGCAAAGGTTGCATGCTGATCAAATATTGCATAATCGCGCTGTTCGCCAGCCTCTTGCGTGTATACTTTAGCCTCTGGCAATGTGTGCTCATTAACCATTAATAGCGGGGCTTTGCTATTAGCAGCTAAATCGGTCACCGTCGTTTTAATACTGGTATTCGCTAGGCTTTTTACATCAGGGCCGTCGGCATTAATCGATAAATAAAGCAGCGTTTCATCTTGCATTTCAATGGGGTGAGCAACCGCTTCTTGCCCATGTGTTAAACGCTTTAGGGTATTACTGGCTATATGGTAATTATAAATATCAGTCGTTTTATTTAATCCCGCAACAAAATAGATTGATTCGCCATTGTCACTAAAGCTAGGTTGGGTTAAATATTGATACCCGTTTGGCATAGGTACAGGCTGGCTAATACCACCATCAACATCTTGTATATACATTTGCCAGTTTTCGTTTAAAGAAGCTGATAAATAAACTAATTTTTTATTATCGGGGCTAAGCGTGGGGTAATCGTATGCAGTATTTAAGCTTTTTTTGAACAACGGCGTTATGGTGCCGGTATTAATATCTACTTTTACTAATTCAGAATAGCCATCACGTATTTGCTCTGCATACACTGCTTTACCGTCGCTTGTTGCATTAAAGCGTCTTAGCCCTGCAAACTCAGTTAGCTTTTCTATGTTGCCGGTTTCAATGTTATAGCTAAATATATCAGACACCCGATTATAAATACCCGACTCTTCAGTACTATAAGCATTAAAATACAGCGTCGTGCTATTTACCCATTGAGGGTTGGCTATACCTGCCCGGTTTATTTGATTAAGCACTTGTTTTTGTTCACGCTTAAACACGCTCGGTGGCGTATCTGGTATATCGAGTGGGTCTTGCTTAATTAACTCATTTTGTGCCTTTTCAAAGCTCTCCATCGCTTTGGTGTTATCTTCGGTGCTATAAATAACGAGCTTAGTATTACGCTTTACATCACGCTCAACTATTGCAAGCTTACTGCCATCATGTGAAAGTGCTGGAGTGCTTGCGTATAAATCAAGCTCTAGCCATAACTCACTATTGAGTGGTTGCTCTCCTTGCTCTTGCTGCATGGCCTTATACGTATATTCAGCAATAAAACGGCGATATAACTTCGCCGCACTTTGGCCAAACACACCTTCAAATGCTTCATCAAAATCACGCGACTTAACCGCCTGCATTCGGGTCCATACACTATCAAGTATTTGCTCAGAAAATGTTTGCTCTAGCCAATATAAAAACCGACTGCCCATCAAATAGGCCATAGAGCCACCCATAAAACCATTATCACTATTCAATTGCCCATAGGTTGGTAGCGCACCTTGTTGAGCAAATTCACGTAATATCGACTCAGAGTAATTATCAAATAAGCGCCCTCGTCCGGTCATTTTAGATTCAATTAACGTTGCATACCCTTCAGCAACCCAGCGCGGCGTATCACTGTAGGTTAAATCGTAAATATCCCACAAACCGCGCACTTTTTGCTGCCAGTGGTTGCGTGTAGGCTGGGCCAAATGCACTAAATGAATGTATTCGTGCAACACCAGTAACTGCTGCCAACCAGAACTGTTTGAAATCACCGTATCAGACTGCGGTGGGGTAGTAAAAAGTGCCATTACTGGGTTGCTTGATGTAGGCAAGGCAAACCCGTTCGCCGCATTTAAGGGGTCAAACACGACAACATCGACTATTTCATCGAGTGCACGATTTTGTTGTTCAAGCACTTTCGTGCGAACAATTTCAAGTTCAACCGCGGTCGATTTAGCAAAATCAATATGCTCAATGCTGTAGTGCACATTAAAATGCTCGGTATGAATGGTTTGCCAATCCGCAGCGAACGCGGGGGCAGCGAGCAACAAAGCTGAGGCAATGAGTGACTTTTTCACAATAATCCCTTAAGTAGCATTTTCAATAATGCTTAGAGTATTATTAAACTCACTGAGTTTGCAGTAAAAAAGTGTAATAAAGCATGTGCAAATGTGTTTTCGCACATACTTTATTGTTTGCAGAAATTACATCCAACTACGAGTGTCTGACTCAGCCTGTTTAAGCGTAAAATCAATCACAAAATCAGCGTCTTGCTCTTTTATGTATGGCATAAACGCAAAGCCATGAGCAAGTTGTATATACAGGCTTTTCAATCCTGATCTCCGCATTAAATAGGTACTTTCGCTACTAGCACTTTGTACTTTATATAGTTCAAACACGCGATAATGTACGCCAATCATGCCTTTACGCACAACCATGTAAAATCGGCCATCATCTTCATGTAAATAGTAACCATAACGTTGATACGACAAGGTAACCAAGCCTGCAAATACAACAAGCACACCCACGCTGATAAAGTAATTAAACTCATTAAAATAACAAAAAACAGCCACAAGTAAGCTAGGTAACAATGCATACAAGACTAAGTTTTTATACCAAAGTGCTCGCTCTGCCTGCTTAAATGCCAGTGCGCTGTTGTTAAACCACGGGTAAATCCACTGGCATACGCTGTTTACTTGCTCGTTATTTAACACAGGTAAAACTAAGGTTTGTTTATTTTTTTTAGCGGCCATACCCGCCATTGCACCACCGCTACTCGCTTGCAAAAATTCAACGGTAAAGCGCTTAAGTAACCGGGCAATAATATTTTGCTTAATGACAATCGACTGCACTTTGTCTAAGCTCATCGATAACTGGTGGCGCTCTAATAAACCGGCAATGCGTTTAAACTTTTTACCTTTAAAATAAAGCTGATAATTATAAAACCGAATCAGCGACATTCCCACCGAAAGCAAAACAGCAATAAGCACCACAAGTACAAACATTGTGAATATAGCAAATAACGCTGCACTGGCTACAAGACCAAGTTCTTGCTCATAAAACCCTTCTACTTTTGTGATTAATTGCTTTTCAAGCACATCGGCTACCACATTTATGAGTGGTGCAATGGCGGCTAGCGCTAAAATAGCCATGTTTGACATTAAACCAAACTTGGCTATTTCTTTGTTTGAAATAAACAAACTACTTTGCTCAGTAGCCTCGTCTGTTTCTACTTCGCTGTCTGGCTCAAGTTGCTGCTGGGCCTTATAAGCAAATATTTGCTTTCGCATTTGCTCTGCGTAACCTTGGGTTACGCCCGGCAATACAGCTTCTTGAGCCGCGCTACCTGCCGCATCAAAAATACAATTAACCAACGTTACTGGTTTAAAGTAAAAAGGCTCAGCAATATTTACATTTTGTACTCGCTCAAATTTAAGCGTTAAACGTTCTTTTTTAAAAACACCTTTATTGAGTAGTATTTCGTTATCGCTTGAAATACAAAACCTAAAGTTTCTGTAATATAAAACCGAGTATAAAAGCAAAGCACTTACAGCCACTGCTGCTGCAATTTGCCCCCAGAAGAGTTTGTTTTCTACTTGTGTAACAAATACAAAGCCAAGCGGTAATAGGTTAAATATACCGTCACGCACAAAACGCACACCAAAATGGACAACAAAATACACAAGTGCCCAAGGCGATACCTTTTGCCACAATTGCGTCTGGCCAGCACCCGTTTGTGTAGTATGAGGTGTAAAATCACTCATCGGCTGGTACAGCCTGAGTAGACGTTTGCTCTTGGCGGTAATCTTGAACAAACTGGCGCATATTTTTACAATCCGTGTGTGTAAGCCCGCTTACTTGCAAATCGGCACTCATACCACCGGCGCTATACAATTTTAAACTGGCTAAACCCAGCTTTCGCTCAATAGGGCCGCGGTGTATTTCAATGTGCTGTACGCGCGCTAGCGGTAAAATAGTAACCCGCTGCCAAATAATTCCTTTTTTAAACGCAATGTCGTGCTGACGCATAGCCACACCTTGCAATTTAATGCTCGCAACGCTGTAAAGCATAGAAGTGAGAATTAAAATAGGCATACCAATTAATAAGTACGTTTGCGCGTTATTCGCAAAATTTTCGTTGAAGTAACAAATTGCGGCTAATATTGCGCTAAAGGGAATATAAAACACTAACCAGTTAAGTTGTGCATGCAGCAATGCTTTATCGGCAAGCGCTTTAAATTCAATGTTTTTATGCTGTGGTAAATCCGTTATTTGCTGATTGTTAAACACACTATTTCCTATACTGTTTTTATTATTTTATTCGTACACAAAGCCTAATTAGGCATATCTAATTATGCCCATTCTATAGATGTTACCAACGTGTGGCTTTGCTGTGGTGCAAGAGTAACAGCATCATCTAATACATTGGCGGCTTCTAGGCATAACATGGTTTTGTATTCATCGTCAGCAAAATTAGACAAGCGCTTTGATTTTTCAATCCACGGATTCCAAAGCACACACGAACTAGAGTTTGCTCGCCCAACTTTAATAACGCCTTCGGGCGTATTTATATATTGAATAGGTGTGGCTTGGGTGTAAACCATATCGGTTTCACGTTCAAATCCAACAACCGCTTGTTGCGTAAAAGGTCCTTCAGCAAATTCAATATATTGCGCGCCTTGTAAGCCGTCAACGTGTGTATTAGTAATATCTGACGTTGGAAAATATGTATGCAACGCTTGTGTATAGCTAAACGCCGTATCGCCTAAGTTTGTTGTGGTTAGTCTCACCTCAAGCGAATCACTTAAAACAAATTCCACCTTCAATGCCGACTGATGCGCCCAATATTCAGCGTTCACCAACTTCATGGGTAGTTTTAAGCTCACAGTAATACATTCCTCAGTTTCATTAACCTCATCAGCTTGCCACAAGCTGGTTCGGGCAAAACCGTGTGCGGGCCAACCACCGTTAGCATGTGTCCCAAACCAAGGCCAACAAATAGGAATACCACCGCGAATACTCATGCCTTCTGAGAACGTTTCATTACCCGACACCCAAATAAGAGGTTGCTTACCTTTAGGTGTAAATTGCGTAATTTGACCACCTTGCAAAAATATTTTTGCATCGCACAAATCACTTTCAATATTAATAAATTCAAGACCGGTTTCGGTGTGTTCAATGCTCACTGATGGCGATAATTTCATGCCTTTCCCTTTAATATTAATAATCACAACGTTCAATACTCTTACATATAACGTAAAGTATAAACCAAGCAAATAAGTTTTTGCTTATTCAGACAATCATTGTGAGCATATTGATAGTTGTATATCATGCACTTACTTAATCTATAATTTAATTAATTACACACTAAACGCATAAAATGAATCGTAAAAAAGCAATTTGAGCAGTGTATTTAATAGTTCAAACGTAGCTAAAATGCTTAACTAAGCATTCCCACCTATTAAACACCCTTAATTAAAGGGGGCTTGCTTTAAGGTAAATTAGTTTCTACTCTAATTAATAAAAACGAGTAACAGCAGTAAAAAATTAAATTTTTAATTTGAATTCAATTTATTTGATGTGTAACATTTCGCGATTATGGCAAAGCATCGCTTTTCGACGAGATAAACACATGCAAAAATATGACGAGTTATTGGTATCTTTACGTAAAGTGATCCGAGCGATTGATTTACATTCAAAGCAACTTAATAAAACAGCCGGCTTAACTGGCCCACAACTGCTTATAATGCACGAAGTGTCTCAAACTGATGGCATCACTGCTAGCCGCATTGCGCAAAATGTAAATTTAAGTCCAGCGACCGTAACTAATATTCTCGACAGAATTGAAAGCAGAGATCTGGTTACGCGCGTTCGAAGCCAAATGGATAAACGTCGAGTGAGCTTACACCTCACCGAAAAAGGGAAAGAATTACTACTTAAAGCCCCTCAACCATTACAAGAACACTTTATAGAAAAGTTTTCTGGCCTGGCTGAATGGGAGCAATCTTTGTTACTTTCCTCTATGCAGCGCATAGCAGCAATGATGGATGCAGACAAATTAGATGCATCTCCCTTACTTGAAGTGGGCGCACTTACACAAGCGCCTAAAGAATAAAAAACGAACAATAAAAAATATAATGGTTTTGTACTAAGCTCTTAACCCAAGGTGTTATTAATATCTTGGGTTTTTATTTTTAACCAAACGAAAAGAAGCAGCTAATATGACCAAACTCTCAAAATTATCGCTCGCATTTATTTTAGGTAGTGTTTCGAGTACTTCTTACGCCACCGATATCGACACGCTTCAAAGTCAATTAAAACAACTACAGCAGCAAATGAAGCTGCTTGAACAAAAACTAGTTGAAGAAAAATCTAAACAGCAAAAAATTAACGAAAAACACCAAGAGCAAGTTGCACTTATCGAGAAAAAAGCTGACCAAAACGTTGTGGTGGCAGAAGCGCCGAAAGAAAAAAGCAGCGGCATAAAGGTAGGCGGTGCTATTCGTACTAACTTTAGTTATGCATCGTATGATGACGATAACGAAGACCGCGGCGGCGACTTCGATTTTGACGTTTTTAGACTTAATTTTTCTGGTGATGTAGGCGACGTTATTCTTAACGCAGAAATTCGCTTTTTTGATTACATGACCGCAGTAAAATATGCTTATGCAGCGTACGATTTTGCAGACGATTGGCAAGTACAAGCAGGTATCACCAAAGTACCCTTTGGTAACTGGCCTTATAATTCGCACAACTGGTTTTTTAACACCACCTATTACATCGGTTTAGAAGATGATCACGATTTAGGCATCATGTTTAAACGTAAAATTGCAGATAACTGGCAATTAGATCTCGGCTTTTTCAAAAACGATGAGCTTGGTGGCGTAGATGGCTACGTTGACAACCGCAGCGATCGCTATTCATACGATGTAGTTGGCGTAAGAGCCCCAGAAGACGGCATTTACGCAGAACCTGTAACCCAAATAGGCGAATACAATACGTTTTCGGGCCGTTACGGTTACCATTTTGAACATGACGGCGGCACAACCGAGTTAGGTTTTTCTGCGTTATCTGGCGGGTTACATGACGGTAATGACCGCGCAGGCGACTATTATGCATGGGCTATGCACCTAAATAGCAATATTGATGCATGGAACTTTCAGCTTCAACATGGTGAATACAACTACGACATAGATAATATTGATCGTATGGCCGTAGGTGCTTACTCGTTTTACGACAGTATTGCCGCAGAAGCAACCATGACCAATGCAAACATCGCTTACAGTATGCCAGTTGAGTGGGGCCCAGTGACAGGCCTACAATTTTATAACGATTACGGGATTATCTACGATAAATCTGACAGCAGCGCAGATACGTGGATGAACGTGACGGGTGTTTCTGTAGCCGCTGGCGGCTTGTTTACCTACTTTGATTTTGTACATGCTAAAAACCAACCTTTCGTTGGTGGATCGATTGCCGGTGACAGCAGCGAAACAGAAAAACGCTTTAATATAAACATTGGTTATTATTTTTAATAACTACTGTTTAGTCTACAAAAAAGGGCATACTGGGTATGTCCTTTTTTATTGGAATAGCGTTTTAGCTTTATAATAAATGTAAAATTGGCCTACACTTTAAATTAGTCGCCACTCACTATAGCGCCGTCAATGAATATAAAATCGTCACTTATCTGTTATAAAAATGTAGGGTTAAAAATGCTAGGCTTAACCTTAGTGGCGCTAGGCATTGTAGGCATTATGCTTCCGGTCATGCCCACGACTATATTTTTTATTTTGGCGCTCACTTGTTTTACTCGCTCATCACCTGCACTTGCAAATTGGTTACTTAATCACCCTCGCTATGGTGTTACCTTGCAGCAATGGCAAGCTCATAAAGTGGTACCAACCAAAGCTAAGTACTTTGCCGCTATTGGTATGCTTACTGGCTTTATACTTTTACTTAATTCAACAGCACCTATTTGGGTTGTATACCTTGTAGCAGCAATAGAAATTGCGGTTATGATTTACCTTATTTTAAGACCCTCACAACCCCCTCAGCACTAAACCTCGTTTAAACGCACTAACATTTAGCCTGAATTCAGGTTATTTAAAATATTAATGTAAAGTTACGTAAGTAAATTTGTAATAAGTAATGCAAATCATTATCATGTAATAAATTTTATTACATTAAATTATTTATGTCGTTTATTAATAAGCGAGCTTTGTACAGTACAAGCCGTGCCCTACATATTTATATTTCTACCGCTTTGTTTTTTTTACTCATTCTATTTTGCGTTAGCGGTATTGTACTTAACCATGTTGACTGGCTTAAAAACGATAAAAGTAACGGGCAAGTCACCGCAACTATTCCAGCTGAGCTTGTAACTAAAGCCAACGCACAGCTAAATACACTGCCTTTGCTTTACCCAGAAATAGAAGCCTATCTAGCTACACAATACTCACTCACCAAGGTAAAAAGTATTGAATGGGAAAAAGAAGACGCACTTGTCATGCTCGACTATCCCCTTCCGGCCGGTTTTGCTTACGCTGAGCTTGACTTTACAACTGGCGAGCTAAACCTCGATTACCAAACAGGCGGCTTTTTAAGCCTTATTGGCGATTTACATAAAGGTCGCTACACCGGTGAAGTGTGGAGCTGGGTAATTGATATCTCAGCGGTATTGATGATTATTTTTGCCATCACCGGCATGATTATTTTGTTTCAAAACAGAAAAAAACGCTTAGCAGGTATATGGATAACCGTTTTAGGCATCGCAACGCCATTGGTTATTTATTTATGCTGGGTACCACAAATTAAAGGAGTGTCTTAATGTTAAAAGTTAGTACTGTATTTAGCGCAGCATTATTAATGGTTGCCGCACTATTTCAAACAACGGTTCAGGCACAAACGCCACAGCTAGAGATTGAACTCACCCTACCCGACCTTGATGTACAACCTTATCATCGACCGTACGTTGCTGTGTGGCTAGAAACACCAGAGCGCAAACACGTAACAACGCTTGCACTTTGGGTTCAAAAAGCTGAATGGTTTAAAGACTTACGTCAATGGTGGCGTAAAGCAGGTAAAACCAATATTAACTTTGACGGTATAAGTGGCGCCACTAAGCGCGCTGGTACTTATACAATTGATTGGCAAGGTAAAGATTTAGACGGCAACGCCGTAGCACCTGGTAAATACCTTTTAAATATTGAAGTTGTTCGTGAAGAAGGAGGCCGTGATTACAAACGCCTCGAACTCGATTTAACAAAGCCAGGTAAAATTACCATCGATGGTAAAAAAGAGTTTTCAACCAGTTTTGTTACCGTAAACGCTAAGTAGTAGCTATTTATAATTCGAATTTAAAGGACAGAAAAATGAAAATTAATTTATTAAAAACAGCATTAATTGGCGCACTTAGCTTATCAGCGCTGGTATCTACATCAGCCAGCGCACATGGCCGTTGGTTATTACCATCACACACCTCACTTTCTGGGGATAAAGCGCATTATGTAATGATTGATGCGAGTATTTCTAACGAAATGTTTGCCCCCGACAAAGCCTTTAAGCCAAAAGAGAAAGACGCTCAATGGGACGACACATTACTCATGGCGCTTATGCCAAACGGCGAGCCGGTTAGCGACACTATTCGTGCTTATTACTTAAAACGCAAAAGCTCAGCCGCAGTTAGTTTAACTGAACAGGGCACCTACCACATTGCAATGACACAAAAGCCAATGTACATGACCTTTTATAAAGATGAAGAAGGTAAACGCAAACGTGTATTTGGCAAAAAAACAGACGCTAAATTACCTAGCAACGCTCAAGGCGTACGCACCACTAAAATGATTTCAACGGTAGACACGTTTGTAAGCCGTAACGGTACATCTAAGCCTGCATTATTAGGTTTAGGCCTTGAACTAAGTGGCCCAACCCATCCAAACGATTTATTTGTAGGCGAGCAAGCGCGTTTTCAATTACTACAAGACGGGAAGCCTGCAGGCGAAGGTATTGAAGTAAATATTTTAAGAGGTGATACTCGCTACCGCAACGAACGTGGCGAAGTAAAAGTAACCACCGATAAAAACGGCTTCTTTACAACAACATGGAACGCACCGGGTATCTATTTGATTGAAACCGCCACTGAAGTTGATGTAAATGAAGAGGGCGTAGACTCAGGTCGTTATGCATTATTTACAACACTTGAAGTTGCGCCTGAGTAATTTTTTAGGCATTTATTTAAACGTATTTTCTAAGCCAAGTTTTTAACTTGGCTTTTTTATGCCTATCACTTTTTTTCAATCTCTCTTTTACTTTTATTGATTTCGCAACCATTCGCCACAAGATTACAACAGTAACGATCTAACCGTCTGTAACGTACGTAAACAGTGGCCTTACTTATTAAAAACGTGAATAACATAGATGGTTTTTATCTTTGCACGTAGCTGAGCGCTTCTATATGATTCGCTCCTTTTTCAAACTCACCAAAACAACGACGTTCTTAAGGAACATAAATGACTTTTAAGCGTTTATCAGCTAATAAATTAGCACTTAGCTTGGCCGTAACCTCTGCACTTAGCAGCTCTTTCGTTACAGCTAATGCGGCAGAACAAGATACCCAAGCACAAGAGAATATAGAAGTAATCTCAGTAACAGGGACTCGCCGTAGTTTGCGAAGTATTGCTGAAAGCTCAGTGCCAGTAGATATTATTACTAGCAGCGACATGGCAAGCACAGGTCAACTTGAAATCAGCCAAGTTCTTGCCAACCAAGTGCCTAGCTTTAACTTTCCAAGTGCCACTTTAGGTGATGGAACAGACCACGCAAAACCTGCTGTACTGCGCGGCTTAGCGCCCGATCACACTTTAGTGCTTATCAATGGTAAACGCCGTCACTCTGGCGCGCTTTTAAACTTAGCAGGTGTTGTAGGTAGAGGATCTACTGCGGTAGATTTAAACATGATCCCTACATCAGCCATTAAGCGCGTAGAAGTACTTCGCGATGGCGCTGCAGCGCAATACGGCTCTGATGCCATTGCTGGGGTGATTAATATTGTTTTAAAGGATGCCTCTGAAGGCGGCAGTGTAAGCGTAACCTATGGTGAATACGATACACAAATGGCGGGCGCACCGAACTTAGAAAGCACCTACGCAGATGCAAACGGCGACCTTGCATTTAACCTGGGTGATGACCGCGAAATTAGCGATGGCGCCACACGCACAATTAGCGCTAACTCTGGATTTGCATTATCAGACAGCGGCTTTGTAAATCTATCGATTGAATACCGCGATAACAGCCCAACACAACGCTCTGGTTTTGATCCTCGCGAGCAATATAGCCGCCTTGACGATGGCAGCCTAGACCCGCGCGAATTTACTATTGACCGTTACAACCATCGTTTTGGTAAAGCTGACCTTGAAGATTACGCTTTATTTTACAATATGGGTTACGAGCTAGATAACAGCCTAAACCTGTATTCATTTGGTAGCTACTCAAAACGAGAAGGTAACTCAGGTGGCTTTTACCGCCGTGCGCAAGACAGCCGCAACGTATTAGCACTTTACCCAGATGGCTTTTTACCGCAAATTGAAACCGATGTTGAAGATTACTCATTTGCCCTAGGTCTAGAAGGTGAAACGGGCGACTGGACATGGGATGTAAGTACCAACTATGGCCGCAACGACTTTTCATTAGGCGTTGTAAATAGCTTAAATACGTCTTTGGGTGCCACCAGCCCCACCGAATTTGATAACGGCGCACTAGTTTATGACCAATTTATAGTCAATGGTGATGCAAGCACAACCCTTGATTTAGGATTACCTGACGACGTGTTTTTTACTCTAGGTGCTGAATACCGCCACGAAAGCTATAAAATAGAACAGGGTGAAGAAGCCTCTTACATTACTGCACTTGATAGCAATGGCAACCCAATTGCTGCCGGTGGCGCGCAGGTACTTTCGGGTTTTGGTCCAGAAAGCGTAACCGATGAAAGCCGCCATAACGTTGCACTATTTGTTGAGTTTG
Organism: Pseudoalteromonas sp. 4NS20-0020; assembly: GCF_057554385.1. Lineage (NCBI taxonomy): Bacteria > Pseudomonadati > Pseudomonadota > Gammaproteobacteria > Alteromonadales > Pseudoalteromonadaceae > Pseudoalteromonas > Pseudoalteromonas sp. 4NS20-0020. Next base: position 43,848 of record NZ_BAAJMI010000008.1, on the reverse strand, counting down.
ACACCTACCTAACCGACAACTGGAACATGGTTTTAGCAAGCCGCTACGAAGATTACAGCGACTTTGGCAACACCTTTATCTCAAAGCTTGCAACACGTTACAGCGTAAACGAAAACTTATCGCTACGTGGGGCAATTAGCACAGGTTTCCGTGCACCATCGCTTGCACAAAGCTCGTATCGCCAAATTTCAACCGTACTTGAAAACAACCAAGCGTTTGAAGTAGGCCTATTCCCAACAGATGCACCCGCAGCGCAAGCCCTTGGCGGAAAACAGTTAGACGCTGAAGACTCAGTTAATTTAACTGCTGGCTTTGTATACACCCAAGGTAACTTTAGCTTAACGGTTGACGCCTACCGTATTGATATTGATGACCGTATTGTGCTCTCTGAAAATTTAAGCGGTGCCGCAGTACAACAAATTTTAACGGATGCTGGTGAGTTAAATACCGAAAGCGTACGCTACTTTACCAACGCAATCGACTCACGCACGCAAGGCGTAGACATTGTTGCAACTTACCTACTTCAGTTAGATAACTTTGGCGATGTGCGCTTAAACGCAGCGGCTAACTTTAACGACACCGAAGTGACACACGTTGACGATAATCCTGAACAACTAAACTCTTTAGGAGACGACTACGTTGTATTTGCACGCCGTGAAGTAGGTCGTTTTGAAGAAGGCACACCAGACAACAAACTGAATCTGTCGGCCGTGTGGAACTTTAACGAATGGCAAACAACGTTACGTGCAACACGTTACGGTGAAGTTGCTGATATTTCCACAACAAGCGATCGCGATGAATACCTAGACGCCAAATGGATAACCGATTTAGAAGTGGCATATCGTCCTAATGACGAATGGAAATTTGCACTGGGTGCCAATAACTTATTTGACCAATACCCGCAAGCTACGGTCGATAACATTGGTTACTCTACCTTTAGCCAAATATTCCCGTACACACCCTATACACCGTACAGTTTAGATGGCCGCTTTTTATACGGTAACATTACTTACAGCTTTTAATTTGTATAATTAAAACCAGTCGTTAAAACAAAAAAGGATGCGCTATGCATCCTTTTTATTAATAGTTAGTAATTTTAACCACTAATTAGTCTTTTAATTTTTAGCAAAAAACTAAATTTATTATAAAACAAATACTTAAATTTAGGCCCCATTATTGCTCTAGTCTTGTTATATTAACAAATAACGTCACATTAAAAGGACTAACCATGAGCTCATCAACTGTATCTACCATTGCTAAACCACTTTCGCTAATTAGCGGTATTTTATTATTAAGTGGCTGCGTGTTTCATATTTCGCCAAGCGTTGCATCGGTAAAACAAACACAACAACTTACATTACCTAGCAATAACCTTGAATACCTAGACGTATTAAGCGGCGCAGGTTCACTTAAAATAATGGGCTCATCAACAGCAACCAGTATTAATGTTGACGCCACTATTTACACAGCCGATATTGACGACGAATACGAACTCACACTCGATCAGAGTGGAACTAAAGCAAAGCTTGTTGCCCAAAATACAAGTAATAATGGAATTAGCTTTTACAGCGGTCAATCGCCAAGCATTGATTTAGTGGTCACAGTCCCTAACAACCTTAAGCTAGATATTGATGATGGCTCGGGCGATATAACTATTAATGCCATGACAAATAATATTGATGTAAAGGATGGCTCTGGCAGCTTATCAATCAATGGCGCTAAAAATCTAAACATAGACGACGGCTCGGGTGATATTTCGCTTCAAAGCATTGCCGGCAACCTAGATCTTAACGATGGTTCGGGCAGCATTACTATTAATAACGTTAATGGCAATGCAAATATTGATGATGGCTCAGGCGATATGAGTGTAAATAATGTGCGCGGTACATTAACTGTTGAAGACGGGTCAGGAAGCATAGCAATACAACATATTAATGGCGCTGTAGACGTTGAAGATAACTCAGGCGACTTAACCATTGAGCATGTTGATGCAAACGTTACCATCGAAGATGGTTCGGGCAGTATTCGTGTTAATCATGCAAAATCATTGACTATTACTGAAGCAGGCTCGGGCGATGTAAGCATTGATAATGTGAACGGCCCTGTAAAATACAACCAATAAGATCAGCTGTATCACCTCAGCTTTAAATAATAAAATGCACTTAGCATGCGCTTAAGTGCATTTCTTTTTAAAAACTTTATAATCCACTAATAGCCAACTAACTCTGCATAACCTTTACCTTTAAAACCACCTTGGGTTTTAATTCGCCCCTCCCAGTAGGGAATACTCAATTGATTACGTGAATCGGGGTTACGCGCTTCAATGGTTATAGGCTCAAACCCCTCAACATTAAGCTGCCATTTAATAGGGTAGGATTTATTACTTGGCGTTGTTTGCGCCGTTTGGGTTGTAAGCTCAGATGTTTTTAATACCTGTAAGGTCACGTCATTATTTGCTATAGCGCGCACTTGTCCATCGGAAGTAATGTGCGATGCACTGCAGTAATCATAACTTTGCTGGCCATTACGAATACAAAATGCCATCAAACCACCCTGCTTTTTATCATCAGCCTGAATGCTAAACCAGTCCCACCCATTTTGGCTCGGATCGATTAACGCCGAAGACCACTCTCTGTCTAACCAAGCATCTCCGGTTACTTTATACGTTTCACCTGCAAATGTAATGTTGCCTTTGGCTTGTAAAAACGGATAGCTGTAATAATAAGAGGCATGCCCTTGGTGAGTTTTTTGGCTATAACCTTGCTCGCCATGCTTTACAAGCGGACTATTAGCCAGCACCAAATTAGCACTGTAATTTTCCTGCTGCGCCTTTAAGTTAAGCGGTAAAAATGTTGCCTCTTTACTTGCTAACTGCCAATCATCTAAGCGAGCCTCAAATGGCTGCGCAGTAATATTAACTTGCCCCGAGCGACCATACTTTTCAAACGCATGGTGCTGGGTATCTGATTGTATTGCAAAGTGAGCAAAATACAGCTGCCCGTTCCACCATGGCGACGTTTCAGTTGCAGTGTTTTTATCATCAACAGAGAGCCTAAATAAAGTCCATTGCACACCAAAGGTGTCGCCATTATCGGCCTCTAAATTAGCAGTAACGTACCACCATTCAATACCTTGCTGATGATGCGCCCCATGGTCGCTTGGAAAGCTCAGCCCTTGGTGTTTATTTACAGGTTCACCAAATTGCTGTGCAAATCCGCTATGCATTTGTTTATTTTTACTTAATTGCTCTACTTCTGGCTGGCACACGCTTAATGTGCCAATAAAAACAAAGATAATGGCTGCTTTTAGTCTATTCATGTAAGTCCTATAACTTGGCGACATTATCGGCAACTGCGCTTCGCGTTAATTTTATTAGCGGTAACGCACTCACAAATAAGGCTAAAATAAATATAAGCACAGTAAAACCACCTAATTGCAGCCAATTAACGGTCATGGCCATGGTCCAACCAAAGGCAATGGGCATTACGTAAGTTAATAATACCCACCCAAGGCAAAGCCCCAAAGGTATAGCCAATAACAAGGTGGCTAAAATAATAAGTGCGGCTTGCAATATTTTTGCACCCAATAATTGCAGTTGAGTCACACCCAACGTTTGTAATACTGCCATAGGCTGCAATTGCCCCCGCCCCAGGGTTAAAAAGCTCACCCACATACCAAACAATGCAATCAGCATAATAAATATATTAAGCGCCTGAGTAACATAAAAAGTTTTACCAAATAACTGCTTAGCAAAGCGCTTAAACTGCTGATTAGCAATGACTTGTTGGCTATCTAATTGGTGCTGTTTTTGAATATATTCGGCTATGGCGTCAACGTCACTATTGGGCTTTAGCCAAAGCGATAAACCATACTCGGTGTAACTTAAGCTGCTATTTAATAGTGCTGTTGTAGTGACTACCACATTTAAACCTTGCTCGCCGTAATCATAATAGGCAGCGCGTACTTGGCACGTTAGTGTATTAATATGCTGCCTTAGGGTTATTACGTCACCGACTGTAAGCGAGTACTGCAGCAAGGCGGGTTCATTCACTAAGCAACCCACAATCCCATTTTTGTTTTTTTCAAATACTGTAGATGTAGGTGCTTTATTGTTTAACAAAGTAAGATGTTGGTTGTAACTGGCCGTTGCACCAAATGCCATAACATCAACAGCAACCATGGTTTTAGGTGTTTTAAGCTCACTGTTAGCTGACCAATATACGCCCACCTTTTCAACTTCTGGGAGTTCACGCAACTTAACCCCTAACGCTTGAATGTTTTGATCGGGCCTTACGTATAAATCGGCGCTTAGGCGTTTTTCAAGGTGTGTATCTAAGGTGTCGCTAAAACTGCCAACCATAATTTGCATACCTACGGCGGCCCCCATCGCCATTAAAATAGCGAGCACTGAGCTTAGTAATGCGGGTAATTGCACTATGCTATCGGCTTTTAACCACTGAATAATGGGGTTTTGTGTTGGCCATGGCAGTTTAAAAACGGCTTTAACTACCGGTGGCGTAATAACAAAAAAGAGGAGTAGCACACAAACACACAGCAACAAGGCGCCCATTTTGGTATTTGCCGTTAGCGCTAAATAACTGGTTGCTGTAATGGCGAGCATTAACATTGGCCATTTAATACGCGCTAAAACAGTACTTAATCGAGCCGACTGGCTGGCTAAAAATCCTAACAAAACAAAAATATTAAGTGTAAAGCCACTGGCAACCATGCTGCTATCAAGGTTTACTACAAAGCTTCTATCTAGTTGGTAAAGCCCTCTCAGAGTGGCCGATACATCCATAACCAAGGCGTTTGCTAGTGCCGCGCCTAATATCGCACCTAACACAGCCGCAAAAAAACTAAGCAACGTTAATTCAATAGCCAGCGCCTTAATTAACGCCGACCGCTGACACCCCAACACCCACATTTGCTGCTGTAAGTGAGCGCGCGCATTATATGCCAGCTTAATTGCGTTAAAGCTTAAAAACGCACCTACCACATAACCCAACAATGCCAGCGCTTGTAAATTAAAGAAAAACGCCTCCGATAGCGCGTCAAAAGCTTGCTCTTGCGCAGCTTCAAGGCGTGCTTGCTCGCCTAGCAATGCGTTTAACTTAGCTGCTTGTTTACTATTTAAACCACTTACTTCAAAGTAACTGATCACCCCATTTGCACGCAGTAATTTATCAGCAAGGCTAATGTCCACCAGCATGGTCATGCCTAAACCTTGCAGTTCACTTACCGGTAAAGCGCGGGTGGCATTGCCCATTTTTATATTAATACGGCTGTTTTTTAAATTTAGCCGCTGCATTAATTTAGGATCGATATAAACAGTATTTAGTAGCTGTTCAAAACCGGAGTAACTATTGTTTGCTATTGATGCTGATGCTGAGCTGTCGGTATTTTGTGTAAGCCATTGCAATAAATTGACACCTCTAAGTGCGAGCTTTTGCTGCTTATCGGTTTCAATTACACCTTCTAAAACGGGTTGAACCTGCGTAAAACCAGCGGCCCTAATGCGCGACCACATACTGTTGGGCAACCTGTTTTCACCTAATACAGGGCGTATAAAATGCGTCACGGGGTTTGCAATTAGTGCTGTGGTTTGTTGATAGCGCTTACCGGCCTCAAGGTTTAAACCTTGTATTGCAGTAAGTAACGCCGCACCTAAACTAAAACCAATAAAAAACAGTAATAACAGCCCTACATGACGGCGATAAAACTGCATATACGTTATTAATATAAGTTTAAGTTCAGCCATTAATTTGGCCATCTTTTAAAAATAGTTGCGTAGTAAATTGATTAGCCAATTGCTGACTATGAGTGACCATAATTAGTATTATTTGCTCTTCTTCACACAAGCTTTTTAATAGCGTAACGATATCGAGTGAGCGAGCGGCATCAAGGTTGCCGGTCGGTTCATCAGCCAATAGTAGCTTAGGCTTATTTAATAGCGCACGGCCTATTCCTACTCGTTGCTGCTCACCACCCGATAGCTGTTCAGGCATCGCTGTTAGCTTATTTTCTAAGCCTAGCTTTTTAGCCATTGTATTTACTTCATCGTCGCTCGGCGATAACCCATTAAGCCTTGCTTGAAAGCACATGTTGTCTTTTACATTTAACGGGCTGAGTAATTGATAATGCTGAAAAATAATCCCTATTTTACGCCTATAAAGCGCAAGCTCACTGGCAGTCAATTCACTAATTTTTTGCTCATTAACCGAAATAGTTCCTGCATCAGGAGACAGTAAACCGGCTAATAAATTTAATAATGTTGTTTTGCCCGAGCCACTATCGCCCAGTAAAGCAATGTGTGCAGCGGGTAAAATAGTTAACGATAAATCATTAATTATTTGTCGTTTTGTGCCACCATCTTGGCGTGTAAAAAACACATTATTTAGCGAAATCATAAAAGAAAGGTTATTCCTGTAATAAAAATACGGCCCGTTATATAAACGATACCATAACAGTAATACGGTCACTTAAGCGGAATTTTGATTAATTTTTTGACTCATAGTAAATGCGTTTATTTAACTAAATCAGCAACTAAAACCCAAATAACTGCATAGCGCCTAACAGTAACTACAAAAGTTTGTTTTTATTTTTTGATTTATATCCATTTTGGGTACATATTAATATCAACTTTATAAGGATATTAATATGAAACGGACACTTTTAGTTATATTACCCACTTTGTTTACATTGGCTGCTTGTGGCTCAGGTAGTTCTGACACAAAGCAAGTCACTCCTCCTGTCAGCACAAATGCGCAACCCGTGGCTGTTATAAGTACTGAACAATCAGAATATAAAATCAATACACCCATTATTTTTAGTGCAGAAAATAGTAGCGATCCTGACGGCGATACACTCACGTACCAGTGGCAACTCAGTAGCACAGATAATCAACAAAACATATCACTTAATACCAACAACCAACGCACTGTTGAATTTTCGGTATCGAAGGCGCAAGACTACACGTTAGAACTTGTAGTAAGCGACGGCAAAATTTCAAGCTCTGTAGTAAGCAAACAAATTACCGTTACCTCAAACGCACAGCTCATTGCAAACGCAGGCAGCACACAAACCGTAAAACAAGGTGATGTAGTTAGATTAACAGCAGCACAAAGCACCGCTACTAATGCGGTAATTAATAGCTACCAATGGCAATTTACCAACAAACCGACATCAAGCACCACACAGCTTGAAAACAGCACCCGAGTTAACAGCCAATTTATTGCCGATAAAGTAGGCGAGTATAGCGTTAAATTAACTATTACTAACTCAGTTGGCGATACTGCCAGCAGTAACGTACTTATAAAAAGTGAGCAGCTTACTGTAAATTCTGCGCCAAATGCCGTGATTTCGGTTCAAAACAGTACACTTTCACCCAACCAACTCGTAACGCTAAATGGTGAACAAAGTACCGATCCGGATACAAACGACACGCTAAGTTATCAATGGGCAATCACCTCTAAGCCTGAGAACAGCGTTCCAAGTTTATCTGATGCAATTGCCAAAAATGCAGGCTTTGCATCGAATGAGTTAGGTGATTACATAATCTCCCTTAGCGTAACCGATGAAGGTAGCCTAAGTGATACCGCACAAGTAACCCTAACCGTTGCCACCGAAAACAAAGCGCCTATTGCTGTTCTTACAGAACAAACAGACATAACCTTAAATACATTAACTACCCTACAATGCCTGCAATGTAGCGACCCCGATAACGATCCACTAACTTATAATTGGCAACTGCAAGCAAAGCCTGAAAACAGCACTGCGCAATTACAGCAAAATACATCGCCTACTCCTTCGCTTAATGCTGATGTCGAAGGCGATTACGTCGTTACCCTAGTTGTATCTGACGGTGAACTCAGCTCACCACAAGCAACCTCGGTGCTGCATGCAAAGGATAATAAAAAACCAGTTACCTTAGTAAGTTACAAACCTTCAATTAGTGTTGACGAGCAAGCTATCTTAGATGCCTCAGCCAGTTACGACCCTGAAGGCGCCGTTTTAAGTTACCATTGGGAAATAGTTTCGTCGTCAAATCAAGCTGTATTAAGCAGTACAAGTAGCTCAGCGCCCACACTTAGTGCGCCGACGGAAGGGCAAGTTGTTGTTTCACTTAAAACCAATGATGGCGAGCAGTTTTCAGACACGCAAACACTCACTATTAATGTTACGCAAAATGCCCAGCCCGTTATTATGTATACCGGTGAGCTAGTCCGTTATAGCACCGTTGGTAGTACAGTTACCTTTGATGCAAGCCAAAGCTATGACCCAGAGGGGACCGCGCTTAGCTATGAATGGGAGCTGTCTACACCAACAGATTCATCTGCTAATTTAAGTAGCACCAACCAAAACATAACCGAATTAACACCTGATCTAACTGGTAACTACACCTTAACGCTCACGGTGACTGATGCCGACAACTACCAAGCTAGCATTCAATTTACAGTTACAGCGACTGATTCATCGCAAATAACGGGCAACATAAAAGGGCAAATTACCAACGTGCAACGAACCGCAATTAGTAATGCCAAACTCACAATTAACAATGTGCCGTACACCACAAATAGCGCAGGTCAGTTTAACGAAACACTTAACTTAGCTGAAGGTGAAAACATTACTATAACCAGCACCGATCCGCGCCTTGCTAATGCCATCTATAACTCTCCCGCAATTACCCAAAATAACTTTACGATAGACTTAGAACAAAACAGTTTACCCGTATTTCAAAGCGTAGAAGTTACCGTATTTGTATGCCCTGAGTTTACCGGGCCAGATACCATTAACGTAAACTTTAACATGACCGAAACACTGCTAGCCTCTGCACGTTTTGAATATCAATTTAACCAAACTCAGGCACTCGTTTTGCAAAAATCAGGAAGCACCTACCTAGATAGCGAACTGCTTATAGACCTACCAGCAACTGCTAAATTTGAGGTGACGGTAACCGAAAGCAACGTTGAGAACACTTATAATTGGCCTATTACTATTTTTTATTCAGCGTCTGACGATCCAAGATCAGCTATTATAAACATATGTAATATTTAGCCTTGTTGTGTGCGTTTTTAAAACGCACACAACAAATAACAGCATATATCCACATAACTCATTGTATTTTATACGCACCTAAGCCATGCTATTTATCTCAACGTTAATAAGGTAAGCACGTGTTAGAAATAGCTTTAATTTACTTAGCTGCTGCCATTGTTGCAGTTCCCATAGCAAAACGACTTGGACTTGGCTCTGTGCTAGGTTATTTAATTGCAGGCATTTTGATAGGCCCATATGCATTAGGGGTAGTGGGCGATCAAACCGATGTCATGCACTTTGCCGAATTTGGCGTAGTGATGATGCTATTTTTAGTTGGCCTTGAACTGCAACCTTCCCGCTTATGGAAGCTTCGCCACTCAATTTTAGGACTCGGTGGCCTGCAAGTCGTGCTAACCGCCGCCGTTATTTTTGCGTTTTGCTTTTGGTTTTTTACCATGCCTTGGCAAACCGCACTCGCTATTGGTTTAATGCTCGCGTTATCGTCAACCGCTATTGTACTGCAAAGCCTTGAAGAAAAAGGCTGGCTAAAGCGCGAAGCCGGCCAAAATGCATTCTCAGTTTTATTATTTCAAGACATAGCCATTATTCCTATTTTGGCACTGCTGCCATTGCTTGCCTTTGCTCCACCAAGTAGCTCTAAAGAAATCAGCCATTCTATTATTGCCAACTGGCCAGTATGGCAACAAGTTGCTGTATCAGTAGGCGTGATCGCAGCCATTATTGCCGGTGGTAAATACGTATCAGCCCCATTATTTAGATACATAGCTAAAACTCACATGCGTGAAATATTTACTATTTTTGCGCTATTTTTAGTGGTGGCTATTGCTCTTGTTATGCAAAGTATTGGGCTTTCACCAGCATTAGGAACGTTTTTAGCAGGGGTAGTCCTTGCCGAAAGTGAATTTAGGCATGAGCTCGAAGCCGATATAGAGCCCTTTAAAGGCCTACTTTTAGGGTTATTTTTTATAACCGTAGGTGCCTCTATTAACTTTGAGTTATTGGCTAGTGAGTTTTCAACTGTTATCGCACTTGTTGCATTACTTATTGTGGTAAAAGCCTGTATTTTATATGCCCTTGCCATTACCTTTAACATCAGTAAAAAACAGCGCTTACTATTTGCATTAGCCCTTGCACAAGGCGGCGAGTTTGCCTTTGTATTATTAAGCGTAACCACAACACTAGCCATTTTAACACCAGAACAAACAAGCTTAGTAACCCTGGTCGTCGCCGTATCCATGTTAGTAGCGCCGCTGTTGTTAATGATGTACGAACAACTCGAAAAGCGCAGCCATACCAGTGCGCCAGAGTTCGACAAGCCAGAGCAAATTAGCACAGCTAAACACGTTATTATTGCGGGCTACGGACGGTTTGGACAAATTATGGGCCGTTTATTACACGCCCAGGGCTACGAAATAACAGTACTCGATCACAGCCCCAGCCAAATAGAATTACTACGCCGCTTTGGTAATACCGTATTTTATGGTGACGCCGCCCGCCAAGAACTCCTTGAAGCCGCAGGCGCTCATACCGCACAAATGCTGGTTGTTGCCATTGATGACCCAGACAAAACCATTGAAATAATTGAGCTTGCCCACAAAAACTACCCACAATTAAAAATTGTTGCCCGCGCAATAGACCGTCGCCACGCTTACAAATTACTTAATTTAAAAGTAGATGCCTTTAACCGCGAAACCGTCGACTCAGCTATTAATTTAGCCGTAGAAGCACTCGAGCTACTTGGAAACAACAAGCAAGACGCCGAGCGCGCCGGTAAGCTGTTTAGAGAACACGATCGCGCTGCAGTTGTACAACTTGCCGAACTATGGGGTGACGATGCCAGCTACGGCGTAGCCGTTCGCCAACGTATGGAAGATTTAAAGCAAGTATTACAACAAGACAGGCAAGCACAAAGCGATTTAAATACCTGCGATAGCGGCGACTGTGAAGACGGCCTAACAGAACTCGCTGATAAACCTAAAAAGCCTGATGATGCTCATTTGGAGTAGTGTCAGGCGGCTGTGTTTGTATTGTTAGCAGATGGCTATATTACCTTAGACAATGCGATAAATTTTTATGGTGTGTAATGATCATATAAACGAATTTAAAAAAGCTCCAGAAGCCCAGATTAAAGTGCCAATTATTGTCAGTAATATTCAGCTGTTTACTTAGCTTTTTTAATCCACCTTCCAGTACTTGTTCAAAGCTCTATTCATATACAGTTGAGTTAACTCCGCCGCTATAGCTTTTATATCCTCATCATTACAATTTGAATTAAGCTTCTCCAAAATTTTAGCTTCTTCCCTTTGTAAATCTAAATTGTCTATAAAATTTAAAAGAGGCTCAAGTTGTTGAATAGCTTTTTCTTGGTAGCATCCTCGATTCATAAGTATGAAGCTTAGATTAGTTCTTTCAGAAACATCATAATCCAATTTTTCAGTTGTAATTGGATCAATAACATAACAGCAAGCTATACTTGGACCATGCCACTCTTTAGAAAGTAATACACTAAACCTAAAGCCACCATACAATTCAACTAACGCTATACATATATTCTCTTCTTTTGAAGCATAGATAAATATACGGTGGTTAGCATCTGATACTTTATGCTCTGAGGGAAATTCGGTATTAGTATCATTAAGTGCAATACCATCCTCATTACCGCCATTAATGTAATTTACTACATTAAAAAAAGCTTTATCACGCAACCGTTGTGGTGAAACTTTTGTCGCTAACATCGTAAGAGCCATTTTAGCGATAGAGCGTAAATCATTTTCAGTAAATGAAATAGTAAAACTTATCTGAGCCCCATATTGACTTACCTTTGTGATAGTTTCGTCTTTTACGTCTTTGAGTGATTTATTTTGAGATTTTAACTTTCCCTCGAGAACCCTCATAGCTTGCTCTTTGTTGTTAGCAACTATACGAAATGATGTAACTCCATCCAATTTAGTAAACTCTTGTTGAACCCCATTCCGAGTCATTTCTCCTGAAGGCTGCAAGTTATAGAACTCACTATTTAATTCAATAGCATTAATTTGAGTTGGTGCACTCTTATTTCTACCCGTTTTTATATTTAATAGCGTAGAAATAGGGCTTAATTTATTAGATAGCCCATCATCTATACTTTTCCCTAAACGGTTATTACACTCTTCACAACAAATATTCTGAGATAACTTCCTACCACCTAAAGACGATAAAATTGCGTGCTCCTTGGAGCCTTTACCTGAAGAAAATTTAGATTTATTACAATAAACACAAGTAAGCATAAGGCCTCAATTTAGTAGTTAGTTTAGCAACTTTGCTTGACCGTATTTGAGAAAACATTTCCATCGTAAGAACCATATTATTATCAAATTGTATAAATTATTACCAACTATAAATCTTATGCAGCTGATGATGTGTGTCTTATAAAAATGGGAAAGTGTTTGCAATATTGCTTGGACGGGAATGGTTTAAATTAATTTACTTTTGAATATTAGCTTGTAGCTCATAGCCGCCTGTCATTCTTTCAGCTATGAGCTACTACATTTAAAAACGCTAAACCCTAGTGGTGGTGCCCACCTTGAATCGCTTCACCTTGCTGGTTGTAAAACCCTGTTGCACCGTGCTCTATAAAACCTAGGTTTATCATTTTTGCTAAAAACGGGTCGTTTTCGTTATCGCCAATGTCGGCGTAGTCGGTGGTTTGAAAGCGGTCCCACTGTGCAAATTGCGAAGTAATTTGCTGCTTGTTGTAGCTTACGTCATTTAAGCTTAGTAACGTGATTGCTTGGTTTTTTGTGTTATTTACACTAAAAGATTTAACAAGCTGGGTTTGGCTATAAAAAGCAAGTGTGTAGGTATTTTCACCCTCTTGGTAGGTGTAGTTTTTTACCTCATCACAGCCTGTGCCTTGCGTTTTTGTAAGGGTCATTTTTTTAATTAAGTGATTATCCACCAGCTGATTTTTAGCACTCCAATTTTGTACGCCGCGCACTTCCGATGGCTGATACTCAATACCGCGTTGTTGGGCATTAAAATAACGTATTGGACGAATTTGTTTATTAGCTAAATGTTGCCACAGCTCAGTAGTAACATCGCTTTGATGTGCGACTTGCTGGTTATTACGCCAAAGTGTAAGTACCTGACTACTTTGCTTATTTTTGTGGGTGTTGGTAATTGTGTAGTCGGCTTTTAAATACTGGCTATTTAGGTTGCACTGAGTGGCAACTGCGCTGGCGCTTGTTAGTGTGGCAACCAACATGGTTGCGAGTAATGATAATGCTGTTTTCATGGTGCTCTCTATATTTAACGTCACTGTTATTGCCATAACATAACCACTAACAATGGCATTTTTATGACATAAAAAAGCCCGCAAAATAATGCGGGCTTTTAATTGGCTCTATTTACTGAGCCACTGTTTCATCGGCTGTTTTAACTAGGTCTGCGGCAAAGTCCATTACATGGAATAAAAAGCTTTGCTCGTTTGTGCCTGTTACTAAATGTGCACCTGGGCCCATTGCGTAAACACCTACATCTTCACCCGCGTGGGTTTCTGAACTAAGTGGTACTAACGACTCTTGGTGAAAGCCCGGTGTGGTTGTATCAACATTTGTTAAATCAACACGCCCTGTAACCGGTGCAGCTAAGTAAGAAGCGTCGGCATTGGTTTCATCGCCTAAGTCTCTGTAGCCTAAACCATTGGTGTAACCTACTGTAGTATATGGCATGTCGTCGGCTGCAAGGCTTGGCTCGGTTTGGCCAACTGCAACCACTTTACCTAATATTGGGTTACCACGTTTTGGGTAGCCTGCAATAGTAAATACATGGCTGTGATCGGCAGTTACTACTATTAGCGTTTCTTCTGGGTTAGTGCTGTCCATAGCGGCTTTAACGGCTTTAGCAAATTCAATGGTGTCGTTAAGCGCGTTGTATGCATTGCCTGCGTGGTGTGCGTGATCTATTCGCCCGGCCTCTACCGATAAGAAAAAGCCGTTTTCGTTGTTGTTAAGCACGTTGATTGCTTTTTCAGTCATTTGTGAAAGCGAAGGCTCGCCCGCTACATCGTTTGCACGGTCTGCTTCGTATTGCATGTGAGATTCGTTAAATAAACCAAACACCTTTGTAGCATCGTCGCTAATTGCATCAAACCCTGTTTGGTCCATTACGTAGTTGCCATTAGGATAAGTAGCTTGCCACTCGGTTACTAAGTTACGGCCATCGGTACGATCCCCTTCAACTGCGCTGATTGCATCGCTTGAATTAGCCGCGGCATCTTTTGGTAAAAAGTGACGACGACCGCCACCCATTACTACGTCAATACCATCTACATCAATGCCTGCAAAGCGTGCTTCTAGGTTAGCTTCAAAGTTAACAAGTTGCGATGCAATGTCTTCACATGCGTCTGAACCTGCTGGCATATCAGAGTTATCTTCCCAGTTACGATCAGCCGACTTCGCATACGTTGCCGCGGGTGTTGCGTGAGTAATACGCGCCGTAGAAATAAGGCCTGTTGCTTTACCTGCTATTTCAGCAAGCTCAAGCGAGGTGACCAGCTCATTACCTGCAACGGTTGAACAAACACCGCGCTCAATGTCTTCGTCTACACCGATTACGCCCACATCAGTTTTAACACCTGACACCATCGCCGTCATTGTGCCTGCTGAATCAGGTGTTTGTGCATCTACGTTGTACGTTTTAACAAAGCCTGAGTAAGGCATGGTTTCAAAACTAAGTTGGTAGTCTTCACCCATACCGCCTTCAAGCTGGCCCGCTAAAATACGTGCAGCCGTAACGGTAGAAATACCCATACCGTCGCCAACAAATAAAATAACATTTTTAGCCTTGCCCGACTCTGTAACCGCCTCGGTATTAGCTTGCTGTGTTGCTGATAACTTTGTTTGCGCGTCGCTATACCAGGCATTACCTGTAAGGTTAACTAATTGCTCAGTAGTTAGCGACGTTGCCGGCGCATTACACACGAGGTTAGATGAGTTAACTTCGTCGCTATCGAGTACACCATTTTCGTTTGTATCTACGCCCACTTGGGTTTCTACACCGCCATTAATACATTGCGCTGAGCCCACGGCTATGGCGTTGTCTACTGCGATAATGTTGTTATCACTTTTATCGTCATCACTTGAACAACCCGCTAGCGCGACCATTACTGCTAAAGAAAGTACTGTTAATTTTTTCATGTTCGCCGCCATTATTGCTGAGTTAATTCAAGAGCTTGGTTAATTAGATGAAATACAACGTTTTGCTCAATAACGCCTTGAGCAAGTTGTGCACCTGGGCCTTTAGCATGCAGTGAAATATCTTCACCGGCATGTGTTTCAGAACCGAGTGGCACGGTTGTTTCTTGGTGAAAACCTGGGGTTGTTGTATCAACACCATTTAACTCAACGCGCCCAGCTACTGGGCCGCTTAAGTAGGTTGCATCAGCGTTTGTTTCATCACCTAGGTCTCTAAAACCTAAACCATTTGCATAACCTACTGTAGTGTATGGCATGTCATCGGCAGCAAGGCTTGGCGCTGTTTGGCCTACGGCCACTACTTGACCTAAAATTGGGTTACCGCGCTTAGGGTAACCAGCAATAGTAAATACGTGGCTGTGATCGGCAGTCACTAAAATAAGGGTTTCTTCTGGGTTGGTATTATCGATTGCTGCTTGAACTGCATTGGCAAATTCAATGGTATCGTTAAGTGCGTTGTAAGCATTGCCTGCGTGGTGCGCATGGTCAATACGGCCCGACTCAACCGTTAAGAAAAAGCCATTGTCGTTTTTACCCAGCACATCGATTGCTTTTGTGGTCATTTCACTAAGTGACGGCTCGCCTGCTACGTCGTTTGCTCGGTCAGCTTCGTATTGCATGTGCGATTCGTTAAATAAGCCAAATACTTTCGTAGCGTCATCGGCAATAGCGTCAAACCCAGCTTGGTCCATGACGTATGTTGCATTTGGATATTGTGTTTGCCACTCAGTGACAAGGTTACGCTCATCGGTACGATCGCCTTCAACGGCGCTTGTTGCATCGCTTGAATTAGCCGCAGCATCTTTTGGTAAAAAATGACGACGACCGCCGCCCATTACAAAATCAAGGCCGTCCACGTCGGTACCTAAAAAGCGCGCTTCTAGGTTTTTTTCAAAGTTAACTAGTTGAGATGCAATATCTTCACAGGCTTCTGACCCTTCTGGCATATCTGAAATATCTTCCCAGTTACGGTCTGCCGATTTAGCATACGTGGCCGCTGGCGTTGCATGGGTAATACGCGCTGTTGAAATAACACCGGTTGCTAGGCCTTTAATCTCGGCAAGCTCTGTGGCTGTTAAAAGCTCGTTACCCGATACAGTTGAACACACACCGCGCTCAATGTCTTCGTCTACACCAATTACGCCTACATCAGTTTTAACACCTGAGATCATTGCGGTCATTGTGCCTGCAGAATCCGGCGTTTGCGCATCTACGTTATACGTTTTAACTTGCGCAGAATACGGGAACTCTTCAAAGCTTAAATAGCCTTCTTCACCTGGGTTGCCTGCTCGTTGGCCTTTTAAAATACGTGCTGCCGTTAGGGTAGAAATACCCATGCCGTCACCCACAAATAAAATTACGTTTTTTGCTTTTGTAACTTGTGCACTTTGTGCCTGAGTATTTTTAGTAGCTAACGTAGTTTGTGCGTTTGTATACCAGTTATTGTCTGTTTGGCTTTGTGGTAATACATTGGCATGACTTGCAGCGCTTAACATAAATGTTAGCCCAACCGCCGCAGCGACTTTTTTAATTTTCATCCTTTATTATTCCCATTATGTAGTGGTTATTTTTGCTTGAAGCTAAAACCTCAAATAAGTAACCGCTGCACTATAGAAAATACATATGACTAATAAAGGACGTTTTAATGAAGAAAAAGTGACCAAAGATTTACAAAAATAAGACACAAAAAAGCGCAGCGGTTTAACGCTACGCTTGTTGTTATACAAGGGAAAATTTTTTAACTATTAAAAGCGCGCCTTAAACGACACACCAAAGTAGCGCTCTGCATCACGCGGTATTTGGTAACGGAAATTATCGCCACTGTAGGTTGTTGCATAGCTTTCGTCTGTTAGGTTTTTAGCAATAAGCGATACTCTAAAGGCATCGTCTTTAAACGATAAACCTACGCTTGCATTTAAAATACCGTAATCTGGTAATAAGGCTGCTGGGTTAAACTCGCCTACATTATTAGGTAGGTCAGAGTATTGCTCGTCAGTGTATATGTACGAGCCATTTACGTGCACGTTAAAGCCGTGTTCGGTTTCAATAAAGTAGTCAGCGCTTAATGAGTACTTTAAGTCTGGCGAAAATGGAACATCTAGCCCTGAGCGGTCAGTACACGAGCCTGCGGCCACTTCTGGCGGACAATTAAATTCATCAATTTCGGCTTTAATATAAGCAATACCACCGGTTAGCGTAAGCGCATCGGTTGCGGCCCACATAAAGTCAACTTCTGCACCTTGTGTGCTTACGTCGCCTGCGTTTGTTAAGCGAGTAATACAGGTGCCGTCTGAACAATCAAAGTTGTTTGCTTGGAAGCCTTCAATTTCGGTTTTAAATACTGCAAAGTTAAACACAAAATCGCTGCTTGCATACTTATAGCCAAGTTCAAACGCGTCAGACTCTTCCGGCGCTATTTCACGACCGTCGTTGTCAGGGTTAAAGTTGTAGTAAATATTAAAGCCAGGCCCTTTGTAACCTTGCGAGTAAGTACCGTATACCATTTGGCCATCGCCTAAATCGTATTGCATACCTAAACGGCCCGATACGTTAGTTTCTTCAGCTTTACCCTGCTCGTCAGTATTTAATGTTGCAGGGCGTACACCTACACCACGACGGCCATATACATCATTGCTGACACGGCGGTGCGTGTACGATACTTCGTCATCGGTATAACGCAGGCCAAATAGCATGGTTAAATCGTCAGATAACTCATAAGTACCATCGGCAAAGGCTGCCCAGTTATTAAACTCTGTACTCATGTATGCAGTAGCCGACACAATGTCGTTCGCATTACAGCTAACGCCTAAGCCCTGTGCGTAGCCATCTAAATCGGCAAGCGCTGCGTCTAGCTCTGCACCCGACAAGTTATTTTGCGCGTAAAACGCCATGGCGCTATCTAACTGGCCTGCGTTATTTTGGCAACTGGCATCGCGAGTAAAGTTACGTTGTGAGTCCATGTTCCAGTAAAATAAACCAGCCACGTAGTTAAATGCCCCACTTAGGTTAGACGTTACACGAAACTCTTGTGAAAACTGATCCCATTGTTGCTCACCAATATCATGTAACTGAAATGGCACACCAAATACGGGTTGATTGCTGTCGCCGGCAATAGAGGTAAAATCACCTTCACGAAACTCGGTGTTATCCCACGAGCGCTGTGCAGTAATTGACGTATACGTGTGGTCGCCAATGGTTTTATCAACTTGTACTGAAAACGCGCTGTGTTTATCTATTGTGCGCGACTCATAGTCGTGGTCAACTTTACGCTGATCTAGGTCTATGTCAGCAACGCCATCAACAATACCGTTACTGTTTGGCGCCGCTTTTGAATCAGGATTACGGCCACTTGGTAGGGCTTCTAAATCGGCACAACAGTCGTCATCGGCGTTGTAGTATTCTGCAATAAATTTAACGTTTAGGTCGTCGGTTGGTTCGTATTTAAATACAGCACGCGCACCTTCACGGTCGTAGCCGTTTACTTTTTCGTTGTTATATACGTTATCTATGTAACCATCAAACTTACCTTTAAATACGGTTAAGCTTGCTGCTAAGTCGTCGCTTAGGCCGCCACTTACAACGCCTTTAAAGCGGTATTCGTTGTCTTGATAAAACGAGGTTTCTATACTGCCGGTAGTGTCGTAAGACGGATCTTTTGTTGTGATATTTACCACACCAGCCGAGGCATTTTTACCAAATAGTGTGCCTTGTGGGCCGCGCAGTACTTCAATACGGTCTACATCATATAAATCAGCAAAAGCTTGACCAGAGCGACCAAGTACTACGCCATCAACAACCGTTGCCACACTTGGCTCGGCAGCAATACTAAATGAAATTGTACCAATACCACGCACGGTGAGCGCCGAGTTACGGGTTGTGGTGCCTTTTCTAAAGCTCACAGACGGCACAAGCGATTGTAAACCTTCCATATTATTAGCAAACGCTGAATTAATTTGATCGCTATTTAGCACCGATACGGCAACCGGCACTTCGTTTAAGCTTTGCGTGCGCTTTTGCGATGTCACCACTATTTTTTCAAATGAATCGTTTTTATTATTTTGCTGTTCTTGTTCCGCTTGCGTTTGATTTGCTTGTTCTTGCGCAGCATTAACTTGCGCGCTAACAGCTAAACCAGTTGTCATTGCTAACGAGACAGCCAAGCTTAAGATAGACTTTTTAGCTCTCATGTCATTCTCCATATTGTGCGTGTGTGCTGTGTGGTACCGCGCTAGCAATTGTATGGTTTGCTAAATTACGGTGACAGTGTGTGTTAAGTATTTTCCTTACCAGCTCTTATATCTTATATAAGAGCTACAAATTTAAACAATCAAACTTCGTAATGCAAACATTATGTGAATAAAATGTGATTTAAAATCACGTATAGTGGTTATAACCTGTGTTTATGCGGCCTTTGTGACACCTATATGGGCGAGGCTGTTTTCGTATCGCACATGCCAACGACGCACGCTCCACCAGCTAAACAATGCAGCTAATGTCCAAACAGTAATTAGGCTAGGCACAAAATAAACACTGGTACCGCCAACTAGGCCTAAAGGAGAAAACACAATATATAAGCTCACTATTAAGCTAACCAATACAATGGCGCACGGCAGTGCGTATTTCCAAGGGCTTAAGTTTACTTCGGCTTTGCGGGTAAATTGCCACGGTTTTGCAAGTGGCTTGTAGTAACCAATTCCTAGCATTATTGCCAATTCAATAAAGAATAAAATGGCGTAAATATGGATAAAGTTAATATCAACATCCCACACAAATTTAAGTAGCGTGTAGGCAATAACATGAAAAATAATCGCCACTTTAGCGCCCAATGCAGGCACTTTACGAGTAAATAAACCCACTAACACAATTGTGATGACCGGAATGTTATAAAAACCGGTAAATACACGAATAATGTGCCATAAGCCTTCGGGTGCAAACATGAGTAATGGCGCGGTTATAAACGACAAAACAGCAATAACAATACTGGTTATTTTGGCCACTTTAATGAGCTTTTCGTCGCTTACTTTGTCTTTTTTCATGGGTTTATAAACATCTAAACAAAACAGCGTTGCGGCGCTATTTAGTAGTGAATTAAACGAGCTAAATACCGCACCTAACAATACTGCTAAAAAGAACCCTGATAAGTACTGAGGAAGTACATCTTTCACTAAGTGTGGGTAGGCTAAATCAATAGTTTGTAGGCTTTCGTGCTTATAAAGATGGTATGCAATAACCCCAGGGATCATCATCATAAAGGGGACTAGTACTTTAAAGTACCCTGAAAACAATACCCCTTTTTGCCCTTCAACTAAGTTTTTAGCACCTAATGTACGCTGGATCACGTACTGATTTGTACCCCAATAAAATAAATTAGCGAGGATCATACCGGTAAAAATAGTGCCAAATGGCACGGGATCATCCTCGCTACCAATAGCATTAAGCTTTTCGGTATCGGTATTTACTAAAGTACTTAAACCATCAGCAAAGCTGCCATCGCCAAGCGCAATAAGCCCAAGCGTTGGCACTAAAATACCAATAATAAGTAACCCAACACCGTTAATAGTATCGGATACGGCAACCGCCTTTAAACCGCCAAATACCGCGTATATAGCGCCCACAGAGCCGACAATAATAATGGTAACAATAAGGCTTGCTTGATAACTCATGTCTAATAAGGCGGGTACATCAAATAGCCTAAGCACGGCGATGGATCCTGAGTACAAAACCGAAGGAATAGTAATAAAGCAGTATCCGACCATGAATAAGATCACGGTCATGCGGCGTACGGTATCGTCAAAACGATCTCGTAAAAACTCGGGTAAGGTAGAAAATGCCCCAGCTAAATAGCGCGGTAAAAAGATCAGCGCCATAATAATGGTAGAAATACCTGCGGTTACTTCCCATGCCATTGAACTAAGGTTGTAACCATACGCTGAGCCATTAAGGCCAATAAGTTGCTCGGCCGATAAATTAGTGAGGATCATCGACCCTGCTATAAATGTACCTGTTAAACCACGGCCCGCTAAAAAGTAACCGTCTTGGGTGTTAACTTCCCCTTTGGTTTTTTGGTACGAGATATATCCCACCAGCGCCATAAACGCCAAGCACGATAGCAGTGTCATGGTAATGTTCATACCTTCCATACTGTGTTCCTTTAAGCTTACTTAACTCGTTAAAAAGTAAGCTAATATCTTTATTATTATGTGTGTTGTGTGTGTTTTCAAACGAGTTTTTAATTTGGCCACGCAGTTAACTGGCTCATGTCTTGCTCTGTGTGTTGAACATCTGGGCCTAGCAATAGCGTATCGCCTTTACGAACAAATACGGCCATTTGTGTAAGCTCAAGCGTGTCTTCGTAATACTTTCCGCCTTGGTATGCCTGCCCATCAGGAAAGCTCAACCATTTCCCTTGCGGTAAATAAAACTTCACTTTACCGTTTGGTACAACGCATGGCACAACAAGGAGTTTTTCGCCGCACATAAATTGCTGATCAAAACTATGTGCTAATAAATCATCAGGAAATGCCAGTGCCATAGCGCGCTGAATAGGCAACCCTGTTTGCTGCGCTTGCTCTGCACATGTTTGTAAATATGGAATTAACTGATAACGCAATTTAAGCGCTGCAAACACCGCGTCACTTGCTTGCTCGGTGTAAGACCACGGTTCGCGTGGGCCAATACCATGTAAACGCATGTGCGCACTAAATACCGACGCTTGCGCCCAGCGTACATAAAGCTCTGCATCGCGCGTATCTTTATAAAAACCACCAATATCGGTTGCAAAAAATGGCCCGCCCGACATGCCCCACGCTAAGCTGCCGCGAATACTTGCTGCTAAGCCTTGCCAATCGGCTTGTGGATCGCCGCCCCATTGTGCAGGGAATCGTTGGCTACCCGTCCACGCTGAGCGGCTAAACAAAAAAGGGCCTGTTTTACAGTACTTTTCGGCAGCTTCATAAACACAGCGGTTGTACAGCATGCTATAAACATTATGCAGTCTAATGCCGCTGTCGCCACTGTGCGATACCATGTTTTCGTCTTCTAGCTGTTCGCCAAAGTCTGCTTTTATCATATCTACGCCAAGCTCAAATAATGGCTTGTGCGATTCGAGCCAGTATTCGTAAGCGTCGGGGTGAGTAAAATCTAAAATACCCGACTCCGGCAATGGCGTAAGCACTTCGCCAAAGGGGCTTAAATCCCACTCGTATTGATACGCTTTACCTGTGCGCTTGTCTTTTATTAGCCAGCCGTTCTCGGCCGCTTTAGCAAATAATGGGTTGTTTACCGAGATCATCGGGTATTCCCACACACAAATTTTAAAATCCATGGCTTTTAGTTCATCAAGCACAGGTTTTGGGTCGGCGTAACGTGTTGGGTCCCATTCAAAAGCAAAGCGGGTGTCGGTGTCTTGCCATGCTCGGCCATCAAGGGTAATTACATCACACGGCATATTTTTAGCACGTACTTCGCGGGCAACACTTAATAGCTCATCAGCATTTTTGTAGTACGCTTTTGATAAAATAACGCCAAAGCTCCACTGCGGTGGTACCGGTGCAAAACCAGTTAGCTCGCAGTAGTGATTAATACTTTGTGCAGGCGTTTGCTCTTGGTATAAAAATACATCAAGTGCGTCGTCTTCAACTAAACACACATAAGCACGTTGCGACCAAAGTGCGTAACCTACGCCATGGGTAACAGGCGCTGGCGTGTGTACAAATAAGTTCCAGCCCTCTGGGCTCCAAGCGTATGGGGTATTTTTATATGATTTTTCGGCATTTACGCCCAGTGCATCGTGATTGTATGAACGAATAAGTTGGCCGCGTTTATCAAGCTTGCCCCACTTTTCACCAAGGCCATATACGGCTTCGTCGTAATTAAGCTCCAGGCTTAAAATCCAGCCGTGATCAGTTTTAGCCAGTGGCGGTAAACGATGCTGGCGTACAAAGTGGCCATCGGTTGCTGATTGCTGTACTAATTTGTCGTTTTTATAAAGCTTAAAATGAAATGGGTCGCTGTAAAATTCTAAACGGTACTCACCGGCTGTTGCTTCAAAGCCTTGGCCTAATGTATTAAGTAATAGCGGTAAATTAGTAGGAGTGGCGCTGAGTATATTAAACGCGTGGTCTTGCGTTATGCCTGCATTTAAACGTAAACCAAACTCGCTTATGGTAACGCTGACCTCACCAAATTGAGTCGGTAAAACTAGCACATGGCCTTGCAATTTAGGCTCTGCAATTAAGCGCGCTGGTTCTATTGCGTTCCAGTCTGGCTCACGTAATTCAAATGCATTCATGGGAGTTCCTTACCAACTATAGTCTTGTATAAGACACAAGTTAAATAATTGTGATCCCTATGTCAATGTAAATAAACTTAACTTTAATTAATCAACACCACTCACTTTAAACTAGGGTAGGCGCCGAGGTAACCACCAGCGATACACCACTTACACCCAGTAGCGTGATGGCAATAATGCGTATCCATTTTGCATCTACGTATGGGGTTAAGCGTCTTGAAAAATGAGTCACAAGTAATACTAAAGGAATTGCAGCCGCAATTAAAAACATAATATCGAGATCAGGCAAGGTGCCAAATAAAGCAATACCCACCCGCACTATGCCACCAATAGTAAACACTGCAAGTAACGTACTACGAATTGCCTCAATAGACCAAGCTTGTTTATAGCACTGAAATACCAGCGGCGGTCCCGACGTTGAAAACAACCCGCCCAGTAAACCACTTACCCCACCTGCAATTAAAAAGGAGCGAGGACGACTTTGCCTGTCGGTTCGCTTTCGTTTTACTAGCATTAAAGCGCAGCACAATAAAATGCTAATGCCCAATATAAAATTTAAAAACTGAGTTAAATGCGCCGACATATATTCAAGTAAAACAAACCCTAGCAACATTAGCGGAATGCCCGTATACAGCATGAGTTTTAGTTCGGGGATTTTTACTGCATTGCGGTTTTTAACCACCACAGTGGTTGAGTTAACAAGCCCTAACAAACTTACTAAAAACGTGGTTGCCGTTAATGGCAATACATCTAATAGCGTAAAACTGGCTACCACTAAAAGCCCAAAACCAAACCCACTGAGTGTTTGCAATAGTGTGGCTGCACTTAAGCAAAGCGCCATAACTAATATAAGTTCGAATGAAATACTGAACACTTTAAATTTCCTTGGGGTGCGCTATTGTAGTGTAACGATTTGTTTTTAGGCATAATGTAAAAACAAGCTGTAATACAATAGCTCACAATTAACTGATAGCACGCAAAGATGCGCAAAAAGTACCACCTATGTTATAACTACAGGTGGATTGAATTTAACGGTAAATAACAATGAGTAACTCTATGTTTGATCACAAATTAAGTGGCCCAAGCTTGGCTTTTCAACCACTTTACTTACAAGTGGCTGATTATATTAAACAGCTCATTGTTGAAAGACGCTGGGTACCTGGCGAAGCATTACCTAGCGAGTTTCGCCTTGCTGAAGAATTTAATGTAAGCCAAGGCACTGTTCGTAAAGCCCTTAACTTACTAACCGACGATAAAATAGTCACTCGCCGACAAGGTGTAGGTACGTTTGTATCTGAGCATACCGCGCAAGACGCACTGTTTAGATTTTTCCCGCTTCAGGCCGATGGTAAAGGTGCAGACTTACCCAAGGCAGAGCTGTTATCGGTTGAGCTATGCCCCGCACCACACGATGTTATCGATGCCTTACAACTTAATAAAAAAGACAAAGTAACTAAGCTTGTGCGTAGGCGTATTCTTGATAACGAATTTTGTATGAGCGAAACTATATACCTTCCACAAAGCTACTTTCCTGATATACATCAAAGTAGTGATATTCCGCATACATTGTACCACTACTACCAAACCAAATTTAATCAAACCGTGCACAAAACCCAAGACAGCATAAAAGCGGTATTAGCCGACGAAACTGATGCAAAAATGCTCGCAATTAAAACTGGCGATCCACTGTTATTAGTGTCACGCATTACCGAATCAATTGAAGGTAAACGTATTGAATACCGCCAAAGCAAGTGCCGAAGCGATCATTACCATTACCAAATTGAGCTTGATTAACAGATGTAAAGCCACTCACAAATAAAAATTTTTTAAAAGCAGCAATCGCTGCCTTTTTGCTATCTGCAGCTTTTTTAATTCGCTGTTTTAACACCTAGCGGTGCGCACAGTGTTGACACTGTTAGATTCGTATAATAACTTATGTCTTATACAAGACCAAAGTCATTATGCAATTTTAACAGGAATTCCCAATGAGTTCATTAAATAACATCCCGCCAGTCGGGTTCGGTTTATGGAAAGTAGCACAAGAAGATTGCGCGCAAACGGTGTATCAAGCCATTAAAGCGGGTTACCGCCATCTTGATTGTGCCGCAGACTACGGTAATGAAGAACAGGTTGGCGATGGCATAGCCCAAGCAATTAACGACGGCCTGTGCACCCGAGAAGAGCTATGGATAACGTCAAAACTTTGGAATACCTTTCATGCGCCCGAGCATGTAGAGCTTGCGATTGATAAAACACTCAGCGATTTAAAGCTCGACTACCTCGACCTATACTTAATTCACTTTCCGATTGCGCAAACCTTTGTACCAATCGAGACACGCTACCCGTCAGAGTGGTTTGTAGACCCAGATGCCCAAAACCCACACATGGAGTTGGCAAAAGTACCACTACATTTAACGTGGCAAGCAATGGAAGAGCAAGTACATAACAACAAAGCAAAACGCATTGGTGTATGTAATTACTCAAGCGCATTACTCCACGATTTAATGACCTACGCCACCGTTAAACCCGCTATGCTGCAAATTGAATCGCACCCTTATTTAACGCAAGAGCGCCTTATAAGGTTGGCAAAACAATACGACATTCCGGTTACTGCATTTTCTCCACTGGGCGCGCTTTCGTACCTAGAGCTTGAAATGGCCGATCAAACAGAGTCTGTGCTTGAGCAAAGCGTAGTGAAAGCTGCGGCGCAAAACCATGGTAAAACACCAGCACAAGTTGTGCTGCGCTGGGGCGTGCAACGCGGAACAGCCATCATCCCTAAAACATCAAAACTTGAACGCATGACAGAAAATCTATCGCTGTTTGATTTTGAACTCAATGAGCAAGAAATGGCCGATATTTCTGCACTTAATATTAACCGCCGCTTTAACGACCCTGGTCACTTTTGTGAAGCAGCGTTTAACCGTTTTCACCCTATTTACGATTAGGAAAATACAATGTCAGCTACCGAACTTAACTACGCCGCAGTGCCTACTCAATTAACCTTTGATGACTCGGTTTTTCCGTGCATTGTGGTTAATAATAATAACGCCAGCACCGTTGAAGAGGCGGTGGCTTTCATTCGAGCAAATAAACCCGAACTAGAAACCAAACTGCGCAGCGCTGGTGCTGTACTGTTTCGTGGCTTTCCGATTAATAGCGCTGAAACCTTTGATACGTTTTCAGCAGGGTTTGATTACGATAACTTTACTTACCAAGAGTCGCTATCTAACGCGGTACGTATTAACTTTACCGAGCGTGTATTTACCGCTAACGAAGCGCCAAAAGATGTAGAAATATACTTACACCACGAAATGGCTCAAACGCCTATTTCGCCAAGTAAATTATTCTTTTTTTGTAAATCGGCAGCAGAGGAAGGCGGCGCAACACCGCTTTGCCGCTCAGATAAATTATTTAGCGCTTTAAAGCAATTTGATAGCCAATTAGCCGATGACTTTGAACAAAAAGGCTTAAAGTACACCACTTACATGCCTGCAGCCGACGATGCAACATCGGGCCAAGGCCGCAGTTGGAAAAGCACGCTCAGCGTACAAAATAAAGAAGAAGCGCACAGTAAACTTACCGAGCTAGGTTATGAGTGGGAGTGGCTAGACGATGGCTCTTTAAAAGCAATTACCCCGGTTTTACCTGCGGTAGTTACCCTTGAAAACGGCGTACAAGTTTTTTACAACCAGCTTATTGCCGCTTACATGGGTTGGAAGGGCGTACGAGAAAACCCATCGGTTGCCATTACTTTTGGCGATGGCAGTGCTATTCCTAAAACGGGACTTGATAAAATTGTTGCGCTTTCAAAAGAGTTTACCTTTGATTTAGCCTGGCAAGATGGCGATGTAGCACTGGTTGATAACGAAATGGCTATGCACGGGCGTCGTCCATTTACTGGTGAGCGAAAGCGCCAAGTACTTGTTGCATTAACCGCAGCTAACGCCTAATGCGGCGAGTAAGTAATGCATTAAAAGCGTATGTATCGCCACTTTGGCAAGGTGCAAGTATTGCAGCAATGACTGGGCTTGCAGCCTTATTTTTAAGTGAACATTACGGCGCACCCGCTATGTTATTTGCTTTATTGCTCGGTATGGCGGTATCGTTTTTGTATCAAAGTGACAGCCCTTGCGCAAAAGGGATCGACTTTACCGGCTCCACTATTTTGCGAGTCGGCATTGTACTTTTGGGTACACGTATTGCTTTAGGCGACTTAATTACACTGGGCTGGCAAACTGCACTTATGCTTGCTGGTGCTATATTCACCACCATTATTTTAGGGGTAATACTTGCGCGCGTATTTGGCTTACAAAAGCGCTTTGGAGCTTTAACTGGTGGGTCTGTGGCTATTTGCGGTGCATCGGCAGCATTGGCTATTTCGTCGATTATGCCCAACAGCGAACACAAAGAGCGCGATACGTTACTTACTGTTATTGGCGTAACAGCTATGTCGACCATTGCAATGATTCTCTATCCAATCATTGTTAATTACCTAGAATTTGATGCCCATAACGCAGGGGTATTTTTAGGTGGTACCATACATGATGTAGCCCAAGTTGTGGGCGCGGGCTATTCCGTATCGCCAGAAACCGGCGACATTGCCACACTCACCAAACTTGTACGTGTAGCTATGTTACTGCCTGTTGTACTTATAATGATGGTTATAATTAATCGCTCCAATCAAAGCAATAAAAGCGACTTACCTAAGGTACCTGGCTTTTTAATTGGTTTTGTTATTTTAATGGTAATTAACAGCTGTTTTTCGCTGCCAAGCGTATTACTCGAAAGCGCTAATGAACTGTCAAAGTTCTTTTTAATTACAGCTATTGCCGCCATTGGCATGAAAACTAACTTGGGAAAGCTTACCGAAGTGGGCATAAAACCCATTATTTTAATTGTGGCTGAAACTGTGTGGATAGCGTTATTAATACTGGGCTTTATATTCTTTAACTAACTGAATAAAAAAGGTTTAAGCCGTAAATTTCAAGATCAATATACACCATGTTAAACACGGCTTTTTAATTTAATTCTTTCTAAGGCTAAAAAATAAAATGACAATAAAGCTTGGTGTATTATCAAACATGCTGTTATCCTGCTCGGCATCGGGTTGATGAAAACCCAGTTTATTTGTAAGTACCTCGTTGATATTAGTAATAATCCTTCGCGTTATCCTCAGTTAAATGCACGTTTTCTTCCTGTTAAATTGCCTATTTAGGGCACACTTTTATTTATTTTTAGGATCTATTATGTCTAATACAACAACTGGTACAGTTAAATTTTTTAATGAAGCAAAAGGTTTTGGTTTTATCGAGCAAGAGTCTGGCCCTGATGTGTTTGCACATTTCAGCGCAATCTCTGGCGACGGTTTTAAAACCCTTGCTGAAGGCCAACGTGTGCAGTTTACTGTTACTCAAGGTCAAAAAGGCCCACAGGCTGAGAACATTGTTAGCATCTAATTGCTAAACAATTAAATGGGTTAGCAATAACCCATTTTGAATACTAGTTTGAAAGAAGTTTTGTTTTATTTGTTAGTACCCCGTTGTTTTAGTAATAATCCTGCGCGTTATCCTCAAGTTAACTATTTTTTCCGGCTCAATCGCCTCTTTTCAGGCACACTTATATTAATTTTTTAGGATACATATTATGTCTACTACAACTACTGGTTCAGTAAAATGGTTTAACGAAGCAAAAGGTTTTGGTTTTATCGAGCAAGAGTCTGGCCCTGATGTGTTTGCACATTTTAGCGCAATCTCTGGCGACGGCTTTAAAACCCTTGCTGAAGGCCAACGTGTACAGTTTACTGTTACTCAAGGTCAAAAAGGCCCACAAGCTGAGAACATTGTTAGCATTTAACATGTTTTAAATAAATGCGTTTTTTAACGCATTTATTACCCCCTTAATTACCTCTTATAAGTATTAGTAAAACCCCTTCAAACATTTATTTCAGTCTTGCTTGAGCATAACTCCTGTATTGCCTACAATAGCGCACAATATATTCTATGCAGATCCCTATTATGACTGATACAAACAAACCTGAATTACCAGATCAACTTTCTATTAATCCGCGCAGCAAATTTTATGTAGAAGAAGTGTTTGAACATGAAATTGGTATTACACTAAATGGCAAAGAACGTTTTGACGTTGAAGAATACAGCATTAGCGAAGGTTGGATTAAAGTAGCAGCACCTAAAGCGTTAGATCGCCGCGGTCAGCCATTGCTTATGAAAGTAAAAGGCAAGGTAGAAGCGTTTTACAAATAAGCTAATCCTTATTTAAAAGTAAGCGACTCCTCTAGGCAGTCGCTTTTTTTGTGTCTATTAAAAAGTATTGAGCTATTTTCATGTTAAACCTGATGAAGTTTCACTATATTTTTAAGCAAAACATGCTTGAATGACGTCATATTGTATAGAACAGCGGAAGCTTATTATGAAAAAAGTAATTATTTTAGATGGTGGCATGGGCCGCGAACTCAAACGCATTGGTGCTCCGTTTACTCAACCTCTTTGGAGTGCACAGGCACTTATAGAAGCGCCACACTTTGTTACTCAAGCACACTCTGGGTTTATAGATGCTGGCGCTGAAGTAATTACTGTAAATAGTTACGCCTGTGTACCGTTTCATTTAGGCGAAGCGCTTTATGATGCACAGGGTGCCGAGCTTGCTAACCAAGCTGCAATCATTGCAAAAAAAACGGCTCAAAGTGCAAATAAAAATATACTGGTAGCAGGTTCGCTTCCTCCGGTATTTGGCTCTTACCGCCCGGAGCTATTTGAACGTAAGCGTGGTTTTACTATTTTAAATACACTTTATGAAGCACAAAACGAGTATGTAGATTTATGGATTGGCGAAACTATTTCTAGCATTGAAGAAGCACAAGTAATGGCAAGCGTACTTAAAAATTCAAACAAACCATGCTATTACGCATTTACCTTAAATGATGAAGTTAGCGAACTAGCAACCCTGCGCTCAGGCGAATTTGTAACTGACGCCGTAACTGAACTGCTTGATCACAATGTTGCAGGTATTTTATTTAATTGCTCGATCCCTGAAGTAATAGAACAAGCCTTAATAGATACTAATAAGGTATTGTCGAAGCTTAATAAGACCGTGGCTTTGGGCGCCTTTGCAAACGGCTTTACGCCTATTGCCCACGACTACCAAGCCAATCAAGGCTCGCAAGCGTATCGTGATATTTCACCTTCAGAATACCTAGGCTTTGCAAAGAAGTGGCACGCTCTGGGTGCAACTGTTATTGGGGGTTGCTGTGGTATAGGCCCAGAGTTTATTGAAGTGCTGGTAAACTGGAAACAGGAACTTGAAAGCGCTTAAGCTTTTAGTGCCCTTTAGGGCTTATTGGCTGCACCAATCGTGTTAAGTTATTAGGCATTTATAGCGACAGATAAATAGCGTGATAACAATGCATAAATATCGACATGTAGTTGTTCTACATGAGAAATTCATAACGCTGTTAGCGCTCTATTTAGCACGCTAGAATGATTAAATATTTGAGTCGATCGGTGTTATTCCCAGCACCCAATCAAGCCCTTGTATTGCAGTAGTAGGAAATGCGGTTGCATGGCTCGCCCCTTCAATAACAACACTTTTTAATTGTATGTTGTTACTGTTAAGTGCATTAATTTTTTGTACCAATAGCTTGGCACCCTCAACCATATTTTGCCCTTCACCAAAAGCTGGGATTTCCTTTGCTCCCACCGATATATAAACCTTTGTAGGCACTTTAGGTTTATTTGCTTGTAGCGCTAAGATTGCGTTGCTATCAAACCAAACAGACGGGCTACCAATAATATAATGGCTAAATAAATCGGGTTCTGTAAATAAAACAGTGGCACCAAATAAGCCGCCTAGCGAGTTACCTATGTAGATTTTTTGTGTGTGACTTGCTCGGTAGTTTTGCTCAATATAAGGGAAAACGGTGTTTTTAATAAACTTAATGTTCCCTTGCGCATTACCTGTTTGTTTTTTCCAATCCTTTGCAAAGGTAGGTGTGTAGTCTCTAATTCGACTGGCAGATCCAATAGACCCTTTTTCATAACCAATGGCGACAATAATTGCTTGCTGCATTTTGCCGCTATTCATAGGAAACCGTGTAGCCCCTGCCACTATAGGAAAGGTATACGGCGCATCGGTTAAATAAATAACTGGATATGTTTTACCTGGCTTATTTTTATATGACTTAGGGAGTTGAATAAAAACAGGGTAAACACGCTTACTAGAAGGTTCTGTTAGCTGAATAACGCTACTTCTAGGAATTTCGTAAGGCGTATTTGCACTTAATTTAAAACAAGTTAATACACCAAGTAATAATAACAACTTTAAAAAGGAATTAGTTTTCATATTGGGAATCGATTCTTTTTAATTTGCTTCGCACAGGGAGATTTTCGAGTTGGATTAAGTCCCAAACTAAACCTAGCTTTTCTAGCTTTTTAAGTACTAGCCAACCAACATCTAATTGACCTTTTTCTAATGCAAAATTAGCTGAACCAGGAAATGCGTGGTGGTTATTATGATAACTTTCCCCCATTGTTAGCAACGCAGCAAAAGGGACATTATAACCTTGAATACACGCTTGGTTTACATGCCAATGCCTTTGACCAATATTATGGGCCAAATAACCTATCAGCCAATGGCCTATGATTGATATGCTTACTCTCACGCATATACCCCAAATAACCCAAGATATACCTCCTAACAACAATAGTAAAAACGCTAAAGGGAGCTGTTGTAACATCCACGTTTTATCCATCCAACTATACACTCGACTTTCTATTACCTTAGTTTCTATATTAAATGTAGGTGAATTATTTAATCTAATATCGTAAAAGAGTTGCCAACAAAAGTCTTTCCACATAGGTTGCTTATGGCCAAAGTAATCATGACACTCAGGTTGGCGCTGCGCCCAGTCACGCATATCATGGGTTTTAATCATACCAATTGGTCCAGCTAAACCCACAACGACCCCCAAGTGTACAAAGAGGTATTCAAGCCAAAGAGGGCATTGATAGCTTTTATGTATAAGCCTGCGATGCATACCCAATGAGTGCCCTAAACATAAAATGATGCTCGTCGTTGCAATAAATACCAGCAGCGCACTGAATGAAAATGTATACCACCCACCTAAAACGGCAGTAAATAGCATGCTACCAACCCATAACACTTTAATTGGAGATAAAACTACATCCCCGACGCTAGCATTACTTTGCTCATTAGTTATAATTCTTTCATTAGTATACATTGCAGCCCTAAGTTGTTTCAGGAATAAATAATTCACTTAAGAGCATATCTGCGGTTTGCCCAATAGCATATTTTTGAAGTGGACCAAAATACCAAGCAGGATCTAAAAATCGATAATAATAAATAGTCAGCATCACTTTTGTATTTTCATTATCTACTTTTATAAACCGGATTTCAGTCCCTTTTAGCTTTAGATAATTACTTATGTAGCTTGTATCTTCTAAAAAGGTGGTACGAATATAGTCATCTTCAACTTGAGTTAACTCAAGTTTCATATGCCCTTTGTGGGTATTTGTTACAAACCAACGATGATAAGTAAAATCAATATTATGTACATCTCCTGCTGATAATGTACCTGCATCTATATTGTTGGGCATAGGGAATAAACTTAACAGCCAATTACGCTCTATATTTAAATGCATTGGCTCAATAAGCTTATTTTTTATTTCTTCTGGGGTGGCGCTGATAACTATATTTTTAGTTATTGAATATTCTCTTTCAAAGCTTGTACTTGGCACTACACCTTCAAATGCGCTTAAAAAAATAACGACAGGTAAGATATGAGCGTAATATGACCCTTTGTTTCTACTCTTTAAATAGCAAGATAGAAGCTGAAATAAGTACATGAGAAATAATATGCCAAAGTAAATTGGCATAAACATGATCACACATACAAAGCCTTCAAACAAAACAACCGACGTGCCAAGCATAACGATTAGCGACCACAAGACTAAGTGTCCGTAATACCTATTTAAGCTTGGTTTTTCAGGTTTTTTAACTATGTATAGTAAAGCAACGGATACAAAAAAAGGGACGCCAACATAGAGCAAAGCGGTTCGGTCAAAGTTATAAGACATTAGTGCACGAATTAGCAGCGAACAAACACCTATCAATAGTAGGATTGAAATATTTCTGCGCCGTTTACTTATATGACTAGGAGCTTTATTTTTCTGTGTTTTGACCATTACATACCCTGCATATTTTAATTTGCTATGAATACGTAATAATTGGTTTTATACCAAATAAACATGATCCATATGCCATTTTTATATTTCCAAAAAGCCTCTACTTAATGTGACTTGCAACCTATAAAAACCTAAATACACAGTTAAAGCAAGAAATTAAAGACAATAAAAAAGACGCAAATGCGCCTTTTTAAAAATATAATATGCTGATAATTATAAGCAATTACTATAAAACCTTACTTAGAACGGTTTCGCCAACCACTCCATGCATCATCTTCTGGGTTAACTTTGTTTTTCTTCTTTTTCTTACCTGTGCCTGCTGGCTTTGCCATTGGCTTTTCGTTTTTAAGTGCTTGTGCTGCATCAAGGTTTGCTTGGTTAACTGCAAAACCCGTTACTTCTTCACGCTCTAAGCGAAGTTTGTTTTTCTTTTCTATTATTTTAAAGTGATGAAAGTCTTCATAATCAATTAACGATAACGCTAAGCCAACTTCGCCAGCACGGCCGCTTCGGCCAATACGGTGCATGTAATCGGCGGGGCTACGCGGTAAGTTAAAGTTAATAACAACAGGCAGTTTGGCAATATCTAAACCACGGGCTGCTATATCGGTAGCTATAAGTACTTCGATTTCGCCCGCTTTAAATTTTTCAATTACGCGAGTACGCTCACTTTGGCCTTTATCACCATGAAATACCTGTGCGTTAATACCACGCTTTTCAAGCTTACCTGCTAAGTGCTCACAGTCTTTTTTAGCGTTTACAAAAATAAGCGCTTGGCGCCATTTATGCTCTTTAATTAAATGCGCTAAAACCGTAGTTTTTTCGCCTTTATTAATCGTAAATACGCGCTGTACTAAGGTGCTTTCGTCTTTACTTTGAACTTGTATTTCAACAGGGTTAGTTAACAGCTCTTGCGTTAATAGAGTGACTTGCTCTGGGAAGGTTGCTGAAAACAACATTGTTTGTTTTTTAGCAGGCATTAACGCTAATAACTCAGCAAGTTCTTCGGTAAAGCCAAGGCTTAGCATGCGGTCGGCTTCATCAAGCACTAAGGTCGTTACTTTATCGAGCTTAATCGCATTGCTTGAGATTAAATCGAGTAAACGGCCAGGTGTTGCCACGATAATATCGGCGCCGCCACGTAGAGCCTGCATTTGTGTATTAACCGATACACCACCAAATACCGCCACCGTTTTAATGGCGCCATTAAAGTTAGCAGAATACGATTTAACGCTATCGGCCACCTGCGTTGCAAGCTCACGGGTAGGTACCAAAATAAGCCCAGTGACAAAGTTACCTTTGCTCGCTGCTTTTTTAGCGCCTTGCTCTAAAAATAGGGTTTGCAGCATTGGTAATGCAAATGTCGCTGTTTTACCTGAGCCAGTATTTGCCCCCGCAATTAAGTCACTTCCCGCAAGCACACTAGGTATAGCCTTAGCTTGAATTGGCGTAGGTTGGGTATATTCCAAATCGGTTAAACGAGCTTGTAGCTCTGGAATAAGGCCAAGATCGTTAAAGGTGCTAGGGCTTGTTGCTGAGGTCATGAATATTACGGGCTTATTGCTAAAAAAGTAGCCTGTAATTTTAGCGTATTTAGCGCTTATTAAGTAGGGATTAGTGATTTAAATGTTCTCATAGGTAACAGCTACGTGTTGTAAGGGTAACTGTAAGCGCAGGCTCTCCCTGCGCTTTATCCTTTTACATTATTGCGTTTTACTTAGCTGCGTTAGTAATCTAGCTTTTGTTTCTTTTAAGTAATGTATATATGGATATGAGTCGTCTGCTATCGTTAAAGCAAATTCCATCTGTTCAAGCGCTTGGCGAGTATCGCCTTGCATTTCATAGCCATAAGATAAGGCTGAAAACGCATCGACTGACTTTGGGTGGTTTTTTATATTGTACTTAAACACTTCAATAGCACGGATAAATTGCTTGCTGCCCGTTAAGTTATAACCGAGTGATCTAACAGCGCGATCCGATGGCGCAATCTGCTCGCCCCATTGTTGAGATAAGCTTTGATAATAAGTATCAATAGAGGTTACATCGTCAGTTAAAGCACTTATGGGCATTTGTTTAGGCAAAAATAAGTTGTGATAGGCATTAAATGAACCAGCAACCGAAGTCAGGTTATGCGAGATACCATCAAACGCATCACTAAAGAAGCGTAAATTTGGCAAGCTATTAGATTGCAAAGCTTGCTGAAGTTCATTGTATCGCTCACGCATTATGCCTGCTTCTTCGCCTATATTAATGTAAACATAGTTATTTAGGTCTTTTGATGTATTAATAAACGCCTTAGTTGCTTTTACCGATGCACCATAGTTCCACCAAACCGCTGGGCTATAGGCAATATGCGCTTGGAAAAGATCTGGGTTAGCTTGCATTGTATAAAGTGCAAACACGCCTGCCGCAGAGGCCCCTGCAATCACATTATAATTGTGCGTACGATAACTTTTATTAATTAAGGGCATAAGTTCTTGCTCAATGAATGCTAAAAACTTTGCTGCACCACCGCCTTCACCTACCGGGCCTTGTGGCTCTTTATTAACTGTGGGGTATAAATCCCTTAAGCGATTGGTGTTTTCAATAGCGACAATAATAACCTCGGGCGCACGATTATCATTTTGCAAGCGCTCCATCACAGCACTTATAAGCGGTATGTTACCCGCGCCATCAAGGCGATAAATGACCGGATAAACTTTGTTTGGGTTAGCTTGGTAGTTCTTTGGTAGCTGGACTACAACAGTACGCTCTTCGTTTAAAACAGCCGATTTAATAGAGTGCATGAACTGAGAGTAATCTACACTTTGCTGTTTAGTGCCAGATTGTGCAAAGGCATTTTGTGAACTAAAAGCAAAAAAGCTAACAAAACAAATAACGGCTAATAAACGCATTACTAATCCTTTATAAAATAGTGTGTTATTTAATCTAACAGGCTTTGAGGTACAAAAAAAGGCGCATTGAGCGCCTTTTTAGTTTTAACTAACAAACAATAACTTATTGATTTTACTCAACCGTAACCGATTTAGCTAAGTTACGTGGCTGGTC
This sequence comes from Pseudoalteromonas sp. 4NS20-0020, assembly GCF_057554385.1. Classification (NCBI taxonomy): domain Bacteria; kingdom Pseudomonadati; phylum Pseudomonadota; class Gammaproteobacteria; order Alteromonadales; family Pseudoalteromonadaceae; genus Pseudoalteromonas; species Pseudoalteromonas sp. 4NS20-0020. The sequence continues at coordinate 6,997 of NZ_BAAJMI010000008.1, read as the reverse complement.
AACGTCAGTACCTTTAATTACCGCTACGTAGTACGACAATAACTGTAATGGCAGTGTGTAAACAATTGGCGCAATAATGTCGTCAGTGTGGTTTACGTTGATTACACGCATTGTGTCGTCTGACTCAAAGTGTGAATCTTTATCTGCGAATACGTAAATAATGCCGCCACGTGCGCGTACTTCTTCTACGTTTGATTTAAGCTTTTCTAATAGCTCATTGTTTGGTGCTACAACAATAATTGGCATGTCAGCATCAATAAGTGCAAGTGGCCCATGTTTTAGCTCGCCCGCTGCGTAGGCTTCTGCGTGAATGTACGAAATCTCTTTAAGTTTAAGCGCACCTTCCATTGCAATTGGGTATTGCGAGCCACGACCTAAAAACAGTGAGTGATGTTTGTCGGCAAATTCTTCTGCAAGATCTGCAATGCCATCAGCAAGCAGTAATGTTTCTTCAAGCTTAGCAGGAAGTACTTTTATAGCATTTACAATGGCACTTTGATCAAGCTGTTTTTCTTGAGCTATAGACGCAGTAAGCATTAACAAACCAACTAATTGTGTTGTAAATGCTTTAGTAGAAGCTACACCAATTTCAGCGCCGGCTTTAGTCATAAAGGCAAGGTCAGATTCGCGAACAAGCGATGAACCCGGTACGTTACAAATGGTCATTGATGCCATGTAACCTTGCTCTTTAGCTAAGCGTAATGCCGCTAGCGTATCGGCTGTTTCACCCGATTGTGAAATAGTCACAAGTAGGCTGTTTTCGTGTACATACGATTGGCGGTATCTAAACTCAGAGGCAATCTCAACATTACAGCTAACGCCAGCAAATTGCTCAAGCCAGTAACGGGCAACCATACCTGAATGGTATGACGTACCACAGGCAATAATTTGTACGTGTTTTACATCTTTAAATATTTGCTGAGCGCTGTCGCCAAAGGCGTCAATTGCTACGCGGTCGTCGTTTAAACGCCCTTCAAGGGTATTGCGTACCGCAAGTGGTTGCTCGTAAATTTCTTTTAGCATGTAGTGGCGGTAGTCGCCTTTGCCTGACGCATCTTGCGTGATATTTGATTCAATAACTTCACGCTCTACAGCGTCGCCATTTTCATCAAAAATTTCAACAGTGTCACGTGTAATGCGGGCTACGTCGCCTTCTTCTAAAAATATGAAACTACGAGTAACAGGTAGTAGTGCTAACTGATCAGAGGCAATAAAGTTTTCGCCAAGGCCTAAACCAATAACAAGCGGGCTACCTGAGCGCGCTACGATGATTTCGTTGTCGTTTGCTTTATCAAATACAACAGTACCAAACGCACCTTCAAATTGCTTAACCGCTGCTTGAACAGATGCAAGTAACGTAGTGTGTTGCTTACGAAGCTTATGAATTAAGTGCACCATTACTTCGGTATCTGTTTCAGATAGGAACTCGTAGCCTTCTTCTTTAAGCGATGCGCGTAGGCTTGCGTGGTTTTCAATGATACCGTTATGCACGAGTGCTAGCTGGTTGTTTGATACGTGCGGGTGAGCGTTTTCTTCAGTAACGCTACCGTGTGTTGCCCAGCGAGTGTGTGCAATACCTGTATGGCCGCTAACGCCTGCTTTCTCAAGTGCAGCTTCTACGTTAACTACTTTACCGACTGCTTTTACAGTATTAAGTGTGTTGCCATCAAGCAATGCTACGCCTGCTGAGTCGTAACCACGGTATTCAAGACGCTTTAGGCCTTCAACTAAAATTTTGTTTACTGGACGTTCTGCAACTGCCCCAACTATTCCACACATAGTGTCTCCATTAATTTTTTAATTCTAGTAACTCACTTTGTAGTTACTAATCAATAATATCTGCACAAATTAGTTTTACACCACACGCCTCAATCGCTTTGCGTTTATCATCTGCTAAGCCACTATCGGTTATTAAAGTGGTTACTATTTTCCACGGTAATTCTAAATTTGGTATTTTTCGGCCAATCTTATCTGATTCAACCATAACGATTACTTCGCGGGCGGCCTTTGCCATAACTTGGCTTAAGCCAACTAACTCATTAAAGGTAGTCGTGCCGCGCTTTACATCTATGCCATCTGCACCAATAAATAGCTGATCAAAGTCATAAGAGCATAATACGTTTTCGGCAACTTGCCCCTGAAACGACTCAGAATGTGGATCCCATGTACCACCGGTCATTAAAAGTGTTGGCTCGTTTTCAAGTGATAGTAAACGGCTCGCCACTTTAATCGCGTTGGTCATTACAACTAACCCTCGCTTATTTGCAAGCTCTGGGATCATAGCGGCCGTAGTGCGCCCGCTATCAATAATAATGCGGTTATGATCTTTTATGAGTGCTGCCGCAGCCTTAGCTATTGCTACTTTGCGTTTAGAGTCTATTTCGTCGGTAACGATTTCTTTAGGCAGTGCAATAGCTCCACCATAACGGCGCAGTAACAAGCCGCTTTTTTCAAGCGCAGTTAAATCCTTTCGAATGGTTACTTCAGATGTTTGAAACTGCTCAGCGAGCTTTTCAACAGCCACTTCACCTAGCTCATTTACCTGAGTAAGTATTAAATGACGGCGTTGCTGTGTGTTTCGTTTAGTCATAAAGCTCGTAAATTAAGTTTCGTTTCGAAAGATATGTAATTCTAAACGAAACTAGTTAAATGGCAAGTGAACGAGCAAAAAAAGCGCAATGTGCGCTTTTAAATTTAACAGTATGTAGAAGTGGTGAAACATTCTAGCTTGCTCAATGAGCTAGAAACTAGATTACTGAGCACGCTATTATTTTTTAGTTCAAATATGGGTATGTTAAAAACTCACTACCTAAAATATATAAACTCCAAGCATCACGCTCATCTTTTTCAACTAGTACATCGTGGTAATTATTAGAGATTTGTGGACTCTCCCAAATAACTTGATTTGATAACTTATCCACTAGGCTAATTGTTTTTTCTATAGAGTACTGCGCCAGATAGTTACGGCCATAAACGCCACCTATAGCTTCATCAAGAATTTTCTCTTTGTGGTAAATTGTAAAGCCCTTAGTTTGTTGCCCATCCAAAATTTCTAGTGCTTTCGTTTTCGTATCTAATACTATTAAACCACCTTCTTCATCGAAACTACTAAAAGTACGATAATCAATTATTAGCTCTAGTTGAGGATCTGAATCTAGCTGAATAGCGTGTACATGCGCTACATGGCTTGTTGATTCTTGTAAGAAATCTAAAGGAACAGGCCAATTACTACTGTCAATTGAAATGGGCGATAAGCTTGGATTTTCGTAAAAAGCTATACCTAAACCGTAATAGCCTATTATTACTTTCGACAACTCTTCCGACGGCAAGTAAGGAAAGTAAGCTCTAGATACGACTTCACCAGTTTGTTTAGCGATTGTGTAATATCTAATATCACTTTTAAGACTCAAGTATGTTTCGGACTCTGTAAAAGCAAAATCATACGAATTAGAAAAAGTCACTTCTGAAACGCTAGTTTGCCAAATTACACTGGTTGAACCTATATTGCGTTTAACAATAAATGTCTCGTTGTTAATTTGAGTTAATGAATACTCAATTTGATTTTCATTATCTTGCGTTAACAGCATCTCTCCAGTGAAAGTAACAGATGCATTATTATGCGTTATTTCAGCTAATCGGCCAAAATTTGAAATGCTAACCGTATCATCAACAGTACCAACTATATGAAGATTAGGAAGTTGACCTTGAGGCACTGATGAATACTCAAGCTGCCATCGCCCATTCTCATAGCTAAAGCTTTGCATCGTATATTCTTCGTATAAATAACTTCCTTCTAAACTATCTGTTTTGCTTACTAATAAAGACTGTATTCCATCATTATCAAAATCAACGGCTCCTATTACTCTGCCAAAGGGGTTTTCAGCAATAGATACAGAGAACAGTTCCCACTGCTGATCAAAGTAGTAAAGCTCTTTTGAATTTGAAAAGTAAACATGACTATATGGACTATCTACCTCAAGGCCGATTGAAATTCCATCATGGAAATTAGTATCAAACTTTTCAATACTAACCTGCAGTTCACCATCTTCCCACCATATTAGTTCACTATAGTGATCGGAAGCTTTATACCTAGTTACACGACAATCATCACCACTAGTAAACGCCTTAAATTCATATTCAGAGAAAGGCTCTATAAGGTATTTGTTCTGTTTGACATCAAATATACTTCCCCTATCAATTAACTCTTTAAAGCCGTCATTATTCAAATCACAAACTTGAATCAAGCTATTTGAATAATTAAGTGAAAGGTCCGGCGCTACAATAAGCTTAGTGATAGAAAAATCATTCCCATTAATAAGATAACTATCATACGAATGACCTGCCGAAAGAAGAATATCCTCAATGCCATCTCCATTGTAATCAAATACCAAAGAATTATAATTGTCAGCCGAAACATCATCTATGAGCAAACTACTCGAGTCCTCATTACTTAAAAATATTTGATGTTTAGCTGCCCCTTGGTTGTACATAATACTGAGCCAATTTAGTTGCGTCCCTGACTGATTAAGAAATGCACCTACATGATCAACATTAAAAGCTAAGGGGGGCACCCATTTATTGTATTCTAGCAACCCTGTCTCACTGAGACTTAAGACATAATCATCATTACTACGTAATACACCCCTTTTATTGTTTAAAAGCTGAATTGAAGCTACACCGGATGTTGAGTTATCCACATACCCAACTGAGCGAATATCTATACCACCACGTGATTGAAGGTTGATTTGATGCTTAATTCTTGTTTGCGTATCAGAGTTTGAAATATCAACAGCAAAACTTACTTTTAAATTACTACCAAAGTCAGGCGCGTTGCTTAACCAGTCAACCTCTCCTTGCTCTGAAATCGAGATATTACTAGGTCCATAAGCAATTTTGTACTCAAAAGGACCATCGAACTCATCATTAGATAAGTTAATAATAGCTGTATAGTGTTCACCTAATTCAATTTCATCATATGCAGTAATATCAGAAATAACTGCTGGGAGTTTTTCTAATTTGAACTCATGCTCTGTAGTATTTTCTGCACCACTTGGGTCTACAACTGTTAACGAAATACGATAAAGACCTGGTAGATCTCCAAGAAATTCTATTTTACTCCCTGTGCTCATCTGCCAACTAGCATTTTCAGGAAAAGCTGTTAATTTCCACTCATAACCTAATGGTTCTAAATCAGGGTCTTTGGACTGCGATGCATCAAGTGTAATTATAGAGTTTCGTTTAATTGAGTCAGGGGCTAAAATACTTGCCTTAGGAGCAGAATTAACTGTGTTTTTATAAACATCGTCTAGCTCTGCTAAATAAAACTGAAGTGGTAAAAATTGATTCGATAGATGTATAGTTGAAATACCATTCGCTTTGAGACCTACACTAGCAGTATTTTGCGATATTAGGCTGTATTTTGCTCCTATGATTGAAGGCAGAGATATATCATTCGTTGGATAAAACTCATTAGTTTTTATCGTAAGTTTACCTAAATCACTAAAATAAATATCACCGTTAAAACCAATACCATACCCAACGTGAGTCGCATCTAAAATTGCATCAAGCCTTACATCCGAAAACAAAATATCATGTGAACTTTCATCTACATTTTTAAATTGAATATTTACAATAGCGCTACTGTCACTATTTATATCATCGCTACTAGCAATAGCAAAACCTTCTGTTGAATAGGTAACCCCAAGTACTTCGTTACTAATTGTCAGATTCGGTACTATTCCATACTCAAAAACAAATTCAGCATTAGCTCTTTTAATATAAATATCAGATTGCCCATTGAAAACCCATCCAGCGGCAGAACAATTGTTATAGGTAATTATATAATGCTGATTAGCCTGTTCCTCTTTTATGTTAGAAGAGCCTGTAACACAGTCGGAATTATTAGTTTGATTATTTAAAGTTGGATCGTGAAGAAATAAATTTTGGTAATCCGCACCAAACACTATTGAATTTAGACTATCAAGTAAATATGAAAACCGAGTAGTTAAATCAGTTACATTATTGGGTGTTATTTCGAATAAAGATAATTTTCCATTATAAACAGGCTTAACGAATTCAGTTTTTCCTGAAGAGCCTGAATCATTATTAACCGTTTGACCTTTATCATCACCGCCTCCCCCGCAACCAGTTAAAAGAACTATTAAACAAAATACTTGGGCTAATTTATTTTTTTGCATCACTCTCTCCTTGTAACGTGAATTTTACATTAATAAACTTGTATAAAGTAGTAATATAATCTAGTTATGATCAAGGACTTCATTAGCAACAAAGTTACAACACCATCTTAGTAAAGGTATATAAGCATGCGATAATGCCTATAACATTTGGACAAACAATGAAGTACAGAGTAAATGCAGTCATTTAACAGCTTAGATAAAACGCTATTAGCGCTACGAAAGCAAACTGGCGAAATATGCCGACTCTTTAATAAAAGCCCAAGTAAAGGTAATTTAAAACGCATTAAAGAGCTGTTAGCTCAATGCGGTGAAGGGGTAATTATAGAATCGGGTTTTCATTGCGATTATGGTAATCAAATAACTATTGGTGATCGTAGCTTCATAAACATTAACTGTACGGTATTAGATGCTCCAATTAGTGAGGGGGCGATAACAATTGGTGATGACTGCTTAATAGGCCCCAATGTTCAATTACTAGCGGTATCCCATGCGGTTAACCCTACACAGCGACTCAATAAAGAAAACTTTGCTGCTCCTATTTCAATAGGTAATAACGTGTGGATTGGCGCGGGAGTTATCGTGTTAGCTGGCGTTACCATTGGCGATAACAGTGTTATTGGTGCGGGATCGGTAGTAACTAAAAATGTAGAGGCGGATACTGTTGTTGCAGGTAACCCTGCTCGTGAAATAAGAACACTATAATTATAATCGATGTTTTTTGATGTCAGGTGTCACTTTGCTCGCCCGATCTGAGTGTTGAAGGTTTGGTGTTTTAAACCCCAGAAAGCAAAAAACCCGTC
>NZ_BAAJMI010000007.1:0-199494 GCF_057554385.1 Pseudoalteromonas sp. 4NS20-0020 | reverse complement strand
CTCCTTCGGCTCTAACTCGTTTTTGTCCAAAAACGAGTTTACCCGACCGTCTGCTCCTCGCTCATAGCTGCCTGTCAGATAAAGTCTAAACCTATTTGCTTATACTGTCAGATCAGATATGAGCTATTACACTTAATTACTAAATAAAACTATCTGTGTATTTTGATTCATAAAAAAAGCCCTTCAAATGAAGGGCTTTACTACACACAACAATCTATCTATTTAATTTAGCGTACCCTTACTTGCACTTAAGCGTTGCTTCATCTGCTTTGTTTGGTACAAATTTGATATCTGATACCGACACAGAGGCTTTACCTGAGCTGTGCAAACTAAATGGACTTGTTAAACTCGCAAAATTTACGCCTTTATCAGCAAAGCATTTAAGGTCAATCGATACTGACTGCCATTTACTAAGTAAACTACTATCAACAACGTTAGCTAGGTTAATACTTTCACCACATTCACCTGAACACATTGCAAGTGAAAGTTCATTACCAAGCGCTTGGTTAAGCTTTATGTCAAAACTAATTACGCCATTTGCTTCAACATAAGTAATAGTATCTTCAGCAAAACTCGTTACTATTTCTGCGCTCGCTTTTTCACTACCGTTGAAATTAAACTGACGAGCATCTTCTTGTACAACCTTATCTTCAGTTCGGTATTTTATAGCGCCAAACTCATGGGTACTGCTCGACACATCTAACAATTCATCACCTGATTTGAGCAATAAGCGCCATGGCGCAACCGGTGCTCCCACTAAAATATCCATACTGGTTAGTGATGAATTATCTAATTGCGAATTTTCATCTAAATTATCCGCAAGTATATTTTTATCGCCATAGGTTAAACCAAAGCCATACGGTAATAACGGCGAGTAATCTTTATCTCCCTTATTAACCGTTGTTTGAACTGCCGTTTTAGGCCATGAAAAAGAAAGTTTGCCTTTAAAATCGTGGTTAACACTACCGTCGGCTGCTTTTAGTAGCACATCTGCAACACCACCACCTTCAGTACCAGGTAACCATGCTGCTACAAATGCATCAGACGCATTAAGTTCACTGTTTACCCACATTGGACGACCAGAAATAAATACAGAAACAACGTTTATTCCTTGCGCTTTTAATGACTTTAACAGCGCTAACGATTTTTTATTGCCGCGCTCAAATTCAAGGTTATCTCTGTCACCATGACCCTCCGCGTAAGGTTCTTCACCAAATACAACAACGGCTACATCGGGTTTTTGCTCAAAAGAGCCATCATCACTGAGGGTAACTTTACCGCCTGCGGCAGTAACTTGCTCTTCTAAGCCTTTATAGATTGACGTGGCTCCTGGGAAGTCAGCATTTTTATTGTTAGTGCCCTGCCAAGTAATACTCCACCCACCAGACTGTTTACCGATATTATCGGCACCGTCACCGGTAATAAGTACATGTTGATTTGGCGAAAGCGGCAATAAGCCATTTTTATTTTTAAGAAGTACGAGTGACTCACGTACTGCTTGTCGTGCTACTTCACGGTGATCTTGTGCGCCAATTAATTCTGTTTTACCTGAATATAAACGGTTTGCTGGACTTGGCTTATCGAATAAACCCGCGCGTAGTTTTACACGCAATACACGTGCAACAGCATCGTCAATACGCGCCATGCTAATTTCGCCGGATTTAACTTGCGCTATGGTATTTTCATACAGTGGTTTCCAAGCACCCGTTGGCACCATAAATATATCTAGCCCAGCATTAATAGCTTGTGGGCAGCTTTCGTTGGTACAGCCTTTTATTTGTCCATGTCCATTCCAGTCACCAACAACAAACCCGTCAAAACCCATACGTGTTTTTAATACATCGGTCAGTAAATATTTATTACCGTGATTTTTAACACCGTTCCAACTGTTAAACGACGCCATTACAGACTGACTACCCGCCGATAACCCACCTACATAACCTTGTGCATGAATATCAAATAACGATTGCTCACTGTCTATATTGTTACCTTGATCGTCACCATCAACAGTGCCGCCATCACCTAAAAAGTGTTTAACAGTACTAATTACACGTTTATCACTTAAGAAGTCTTCATCTGCTTTACCTTGTAAGCCATTTACAATAGCTGCTGAATACTCACGCACTATTGCAGGGTCTTCAGAATAACCCTCATAGGTTCTACCCCAGCGATCGTCACGTACAACTGCAACGGTTGGCGCAAACACCCAATCAATACCTGTAGCCATAACTTCTACAGCGGTAACAGCTGCAATTTGTTCAATTAGGTCAGGATTATTAGCCGCACCTAAACCAATATTATGTGGAAATAACGTAGCACCAATCACATTATTATGACCATGCACTGCATCTGTTCCCCACATAGTAGGGATTTTGCTACCGTCTATTGAATCATCAACAGACGCTTGATACATTTTTTCAGCAAGGGCAACCCAATCTTGTGGTGTGGCATGTTTATCCCCATTAGGAAACGCCCCACCACCGTTTAAGTAAGAACCAAAACCGTATTTACGCATATCTTCAACGGTAATATCGCGTATTTCAGGCTGAATCATTTGCGCTACTTTTTGCTCAAGTGTCATTGAGTTTAAATAACTCGCTATTTGCGCTTCTATTTCTGCATCTTTTTTAACCGCAATATTGAGCTTGGGCCATATTTGTTCAGCACTAGCGTGCGCTTTAGCACTATCAGCTTGTTTAGTATTGTCGTTTGAACAAGCTGTTAATGTTGTCACTGAGGCAACCAATGTTGCTAATGCAATTTTATTGAGCGTAAAACGTGTGTTCATTATAAAGTCTCCTTAGCTTGAACAGGTTTGCTGCCACTTAAGCCGTAAAATACGATGAATAGATAACATAAAATTGGTAAAGCATACGAAAGTTGAACCCCAACACTATCAGCAAGTGCACCTTGTAAAAGCGGCACAATTGCACCGCCTACAATTGCCAAACACAAAATGCCCGAACCTTGCGCTGTGTGCTTGCCTAAGCCATTTAGTGCAAGGCTAAAAATAGTAGGAAACATAATGGAGTTAAATAATCCAACTAATAATATTGACCACATTGCTAATTGACCAGATGTGCTCATGGCAATAACCACTAAAATAATAGCCATGGTTGCATTAAAACCAAGCACTTTACCGGCAGGAAGTTTTTGCATTACAGCCGCGCCAATAAAACGCCCAACCATTGCACCGCCAAAGTAATATGTAATGTAATGAGCCGCGACATGTTCTTTTAATCCAGCAATATTTTCTTGCGCTAAAAAGCTAACTAAAAAACTACCAATCGCAACTTCCGCGCCCACATACATAAATATGCCTACCGCACCCAAAACAAGGTGGCGATACTGCCATGCACTCCCTTCAATAGTGTCTGATTTCTCGGCAGCTTCTTTTTGCTCGCTCATAATGTCTGGAAGCTTAAGCCATGCAAACACACCAGCTAATACAATTAGCATTGCAGCAAGCAGCAAGTAAGGAAGTTGAACTGATTCGGCATTTTGCGCCGGTGTTAAAAAAGCATCCGACGCTGAGCCTAGTATTAATAATGCACCAAATGACGGTGCAACCGTGGTACCAAGCGCATTAAATGCCTGTGTTAATGTCAAACGAGAAGACGCTGTTTTTGCAGGACCTAATAAGCTTACGTATGGGTTTGCAGATACCTGTAATAAAGTAATTCCGCTTGCTAAAACAAATAGCGCAAACAAAAATACAGGATAGTTATGCATTTGTGCCGCTGGATAGAATAATACACACCCAACTGCAGCAATTAGTAACCCGACAACAATGCCGTTTTTATAACCCAGCTTTTTCACAATAAGCCCGCTGGGTATAGACATTAAAAAGTAAGCACCAAAAAAACAAAACTGCACAAGCATAGCCTGCACGTATGTTAAATCGAATACCGCTTTTAAATGCGGGATTAGAATATCATTTAGGCAGGTAATAAAACCCCACATAAAAAATAGCGTTGTTAACGATGTAAGTGCAAATCCATAATTATTATCGCCTGTGTTTTGCGATTGTGTGTGTGTTGTCGTAGGTGCTGAACTAGCCATGTGCTCTCCGCAATTTATTATTATCGTTAACCTTCTCTGTATTGTTAATAAATTGGCGGCTAAGCCATGCTATTAAAGAGTTGACCTGAAGGTTAATTAACATTAATCTTAAAAATGTAAGCGCTTTCACAGCTAATTAAATACGAACACGTAACATAATTCAACAATTTTTATTTTTTTATCAAGTCGAGAGTAAGCTACGAGGCAGTAAATATCGGCGCTAAAAGTGCAATTTAGGTTTTAAAAGGTTTGTAACTAATGACTAAAATATCTTTACCAACTTGTTCACCTCTATTAACAAAAGAGTTTATTTATGGTGTAGCAACAGCGTCTTTCCAAATAGAAGGTGGATCAACTCACCGTCTGCCGTGTATCTGGGATACCTTTTGTGATACGCCAGGTAAAATAGCTGATAACTCAAATGGGCATGTTGCATGCGATCATTACAATAATTGGAAAAAAGACATAGATTTAATCGAATCATTAGGAGTAGATGCTTACAGACTTTCTATTTCTTGGCCTCGTGTTATTACAAAAAGTGGTGAGCTTAACCCTGAAGGCGTAAAGTTTTACACCGACATCTTAGATGAACTGAAAAAGCGCAATATCAAAGCGTTTGTCACGTTATACCACTGGGATTTACCTCAACACCTCGAAGACGAAGGGGGTTGGTTAAATCGAGAAACAGCTTATGCGTTTGCTCACTATGTTGATTTAATTACCTTTGCATTCGGTGACCGAGTCCATTCATACGCTACCTTAAATGAACCTTTTTGCAGTGCTTTTTTAGGTTACGAAATTGGCATTCATGCGCCAGGTAAAGTGGGTAAACAATACGGGCGCAAAGCCGCCCACCATTTGTTATTAGCACATGGCCTTGCCATGACCGTATTAAAGCAAAACTCACCGACGACTTTAAACGGTATCGTGCTTAATTTTACTCCCTGTTATAGCATCTCTGAAGACGCTGATGACATTGCTGCAACAGCGTTTGCAGATGACTACTTAAACCAGTGGTACATGAAACCCATCATGGATGGTACATACCCAGCAATTATTGAACAATTACCGTCAGCACATCTGCCAGATATTCACGATGGTGACATGGCTATTATTTCGCAATCAATTGATTATTTAGGTATTAACTTTTATACCCGTCAATTTTATAAAGCGCACCCTACTGAAATATATGAGCCAATAGAGCCTACTGGCCCGCTAACCGATATGGGCTGGGAAATTTACCCTAAGTCGTTTACAGAGTTATTAGTCACACTTAACAATACCTATACCCTACCGCCTATTTTTATTACTGAAAATGGCGCAGCTATGCCCGACAGCTATAATAATGGTGAAATCAATGATGTAGATCGACTAGACTACTACAACAGTCACCTAAATGCCGTTCACAATGCAACAGAGCAAGGCGTTAGAATAGACGGCTATTTTGCCTGGAGCCTAATGGATAACTTTGAATGGGCAGAAGGTTACTTAAAAAGATTTGGTATAGTTTATGTAGATTACAGCACACAGCAACGTACTATAAAAAATAGTGGCCTAGCCTATAAAGCATTAATCTCAAATAGATAAAAAAACGTATTTATTAACGCAACTAAAAAAACATAAAGCGAGATAAAGCAACCATGGTTAGTGTAAAAGAAAAAATAGCCTACGGATTAGGCGACACCGCCAGTAATATTATTTTCCAAACGGTAATGATGTTCCTAATGCTTTACTATACCGACGTGGTGGGCTTATCCCCCGCTGTTGTTGGTACTATGTTTTTAGCTGTTCGCATTTTTGACGCCGTAACCGACCCCCTAATGGGCAACCTAGCTGACAAAACACATACTCGATGGGGGCATTTTCGCCCTTACCTACTATGGCTTGCGCTCCCTTTTGCCATTATTAGTATTTTAGCGTTTACTACACCCGACTTAGAAGGCACTGACAAAATAGTCTATGCCTTTAGCACCTATACCTTACTGATGGTTGCTTACACTGCTATTAATATACCTTATTGCGCACTCGGTGGCGTGTTAACCGCAGACGCAAAAGAACGTGTCACTATTCAATCGTACCGTTTTGTATTTGGGATGCTTGGTGGTGTTATTGTTGCTGGATGCACCATGCCAATGGTTGAATACTTTGGCCAGGGCGATAACGCTAAAGGTTACCAGCTAACCATGACCGCCATGAGTATTTTAGGCCTTGTGCTGTTTTTACTTTGCTTTTTAGGCACCAAAGAACGTATTCAACAACCCAAAGAACAAAACATCCCTTTTGCTAAAAGTATTCAAGCCCTAGTAAAAAACGATCAATGGCGTACCTTGTGTATTGCTGCATTTTTCTTGCTGACTGGCCAAGTACTTAGGCTAACTCTGGCGGTTTATTACGTCAAATACTACCTCGGTCGGGAAGATTTAATTACTCTATTTATGACCCTAGGTGTAGTTGCTAGTATGATAGGTTGCGCAGTTGCACAACCTCTAGCTGCGCGTTTTTGCAAAATAAAGGCCTACATCAGCTTACAACTTATCGCTGCAACTATTTGTGGATTTAGCTATTTTATTGGCAGTGAACAACTGGTTCTCGCGTTTGCTGCTTTTATTCTATGGAAATTCTTTTTAGATATGGCGACACCACTCCTATGGGCAAAAATGGCTGATACCATAGATTATGGTCACGAAGTAACGGGATTACGGATTACGGGCTTAGTTTACTCCGGTGTTATATTTTTTATTAAGATGGGTGTTGCTGTTGGAGGTGCCATTGCGGGTTGGTTATTATCATTTTACAGTTATCAGGCTGATGTGACGCAAACAATGAGTACTCAGCAGGGAATTTTACTGTCGTTTACTGTACTACCCGCCCTAGGATCCCTTTTTGTAGCATATACAATGAAAAAATATACATTAACTAACCAGGTTGTTGAAAATATTCAATCAAAGCTAACCACAGTCAACAACACTAAGGTATGATTTAGCTGATTAAGTTAAGGGTGAAAGCGAGTCAATAAGTAACATGGCAACAATTTATCAAGTATCAGAGCTTGCAGGTGTATCGTTAGCTACCGTTTCTCGGGTAATGAACAAAAACACAAAAGTAAGTGATAAAACAACTAAAAAAGTGCTCGATGCAATGCATACTTTGGGTTACAAACCTAACTCAATAGCCCAATCTTTAGCATCAAACTGCACTAACAGTGTAGGTATTCTAGTATCTGAATTACATGGCCCTTTCTTCGCCCAAATGATGGCGGGGATTGAGTCTGAGCTTAGAGCTGCCGGTAAACACGTTATTATTACAACCGGCCACAGTGAAGAAGATAAAGAAAAAGAAGGCATTGACTTTTTAATTAGCAGACGCTGCGACGCCATAATTTTGCATGTTGAAGCAGTGACCGACGAATACTTAATATCGCTCAGTAAAGGCACAACGCCGGTTTATTTAATGAGCCGCTACGTGCAAGAACTCAAAAACAACTGCATTAGCCTAGATAACAAGCTAGGCGGATATTTAGCAACTAAATCGGTGTTAGAACAAGGCCATACTGAAATTGCCTATATTGCAGGCCCTCAGTTTAAGGCCGATGCTGCAAACCGTTTAGCTGGCCATAAACAAGCCCTCGAAGAAGCCAATATAACGTTTGACCCATCGCTTTATTTTGAAGGTGATTTTAACGAAACCGGGGGTAGTTCAGCGCTTGAGCACCTCATTAATAGTAAGCTAAATTTTACAGCTCTTGTGTGCGCAAACGACGAGATGGCCTCAGGTGCGATGAAATATGCCCGAGAGCACGGCTATCACTTACCCAACGATTTATCGATAGTCGGATTTGATAACGTAATATTTGCAAACTACCTCTACCCAACACTAACAACGATTGATAATCCGGTAGCTAAAATGGGTGAAATGGCCGCAAAACTTGTTCTTAAAGACGTATACCAAACCAAAAATATTAAAATAAATCGTTTTTTTGAACCCACACTAATGCAGCGTGACTCTTCAGCGCCACTTAAATAAAAAAGCGGCTAATGCCGCTTTTTTTAATAACTCATTGCAACGTTTACTGTTACTTTGCAATCCATGGGGTTACTTTTAGTACATTACTAATATCACCAAACGACTGCTCATCCTCTTCCCAATTATCGTCCACATCAAAATAACAAATCGATTCCTCGCAGGTTACGTTTTCATCATTAATGTTTATTGGATTTTTAAAGGTAACCGCTACACCTTTTTGCTCAGGTAATAAAAACCACATTAGCTTACTAACAAAAAAACCTGACAAATCAGTTAGTAATTCGTCTAGCTCCTCGTTAATGGTATATAACGCATGTTTTGAGAAAGCTAAATCGTCAAATTCGTTAGCTTCTATTTGTAGCTTTAACTGGCAGTCATGCTCAGGGTTTTGTGGCTCGATAACAATAACGGCTTTATCTGAGTCAAGCTGCTTATCAAAAGGCAACAACAGCTGCGCACTGTCCGTAAAGTTAAGTGGGTACTCGTTATTTTCTGTTAAAATGGTTCCGTTTTTTATTGCACATGCCTCGTTAGTTGCAATATCGCTTATATAAAAGTTAACGCGAGCATATTGAAAATCCCCTTTATTAACTACTTTTAAACGGTCATAAAAACCATCGTACGACATTACAAACTCTCTGGCATTGGCGCTAAATGCACTAAAGCCCAACAAAAAAAGTAAACTCGCGTAAAAACAACCTGTCATGTATTTATTCATCAAAATAAGCTCTGTTTTGTCTGATCATCGTATTTAATTCTTCTATATATGCCTCACCTCGCTCAGAGTAAGACATCAAACCATGAGTTAGTTTGGTTGCTAATACTGGCTTTTTTTCACGGCGCAGGTTTTCACGTATGCCCCGTAACTCTTTGTAAGCGCCATGAGTATTTATATTTCTGAAATAAGAGCTTACTGCAGCACGAACCGATTTAAATGCTGCGACTTCATGCGCTGCGCCAGTGTTACGACGCTTTGGCACCATGCCGCAACCTTTTGAGTAACACCACTGACCAAAAAAATTCAGGCCAATTTGAGCAAATCGCGAGGTGCCCCAAGCCGACTCATTAGCAGCTTGCATTAGCGCCATTTCTTTAGGAATAATATCAACACGGCGTAAAGCCTGAGTTAGCACAAGTGTGTTAACCGTTTCAGGTAAACCATATTGCTTGAGTATTTTAACAATATCTTTGTTTTGTTTCTCTTCAAGCGATAGGTTGTTTTCAAGCATCATGCGGGCTATTTCTAACTTGGCACGTTGTTGTAATATTTTTTTATTTTCAGCCTCAACATGGGGACGGATAAAATCAAAAAATGCGCGTTTTTTCTCTTTTACATCCGTAAATTCAGAAAACTTAGGCAACGTTACATTATGTAGCGGCTTTTCTTTTTTCTTCACTTTTTTAGCTTGTTCACTGGTGATTTGATCTACGCTATCGGTTTCATCACTTTGTACAAACGGGTACGCAAGCGCCCATATAAAAAGGATGGCTAACAAAAACTGAAAGATAATCTTAAGCATGTATTGTCTCATTCAAACAACTATTTATGTATGGTAACTACACACACATACGAACCTTTATTATACCTAAGCCACTATATAAACGCGAATTACAAAAATATGTTCATTCGCAATTTATAAGTGCATGGGTATACTAAACACTAAACAGGTTTAATGGTGATTGAGCAGTATGGACAAAGTTTGGCAAAGTAGAATAATAGAGCAATATAAACACAGACCTAACGACAACCGATCTCCCTGGCAGGTTGACCGCTCAAGAATTATTCATGCCGCTGCATTTAGACGCTTACAAGCTAAAACACAAATTATGGGGATTGGCCTAAACGACTTTTATCGTACCCGTCTTACTCATTCGTTAGAGGTGTCACAAATTGGCACTGGCATTTTAAGACACTTAAAGACACAACATAGTGATTTTAACCATTTTCCATCAACCGGTTTACTCGAGACACTCTGTTTGGCTCACGATATTGGCCACCCACCATTTGGCCACGGAGGTGAAATTGCGCTTAACTATATGATGCGAGACCATGGCGGCTTTGAAGGAAATGCTCAAACTTTACGAATAGTTGCTAAGCTAGAGCCCTACAGTAATGGTTATGGTATGAACCTTACACGCCGTACATTACTCGGGTTTATTAAATACCCAGCATTTATAAACGAGTTGTGGCACACCATACCCGATACGCGTAACTCACGTGCTTTTATCAAAGCCGATGATTGGCGCCCTGCCAAAGGGTTATACCAAGACGACGCACACATATTTAACTGGATTGTTGAACCATTAAGCCAAAACGACAGAACGTTATTAAATACTCACGCAACAGTAGATAAACACCGCGCTAAAACACTTTATAAATCCTTAGACAGCGCCATAATGGAACATGCCGACGATATAGCATACGCCGTGCACGATTTAGAAGACGCCATTGCAACCCGTGTTTTGACATTAGATGACTGGCAAACGCACGCACTTCCGCACTTGCAAGCGCTTAATTTTGAGTGGCTGAATACCTTACTTGAAACGTTAACATCTCGACTATTTTCAAAAAATGATTTTGAACGAAAAGACGCCATAGGTGAGCTGGTAAACACCTTCATTATTCACATTCATTTAGACATACAAAACGAAGCATTTGAATGCCCTATTTTAAAATACACTGCTAAGTTGCACCCAGAGTATGAAAACGTACTACAGATACTCAAGCACTTTGTATTTCAACGCTTAATTCGCGACCCTGAAATGCAACAGATTGAGTTTAAAGGGCAAAACCTACTCATTGAATTGTTTACAGCGTTTGCAAGCGATCCGCTTCGTTTGTTACCAGAAACAACGCAAGCGCAATATATTGAGGCTCAAAAACATAATCAAGGCATGCGCATTATTTGTGACTACTTAAGTGGTATGAGTGATGAATACGCATATAAAACCTATCAGCGGTTATTTTTGCCTGCGCAGTAGTTAATAAGCAGGTATTTGAATCCAAAATAAAGTTAATAAAAAAGCCGAGTAAATTTACTCGGCTTTTGTATTTTAAAACAAGGTAACGTTAACGCGTTTTATAGCTCTTTTACACCCATGTTATATAGCGTAAAACCAAACATATCTGCGTATAAATCTATAACTTTGCTGGTTGGTGTGCCCGCACCATGACCCGCATTTGTTTCAATACGAATAAGTGTAGGGTTATTTCCAGCCTGCTTAGCTTGTAATTCAGCAGCAAATTTAAATGAATGAGATGGCACCACACGATCATCGTGATCACCGGTTGTTACCATAGTGGCAGGATATTCAACGCCCGCTTTAACGTTATGCAATGGCGAGTAAGCTTTTATATATTCAAACATTTCTTTACTTTGCTCACTAGTACCGTAGTCGTATGCCCAACCAGCGCCCGCTGTAAATGTATGGTAACGAAGCATATCAAGTACGCCTACCGCTGGTAATGCAACTTGAAATAAGTCAGGTCGCTGCGTCATCACCGCACCTACTAATAAACCACCATTTGAGCCACCGCGCAGTGCTAAACGCTTTTTAGACGTGTACTTTTTATCTTGTAAGTACTCTGCCGCGGCAATAAAGTCGTCAAACACGTTTTGTTTTTGCATTTTTGTACCAGCGTTATGCCAGTCTTTACCGTATTCACCGCCACCACGAATATTAGCAACGGCATACACCCCACCTTGCTCCAGCCAAAGCGCGTTAATGGGGCTAAAACTTGGCGTCAAACTTACATTAAAACCACCGTAACCGTATAAAATGGTTGGGTTTGAACCGTCTAATTTTATACCCGTTTTATAAGTAATGATCATCGGCACTTTTGTACCGTCTTTTGAGGTATAAAAAACTTGCTCAGAGGTGTAATCATTACTGTTGAAATCGATTGCCGATTCACGATAAACCTTTGACTCGCCTGAGCTTACATCAAACGAAAAAGTAGTCCCCGGAGTTTTATAGTTAGTAAACGAGTAATAAAGCGTTGATTGATCTTTTTTACCACGAAAACCACGTGCACTCCCTACGCCGGGTAAGTTAATTTCACGTATTAACTCACCTTGCTTATTATATTGTTTAACATGCGAAATGGCATCAACCATGTAATTAGCAAAAAAAGTATCTCCGCCTTTGCTTAGGCTAAGAACGTTATCGGTTTCTGATATAAAGTCGACCCAATTTTCAGGCGTTGGGTTATTTGCATTTACCGTGACCACTTTTTTATTGGGTGCGTTTAAGTTTGTAACTAAGTAAAGCTTTTCGCCGTCGTTATCAATTACAGAAGTATCTGAATCTGAGTTACCAACAACGGTAACAAAATCACTATTTTCTTTACTTAAGTCTTTTATAAAAAGTTTGTTTCCAGACGTTGATACACTGGCAGAAATTAGCAAGTACTTGCCATCATCTGTCACATCGGCGCCAACGTAACGATGCTTTTGCGCCTCGCTGTCGCCAAATACAACACGATCGTCATCCTGCGATGTACCCAAAGCATGATAATACACTTTATGTTGATCTGTTTTAGCCGATAGTTCACTGCCTTTTGGTTTATCGTAGCTTGAGTAATAAAATCCTTCGTTACCTAACCAATCAATACCACTAAATTTCACATCAACTAAAGCTTGCTCTACTTGCTCTTTAGTGTGTGTATCAATAACAATAATTTCACGCCAATCACTGCCCCCTTCAGAAACTTGATACGCTAATAAACTACCATCTTTAGAAAACGATAAACCCGACATAGACGTTGTACCGTCGTCGCTAAATTTATTAGGATCTAAAAATACCTCTGGCGCTTCATCGCCTTTGCTGCGATATAAAACATATTGATTTTGTAAGCCATCGTTTTTGTAAAAGTAGGTGTAGCCGCCCTCTTCAAATGGCGCACCTATTTTTTCGTAATTCATTAGCTTTTCAAGGCGCTCTTTGAGCTTGTTTCTGTAAGGGATTTGTTCTAAGTATGAAAAAGTAGCCGTATTTTGCGCTTTTACCCAATCAGCAGTCTCTGCACTCATATCGTCTTCTAACCAACGATAAGGATCGGCAACGTTTTCTCCAAAATAGGTATCAACTACATCACCTTTTTTGGTTTCGGGATACACGACTGAGTTAACTTGATTCATAGATGATTTTACTTCTTTTTGATCTGATGTATTGGTTGGCTCTGAACAGCCACTGAGTGCCAATAATACAGCACATGCAAGAGTACGTTTGAGTAACATAATTTGTGTTCTTTTTATTGATTAAGTAGTAGGAATAACTTATGAGTTTTTTAAGCTTATGTCTATTAAGATGCGTTAAGTGCCATTTATCGCTGTAAACAAGTGTAAACTTACGCTTTAATAGTAAAAACATACAATAAAAATAAAGCGTGATTTATGGAAAAACAAGAACCCACATTCAACAGTTTTAAAGCTTTTTACCCTTATTATTTAAAGGAACATCGCAACGTAACCTGCAGGCGTTTGCATTTTATAGGTAGCTTATTAGTACTTACGATTATTATTACCGCATTATTAAGTCAAAAATTTGCGCTATTGTGGCTGCTACCCGTTATTGGTTATGGCTTTGCGTGGGTTGGGCATTTCTTTTTTGAAAAAAACCGACCAGCTACGTTTAAACACCCATTTTATAGTTTGTGGGGAGACTGGGTTATGTTTAAAGATATACTAACCGGAAAAATAAAATTTTAATAAATTAATAAAGTTACTCGCACCAAAAAGCCACCTTAATTAGGTGGCTTTTTGGTGCGAGTAACGTGGGTATTTAACGCTATACCACTTTAGTTAACCAACCATGCTTGTCTTCGCTTTTACCCCATTGAATGTCGTTCAATGCTTGGCGCAGACGTACAGTAGTTGGCCCTGGCTCTCCTGTGCCTACTTTATATTCTTTATCGTTATGAATAAACGTTCCCACTGCCGTTAATACCGCAGCAGTACCTGAAAGCGCAGCTTCTGTGCCTGGTTTTGCAGCACGCTCTAAAAGTTCAGTCACTGTAAAATTACGTTCGCTTACAGTCATGCCTAAATCTTTAGCAATCGTTAAAATACTATTACGCGTTACGCCGTGTAAAAAGGTGGAGTCGAGCGCTTTGGTTATAATTTCGTTGCCATCAATTAAAATAAAGTTTGCAGCGCCAGTTTCTTGTACATCACCACCTGGGCAAAATAATATTTGATCTGCTTGATACTGTTTACGTGCAGCGCTAATTGGGCCAAGTGCACTGGCGTAGTTACCGCCGCTTTTAACCATTCCCATATGAGGTGCACAGCGCATACCGTCTTCTTCAAGTAACACACGTAATGCCGTAGCACCACCAGCAAAATAATCACCTACTGGCGAAAGTAAAGTGTACAACAATGAGCTCATTGAAGGGGCTGCCGCTTTACCAATTGCCGCTTCTGTGCCTATATGTGTTGGGCGAATATACATAGAGCCAGGCGGTAATGGGGTTTCATCGGCATATTGGCGAACAATATCAATAATCATCGTTTTAAGCATATCGCCATCAAAACTTGGTAAGCTTAAAAGTGCAGAGCTTTGCTGCATACGTGCTATGTTTGCATCCATTCTAAAAATATAAACAGACCCATCTTCATGACGAAATGCTTTTAAGCCCTCAAAACAGGTGCTTGAATAATGAAGAACGTGTGCTCCAGCATGAAACTCAAGCTTATCGCATGGAACAACTGAGGTTTCGCCCCATTGATTATCTGAAAAACGAGCTTGAATCATCTGTGGCATAAACACAGTACCAAATGCGGCCATTTTAATCTCTCTTGTGTGGTCTATTTTTCTCCATTGTATGACAATCACGCATCAATTAACCATAGCTAAAGTAACGGATTTTTAATTAACAATAAGAAAAAACCAAACGCACTGTATGTTTATTAAACACAACAGCAAAAAACCGGCATATGCGCTTACACATGCCGGTTTATGTTTTAGCTTTTAAGGCGCTTAATGCACCCTATCACTATTTAAATGAGTATCTAATAATTCGCTTTAACACCGAGCCGTATTGTTTAAAAAACCCGTCAGTGTGGTAATCAATACCGTGCTTTTGCATAACTGCCTGCACCTGAGGCGCCACCTCTTGATATCGCGACGACGGCATATCAGGAAATAAGTGGTGCTCAATCTGGCAACTCAAATGGCCCGTTAAAATATGAAACCAGTTTGCCCCTTTAATATTAGACGAGCCCAATACTTGACGATAATACCACTGGCCTTGGGTTTCGTTTAGCCAGTCTTGTTCTTTAAATGTTTCGGTTTCTTCGGTAAAGTGGCCACAAAATATAATTGTTGATGTCCATAAGTTACGAAGCAAATTTGCCACTAAATTACCCGCTAACACCCACAAAAACAGAGGCCCTGCAAGTAATGGGAAGATCACATAATCTTTAATTAACTGGCGAGCACCTTTACTAAAAAAACGCTGCTTCAAAGTAGCATGCGATACACCCCCTTCACGATTTTCTTTCTTTTTACCTATAAAAACACGCTCTGCTGCCAGCTCATGGTATGACACACCCCACTGAAACAAGACACTTAAATTTATGTAAGTAAAAAACTGCCACACATTTTTAAAACGCCACTTAAAATCATCACTCAAACGTAACAACCCGTAGCCAAAATCACGGTCTTTTCCAATAATGTTAGTGTATGTGTGGTGCTCAAAATTGTGAACCCGATGCCAGCTTTGGCCATCGCAGGCTATGTCCCATTCGTATTGCTGAGAATTAAGCTGTTTGTCGTTCATCCAATCGTATTGACCATGCATAACATTGTGGCCAATTTCCATATTATCGAGAATTTTAGCCAAAGCCAGTAACAAAACACCGGCAACCCAAAGTAAAGGCTGAATAAATCCAAGCATTAATAGTATTCGCCCACTCCACTCACATAGTCTTTGCTTTCGAACGACAGAGCGAATGTAGTCAGCATCTTTTTGCCCTACTTTAGCAAGCGTATTCATTTTTATAGTATCTAAATCGCTTGCAAGCTGATCAAAGTTTATGTTTTTCATAATTGTAACTCCAAATCACTCACCGGTTGGCTTATACAAAGTTGGATTAATTGCTCACCGTTGTCTGACATTTCACCTGTTTTTAAATTACGTACTATTCCCGACTTTTTAATACATTGGCACTGATGACAAATACCAATTCCGCAGCCACGCTTTACCGGTAATTTTTTAACTTCAAACTGGCTAAGAAGTACATCATTTCCTTCAACTATATGGGCTTGGCTGTTTACCTTTACAGTAAACTGATCTTCATTGTTTACTTTGATTAACGCTAAACCAAATGCCTCTTGGGAATAATTAAGATCATGTTTTTGAGCAAACGCTTGTACCGTTTGCATAAACCCTAGCGGCCCACAGCAATATATATCTGGATTCTCCCAATGTTTAATATTGCTAGTAATGTCGCTCGACTGCTCACGAGTTAATAATAAAAATGAAAAATGACTAAATTGTGTGGCTAATTCACGCAACTCATCAACACACTGATGTTCGCCCGATTTTGCGTAATACACTAAATTTATTGCTTTGGTTGTTTGCGCTAAATAATCGTCAAGCATAGCTAGCATCGGCGTTATACCAGATCCACCTGCTATCAATGTGGCGGGAGTATGTGTATTTTTAAATACAAACTCACCCGTTGCAGCAGATATGTTGCACCATGTTCCCGCTTTTGCTTTGTTATTTAATAAACCGGTAAATCGTCCTTGTTCGCTTGTTTTAATTAACAAACGTATAAATCCCGTTTCGTTGAAATATTTAACGCTTGAAGCAACTGTAAAAACGCGCGTTAATAATCGTCCATTCATTTCAATGGTCAAACTAACATGCTGCCCTGCGGTATGTGCGGGCCATTGTTTGCTTGGTTTTAGCTGCAAACTCAAAAATTCACCGTTCAATGAGTCTGAACTCATCAATTGCGCTCTAAATTGCCCTGCACGCCAAGCAGGTTTAAACACTTGCATTATTGGCTCTATGTAGCCTGCAAACGTTTGATGGTGTAAAAACCACGTTGAAAATTGGTTTAATGCCTGCGTAAACATTGTAATAAAATCTCTATATTGGTTTATTGCTCAATGGCTTGCACGAACTGGGTGTTAGCACAAATCAGAACCCTAACTATTTGAGCATACAAGTGTACGCTCAAACTTCAGCGCACAAGTGTACGCTGAAAATTCAAGTTTTCAACCCTAATAGAGTGTTTATTCCATTATTTTTGTTAAAAACTACGAACAAAAAACAAACTAAACTCAATTTATAAACGTATTTCAAAACTAAATAAAATATAAAAAATACTTTACTGAGTGAGCTAACTATTTCTAATACTGTGTGAGTGATATATGTAACTAGCTAAAATTAAAGAATTTTCACTTATCGCAACGCTTAGCAAATTTTTACAGCTCGTGCTAACGTAAACCTAATTTGATTAATTTTGGAAAATAACATGCTCAATATAAAATCAAAAAAATATACACATTCTTTTAAGGGTGCCGTGCTAACAGCAGCTTTATTGACGCTGCCTACAATGTCAGTAAATGCAGTTGATTTTAAAAAGCTGCCGAGTTTGCCGCTTAATGTAAAAGCAGTAGACGTTTCAGAAGGTGTAAGTATTCCTTGGGCAATCGAAGCACTACCAAACGGTGATTTATTAATTACAGAGCGAAGTGGAAAACTATTTTTATTACGTAAAAACACCTCATCGCTTATTCAAGTAAAAGGATTGCCCGATATAGATGCTAACGGCCAAGGCGGTTTACTTGATTTAGCACTGCATACCGATAATAAAAATAGTCAATGGCTTTACCTTACTTACTCAAGCGCTGAAGGCAAAGGCAGTGGTAGTAACACTGCATTAATGCGCGCAAAATTAAGTGATGATCATACTCAGCTACTAGAGCCGCACGTTTTATACAAAGGTGAGCATAACAGTACAAAAGGTCAGCACTACGGCAGTCGTATTGTGTTTGATAAACAAGGTTATGTTTATTTTTCGATCGGGGATCGTGGTTCGCGCGACCTAAACCCGCAAGATCTTAGCCGTGATGGGGGCAAAATTTATCGTCTTCATTTAGATGGTCGTATTCCAACAGATAATCCCTTTGTAAAACAAACCGGCGCTAAACACGCTGTTTGGTCATACGGACATCGAAACCCGCAAGGTATGTGGTTTGACGCTGAAAATAATCGTCTTTGGGCACATGAGCATGGCCCCCGAGGTGGCGACGAACTTAATTTAATAAAATCAGGATTAAACTACGGATGGCCAGTAGTTAGCTATGGCGTAAATTATAGCGGCACTTCGTTTACAGACCTGCAAACAAAAGACGGCATGCAATCGCCAACATCACAATGGACTCCATCTATAGCACCATCAGATATGCTATTCGTCACCAGCGACAAATACCCTAAATTAAAAGGTAAAGTGTTGTTATCGTCTATGAAGTTTTCGTTTTTAAGCGCACTTACATTTGAAAACGATACGCTAAAAAGCCAAGAAAAAATATTAGAAGGCATTGGCCGCGTAAGAAGTTTAGCGCAAGGGGATGATGGTTACATTTACTTAGGCCTAGATGGCCAAGGTATTAAACGCCTAGAGCCTGAGCTATAAAACCGTTAAGTAACCGCAGCATAGTAAATAATTCGCTTACCTTGTTTTAATTTAACAAGGTAAGAGCCTTACTGCAAAAAGAACTTTTTAGCTATTTGTAGCGTATGGTAGTGCTATCACTTTTATAAAATTAAGCGAGTCCCATGTTTTCGATATTCAAATCAGACCCTACAAAAAAGTTACGCAAAGAGTACGACGCCAAATTAGAGCAAGGCATGCAAGCTCAGCGTAAAGGCGACATTAAAAGCTACGCCATGTTAAGCGAAGAAGCCGAAAAAATCTGGAGTGAAATAGAAGCGCTTGAGGCTAAAAAAGCCAAGTGAATTCGTATTAAACGTGTCTACCCGTTTCAAAAGCAGGTAGGCGCGTTTAGCAATTATTCATCACCTCCTTTTTACAGCTACCTCCCGCAAAAAACCTACCTTTATAATAGTCTTACACAAACAATTGTATTTAAAGTAGTTACTTATATTACCGTTGCCATTTTTTAGAGGTGGTAAAATGGTTTAAAAAAGCTTTTGCTTTTCATTTTAAATTTTTAATTACTGCATTTACTAAAGCGATGGCGTTTTTCCTCCTAAGTCAGAAAGTGAGGACACATTCCCCTTTTCTGCCTGTTGTTAATTAACAGCCCGACTTAAAGTTTAATACTCGCAATGTGTTACAGGATTTGTTATTAATATTAAAAATAAATAAGAGGACATACATTGCTCATAAAAAGAGGAAAGTGTCCTTTGGTAAAGTTGTTAGTTGCGATGGATCCATTACAGAAACTTGCTGAACGAAATAGAAAGCACGCTGAAATAAATAAAAAAGAGCGCAGGGAAAATCTAAAGCTTTATCCCATAGCATTGCTCTTTTATTTTCTCTATTTTGGTGGGTATTATTTTTACTTTTCCAATGAAGAGCAATTTCTTAGTTTCGAGTTTTGGGAATTAACCAAACAAGTTTGGCTTATTTCTATGGTTACAATTGGCGGGATTGGTTCTATATTTTTTAGTGCAAGTTTAGCTATTTTAATTTGGTTAAATATATTCGTAAAAGAGCTTGGTGCTAAAGTTAATTTATTTCGCTCTGGTATATTTTCGGTAATATCAATATCTATCAGTTATTCGTTTTTTCTTTTTGCTAAGTGGCTAAATATTCTCATTATTGAAAATAATAAAAATATTTATGAGTTTCTCAGCGTAGATTTTCCAGGTATGGTGTTCATGGTCGAAACAGGCTTGTATTACATAGTTGGTATTATCTCAATGATTTTCTTGATGTTGTTTTTCTTTATAATCTCTATACCGTTTAAAGCTAAAAAACATGCTCAAGAATTCGCAACTAACAAGGCATTAAAGTCGGATTCGTAACAGTTTGCTCGGTTCCACTTCGTTTCACATTTTAGCAAACTATTACTCACCGCTTAATGCGGCGTTAGGTGTACATGCAGATGCAGCCCAGATTAGAGATCGAATTTCTACGAGATGACCCTGCGAAAATATGGATAAAAGCATGCAGTGAATCATTCGCTGGAGAGGCGGAGCAATATATAAATGCTCAATCGTTGGAAAAACTAGCTGAACGATTATCAGCTTTTCCAGAATCTAACACAGATGAAGTTACCTTTAAAGTTGGTGACATTGACTCACCTTATGGGCATTGTGAGCTTAAATTTCATTGCTTCGATTCTGCTGGTCATACGGCTGTATTAGTCTCTCTGTCAAATGATAGCGCATGTACTGCAAAATTTATCGTTCAATTTGAAGCTTTATCATTGGATGCCTTTGTATCCTCTATTAAATTAGCTTTAAAATCGGGCTCAGGTGTTTCTGATTTAATTGGTATAAAACCATATACACAAAACGTGTAAGTATACCTAACAAGCTGTTTAACAAGGACAAAATACAATTGGCTTTTGTTCCTTCGTCGCTTATTTTAACC
Source organism: Pseudoalteromonas sp. 4NS20-0020 (assembly GCF_057554385.1). Taxonomy (NCBI): domain Bacteria; kingdom Pseudomonadati; phylum Pseudomonadota; class Gammaproteobacteria; order Alteromonadales; family Pseudoalteromonadaceae; genus Pseudoalteromonas; species Pseudoalteromonas sp. 4NS20-0020. Next base: position 178,825 of record NZ_BAAJMI010000007.1, on the reverse strand, counting down.
AACTATTTTTTGCCTATTAATTAGGCGTTAGGTACCAAGGATGATTGTCAGACACATTATTGAAGACGTTGAATCAGTCTTCGAATCACTTCCAGAATCACAAGAGTTTGATTTAGCTTTTGCGTGCTACACTGAAGACGGGTCGGGAAATATCGAATTTCGCACAATTGAAGCATTTCATTGGGACGATGATGAAGAGTTTTTCTTAGTTCCTAGTGGTTGTGCTCAGCATTACTCTTTAGATCCAATACAATATAAAGCTAAGCAGTTTTTAGATGAACTAAAGAACAAAATTCACGACGAAATTGAAGAATATTGTGCATATGCGAGAGCGCGTATAAAAATTGCGAAAGATGGTTCTGTTGTTTCACTTAATTCGCCTTTGTGGGGAACTGGCTATCACGAGCAAGAGCAGCTTTTGTATTTTTATCATGGGAAGCAACCAAGTGACGCTACCTAACAAGCGCCTGAATTCGCTCGTGAACTCGTATCGGACAATTAACAATGGGTTATTGTCGCTGCGCTCAATAAGTTTAACCCATTGTTTATTCGCCGTTTAGGCGAGCGTTAGGTTTTAAGGAAGATTCATTTAAATGGGAAGTTGGGATAAAGCTATTTTAAAAAGTATTGGGTGGGGATTGTTTTTAATTACCGCATATTACTTTTATGAGGTTGGTTTCCCAAATCATTCAGCCAGTGATTATGCCGCTCTATTTATATTTTTTATTGGCTCATATTTAGTATTATCATTTGGTGGCTGGCTTCTAATCGGTATGCCCATTCATTGGTATTTATGTAAAACATCTAAAACAGGTTTCATCTATTACCCGTTGTTAGCTTTGACTTTATCAATAATCTTACTACTCCTTACCAGCATCGAGGCTGCAATAGTATTGGGCGGAGCAGCTATTTTTCAAGCTAGCATTTTTAGACATTATGTATTTAAAACCTGACAAGTAACTAAAGCGGGACAAATAAAGCTTGGCTTTTGTCGCTGCGCTCAAAATTTTAGCCAAGCTAATTATTTGCCCCTTAGTTGGGCGTTATATTGCAAATGGAGTTCAGGTGAAAAAATCTTTATTTTTAGCATTCTTATTATTTTCGTTTAATTTGAATGCAGGTGGATATTACCAAAGTGTAAATCAAGGATATGATGCAGAAACAGGTCTATTCTTTTATCCCATAAAACACAAACCTGATTCAGGTGGTATGTTTTCAAGTAAATCGAATACAAGAATTAAAAATATTTTAATATTCGATCCTAAAACTGAAAAGCAGTCTTATCTTTTTGAGCGCAATAAAGTTTGGGATATTAAGCACTTTAGCTTCGAGACAAGTGTTAGTAAATCAAATGGAATTCAGTTTTTTGGTAGTTCTTATAATATCTTAAACAATCCAATTGCAATTGAACGTAAATTAAAAGATCAGTTGCTTATCATTACTGGCGAAAAAGACTCTGAAGAATTAACTATGTGGTACGCTACTAAACAAGGTCAAAACTTGAAGGTAGTCCATCGTTTTCATAAGTCAGTTAAGTGGCATATAGATCTTAAAAATTCAAAAGTTAGATTCATAACCCACAAAAAAGAAGTCTCATTTAAGAGTATTGAGTGGTAGCAATATAACAAGCCATTTAAGGCGGGACTGCTAAAGCTTGGCTCAGTTCCACTTCGTTACACAGTTTAGCCAAGCATTATCAGCCCCTTAATTGGGCGTTATATGCCTAAGATTATGAATCGATTATTAGTTTTACTATTACCAATCTTTATTGTTGGTTGCGAAATTGAAAATGACAACCGTATAGGTTTAGGAATGAAAGTGGATTTCCTTGTAACTTCAGAATGCATGAAGTCTACAATTGAACATACTCAAAACTTAATTACAAATGGCTCAAGTTTTTCTTTTGAACTCGATGAATATGAAGTCAATTTAACTATATATGAGCAAACTGATATTAAAACTAGTTTTAAAATTGATATAGATGGCCAGCATTTAGATGAAGATATCGGTGTGTTTTATCGTAAAACTGACGCTCTTGCGAAAGCTTTTAAAAATAGCATAATTAAACACTGCTCTAATAAAAACGGCATATAATGAGGCGTTGAAGCTCTAGAGTTACTCATTTTTAAGAAAATTAGCCTGTTTTATGGGTTCCAAATAGCATTACCTAATGCTTTAAAAACATTTAGAGTTAATTACAGGAACCCTTTTTTAATTGAATTTGGCTGTTGGAGCTACTCTACAGTCTTGTTATAAGCCCTAAATAGAATCGAGTTTATGTCTCTGTTAGTTTGTAAAAAATGTAATTCAACAATTGCCCCAAAGGTTAAAACACCCAACGCTAGGGAACGAAGTTATGTTTGTCCTGTTTGTGGTACTTCAATTAATACATTTAAGATTATTAATTATGTAATTGGCCTTACTGTTTTGTTCACTCTTTGGGTTATTTCATTTTTCTCTCATCATATAATTGAGGGGAATTTTAAGTTGAATCAAGAGAATCAATTATCACTAATAGCCGTTATTGTACTAGTAACCTTTATTGGCTATGTTACTTACAGGCGCTCCAAGGAAGCTGAAAAATCTAAAAAGTGGGTGCTATTTGGTAGTATTGCAGGGTTATTACTTTTAAATGAAATTCATACAGCAGCTTTAAGAGTTTGGGGCCTGTAAGGAGTTTAAAATAAACATTGCTCTTCCCCCCTTTACTATACCTCTCAAGTATTTCCCTCATACACATTCTCAGGATTTATTTGCATTAACAGTGCGGGGTTATCTATCGGTTTAAACCCATATTGTGCATAAAGGCCATGCGCATCAGAAGTGGCTAATAAAAAGCGCCTGAGCCCTTGTAGCTCAGGGTGTTCTACTATTGTTTTAATAAGTAACTTGCTCAGGCCACACCCTTGTAGGTGCGGGGTAATAAATACATCTGCCAAGTAGGCAAAAGTAGCGTTGTCGGTAACTACCCGTGCAAAACCAACTTGCTCGTTATTAGGGCTATACACGCCAAAGCACATTGAGTTATCAATCGCTTTTTGCATCACACTTTTAGGTATGCCTTTTGCCCAGTAACTATTAGCAATAAAATTATAAATAACGTTAAAGTTAAGCTTAGACTTGTCTGTACTAATTGAGTAGTTGTGAGGTTGTTGAGTCATTTTTAACTATCCAGTGAAGTATTTAATAGTTTTTTACATACTTTAACTGAGTATCGTGTAGTTTTGAAAGCAGCAGTAACGAGCAAATAGCACCAAATAACGCTAATGCCATATCTGACTGTGTATCCCACACATACCCTTGCGTCCCTAAAAATGCCTCAGCGTTTTCACCGGTCAGTACTGCTACCCACCACTCTATTAATTCGTAAAACGCACTAAACGCCAAACTGACAGATATAACAAATAAAGTTAACCAACCTCGGCCATTCACAACTTGCTTGCGTAGCAGTATTTCGCGCGCAAGCAAAGCAGGTACAAACCCCTGAAAAAAGTGCCCTACTTTGTCATAGTTATTGCGTTCGCTGCCAAATAAATTATCAAATAAAGGCACTTCTGCGTAGGTATAATGACCACCTACCATCAGCACAATACAATGCACTAAAATAAAAAAGTACAATAAAGAGGTTAATTTAAAGTATTTGTACGTGCTTGCTATAAGTGCTAAACCAATCATTGCGGGAATAACTTCAAGTAACCAAGTAAATTGATCTTTAGGGTTAATACCAGACCAAATTAACACACCAAAAAAAAGGCTTAGCCATGCAAATTTCACGAGTATCCTTACCTTATTTATTTAATTTTAATACAGTCTACCTTTTCAATATTAATAAAACCACCGCCTGTTATTTAGCTTAATTAATAGTAAAAGTGCAATTATCTGTAGTTAGTTTTAGCAGTTAATCGATTAAATAAAGTAGGAAAAAATCGTTTTATCATTGGTGCCCAACCACTTAATCCTTGCCCAACAATAACTTCGTCTTTTTTGTTAGCAATCGCTTTAATCATTTTTTCAGCCGCACAGGATACTGCCATGCCGTTTTCAATTGATTCTTCGGGTTTATTTTGTGCTACACCCTGCTCGTTTAACGAGTTATGTGCAATCGCGGTTTTAATCGAACCTGGGCAAATCGTTAAACAATGAATATTGTGCTCAGCCACTTCTGCTCGTAGGCAATCCATAAAGCCCACTACCGCATATTTTGAGCCTGAATAACCCGTTCTAAACTTTGAGCCAACTTTTCCTGCCACACTGCTAATAGCCACGATTGAACCGCTTTTTCTTGCAACCATTGAAGGTAATATCGCTTTTGTCAGTGCTATTAAACCAAAATAGTTAACCTCCATAAGCTGGCGGTATACGTTAAAGTCGTTTTCTAAAAATAAACTGCGCTGCGACACCCCGCCGTTATTAATTAAAATATCGATAGAAGGTAAAGTGTGCAGTAAATCAGTAACCTGAGTCAAAACAGCCTCAGGCGCTGACAAATCAAGCGGTATAATTAAATGCCCATCACCTTTAAGCGTTGCTTTTACCTCAGTGAGCTTTTCAACATTGCGAGCAGATAAAATGACGCGTGCGCCTTGCTTTGCAAATTGAACAGCGAGCTCCTTGCCAATGCCTGACGATGCACCTGTGATCCACACTGTTTTATTATTAAAATTCATAGGCACCTCTTTGCTCAATGAAGCTTTTGATTTAAGTAAGTGAATTTACGCCTTTGTTGGCCCTGCAATATTGTTCACTTCATTTTCGAGCTGTTTGTAAAAGCCTATTAAAAATAGTAATTCTACAGTTACATACAATGGGCCAATAATTAAGCCAATTAAATCATCAACAAACGCGGGCTTTTTGCCTTCATAATAATGTCCAATAAATTGCAACACCCAACCAAACACAAATACGCCCACGCCAATACTTAACCAAGGCCAAAATGTCATAGCTGCTATAGGCTCAGCAGCAAACAGCAATGCAGTAAACAATATAGCCATAATTAAACCCAGCGATAGACTTAACATGAAGTAATAAATTACCGAAGCTAAAACAAATATTTGGGCAGCATTAATAACAACGCCACCAAGGGGTATTTCAATGCGAGCAAGTAAACATAAAACGGCAAATACAATAAGTGGGATACCAAAAAAATGAGTAAGCACATTGCGCTTAGAGCGGTGATATAAACCATATTTTCCCAGTTGTTGTTGAAGTGTTTGCATGGTGTATTCCTCAATAAATATTTAGCTAAACACTAAACATAACAAATAAACGCGTAACAACAATGTCACCTACCCGACACTTACAAATTTAAGCTAACGCCGAAATAATACTTCCCTTTTCTCGTTCTGGTTGAGTATCCATTCGTTCGCGTCCATTTTGATACTCCTGTTCGAGCATTTTTTGTAGTTCGTCCATTTTTTTGTTAATTGAATCACTGTCAGCGCCTTGTTTTTGTAACTGCTCTGATAACGCTTCTATTAATGTTTTTATCTCTGCTATTTTGTCTTTATCGATACCTAAACGTTGGTATACCAATGCCTCTTGAGCATTTTGTAAAAAGTTATTAGCAACCTTTGGCTCATTAAACTCTTTCGGTTGTTGGGTGGGGACATCTGTTGCCGCACTCTTATTTATTAATGCCGCATTAGTGTCACTTACATAGCGACTATATTGATTTATGTAAGAAGTTATCATCATTAGCTTAAATCCATTGCCGCAAAGTATTATCTGTAGCAATTTTGGTTCCAAAAAAATGGTGAAAATAAACTAAGTTAAAGCTAGGCAACCAAAAATCTGGTTAAACAATTGAGGGTTTGTTTTTATTTGTCCAAGAATTTAAATTTTAACTGAAGGTTTATTGTGCAGCGCTTGAGTTAACTAGCAAGCGCCTGCAGTTTACGTACATCCAACACTGTAATGCACTGATACCCCAAACTAATGGCATTTTTTTTAACCAGTTTTTGTAGTATTTGATTTATGGTTTGCCGTGTTAAATAGGTCATATCCGCTAATTGTTGCTGAGACAATGCCAATGGTGCTGAAAAATTGGTTTGCTCACTCAGCATTAACAATCTGTTACATACCTTTTGCTCTGCACTGTGCAATGCATGATCTTCCATTGAAGAAAACATAAGCCGTAATTTTTGTGCCAATAATAAGCCAAACTCCTGCCAATATTCAGGGTGTTTACTTAAAAGTTGCTCTAATGAACGTTGTGGTACATAAAATAACTGAGCGTCAGTTTGTGCGTAAACGTCATGGGTTCTTAAGCCTTTATCAAATAACGTTACTTCACCAAACCATAACGACGCATCGATGAAACTCAAAACAGCCTCTTTACCATTACTATTTACGCCACTAATTCGCATAACCCCACTTAAAACAACGTATATTCCATCATGCGCATCGCCACGTAAAAATAGCGCTTGTTGGGCTTTCAAAGTGAGTATTTTACCGTGAGCTAATAAAAACATTTTTAGCTTGGGGCTACGATTTTTAAACCATTGTCCTTGCTCTATTACTGCTTGCTGATGCGCTTTCATGGTACCTCTTTAACAATCGTACTCACTTTTTGGAACCCAACGATATTTGCTAATTTCAAATAATTCATTAAATTTGATTGCTCCGTTTTTAACTGTATTTCAACTTAACATTATTTGTTAATTTACTTGCACAATAACTCGAATTTATGACAATCCACTCAGATATATCAAGGGTCTAATCATTACATGTTGCGAGATTCAATTACTAGCACCACTTTTAAAGCATATTAATTTGGCTTAATTTTAACGCAGTTTAATCAACCCCTTCACTCACAGTATAAATTACATTTTTCGAACAAATATATTTCATTTTATTAAAACATTAGTTGATCCTTCTATGAAATTGGTCTAGCATTTCTGGAAGCGCTTCCACACAGGCGATTTTTAATTATTTTTTCTGGAAGCGCTTCCACACATTTGACAATGTTAACATTTACACAATAACAGCCGCATACAAGCTGTTAATAATAATGATAAAAGTACGAGGGAAACCGAATGGCTAACCATATTGTAAGAAAAACAAAGATAGCAACCAGCCTATCTTTGATTTTAAGCGCATCTGTATCTTTACCGTTGCTTGCACAAGAAGAAGCAAACCAAGACGTTGAGGTAATTCAGGTCACCGGCTTTAAAAGTAGCATTAAAGAATCAACTCGATTAAAACGTGATGCCGCAGGTGTGGTAGACGCCATTTCTGCTGAAGATATTGGTAAATTTCCCGATACCAATTTAGCCGAATCCCTACAGCGTATTACCGGTGTGTCGATTGATCGCTCAAACGGTGAAGGGTCTAAAGTGACTGTTCGTGGTTTTGGCCCCGATTACAATATGGTAACCCTAAATGGTCGTACTATGCCGGCAGCTTCTCTTCCTGCAGGTGGCGGCACTCCCAATTCTCGTGCATTTGATTTTGCTAATTTGGCATCTGATAGCGTTAAATCAGTTGAAGTTTATAAAACAGGTAAAGCAAGTATTGCCTCTGGTGGTATTGGTGCAACTATTAACATTAACACTGCCCGCCCACTCGACAACCCTGGATTTATTTCAAGTATTGGTGTTAAAGCACTTCACGATACAACTAATCGCGTAGGCGATGACATTACACCTGAGCTTTCGGGTATTATTAGCTGGACCGACAGCGAAGCTAAATTTGGCGCATCGTTAACAGCAAGCATGCAACAGCGCGATAGCTCATCAACAGGTGCATTTGTAAATCAGTGGAATACATCGGCTTTTGACGGCACTATTCCTCAAGCAGCTGACGATATTGTTTTAACTAACGCACCAGAGATTGGCCAGCTTTATTCAATGCCATCAGATTTACGTTATACCATAGCCGACAGAGAGCGTACGCGTACAAATGCGCAATTAACATTTCAGTACAGCCCAATTGATGATTTAACAGCCACACTTGATTACACCTACTCTAAACAAGATTTATTTGAAGCACGTGCTGAGCAGTCTCTTTGGATGGACAATTACAAAAGTGCGCTAACCTTTGATGACAACACCGTTAAAACACCTGTCTATTACCGAGAAGAGCGCCGCGATCTACAAACGCGTGATTTAGGTTTAGCATTTCAAGAGTTAAATCAAGTAAATAAAAACGATTCAATCGGCTTAAATGTAGAGTATTACTTTAACTCTGAGTTGAGCTTTATGTTTGATGCGCACAATTCAAAAGCCACAAGTAAACCTGACGCACCATACGGCAGCTGGGTTAATGCAGGCCTTGGTGCAAATGTTATTAATGCACAAGAAGTAGACTTTAGCCGCGAACTTCCTTCTATGAGTATAGATTTTAACGACTGTCGACGCGCTAACTTAAACTGTAACAATACGCTCGACCCTGCAGATGTAGGTACCTCGATATTAGACTCTAATTTTGCAAGCCAAGAATCTGAAGTGAACGAATTTAGGCTTCATGGTAAATATGAGCTGGAAAACGGTGTAATTGACTTTGGCGTAGAATCTCGCTCTATGGAAAGCCATTCACTTCAGTCACTTACTCGTAACACGATGGGAAATTGGGGAGTTGAAAACCCTGGTGAATTACCTGACGGTTATTTAGATCCTACCAACTTTTTAGCTGAGTTTGACGATTACGATACGTCTGGTTCATTTAATCAAGGCTATACGGGCAGCGCTTCACAAATAGGTTATTGGGCAGGCGAGCAATATGGATTTAACTTCGCAGCCGATGGCGCTTTTGCTACAAACCGCACCATAGAAGAAGATATTACTGCGGCCTTTGTTCAGTTCACTTATACTGGTTATTTTAATGACATGCCTTACAACATCGTTGTTGGCGCACGTCACGAGTCAACTGATATTACTTCAACTGCTAATATCGACCTGCCAAATGCCATTGCTTGGGAAGGCAACAACGATTTTAACGTACGCTTTGGCTCAGATAAGCAAGATTTCACACTAAAATCCAGTTACGATCATTTTTTACCCAGCTTAGACTTTGACATAGAAGTAATCGAAAACGTAAAAGCGCGCTTTTCTTACAGTACAACAATTGCCCGTCCAACGTATGATAACTTAAGTTCTGCCGCTACTGTCGGTGTACCGGGAGCGCCAACCTTATTGCCTGGTTCGTCACCAGCAACAGCGTCAACAGGTAATCCTGGTTTAGTGCCGCTTGAGTCAGATAACATTGATGTATCGGCAGAATGGTATTTTGCAGAAACAAGCTATGTATCGGTAGGTTACTACACAAAAGATATCGAAAACTTTATTGGTTTAACGCCAATGACACAAAATTACTATGGTTTACGTGATGCAACTGCGGGCCCTCGCGCGCAAGCTGCCATTGCAGAGCTTGAAGCCCGTGGGCTTGCTGTTACAGATTCAAACTTATTCCAAATGGTTGCTGCTACCGAAAATGGGGTAGATTTTGATTCTATGACTTACGAAGAATTTGAAGCGGCGTACGATGTTATTGCTAACAGCGATGACCCACTACTCGATTTTACTGCACAAGTACCAACCAATAATAAAAGCGCCACCATAGATGGTTTTGAAATTGCATTTCAACACTTTTTTGGTGAAAGCGGTTTTGGCGTTCAAGCAAACTACACTACCGTTAATGGCGATATAGACTTTGATGTAAATGCTAGCCCTTCTACAACGCAGTTTGCACTGGTGGGGCTAAGCGATACAGCCAACTTTATTGCCATGTACGAAAACGATGACTTTCAAGCCCGTGTTGCCTATAACTGGCGGGATAAGTTTTTAAATAGTGCTGCGCGTTACGTTAACGAACCTGGTTTTACTGAAGAGTATTATCAAATTGACTTTAACGTTGCGTATAACTACAGCGAACAGCTTTCGTTTTTTGTTGAAGGCATAAATATTACTGAGCAAAACAGCCGCGAACATGGCCGTACATCAGTGCAATTATGGAATTTACAACAACTAGGCGCACGCTACAATATTGGTATGCGTTACAACTTCTAAAGGTAATACCAAGCAAAGCCGTTAGTTATTACTAGCGGCTTTTTTGTATTTAAAACGATATAGTTTACGTGTTATCAAGTTTAGGGTTTTAACTCATGACCAAACCAATAAAAAAAATAGTCATTTTAGGTGGTGGTACAGCCGGCTGGCTAAGTGCGGGTTTATTAGCTGCTGAGCATCCACATTTGAGTGTCACGTTAATTGAGTCAGCAAACGTACCAATACTAGGTGTAGGCGAAGGCACGTGGCCTTCAATGCGTAATACGTTACAGCGTATTGGCATTAAAGAAATTGATTTTATAACCCAGTGCGATGCCACCTTTAAGCAAGGTTCTAAATTTATATATTGGCGCAACCTAAGTAAGGGAGAAAACTACTACCACCCTTTTATGGACCCTCAAGGCTACGAGCAAACCAATTTACACGCAAATTGGCAACGTATTGCACCTAACCAAAAGTTTGCTGACGTTGTTAATATGCAAAGTTTTGTATGCCAAGCAGCACTTGCACCAAAACAATTACAAACACCCGAATACGCAGCAGTCACCAACTATGGCTATCATTTAGATGCAGGTAAATTTGCCGAGTTTTTAAAAAGCCACTGTGTTAAAAACTTAAATGTTACACATATTACTGACGATGTAACCCACGTTATTAACGACGAGCATGGCTATATTGCCTCATTAAAAACAAATAAAAATGGCGATATAACAGGTGATTTATTTTTAGATTGCTCAGGCTCTCGTGCTCGCTTAATTGGTGAGCATTTTAATAGTGAGTTTATAGCGCAAGATCATATTTTATTTAACAACAGCGCTGTTGCAGCGCAAGTACCTAATGCACACATCAATCAGCCAATTGCCTCTGCAACGCTCTCTACTGCGCAAAGTAACGGCTGGATTTGGGATATAGCCCTACCCACACGCCGTGGCACAGGTTATGTATTTAGTAGTAAATACCAAAGCGATGAAAGCGCAACTGATACTTTAAAAAGCTACATAGCTAAAAGTACCAGCGAGCAACAAGCTGAGCAGCTTAACTACCGTGTATTAAAATTCAGCCCAGGGTACAGACAAAAGTTTTGGATTAAAAACTGTGTTGCCGTGGGTATGTCGGCTGGATTTTTAGAGCCACTTGAAGCCTCTGCACTTGCCATGGTTGAACTTTCAATTAGTATGCTGAGCGAGCAACTACCACAAAACCGCACGCATATGAGCCAACTTGCAAATCGCTTTAATGACCGTTTTAGCACGCGCTGGCAACGTGTTGTCGAATTTTTAAAACTCCATTATGTTTTAAGCGAACGCGACGATACCCCTTACTGGCAAAATATTCGGGATTTAACAACTGCACCAGAGCGCCTACAAAACTTACTTAAACTTTGGCAATTTCAGCCCCCTAGCCGCTTTGACTTTATTGAAAACGAAGAAGTATTTTCATCAAGTAGTTATCAGTATATTTTATACGGCATGGGCTTTAATACACAAACACCTCAAGCACACAATGCGTTTACCAGCGCTCAAGCTGGCGATTATTTTTATCAACAAAACCGTGAAAAAATTGCGCAATACTTAAAAGGCTTACCGAGTAACCGCGCGCTTTTAAATGATCTTTTATCTAATAATAGGCAGCCACATAATGACTAAAACAAATGCTGTTAAAAATGTAGTAATAGCGGGAGGCGGCACTGCAGGCTGGATGGCTGCGGCTGCACTTGCAAAATTAATTGGCAAAAATATACACGTTACCCTTGTTGAATCTGACGATATTGGCACTGTAGGCGTTGGCGAGGCAACAATTCCGCCTATTCGTACGTTTCATAAATTGCTAGGTATAAATGAGCAAGCTTTTATGAAAGCCACTCAAGCAAGCTTTAAACTAGGTATTAGCTTTGAAAACTGGGGCGATGAAAACACGCGTTATATTCACTCATTTGGCGCAACGGGCAAAGAATGTTGGGCGGGTGAGTTTCATCACTTTTGGCTACAAGGCAAAACTTTAGGAATACACAACCCATTTGGCGATTACTGTTACGAGCTGCAAGCGGCTAAAGCCGGTAAATTTGCGTTTAACCAACAAAATCCTATTAACTACGCCTACCATATGGATGCTACCCGCTACGCGCAGTTTTTACGTGAATTTTCAGAGCCATTAGGTGTAAAACGTGTTGAAGGTAAAATACAAAAAGTAGTAAAAAGCGCTAATACAGGCCACATAGAATCATTACTTTTAAATAGTGGCGAGAAAATAAACGGCGACTTTTTTATAGATTGCACCGGCTTTAGAGGCTTATTAATTGAGCAAGCATTGCATACGGGCTACGAGGATTGGTCGCACTTATTACCATGCAATAGCGCCATTGCAGTACAAACAAAATCAACAAGCGATACCGTATTGCCACTTACCCGCTCTATTGCCCATAAAAGCGGTTGGCAATGGCGTATACCGCTGCAAAGTCGTGTAGGCAATGGGTTAGTGTATTGCAGCCAATATATGGATGACGAACAAGCTAAAGCGTTATTGCTAAATAGCATTGAAGGTGAAGCGCTTACTGAACCCCGTGTTATTAAATTTAAAACTGGGCGGCGCTTAAAAGGCTGGAACAAAAACTGCCTTGCGCTTGGTCTTGCAAGCGGTTTTGTTGAACCACTTGAGTCCACCAGCATTCATTTAATTATGTCGGGTATTATTCGCTTTATGCGTTTATTTCCGTTTAATGGCATTACTAATTACGCCATTGACGAATACAACAAACAACTTAAAAGCGAAATTGAAAATATTCGCGACTTTATTGTGCTGCACTACAAAGTGACTAATCGCGATGACAGCGAATTTTGGCAACACTGTAGCGCCATGGAAGTGCCAAAAACACTTCAGCATAAAATTGATTTGTTTAAACAAACTGGCCGTGTATTTTTAGACGATGGTGATATTTTTAGAGTCGATTCGTGGGTGCAAGTTATGCTTGGTCAAGGTATTGTGCCTGAACAGCACCATTTAATAGCCAGCATGATGAGCGATGAAGAACTCGCCCGTTTTTTACACGGTATTAAACAGCAAGTAGAACAGCGCGTTAGCCAATTACCGCCGCATCATGAATTTTTAAAACACTATTGCCCTGCATGAAAAAAGCCCTTAAAAAAGGGCTTTGGGTACACACAACAATTTTTACGCTTTATTATTCACACTTAATCTTGGCACTTTTAGCGTTTTGTGGTTCAAAGCCAATATCTGCAACTGAAACGCTAAGCTCTCCTGCCGTTTTAATAATAAATGGGCTGGTTACTCTGGCAAAATCAACGCCCTTTTTAGTAAAACAGGTTAAATCTACACTCATTGTTTGCCATGTATTTAAGGCTGAATTTTTAAGCTCATTGGTAATATTAAGCTCGCCACCACAGCCTTGCTCGCATTTCATACCTAGTTGCACTTGCTCTGTTGGCATTGTATTTATTTTATAGCTAAAACTAAGCGCTGAATTGGCCTCACTATAAGCTACTTTGTCTTCAGTAAAGTTACTGTTAATTTCGATATAGCTTGTACTAGAGCCTGTAAAATTAAACGTCATCGCATCTTCTTGAATGGTCTTATCTTCAGTACGATAAGTAATGCCGCCAAGCTTTACACTATTACTAGCAACTTGATGCTGCTGGTTATTAGAGTTTAAAAACAAACGCCACGGTGTTTTAAAGCTGCCATTAAATATAGACAGCGGCGCAAGGTTGCTTACATCAACACCTGAGTCTTCATTTAGATTATTGCCAAGCGTACTTTCATCTTTGTACGTTAAACCAAAGCCATAGGGTAATAATGGTGAGTAATCAGCATCGCCCTTATTTACAGCCGTTTGCAGTGGCGATTTAGGCCACGAGAACGATAACTTACCTTTAAAGTCATGTTGTACTTGCCCTTGTTTATCGCTTAGTAATACATCAGCAATACCTTGGCCTTCAGTGCCAGGAAGCCATGCAGCTACAAACGCATCAGATGCATTAAGCTCGCTATTAACCCACATGGGTCTGCCCGATATAAACACAGAAACAACTGGTATATTTTGCTGCTTTAATGTTTTTAATATTTTAAGAGAGCGTTTATTATTACGTTCAAACTCAAGGTTGTCTTTATCGCCATGCCCTTCTGCGTATGGCTCTTCGCCAAATACAACAATGGCTACATCGGGTTTAGTATCAAACATGCCATTTCGGCTTAAGATAGCGTTACCGCCAGCAGCCTCTATTTGCGCTTTTAATCCGGCATATATAGAGGTGGCTCCAGGAAAGTCTTCATTTTTATTGTTAGTGCCCTGCCACGTAATGCTCCAACCGCCCGATTGTTTACCAATATTATTGGCCGCATCGCCTGCTATAAGTATATTGCTTGATGGGTTAATCGGTAATATATGGTTATTGTTTTTAAGCAGTACTAAAGACTCTTGCACCGCTTGGCGGGCAATTTCACGATGTGCTGGCGCACCAATTAGCGCTACTTTACCTGAGAATTTACGCTTGGCAGGGCTTGGTTTTTCAAATAATCCTGCGCGTAATTTAACACGTAAAATACGCGCAACGGCATCATCTATTCTAGCCATGGGAATAGTACCCGCTTTTACTTGCGCTATTGTATTGTTATAAAGTGGTTTCCAAGCATCTGTAGGCACCATAAAAATATCAAGCCCCGCATTGACTGCTTGTGGGCAGCTTTCGTTAGTACAGCCGGCAACTTGCCCGTGGCCGTTCCAATCTCCTACAACAAAGCCATCAAAACCCATTTTGGTTTTGAGTACATCGGTAAGTAAGTATTTATTGCCATGATTTTTTTTGCCATGCCAGCTATTAAACGACGCCATAACAGACTGACTACCTGCCGTTAAGCCACCTATATAACCTTGCGCATGTATATTGTATAAATCTTTTTCGGTATCTATATTATTACCTTGATCGTCGCCATCCACTGTACCGCCATCACCTAAAAAATGCTTAACAGTACTAATTACGCGTTTATCACTTAAAAAGTCGCCATCGGCTCTACCTTGTAAGCCATTTACAATAGCGGCTGAATACTTGCGAACAATTGCAGGGTCTTCTGAATAGCCTTCGTAGGTTCTGCCCCAGCGATCATCGCGCACTACAGCTACGGTAGGTGCAAACACCCAATCAATCCCTGTAGCCATTACTTCTACCGCTGTTGCCGCTGCAATTTGCTCTATAAGCGCAGGGTTATTAGCAGCACCCAAACCAATGTTATGTGGAAATAACGTCGCACCAATGACGTTATTGTGTCCATGTACGGCATCGGTGCCCCACATGGTAGGGATTTTACTGCCATCAAGCGTATCATCAACCGATGCTTGATACATATCCTCTGCAAGCGCTATCCAGTCAGCAGGAGTAGCATGCTTATTAGCATCAGGAAACGAGCCTCCACCATTTAAATAAGATCCAAACCCATATTTGCGCATATCTTCAACGGTTATATCGCGAATTTCTGGTTGGATCATTTGCGCTACTTTTTGCTCAAGCGTCATCGACTTTAAATAACTGGCAATTGTATTTTCAATCTCGGCACTTTTTTGTACTTTGTTTTTAAGTGTTGGCCAAAGTGTTATATCGCCCTGCTCATGCTCCGAGGCGTTAGTATGATTGTTACTAACTTGCGTTTGCTGTTTATTACAGGCTGTTAAAACGCATATTCCTCCCACTAAAAGGGAAAGAATTTTTAATGCTTTTGTGTTTAAGCTTTTTCTCATTGTTATGGCCCTGTGTTGTCTGGGTGCGTTTTTATAATGTAATTTGCTTATTTAAATATAACTATTGACCTGTTTAACAATAGCCACTAACCTAAATATGGAAGCGCTTCCTGAAAGTTATTAAATACTATACCCAGCGATTAATCAAATTAATTATGGAAGCGCTTCCAACTTTAACTTTATAAAAGCAAATTTACTAAAAATAAAGCAGGGGTTTTCGCTTAATGAAACAATTATCTTTACCTAGTGGCTCACCACTTTTAGCCAAACACTTTACTTATGGTGTGGCCACAGCGTCTTTTCAAATTGAGGGTGGCGCAGCAGATCGTCTCCCCTGCATTTGGGATACCTTTTGTAGTAAAGAGGGTAAAATTGCTGATAATTCAAATGGTGATGTTGCCTGTGAGCACTACACTCGTTGGCAAGACGATATAGACTTAATTGAGTCGCTAGGTGTAGACGCCTACAGGCTTTCTATTTCTTGGCCGCGTGTGATGACCAAAGCTGGCCATTTAAACCCTAAAGGCGTTAAGTTTTACACCGATATTTTAGATGAGCTAAAACGTCGTAATATCAAAGCTTTTGTTACTTTGTACCACTGGGATTTACCACAACATATTGAAGACGAAGGCGGCTGGCTTAACCGAAACACGGCTTACGAATTTGCACATTACACAGATTTAATTACCCAAGCCTTTGGTGAGCGAGTACATTCTTACGCAACACTAAACGAGCCATTTTGTAGCTCTTATTTAGGCTACGAAATTGGCGTACATGCACCCGGTATTGTAGGTCGAGAACACGGGCGAAAAGCTGCCCATCATTTACTACTTGGCCACGGATTAGCGATGCAAGTGCTTGCTAAAAATAGCCCTAATTCACTCAACGGTATTGTGCTTAACTTTACGCCTTGCTACTCAGTTACCCAATGCGAAGAAGATTTAAACGCCACTGCATTTGCTGATGACTACATAAATCAATGGTATATGCAGCCAGTAATGCAAGGTCAATACCCTGATATTATTAACCAATTACCTAAAGCCCAGCGCCCTGATATTTTACCAGGCGATATGGAAATTATTGCACAGCCACTTGATTATTTAGGTGTGAATTTTTATACCCGTATGCATTACCAAGCAAGCGAAACAGACTTTTATCATGAGCTGCCACACAAAGCCCCAATGACCGATATTGGCTGGGAAATTTACCCTAAAGCGCTTACAGAGTTACTTGTATCGTTAAACGAAAAATACACCCTACCACCTATTTATATTACCGAAAATGGCGCAGCCATGGCTGACGAATTTAAAGACGGTGAAGTGAAAGACACCGATCGTATTGACTATTACCACGAACATTTAAACGCTTTACATAATGCAACAGCACAAGGTGTTAAGGTAGATGGGTACTTTGCTTGGAGCCTGATGGATAATTTTGAATGGGCAGAAGGATATTTAAAACGCTTTGGTATAGTACACGTAGACTACAACACACAAAAACGAACTGTTAAAGCCAGTGGTAAAGCGTACACTAAACTCATAACAAGCCGATAAATTATCGGCTTATAACAATAAGAACACACACTGTGAACAAACTCCCTTTATACGAAAAAGTCGGTTATGCCATGGGTGACGCGGGTGCTAATTTAGTATGGCGTGGCGCATTGGCCTATTTAGCGGTATTTTATACCGACACCTTTGGCATATCGGCTGCAGCGGCCGCCATGCTGTTTTTAGTGGTTAGATTATCTGATGGTGTAACCGATATAATTATGGGCATGATTGCCGATAGAACGCAGTCACGCTTTGGAAAATTTAGGCCGTGGATACTCTACTCCGCGCCCTTTTTAGGTTTGTTTATGGTGCTGTGCTTTACCACACCTAACTTTAACGAAACCAATAAACTTATTTATGCCTACGTTACTTATATTGGTTTAACACTTGCTTATACAGTCAGTAACGTACCCTACTCTGCACTTATGGGCGTAATGACCCCCGATGACACCGAGCGCACAAAGCTATCAGGATTCAGATTTGCAGGCGCGTTTACCGGCGGGTTATTAGTGATGGGTTTTTTACCCGATTTAGTCGCTTACTTTGGAGGCGGTGATAACGCCAAGGGCTATCAGCTCACTATGTATTTGTTCGCAAGTTTACTTATTGCGCTTATGGTTATTACCTTTGTAAGCACTAAAGAGCGTGTAATAGCCCCAGCTTCAGAGCAAGGGTGTTTAAAATCAGAACTGTTTGATTTAACTAAAAACCTACCATTTATAATATTACCTTTGTTATCAACAACGCTGTTTTTTTACTATCGCGATTTATACAGCGGATTATTTTTTGCTTTAGTTATGGCGGCAATGACTGTTGTTATAAAAAAACTACTTAATAAAAACAAACAAAACCTAACCGGTTCGCAGCGCGATATGGTCGATTTACTAACAAATAAACCGTGGCTCGTTTTATTGGGTATTGGCTTTTTAACCATGATGTTTAACGGAATAAAATATGGTGTTATTGCCTATTACTTTAAGTACCACGTTGCTGATGAACTCATGGCAGGGCAATATTTTATTGCCTTATTAATAGTATCTATATTTGGTGCACTTGCTACAGGCAAGCTGGCTGAAATTATGGGCAAACGCAATTTATTTATTGCATCGTTGTTGCTAAGCGGCTTATTAACCACTGCATTTTATTGGGTGCCTAGCAATAATATTGTCGCTGTATTTACGTTTGGCTGCGCGGCTGAGTTTTTTGCCGCTATGATGCCTACTTTGTTTTTTAGCATGCTGGGAGATTCTGCCGACTACTCCGAGTGGAAAAATAAACGCCGCGCAACCGGGCTTATTTATTCTGCAGGCACCTTTGTACAAAAAACGGGAGGTGGTTTTGCTGGGGCACTCGTATTAGTGGTACTTGCAAGCTATGGGTATAACGGTATGGATGAGCTTACAATTAACCAAACCCTTCCCGCTATGCAGTTGTTAATGAGCTGGATCCCTGCTGCTTTTGCATTTTTAGGCGCCGCGTTGATGCTTATTTATCCGCTTACACCTGCAATAACCCAAAAAATAACAGAAGATTTAGCAATTAGGCGCAGTAATGTGTAAATTAACATTTAATCACAATTTATGTTTTATAAATTTTATTTAAAACAAATGCGTACAAGCTAGGATATAAATGGCGACTATTTATCAAGTATCAGAAATGGCAGGAGTGTCTTTATCAACTGTTTCTAGGGTGCTTAACGACAACGACTACGTAAGTAAAAAAACTAAAAAAAAGGTATTAGAGGCGATGAAAGAGCTCGGCTATCAGCCAAGCTCTATTGCACGCTCTTTAGCATCAAGCCGCACTAACAGTGTAGGCATTTTAGTGTCTGAGTTAGACGGCCCGTTTTTTGGACAAATGATGTCGGCCATTGAAGAGCAATTGCGCATAGCTGGTAAACACGTAATTATTACGCCCGGCCACAGTGATGAAAAAAAAGAAAAAAACGGTTTTGAATTTTTAATTAGCCGTAATTGCGACGCCATTATTGCTCACGTAGAAGCGGTATCTAACGAGTATTTAATTGAGCTCAGTAAAGGTAAAACCCCTATTTATTTAATGAGTCGCTACGTTAAAGAAATAGAGCAAAACTGCATTAGTCTCGATAATGTTATGGGTGGCTACCTTGCAACAAAAGCTATGATCAATAAAGGGCATAAACGTATTGCTTATATTGCCGGTCCACAATTTAAAGAAGATGCCTCAGATCGTTTAAAAGGCCACAAAAAGGCGCTTGCAGAATATGGCCTCACCTTTGACGAAAGCTTGTATTATGTGGGCGACTTTAAAGAAACCGGTGGCAGCGATGGCCTGCGTCATTTTATTCAAAATAAAGCACAAATTACGGCTCTTGTGTGCGCCAATGACGAAATGGCATCAGGTGCAATGAAATACGCTCGCGAGCATGGCTTTAATATACCTAAAGATTTAGCAATAATTGGGTTTGATAACGTTATTTTTACCAATTACCTTTACCCTACGCTTACCACAATAGATAACCCAGTACCCGAAATGGGCCGTGCAGCAGCAAATTTAGTCCTTAAAGATATTTATAAAAAAAGCGGCATAACGGTTACTCAGGTGTTTGAGCCTAAGCTAATTTTAAGAGACTCAACCCCGGATATAAATTAATTTAGTTGCAAATTATCTAACTCGTTTCGTACCCACTGCGAATCGAGGTATTGCTCTAAATGCTGCTGTGCAAATTTTAAAAAGTTTCGAGCCGCATGCGATATATGCCTGTCGGTTCGCATAACAAAATACCAATGGCTAGCTAAATGAGTATCGGTAACAGTTAATACCTTAAAGCTTGCATCGCCTTTTGCGAGTACATGGCGAGATAAAACGGCTATTCCCATACCCGACGATACCGCAACTCTAATTGCTTCGTTGCTGGCCATTTGCACTGAATCACTCAGTACTAAACCTCGGCTTTGTAGCTCGCTTTCAAATAACATGCGCGTTGCCGAGCCATTTTCGCGTAATAAAAATCGGTACTGCATTAAGTCGCTGAGCTTTACTGACTCTACTTGTGCAAGCGGATGATTAACCGGCACAATAAACTCAAGCGGATTATGTAAAAAACGTGCAGCTTGCGCATGTTCAAGCGATGGAGGATGGCTGAATACGTAAATATCGTCTTCACCACGCTCAAATCGGTTTAGCACTTCTGCACGGTTACCAATTTCAAGTGGAAGCTCTACATGCGGGTGTAAATTACTATAAGGTCCCAATAATTTAGGCAAAATATACTGTGCGGTATTCACCATGGCTATTTTACACCTACCTCGCTCACCACCATTTAGTTCTGTTAAAAAGTCTTGGTAATCTTCAAAGTGTCCAAATACTTGCTGACAGGTTTTATATAGCTCAAGTCCAGCTTCGGTCACATGCATTTTTTGATGCTGCATAACCATTAACGGCTCAGCTACAGCTTCTTGTAAGCGTTTAATTTGCAGCGATACAGTAGGCTGAGTTAAGTGCAATCGCCTCGCGGTTTCGCTAATTGAGCCTGTTTTTACTACGCTCATAAACACTTCGAGCAATCTAAATGAAATATGTCGTAAATCCACAATCACCACCTATAGATAATTATTTATACCCAACTAGTATTTATTTTATTATTTACTATACAAAGTTTTAAATACAATAGCGCCACTTAATTTCATATTTAAAAGGAAATGTTGTGCCTGATATAGTTGTTATGTTTTTTATTTTAGGATTAGTAGCGGGAATATTACGCTCTGATTTAACCATTCCTAAAGCAACCTACGAAACACTAAGCTTATTACTCATGCTAACTATTGGTTTAAAAGGCGGCATGGTACTTCACGGCAATTTAAGCTGGCAACTGCTACCAGAAATGGGCACAGTGATGCTCCTAGGTGCACTTATTCCGCTAATGCTATACCCCATTTTAAAATACGTTATTAAATTATCGGTGGCTAACAGCGCAAGTATTGCAGCGCATTATGGCTCGGTAAGTGCCGGTACGTTCGCGGTTGCGTTAGCGTATGCCGAATCTGCAAATTTAGCCGTTGGCGCTGAGGTAACGCTCTATTTAGTTATGCTAGAGCTTCCCGCTATTATTGTTGGCTTATTACTTTATCGCAAGCTCGATAAAGACCCAGGCCAAACAAGTACTCTCTCATTAAAAGCGCTTTGGCACGAAACCCTCACAAACAAAAGTGTTATTTTATTAGTGGGTGGTGTAATTATTGGCATGATGTACGGCACATCGCAAGGCAGCCAGGTTACAAGCTTATTAACAAGCAGTTTTAAAGTAGTCCTCGCTTTATTTTTACTAGAAATGGGATTAGTAGCTGCACAAACACTGCGCCCTTTCCCTTGGCAACATTGGAAATTAGCGACCTTTGCTATTATTACCCCACTATGTTTGGGCACAGTAGGTGTGGGCGTAGGTACTTTATTAGGATTAGAACTTGGTTCAGTGGTTATACTCGGTAGCTTAGTAGCCAGTGCCTCTTACATTGCAGCACCTGCAGCAATCAAAGCCGCTATTCCTAAAGCCGATATAGGCCTTGCCATGCTTAGCTCGCTGGGTGTTACTTTTCCGTTCAATGTAATCGTAGGTATTGGCCTTTACCACCAGCTTGCTGTAGCTATTCAATAACTAAAAATTTGTATCATTTATTAGCCACCGACTATTACCGACTAATCAGTTTTGTATGTGGGTTGATATAAAACATTCTTTTCCAACCTTGGCTTTCACTTGTTGCAAGCCAAGTTAGTGGAAATAAAGACACAATTGAATAATGAACATGAGGTGGCTTATCCGCTGCATTTCCTGTGTTACCCAATAAGCCAATATTTTCATTTAACTTCACAATGTCGCCTTCACTTACACTGTAACTATTTAAATGCGCTACATAGTGCACCCGCCATTTAGGCCCGAGTATAGCAACTACCTTACCGCCTATTTTAAGCTCACCGCTAAACACAACAATCCCATTAACCGGTGCAACAACATGCGTATTTTTTTTACCAAATATATCAATGCCTTTATGAACACCCGACTTCCCCCATGGCTCATACCAAAAAGTAGCATGATTCCAATCTTTAGGTGTTGCCCCTAATACGGGATTAGTGATTTTTTCAGGCAAAACGAACAGGGCTAGTACTATGGTTAATATAATAACGACTAAGCTAAGTAGTAATATTTTTATGGGCTTCAAAATAGGATTCTGCTTTGAGTTAAACAATTAAATGTATTATTAACCCGCAATGATGAATAGATAATGAGCACTTTAAAAAACAGTAAACACAAAAAAGCCGATGCAAGATCACTCTCACATCGGCTTTTTCACTGCGGTAATACTTATTATAAAGAAAGCTCTTCTTTAGCACGTGTTAAATTGTGCGACACCATTGTACTGTTAGACATTGATTTAGCTTCGTATAAATCAGCAAGACCAGCCGTTTCGTTGTTCGCTTTTAAACGCGCTACACCGCGGTTGCTTAACGCGAATGAGGTAAGCTGGCGTACTTTGAATCGTGGTGCGTCTGCATCTTTTAAAAGTGCAATTGCTTTAGTACAAATAGCTTCAGCCTGTGCGTAGTTTTTTGACTTAACATTCAGTGCGCAGCTGTTAAACGATTGTTCAAGCGGCTGCGGCGCAGTTTGCGCTTCAATAACCATTAATTTGTAGTCACTTGAATCAGCCATTACAGCTGCAGAGCAAGTTAATAATGAGCCAAGAGCGATGGTTTTTAAAAGTGTACGTTTCATGGTTTGCCTTTCCTAATTAAGGAGTCGTGCTTGTTGCCGACAACTGAACTTTAGAGTAAAAGCTCAAACCTCACAAACGATAAAAACAAACTCAATAAGTGAATAAAATTAACCTATAGACTTTAGTCTTATGGTTGAGCGAATAGTTTATTTTTTAATACATTATATGAAAAGTTCCAAATAATAAAAAACGCTGCCTGAAATATTAGGCAGCGTTTTCATTTTTTTAGTCTTTGTTACCTGGGATTAAGCAGGACTTTTAAATTTACTAAATCGCTTATTTTTTCTCTTTCTCTAAACGCTTTTTAAGACTTAAAGCGGCATCAGCAGCTAGTAAACGCATAAATTCAGAACCGTTGCTTTGCTCGCCTTGACCTGCACCACCAATAACAATTTCAGGCACTAGGCGGCTATTACCTAAACTTGTAAATAAAGCAGTTTGAATTTTCACCTCAGCTTTTAATGTTTCATCAAAAACATATTTAGGATCAAGCGCTGCCGACTTAGCACGTAAACGTGCCTCTGCTAACACATCCATACCTAGAGCTTCTAAACGTTGTTGCTTTAATATCTCTTCTTGCTCTTTTGCAAGCTCAGCTTTTACCGCTACACGTTGCTGCGCTGAAATAATCGCATTTGCTTTGATACGCTCAGCATCTATTTGCTCTTTAATTTTTAGCTTTTCAGATTCAGCTCGTTGCTTAGCAATGGCTTGCTCACCTAGTGCAACCTCTGTACGCGCTTGTTGCTCTGCTTTTTTAAGGTTTTGACGCGCAAGTGCTTCATCTGCTGCTGCTTGTTTTTGCGCTTCTAGGCGAGCGTTTACTTTACTTTCGTAGTCAATATCAATAATGCTCGCATCAACGACTGTAATACCGTAAGCGCCTAAAATAGGTGCGTTACGCAGTGCATTGCCTTCGCTGTCTTTTTTAATATTAATAGTAACGCGTTGCTGTTTACTCAAATTACTTAAATCGTCAGTTTTATCACGCTCACCAGTACTAATTATTTGCTCGGTTACAAAAATACCGTTTGTTAGCTGATCAGAAAAATCTTGGCTTAATTGGCCATTACCACCTGAGTAATGTTGCTCTACCGACATCATACGTGCAGACGCTTTAACATTTTCAGTTGTGGCACGCATTAGTAGGTTAGAAATTAGGGTTTCTTGCGAGCCAAATTCTTCGTGTATTTTAAGCAAACCACGTAATGCGCCAGACTCACTAGCTGGTACATTGCCCGGTAATCTAAAACGCGACACACCACGCGCCCCACCGGTTGTTGTATCTAAAAAGCGAATAGGGATTAACGGTACTATCGCGCTTGCTGTTGCACTACTGTCGCCTGTAAAGTTGATAGAAATTACTTTTTTATAAGCAGAGGTAGTACCAAATGCTTTTAGATAAGGGCCAGCCTGATTTATCACCGTTAAATTACCAGTAAATGCTGATTGGTGTACTAAACGCTCATCTGCTTCGTTCCACGATATAACCTGCGATGTAAGAGTGGCAATAACCGCTAATACAACAACAATTGACGACACCACAATGACATTACGACGGCCAAAACGGCTCATAAACGACTCATTTTTTTCTGCTGGGATTACTTTTTCTTTATCCATTGTTACTGCTCTCCATGTTTAATTTTTTCTTAACAAAGTAAATAATTTCTTGCTCGCTTAAATGCGCACAAAAACTACCTGAACGATGCAATTCAATAAATGTTGCAAGGATCTCTTCTTTGCCTTTTATTGTTTTATGCTCGTCTTCTTGGGCTTGGTTTTTATCAGTAAGTTGAGTAATAAGATCATCCACAATGGTATCTTTATCAAATAACACACTGTATTCTTTTGTTTTTCTTACTCGGCTTCTGCGTACATTGCTATAAATGACATAAATAGCTAAACACAAAATAATAACCAATGTACTTAACCCAACAATATAAAAAATCATAATTCCTACTTATATTTAGTTGAATAATCACCTTGATCACAAGTGTAAATTTTTTTCACAAATGTTAATGCGTTATTTTACAGAATAACCGTCTAAAAAACAGGTAAAAAATGTAACATTAGCCGATAGCTAAATACTAAATCTATTTAAAGAAGAGTCTGGGTATGAAATTTTTTGCAAGCGAGGGTTTGCAAGCAGAGATAAACTTTTCTGTCGTGCACAAAAAAGCCCCTACAGGTTAAACCTAGCTGGGGCTTTTTTTAAAATATGCTTGCTAAAAGCTTATAAAGAAAGCTCTTCTTTAGCGCGATTTAAGTTGTGCGATACCATAGTGCTGTTAGACATTTGGTTAGCTTCGTACAAATCGGCTAAAGCAGCTGTTTCGTTATTCGATTTCAAACGCGCAACACCACGGTTGCTTAGTGCGTATGAAGTAAGCTGGCGTACTTTAAAACGTGGTGCATCAGCATCCTTTAAAAGCGCAATTGCTTTAGTACACACTTCTTCAGCTTGTGCATAGTTTTTTGACTTAACATTAAGTGCACAGCTATTAAATGATTGCTCAAGTGGCTGCGGCGCTGTTGCAGTTTCGATAACCATTAATTTGTAATCACTTTGATCAGCCATTGCAGCAGCTGAACAAGTAAGTAGTGAGCTAAGAGCGATAGTTTTGATAAAAGTTTTCATGGTCATAATCCTGTTTTGTTAAGTCGTGCTTGTTGCCGACAACTGAACTTTAGAGAATTCCCATCAAACCGACAAACGATAAAAACAAACCTAATAAGTGAAGAAATCTAACCTATAGACTTTAGTCTAATGCCGACCATTAATTTCGAAAATTGATATTTATCAAAACAACCAAAAATTTAAACTTATTGAGTGCGTTCAAGTAACTTAACTATTTGGGTTACAACCATTTTTGGCTCATCATTTTGCGGATAGTGATAGCTCTTATTTGTTATTACTATTTCACCTTGAGGAAATGCATTAGCCCACTTTGAATGTAAGTCACCCCACATTTCACGCGCTTGGTCGGTAAAAAATAATACAGGTGGCTCTTTATACTTTTTAACGGAGGCGATCACAGTCACGGGTATATCAGCAATTTGAGGGTAATCAGGTAGTGGGCGTTTTGCCCAAAAATCTAAATACTGATTCGACATTCCATTTTTCATATCATCGAGCTTTATTGCAGCAATTTCTTTTTCAGCACGGGGCAAATCAATTGCGCGCATAATATCTACATCGTGCTCTGATGCAGGCTCAATTAACATTAACGCTTTAATCTGATTAGGGTATGTTGCAGCAAATACACGCGCAATATAAGCACCATAAGAATGCGCAACGTATACAACAGGCTCTTCTATTTTCAGTGTTTTGAGTAATAATACAACCTCAGCAGCGTATTCTTCTGAGCTATAGTTTTTCTTTATTTGTGCAGAGCCACCATTACCAATACGAGAATACCGTATAACTTTCGCGTGCTTGGTAAGTGATTCAAAAACCGGATCCCAATCACTTAAACCAGCAGAGCCACCCGCTTCAAGTAAAATGGTATGTTTACCATCACCTGCTAATTCGTATTCAACGTCAAAGCCATTTATTTGAACCTTAGCCGTACTGGCCATTAAACCGTGTGGGATGAAAAGCGAATAAAAAATGATTGCGGTAAAGAGTATTCTCATCATATTTTTACTTAAGTTAATTTAAAAAACACCTTATGCGATATTAAATATGACTTCCAGCGGTAATAGTTAAAATTTCTAAAGTTTAAATTAAGGTCCCTATAAACTCCCTCGCCCATATGCCATAATCTAAATAATTCATTATTTTAGTAACTTGGCGCATATTTAGGCGTTTTTAAGTTAACTACTCAGGGTTTACTATGGCATATCAAGAGCAAAATCAAGCAACAATCTATTGGCACGATTATGAAACTTGGGGGGCGAGCCCTCAAAAAGATAAGCCGAGCCAATTTGCAGGTATTCGTACCGATCTTGATTTAAACATTATTGGCGAGCCGCTTATTGAATATTGTAAGCCGCAAGCGGATTACTTACCCCACCCTGAGGCATGTTTAATTACGGGTATTACACCACAAGTGGCGATGAAAAAAGGCTTGGTTGAGGCTGAGTTTATAGCAAAAATTCATGCTGAATTTGGTATGCCAAACACCTGTGTGGCAGGTTATAACAGTATTAGGTTTGATGACGAAGTAAGCCGGTATAGCTTTTATCGTAACTTTTACGACCCGTACGAGCGTGAATATAAAAACAATAATAGCCGCTGGGATATTATTGATTTGGTCCGTGCGTGTTATGCGTTACGCCCCGAGGGCATTGAATGGCCGTTAAAAGAAGATGGCAGCCCAAGCTTTAAGCTTGAGCATTTAACAGTAGCCAACGGTATTGAACACGCTGCTGCGCACGATGCGCTAAGCGATGTAACCGCCACTATTGCACTGGCTAAGCTAATAAAAGAAAAACAGCCTAAGCTGTATAACTTCTTTTTTGGGCTGCGTAATAAAAAAGCGCTGGGTGATTTAGTTGATGTATTTAACATGACGCCGCTGGTACATACCTCGTCACGCATTCCTGCAACGCAAGGCTGTACAACGTGGGTGGCGCCTATGAGCTTTCATCCAGTAAATAAAAACGCAGTTATATGTTTTGATTTAACCCAAAGCCCGCAAGTGTTACTTGATTTAAACGTAGAAGAATTACGTAAACGTTTATACACCAAACGCGTTGATTTAGCCGAGGGCGATTTACCTGTTGGTTTAAAGTTAGTGCATTTAAACAAGTGCCCTATTTTAGCGCCTGCAAAAACATTATTGCCTGAAAACGCAGCCCGTTTAGGCATTGACCGCGAGCAGTGCCTCGCTAATTTAGCTATTTTAAAAGCCAATACCGAGCTTCGCGATAAAGTCACTGAAGTGTTTAACGAGCAAGGCGATTACAGCGCGACCACTAACGTTGATTACTTACTTTACGATGGTTTTACCAGCCACGCCGATAGAGCTAAATTTTCGATTATTCGCGATGCTAAACCAGATGAACTATCGGGCTTAAATTTAGATTTTGAAGATAAAAAGTTCAATACATTACTGTTTAGATACCGCGCGCGAAACTGGCCAGAAACACTCAACCAGCAAGAACTTGATCAATGGCGCCAGTATTGCCAAAACAAGTTAATGCACGGGGAAGATCAACCTTCAATTAGCGCACAAGATTTTATGATCACCCTTGAAAACTTGGCACATGAGCACGACGACAGCGAAAAAAACCTGACCATTTTAAAAGCGCTTTATAACTACGCGCAGAGCATGTAATTTGCTTTAAGCGTATTGGTCAGCGCATATAAAAACGCGACGCTTTAATTACTAAAGCGTCGCGTTTTTATTTAAATTATTATGGGCTTCGCCCATCACGCAAGCAAGCTTCGCGTCTACAAGTAAAACCCATATCTACACCATCGCGGTAGACGTAGAGCTTGCTCACGTGAAAAGCGTAGCTTTTAAGATAAAAACATTTGCACAAA
Source organism: Pseudoalteromonas sp. 4NS20-0020 (assembly GCF_057554385.1). Classification (NCBI taxonomy): domain Bacteria; kingdom Pseudomonadati; phylum Pseudomonadota; class Gammaproteobacteria; order Alteromonadales; family Pseudoalteromonadaceae; genus Pseudoalteromonas; species Pseudoalteromonas sp. 4NS20-0020. Next base: position 150,281 of record NZ_BAAJMI010000007.1, on the reverse strand, counting down.
GAGGAATAAATGAGGAGTAAATGAGCAAACATAAGCCAAAAACAGCTTTTAATTAATCTTTCCCTCTAAAAGCGCAGCGCCTCTTATCCTCTTTGTGAATAAATCACTTTACGGGCTTTGCCCGTCACGCAAGCAAGCTTCGCGTCTACAAGTAAAACCCCATATTACACCATCGCGGTAAACGTAGAGCTTGCTCACGTGAAAAACGTAGCTTTTAATTGCTTCAATAAAACACTACTCACAAAGGGGGCTAGTGATAAAGGTAGGAAACCATATTAAGTCTTTTAATGACTTCTCATTTGCTTCTCATGCTTTTCTCTTTGTGCAAATGATCTTTTAAAAAGAAACTGCGCTTTTACATTTAATTGATTAGAAAACAGTGATTATGTCACCACCGAGAAGTAAAGGAGAAAACAAGGAGAAGTGATTAATCATTACTTATGTCTTCTCTGTTTAGCGCGAAGCGCCTCGGTGTTCTCGGTGGTAGCAATTCATTTATAAATAACAAGAAGCTGCGCTTTAGAGAAGTGATCTAGTGATAAAGATAGAAAAACATTATTAGTGTTTTAATCTCTTCTCATTTGGTCCTCTTGCTTCCTCTTTGTGCAAATGATCTTTTAAAAAGAAGCTGCGCTTTTACGTTTAATTGATTAGAAAACAGTGATTATGTCACCACCGAGAAGTAAAGGAGAAAACAAGGAGAAGTGATTAATCATTACTTATGTCTTCTCTGTGTAGCGCGAAGCGCCTCGGTGTTCTCGGTGGTAGCAATTCATTTATAAATAACAAGAAACTTGCTCACGCAAGTTATTAATAATTAGTTAAATATTCACAAAGAGGTTAAGAGACGCTGCGCTTTAGAGAAGTGATCTAGTGATTAAGGTAAGAAAACATTATTAGTGTTTTAATGTCTTCTCATTTGCTCCTCATTTACTTCTCTTTGTGCAAATGATCTTTTAAAAAGAAACTGCGCTTCTAACGTGATCAACCTTTAAGTCTACAAGTAAATGCAAACAAACTTCATTGAGTCTTACTAAAGGCACTCGGTGGTGGGGTTTAAGATCTAATAACTAACATTTAAAATCTTTTCACTGAGAAGAAAGCCTATTTACACTGTTTTTTGAACATCCAGCTGTTTCTGACAGGCTCAAAATGAGCGCCAAATTTAAGAGACAAACATAAAATAGGTAAAGCATCTACCTGCTTAGCAATATCGAACGCACGAGAAAACTTATGCCCGTGCTTAGCTGCTAGTTTTAGCTCGTTTACATACAACGCTTTATATTTTGGAGAGAGTTGTTGCCAGTTCATTAACGCTATTTCTATAGCGCCTAAATGCACCTCAATTTTATACGGGCCGACAAGCTTGGCTTGCTGAATATAATCGTACACCCGATCGGTTGGGCCATTTTGGTAACTCACTACCTTTGCCAGCGCAATCCAGGTTTCGGACCAGGTTTCACGAAGAGCTACCGACTTTAATAATAACTGCTCTATTTGTTGGTAACTTGCAGCTATATCATCTGGCTGGTTTGTACTAACCGCTAACTTAAGCAATTTTACATGCGCCATTAACTGCAAATAATGAGGATGGGTTGGGTCGAGCGAGCTTGCCAAACTTATAGCGTCGTCTGCCAAATTAAGCTGCTGTATGTCAATATTATTACCCGTAATTTCCTGCAGGGTATTTTTTGCATTAAAGTACCACGCATTAGCACGCATACTTTGTAAACTGGTATAACAAATAGCCAGAGTAATAAGTGTCAACACTAAAACATTAAAGTATTTAAGCACCTTGCTAGTACTACTCATTAAATAACGACGCCGTTAAATTAAGGGGGTTAGTTACAAACAACGCATGTGCGCTTTCCGCCCCTATTAACTCGGTAACAATGCTTTTTGCCTTACTTAAAATAGGCGGCCTGCGCTTAACCGAATGGGCATCACTTGCAACATAAGTCACTAACCCATTTTTAAGCATATCAACGCTAATAGTTTGTGCTTGTTCGCCCCACTCGCCTTCAATGCTAGAGGCCGTTAACTGAAATTCACAACCCAATTGCTTTAAGCGCTCAATATAAAACGGTTTAGCTTGAATATCGCGGTTGCGCTCAGGGTGCGGAATAATAGTTTTAATATTTTGCTTAGCCAACCAATTAATAAACTTGTCAAACCCTTGCGGCACATGGGAATGCGGTAACTCAAGTAACACATAGTTTGCGCCATTTACATTGCCAATAAACGGTAGCTTTTTGCTCATAACCAAGGTCATAAGCTCTACATCAAGCCTAACTTCTGCGGCTACGGCTAGCTGTATATTAATATTTGCATCATGCGCTGCTTGTTTTAATTTAGCTAGGTCGTCGTAAATATGCGAAGCCGCATTATTAAAACGGCCTAAATGAATGTGCGGTGTGGCAACCATGTGGGTTATACCATCGGCTTGCGCCATGGTTAAAAGCGCTAAAGACTCTGTTAAGTCTTTAGCGCCATCATCAAGCCCAGGTAATATGTGGGAATGTATATCTATCATAATAACCGTTATTTACGACTGTTCAGATTTTTGAGAGTAATCGTAATAGTCGTAGTAGCCATAATTATGTTCTTCTTTCGACTTAGTTATATCTACTTGGTTAACAACAACCCCAGCAATATGCGCCTTAGACTCAAACAAACGCTCAATACCTGCTTTAATAGGTTTAATGCGTGTTAAATCGGCTTTAACTACATAAATAACCGAGTCGGTATTTTGCGAAATAACCAGCGCATCACTTACCGCTTGAGTAGGTGGTGTATCAATAATTATATGGTCGTAAGTGTCTTTTAAGCTTACCAATAACTCATTAAAACGATTGCTCGAAAGCAGCTCTAAAGGGTTACCCGGTATTTGCCCACTTGGCATAATAGTAACGCCAGACTGCTCGTCAATATGCGTACATTCGCTTAATTGCTCAGTACCCACAATTAGGTTACTTAAACCTGGGTGGAATACAGGTATATCAAAACGTTTTGCTATGCTCGGTTTACGTAAGTCAGCATCAATAAGTAACACTTTACCCATTTGCGCAAGCGACATAGCTAAATTGGTAGAGGTAGTTGTTTTACCCTCACCTGGCGAGCTTGAGGTAACCGCAATTACTTTGTGCTCGCGGTCAAGCTGGGTTAACAACAAACTGGTACGAAACGTTCGTACCGACTCAGCAAAACGCCTGTAATGTTCGTCAAAATAGGCATGTATACCAAAAGTGCTATTTTTAGGTGTTTTAACAAATGGCAGTATACCTAACATGCGCTGTGCTAGTTTGTTTTCAACGTCGTTTTTATTTTTAACGGTGTCGTTAAGTGCGTCAAACACAAAGCTCATTACCACAGCAAAACCAAAGCTTGCTACAAACGCCAATATTACAATAAGTTTTTTATTAGGTTTACTTGGGTCTTTTGGTGCGTATGCGCGGTCGGTAAAACGTGCCGCAGCCGAGCTAAAGTCGCTTGTTACTTCGGTTTCGCGCGAGCGAGATAAAAATGTATTAAAAATATTACGGTTAGTTTCAACTTCGCGTTTAAGCTGATTGTAGGCGGTTTCTTTACGGGTGATCTCTTGGTATTCGGCACGTATTTTAACTAAATCGGCCTCAAGGGCACTAACAGTGCGGGTAATACGGTTAAGCTCTTTTTCTATACCAGTAATAAGGCCTTTAATTTGCTTATTTAGGTTACTTTTAACGGTAGCAAGCTCTGCCTTAGCAGAAATTATTTTAGGGTGCTTAGGGCCGTAAACTTCGCTAAGTTCACTTAGTTTACGCTCTACTAAAATAACTTCGCGTTTTACATCTTGCACCACTTTGTGCGATGTAATTTCAGGCATGCTACCTAAAAGCTCTAAATTATTATTACCGTATTCGCTTATTACACGGTTAATACTTTGTAGGTTATTTTTTTCAGTGCGGGCGGTCACTAACTGCTCAGATGTCTGCTCTAGCTCTTGTGTTACAAGCCCTGCAATACCTTCAATATCTACTAGCTTTTGCGCTTCACGATAGGCTTGCAGTTTTTGTTCAGAGGTATCAAGCTGTATACGTAATGCGGATAAACGGGTATTTAACCAGCTAGACGCTTGCTGAGTAATGCCCATTTTTGCGCGCATTTGGCTTTCTATGTAAACCTCACCCACGGTATTAGCCACTAATGCAGCAAGCTTTGGGTCGCTCGACTCAAAACTTACTTTAACTAATTGGGTTTTACGAATAGGCGAAACCGAAAGCCTTGCTTTAAAGGCCTCAAGCAAACCAAGCATCGCTAAGTCTTGTTGCTCTTGCTCTGTAAGTTGTAGCTTGTCGGTATTGTTTAAAAAAGGGAATAGCCCTTTAACATAAGCTTTTGCCTCACCAATAAAAGAGGGCTTAGGGATAAAATCGGTATGGGCTTTTAAATCAAGCTTAGTAATTACCTCACGGGCAATACTGTCCGACTTAATAACCTCAAACTGAGTTAAGTAGTACTCTTTTTGGTTAGAATCAAGCCCATAAATTTCTTCAAAGCTTACCGCTTTAGCTTGCTCTGCCTCAATAAGCAACGTAGCAGACGCTATATATTTTGGCACTAAAGTAAGTGTAACCATTATTGTTAATAGTGTTGCTACTACAGCAAAACTTAAAATACGCCACTTTGCAAGCTGTAGCACATTAATATAGGCACTAAAGTCAATTATTATTTCACTTTGCTGGTTTTCGTGTATTTGGTTCATTTATTACTGCCCTAACAATTGCTTAAAACAAGCGCTGTTCTATTTTTATAGTATCGCCCGCTGCAATTTGGCTATTTAAGTCACCCTTTTGTTGCTGCTGCTTAGTTTGCTCTTTAAATATGTATATTTTATCAAGCGATGCTCGCTCGGTTAAACCACCGGCAAGTGCCACGGCTTGGTTTACTGTCATTGCGGGTTGGTACGGGTATGCGCCAGGGCTTTTTACTTCGCCGTGTATATAAAAAGGGCGGTATTCAATAACTTGCGCATACACGTTTGGGTTTACTAGGTAGTCGGGCTTTAAACCTTGAGTAATTAGGTTTTCAACTTGCGTGGTACTTAAACCAGCCAATTTAATTTTACCTAAAAACGGGTAATTTACTTCACCGCTGTTACCCAACAGTGCAGTCACCTCTAGGTCGGGCTGGCCAAATACTTTTATTTCAACCTTATCGCCCGCACCTAAAACGTAATCTTGCGCGGCATGCGCAAGATTACCCATTACTAAATTTATAAATAAACCAGTAATAAAAATACCAAATTTCATTAATTAGCCTTTAGTGCAAATGTAAAGTTAATACCTACAACCATACGGTCAAACTTTAGCGCGTCTTGCGTAGAGTCTTTATCTATAAAGTCAACATAGGTCGAAACCATACCAAAACTGTTTGTGGTATAACTTACTGCAAAGTTAGCATTGCTTGTTTTGTCTTTACGGCCAATTTCACCTACGTATTTTTCGTCGGTATACGACAGGCCAGCGCTTGTGCTTAATTGGTCGTTCCAATCGTGTGTCCAGGTTGCGCGGTATACACTTTCACGAATGTAATCACCTTCAACTAACGGATCTTTTGCGGCGCGGCTAGTAGTAAAGTCAACAAACGAGTAGCTAAGTGGCTGCCATGTAACGCCCGCCTCCCAACTAAGTCCGCTAAAGTTTTCACGCTGCTCTGCGGCAAAGTCCTTTTTTTGGTAACCTAATTTAACAGAGCCCGATGTAAGTGCAGTTGCATCCCACTCCATACCAAACAGCACTCTTACGTCGTCTGAGTCACGGTTAATGCCGTTAGCGTCTATTACATCGTAGCGGTAGTCTTCTTGTTTTAGCTCTAAAAAGGTACGTGTCGCAGCTTGGGTATTATAGTAACCAACAATACCTAGGGTTGTTCTGTCGTAATCACGAAATTGCGAAATAGCCCTAAAGTTTTGGTATTTTTTATTAAAAAAGCCACCCATTAAAGCCACTTGTGCTTTTGAGCTTTTGGCTCCAAATTCATAACGGCCATTTAAGCTTTGCTGTTGGTATTCAACTAATTCGTTTACTGCATCGCCTAGGCCTTCGGTTAAACCGCTACCACGTGGTTCAAACAACCAATCGGCTGTGGCATTAAAGTCAAGCCTGTGCTTACTTGTAAACTCGTTATGGGTTGCAGCACTTAAATTTACTTGGGTAAAGTTATCGGCGCTGTCTTTGTTATGCAAACTGGTGCTGGTTGCAACATTAAAGTTGTAATAGTTAACGCCGTCTTCTATTAGTGCATCAACATTTGGCGCTATAGTCCAAATTAAACGCGACTCTTCATCATTCGGGGTACTAAAAAAGTTATCGTTACTGCTAATACCCGTTGTTAAAGTAGGCGTAATTTGTGCGCCATCTTTAGTCATAACACTGCCAGGAGCTAGCTCTGCCATTGCGGGAGTTACTACTCCCATGCCTGCAACTAATAGTAAACCTTTAACGGGGTTAGTAAGCGTTTGCATTTTTAAATCCCTTAAATATTGTTAAAAAAATAATTTTTAAATCAAACCATAACGACCAGTGCTTAATGTAATGTAAATCGTACTCTACACGTTTGGTCATTTTGTTTAAGGTGTCGGTTTCGCCCCGCCACCCGTTAATTTGTGCCCAGCCTGTAATACCTGGCTTGGCTTTATGCCTAACCATATAAAAGTCGACCTTTTTACGGTATTCCTCGTTGTGGGCTACCGCATGCGGGCGAGGCCCAACAATCGACATATCGCCTTTTAATACATTTATAAACTGGGGTAACTCGTCTAAGCTGGTGCGGCGTAAAAAACCACCTAATGGCGTTACACGCGCATCGTTTTTAGTAGCTTGTGTAACCACTGCACTATTTTCGGTCACGCTCATAGAGCGGAACTTCCAAACCTTAATTTTTTTACCATCAAGTCCATAACGGTCTTGTTTAAAAATAGCAGGCCCTTTTGACGTTATTTTTACAGCAGCAGCAATAATTACTAAAAGTGGCGAAATAAGTAATAAAATAAGGCTAGCTACTATTATGTCTTCGGTGCGTTTAATAAATTCGTGCGCACCTATAAATGGCGACTCAAACACACTTAACGTGTCTACTTCACCAACATGTTCTATGCGCGCATGTATTAAGTTAGACAGTAAAAAATCGGGTATTATGTGTACATCAACCGTGGTGTCGCCCAATTGTTTTAAAATATCGGCAATACGTTTTTCGGCTTTTAATGGCAGTGCAATATATAGTATGTCTATTTCGCCCGCTTTAGCTGCGTCAACAGCCGTTTGTATACTGCCTTCAACACTATTAATAGCCAGTTTATCGCTTAAACGCTCTGGTTTTCGGTCGTCATAAAAACCTTTAAATTTAAAGCCTAGCTCGTCGTTATTATCTATTTCGGTAAATAAATAAGCGCCGCTTTCGGTGGCCCCTACAATAGCTACATTACGCAAGTTCATACCTAGCTTACGGCGGTTACGTTTATATAAAAACACCGTTAATCGCCAAGTATATAAAAACAACATGCTGGACATAAACCAAATAGCCAAGCCAATGCGCGAGTAGGTTTCGGTAAATTTAAACATAAACGAAATTACAAACAGACATAAAAACGCAATGGTTAACGAGCCCCATGCACACAACACCATGCTTCTAAACTTACCTGCTCGCCACGAACGGTAAGCCGAAAACATTTCGGCGCAATACATGTAAGCTACAGCAATAAAAAGCACCGCAACCAAGTAGGCAGTATTAAATGTAAGTGAGTAAATAAGGGAGGAAAGCTGAAACGCTAAAAACAAGCATAATAAGTCAAACAAACGATAAAAGTTTGCATCAGAAGAGCCCGAAGGCTTAAACGTCCTTGAAGAAACCACACTAAAGTCCCTCTAGTTTTAATAGAAAATATGGGCATAATATAAAGCATTAGACGGTTGCATACAATAAAAATAAGCCAAAACACCTAGTCATAATTTACTAAGGATACTGTTAATCACTTTTAATTAGATTAACAGTTGTAACTCTGATACCACTGAGGTGGGCTTTATAACATTTGAACTTTTTAGCCTATTTCTGCATTTTCCTTAGACATATTAGCGCAAATATGCATTACTTTTAAGCCTCAATAAATTACGTTATAAAAGATCCTGAATTGATTGTTTACTTTAAATAATCGACCACGCTTTACAACTAAGAACTTCACAGAAGATATTATTGAAACGCATACCTTTGTTCTTCCTTATGATTCATATAGATTTTTTTACCGTTCTAATCAAACCTCCCAATTACTTTACTCTTGTAAGCAAAAATGAGGTATTCAACAAATGGAAATAGCGGTGTTGCTTTAACAAACTTAGCTATTTTCTTTTTAAGTTTATAAACTGGGTTTACAGGTAATGCTGAAAACAAATCATTGAAGTGAGCAGTCAGAGCGTAGAAAACTCTATTATTTATGTAAGTCGTCTCCTCTCTTGGCAAGGATAAGAACTTTTCTATATTATAATGAGATGCATAAGGGTTAACTTCCTCTAAAGCTATGTCACTCTCGGAGTTACCAACAGCCCCCCAATTACCTAACCTTTGTTCGATATAAAACAAAGAATAAGGATTATAACCAAAATCTCCAATTTCAATTTTATACTTATCTAGCCACCTTTTCGCCATAGCATTTGCAAATTTTGAGTTAGTGTAATGATATTTATGGCAAAGGTAATTCTCTGAAGGTGGTATAATACCATTCCCATAAACCGACCTTCCGAACTCACCAACACCGCATATATTAATATAACTCTTGAGGTGCTCAGAATAGTAGTGAGATACCGCAAGCCTTTCCTTTTTAGCAAAAAAAGTGTTTTTAAAATACACATTTTTAAAATCTAAAGGAACAGCATCCTCAGAACCGATATGATGGACATGGTATTCAACACCTGCAATATCACAAAGTTGTTGACCTATAACAATGTCAACGTCATCACTTTTCATTTCAGGAAGTTGGTCAATGAAGTAATAACAACTTTTATCTAACGACAATGAAACAGCTAATGCCAGTCTACTATCATTACCTGACGTAACCGCTACAGATAAGGGAGCTAGATTCTGAAAAGCTTGTAGGGTATTTTTTAGATTATCAGCTATTTCAGTTAAGCTATTAGCTAAGTTGGTGTCATGCTTGTGCGATGAAGGCCAATATCGAGAAACACTAAAGTCAGGTAAATATAAAGCTTGATTTGGTAAAAGCTTTTGAAGATTTTCATAAATTGTATCTTCACCAATCCATCCGTCACCGTTTGCCCTGTATGGCATTGTGTTCAGATAAAATCTATTTGCATCTAAATTTACAGAACGATCGTTAGTTAAGTGCTCATAAAGGCGGATATCAGTACAAATAACTTTATTGATCTTATCAAAGTGTATTTGCGCAAGTGAGACAGCATCACTCCTAATCACAATTTTTTCTTCTATTATTACAATAATTAAAAATCTACCGCATGATTTATAGAGGGCATTGTTAATTTCATCTATATTTTCACAGCCACCTAAAACTATTTCTGCAAATTTATTGGGTGCTATATCTTTATAGTCAGGATGAACAAAGCAACCTATAATATGCACCTCAAGGTGATTATTTTTTACAGTTGAATAATAATTTTTTTCTTGTATTGCTAAAGACCAATTATTTAGGCTTATTACCTTAAAGTTTGGCAAATGATTAACACTCAAATTTTCGTGTACTAAATAAAATTGACGCTCAAACATATTATTCCTCGATACTAAAATATCTTGTCTTAAAAATCATTTACAACCAATTGGCTTTTTGTATTATATCTATTGGTTTAGTACCAAAAGATGGAACTTTTGAATCTAATATCAAACACGCCTCATGCAAAGTTGCTAAAGCACCAGGCAATTTATGAAGAGAATAGCCTTCTAGAGGAATTGAATTAAAAAATGCTACTAAATCTTGCTGCAACTCTGCCATACGAACTTTAATTCTATGATCATTTGAGTGTTGGGTCTGTTCTAATGAGGTGCGTATTAACTGTACATAATCAAAATCTAAGCAATAAGGAGCTTTCTCAAAAAATGGTCTTTTTTCCATGTGTTCCATTCCAATATCTAGTAAGTTTTCTACTGCGACGTATGGTCGTTCATTAACATAATTAATCCAATGTATATGCACCAAACCACCAATATCACCGTGGTCTGGGTTATGTCGTAAACGGTATAGCAATCTAAATACCCGCTGCAATGCCTCACTTTTGTAAGCTTTCATTAATCCGGTTTTTTCTTGAATGAGGTGTCTATCGCAAGCGCACAATACTTTTGTAACAAGCTCAATATTGACTTGATGCTCATTACCATGCTTTGCGAAAGCTAGCAAAATAGACGGTATACCGCCAATCCAGTGACTCACCCTCCATGTATGATGTGACCACTTCTTTGGCCATTTGGGTAAAAACGTTTCTATATCAATCAACAAATTTAAATCCAACTGCATTGCTGAAAGTACTTTACCTCTGACATCAAAACCAGCATCTGCAAGTAGGTTTAATGAGCCCAATAAATATGCAGACAAGTGTGGTAAAAAATGTTCATTGACACCAACACGACCGCTAATAGGTGATTTACTAATTACATTAGCATACTTATCAACAGCAGAATTACAAAGCCAGTTATCATCGCCTAAAAGAGTTCTTATATAGATGTAATCAGCATGATCTTGTAAAGCACCACTTTCCAAAACTTCAGAATTACCCGTTTTCCAAAATAATTTTATTTTGTTAGCGTTATGATCTAGGTAGGTCTCAATTGCACTTTTCACTTTTTATCCTTTAATTTAAAAATTCAAGATTATGGTTTAACACCAAATTTTGCTAACACATCCGACATTCTTCTGTATGCACCTTTACTTAAAATTACTTGCAATAAAACAACTAAAGCCATTTTAGGTCTATAACAACCGCGAATTAGAGATTTAAAGTATAAAAATAAGCCTTTTCCTTTTTTACCATGCTGAGCAAAAGCTCTCGCAATTGGCCACCCCAACTCAGCCCAATAAGCTTTATTAGTTATGAGAGGTCTTACTCGATTCAACCAATCTAGCCGCTGCTGGGGGTTACTTTTACTCGATAAACGATTTAAGCTCCATTGGTCATCCCAAATGGCACCAGGATTTGGTAGCATCTTTAAAAAACCCCCATTATATTGGAGTTTTATAGCAATATCGTAATCTTGACCTGTACTTATCTGCTCATCATACAAGCTTTTTAACGCAAGTTTTTTTGGCACAACTAAAGTGCTAGTTTGGACAAAACCACGGTCTCTCATAAGGTATTCTGATATATGTTCACCTTCTCTAATAGAACGATGGGGTTTTATGAATTCAACACCATCACCTCTATCTACAATTACTTGAGTATAAACACAAACGCTATCGTTTTTTTCCAGTTCAACCAGAGCATTAGCTAGATGGTGTGGTAAAAAAGTATCATCAGAATCAAGAAAAGCAATATATTTACCTCTAGCATTCTTTATACCGGTATTTCTAGCCTTAGCGCCTCCACCATTATCTTGATAAATATATCTTATTCTACTATCGACAATACTATGTATAACCTCTTTTGTATTATCACTAGAACCATCATCAACGATTATAACTTCAAAATCTTGCTCTATTTGTTCCAGTACTGAATTAACGCATGACTCTATTGAGGATGCACGGTTATAAGCAGGGATTACAATTGAAAACAACATTAATTACTTGCCTTTTTTTTGAATTTCAAACAATAAGTTAGTAAAAAGAAATACCAACCCGGACTATAATAAACAGTAAAGGAACTTTCTAAAAAATTATGTAAGACTAAGAAGAATATAATTGAAAGACACATAAATTTTTCATTATTTGAAATATCGTAAACATCTGCAATATTTTTTAAAGCTTTAAATAATAGAAAAGTAAACAGCAATAAACCGACTATTCCTGTAGATAACCAAATATCTAAATAGCCATTATGCCCATGGGATATACTAGATACCCATGATGAAGTATTTAATCCAAAATTAGTAATTGCTGAATATTCTCCCGCAGACCAAACAGCCCCATACCCTAAACCTAAAATATAATTTCCAGAAATAGCTTCAAGTAATACTTGCCAAATAGCAGAACGTCCAGTAAACATTTCTGGGTTCTCGATTAAGAAGTAATTCAATTGAGCAAAACTAAACAAAAATAATAACGGTGTTACTAATGAGAGTGCAAAAATGAAAGAACAAAAATATTTAATAAAGCGTCCCTTAGATAATCTCCAAGTAAAAAACACAACAGGTAAAAATAACGCAATTGAAGTTTTTGATTTAGTAAGGAGCAGAAATAATAGAGTTAACAAGAACATAAAAAGCCAAAACTTTTTGTTTTCTTCAAAATATTGATACAAAAAAATAAACCCAGAGATGGATGCAATAATTGCGGCGTTATTCTTATGTGAAAATAAACCTCGCCACGCCCCATTTAAAGCTGTATCAAAAACCTCACCATGGTGAACCGCGCCACTAAAAATAAGCGAGCAAACAATAGAGAACACAATAAAGAAGCTCAAAATATAAGCGTTGATTTTAATAAATCGCCTAAAACCTACGATAGAGCACAATACTATAGGTATGAAACAGACGATTAAAAAAAATAGAGATCTTCTAATTGTGATGCCAGGCTCATCAGACCAAAATGATGAAAGCAAAAACCAAAAAGCTAACAAAACCAGAGTCTTGTTTTGAAGTAAAAAATTAAATTTAGGTAGTTTTGAGACGCCAAGCATCATTATTGTATACAAAAACAAACCTAAAAATATGATCTGCCGTAACCTATTCCCCCCCCCTGTATCAGTTACATCACGGCCATAATTTACTTCTGGAAAAGGGCTGAAACCTATTAAATGTACGTACAAGAAAATTGCAGCCGCCCAGTAAATATAAATATCAGACCGCTTGAGCTTTATGGTTAAATACATAGGTACTATTTATACCCTTCAAGTTTATAATTATTTAAACCCTGCAATTTACCAATTTGACGGCTTAGTTTTAATCTATACTTAAACTGTTTAGGTTTGTTTGTGTAAAAGAATGGGATTAGAGTAGTATAAACTAACAACCCCAAAAGCGATGTTACTAAAATTTTTAAACCTAAAAAGATACTCGATGAATGATATTTGAGTATTCTAGTATCGTTACAGCCTATACGATATGCGCGTTCCAATGCCCACTTTTCACTAACTCGTTCTGGACCATAATACTCAAAACTTTTAGCTTCAGGGGTATAATAAAATTTTATTCCTTTATTTTTTAAGCGAATAAAAAACTCTTTATCCTCACCACCTGTCAAACCAAAATTTTCATCAAAGTATAACGCATCTTTACCATTATAAATTGATTTGTGTAAGAGTATGTTTCCTGCAGCCTGTATTAGCGTTACATAATCCTCGGCATGAATAGTCCTGAAATATAATTTTGATTCTTTTGTCCATTCTGGTGGGGCAGTCTTAAATTCTGGGTATATGGCACCACCAATGACTTGGGCACCACTTTTTAAGTATGCTTTGATAAGTTCATTAATCCAGTTCTCATCGACCACCTCATCATCATCGACCATAGCAATCACATCAGCATTTAATGCCTGAAATGCTTCATGCATAAGTGCATTTCTTACATGGGATATACCCCTTTCAGTTACAGGAATAACCTTTATAGCTAGCGGGTAACTACCTTTAACTGCTTTAACTACTTGATGGCCTACCCCATCCTTACCTTCATTATCAGCAATAATTATATCAAACTCAAAATCACAAATTTGTTGTGAAAGCGATTTCAAAAGGCGGGATAGCCCTTTGTACCTTTTATATGTAGGAACACCTATAACTACCTTCAATTTAGCCATGAGCTTTTATCTCTTTAAAATATATATAGATAAGCAAAAACAAGGCGAGTATATCACCAACAAAAACACCGAGTAATGAAATGGATTGATTAAAATTAAGGACAAAAAAACAAACTAAAGGTAGGGTTACTAAGCAAGACTTCAGGCTTATTGAACTCAAAACTTTGAATTTATCATAGGCCTGAAGTATCACACTAATTGGTATTTTCAATGCTCTCGTAAAAGTTATGAATGCTATAATAAAAGCGGCTATTTGTAAAAGATGTATACTCGCCGCGTCTTTCCAATATAAATCACCAAAAAAACTCAAAACTATAGCTACAAAAATCAAATTAATTATCCAGGTACAAATATTCAAATAAAAAAAACGACTTAAAGATTTTTTAGCATCTCCTTGCTTATTATTAATTAATTGTCTTAGACGTGGTCTTTCAATTTGCGTTAAACTACTATAAACAACATTCACAGGTCGAAATAGAAGCATAGCAGCTGCAATAGGTGCAAACGCTTTAGGTCCAAGTAAAAACGTAACTAAATATGAATGTGCGTTAGCTGTACCTTCTGTAGATAGAACACCTATCAAAGCATATTTTCCTTGTTGTTTATAACCTTTATAAAATTCAGTTAAGTCAGAACTGAATACCTTATGAAATTGCTGTTTTAAATACTCCTTGCCCAGAAATGGTGTAGAAAAGATGGCAGCTACAGCTGTTAAAGCACCAAAACTTACCAGGCTTACCTTTTCAGCCATATATAAGCTTAAAGATCCAAATAATGAGAGTAAACTATACGCTGTATCAGAAAGGACAACATTATGATGTTGGTGATTGTTATTGCAGTAAGAGCGGCCAAACCAGCGAAGGCTCGTTGCAAATGCACTCAACACGTACACGGCGAATACATCTGCTTTTTCAGAATAAAAATAAGCAACTAGCCCTTGTAAAAAAGCAAAGCTTATACAAATAATTAAATTTGCTGACATAAAGCTTCGTGCTTTATTAACTTTTATATTTGAGTTATCGTTTAAAGCTATAAGCAATGGTGAACCCAATACAGCATTTGAAACACCATTAGCTAAAGCTTGAGTAACCAATAAAAATGCAAACAGTCCATACTCCTCAATTGTAGCTTGCTGCATCAAGCAAAGCGCTAACACTAAACTAGAAAGTGCCATACCAGCTGAACCACCAATAGCTGCTAAAGCTCTTTTTACTGGTAACTTGCTAGACATTATGCACCGCTTTTTTCTTAAATAACCCATGCTTTAAGACACAATATATTGCATGAGGGTTTGTAAGTAGATACCTCAAAAATAATTTCTTAGGACTATGTAGCATTCTAAAAAGCCATTCAAAACCTATTTTTTGCATCCAACTTGGTGCCCTTGGGTATTCTCCAGTAATAAAGTTATAACACCCACCACAAGAAATTATCACAGGTACTTTTAATTTATTTTTATTACGAATACAGAATAGTTGCTCCTTTGGTTTACCTAAACCAACCCATAAAACATCTGGTTTAGACTCATTAATTAGCTTACAAATCCTATCTTCATCATCTAGGGAGAAATAACCATCGTGTTCACCAACAACTTCAAAATTATTATATTTTTCCTGCATAATAATTGCTGACTTACTTACAGTTTCTTTTTTACCTCCCAACAAAAAATGGCGTAGTCTTTTATCATAATACTGAGGAAGGTCATGAATCATATCTGTAGTAGCAGTACGTTCCTCAATAGGTTTATCTGAAAATAAACGAGATAAAGAAACAACACTTTGCCCATCAGCATGTATTAAATCTGCTTTATCCATCTGCTTTTTGGCTTCTGGATCGGTATTATATATTGATATTGCATGACCATTATTACTAAAAATTATAAATGGTACATTTTCGTTAGGATTGATTGTCCAATTTTCGCAGGTATTACCAATATAGTTGGCTAAACTAACCCGGCCCATAGTGGCAGTTTGAATCCCGCCTACATTCGTTACTTCAAAAGTCATTTAATTACCTTTTATACCATCTAACAAAACTATCAATCCCCATTTGCAGGACAGTGTTAGGTTTAAACCCTATTTCACTTTCTAAACCACTGACATCTGCAAATGTTCTCACTACATCACCATCTTGCATTGGTAAATATTGTTTTATCGCTTTTTTTCCTAATGCATTTTCTATACAGGTTATAAATTGTTCAAGCTCGACTGGTTGATTATTACCAATATTATAAAGTTTATAAAAAGGTGAGCCATCAGCTATATCTGCTGCTTGTTTATTTGATCTAGGTATTACAGCTTGAATACGGATAATACCTTCGACAATGTCGTCTATGTAAGTGAAGTCGCGCTGCATTTTACCGTTATTAAATACTTTAATTGGCCTATCGTTAGCAATGGCATCTGTAAATAAATATGGTGCCATATCTGGCCTCCCCCAAGGACCGTAAACCGTAAAAAAGCGAAGCCCAGTAGTTGGTAATGAATATAAATGGCTGTAAGTATGTGCCATTAATTCATTTGATTTTTTTGTTGCTGCATAAAGCGATACAGGGTGATCAACCCTATCTTCTTCTGAAAATGGTATTTTAGTATTTGCTCCGTACACTGAGCTTGATGACGCATATACCAAATGCTCAACCTTATTATGTCGACAGCCTTCTAAAATAGTTGCCATTCCTACCATATTAGAATCAATATACGCCATTGGGTTTTCAATTGAATAACGCACACCAGCTTGAGCTGCTAAATGAATTACACGATCAAACTGCTCGTTTTTAAATAAAGTAGCAATGCCTTCACGATCAGCTAAATCCATTTTTACAAAACGGAAGGTAGTTAAATGCTTAATGCGCTCAAGCCTAGCCAGCTTTAGTGCAGGGTCGTAATAATCATTTAAGTTATCAAGCCCTACCACTTCATGCCCGTCGTTACATAAACGCTCTGCGACAAAGTTACCTATAAAACCAGCTGCACCGGTGACTAAATATTTCATTTTTTATTCCTTGGCACAAATTATAAGTAGTTATGCCTAAATAAAGTTTCTTTAATTTTAAGCTATTAGCTCTTTAACTTGTTTTGTAAACTCTTCACCCATATGGCTTGATTGCATTGCGTATTCAACATTTGCCAACATATAGCCAAGCTTTGAGCCACAATCGTGCGATTTACCGGTTAGGTGGTAGGCTTCAAGCGTTTCGAGGTGGCGTAGTTGTAGTAAGGCATCGGTAAGCTGTATTTCGCCACCAGCGCCAGGTGGCGTGTACTCAAGCAAATCCCAAATAGTGGGCGATACAACATAACGGCCTGTTATAGCTAGGTTGCTTGGAGCTTCATCGTTATTTGGTTTTTCGACCATATTTTTAATGGTGGCGTTTTCGCCTGCGCTTATATTTTTACCTGCTAGGTCTACCACGCCGTATTGGTGTACTTGTGCTTGTGGTACAGGCTCTACCATTACTTGGTTGTAGCCTGTTTGGTCAAACCGGTTAATCATTTGGCTTAAGTTATCGGTTTTTGGGTTTGACTTGTATTTGTCGATTATTACGTCGGGTAGCATCACGGCAAACGGGTTGTTGCCCACAATTGGTTTAGCTGCAAGCACTGCGTGGCCTAAGCCTAGCGGAGCCGATTGGCGAACCGAAATTACCGTTACGTCTTTTGGTACTATTGAGCGAACTTCGTCTAGTAGGCTGCGTTTTACGCGTGCCTCTAGTGTAGCTTCTAGCTCAAAGCTGGTGTCAAAATGGTTTTCGATAGAATTTTTAGAAGCGTGAGTAACTAGTACTATTTCTTTTATGCCTGCGGCTACGGCTTCGTTAACTACGTATTGAATTAAAGGTTTGTCTACCAGGGGGAGCATTTCTTTTGGTATTGCTTTGGTAGCTGGCAACATGCGAGTGCCTAAACCTGCAACTGGGAGTACGGCTTTTAATACTTTCACTTTAATTCCTTCTATTTCCTGTGGTGCGTTATATATGCTGCATCTGAAAGCAATTTGCGTTGCTTAAATAGTGAAAATACAGTTATTCACTAGAGTTATTCAATTAAAAAATTAACTGAATAATTTTAATTATCAATAATTGGCTTAATAATTTTACCAACATACTCAGAACCGAAATCATTTAAATGACCAGCATCTAAATACAATGGATATTCATTAAATGTAACGCAACCACTGTCAGTACACATTTCTTTACTTAAATTAATTAACTTTACGTTCGGGTATTTTTCAACATCTTTAAGAAAATGAAGAATTTCTGAGTAATATTGAGAAAATTCATTTTTTTGAAATGTACAATTATTATCAATGAAATTTGAGTGAGAAATTAGACTATAGTGCTTCCTCAACAAACATTGACCAATATTCTTACCGTTATTTGGAGGAGGACTCACAACAAATGTACGCTTACCTGTTGAGTTGAGCCTTGATAAAGTTTGTTTGAACGAAATTAAATAAGTATCAAAATCATTATTAATAACTGAAGTACCATCAAAATAGTCATACTTAAACCACTGTTCAAATGCAGAAGAGAGAATTACTGTTTTAATCTTCGAGTTGTTTTCTATCTCATTGATAACATCATTATTGAATTTAAAACAAGATTTTGACCAGTCTAAATCATAACTTTTGAAATTTGGAAAAGTTGATAAATATGCATTAGGAGAACAAGCACTTTTTGTAGCTTGTATTAGCTCATTTTGCTCAGCCAAGCCTTTAACTAAATGCATTGCATATGAGTCGCCCCACACGATTATTTCTGGGTTTTTACTATTTTTACACTCATCAAGTATGTGAAAGTCTGTATTGAAGTTACAGTGCTTATTAAGGCCGATGCTTGGCTGAGATTGAGTTTTTTCAGCTTTAGTAAAGCCCCCAAGCTTAGGGTATTGTGAAATTAACAAGCCCAATACGGCTACGACAGTTAGCACCAAAACAGAATATGCTAATATTGTTTTTGTAGATTTATTCGATTTTCTTCTGAATGGCTTTTCAATATATTGATAAGTCAATAAAGATAGAAGAAAAGTTATGAGCATTGAAAAAGCAATTAACTCATTAGTTAAAGACTCTAACGTCATTAATTTTGCGAAGGCAAAAATTGGCTGATGCCATAAATACAAGCTATAAGAAATTAAACCTATAAAAACTAGTGTCTTACTAGAAAGCATTTTACCAACTATATTATTTTCGCTTGCGAATAAGATTATTAATGCTGTTGAAAGGACCGGCAATATAGTAAACCAACCAGGGAAGGTATATTCGTAAGAATATGTTGAATAGGAAATTATTAGTAAAAGTATGGCCAAAGCACTTAACCACCCTTTAAGGGTTTCATTTATGGCTGATAAGGCACTTTTAGTGATTAAGATAGAACAAATTGATCCGGCAAGAAGTTCCCACGCTCTAGTATGGATTAAATAAAAATTAACTGATTGATTTGAGGTTAATAACATAGATATTAACGAAATAGTAAAAATCACTGCTAAACTGATAAGTATATATTTCTTAAACTTTGTTAAGAAAAGTAATATAAATGGAAAAAATAAATAAAATTGTTCTTCAACAGCTAAACTCCACATGTGTAACATCGGGTTTAATTCTGCACTAGGGTTGAAGTAGTCAAGCTTAAGGAAGAAAAAGATGTTAGCCATGAATGTTGACACTGCAACAATACTATAACCTAACATTTTCATTGATGGTGGATCCAAAAAGAAAAACGATAAGAAACTGCTAAAAACAATCATAGCCACCATTGCAGGTAAAATTCTTCTTGCACGTCTTTCGTAGAAAGATAACAAAGAAAAATTCCCTTCAGACATTTCTTTAAATAATATAGACGTAATTAAATAACCTGATATTACGAAAAATACATCAACGCCAGCAAAACCACCTGGTAAAAGTTGCAACCCTGAGTGATGAAGTAATACAGGCAAAATTGCCAAAGCTCTTAAACCATCAATTTCAGCTCTGTATTTCATACTTTTTTATCCATTTAAAACCAAACTCTTAAAATACATGACTTAATAATTATTTATTTTACTTAAGAACTTACATCTAGTGAGATGTAGATTGCTAATTAGTTATCTTTTATGAAATAAATGAGGAAAGAAAAGTGGAACTTGCTTTGATGGCTGACAACATACACGTGCATTGGCCTGCAACTGAAAATATTGTTTTTAGTACCTTCACTTTAATTCCTTTTTTCTTTTTAATTATTTTAAAAACACAAAAAAGGACAAGCAAAGTTAGGCTTAAATCCTTTTAACGAACATCACATACCGTGTGAAGTCATTATTATACACAACACAATAATGTACTCAACTATAAACGCATCCTTTTATATTGTTTTTTTGTTAAATTTATGTTGCACCAAAATAACTACCAAACGCCCTACTTTAGTGCTGTGTAGCACTTTTTACTTATCTACCTTTTTTGTTGTAATAATACTATACTTGGCGATGCTGTTTATTAGGGATTATTAACTAAAGGAACGTATGTGCGCTTAAGTGTTTGCATTTTAATTGTTATGTCGTTTTTTGTGTACGCGCAAGATGCACTTATGCATTTGCGTAACAGCGATATACTAAACCGTGCACAACAACATTACGGCGACGAGGGCTACACACGCATTAAAAATTGGCTTAGTTTTATAGATAGCAGCCAAGGTAAAAGCGAGTGGCAGCAAATACACCTAGTTAACGACTTTTTTAATAAACACATACAATACCAAACCGACGACGACCTATGGCAAAAAAAAGATTACTGGGCCACCCCGCTCGAAAGTTTAGGTGTTGGCATGGGCGACTGTGAAGACTACGTAATAGCCAAATACTTTACGCTAATTGCACTAGGGATACCGGAAGATAAAATACGGTTAATGTATGTAAGGCAAAAAACAGTAAACCAGCCGCATATGGTATTAATTTATTTTGAAGAGCCTAACCAAATACCGCTTGTGTTAGATAATTTTAATACTAAACTTTTACCCGCTAATAAACGGCCCGATTTAAAACCTATATACAGCTTTAACGGCCAAGGTTTATGGCTAGCTAAGGCTAAAGGGTTGGGTAATAAAGTAAAGAATAGCCGTGGTGTATCGGCCTGGAACACCATGCTACAACGAATAGAACACGGTGAGCTTGCGCCCACCAACAGTAACATTAAAGGAACTAGTAGTTATGTATCGACTTTTTAAAAATGGACTTAGTTTAAAAACCCAAGTGTACGGGTTAATTATTTTAATTTCGGTTATTTCGTTTTTTGTACGTGTAGTTACCGACGTACAAACCACCCGCCACTATTTGCAAACCCAAATGGGCAGCCACGCGCAAGACACCGCAACAAGTTTGGGGCTTTCTATTTCGCCCTACCTAGACGACGAAAGCTTAATGATTGCCCAAACCATGGCTACGGCTATTTTTGATAGTGGCTATTATAAGCAAATTAAATTTACCGACATGCAAAGTAATGTGGTGTTTGAGCTTACTAACCCTAAACGGGTTGAGTCGGTACCTGGCTGGTTTATTAATGCGGTAGAGCTTAACGCCCCCACTATGAGCAGTGAGCTTAATAATGACTGGGTTATGGCGGGTGTGCTTGAAGTAACTAGCCATGCTGGGCAGTCGTACTTAACTCTTTGGGAGCACACTAAACGCAGCTTTTACGGATCGTTTTTATTACTTGCGGGGTCGCTTGCGGTTGCGTTTTTAATTTTAGGCACGGTGTTTAGGCCGCTAAAAGCCGTAGAACACCAAGCGCAATTGGTTACGCGTAAACGCTTTACCTTAAACGAGCAAATACCGGTTGCACGCGAGCTACGTACAGTAACTAAAGCCATAAATAATATGGTTATTAATTTACAAAGCACGTTTGACTCGTTAACTAAACAAACCCAAACCTTAACCGAAGAAGTTTACATAGACCCACTTACTGGGCTTGGGAACCGTCGGTCGTTTGAAAACCATTTTAGCTCGGTGGTTGATACAATAACTGAAGACGCGCCAATAACCGCAATGATGATCACTCTGCCTTCGCTTACTAACATTAACCAAACCGTTAGCTACCAAGACGGTGACGAACACGTTTACGATGTAAGCACTACTTTGCAATCTATATTAAGCGAGTTAACCAACACTAAACTGTTTAAGCTTAATGGCAGTACGTTTATAGCATTGGCCCCGTTTGATGTGCCATTTTTAAATAAAACCAAGCTAGACATTAACGATGCTTTTAGCCAGAAGAAAAACAGCTTACATATAAATGGCTTTGCTAACTTGTCGCTTGTAAGTGTTGAAAAAGGCTCGAGCTTTGGTAGTGTGCTTTCGGCGCTTGATACCGGCTGTACCATTGGCGAAACCGCAGCTACTAATAAAGTAGATAAAGACACCCTATTTAGTGTTAAACAATGGCGTGCGCTAATTCAGTCGATTATTGATTCGGGCGAGGTGAGTTTTTCGGTGCAGGCTGTTAAGCAAGCTAACTCAGAGCACCAGCAGTGCTATTTTGAGGTGTTTTCACACTTTATACACGAAGGTGAAAAAGTAAATAACGGTCATTTATTTGCTATGGCCGAAAAACTTAATTTAACCGAAGAGCTCGACAAAAAAATAATACGCAATTTTGTAAACGTTAAAGAGCAATACCCAAAAGATGTGTTTGCCCTTAATTTAAGTAAAGCCGCGTTATACTCTACCGATTTTATAGAGTGGCTTACGCTTTACGCGACTACTAAACCTATTTTAAAAACTAACTTATTGTTTGAGCTGCACGAAATAAGCTTGCTTTACAATGTACATGTGGCCAGTTTACATATAGATGCCATTAAAGATATTGGTATTAATGTTTGTGTAGAGCACTTTGGTACTAGTTTAACGTCGTTTAGGTACTTACAAGGCCTAGACATTGAATTTGTAAAAATTGACGGCAGCTATATACAAGACCTGCTAGATAACAACCAAAGCCAATTTTTTATTCAAACCGTTAATAATATTTGCCACGGTTTTGGTATTAAAGTTTTAGCCTGTTTAATTGAAAAACCTGAGACTTTAAAAGCACTTGAAAAGCTGGGTTGCGACGGCGTACAAGGCAATTTAATAATGCCGCCTTCGCAAATAGTAAAAACTAATAATAATGGCGTAAATAAAGAGTTTACTTTTTGCCCTAATACGCTAAAATTTTGTAATTAAAGACTCAACCATGGGACGAGACATGAAAAAACTAATTTTAGCCAGCGTAATTGCCAGTGCATTTGCACTTACTGCTACTCCAACTTTTGCACAAACAGACTCAGATGTAACTGTACCAGCTCAAAATGTAAGTGCGCTAGTAACTATTTTAAACAATGCAACTGCAGATACTTCGCCAGAACAGCTAGAGGCCGATTTAGCTGCAGCTATTTCAGAAATGTGTAGTGATTGTACCCCAGAACAAATTGATGCAATGATGAATGATGTTGTAGCTGCCGTAGGCGCAGACAGCCCACTTGTAGCAAATGTATTAGCTGCTATGACTGCCGCGGGTATAGACAGCGATGCTGTAACACTTGCTGCAATAACAGCTGGTGTTGATGCAACTACTGCCTCAGAAGCAACTGCTGCTGGCAACCCTAACGCACCAGGGCAAAACCCAGGCGACAATGCTCCACCAAATGCTAATGCCAACGCTAATGCCCGAGCCAATGTACCTGGCTTTGTTACTTTACCAACACCTCCGGGAGCAGGTGGTAATGGCGGCGACGACGGTATTTCTGAAGTAGCAAACTAATCGTTTATGAAATTTTATTAAAACGCAGCCAATTGGCTGCGTTTTTTGTTATGTGTACTATACAAATATGCAATAATGCGAAACATACAAGTTTTGAGTTGCTAGAAGACAGATATCAGTTAAGTAAATATGTGTTAAACATTAGTGGTTAGATGATATTTTTCAGAAGTTAGTTAAAAAACAGATAGTAGTATTTAGAAATCAGTTTTAGGTTAAGTATTAGTAACAAGCGTTTATAGGGAAATTAGTGAATCGTTTAATTTTTGTATTGTTGTGTGGCATTTTATTTTTACTCCCGTTACCTTTAGGCAGTTACCGACCTTGGGCCATACTTGCTATGGGCCTTTTAATAAGCGCTACGTTTATAACGCACTTAATTTACAGTGCTATAAATAATAACCAATCTTTGTACCCTCCTTTGTTTTCGTGGCCTGTATTTGCGGCACTTGGTGTTGTTGTTACTGTGTGCGCCGTGCAAATGTTTACGGTAAGCGTTGACCCTTTTCAAACCAAACAAATGTTATTAAAAACCAGCTTTATGATTTTATTTTGCTGGCTTATTTTTATTTACTGTAACGGTGCTGCGCGCATTAAAAAGCTAATTTATGCGGTTATATGTGCTGGAGTTTTTCAGGCACTGTATGCCAGTTACTTAAATTTATCGCCCGATTTAGTTAGCCCTATTTTTGGGTATAAACATACCGACCGTGCTATTGGTACATTTACGTATTCTAACTTTTTAGCTAACTATTTGGCGCTGTGTTTATGTTTAGGTATAGGTGTATTGGTAAGCGAGTTAAAGCGCAATAACGGTAAAGGTAAAAACACATTAAAACAAACTCTTAGAGCTTGG
This sequence comes from Pseudoalteromonas sp. 4NS20-0020, assembly GCF_057554385.1. Taxonomy (NCBI): domain Bacteria; kingdom Pseudomonadati; phylum Pseudomonadota; class Gammaproteobacteria; order Alteromonadales; family Pseudoalteromonadaceae; genus Pseudoalteromonas; species Pseudoalteromonas sp. 4NS20-0020. The sequence continues at coordinate 125,721 of NZ_BAAJMI010000007.1, read as the reverse complement.
GCCGAAATACTTTTAAGCTCTAAAATAGTGTTGCGTATTTCGTTAATAATTATAATTGTGGCGCTTATTTTAACCCGCAGCCGCATGGGTAACTCGGCCTTTTTTATTGCGTTAATGGTGGTAAGCTTTTTGGCGCTGTTTGTTTATAACAATAAACCTAAGGCGTTTAAGTTATTAATAGTGAGCTTTTTTATTATTGATTTAATAATTATTGGCGCTATTTTTGATGTTGAAAAAGTAAAGCAGCGTATTAGCGAAACAAGTATTGCGTCTGAAACCCGTGACGAGGTGGTACGCGACTCCATACCGCTTATTTTAGATAAGCCTTTACTGGGCTCGGGCGGCGGTACGTTTTATACCGCGTTCCCTGCATATCAGTCGGAGCCGTATTCGGGCTATTACGATAACGCCCATAACGATTATATTCAATTTGCTGTAGAGCTGGGTATACCTGCTACAGCTGCGCTTGGTTTATTGGTTTTGTATTGTTTATGGTTGTGTGTTGCAACTATGCGCAAGCGCAAAACGGCGTTGTTTCAGGGGGTGGCTTTTGGCTGTGCCATTGCGATTATTGATATGTTATTGCATTCATCGGTAGATTATTCGCTCCAAGCTGGTGCAAACTCTATGCTGTTTATGGTTATTTTATGTTTGGCGATTTTGAGTAATAAAATAGTTGTTAAACGTGTACGCAGTTTTAAATAGATATTTTTAGTAGCATTTTTTACTAAGATGCATAGCAACTCTACGTTTCTAGTAGCTAAGTAAATATTACTTGATGTATTTGGCTATTCTCATTTACTCCTCTTTGTGCAGTTAGTTTTAGTTACTTTTTCACAAAGAGATTAAGAGACGCTCCGCTTTTAGAGAAGTAAATAAAACACTAAATTTATAAAACACTGCATTGACCTTGGCTTCTCATTTACTCCTCTTTTTCTTTTCTTTGTGCAAATGATTTTAGTTATTTTTTCACAAAGAGGTTAAGAGACGCTCCGCTTTAGAGAAGTGATCTAGTAATTAAGTAAGTAGACCCTAATACTGTTTTATTGTCTTCTCATATTCTTCTCTTTGTGCAAATGGATTTAGTTATTTTTTCACAAAGAGGCTAAGAGTCGTCCGCTTTAGAGAAGTGAGCTAGTGATTAAGTAAATAGATTCTAATTACTGTTTTATTGTCTTCTCATTTACTCCTCATTTTCTTCTCTTTGTGCAAAAGATTTTAGTTAATATTTCACAAAGAGGTTAAGAGACGCTCCGCTTTTAGAGAAGTGACCTAATGATTTAGTAAGTAGACCCTAATACTGTTTTATGGTCTTCTCATTTACTCCTCTTTTTCTTCTCTTTGTGCAAATGATTTTAGTTAATATTTCACAAAGAGGTTAAGAGACGCTCCGCTTTTAGAGAAGTGACCTAATGATTTAGTAAGTAGACCCTAATACTGTTTTTTGCTCTTCTCATTTACTCCTCATTTTCTTCTCTTTGTGCAAATGGGTTTAGTTATTTTTTCACAAAGAGGTTGAGAGGCGCTCCGCTTTAGAGAAGTGACCTAATGATTTAGTAAGTAGACCCTAATACTGTTTTATGGTCTTCTCATTTACTCCTCATTTTCTTCTCTTTGTGCAAATAGATTTAGTTAATTTTTCACAAAGAGGTTAAGAGGCGCTCCGCTTTAGAAAGGTAATTAAAATACTAAATTTATAAAATGCTGTATTGATCTTGTTTTTCATTTTGTGCAATTGAGTACTATTTTGTCTAAGCTTTATTTTTAACTTAATGAATCTGAAGTTTTATAAGGATATATATGAAAACTGATGACTTAACACATGCTGTAATTGGCTGTGCAATAGAAGTACATAAAACTTTAGGCCCTGGTTTGCTTGAATCAACTTATGAAGCTTGCTTGATTTATGAGTTGAATAAATTAGGTTTCACGCCCAAGAGCCAAGTTGATATGCCTGTTTACTATAAAGACACTTATATAAATGCTGGCTATAGATTAGATATTCTACTCCCCGATAATTTAATCATTGAACTCAAATCAGTAGACAAGCTACTACCAATTCATTCAGCACAATTAATAACCTATATGAAGCTTGCAAACATTGGGGCTGGGCTTCTAATAAACTTTAACACTATAAAACTCACTGATGGTATAAAGCGATTTAATTTATAAATTATTGTTTTTTATTTATTTTTACAATGAGGCTAAGAGTCGTCCGCTTTAGAGAAGTGAGCTAGTGATTAAGTAAGTAGATTCTAATTACTGTTTTATTGTCTTCTCATTTACTCCTCATTTTCTTCTCTTTGTGCAAATGATCTTTTACAAGAAGCTGCGCTTCTAACGTGAGCAAGCTCTACGTCTACAAGTAAATGCCAAACCTTACCCGTAGACGCGCAGCTTGCTGGCGTTTAAAAGCAACGCTTTTACATATCTATAAATAACGCGCCAGCAAGCAAGACGCCTACAAGAAAATACCAACCCCTCCCTTTTAGAAGGGCTTCATTCTATCAAACCAATGCCGGGCTTTATTTGTGTTCTAGGTCGAATTCGGTGGTGTGGCCGTCGCCGTGGATAAGTTGATAGCGGGATAAGTCGCCGTTATCTAACGTTATTAGGCTTATTGCGGAGTCGCTTACTAAATACTTTTGGCCTTCGCCTAGGGTTTGGTGTTTGTCTACTTCCATGTGCCAGCGTTTGGTGAAAAAGTTAAGCGGGCTTTTGGGGCCGTATAAAATAGAGTCTAGTTTATCTAGTACGTTTATTAACTTACGCGGGAATTCGTTTTTTATCCCGCTTGCGGTGAGCTGCCATATTCTGTTTGGATGATCGCCAAAGCGCTTTTGCACCGAAAAACAAAACGAGTAATGTACATCGCCCGATAAAATAAGGGTTTCGTTTGGGGTGTCGGTACGTCTAAAGGTGTCGAGTAGTTTTTTAGCCGAGCCTTCGTGGGCCATCCAGTTTTCTACATCCACCATCAATGGCTGGCCGCATATATTAAAAGCCGCTTGAATGGCTTCTATTGATTTAACACCAAATACCGGCGCGGGCGATACTATAATTACTTTATCGTGACTAAGTAGGCTTTCTTCAAGCTCTGTAAGGCGCTCCCAATCGAGCAGGCCTGATGGCTCGTTAAAATTACTTTCGTTACGCCAGCGGTGTGTGCGGGTGTCGAGCACCACAACTTTAGGTATTGTAGTTAACTCGTAATGCCAATGGTTAAATTCGTTTAGGGGTTTATCAAACGCTTTAAATTGCCATTGGTTGTTAGCGCTTAAGCTTTGTTTAAATGGCGGTATTAGCGTGCTTGTTTTTACTAGTGCATCGTTACCCATACCTTGAAACAGCCAGTAACTTATAAGCCCATTATTAATTATACGTTTACTGCTTGGGTTTTGGTTTATGGCTTGCTCCCACCCTGCGGTGAGGTTCCAATCGTCGGTTACGTCGTGATCGTCAAACATCATTAACGTAGACACATTAGCAAATAACTTTTCTACTTCATTCAGCCCTTTAGCATAGCCAAGTAACGCCGATTTTTCGGCATTAAAAATACGTTGATGCTCTGGGTTTTGCCCGGTGTATTGCGCGCTTTGTAAATCAACACATTGCCATGCAGCGGCGCTTAAATTAAGTAAATAAAGCGCTATAAATTCTTCAAAGTGAATGAGGTGGTTAAATGCTTTTACGCTTGAAAAATGCGGCTCGTCTTTTTTAAGCCAATAACCCACACCCAGTTTTGAGCGCTTTTGCCACGGTGTTTTGGGTAAAAAATGGTGCCTGTTGTATAGCTGTTCATCAATTTTGTTAGGCAGAGGCAACGCCATGGGTTGTTCTTTATAAATACCTAGTTTTTCAATAAGCTGATGAATAACCAACAACATAGGCCCTGCTACATCGTCGGCGTAAACTTGGTCGCCGCTTAACAGCAATAATTGTGCGCCGGGTGTATTTTGGCTGCGTTGAGTGTTTTGCCATTGGCTTGAGGTGACTAGGCTATCTTTTGCGGGGTGATGCGCGTTTCGGCACGAGCCATGTAATATGCTGTTTAGTTTATTGGGTATAACAAATGCTGGAGTTGCTTGGTTGCTGTAAGCCCAAGCTGATAGGTCAACCTCATTGCCATTTATTATTAATTGATACGCTAGTAAAGTGTCGAGCGCAAAAGGTGTACTTGCCGGTTTTACAACTACAAAGTGTAAATAAAGGCGTTCTCCTAGTGTAATGGTTTGTTGCTCGCTAGTACTTTGCGTCTTGAGTATATTAATTTGGCACTGTGCGGGGGTTGACGTTGCAAATACTATGCACACGCCTGTCTGCTCAGCGCGGCGCACCATTGGCCCCATAATTAACATAGGAAGTTGCGCCGCGGGAGTCGTCATATTATTAGCCTTTAGCTGCTAATTTAAATAGCGAGTAAAAGTTATCAGTGGTGGCTTTAGCTAGCTCGTTAAAGCTAATGCCTTTTAACTCACTAATGTAATACGCAACATCTTGCACGTAAGCAGGCTGATTAGTTTGCCCACGGTGCGGTACGGGTGCTAAATACGGTGAATCGGTTTCTATTAGTAGTCGGTCGAGTGGGATTTGCTTTACCACGTCTTTAAGCTCTACTGCATTTTTAAACGTTACAATGCCTGAAATAGAAATATAAAAGCCCATATCTATGGCTTTTTTAGCCATGTCCCAGTCTTCTGTAAAACAATGCAGTACGCCGCCACAGTTTTCGGCATTGTGCTCGCGCATTAGGTTTATGGTGTCGGCACGGGCGTCGCGTGTATGAATAATTAGCGGCTTTTGTAGTTCGTTTGCCACATCAATATGGCCTACAAAACTTGCTTGCTGCACAGCATGCGTGTCTTTTGCGTAGTAGTAATCTAGGCCTGTTTCGCCTATGGCAACTACTTTATTGTGTGACGCTAAATCAATTAATTGCTGTTTGTTAAGCGCGTCTTTTTGATCGAGCGGATGCACGCCACACGATGCCGATACATCGTCGTAGTGCTTAATTTTATCAAGCATACTTGGGAATTGGTCAAGCGTAACGCTTACACATAAAAAGTGTTCAACCTGTTTGGCGCGTGCTTGGTCTAGCACTTGGTCTAAGTTTAAATCGAGTTTATCAAAATCAAGACGGTCTAAATGGCAATGCGAATCTACAATCAAAATTGGGCCTGTTTTTTACTACATGGTGTAAGTTGGATTACCGGAGTTTAACATAGTCCCCAGTAGTTTTTCGATCTTGGCGTTTAGGTTTGTTTTGTCGTCTAAAAAGCTAATACCAATCCCTGGCGGGTTTGAGCTTTGTGCGCCCTGCGGGGTGATCCACGCAACCTTGCCAGTGACTATGTCATCTTCTAGTGCGTCGGGAAGGGTTACACGTAACGCCAGCGAGTGCCCTACTTCGTAACGCATGTTAGTGCGCACAAATAAGCCGCCTTTTTTTAAGTAAGGCATGTAACAGCGATATAATTCGTCTAGGTCGTCTATATCTACTAATAGCTCTTGCATGGTTAATCCTTTTATTTATTACGTAAAATGTACGCTAATCGCGATACAGCGAGCGGTAAATTAAGGCCGAGAATTTTTGTATTATTTTGCAAAAATTCGCTGAGTGCTTGTTGCGCTTCTTGATACGCTTCAAAGCTCATGCCTTGTAATAATTGCTGTTTTAATTGCTCGCTTAAAAACAAAGTAAATATACGAACCAGCTCCGGTTGTTTATTTATTATATCGACTAACGCTTTGAAATTATGGCTTTGTTTAAACTCAGTTGCAAACTTATAGAGGGTATCTATATTTTGTAGCTGGTTTTGCTCTTGCCACAGTTTTACTTGTAATGGCTGGCTATAAAAAAGCGGTAGCCAAGGGTAATTTTGTATTTGTAACGACTCAAGCCATTGCTGCGCTAGTTGTGTACTTGTTACTTTAATGTCGGTTTTAGCGCATCGGCTCAAAATCGTGGCTGGCAGTTGTGCGGGCTGGCTTGTAGTTAATATTAAAAACCGGCTATTGCTTGGCTCTTCAAGCGTTTTTAACAAGGCGTTAGCCGCTGCCATGGTCATTTTTTCGCAGTTTTCTATTACCCCTACTTTGTTGCCATTTTGCGCCGCTGAGTAGTTCATAAAATCGCTAATGGCGCGTATGTCGTCTACGCCAATGCTTTGGCCGTCTACCTGGGTTATGCGCTTGTCGGGGTGCGTACCCGCAAGGTTAAGCGAGCAACTTTTACATTGCCCACATGGCGCTAAAATACTGTTTGGTGCGGCTGTTTGCTGGGTAATATTTTGGCATAACAAGGCATTGGCTAGTTCGTCACTTAAGGCAAACTTACCTACACCCACAGGCCCACAAAACAATTGGGCATGATGAAAACGCTGACCACGAAAGCTTTGTGCTAAGTGTTGCTGTGTTTCATATAGCCAAGGTAGAGACATGTTATTTTAGCTCTTCAAAAAAAGTACGTAATACATTTGTGATATCGCGATGCACTTTATCAATTTCTTGATTGGCATCTACGGTTTTAATTGAGTTATCGTCGCTTGCAAGCTCTAGGTAGCGCATGCGTGTACGCTGAAAAAACTCAATGGCTTCTTGCTCTATTCGATCAAGTTCACCTCGCCCTTTAGCACGTTCAAGGCCAATTACTGGGTCTATGTCGAGGTAAATGGTTAAGTCGGGCTTTAGGCCTTTTAATACCATAGACGATAACGACGCTAGTGTATTTGAGCTAATGCCGCGCCCGCCGCCTTGATACGCCTGCGACGATAAGTCGTGACGGTCAGCTAATATCCATTTACCTTGCTCAAGCGCAGGGTTTATTACGTTATGCATTAGCTGCGAACGTGCGGCGTACATAATAAGCAGCTCGGTTTCGAAGGCTATTTCTTCTTCGTGTTCGGCTTTTACTAAGGTGCGTAACGACTCGGCCAATGGCGTGCCGCCAGGTTCGCGTACGTTAATGTATTCTATTTGTTTTTTGTTTAAAAAGTCTTGGCAAAGTGAAATAGCGGTTGATTTGCCCGCGCCTTCTAAGCCTTCTACTACTATAAATTTTGGTTTCATAAACACGTTAATTCTTTTTATTTAAAATATAGGTTTTAACTGCCGCGTTATGTTGTTTTAACGTGGTAGAAAATTGGTGGCTGCCATCGCCTTTTGCTACAAAGTAAACATAGTCGCTTTGTGGCGGGTTTACCGCAGCTAAAATAGCTTCTTTTGATGGCATAGCTATTGGCGTTGGCGGTAATCCATCAATACGGTAGGTATTGTATGGCGTATGATTGCGTAAATCTTTGTATTTAATATCGCCGTCAAAGTTTTCACCCAGGCCATATATTACGGTTGGATCGGTTTGAAGGCGCATTTTTGTGTTTAACCGATTGACAAAAACCGAAGCAATTAACGGGCGCTCGCTGGCTACTGCGGTTTCTTTTTCAATAATTGAGGCCATTATTAGTGCCTCGTACGCGGTGTTGTAAGGTAAATTGTTAGCGCGTTTTTCCCATGCATCGCTTAGTGTTTGTTGCATGGTTTGTGCGGCGCGTTTTAATACACTGCTTGCGGTATCGTTATGCTGGTAGTGATAAGTATCTGGAAATAACCAGCCTTCTAACAATGTATCTTCATTTATAATTTGCTTACCTAACTCGTCTAACTTTAGATCGTTATTTAAATTAGGCGCATTTTTAATATTTGCTAATACATCGCGCAGCGCTTGGCCTTCAATAATCGTAAAGCTAAAGCTGATTTGTTGACCTTGGTTTATTTTTTTTATGTTATTAATAACACTGGTATTTGAAAGCTCGTAAAGCCCGGCTTTTAAATCGGTTAATGTGGGGTCGAGCTTTGCAATAACTTGGTAACGCCAACAGCTTTCAACCCAGTTTTTTGCTTGCCATTGCTGGCATAATTTATTAAAACCGGTGCCCTTTTTTACCTCAAATTGCGTGCTTTCGCTTATATTTAGCGGGCTTTGTAGGGTTGCCTGCAACTGCTGATAGCCAATAGCTGTGCTAATAATCGCTAAAAAAGCGACTGATAAAATAACTTTTAACACTAAGCCTCCTTGGCTAATAAATTAGTTAGCAATGCGTTGCTGTGCGCTACATTAAAGCACTGTTGCTCTATGCGATTAACAGGTACTGCATGCATTAAGCTGTTGCATACAAATACAGCATCGGCCATGGTTAAATCGTTTACTGTAATGTGTTTAAACTCAACCGTTAATTTATCACATAACGCTTGCAGATAAACGCCCTTTATACCGCATTCATTGAGCTTTGGTGTAAATACTTTACCGTGTTTAATGGCAAATATATTAGCTGCTGAGGCTTCAATTACCTGGTTGTTGTAGTCGAGCACAAGTACGTCGTCGCAATTTTGCGTTTGCATGGCTTTTTTAATGAGTACTTGCTCTAACCTATTTAGGGTTTTTAGCCCCGCAAGTAAAGGCTGCGCCGCTAATTTAATAGGGCTTATTTCAAGGCTAACCCCCTGCTCTGCAAGGGCATTGTAGTTTGCAGGGTATTCAAGCACGCTTACTATAATTGTTAAATGACATTCGCTTGGTAAGTTATAACCACGCCCGCCTTCACCGCGTGTTACGAGTATTTTTAACACGCCCGTTTGCTTTTGTTTTACTTGATTGTGTATGTGTTGCTCTAAAGGGCTAAAGTCGAGTTCAGGAAAGGCTAATCGCTCGGCACATTCAGCTAAGCGAGCTTTGTGGTGGTGCCAATATTCAACTTGCCCATTTACAATTTTTGCTGTTGTAAAAAAACCATCGCCATAGTTTAAGCCTCTGTCGGTTATGCTAACGGCGTTTGATTGGCTGGCATTTATGATTGTTTGCGTATTGTTTATTATTTTTTGCATATAAAAAAAGCCCAGTTAAACAACTGAGCTCTTATAAAGTGGTTCGTTGTTAAAAAAGATTATACCTTTTTAAATAGCAACGAGCCATTAGTACCACCAAAGCCAAATGAGTTACACAGTGAGTAATCTAGTTTTGCATCGCGTGCTGTATGCGCAATGTAATCTAGGTCACAGCCTTCATCTGGGTTATCAAGGTTGATAGTAGGCGACACTTTTTGATCTTTTAGCGACAATATCGACACGATTGATTCAACTGAGCCCGCTGCACCCAGTAAGTGACCCATCATCGATTTAGACGAGCCAACCATTACGTCTTTTGCTGCATTGCCAAAAATAGATTTAACTGCGGCAGTTTCGGCTTTATCGCCAGCGTTGGTCGACGTACCGTGGGCGTTTATGTAGCCTACTTGCTCTGCATTTACTTGCGCATCTTTTAATGCGTTTTCCATTGCAAGGGCTGCGCCTGCGCCGTCTTCTGGAGGGGATGTCATGTGGAATGCATCGCCACTCATACCAAAACCAACTAGCTCGGCATAAATGTTTGCGCCACGTGCTTTTGCGTGTTCGTATTCTTCAACAACTACAACACCAGCACCGTCAGACAGTACAAAACCGTCACGGTCTTTATCCCACGGGCGCGACGCTGCTTGTGGGTCGTCGTTACGTGTTGATAATGCGCGTGCTGCGTTAAAGCCACCCATACCAATTGGTGTACAGGCTTTTTCGGCACCGCCAGCAACCATAGCGTCGGCATCGCCGTAGGCAATCATACGTGCTGCATGGCCAATGTTATGTAAACCTGTCGTACACGCAGTTACAATTGAAATGTTAGGGCCACGTAGTCCGTACATTATTGATAAATGACCCGAGATCATATTAATAATGGTAGAAGGCACATAAAATGGAGATAGCTTACGTGGGCCACTGTTAAGTAACTTAACGTGGTTTTCTTCAATTAGCGTTAGGCCGCCAATACCAGAACCAACAGCAACACCAATGCGCGTTGCGTTTTCTTCTGTGATTTCTAGGCCTGAATCTTTAAAGGCTTGAACACCCGCTGCTAAACCATATTGGATAAATAAATCCATTTTTTTTGCATCTTTTGGTGGCATATAAGCCGATGCATCAAAGTCGTTGATTAAACCAGCGAACTTTGTTCCAAATTTTGATGTGTCAAAGTGTGTTATTGTTTGTATACCACTTTTAGCATCTAATAAGCCTTGCCAGGTTGATTGAACATCATTGCCTAGCGGCGTCAACATTCCTAAGCCAGTTACGACGACACGACGTTTAGCCACGGTTTGCCTCCAATTAGGGATATTTATAATTTTATTAAAATTTTAACCATCTTAATTTTTAAATGGTTTTTTAATCCAATTAGATTCACAAGGGGATCATCATACCCAAGCAACCTCAAAGTGCGAGTCTCAAACTTGTTTGACAACACATAACGCAAACAAAATTAATGTTAGTTAAATTTGGGGAGTTAAGGTTTGATTTTTGAATCATGAACTTTGAGGTGGTTTGGATACATAGATTAAAGGCAGCGAATGCTGCCTTTAATATACAATTGATTACTCAGCGTGAGCTGTTACGTAATCGATTGCGCTTTGAACTGTAGTGATCTTTTCAGCTTCTTCGTCTGGGATCTCAGTGTCAAACTCTTCTTCAAGAGCCATTACTAGTTCTACAGTATCAAGAGAATCTGCACCTAGGTCATCTACGAAAGAAGATTCGTTTTTAACTTCTTCTTCTTTAACACCTAGTTGTTCAATGATAATTTTTTTTACGCGTTCTTGGATATCGCTCATTCTTCTTTCCTTTATTAAAACGCCAATGCGTTATTTTCAGATTGCGGGGTAGTTTACGCCGCATAATTCTCTGATTCAATGATCTGACCGTAAATAATTGTCTGGTCAAACCTCTGAGTGTGTGTTTTCCCTGTTATCGCTTATTTTAATAGCAATTTCAAGTATGTTTAAAGCAAGTTCACAAATAATTCAATGTTTTTTAGTGAATCATGCCAACTTAATTTTACTTTTGTAATGGCTATATGGTTATTAAACCATATACATCGCGCCATTTACATGCAAAGTTTCGCCTGATACATACGCAGCAGCGTCAGATGCTAAATAACACACTGCAGCTGCAATTTCGTCAGGTTGACCTAAACGGCCTGCTGGCACATTAGCTAAAGTAGCTGCTTTTTGGTCATCGGTTAGCTCGTTGGTCATATCTGTTTGGATAAAACCCGGTGCAATTACGTTCACTGTAATCCCGCGTGAGGCAACTTCGCGTGCTAATGATTTAGAAAAACCAATAACACCCGCTTTAGCCGCAGCATAGTTAGCTTGCCCTGCATTACCCATAGTGCCTACTACCGAACCAATATTGATAATACGGCCGTTCTTTTTCTTCATCATTGGGCGTAACACTGCCTTAGATAAGCGGAAAATAGAGCTTAGGTTGGTGTCGATAATATCGTCCCACTCGGCTTCTTTCATTCGCATAAGTAAATTGTCGCGCGTGATACCTGCGTTATTTACTAGTACGTCAATATCGCCTAAGTCGGCTTTAATTGCAGCCAAAGTAGCCTCAATTGAAGCAGGATCGGTGACGTTTAATGCATAACCTTTACCGTTATCACCTAAATAGTCACTAATGTTAGCCGCACCCGACTCGCTTGTTGCTGTACCAGCGACTTTTGCGCCTTGTGCAACCAGCATAGTTGCAATTGCTTTACCAATACCACGGCTTGCGCCTGTAATTAGGACAACTTTGCCCTCTAAAGAAAATAAGTTAGACATTTTTTTACTCTTATTTAGCTGTATCAATTGAAGCGGCGTCGTTTACTGAACCACATACCATTGCTTTATCAATTCGTTTTGCCAGGCCTGTTAATACTTTACCCGGACCAAATTCGTAGCTTTGCGTTACGCCTTGCGCTACTAATGCTTGCACGGTTTCTGTCCAGCGTACTGGGCTGTATAATTGGCGTACAAGTGCATCTTTAATCGCGTCAGCTGAACTTTCTGCTTTTACATCTACATTATTAATTACATCACACTTAGGTGTATTAAATGTTAAAGCAGCTAAATCATTCGCCAGTTTTTCTGCTGCCGGCTTCATCAGTTCACAGTGCGAAGGCACACTAACCGATAGCGGTAATGCGCGTTTTGCGCCCGCTTCTTTACAGGCTACTGAGGCTCTATCTACCGCCGCTTTATGCCCGGCTATTACTACTTGACCTGGTGAATTGTAGTTAACAGGCGATACAACTTCGCCTTGCGCTGATGCTGCACACGCCGCTTTAATTTCGTCGTCGCCTAAACCAATAATAGCCGCCATCGATCCCACACCTGCTGGTACGGCTTCTTGCATGTACAAGCCACGGTTTTCTACTAATTTTACAGCTTCGCTTAAACTAATTACGTTACTGCATACCAGTGCTGAATATTCACCTAAGCTGTGCCCTGCCATGACAACATCGGCGTCTGGATTTTTAGCTAACCAGTCGCGATAAATCGCAACGCTTGCGGTTAATAATGCAGGTTGAGTTCGGTGGGTTTCGTTTAGTTTTTCTTCTGGACCGTTAAGAACTAACGCTGCTAAGTCGTATCCCAATGCGGTTGATGCTTCTGCAAACGTTGATTTTACAATGTCGGAGGTTTCTAAAAGCGCTTGTAACATACCTACGCTTTGCGAACCTTGACCTGGGAATAGAAGTGCAATTTTTTGTGCCATACTTTGCTCTTTTTAATTAAACAAATAAATAATGAAATACACGGCACATCAATTTACTGATTGGCCACCGTGTCTTTAGAATGTGTTTTTTCGAAAATAGCGGCTATTTTAGTGGGAAGTTGGCGTTCAACTTCTTTTACCGCTTCATCGATTGCTGCTTGAAATGCCTTAGCTGAGGCGTTTCCATGGCTTTTAACGACAATACCGCGCAATCCTACCAGAGAAGCACCGTTATACTGGTCGGGGTTCACCCTTTTATAGAGTTTTTTTATGATTGGGCTAAGGATAAACGCCATACATTTATATATAAGGTGTTTTTCGAGGGCTTTTGAGAACTTATTCATGATAAGTTTGGCTATGCCTTCACAGGTTTTAAGGGCAACGTTGCCAACAAACCCTTCGCATACGATAACGTCGGCCTTACCTGTAAAAATATCGCTACCTTCACTGTAACCAATATAATTTATATGTGGGCTTTGCTGCATTAATTGCGCAGCGTGTTTTATGTCGTCGTGGCCTTTTATGTCTTCGGCACCAATGTTTAACAAACTTACGCGCGGGTTATCACAACCAAGTGCTTGGCCTGCAACCACTGAGCCCATTAGGCCAAATTGGTAGAGTATTTCGCTATCACAATGTACGTTTGCGCCTAAGTCGAGTAAATACACTGGATTTTTACGCTCTGTTGGTACAGATGAAATAAGTGCGGGACGTTTTACACCAGGCAACATTTTTAATACGTAATGCGCCATAAAAAATAACGCGCCAGTATTACCTGAACTTACGCATGCTTGAGCCTCGCCTGATTTAACTAAATCAAGGGCAACGCGCATTGAAGAATCTTTTTTTGAACGAACAGCAACAGCAGGTTCACAGGCATTAGTGACTATTTCACTGCAATGACGAATTATGAGTCTTGGGTGAGATAAAGAGTCGAGGGATTCGAGTTCTTTAGATATAACTTGCTCGTTACCACACAGTATAAGTGTAAGGTTGGCGTGAGCGTTTACTGCACTAACAGCAGCAGGAATAGATGAACGGGGGCCGTAATCGCCCCCCATCATATCTAACGCTATGGTTAGATTATTCAGCATCAAAGCAATCTCTTAGTTAGAAATTACTTGAACGCCTTTGTAGTAACCGTCAGCAGTTACATGGTGACGACGATGAGTCTCACCTGAAGTTTGGTCAACTGTTAAAGTTGGACCGTTGATCGCATCGTGTGAACGGCGCATGCCGCGTCTTGCACGAGACTTTTTGCTTTTTTGTACAGCCATTAGTCTTCTCCTAAGAATCTTTCTTAAGTTGTTTCAAAATATCAAATGGATTTGGTTTATCATCTTCCGCTTTTAACACACCAAAGCTGGCAGGCTTTGAAGAGTAATTGCACGAAGCTTCGTTGTGTGTAGGCACTAATGGCACCGCTAAAATTAATTCGTCTTCGATTAACTCAAACACGTTAATTTCACCGTTTTCATCAAGCGCTACTTCATCGTAGTCTTCTGGAAGATCATCCGACTCAGCATCCAAACCAATTGGCGAATACATAAAGTCTTGATCCAAATCCAACCCTAAATCATCATTACAACGTTGACAAGTTACAGTAACGTGTGTGGACAAATTGCCGCTAATCACAACTAAACCTTGCTCATCGTTTTTGCACTGAATTTTTACCGCTATTTCACCTACTTCTTCCTGTACAACACCTCGTAAACGAGTCAGTTTTTCAAGCGGTACAATACCATCGTATGATAAACGGTGTTGCGCTGCTTTCCCAGGATGAAGAGTGAAGGGAATTTTTACCTTTTGCATAGGGGCTGCATCATATAGATAGTTAGTTTGTTAGTCAAAGTAAAAAACCATTTTTACTAGGTTTTTCACGTGTTTTACTTACGGATCTGATTTATCCTAACTCAATCTGATTTATCTTAGGAAAACCATTCATGAAGCACTTGCTTATTTTAGCCTCAAGCTCGCCTTTTAGGCAGTCTTTATTACAAAAATTTAATTTACCGTTTAAAGCCTTTTCACCCGATGTTGACGAATCAGCACTTGAAAACGAAACACCCAATGAGTTAGTTAAGCGTTTAAGTGAACTTAAAGCTACTGAAGCTACTAAACATTTTAACGAAGGTTTAGTTATTGGCTCTGATCAAGTGGCTGTGTTTAATGACCAAATTTTAGGTAAGCCGCACACTAAAGAAAACGCCGTAAAGCAATTGAGCCTGTTTAGTGGCCAAACAGTTACTTTTTTAACCGGATTATGTGTTTTTGATATTCAAAGTGGGCAAAGTAAAAGCCTTGTTGAACCATTTAATGTGACTTTTAAAACACTCACTACAGCACAAATTAGCGCTTACTGCGATGCAGAACAGCCTTATAATTGTGCTGGTAGCTTTAAAAGTGAAGGACTCGGCATTTGTTTATTTGAAAAACTAAGCGGTGACGATCCCAATAGTTTAATTGGATTGCCACTCATTAAACTCAGCCAATTATTAGCTGAGTTTAATGTTGATGTATTGAGCCTTCAAACCAAATAACGCTTGCTTTAAGTGTTAGCCTATTAAAACCTGTTGCAACTGTTGGTAGCTATCGACTGTTGCAATTGGGTCATACTCACTTAATTGCTGTGCATTGTGTACACCCATAGTAACGCCTATTCTGTCCATGTTTGCTGCCTTACCCATTGCCATATCAATTTGTGTATCACCTATCATTACAGCTTCGTTGGCACTTACGCCAAGCTCCGCTAATAATTGAAAAAGCATATCGGGTGAGGGTTTAGACTGTGCGTCGTCACTTGTGCGGGTGGCACTAAAAAAATGCCTCAGCTGGCTTTGATCTAATAAGCGTTCTAAACCGTCTCTTCCTTTACCTGTTGCAATAGCAAGTACTGCCCCGCTTTGTTTAAGGGCATTGAGTACGTTTGCTACATCATCAAATACAGGTGTAGGTGTTGGGTCAACTTTATAATGTGCCTTGTATGCATTAATTAGTGCGGTTTGCTTTGTTGGGTGACTGGGGAATAGCACCTCCATTGCCTTTTCAAGCGACAGCCCAATAATATTTTTTATTGCGGTGTCGCTTGGCGGTGCAATATTTAAAGATTGTGCACTGCATTTAATACAGTTAACTATTTTGCCAATTGAGTCCATGATGGTGCCGTCCCAATCAAAAATAACTAATTTGTATTGATTACTGGCCATACATTAAGACTCTTTAGCTGCGCGTAACTTTAATAAGCAATTGCTAAGGGCTTTATCAAGGGGTGCTTCTACACGCATAGTGGTTTCGTTTTTAGGGTGATAAAAACTTAAATCGTGCGCGTGTAAAAATAAGCGATTTAAACCTACTTTGCGCATTCCTGCGTCAAACGCTTGGTCACCGTATTTATCGTCGCATGCAATTGGATGCCCTTTGCATTGGGTGTGCACACGAATTTGGTGTGTTCGCCCTGTTACTGGCGACGCTTGTACAAGTGAACATTCGTTAAAACGCTCTAGTACTTTAAAACGAGTATGCGACGGTTTGCCTTCAACGTTGTCAACACGTACAACGCGCTCGCCCGATTTAAGTGTATTTTTGCGCAGGCCTTCGGTTACGTTTTTAGTTTTACCATCCCACTGGCCATCAACTAACGCCCAATAGTTTTTTTCCATGGTTTTTTCACGAAGTTGCTCGTGTAACGATGTTAAAACTGAGCGGCGTTTTGAAATAAGTAAACACCCCGATGTATCGCGGTCAAGCCTGTGTACTAGCTCAAGGTTACGCTCTTCAGGGCGAAGTACGCGCAGCGCTTCTATTAAGCCATAACTTAAACCACTGCCGCCATGAACTGCCATGCCCGACGGTTTATTTATAACAATAAGGTATTTGTCTTCAAATAAAATATCGTCTTCAAGGCGCGTTACTTTATCTAGTTTTGAAGGCACAAACTCTTCGCGCTCTGCCACTTTTATAGGTGGGATACGAATGATGTCGTCTAACTGTAATTTATATACTGGCTTAATACGTTTTTTATTTACACGCACCTCGCCTTTACGAAGAATTTTGTAGATTGCGCTTTTAGGCACCCCTTTTAAATGGGTAATAAGAAAGTTATCAATTCGCTGACCTAAATGGTCTTCGTTGATTGTGACAAAAGATACTTGTAAGCCGGTTTTTTCTGACATTGCCTAATCACTGATTTAAGTAAAATAATTTAGTTGCTAACACTGTTATAATAGTGGGATAATCAGCAGCGCAAATATTTAGTATTTGCAAATAACAACGGTGCTTTTTAACTTAACACATTAAAACATTCGTGATGCACATTCTGGGTAGCCGATCATACAGATCCGAGTTAAGTTTTCCAAAGCTTTTATACATACCTAGTAAACACGTGCGGTCAACTAACAGCAATGCGCGTAATATATTGCAGGTTAAGTTTGAACATGAAGTGGTTTTTAATGCGATTGAAAAAGCAATGAACAGATAATTTGTCTGATAGTGACGGCGTAAAAAGCGCCGTTCAGCAACTGCTCAATTATTGTAGTACCGTAAAGCAGCTTATTTAGAACTAAAAAAATCTAATAAATAAGTATTCATTAACATCGGCAGCGAATTTTGCTCTTAAACCAGGATTTAGCGATACATCACACTGTATTGCTCACCCACTTAATGAGCCCTACGCGCCTAATATGAATGACATTTAATAAGATTGATATGACAGGCCGACTTCTGGGTAAAACTTGTAGACGTAGCTGAAAAGCCGAAAGTTTTAACACCATTAAGAATTTAATAGCGTTTAGTACGCTATTGTTTGCCAGCATTTAAAAAATACTGCTTACGAAAATACAGAGCCGTTCCGTTAAAGACCCAGTCGTGAGGCTGCACATTCTAAAAATAGGAACAACTGAACAGGCGAGAAAACATCGTCATGTCAGCGACATAATTTAATAGAGTAACAATATGAAACGTATGCTAATCAATGCAACGCAGCAAGAAGAAATGCGCGTAGCACTGGTTGATGGCCAGCGCCTATATGATTTAGATATAGAAAGCCCAGGTCACGAACAGAAAAAAGCCAATATTTATAAAGGCAAAATCACACGCATTGAACCATCTTTAGAAGCAGCATTTGTTGATTACGGTGCTGATCGTCATGGTTTCCTTCCTTTAAAAGAAATTGCCCGCACTTACTTCCCTGCTGGTTACACCTTTAATGGTCGTCCGAATATTCGTGACGTGATCAAAGAAGGCCAAGAAGTAATAATTCAAGTTGATAAAGAAGAACGTGGCCAAAAAGGCGCAGCGTTAACAACTTTTATTAGTGTTGCTGGTAGTTACTTAGTACTTATGCCTAATAACCCTCGTGCTGGCGGTATTTCTCGCCGTATTGAAGGTGATGAGCGTACTGAACTTAAAGAAGCACTCAGCCGTTTAGAACTACCTAAAGGTATGGGCTTAATTGTGCGTACTGCGGGTGTTGGTAAATCGTTTGAAGAATTAAATTACGATTTAAAAGCGTTATTAGTTCACTGGGAAGCTATTAGACAAGCTGCCGACAGTGCTAAAGCGCCGTTTTTAATCCACCAAGAAAGCAACGTAATTTTCCGTGCGATTCGTGATTACTTACGTCGTGATATTGGCGAAATTTTAATTGATAAGCCACGTGTTTTTGAAGAAGCTAAAGCGCATATTGAGCGTTTTCGTCCTGACTTTATGAGCCGCGTTAAGCTTTATCAAGGCGACACACCGTTATTTACACATTACCAAATTGAAAGCCAAATTGAGTCTGCGTTCCAACGTGAAGTGCGTTTACCATCAGGCGGTTCAATTGTTATTGACCCTACTGAAGCACTTACGTCTATCGATATCAACTCGTCTAAAGCAACAAAAGGCGGCGATATTGAAGAAACAGCACTTAATACTAACCTTGAAGCAGCTGACGAAATTGCACGCCAATTACGTTTACGCGACTTAGGTGGTTTGATTGTTATAGATTTCATCGATATGACACCGCCACGTCACCAGCGTGAAGTAGAAAACCGCTTAAAAGACGCTGCGCGCCCAGATCGTGCTCGTGTACAAATTGGTAAAATTTCTCGCTTTGGTTTACTTGAAATGTCGCGTCAGCGCCTACGCCCTTCATTAGGTGAAGCAAGCCAAGGTGTGTGTCCTCGTTGTAGTGGCCAAGGTACGGTTCGTTCTAACGAGTCTATTGCTCTGTCTATCCTTCGTTTAATTGAAGAAGAAGCAATTAAAGACAACACTTCTCAAGTAAATGCACAAGTACCTGTTGCTGTTGCCGCCTACTTGTTAAACGAACAACGCCGTAGTGTTCACCGTATTGAAAAGCATCACAAGTGTGATGTAGTGATTATTCCTAATCAACACATGGAAACACCACACTACGAAGTAATGCGCTTACGTAAAGACGAAACACTTGAAACAGTAAGTTACGAGCAAGTTGTTGCGCCTGAACCAGAAGCGTTTGAAATGTCAAAATCGCCTGCAGCACCTGTTCGTGAAGAGCCTATGCTAAAAGGTGTTGTTATGCCTTCAAGCCCTGCTCCACAAGCAGCGCCGGCTCCAGCAGCTAAACCTGCAGCGGTAGCCGCTAAAGAAGAAGCGGGATTATTTACTGCAGTTGCTAACTGGTTTAAATCTATTTTTGCTAGCGAAACACCTGAGCAGAAAAAAGAAGCCGTTGAAAAGCAGCAAGAAGAAGCACGTAATAATAAACGTCGTGGAAACGATAATCGTCGTCGTAATAACAATCAACGTCGTCGCAATAACCCACGCTCTAAACAGCGCACAGAACGCAATACTGATGAAGTAGAAACAAAAACTAATTCACCGGTAGCAAACGAGAACCAAGAAAAGAACGAAAACCGCAACAAGCGTCGTCGTAATTCTAACTCTCGTAAGCGCCCTGAGCACAAAGCAGATAAAGATCAAGCTAAAGCAGCAGATGCGCCTGCAAAAGCAAATGCTGATACGAATGCTGAAGAAACACCTAAAGAGCATAAGCCTAAGGTTCGTCGTCAACGTCGTAACGTTCGTAAGAAAGTACGTATTCAAGACGAAAACGCTGAGCAACTACAAGCAACTGAACAAACTTCTGTTGAAACAGCTGCAGTAGAAGAAAAGCCGCAGGTTCAAGCAAAGCCTGAAGCTCAAGAAAAGCCAGTAGCCGCTGAAAAGCCTACACCTGTAAAAGAAGAAAAAGTAGAGACTGTTGAGTCGAAAGATGAAACTGTAGCAACTGAAGAAGAGCAAACGCGTACACGTTCGCGTCGTTCTCCTCGCCATCTTCGTGCATCAGGTCAGCGTCGCCGCCGCCCTGAAGGTGAAAGTGCTGAAACTAAATCTGATGAAGCGCCTGCTTTCGTACCGGTTGCTGACCAAGCTGCTGCAGAGTACGAAGCAGAACTTAAAGCAAAATCGGAAGAACAGGCTGTTGACGCTTCTGAACAGGTTGAACAAGCAGTTGCTGTTGAAGATTTAGCTAAAGTTGAAGTTGCTCAAGAGCAAGTAAAAGCTGAAGAACCAGTTCAAACTGAAGAACCAGTTAAAGCTGAAGAACCAGTTCAAACTGAAGAGCCAGTAAAAGCTGAAGAAACAGTGCAAACTGAAGAACCAGTTAAAGCTGAAGAACCAGTGCAAACTGAAGAGCCAGTGCAAACTGAAGAACCAGTACAAACTGAAGAACCAGTGCAAGCTGAAGAGCCAGTTAAAGCTGAAGAATCAGTGAAAGCTGAAGAATCAGTTAAAGCTGACGAACCAGCTTTAGAAGCTGAAGTGGTACCGGTTGAGACTACAGAGACGCCTGTAGAAGCTAAAGAAGCACCAGTAGTTGAAAAAGCGGCTGAGGCAACTTTAAATTCTAAAACAGTGATCACTAAAGGACACGCAAGTGCACCAATGGCACAACCTGCTCCAGCAGCAGATAGTGAAGTAAAACATGTACCAGTGGCTATGGCTCACGATAAACGTGAACTTATCCCTGATAGTGGTTTACGCCCGGGTTCAATTAAACCTGCTGGTCGTGCAAGTTCTGCGATGACAAAAACGTTAAGCGCTGATTAGTAAATAACGCTTAATTTAAAAGCCTCGCTATTTTTAAATAGCGGGGCTTTTTTGTTTTAAATGGGTGATGCTTTTACTTAGCACAAAATACAGTAACAAGAAGCTGCGCTTCTAACGTGAGCAAGCTCTACGTCTACAAGTAAATATTAAACAGTGACATAACGCCTTTAAACGGACTACTTACTGGCTTTTAAACACCGGGTTTTTATCCTGAAAAAAATATTCACTAAGAGGTTAAGAGATGCTGCGCTTTTAGAGTAGTGAAAATACGGCTTAAATTTGTTTGTCTACTCATTTGCTCCTCATTCTCTTCTCTTTGTTCAAATAAGATCTTTAAGGTTTAGCAAATTACCTCGGCGGTAATTTTTAAATTATAAGTAATAAGAAGCTACGCTTCTAACGTGAGCAAGCTCAACGTCTACAAGTAACGACTATGCAAAGGCATAGCTCGTTAAAACGGACTACTTACTGGCTTTTAAGCACCGGGTTTTATCCTGAAAAAAATATTCACTAAGAGGTTAAGAGACGCTGCGCTTTTAGAGAAGTGAAAATACCGCTTAAATTTGTTTTTCTGCTCATTTGCTCCTCATTCTCTTCTCTTTGTGCAAATAAGATCTTTAAGGTTTGAAGCTACGCTTTACAAGTGAGCAAGCTCGACTTAAGCATAGCGCCTTTAAACGGACTACTTACTGGCTTTAAACACCGGGTTTTTATCCTGAAAACAAATATTCACAAAGAGGATAAGAGACGCTGTGCTTTTAGAGGAGTGAAAATACGGCTTAAACTTGTTTGTCTGCTCATTTGCTCCTCATTTTCTTCTCTTTGTGCAATTTGAATCTTTAATTTAATAAAAGGTGCGAAAAATTAGCAGCTAGCTTTAAATTAACTATTGGCGTAACAGGCAATAAAAAAGCGCGATATAAATATCACGCTTTAAATCTCTTTATTGTGGGAATACTTGGCTTATTCGCCTTCACTTTCCATAAAGCGTTGCAGTTGATCTTTAAGGTTTGGTGGAATACCTTTAATCACTAACGTATCTGTTGCTTCGTTGTAGGTTACACGCTCACCTAAATGCTTGCGCTCAAAGCTTACACTTACACCGCCGCCTAAGCCTGAAAATTTAACCATACTGGTCACGGTTTTTTTATCGACTGGGAATGTTTCTTCTAAATCGTAACTTTGGTCCTTGCAAAAGCTGTCAAACGGACTGTCATCGCCTTTTGAAATAGCCGCTGATAGTTCGGTTACGCTTGCTTCTTCACCTGTCGTTACACAATCGTTACAGTAATCAAAAACCTGCTTACGTAAATCGTCTTTTTCTGATTTATCAAACTGCTGCTCAGATAGGTAATCTTCTACTGCATTTAGCATAACTTGGCTTTGTTGTTTAGGATCAACACCTTCTTCACAGCCTAAAAAGTCTAAGAAAAAGTCAGCAACTTTTCGCCCTGCTCTGCCTTTAATAAACGAAATATAACGATTATCCTCAGGTTGTGTATCCCAAGCCGTTAAATCTATACGTGCTGCTAATTGCATACGAGAAATATCAAGATGACGCGATGCTGCTAAATCAAGCTCAGAGGTCATTGAGTAATGCTCTTTGATATTAATCATAGCAATTAACATGTAGTCCGTAGCCACGTACTGATAATGACAAAATACCAAATAGCCTGTTTCGTTAAATGCGTATTTATCTAGCTCTTCTTTTAACACGGTAGATGCTTGCTCAGTTAAATGCCAAAAGCCCAGCTCGTTATTGCGGTAACTTTGCATAGATGACGCAACAATACTGTTTTTCTCGCCACTAAAGGCACAGTAACCTTTACCTGGCTTGCCCGTGAATGCATGGTGTAATTGTTCGATAAAAACAGCGACTTTATCATTAATGATCATTTCGTCGTTGCGAAGGTGAATTTGCGTATCGTCATCTTTTTTGTCTACATAATGAACGACTAATTTTTTAACGTCTGTTGTCATCTTTGTTTTTCACGCCTCAAGTGTTAAAATACGGGAATATAACTATTTTATTGAACCAACTGATGCCAATCTTATCAAAATACTCTAATGAAGAAGTAGAACAAATCGTCGACCAGCTTATTGATGTGCTAACTCAACACAAAGCACCGGTTGATTTAAGTCTTATGTGTTTAGGAAATTCTATCACGCATATCCTAAAAGAGCATGTACCAACAGGGAAAAGACAAGCTGTAACTGAGAACTTTGCAAAAGCACTTTCACAGTCGGTTAAATAAACGCATGAATTTATCGCAGCACAATCAGTTTTCATCAAAAGCAAGTCAGTTGCTAAGTTGGGGGCATTGGTTTACCTTTGCCAACATAGGTTTAGCGCTACTAATTAGCTTAAGCTATTTATTTGCTGACTCGCCACCAACAAGCTTCATGGGCATTACATACATGCTAGTGACATGGCTTAGCCATACTAGCTTTATTGCCTTTTTGGCGTTTGTGCTGACGGTATTTCCTTTAAGTTTAGTGTTTCCTTACCCACGCCATATTCGTGGCATGGCCGCTGTTATTGCAACCTGTGGCGCGTCTTTATTAACGTTAGACGCCTATGTATATGTTAACTTGGGTTATCATTTAAACCCTTCAGCCCTGCCTGAAATTATTTCCTTACTTTGGAACCGCTTAACCACTTCTCCAGCGCTTACTACGTTTCTTGCGGGCGGTATTGTACTATTGATTTTAGGTTTTCAATTAGTGGTAAGCAATTATACTTGGCACCATTTGGCACGCTTAAAACAGTTTAAATTTGCACGCTATGCAATTTCGTTTTTAGTGATCTGTTTTGCTTTTAGCCACAGCATTCATATTTGGGCAGACGCTAACTTAAAATTTGATATTACCAAGCAAGACAATGTGTTGCCGCTTTCGTACCCAACCACTGCTAAAAGCTTATTAGCTAAAAACGATTTACTAGATATAGAAACTTATAATCAAGCTCATAGCGTAAAAATTAATAACCAAAATATTAATTATCAGCCACCGGCTCCACTGGTAAAGTGTGATGACTTTACTCAGGCTAATGTAGATATATTTGTATTTGAAACTGATGCACAATTAGTTGAGTTTGCAAATAACCACAAAGAGCTTCATAAAACAGAACTGTTTTTACAGCCTACTAACCATGACGATACGCTGTTTGGTTTAGTATATGGTTTACCTTCATTTTACAAAGCCGCTATTTTACAAGAACAAATACTGCCCGCATGGCAAAGCCAGCGCCGTAGTATTGAAGTTATGGGTATTGATAGCCTTAGCTTTATTAATGATCAAGCTCATACCAATAATGCCATTAGAGTTATTAATGGTGCTGTCGAGCAAGCGCCACGTAACAATTCGCATGTTTTTGCCTTTAGTTTAGCAAGCGATAACGCTGAAGTAGTCACTACATCAACCTTATATACTTCTGATAAAAACATTGCTGAAGTAAATGGGCTTATCCAACCTAGCGATTTAATTACAACAAGCGTTGGCAAATACTTAAATTGTAGCGCCATTGCTAAGCAAACAATGCTCGGTGTAAATTTATACAAGAAAAAAGATGACATGGGTGTTAACTACAGCCAAGGTGTTGTAATTGCATATAAAAAAGATCGAATCACTTTAATAGACTCAGATGGTAACTTTAAAAATATTTCTGCCGCTGAGGGGTTTTCTATTGAACAACGCTTAGATATCCCATTTTTAGTACAAAGTATTAAAAAGCTAAAAACCTTCTCTGAATAGTCATGATGTTAACCTAGCTTGCGATAATGCCAAGCTAGGTTATAGTTTTATAACACGTTAATTACTTAGCAAAAAAATACGTTCATGGATGGCTATTATGACTAAACCTACTTACCTTTTTATTGTGCTTGGTACTCTTTTATTGAGTACACATAGCAACGCAACTACCTACTACAAATGCGTGACCGAAAAAGGCACAACCTTTTCTCAGTTCCCTTGCGATAACCAAGCGACAGCTTATAAAGTGACTACCGCTAATGTCACAGAGTCAGGTCCTGATATTGATTATTCAAAACAATTAAATGCACTTGAACGAGAACAGCTTTTAAAAGGCTTAGAGGCAGAGCTACGCAGTAATAACCATAAGCTTGCTATTCTCGACAGAAACAAACAACGTAATGAATACAAGCAAAAAGAACGCCTAAATCATATTCTGGCTGACGACGATAAAAAGCAAATTGCAAAAGACATTACCAAAAAACTGAAGCTAATAAATAAAGAATATAAAAAAGAAGTATCTACAATCACCAAACGCATTAAAAAACTTGAGAAAAAAATCGAACGTTACAAAAAAAGTAATTAGCAAACATATTACTTAACTTACAATTTGCACTTTTAGTTTATCGATTAATTTAGCCCTAATTAATTTAGCTTGGTTTTAAACTTAAAATAACATACCCTTAACAAAATAGAGTATAAACTCTAGTGTCAATTAAGGAGTGCTAATGCAGCCACGTAGTATTGCTGAATTAATTTT
Organism: Pseudoalteromonas sp. 4NS20-0020; assembly: GCF_057554385.1. Lineage (NCBI taxonomy): Bacteria > Pseudomonadati > Pseudomonadota > Gammaproteobacteria > Alteromonadales > Pseudoalteromonadaceae > Pseudoalteromonas > Pseudoalteromonas sp. 4NS20-0020. Next base: position 100,514 of record NZ_BAAJMI010000007.1, on the reverse strand, counting down.
AACTGGCTTTAAAAAGCACTATCAGCTTTTTCAAAAAATAACCGCGCAAGCGCCCCTTGCCTTTGCCAAACAAGACTGGCAAGCAATTAATGATATTAGCCGTTTACGTATTAGTTATTACGATGAGCGTGTTAACGAAACAATACATACCTTAAAGCAAGACCATCCTTCGCACGAACTTGACGAAACCCTTTGGCTTGAAGTTAAAAAGCTATACCAAGAATTCTTATGCTTTCACCCTCAGGCTGAACTTGCTGAAACATTTTATAATTCGGTGTTTTGCAGGCTTTACCATAGACGCTATTTTCATAACGATTTTATATTTGTACAAGCAACCCTAAAAGATGCGCCATCGGTTCCCGTTGAGTCAGAATACCGAAGTTACTTTCCGGTTGTTGATGGTCTTAAACCCACAATTAAACGCATTATTAACCACTTTGACTTTAAAGCACCTTTTGTTGATTTAGAACGCGATATTCGTCTGCTAGTAAAAGCATTTTATAAGCAAGCCCCCGACACTCATCATCAACCCTGGAAAATGCGCTTTGATATTTTACATACCGCGTTTTATCGCAATAAAGCAGCTTACATAGTGGGACGGGTTGTATCTGAAAGTGGTGTTCAGCCGTTTATAATTGCTGTTCTTCATCACGAAGATAAAGGCTTATATTTAGATGCCCTACTCACTAAGTCATCACAGATGCGTGTTATTTTTGGTTTTGCCCGCGCTTACTTTATGGTTGAAACCCATGCACCTTCTGCGCTGGTACGCTTTTTAAATGAACTTATGCCCAATAAAACTATGGCAGAACTCTATAACGCCATAGGCTTTCATAAGCAGGGAAAAACCGAGTTTTATCGAGAATTTTTAAATCATTTAGCACATTCGAATGACGAATTTACCATTGCACCAGGTACTCCAGGTATGGTGATGATGGTGTTTACTCTGCCTTCTTTTGGTTATGTATTTAAAGTCATTAAAGACAAATTTGGTGAGAGTAAACCATTTGGCCGCGATACAGTTTTGAAAAGGTATCAACTCGTAAAAAGCCATGACCGAGTTGGCAGAATGGCCGATACAATAGAATATTCAAACGTCGTATTTCCTTTGGCGCGCTTTGATAGTAATTTACTTGAGCAACTGCACAAAACAATTGGCTCGTCGATGGTCATTGAAGGTGACTGGCTGATCATAAAACATTTGTATATTGAGCGCCGTATGACGCCACTGAACTTATTTTTAGAAAATGCTGACGACGAAAGCGCTGCAGATGCAATAGAGGAATACGGCCAAGCCTTAAAAGAAATGATAGCGGTTAATATTTTTCCTGGTGATATGCTATTGAAAAACTTTGGCGTAAGTAAACATAAGCGCATTATTTTTTATGATTACGACGAAGTACAATATTTAACAGACATGAATTTTAGAGCTTTACCTAAAGCGAAAAGTTACGATGATTACTTAATGGATGAACAAACTTACTCTGTTGCCCCGCAAGACGTTTTTCCGGAGCAACTTTGCACATTTGTAACACCCAATCCAACATACAAACAGTTTTTAATAAGCACACACCCTGAACTGATTGATGTTAACTTTTGGAAGCAGGCCCAACAAAATATAAAAAATGGCCTAATAAATCATATTTACCCGTACCCGACAGCACAGCGTTTTATCCATCACTGGTAAACGCAAGGACACACACATGAATATAAGCAAAATAGATTTAAATTTACTTGTATACCTCGATACGCTACTTCGAGAGTGCAACGTTACACGCGCAGCAAATCAACTTAGCATTACTCAACCTGCCATGAGTAACGGCCTAAAGCGCCTTCGAAACCTTTTTAATGACCCTATTTTAGTTCGTACTAGCGATGGTATGGTACCAACAGAACGTGCCATAGAGTTACAGCCAGTTATTCGTGGCATACTTATGACACTTGAAGAAACACTCGCACCAAATAGAGAGTTTGAAGCCAGCCAAAGTAAACGTGTATTTAGGATAATGGCCAGTGACTATGCAGCAAGCACACTTGCACCAAAACTACTGAGCAAACTGCACGAAGAAGCCCCAGATACAACGTTAGATATACTTACGCCAAGTGACGTGACCTTTCATGATGTTGAAAATGGTAAAGTAGATATGGCAATCAACCGCTTTGAAAATTTGCCACAATCGTTTCACCACAAACGTATATGGAAAGACAGCTTTTGCTGCCTTGTAAAAGCAGACAACCCAATTATTGAAAACTTCAGCCTTGATAGCTATCTTAAAGCGCGCCATATATGGGTGAGTAAAACGGGGTTTGGTGTGGGCGTTGGTATGGACCCTAAAGATGTGCAAAAGCTAGGTTGGGTTGATGAAGCACTTGCTCACTTTGGGAAACACCGAAATATTGCCACATTTACACGTAATTACCATGTAGCCATTCACTTAGCAAAAGAGCAAAATTTAGTGGCCACTTTGCCATCAAAAGCCGCTAATATTTATTTAGACGATGCCGGCCTTAAAATTTTAGAGCCGCCATTTCCTATTCCTCCTTTTGAGTTAGACATGATCTGGAGCCCACTGCTACACAGGGATGCAAGCCATATTTGGCTTCGTCAAAAAGTAGCTGAAGTGGCTGATGAGCTAAAATAAACTTATTACACGGTTATTTGTAAGATTTGCTAGGCGTAATATTGTTTTTTCGCCTAGCTATTTTTAATAATAAAAATATACCTATAAATATCAGCGACTTAAGTTACCTTTTTAAAATGGAATGGCCCTTGCTTTAGTTATGATAAGTTTCATTCATAACATTAAAGAGGTCATTATGAACACCCTTCAAGGAACTGACGCTAATCATATTTCAGACATCATTCAAGTAATGAACAGCGGTATCGATTTTTACCAAAAAGCACAAGAAAATATTAAAGACCCTGCTATTGGAGCATTATTCCAGCGCATGATTGACGCACGCAGAGTCAGCGTTGAACGCCTGCAACCCTATGCTATTAACGAGCAAGGTGAGCGAGAAGAAGGCTCTTCGTTTGCTGTAGAAGCGCGCAGAGCATACACCGCACTTCTTACTACATTTGGCTCAAACAACGACAGCACGTATGTAAGCGAGCTGGAAGAAGTTGAAGACAAAACACTTGCTGAAATTAAAGAAGCGATGGATAAGCCACAACCCGCAGATTGTGAAGCCGCGCTTGCAGCAACACTTCTTACAATGCAAAGCTGTCATGCTGAAATGAGCCGTATGCAAAAAAGCTAAATAACCTGAATGTATTTTAGCTATTCAGTAAATTATTCCCCATACAAACCCAGCGATAGGCTGGGTTTTTTATTGCTTTAAAATCATTTAACCTGTTTGAGTAACATGTCAGAACATAGTTTATACAAATATTTAATGTTATTAGAATATTTATTTAACTGTATTATTTTTCAGCTGTGCTAGTTTTGTTAATAGGATCCTAAAAACCTCGCTGTGGCGCCGCAGCTTTAATTAAAATAGTAAGGTCCAATATGAAAAATAAAACAGCTAAACTGCAAAATAATGCCGACGTAGACATGACCCCAATGCTTGATATTGTGTTCATACTGCTCATATTTTTTATTGTTACTACCTCATTTGTTAAACCCGTCGCTATTGAATTAAATCGCCCATTAGACAAACCAAGTATTGAAAAACAAAGTAAAAATGCGGTTTTCAGTATTGATGCAAATAACGGCGTTTACTTTTCAGGGAGGTTAATTGACTTGGAGCAAGTGTCGAACAACTTAGCCATGTTTGCAGCTAAATATAAAATAAGCTCTGTGCTTATAAAAGCAGATGAAAACAGCAAGCACAACACACTGATGACTGTGATGAACAGCATTAAAGAGTACGACAACTACGCTATTAGCTTGGTTTCTGACTAAAACCTGTTAGCTAATTAGCCTTAAATATAAACCCAAAAAAAGGGCCTTGAGGCCCTTTGAGTTAAATAACGAAAGGGAGAGTTATTTATTAAAAACGGTACTCTGCACCTACATAGTAGTACGCGCCGTTAAAGCCAAAAGGTGCTGAACGACGAGAGTATTCAAACACACCGTTACTACTTACAACGGTATTGCCGTTAGCATCTACAATTGTGCCTGTACGAGAGTTGCCAATTTCATTTTTGTCTGGGTATACATCAAACAAATTATTAGCGCCCACATTCACAGATAGGTTTTCGTTAATGAAGTAATTAACTTTTACGTCTGTTAATATTTCGGCACCGTAAGTTTGACGACCACCGTCTTCAACTGTGTATTCACCAAAGCGATTAAGCGACAGATTAACGGTCCAATCTTCGTTTTGGTAAAGCGCACTTAGGTTAATACGATCTTCTGGTTGCCACTCTTCAATAATCGAAATTTCTTGATCTGAAAACACACTTTCTACCGGCACAGTTTCAAGACCTGAGCCAGAAGGTGTGAATAACGAAACAACTTCAGTTTCTGTAAAGTTTGCAGCAAGGGTAAAATCAAGTGTGCCGCCAAACCCTTCAGTGTTATATGTTGCAACAAAATCTATACCGCTGGTTTCAGTGTCTGCGCCGTTCAAGAAAAACTGACCAGCACCTGCACCAGAGCTAACAAGCGCTGCATCTAAACTAGTAGACAGCCCTTTACCTAAACGGTTACTAATAACAATTCGGTCATCAATATCGATTGAGTAGTAATCTACTGTTACGTTAATGCTGTCTGTAACGTTATATACAATACCTAAGCTACGGTTTTGAGACTTTTCTTCTTTAAGTTTTGGAATACCTAAACTTTGCGCCAGTGTTGAATCGTTTCTAAACGTGCCCACTTCTTCGGCTACTAATGTGCCATTTGGACCTACAACAAACTGTGTACTAATGTTGTTAAAGTAAAGTTGTTGCATAGATGGCGCTCTAAAACCTGAGCTTAATGCGCCACGTAATGAAATATCGTCTGTAATTGCCCAGTTACCTGCTAACTTAAAGTTAACCGTATCACCAAAGCCTTTGTAGTTATCGTAACGAAGTGCGCCAGATAAAATAACGTCTTCAATAACATATGCTTCAGCGTCTAAGTAAAACGAAATTACATCGCGTGACTCATCTACTGAAGATGCAGGTGACGAACCACCAAAGCCTTGCGTGCCACCAGAAGCATTTTCGCTGCCAACACCGCCGCTTAAACCGCTGTAAATACTTACGCCATTATTTGTATCGTAGTCACGATATGCGTACTCATTACCGGCTAAAATGCGATACTCATCAGTACGCATCTCTGCACCCATCGCAAGTGAGTAGTCATCAAAGTTTTTAGTAAAATCTAAATTAATTGTTTGTAGCGATAGTTCCATACCGTATGCGTATGCTTCGCGCGGGATAGTAGTACGAATATCAGTAGCGCTTAAACCTTGTTCGTAACGCAAAAAGTTAGCGTATGATGCATTAATTGTATCGCTTGTTGTGTAGTCGATACTGTTTTCACCGTAGGTGTACGATAAATCAAGGCTTGAATCGTTATCAAACTCTGTTTTGTAACCAAAGTTGTAAGAAATATCATCAATGGTAGTGTTTATTTTCGGTAAAAAACCAAGTGGGATTGTTGCGTCACCATCTTGCAATACTGGGTTACCACCCGCATTAGCATTATGACGGAAAAATGCGGCTGATTCGTTATCACGTGTTGAATACGTAATAAAACCATATAATTCGCCATCGCCTAACTCGTAGCCAGTATTTACCGTTAAGCCAAACTGTTGTGAATCAGCGTCACCGATTCTAAATGTGTTACGATCAGCTGTTAATTCACGCGGATCGCCGGCTAACAAAGTACCATCGCTAAGTTCTTCACAGCCGTAAAACTGACATGAACCATGCAAACCTGCACGATTAGTTGGCGCACGGTCACGGTAGTTAATCGTTGTGTTTAAGTAACCATTGTCACCCAGTGCAAACCCTTTGTTGAAGTCAACGTTAACTGTTTCGCCGTCACCTTCAGAGTATTCACCATAGTTAATGGCTGCTTTGCCACCTTCACTACCATCTTTTAATACAATGTTGATAACACCAGCAATTGCATCAGACCCATATTGAGCAGCCGCACCGTCGCGAAGTACTTCAATACGCTTAATAGCAGATGCCGGTATAGCATTCATATCGGTACCGGCAGTACCACGACCAACCGATGTATTAATATGGATAATACTAGCTTGATGACGACGTTTACCGTTGATCAACACCAATGTTTGATCGGGACCTAAACCACGTAATGTTGCAGGTCTTAATGCATCGGTACCGTCGCTAATAGATGAACTTGAAAAGTTAAATGAAGGCGCAATAGCTTGTAGCATACGACCCACTTCAGTTTGTCCTGTATTTTCAAGTGCTTCAGCACTTAAAATATCGACCGGAACGGGTAAATCTTCAACCGAACGCCCTGCTACTCGGCTACCGACAATTGCAATTTTTTCGATTTTGTCTTGAGCAACGTCTTCTGCTGCATTTACACCTTGAGAATTTACCGCCAGTAATGCCGGTAATACTGCTGCACTGACTGCTGAAAGCTTCATCATGTTGTTATCATTCCTGTTGATTTGTTTGAGTTTTATACTCAGTAATCCATTTTGATCAACAACCGCATCGAGCTCAGTCCCCACCAATAATGCCTCCAGCGCATCTAGTTGGGTATAGAATCCATAGACAGAATTTGCTTCATACTCTTTAGCTAACTCGTATGAAAACACCACGGTTTGCTTGGTTTGTTTAGCAAATTCAATTAAGGCTTTGTCTGCTCGCTGCGCTTTTATATCAAATTGCACCATTTGCCCGGTAGTTTGACTTGCGGCTTGCACGCTTAGGCTAAACATAGCTGGTGCAAACACACATAAACCACTCAATAAATGCAATTGGTTACTGCGCACTGTATATAAACAGCTGGCAAACAAAAATCCTCTATGGTTTTGTTTCTTTTTTTTAATCTTTTTTTTACGTGCAGGATTTAAAGATGCAACTTTATCTAACATATGTCTGATTTGCATAGCTGCTTCTTATGATTTTGTATTTTGCGTAAGCGTAACTGTGTGTTTACCTTGGCGTTCATGATTAATAGAAAAGTTAGTGTGTAAACTTTCTAGCAACCCAGCCACATCACCTGCTTTAAAAACACCCGCTACTTTAATAGACGCAAGTTCTTCAGACGATAATTTAAAACGTGTAGAAGTATAACGGCTCACTTCGTTTAAGGCATCGCTAAGCGGCTCACCATTAAAAACAAGCATGCCATTTTGCCATGCTAAGTCACGTTCAACATCATCAATAGAGAGCTGGGTAATTGGTTTGGTGATGCTTTTTTCTATAACGGCTTTTTCGCCAGATGTAACTATATTGGCATTAATTTGGCGAATTTTATCTGCGTTTTTGTCAGCTGACTGGTAAGCTTTAAAGTCACTGGCATCAACCGCCACACTCGGGTCGGTGATCATTACTTTACCTTCGGTTACCACCAGTTCTAAATCTGAAGATGTATTACGCTGAACATTAAACACAGTACCCAATGCTGTAAAACTCTTATTGCCAGCCATTACACTAAATGGACGAGATGCATCTTTAGCAACGTTAAAACGCCCTTCTCCTCTGTTGAGCAATAACTGTCTGCGGCCTTTGCTGTAGGCAACTTCTAATAAACTATTGGTATTTAACTGCACAATAGTGCCGTCGGGTAATGCGTAAGTTGCTTGCTCGCCAACTTTAGTTTTATAAATTTTAGTGTAATTAACTTTTGCTAATTGTTGGCTGTAACCATTTTCTAAGTTGATTAATAGGTAACTACACACCATAAGTGCTGCAAATAAACTGGCTGCAATAGACGTTGAAACCAGCCATCTTTTTTTGGGTTGCTTACTATTACGATGAGGGAATAAATTACTGAGCTCGTTTAAAACAGATATTTCATCCCATAAGTGGGCTAGCTCGTAAAGCGCATCTTGGTGGGCGTTGCTCTGCATCATCCACAATGTAAACTGCTCTTTTTCATCTTTTGATAAGCCGCGGTCAATGGCGCTGATCCAGTTACAAGCTGTTTCTAATATTAAATCTTTTGAAGTAAATTGATGAACATTGCTCATTTTGCAACCCTCTTTACTGTTAACGGATGAAGAGAATTGTCTTGCTTAGTTTTTGCCACTTGGCTTTGATCGTGTTCGCGCATATAAAGCATGGTTTTTAATAACCCTTTAGCAATGTGTTTTTCAACAGTACTCTGACTAAGCTGCATCTCGCTTGCGATCTCTTTTTGGCTCATGCCATATACTTTTTTAAGTATAAAACATTTACGGGTTGATGGGCTTAACTGCTCTGTTGCTTTACAAAACAGTAAAAAACGTTCTTTTGACGTGTATTCATCTTCGAGCTGCATTGACTTTAGCAACACAGGTAATTCACTGTCGTCGTCTAGCGAATCATTAAATTTGTTGTCCCACTTAGCAACATGGTTTAATGCTAAATGTTTAGCGGTTTTTAACATGTAACTACGGGTATATTGGATATCTTGTTTTAAATCAGCCTCGTAGCTTTTTATAAATGTTTCTTGCACAATGTCGTCTACATCATCGGGCTGTACTATTCTTGAAACAAAGCGTTTAAGTTGGCTTGAAATATCAACAAATGTTGACGCAAATTTATTCTTTTTGGTCATGCTTAGTAAACACCTGTTGTTATTATTGTTAGCGTAAGATTACGAGTTTTGAATATAAAAAACTAGTTAAATGTAAATTTTTAGTTGTATAAATGTCATATTTTTTTATTAGGAGAATTAATGGGTAAAATTTTAGACTATATCCGACTGAGTTTTTTTGCTTGCGGGCTACTTTTAGGCGTACAAATACCCGCGTTTGTGAGTGATTTTGGCCAAGCATTGAACGCACAATTAGTGGAGGCAAATAATGCAATAGCGCCTTTTCAAAAAGACGCTAAAAAATACTTTAATAACGACCTTGCTAAGTTAATAAAGCACTATGAAAATTTAGGCGATGAAATTGTGGGAGAAGGTGCCAATCATATTCAAACTCTCAGCCAGCGTCAGCAAACTTTGGCGAGGGCTGTTGATGAGTTTTCAAACTCGCCTTATCTGTTTACACTACGTAGCGAGCTTCACACTATAAAACAGCAAGTATGGCAACGTTTTGAAGGGCAAATAATTTTAAAAACAGACTCAATTACCGCAGCAATTATCACCGCAATAATCATTGCGTTTATTGCAGAGCTTACAGGCTTTTTGTTTATGGTTTTAATTAAACGCGTTTATCTGCGATTAATCAGTGCGTGCAAATAACGATTTCATAAAGTCAAAAAACACATCTGTTTTTCGAGTTGTTAAGCTATTTTGTGGCCGTAAAAACCATACAGGGGCACCGCTTTGTGCAAGTACGTTAGGCATCACTTCTACTAATGTGCCATTTTTTAGCTCATCGTTTATTGCAAGCCTAGACTTTATAGCAATGCCGTGGCCCGCAATAGCAGCTTGGGTCATGTTGTCTGAATTTGAAATGGTAAAGCGCGTTTGTGCATTAAACGTGTGAATTTTTTGTTGGGTATCATAAAGCTTTAATTGGCGTTGCCATGGCAAACAGACCCAAAAGTGTTTTTCTAACTCAGTGATGCTTGTTGGCATTGAATGCTTTTTTATATAACTAGGCGCTGCACATAATACACGACTGTTATTGACTATTTTACGAGAAAGCAATCCTGAATCATTTAATTGCCCTACACGAATAGCGACATCTTGCGCATCATCAACTACGTTTACAAACTGATCGGTTATTAAAAAGTCTAGTTTTAGATCTGGAAAAGCATGCTCAAATTCATTAAGCCTAGGCATTACATATTTAGAGAAAACCCAAGGTGGCATGGTTACTCTTAATAACCCACTTACCGATGAACTACGTGCGCCAATACTGTGTTCTGCATCACGTAATGCTTCAATTATGGCACCTATGCGGGTATAAAACACTTCTCCCGCGGGTGATAAGCGCACTCTTCTGCTATCTCTAAACACAAGCACAGTAGCGAGCTCTCGCTCTAATTTACTTAAGCGGTGACTGACTGTTGCAGGTGATAAACGCTGTTCACGAGCGGCTGCCAGCACCCCTTTATTTTCAACCACGGCAATAAACGTTTCTAGGTCACTTAAACTATACATAAAAACCCACAATGTCTTTTCAATGTTTAATATTTTCGAATGAAGCTTTCAGTTTTGCAATGTTTATTTAAATATTTAAAACCATATAATTTTAATCAAGTTTAATAATTGATGAGACTAAGCCATGAGTTTAAAAGCACAAATAGATGCATTTAATGTGCAAAAAGAAGCTAATTTACCCGCAGACGTTTTAGCATTAATGAATACAACAAACGAAGAATTAATTGCTCAGCACATACGAAATAACGCCTTACAGGTTGGCGATAAAATAGAAAACTTTATTTTGGCAAACCACCTAGGCAAAAATATAGAATTGGCCGATTTATTAAATAAAGGCCCTGTCGTTGTTAGTTTTTACCGTGGCGCATGGTGCCCTTATTGTAATTTAGAATTAAAAGCACTGAACGATTTTTTACCTCAATTTAAAACTAAGAGCGCTCAATTGGTGGCAATTTCTCCTCAACTACCAGATCAAACCTTAACAACTGCCCAAAAAAATGAGCTAGAGTTTGATGTGCTCTCAGATGTTGGTAATAAGGTTGCACAGCAATTTGGCTTATTATTTACACTCGATAAACGTATTCAAGAATTATACACCGGGTTTGGTATTGATTTTGAACACACTTACGGCGATAAAACATACCAACTTCCCCTACCTGCCACTTACGTGATTAACCAAGAAGGTGTAATCACTTATGCATTTTTAGACGAAGACTACACACTTCGCGCTGAGCCAAGTGATGTAATGACCGCACTTGATGGAGAAAATAAATAATGCCTTTATTAAAATCATTAAAGCTAATAAGTCTTACACTTGCCCTTGGCGCAAGCTTACTGAGTAGCTCAGTGAACGCTGAAGAAAGTAAAGAAAAACCAAAAGTACTCATTTTTGATGTAAACGAGACCCTGCTTGACCTAACAAGTATGCGCGCCTCGATTGGTAAAGCGTTGGGTGGCAGAGAAGATTTACTGCCTCTTTGGTTTTCAACCATGTTACATAACTCGTTAGTAGATACAGTGACCGGTGATTATCACGATTTTGGCCAAATTGGTGTGGCTTCGCTTGCTATGGTGGCAAATAATAACAATATTAAAATTACCAATGAGCAAGCTAAAACGGCCATTGTTACACCGCTTTTATCATTACCTCCACATAGCGATGTGAAAGACGGACTGGCAAAACTAAAAGCGCAGGGCTATAAGTTAGTAAGCTTAACTAATTCGTCAAATAAAGGCGTTAAAACTCAATTTGAAAACGCAGGTTTATTGTCATATTTTGACGCGCGTTACAGCATTGAAGATATAAAAATATATAAACCTGATTTACGTGCCTACGAATGGGTACTTAAAAAGTTAAACGTCGCGCCGAACGAGGCTATGATGATTGCTGCACATGGTTGGGATGTAGCGGGCGCTAAACAAGCGGGCTTACAAACAACTTTTATTGCACGCCCAGGGAAAGCGTTATATCCGCTTGCGAAAAAACCTGATCACGTTGTGAAAGATTTACATGAATTAGCCGCTCTACTTAAATAACAAGCGCAAATTATAAAATCAATACCCAAGCGGCCATTCTCAGGAAGAGTTTGACCGCTTTTTTATTGCTAAAAACCGCGTGTAAACAATGTATTTAGCCCTTTTAACTGCTAGCAATTTACCCCTCACAACGCTACTATTTAAAATAACACGTTGTGGAGATAATTATGAATAGTCAAAGATTAAGCGAGTTTGAAGAGTATTTTCAAATAAACGAGAGCATTAGGGTTAATTTGTTTGCTGTATCTAATGAGCAAGTACCTAAATCTCAGCTAGCACTTGACGATGATATCCCGCCTCTTTTTAGATTAGCTAACGAAGTGAGTGAGCTTGAACAAAGCTCGTTACGTCCACTTCGAAACTTAGGCGATGTAGCCCAAGAGCTTGCTGCATTTTTACAGGCACAATCGCGAAAAATAGATTTAATTATGAGCCATATTTTGGCCTCAGAACAAGCGCAAGAAAATGCAATACACTGCGATAGCTATGGCGGCGGAGGTATTAAGTTTACGTCGTCTGATGTTTATTCTATTGGCCAATCCTTTAGGACAAAACTTTTTTTGCATCATGAGGCATCGGCTGTTTACTGCTACACAGAAGTGGTTGCCATAGAAAAACAAGATAACGACCACTACCAATACACAGTGCTTTTTACATCTATAAGAAACACTGATCAAGAATTAATAGTAAGAGCAAGTTTACATGCGCAAACGCGCCAACTAAAAAAACGCCAAGAACTAGAGCAACCATTAGACGATTCAAGCTCTGAATAATTGGTTTTACAATACAGTTTATATGGCAAAGCAAACCTATTTTTCAAGTGACTTGGAAGTAGCACAACTGCTAAACTAGCAAAATCTCTATTTGTATAAAAATGCCATGAACTTTAGACTTTTAACTGAATGGGCTGAGCAAGACGCTGTAATGCTAACTTGGCCACATAAACATACCGATTGGGCCGATAATCTAGCCCGTGTTGAGCCTGTCTATGTTGAGCTTGCAAAGCATATAACACACTACCAATTTTTAGTTGTTGTTGCTCACGACGAAGCCTTAAAAGCACATATCACTGCACTACTTAACCAAGCAAATATTAATTTAGAGCGTGTTCATTTTGTTGTAACACCCACTAATGACACCTGGGCGCGCGATCATGGCCCACTAACATGTGCAAATATTAATGATGAGACCAAATTAAAGGTCTATGATTTTACATTTAATGGTTGGGGCAACAAATTTGAAAGCGCACTCGACAACCAAATTAATAAAGCGGTTGTTGAAAAGCTAAGCCATGCAAACAATGATTACCAAGCCCTAGATATGGTGCTTGAAGGTGGCGGTATTGAAATAAACGAGCACGGCGTATTGCTAACAACAAGCGAATGTTTGCTTAACAAAAACCGTAACCCTGACTTATCGAGCCAAGACATAGAAGCCTTATTAAAAACGCATTTAGGTGCCACCAATTTTTTATGGGTCGATCACGGTTATTTAGCTGGCGACGATACTGACAGCCACATTGATACCCTAGTACGATTTGCACCAAACAATACGCTTGTATATGTACAATGTGATGATGAAAATGACGAGCATTTCACCGCACTAAAAGCAATGGAAAACCAACTGAAAAGCTTTAAAACGGCAGGTAACACCCCATATAATTTAATTGAACTACCGTGGCCTAAGGCAGCGTATGACGATGAAAATTCACGCTTACCTGCAACCTATGCCAATTACTTAATTATTAACAATGCAGTGCTTGTGCCTACATACAACGATGTAAACGACGACCTTGCATTAGCACAGGTTCAAATAGCGTATCCGCAGCACACTATTATTGGCGTGAATTGCCAGCCTATAATTGAGCAATTTGGTAGCCTTCACTGTATTACAATGCAATTACCGCGTGGATTTTTAGCTGGAGCAGCACAATGACAAGCCCTGCAAAATTAACCGTTGCTTTAGTGCAACAAAGCAACAACCATAACGCCGATGAAAACATGGCTAAATCAATAAAAGCCATTCGTGAAGCTGCTCAAAAAGGGGCTCAGCTTGTTGTTTTACAAGAGCTTCATCGTAGCCTTTATTTTTGCCAAACCGAAGACGTTGATGTCTTTGACCTGGCAGAAACCATACCTGGGCCAAGCAGTAACACCTTAGGTGAACTCGCTAAAGAGCTCAATATTGTGATTGTGGCGTCACTGTTTGAGAAGCGCGCAACAGGCTTGTACCATAATACTGCAGTGGTGCTTGAAAAAGACGGTAGTATTGCAGGTAAATATCGCAAAATGCACATACCTGATGACCCTGGTTTTTACGAAAAGTTTTACTTTACCCCAGGCGACTTGGGCTTTGAGCCTATTCAAACATCGGTAGGTAAATTAGGTGTGTTGGTATGCTGGGATCAGTGGTTTCCAGAAGCAGCGCGTTTAATGGCTATGGCTGGTGCTGAGCTATTAATTTACCCAACCGCTATTGGCTGGGATCCCAATGACGACCAAAATGAACAAACACGCCAAAAAGATGCATGGGTTATTAGTCAACGTGCCCATGCGGTCGCAAATGGAGTACCGGTGATTAGCTGTAATCGTGTTGGCCACGAGAGCGACCCAAGCGGACATAGCAGCGGCATTCAATTTTGGGGTAACTCTTTTATTGCGGGTCCTCAGGGTGAGTTTTTAGCGCAAGCTAACAACATCGATGAACAAATATTAGTGGTAGAAGTTGATCAAAAACGCTCAGAAAACGTAAGACGTATCTGGCCGTTTTTGCGTGATCGCCGAATTGATCACTACAGCGACCTTACAAAAATATACCGCGACTAACTTAAAGAATGGCTCTTACCTGTTAAGGGCCAATCAAATGGAGTAATAAATGGCGTTTGAGCAATGGGCAGCCTTGCCTTGGGTAAAATCTCAAAAAGATAAAATTCAGTGGGGGCAGCTAAGCGGAAGTGGTTTAAGTATTGCCATTGCCGAAGGTGTTAAACAGCAAGAGAACTTAGTATTAATTATTACACCCGACACCCCCAGCGCGCTGCGCCTTGAAACAGAGCTAGAATATTTATTACCTAATAATCCGGTAATGGTATTTCCTGATTGGGAAACCTTGCCTTACGATCATTTTTCTCCTCATCAAGATATTATTTCTGCGCGTTTAGCTACATTAAATACCCTAAAAAAAGAACAGCAAAGCGTATTAATTGTGCCTGTGTCTACGCTTATGCTGCGAACCGCTCCGGCCTCGTTTATTTATGGTTCGACAATAAACTTTAAAGTAGGCGATAAACTCGACACACATAATTTTAGGCAAAACTTAGAGCAAGCCGGTTACCTAAACGTGCAACAAGTTATGGAACATGGTGAGTACGCAATTCGTGGCTCAATCGTCGATTTATACCCTATGGGTAGTCCGCATCCATTTAGGCTCGACTTTTTTGATGACGAATTAGACACCATTCGTCTATTTGATGTGGAAACGCAGCGCTCTGATGAAAAAGTAGATAAAATTGAACTGCTGCCAGCGCATGAATTTCCAACAAATGAGTCAGATATTGAGCGTTTCAGGATTGGTTACCGTGAAAAGTTTGGTGCAAGTTCAGAGCAAGACTCTGTTTACATGCAAGTTAGTAAAGGAAACTGGCCAGCTGGTATTGAATACTACATGCCGTTATTTTTTGAAAGCCTAGCCACTATTTTTGACTACCTGCCTGATAATACAACCGTTATGCAATTGGGCGATTTAGAACACGCTGCGGATAATTTTTGGCACGATGTTAATGTTCGTTATGAAAACCGTAAAGTGGACCCTCTGCGCCCACTACTTGAACCAAATACCTTATATCAGCCAATTGAAGAGCTGTTTTCTAACTTAGGGCAATTTGCGCGTATTCGTTTATCGCTTGCCAAACTGGGCACAAAAGCGGGTAATAAAAATTTATCCGTATGTGAATTACCTGCAATTAGAATAGATCATAAACAACACGAGCCCTATGCGGCGTTTATAGATTACGTTACAGCACAAAAGAAGAAGAAAAGTCGCATATTACTGAGCGTTGAGTCGGATGGTCGACGTGAATCTTTACTCAATATTTTAAAACCCAGCGGTTTAAAGTTTAAAGAGTTTGATACCTTTGAACAATTTACCCAAAGCGATAGTGATGTAGGCTTAATTGTAAGTCCGCTTGAACAAAGCGTTGTGCTTGGCTCTAAACCTTCATTATCAATTATTACCGAACAAGAGCTGCTAGGTATTAAAGTCTCGCAGCGCAGACGCCGTAAACATAAGTACGAAGCAAGCCAAGACGCCCTAATTCGTAACTTAGCCGAGCTTAAAGAAGGTCAGCCTGTTGTGCATCTTGACCACGGTGTTGGCCGCTATCAAGGTTTACAAACTATTGATGCAGCAGGTGTAATTACAGAATTTGTGACCATAATATACGCCGGTGAATCTAAATTGTATGTGCCTGTGTCGGCACTACATATGCTTAGCCGTTACTCAGGCGGCGAAGAAAGCAGTGCACCACTGCATAAGCTCGGCTCTGATGCGTGGGAAAAGGCAAAAAAACGTGCTGCAGAAAAAGTTCGTGATGTAGCCGCAGAGTTACTTGATATATACGCACAGCGCCAAGCTAAACCAGGCAATAAATTTACCCTAGACGGACAAGCCTATCGCCAGTTTAGTGAAAGCTTTCCGTTTGAAGAAACCGACGACCAGCGTAATGCAATTGAAGCTGTCTTAGGCGACATGCAATCAAAACAAGCGATGGATCGTTTAGTGTGTGGTGATGTAGGCTTTGGTAAAACCGAGGTCGCTATGCGTGCAGCTTTTGTTGCTGTTAACGATGGTAAACAAGTTGCCATTTTAGTGCCCACTACCCTGCTTGCGCAGCAACACTATGAGAATTTTAAAGACCGTTTTGCTGACTTTCCTATCGAAGTGGGTGTGCTTTCTCGTTTTAATTCAACCAAAGAACAAAAAGACACTCTAGAAAATATGGCGAATGGCAAGCTAGACATTGTTATTGGTACCCACAAACTTATTCAGCAAGACATTAAATTTAACGATTTAGGGCTACTCATCGTAGATGAAGAGCATCGTTTTGGGGTACGCCAAAAAGAAAAAATTAAAGCGCTACGTGCAGATGTCGATATTTTAACGCTTACCGCAACACCTATTCCTCGAACGCTCAATATGGCAATGAGTGGCATGCGCGACTTATCTATTATTGCTACACCACCCGCCAAACGCTTGGCGGTTAAAACATTTGTTCGCCAACGTGATGTGGAGCTTATTCGCGAAGCCATTTTGCGTGAAATTAAACGCGGTGGCCAAGTGTACTTTTTGCACAATAACGTTGAAACAATTGAACGCGTGGCGCAAGAATTAAGTGAATGGGTACCTGAAGCAAATGTAATTACCGCTCATGGGCAAATGCGCGAGCAAGAGCTTGAGCAAATAATGACCCAATTTTATCACCAAAAATACAATGTAATTGTGTGTACAACCATTATCGAAACCGGTATTGACGTACCCACAGCAAATACCATTATTATGGATAGAGCCGACAAACTAGGCTTAGCACAATTACACCAATTGCGTGGTCGTGTAGGCCGAAGCCACCATCAGGCATATGCCTATTTGCTCACAGGCGACCCTAAAGCATTATCAAAAGATGCCAGCAAACGTCTACAAGCAATTGAATCATTGGAAGATTTAGGCGCTGGTTTTGCACTTGCTACACACGATTTAGAAATTCGTGGTGCAGGTGAGTTATTGGGTGACGATCAATCTGGGCAAATGCAAACTATTGGCTTTAGCTTGTATATGGAAATGCTTGAGCAAGCAGTAAATGCACTGCGTGAAGGTAAAGAACCTACTCTTGAAAACCTCTTACAAAAACAAACCGAAGTTGACTTAAAACTGCCTGCATTACTGCCTGATGATTATATACATGACGTAAATGCACGATTAGGTATGTACAAGCGTGTAGCTAGTTGTGCTAACCTAGGCGACATTGATGAGTTACAGGTAGAACTAATAGACCGATTTGGTTTATTACCTGATGCAGCTAAAAACTTATTTAGTTTGCAACAACTTAAAATGCAAGCCAGTAATTTAGGGATAACAAAAATAGAGGCAAACCCTAAAGGCGGCTACTTTGAATTTAGCCAAAATACCAAGGTTAATCCTAGCTTCATTATTGGGCTGATACAAAGTGCACCGCATATTTATAAAATGGAAGGCGCAAATAAATTGCGCTTCGCGATTAGTGAGGCAAATGCCCGCGAACGCTTAAAAATGGTCACTGCTATGATTGCAGATTTCGAGAAAAAGGTTAGCCATTAATGTTGCTAAAAAAATCGCTGGTAGTTTTATGTTGCTTATTTAGCAGCACTGCAGTTGCAGAGCGTTGGTTTGAAGCTGAGGTGCTGATATTTAAACAGCGCCCAGCCCCCTATTTACAAGAAGACTTTAGTTTAAAACACGAGGCTATTGAAGATAAAAACACGCTGGATTTATTAACGCCACTTTATACCGAGCAAGCCATGCAAGCCTGTATTGATGGCGATACACGTTTTCAAAAGCGTTCATTTACAGATTCGCTCGTTAACGACAATCCACGCTCGGGTGTTTGCGATGCAAGCACCGACTATGTTCAAAGTTACGATGAATTACCTGTTACACCTGTGGCGCCGACACTTGATACCATGGAGCAACCCTACTTACTTGCCCCAGAGCAGTTACAATTTAAAACGCAGTTTGAGCAACTAGACCGTAAAGGCTTAACGCCTATTTTACATACTGGTTGGCGTTTTGAAGCAAAAAGTAAATCACGTGCGCCAAGCATGCACTTATTTGCCGGTGAGCTTATCAAAACACGCGTTTTTGATGTGCCGCGCTATTCAAATCCAGACTTTGTTAGTTTATTAGAGCCGCAGCCTAGCTTATTTAACGACCCCGATGAATCAACTAGTAAATGGGAATTAGAAGGGTTATTTAAAATTCACTTGCGTCACTATTTATTTATCACTGCAGATTTTGATATTAGCCAAAAACTACAAAGTGGTGATGTAGAGTCATCACGGTTTTCACAATTTAAACGTGTAATAAGTGGTGAAATTCATTACTTTGACCACCCTCGCATGGGCATGATTGTCCAAATTAGAAAATTTAAACATTAATACTTAATAGGATACAACAATGAAAAAACTCCTAATTATTGCAGCTACACTAAGTCTGGCTGCATGCTCTAAAGTAACAGTAGAAAACTACGAAAAAATTAAGATTGGTATGGATAAAGCTGAAGTAGAGGCTGTATTAGGTAGTGCTGACAACTGCGTAGAAAAAACACTTCATACTAACTGTGTGTGGGGCGACGAGTCTAAAAATATAGAGATTACACTCGTTTCAGACAAAGTGACTTTATACAGTAAGCACGGCTTAACTCAATAAAGTCGTGTATAAAAAAGGGGGATAGACTGTGGTCTATCCCCCTTTTTTATTTTTTAGAATAAATGAGCTCAATGTTGACTATTTTACTGCGATTTAAGGTAATTTTATAACGTTGATAAAGTGTTTTATCACCTTCTGTGTGCACCAATACCATATTTAATTGATAACGTCGCTCAACGGCTTGTTTTGATATTTTATTGCTATCTAAATGGTAAAGCTTACCTTCACCACGTTTTAAATAACGGGCAAATGGCGCTAGGTTAAATTGCAGTGTTTGCTGCAACGTATCGTATCCAGGTAAAAACTCTTTGGCCGACACGCGCGTCTCACTTGCAAAGTGCAGCCATTGCGCAGCCTGTTTGTTTTGCTGGCGACGTTTTGAAAAAATGGTTTGAACTTCTTTCGGTATTTTTTTAAAACGCGTGTACTCAAGCCAAATAAACTGGCTGGCTATTTTGTCTTTGGTAATACTATTTTTAAAGGTAAATCGCCATTTTGGCCGCCCTTGAACTATTGCGCGCCAAATTACACGGGTGATATCTTCTTTAAATATTTCACGCAAACCATAAATTACACCCAGTATCAAAATAAGAGTCGCTGTTACCTCTGTAAAACTGGAACGTGCATTAAGAATTACCAGCATCACAAACGCCATAATAACCGCCGTTACCGTCCCTTTTACCAAGCGCTTTAGGTAACTATTTAAAAAGCGAGTATTGCGCTGAAGTATTACTCCATGCTCAATTAAACGTTGCAATAAACGCATTTTATTTGTGATTCGATTGGCGTCTTGAAGGGTGGTTTCAGAGTTATAGTTTTTATCTGCTCTGTACACGTTTTCGCTTTTACAAAATTGTAAAAGGTCGTTCCGCTCTTTAGCAAAATCGCTACTGCGCGGGCCTTCATCTAGTAATTTTAAAAATGATTGCTCAACGTGCCAACTCAGATAGTTATCTGCGTTTGTATAAAACGGCAGTAACTTTTCATCATCGGGCGTATAACGGCGTAGCTTTTTTAATAGGCCTTCACTTTGCTCAAATAATTCATTTGCACGATTATAAAACTCTTCTGCCTCGCTTAACTTAAGCGCATCCTTAATATCAGCATCGAGCGCTAAACGCACTTGGTAACAAAATAAGTTTAGATTTTGCCTGTAGTCTTGCTGTTCGCCTTTGTTTTTACTTACAAAACGGCTTCGTACTAATGGCAAGTGAATATTGTTAGCGTTGTAAGCTAAGTGAGATTTGAACTGATTGTTGAAGTAAGATTCTTCGCTCAGTGTTTTAGGGTTTATTCCCATTTCGTTAGGAATAGAAAAGTACAGATCAATACGCTGCTCTGAACGCGCATTTAACTCGGGCTCAATGACAAAAGATAAATTTTCGTCTTGTTTTAACAATCAACTCTCCTTTTTCTATTCGTTTTAGTTTACTTGCCTCCAGTAATTTGTTCAATAAAAAAGGCCCCGTAAACACGGAGCCTTACTCGTTTAAATATTTAACTTAAACACTGGTTAACGTATTTGTTTGCAGTTAAAACTTATAGTTAATACTTGCGAATACTCGTGAACCAATTACGTCGTAAATCTCAGGTACGGTGCCCATGTCATTTCCGCCTAGTACTTCTTCTGGCTCTTTATCAAAAATATTATTCATGCCACCTGTCACTTTCAGTGACTCATTTAGGTTGTACGTCATTGAAATATCATGGTAAATAATATTGTCTGTGCTGAACGACTCGCCGTAGTAGTCGCCACTCATGCCACGAATAAAGCGTGCGTTATAAAGCACACTAAACGCATCAGACAAATCGTAGTTTACAGATAAGTTAGATTTGATTTTAGAGTAGCCACCAATGTTACCGTCAATAGTCCCCGTATAATCAATATCATCTTGCTCAAATTCAACCAAGTAAGTTGTATCTAAGTTAATACGGTAGTTATCGGCGGTATAACCAATGTTCCAATCAATACCTGACGTTTTTTGAGAGCCAACATTGGTTAATGCTGAGCTTAAGTTTGATAAATCACCCGCTGGAGTAATATTTACCGAATCACACGATTGCGTGTCGCCCGCAAAACAGTTGTTCATTTCGTTTTGTACATCTAAACGCGTGATGGCGTTTGTAATGTCAAACTTCCAGTAGTCAAGTGTTGTAGATAAACCATCAACTACTTCCCACACCATACCAAAGGTAAACGAACGGCTTTCTTCTGCTTGTAAGTCTGCATCACTGGTGTAATTTACCAAAATTTGTGCGTCTTGCTCGTTGCCCCATGGATCGGCTAGGTAATCGTAAGAGCCCGAGTTGCCACCAAATAGTTCAGCAACGTTTGGCGCTCTAAAGCCGGTGGCTAGTACAGAACGAACCATAAATGAATCTGTTACATCCCATGTAGCACCCAGTTTCCAGGTTGTTTCACCACCAAACGTAGAGTAATTATCGTAACGTGCAGCCCCTTCAAGTGTCACGACTTCTAATACCGGCATCGATGTTTCAAAGTAGATAGACTGTACCGAATAGTCACCTTCAGTAGGATCTTGCTGTGCTGCTGTACTTTGGCCCAATTGTGTAATTAAATCAGGTGTGTAAAAACCACTTTCAAAACGGTTCTCTATACCTATTGCGTAACCAATATCGTTATCAGTAAGTGCGCTGTAACCTGCAGATAAGATAAACTGCTCATTTCCACCTTCATTGCTTTCAGTGTAAATAGAATCGTTAGCAGTTAAAAAGTCACGGCTAAGTGAATCACCACTAAACCAAACTGCTTGGTTTGCGTAAATACTTTGCTCTACTTGGCTTGCATTAATAGAGTTTTGTACTTTATCTTTAGAATCGTTTCTGCCGTATGTAGCACTTACATCCCAGCTTGCATCGTTATCTAAGACACCTTGTAATGCCACTGATGCACGATATGTGTCTGTTGTTTGCTCGTATATTCGTGGGCCAGCATCAACCATTCTTCTGCGATACTCTAGCGAATCGGCAAGCTCACCGTCGACAATAAACGCATTGGTGTAGTCGTTATCAAGGTTTGCTGTAAGTAAATCTACACTGGCTGGTTGAGGTGCCAATTGCTGTGATGAATCACGGCGTGTATACATAAGGTCAACATTGAATGTGGTATCAGCGTCTAGCTCTTTATCAAAGCTTGTAAATAAACTGTACAGATCGTTTGGTGTTTGTGCATAACTCGATGTAGTAAAGTCGTACGATGTTGTTCTATCGGCAAACTCACCATTACCTTCGTATGTTTTACCGCCCAGCGTACCTTGTGGAATAAACGAAGACTGCCCTGCAGGCACAAAGCTACGATCTGATTGGATCACCTCGCCACGGCTTGAAAACTGTGCACCAACAACTAAGTTACCATCCGCAACCTGCATGCCATGTAATAAGCTAATACCGTAGTTGTTACCATCACCCTTAGTTGTGCGACTTCCTTCAACATTAAGCTCAGTACCTTCAAAATCTTTTTTAGTGATAATGTTAACAACACCAGCAATTGCATCAGATCCATACACCGCTGATGCACCATCTTTTAAGATTTCAATTGATTTGATCATTGCAACAGGAATGGTATTTAAATCAACTGAAGAGTCTGCACCGGTTCCAGAAGAAACCATACGACGACCATTTAATAACACTAGGGTACGTTGTGACCCCATGCCACGTAAGTTAACAGTTGCAGAACCACCTGAACCATTATTACTTGAAGCACCAAGGCTTATACCCGCAGCAGATGGCTGAGTTGAGAGAATATCGGCAACAGAAGTGAAACCACTTTTTGCAATAAAGTCATCGCCAATAACGGTAATTGGACTGGCTGTTTCCATATCAGTACGGTTGATACGTGAACCCGTGACCTGAATTTTTTCGATTGAATTTGCAGCTTCGTCTGCTGCTAGTACATGTACACTTGAAAACATTGGGATGGCTGCTATTACAGCTAGACCAAGAGTCGATTTAGTCATGAAAGAATCCTACTTGTTGGAATTTACCAAGATTGGTAAAACTCATTTGTTATAAGAAGAATGAGTCGGCAGGCAACTTAAGCGCACTTAACTGAACGAAAACTTAACGCTTGAGTGGTTTTTGACAAAGACAAAAAAGACCAACCTAAAAAAGGTACAAAGGTTACTACTTGTTTCATTGTTAATATAAAAATACAATTTAAAATTAATAAGTTAAAATAATTTTTATACAATTAAAGTACAGATGAAATCAAACACCTCTACTTTGTAATCAAATGTAATTACACCTGTTGTTTAGCAATAATTCAGGTATTAACAACTTAATCACACCCCATTATTAAAAAGGTAAAAGCACCTGAAAGTTGCTAACTCATAAGAAAAGCTTTTGGTTCATAGTGAATAATAAGTTCGCTTATTTTGCGTGGGTATTACTGCTCATAATTTGGTCTACACTATATGAATAACGTGAGATTTTGATATTAACTATGGTTATAAATCAAATTAGTTGGCTGGAATAAATACGGCATTTGCGAGAGCTTAACTTTGTGACTACGCACTTTTGACAGGACTAATTAAAAAATTAGTTTTAGATGTATTTTTTGAAATTTTAGCACTAATGACTAAAGGGTTAGTGCATTTAATTAATTACGTTTTGCTGCGCATTGGCATTACAGGTTCAAGTTTGAACCTATCAAAAAGAAAAGTTTATAAGCTTAGGTAAACAACAAATTTGGGATAAAACGTGATCGGTTAACTGGTTAATTCGTAATATTATTAAAGCTCGTTAGTAGGTAACATAAAAGTAATAGTTAAGGGTATCTTCGGTTGAAGTGATTGTATTTATAACAGTTAATTCAAGGGTCCAAAGCATATTGTTTTCTGAGCAAATGCCAACCATGGTTTCGCTTTGCCACAAATCCCCTCGCTGTACAAACTGCTGCGGGATAAATCCCATGTACATACTTACGCCTTTTAATTTTGCTTGGCTGATTTTTGTATTGTTGGGTAATTTGCTGAAAATTGTAAAAGGTGTTTCAGGTGATAGAGATTGATCACTGAGCCACACTTTCACTTTATTTGGGAAGGTACATTCTTGGTTAGGTTCGCAGTTTGAATTTTTATGTATGCTTGCGTCTTTTTGATTATCAAAATCACAGGCGGTCAACAATAAAAGTAGCAAAAACACATAACATAGTTGGGTTGCTTTCATAAAAATTCGCTCCGAATAAAAGCAGATACTAATAATCAAGCTTATAAATGACAAGCATGGCCCACTAAATAATCAAATTTAGGCAGTCAGCTAATCAAAAAATAGACAACAAAGCCACAAAGTTTGATTGATGTCATAATATTACGTAATTGACCTATCTTTTTTAGGCCAAAAAATTTATTATTTCCCTCGCAAAAATTAGGGTTTCTCGAGTTTGTTTTCTGAAGCATTCATGCTTTGAACGTTTTAGGTAACATGCTTGTGAAGTAATAGTAGGCCCCACTTTTTAAGTGGGTAATTCATTTCTAAACGCATTTATTGCAGCGGAAGCCAGAAAATGAGCCAAACAGTAGCATCACAAACTGAGTATAACTATAAAGTTGTACGCCAATTCGCTATTATGACAGTGATTTGGGGCATCGTTGGCATGAGTATTGGGGTTCTGATTGCTGCCCAATTAGCTTGGCCAGCACTTAACTTTGATACACCATGGTTAACTTACTCTCGACTACGTCCGTTACACACGAACGCAGTAATTTTCGCATTTGGTACAAGTGCACTTTTTGCGACGTCTTATTACGTCGTGCAACGTACTTGTCAAACGCGCCTTTTCTCAGACAAACTTGCCGCAATTTCATTTTGGGGCTGGCAGCTAGTTATTGTATTAGCAGTAATTACTTTACCATTAGGTATTACAAGCTCTAAAGAATACGCTGAACTAGAATGGCCAATCGATATTTTAATCGCTGTTGTTTGGATTATTTATGCAGTTGTATTTTTTGGTACTTTAATTAAACGTAAAGTATCGCATATCTATGTTGCTAACTGGTTCTATGCTGGCTTTATCATCACTGTTGCAGTATTGCACATTGTGAACAGCATGGCAGTGCCTGTATCGTTAACTAAATCATACTCTATCTACGCAGGTGCAGTAGATGCGATGGTTCAATGGTGGTACGGTCATAACGCTGTAGGTTTCTTATTAACCGCTGGTTTCTTAGGTATGATGTACTACTTTGTACCTAAACAAGCAGGTCGCCCTGTATACTCTTACCGTTTATCGGTCGTTCACTTTTGGGCACTTGTATCTCTATACATTTGGGCTGGTCCTCATCACCTTCACTACACTGCACTTCCAGATTGGACGCAAAGTTTAGGTATGGTTATGTCTATTATCTTATTTGTTCCATCTTGGGGTGGCATGATTAACGGTATAATGACCTTATCGGGTGCATGGCACAAACTGCGTACTGACCCAGTACTTCGCTTCTTAGTTGTATCATTATCTTTCTACGGTATGTCTACGTTTGAAGGCCCAATGATGGCAATTAAATCTGTGAACGCATTATCTCATTACACAGATTGGACTGTAGGCCACGTTCACTCAGGTGCACTTGGTTGGGTAGCTATGATTTCTATTGGTGCTATTTATCACCTTATCCCTGCACTATTTGCACAAGGTCGTATGTACAGCATTAAGCTTGTTAACACACACTTCTGGTTACACACTGTTGGTGTTGTTTTATACATTGTTGCAATGTGGATTTCAGGTGTAATGCAAGGTCTTATGTGGCGTGCAGTAAATGCTGACGGTACATTAATGTATAGCTTTGTTCAGTCTTTAGAAGCATCACATCCTTTCTACATAATGCGTTTTGTTGGCGGTGTATTCATCGTAACAGGTATGTTAGTTATGGCTTATAACGTTTTCCGTACAATTTCAGCTGAAAAAGAATCACTGAAGTTAGACGCGCAAGCACAATTAGCATAACGGAGTGAGATGATGAGCAATAAAAATTCACAAAACAAACATGAAATAGTAGAAAAAAACGTTGGCCTTATGGCCATACTGACTGTATTTGCTATTAGCTTTGGTGCATTAGTTGAAATTACTCCACTTATGTTCCAAGACGACACAACAAAACCAGTAGATGGCTTACGTCCTCTAAATGCATTAGAAATGGAAGGCCGCGATATATACGTGCGTGAAGGTTGTTATAACTGTCATTCACAAATGATCCGTCCTTTTCGTGACGAAGTTGAACGTTACGGCCACTACTCTGTAGCAGGCGAGTCAGTATGGGATCACCCTTTCCAATGGGGTTCTAAACGTACTGGACCTGACCTTGCTCGTGTTGGTAAACGTTACTCGGACGATTGGCATTATGCTCATTTAGTGAACCCGCGTGATGTGGTCCCTGAGTCTAATATGCCAGGTTTCCCTTGGTTAGCAGAGAACACAGTTGATACCAGCTTAACTCTGAAAAAACTACAAATTTTCCGTGATACATTCGCTATTAACCCAGAAAACCCAAAACATCCGGGTTTAGGTTACGGTAGCGATGAAGAACTAATAGCTGACGTTGCCAAAGTTGATGCAATGAATGACGGTAAAGGTGCAACAGAAATGCAAGCCCTTATCGCTTATTTGCAACAGCTTGGCACGCACTTGAAGTAATTATTATGGATTACGGAACATACAGAGGCATTTTAACTCTGGTAATTTTAGTATTGTTTATTGTGATTGTTGTATGGGCATACAGCAAGCGTACCAAAAATCGTTTTGACGACGCCGCTAATGCCATTTTTGAAGATGAAAAAAAACATAACAACACACTCTCTAACGAGGAAAAGGAGTCTGAAAAATGACTAGCTTTTGGAGTATTTGGGTTATTGTTTTAACCCTAGCATGCTTACTTATTATCTTTGGCCTATTAGTGTGGAACTTAAAAAACTACGCTGGTGTTGAAGAAGGTGAAGATTGTGGGCATGAGTATGACGGTATTACCGAACTGAACAATCCGCTGCCTAAGTGGTGGACTTACATGTTCTTCGCAACGTTTATTTGGTCTGTTTATTACCTAGCAGCATACCCAGGTTTAGGTAACTGGGAAGGGTTAGGTAAATGGACAAGCTCTAACCAGGGTATTACCTCTTTAGCGGAATCGAAAGAAGCCGTTAAGTTAGCAGCTGAAGAAGGCCGTTTTGTAAAACTTGATAAAGAGTATGAAGCAGCAGAAGAGCGTTTTGGTCCTATTTTTAACCGACTTGCAAAAGTACCTGTTTTAGATTTAGTTCAATCTAAAATTGATGGTGATGCAGCGCAGCAGCTAGCTCTTGAAAATGGCACAGAGCATGAGCAAACAGATGGTCAATTAGCGCTAGAAATTGGTCAGCGTTTATTCTCTCAAAACTGTGCACAATGTCACGGGTCTGACGCGCGTGGTGGTATTGGCTTCCCTAACCTAACTGATAAAGATTGGTTATATGGTGGCACACCAGACAAAATTAGAGAAACACTCCTAATTGGTCGAGTTGCAGCTATGCCTCCTTGGGGTGCAGCATTAGGTGAGCAAGGTATAAAAGAAATGACAGCACACGTGTTGAGCCTTTCTGGTCGTACAGTTAACCAAAAAGATGCAGCCGCTGGTGCAGCTAAGTTTGCTATGTGTGCAGCGTGTCACGGTGCAGACGGCAAAGGCTCTGTTGCTCATAACTTACCGTTTGGCGCACCAAACTTAACCGACAACATATGGTTATACGGTGGTTCTCAACGTGCCGTTGAAGAAACACTGCTTAACGGTCGTGCCGGTGTAATGCCAGCGTGGAAAGACATTTTAGGTGAAGATAAAATCCACCTTTTAACTGCGTACGTTTACAACTTATCACAAGATAAATAAGCACGCTGTTAATAGAATGTTTATAAATTAATTTATTAAATTCAATAGATTAATCCAGATCAAAAAAGCCTCCACTTGGAGGCTTTTTTTTAGTCTTTTACGTACAATTACTATAAAATAACCTCTTCGAAACTAATATTAGAGTCACTATGCAACCTACTCCGTGGTATAAAAACTTTTGGCCTTGGTTTTTAATTTTTTTCCCGCTAGCAGCTATTGTTGGCTGTATTACTTTACTAATAACGGCAATTGGCAATGGCCCAGATATGGTCGTTGATGATTACTATAAAAAAGGTAAAGCAATTAATTTAGAGCTCAGTAAGTTCGAGAAAGCAAAAGCACTTTACTTACATGGTGAATTAGCCGTAACTAACGACCGAGTGAGTTTTAAATTTACCAAAGGCGATAGCAGTAATGTATCGGCTTTAAAAGTATCGTTTTATCACCGCACAATCAAAGCACACGACTTTGAAGCGACACTTACAGCTAATGCAAACAAAGAATTCACCGCACTTCTTGAAAATTACACTGAAGGTGCCTATTCCATTTTTGTTGAACCTATCGATAAAACATGGAAACTAAAAGAAAACATTACCCTACCTACGGTTGAAACCGTTTTAGTTACGCCTAACTATAAGTAGTTATTATTATGTCTAATTCTTGCTTTCATTGCCTTGAAAGTGTGCCAAAGGGATTTAGCGCCACAGTATCAATAGACGATACCCCTCAGCCAATGTGTTGCATTGGCTGCCAGGCCGTAGCGCAAAATATTGTTGAGCAAGGAATGACTGATTACTACAAATACCGCACAGTCAGTGCGGGTAAAGTAGAGCAACTTGTTCCTGAGCAATTGGCATTTATTAAAAGTTACGACAACGAAGATATTCAAGATGAATTTATAGCCACAAGTAACAATATTTCAGAGGTATTACTGAGTGTTGAAGGCATTACGTGCGCCGCATGTGCGTGGCTTATAGAAAAGCAATTATTGAGTTTAAACACTGTAAAACGGGTGGATGTAAATACCTCAACTAACCGTGCGATGATCCAATGGGACAAAACAGCGACCCCCCTGAGTGATGTTATTACCGCCTTGGCTAAAATAGGCTACAAAGCATATCCATTTCAGGCCGATACCGAAGCACAACAAAAACAACAAACTGCAAAAGCATACATTCGCCGCTTGGGTGTGGCAGGCCTAATGACAATGCAAGTAATGATGTTTGCATTTGCCATGTATTTTGGCATGTTTTCAGGTATGGATAGTAATTTTGAACAGTACTTTAGATGGATAAGCCTTGTATTAGCTTCTCCTGTTATTTTGTATAGTGCGCTGCCCTTCTTAACCAACGCAATTAACGGCTTAAAAGCTAAACAGCTTAATATGGATTTACCTGTTTCTTTAGCAATTTTTGGCGCCTACGGAGCCAGTTGTTATGCAACTGTTATGCAAGTTGGTGAGGTATATTTTGAATCTATTTGCATGTTTACCTTTTTATTATTACTAGGTAAATATTTAGAATTTAGAGCGCGTTTAAAAGCGAGTGAATACACAGCAAACCTTCAAAAGTTACTACCACTAACGGCTCGCACGCTTACAGATAGTGGTGAAGAACTCATTATTGCGGCTAAAAAGCTTAAACTTAATGATGTTGTGCTAATTAAAGCAGGTGAAACCATTCCCGCCGACGGCGAACTCATTAAAGGTAAAACGACCGTTGATGAATCAATGATGACCGGCGAGCACCAACCGGTTAACAAGTTCATAGGCCATAATGTGTATGCCGGCTGTGTAAACCACGATGGTGTTATTGAAATTAAAATAAATAAAATAGGCCAAAACACCCTTTTAAATCAAATTATTCGTCTGCAACACAATGCGCTCACAAAACGGCCTAAGCTGGTCGAAATAACCGATAAAGTAGCACAAGGGTTTGTAGCTTGCTTGTTGGTATTTGCCTCGTTGACCGCCATTGGTTGGTATCAAATTGATCCCGAGCATGCTTTTTGGATTACTATTTCAGTATTAGTCGCAACCTGCCCTTGCGCTTTAAGCCTAGCAATACCGACAGCCCTAACCTGTGCAATTGCCAGCCTAACCAAAAAGGGGATTTTAATAAAACAAGCCCATGTGCTTGAAACCCTCTCAAAACTAACCTTATTTGCGTTTGATAAAACAGGCACACTCACACAAGGTAAATTTAGCCTTGATGAAGTAGATATTATCGACAACAGCTACTCAAAGGATGATGTAATGGCTATTGCAGCAATGTTGGAGCGCTTTTCTGAGCACCCGATTGCAAGTGCATTTGACGGCTACACTCCAGCAAAGCATAGTCTTCATAACATTGAAGTGCACGCAGGTTTAGGGATTAGTGCACAAGATGAAACCACCCACTACGCTATAGGCAAAAGTGGTTGGTTTGATAGTCAAAAAACAAACGCGCAAGCCAGTTTGTATATAAACAAACGCGTTGTGGCACGTTTTTATTTTGTAGATAAAGTAAAGCACGATGCTCAAAGTTTAATTAAATCGTTACATGCGCAGCAATTAACTTGCCACATGCTTACTGGCGATGCGTCAGATGCCGGCAAAAAAGTAGCTAAGCAATTAAACTTAGACAGCGTGCAATCTGGTTGCTCACCACAAGATAAACAAACAGCCGTAGAGGCATTTTCATCTCAAAATGAGGTGGTAGCTATGGTGGGTGATGGCATAAACGATAGCCCTGTATTTGCAAGCGCCCATTTGTCTATTGCAATGGAAACTGGCGCTGATATATCAAAAAACAGCGCCGATGTTGTACTGCTAAATAGCGATTTAGCGTCTATTGATCACTTACTCAATATAGCTAAACAGACCCGGCGTATTATTAAACAAAACCTAACATTGTCTTTATTATATAATGGTTCAATATTACCGCTTGCAGCACTTGGGTTAGTTGCTCCATGGATGGCCGTCATTGGTATGTCTGCTAGCTCAATTATTGTGATTTGTAATTCACTAAGGCTATTAAAGTTATGAGCATAATTTATATTTTGATCCCCATTGCCATATTGTTTGTGCTTATTGCCATTGGTGTATTTTTTTGGGCGGTAAGAAGCGAGCAGTTTTCTGATTTGAACAAACAAGGCCACAGTATTTTGTTTGAAGATGACAAAGAGCAGCATAACAAAAGTAATGATTGACCCTTTATACATTAGCGCATTTTTAATGGGTTTGATTGGCAGCGGCCACTGCATAGCAATGTGTGGAGGAATTGCCAGCTCGTTACAATTAGCCAGCGACAAACGTAAAACACTTACCTATTCATTTGCTTATAATATAGGGCGAGCAATAAGTTACATGCTTGCAGGCTCACTCGTTGCGGGTATAAGCAGCCAATTTGCTAAACAAAACACATCATTTTCTATAACGCTTTCATTTATTGCAGCAATTTTTATGCTGTTGGTAGGCGTTTACATAATGCGCTTAGGACCTACACTTCAATGGCTTGAAAAAGTGGGTAAAACACTTATTTGGCGGCATATTGTTAAGCTTAACAAATATTTAATGCCGGTTGACTCAACAGTTAAAGCCATAGGCTACGGGGCTTTATGGGGCTGGCTTCCGTGCGGTTTGGTTTATTCAGCGCTAACCTGGGCAATGACGAGCCCCACAGCATTTGATGGCGCAATGGTTATGCTATGTTTTGCACTAGGTACATTTCCTGCCATGATCACAGTAGGGATCACTGCGCAAAAACTCAATAGCATTATAAATCATCCTTGGACCCGAATAGTATTAGGCAGTGTTATAATTTGGTATGGTATCTACTTATTGATTATTGCAACCGACAAGTTAGTACATTAATGTTAAAATTTACTAA
Organism: Pseudoalteromonas sp. 4NS20-0020; assembly: GCF_057554385.1. NCBI lineage: Bacteria > Pseudomonadati > Pseudomonadota > Gammaproteobacteria > Alteromonadales > Pseudoalteromonadaceae > Pseudoalteromonas > Pseudoalteromonas sp. 4NS20-0020. The sequence continues at coordinate 68,597 of NZ_BAAJMI010000007.1, read as the reverse complement.
CCTTTTCAGGTTTATTTGCCCCTGTATATAAAAACTAAAACGGATAAAATTATGGATTTCACTCAAAGTCGCGCTAAAGGTAATTGTGCTATTAGCTGTAATAACTGCAGCATAAGCCAGTTGTGTTTACCGTTTTCGTTAAATGGCCAAGAAATGGATAAGCTTGACGAAATTATTGAGCGAAAAAAACCATTACACAAAGGTGACTATTTATTTGAATCGGGTGCACCATTAAAAGCGATTTATGCTGTACGCTCTGGCTCATTTAAATCATACACCTTGTCTGAGCAAGGTGATGAGCAAATTACAGGCTTTCATTTAGCAGGTGACTTAGTTGGTTTTGATGCCATTAGTAAAATGGCACATCAGAGCTTTTCTCAAGCCCTAGAAACCTCAATGATTTGCGAAATTCCCTTCGACACTCTTGACGAGCTTGCAGGTAAATTACCTAAACTACGCCAGCAAATAATGCGTTTAATGAGCAGTGAAATTACCTACGATCAAGAAATGCTTTTACTGCTTAACAAAAAATCGGCAGAAGAACGCCTAGCTAGTTTTATTTATAACTTGTCTGAGCGATTTGGTGAGCGTGGTTTTTCGCGTAAAGAGTTTAGGTTTACTATGACCCGTGGTGAAATAGGTAATTACTTAGGCCTGACAGTAGAAACCATTAGCCGTTTATTAAGTCGCTTTCAAAAAGCCGATTTAATTAAAGTAGAAGGCAAGTTTATTACTATTTTAGATAATGATGCACTCGCTAAAGCAGCAGCCATTGTTAAATAGGTATACATTGATATAGAACAACAATTTATGTGCTAAGCCTTTAACTGTTTTGTATTTGAGTTACACTAAAAGTACACCAGTTAGATAAATGGAGTAGCACATGAACACAATTAAACGCATTCTCGCGGTTATTGACCCCACCAAAGACGAGCAACATGGTTTAGCGCGCTCAGTCGAACTGGCAAAAAAATCTGGCGCAACAATTACAGCATTCATGACGGTCTATGACTTCTCTTATGAAATGACAACGATGCTTTCAGGCGATGAGCGTGAAGCGATGCGCGAAGCCGTTTTAAAAGACCGCGAACTCTGGCTCAACGATTTAGTTTCACCTTACAATAACTTAAATATTGAAACATTAGTCGTTTGGCATAACCGCCCTTACGAAGCCATTATTGAAACAGTTATCGATCAAAATTACGATTTAGTCATTAAAAGTACTCATCAACATGGCGCACTAAAATCGGTAATATTTACCCCTACAGATTGGCATTTGGTGCGTAAATGCCCTACTCCAGTATTATTTGTAAAAGAAATGGCATGGCCTGAAAATGGCAATATTTTAGCTGCTGTTAACGCAGTGAGCGAAAATGATCAGCATATAGCGTTAAACAAACGAATAATTAAAGACGCGCAATTTTTATGTGAGCTTGCTAATGCAAAACTTAACTTAGTCAATGCATACCCTGCCACCCCTATTAATATAGCTATTGAAATACCAGAGTTTAATCCAAGTCTTTACAACGAATCAGTTAAAAAACACCATATAGAATCAACTAATGCACTGGCTACTGAATTTACATTAACTACTGAGCAATGCTTTATTGAAGAAGGCTTACCAGAAGATGTAATTCCTGATATTGCAAATCGTTTGAATAGTGAATTAGTGGTTATTGGAACTGTTGGCCGAACTGGGTTAAGTGCTGCGCTAGTTGGCAATACTGCAGAGCATGTAATAGATAGCCTAGACTGCGATGTATTAGCACTAAAACCAGACGGCTACGTTAGCCCACTGGCAAAAGATTAATAAATTTTGCTGTAGCTCCCGATATGCTAATAACATATAATACGCCCCTTTATTTCTAGCAAGTAATTTGCTGCATTGTTTACTAAGGGGGCGTAGTGTCTAACTCAGCTCAAGCCAAAGCTCAATATAACTTTAATAAGTTACAAAAGCGTTTACGCCGTTTAACTGGCCAAGCGGTTATGGACTTTAACATGATTGAAGAAGGTGACCGTATAATGGTTTGCCTCTCTGGTGGTAAAGATAGCTATACAATGCTTGAAATGCTGCAGCACCTTAAACGTGTTGCCCCCATTAAATTTGATCTTGTAGTTGTTAATTTAGACCAAAAGCAGCCCGGCTTCCCTGAACATGTATTGCCAGAGTACCTAGATAAACTCGATGTAGAGTACAAAATTGTAGAAGAAGATACCTACAGTATTGTAACCGACATAATTCCTGAAGGTAAAACCACCTGCTCGCTGTGTTCTCGCTTACGCCGTGGTATTTTATACCGCACAGCTAAAGAGCTTGGTGCAACTAAAATTGCTCTTGGTCATCACCGTGACGACATGATTGAAACACTGTTTTTAAACATGTTTTATGGTGGAAAACTAAAAAGTATGCCTGCTAAATTAATGAGCGACAACGGCGAGCATATGGTTATCCGCCCGCTTGCCTACTGTAAAGAAGCAGACATTAGCAAATACGCGTTTACTCAAGGCTATCCTATCATTCCGTGTAACTTGTGTGGCTCTCAAGAAAACTTGCAGCGTAAACATACAAAAAACATGTTAGCGCAATGGAATAAAGATCATCCGGGTCGCATTGAGAGTATTTTTACAGCCATGCAAAATGTTGTGCCATCTCATTTAGCCGATGCTGAATTATTTGATTTTGAAAACCTAAAAACGGGTGAAGTGATTGATGGCGGCGATATTGCACTCGACAAGCCAGATATTCCTAAAGTGCCTGTCAACAGCGATACAGACGAAGAAAACGCTGGCGTTGTAACAATTAACTTAAGCTAACTAAGTTGTATTTTTGGGTTTGCATTAAAGCAAACCCAAAACTAGTTTAACCGTCGGCTAACCCTTTCAAAAATTCCAAGCTTAATTTTTCTTGCTCATTAGGTTGGTATGGCAGCTGTTGTAAACTGTCAAAAGGAAAGTCATTTATATCAAAGTGACTAATTTCACTATTACCAAAACTGTTTCGCTCGCCAGGACTTGGCGACATCCTTTCAATTACAAATCCACTCAAACGCATATCAGCCATGCCTTGCGGCAAAATTGACCAGTGCGCTTTTAAATCAATAGTTTGGCTTCCTTCACTTAAACGTTGTTTACTCACCAAGTGCGCAAGTGGTGTGTCGCCAGTAAAAAGGTTCGCCCGAATACGGTACAAGCCCTTTTTTACTACTTTTAAATTGGCGGGTATAAGCATGTTTTCGCTTTGTGGGTATGCCGACTCAAAACCAATAAGTGTCGCACTCGGTGGCATATATTGAATTTGCGCCACTACAGGGATTTGTTTTCCATCAACATTTGCTTCAACAAATATTTGTAAATTTCGCGGATAGTCTTCCTCAGCTTTAAAAATAACATTGGCTTCGCCATCTTGTGCATTACTTTTATAGGTTGTTACAGTCTCTTTTGTATCTGTATTGGCAAGCTCTACATTCACATTTTTAAGGCCACCTGCGCTGACTTTTAATGTTATTTCTTCTGGATACACAAATCTATATTTACTAAGGCTGACTGTAACCGCATTTCCTTTGTCGTCTATTGGACTTTCAACAGGGTAAAATTGATTAGGTTTTAAACGGTCTTCATCAAATTCAGACAATGGTTGTGAATATGGCGGATATTTAAGCGCACGCTCATATTGAGTGGCAACCTGCTCTGCTGCTTTTGCTAAGTTGCTATTATAATCTGTTGTTACTTTTTGTTTTGGTGGTGATTTAGCGGGTAAGTTTGCAGTGGTTGCTTGTATGTTTAATTTACTCTCAGCGGTTAAAGGCTGTTTTATCTTAACAACAGCGACTTCAACTTTAGCCTCTTCTTGAGAGGGCCAAACTAATAAAGCCAATACAGCCATTACTGAAACGACTACTAGGATTTTTTTTATCATTAATAGCTCAATCCTTATAAAAAGTGCAGCTTAATTAAGCTGCACATTTAACGTTTATGGGATCACATTATAAATTAATGCAGAAGCACTCGTTGTGTTTGAGTTTTTAATATAACGGTAGTTCTTTTTCCAAAACCACGACCCTGTTGTTTGATCAAATGTATTAAAGCCAACATTTTGTCCGTCGACATTAATGTTATTCATAGCAATGGTTACATTACCTTTACGCTGGGCGTTATGAATTTCATTATGACTGTAGCTGTCACTCATCATCATAGGGTAATGGTTAGGCATAAAACTATTTACCGCATCACTTTGTGATTTTAATCGACCATCAGTATCAATACTGCTGCTACAGCTACCAAATGATCGTGCTGAGCTTGCACCACATGATGAGTGCGACGCAACAACCGAATCATCATTACCTTTTAAAAATGCGCCTGTGATCCCTAAGTATTCATTACCGTCGGCAACAAAACGTAAACGAGGTGTACGCGCATCTGGAAATGGAGATATTTTACGCGCATTATTTACTTTTAAATCGTGTAACACGCCAACCGCTTCGGTAACATCGCTTCCTAGCCACCATCTAAGTGCTGCATCTATAGCAAAATTCCACGATGCACCTGTAAGTGCGCTTACAGCAACATCAGCAAGTTCACTACCGCCACCAGCACCGGCTAAATCAAATGTAGCAACAATATTGAGTGGAGAAAGCCCTGCGTTTTCTAACCAGTTTGCTTGGTTATCAATAATATGGCGAGCAATTAAGTCCCCAGTAGAGTGTGTCACTAATACACAGCCATCAGCACATAAGTTTGAGCGAGATAACTGCTTTAATTTAGGCCAAACCCAATCTGTTGCTATTTTACCTTCAACACGCTCGTAGGCAGGCCAATCAATTCGTTCATCTGCTCTGTTATTCCAATACGACTGCCAATATGTTTCGCCATCATTTACAACGTCGCTACCTGATTTATTGGTTATTTGAGATACCTGTAAACCATGAATTAATATTATTTTGTGATCTTTACTTACAGCTGAAAAACTCATTAGCATAGCAAGGCATGCGCCCACTATATGCTGAGGTTTTATCCACTTGTGTGTGTGTGTGTTGTTCATAAAATTCCTTAATGTGTGTGTTAAATATTATTAGTTAAGGTATTCACTATTAATGTCTTTTTTTACTGATCTTCAATATTAATTAAGCATTACAGGATTAACCTGACTCTAGTATCAGCGAGTTATAACCCTATTTTACCTGCCTTTAGTAACGTACTTAGTTAAGCAAATTAGTATGACTGATCAGTCCAGACAATGACCAGTATTAGGAACAAAGAACAAAAATGCAACAATTTATTATCATTTATATTGGATCAAAACAAAATTTATTTTTAATCAATAATTTAAAAATTGTCTTTTTTGGAATTATATGGTGGGTTTGTAAAAAATATAGCTGAGGAGTGCAATCTATTTTGCCAAGCCTAAACGTGGTTTAGCCTTGGCAAAAATTTTTAACTGACTTTATTGACCTTTAAGCTCGCTTGTAAATTGCCCTATAGCATTTACAACTTCTTGAGCACCATTTTGTATTTCACTCATCACATTGCCCGACTCTTTAGATAAAGCTAAGCCTTGCTCTGCTTTTTCTTTTCCTTTTTCGATTACATCTACCGTGTTTTGGGTTTGCGATTGGTTACGCTGTACAACTTCAACAATTTCCTCTGTTGCTTTAGATGTACGTGATGCGAGTAAACGAACCTCGTCTGCTACAACGGCAAACCCCCGACCTTGCTCACCAGCACGGGCGGCCTCAATAGCTGCATTGAGTGCAAGTAAATTAGTTTGCTCAGCAATACTACTAATGCTTTGCACAATGCTCGCTATTTGTTGAGATTGTTGATCCAATGCAGAGATTTCGCTGGCCGCTTGCTCCATATTTATAGCAAGCTCTGTCATAACAGCCACTGTGTCTTTAATTACTTCAGCGCCTTGTTCTGCTTTTTTATCTGTTTGTGTTGAGGTGCTGTAGGCAATTTCGGCAGCTTGAGAAATCGCAATTTCTCGGTTTACTTGCTCCGTAATAACAGTCGCAAACTTCATTACTTTATAAAGCTTTCCGGCATCATTAGAAATAGGATTGTAAGAGGCCTCTAACCAGACAATGTTGCCATGCTTATCAACACGTTTAAATCGAGACGCTATAAACTGTCCTTGCCTGAGTTTTGACCAAAAGGCTTGATACTCTTGTGATTCTGACTCTTCGCGCTCACAAAAAATACGGTGATGTTGACCTAATATTTCTTTTTCTTTGTAGCCCATTGCATCTAAAAATTGCTGATTAGCCTTTAATGCATGTCCTTCTAAATCAAATTCAATAACCGCCATTGATCGGTAAATCGCCTTGATTGTGTCACTTTGCTCACGCGATGCTGAAATTGTTTTGGTTAATACAGTACAAAAAATAGAAAAATATAAAAGCTGATCTTGTTCTCCTTTTACAGGGTGAACAATTAAACGTAACCACTCTACTTGACCGTCTTGGCGAATAAATTGTAACGCGCCCCCCCAATGGCCCTCTTTTTTAATCGCTTTTTGTAAGCTTTTGTACTCGTCTGAGTGCTGGGAATGTTCAGAAATAATATCTAAAAGCGGAGTATTAATAATATGATTTTCTCGATAGCCCAGCATATTAAGGAGCTGCTCGTTTGCGTGGGAAATTCGTCCGTCATAAAGAATATTAATTACTAGCATTTCACGATTAAGGCCTTCCCATACTTGCTGTAGTGGGTAAAGCTCTGCTTTTAAAGATGCTATTTCGTTTTGTTTACTATTAGAAAAAAACATTAATATCCTTACTAATACTCGAGGTATGAAATTTATAAATGCAGAGGCTAATTTATCTACGTGATAAATGAAATTTGCCCTAGCGTTAAATAATTTGCTTAAAGTTCAACCAAAACCAAGACTTTTACATGGTAAAGTAAACACTTAACACACATTTGGGACCATTTATTACTTTAATATAGCCTCCATATAAGTCAAACTTTACGATGGGCTATTTTACTAAAATCACTGTTTAAGCCCCATTTACGCTTTTAAATGCAGTAATAGTGCAGGTAATAACGTTTCTATGCACTGGGCGTTTTCTTCATATTGGTGACTTATACGTACCCAACCGTCTGTTCCCATTATTTTTAGCGAGGTTATTTCTACGCTATCGATGTTTTCGTATTGAGTGCACCACAGCCCTTTTACTCTAAATATGCCAGAACTTGTAGTAATGCGATTTATTGTAAATGAGGTTTTCATAAGGTTATTTCACTTGTAACCGCTCATATAAACCAGATGAGCGCGATACAGTTTTATTCATTGCTAACTGCAGTACCTTTTTATCGGCAACTAACTCAAAAGTATGTTTAGCACGGGTAATTCCGGTATAAACAAGCTGGCGATTAACCCCAACACTTGCCTGCTGTAGTGGCGGTAAAACCATTGCGGTATAGCTAAATTCTGACCCTTGAGACTTATGTATTGTCATTGCAAACACTTTGTCGTGGGCGGGTAAACGAGCCGGTGAAAATGCACGTGTGCTGCCCTGCTCGTCAATAAATATAGCCTTAAGCTGCCCAGCTTCATCATTCATTAAAATACCAATATCGCCATTAAAGAGCTTTAATTGGTAATCGTTTTGGCTAACCATTATGGGCATACCACTATAGTGGCGCTGGTTTGGGTTTACGTTTATTAACCCTTGTTGCTGCAGGGTGCGTTCGATGCGTTGATTCAAACTATTAACGCCGTAGTCGCCCTCTTTTACTGCGGCCAATAATTGATAACCTGCAAACGCAGCATGCACTTTGGCTACACTCTCACCTTGGGCAATTAAATTTAAATAATGTGCATAATGTTTGGCTGCTCGATTTACTAGGTTTTCTATTGGTTTACCTATAAAGTCGTAATCCAAAATAACATCACTGAAACGCCCATCAACACTTTCTTGCTCTACATAATTTAATAAGCCACTATTATTTGTATTAACTGCCAATGCCAGTTGCCCTATGCCACTTTTAGCGTCAAAGCGGTAACTGCGTTGTAAAAAGGCAATGCAATCGGCTAGTTTAAATAGGCTATTTCCCTGCGATATTAATGTAGGCTGATCATCAAAACAAAGCGCATTTAATTCATCACACCGCTGCTTTGAGTAGTTAGGTGTGCGCCCAAGTGCTAGCCCTTGGCACAAATCGCTCATAACGCTGCCTGTATCAACCGAGGCAAGTTGGTCTTTATCACCAAGCAGTATTAATCGAGCATGAGCAGGCAAAGCTTCAATTAATTTCGCCATTAGCGATAAATCCACCATGCTTGCTTCATCAATAATTAAAACATCTAAGTGCAGAGGATTGCTTTGACTGTGTCTAAATTTATTAGTAAAAGGTTTTACCCCCAATAAGCGATGAATAGTTTGCGCGGTATCAGGGATCAGCGCTTTAATATCGTCGGGTATACTACTTAGCTGATTTTTAGCCCCTAAAATAGACTCACTTAGCCTTGCCGCAGCTTTACCCGTCGGTGCCACCAGCTTTATGCTTAATGGCGCTGCTTTGTAAAGCGATTGCAATATAGCCAGCAACTTAGTTACTGTGGTTGTTTTACCTGTTCCTGGCCCACCGGTTATTACACTAAACCCTTTAGTTGCTGCAATGGCGCACGCCACTTTTTGCCAGTCAACGTCGGCCACGGGGGGCTCTGGGAAATAATGCTGCAATAAAACAGTAAGAGTTTGACTATCAATATTAAGCGCTCGCTCACTCATGCCTAATAGCCGCTCTGCAAGTATGTGCTCATAAGCTGCCAAACGCGAAAAATAAAGGCGTTGGTCAAATAACTGAAGTGGTTTGGCATCCCCAACGCTTTGATGATTTTGTAAATAGGTTAACGCAGTTTGTTGGTTAAACCCTTGCACAAATGGGCTATACGTAGTGGGAATATTTCCTTCAACTTTATTAAAGTCGCTTTGGCGTAAATTAAACGGATTGGCCCAGTCTATGGTGTTTAATGTTAAGCAACTGTGCTGGCTTTGTTGGGCTATACATAACAATAATACAATATAAAACAGCTCATTATGTGTTCTTTCATCCGTATTTGAGAGTAACTGCGCAAGTTTTACATCAACGACGCGTATTCTATTTTCGCCTAGTAAATAATCCAGTAAAGGGACTTCAGTAACCACGCTATTAGATACTGCCTGTTGCTCATACGCTAAAGGCGTTTGTTCAACGTCTTCTTCTAGCGAGTCAAATAAACCCGGCTGTTGATTTAACTCACTCATAGCATGGCTCCTTGGCTAAATAAGCCATCTAAGATAGTTACTTGCTCTAGTGTCAATTGATTAAAGAAAACACCTTGCCCTGCTGGCATGCCACGTAAAAAGGTGTAATACACGCCCCCTAAGTGACGCTCAATTGAGTAGTCACTGATGCGTTGCTTTAATAGCCTATGCAGCGCTACGGTATATATTAAATACTGTAAATGGTATTGATGGCTGCTCATGGCTTGCTCTAGCTGCTCGGGTTCATAATCTTTAGGCGTATTACCTAAGTAATTAGATTTATAATCTAAAATATAATATTTCCCTTGGTAGCAAAATATTAAATCCACAAAGCCTTTTAAAAGCCCTTTAACATGAGAAAAATCCAGCTTACTTTGCACAAAGCCAAAGTGTTTAATGAGCACTTCGTTAAGCTTGGGGGCACTTAAACTAGTCAGCGGTAAATTAAACTCCATTTCGACTAAGCAGTCACTGGGCGCTAGCTTACTTAAACTTAAATCAGTTTGAGTATTCAATGGGCAATTTAGTACATCGAGCACCCACTGCTGGGTAATTGGCTGCCATGTGTCGCTAATGTGATATTTTTCAAAGGCCCGTTTAATTACCTGTGACAAATTTTGCTCGCTGTTTGTAGGATGAACAACGGGACTTGTAAAATCAATTTGTTCAAAAATTTCGTGTAAACAGCTTCCTGGCTTTGCCCCTTTAGGAAAACTAAAAGGTGAAGGGAGTTCGTCTTGTTGAACGGCAAACTCGTCTTTCTCGTGATCTTCATCGCTTCGCCCTGGGGCTAATTCATCACTGTGTTTTTTAAAACTCAATGCACTAAAGCTGGTTGCACGCCAATCTCGTTCTATGTGCGCCTTACTATTTTTTACACTCAGAATTTGCTGAGCAACCTCGGTATTAGCAAACTGTAAGGTTCCCTGTTGGCGTAATTCTTCAGAGGTAAATTGCTGATAACACATAAATGTGTGCTTGTCGCAAAACTCACTTAAATGTGTTCGCCATATTTGGCTGCTTGAAATTTCGAGCTCTGAGAACAGCACATGCCCAAGCGCACTACTTTGAATTGCTAACCGACTACTTTGCCCTTGCCCTATGTTATAAACACCCAGCGCACAAAAATGCACTGCGCGCGTAAGCGCTACATACAATAAACGTAAATCTTCGGCTAAGCGCTCTTTTTCAGCCTGCTGGAGTGCGTCTTCATCCTTACTTAAATCATAAATAAGTTTGCCATTTTTATGATAAAGCGCTTCTTTAGTTTCACGATAACCACTGGCAAACGGCATAAATACCAATGGATATTCGAGCCCTTTTGAAGCATGCATTGTCACAATTTTAACTAAGTTGGCATCACTTTCTAAACGTACCTGTACGGTTTCGCCATCTTGTTGACTCACCTTTTGCGCAAACCAGCGCAGTAAGCGTAATGTGCCTTCAAGCTCAATTTGTTTTTGCTGTAATATTTCACCAAGGTGTCTAAAGTCGGTAAGCCACCGCTCCACGTTGTAGCCTAAACCTTGCCATTTAGCACTTAACTGATTATGGCTTAGTAATCGCTCAAGCATGGCCATTGCCCCTTGCTTATGCCAAATATGGCTAAGCTGAGCAAAAAAGTTTAAGTGCTCTTGCCAAGCGTTTTCGTTATCGGCAAGTGCGTATACATCGTTATAGCTTAAACAAAATAACGGTCCTGCGAGCACACCACGAAGTAATGACTCGTCATATTGACCATGTAATGCAGTTAAAAAATTAAGTAAATGATGGCTTAACTCTTGGCTAAACACGCTGTCGCGGGATAGATATACACTGGCAATTTTAGCCTCACTCAAAGCCTTTTTCATTATTTGCGCTTCAACGCGGTCACGTACCAAAATACATATGTCTGCCGCACTTATTGGCGTTTTGCCAATGCACGCAGTGCCCTGTTTAGCGCGTTCTAACAAAGTGACTATTTTATTAGCAAAGTAAGTGGCTAGGTGTGCTTGCCCTAATCCTTTACTGGTGGGTTTATTTTTTTCATCGGCGGCTTCATCTACAAACACGTTAAATTCAAAGGCGTTAGCCGGTTTACCATCAATTAAAAACGATTCATCTGCTTTTTTACCCTTAGCGCTCACTTTGTTAAACGGAATAACATCGTTATAAATAAAACTGTTGTCGTGTTTGCTAAATAAACTATTTACGCTGTTTACTATATCGTTGCTTGAGCGAAAATTTGTGCCCAGTGTAAATTGTTGAGGCTCGTCTACCGCCTTTTTTGCGCCTATATACGTAAATATATCTGCGCCTCTAAAACCGTAAATAGCTTGTTTAGGATCGCCTATCATGGCAAGTGTAGTATTGGCTTGGCCATAAATTTGACTAAAAATACCATACTGAATCGGATCGGTGTCTTGAAACTCATCTATCATAGCAACCGGAAATAACTGCGCAATCTTTTGCGCAAGCACATCACCTTGCTCATTATTAAGTGCAGTGTATAAATTAGTGAGTAAGTCGTCGGGGGTGATCACACTTTGCTCTTGCTTGCGCTTAACAATGGCTGATTTTACCCAGCGTGCAGCTTCTTGTACCAACGCTATTTTTAAACCTTGGTTCATGGCGTTGTTAAGCGCTGATAAGGTATCAAACTGACTTAATAACGGATGCGTAAACAAAGGCTGATTTTTTTTATAGTTAGTGGTGTCACTTAAGTTCTCGGTACTCCATATTTCAAACGAATACTTATTGGTACCAAACTCAAAAAACACGTCACCGCTTGCACAAAATGCATCAAGCGCTGCAAGGCTTGCTTTGCGAGCGGGTGTTTTAGCACCACTTAGGCCTGAGCCTTTAATAGCATCAGTAAATCCGTGTTCTTGGCAATCTTTTTTAAACTGTGGGATGAGAGTTAAGTATTCATCACGAGCTTGCCATACATCATCTAAGTTTATTTGCGGTGTTATGTGCGCATTGGCTTTATTTAAAATACTGGCTACTTGTGAAAATAAAGACTCGGGTGCTGCAAATACCTCTAAAATAGCATCGGTTCTGTCTTCACTCAGTGGATAAACAAACGAACGCCAAAAGTCTTTTATTGTTTCGAGCAGTATGTCGCGCTCGTCTAAAATAAACTCTAAATTAAATGCTACACCTGATTCAAACGCATGTTGCTTTAACATTCGCTGACAAAAGCCATGAATCGTAAATATAGCGGCTTCATCCATCGATTTTGCGGCAGCGTCCAGTAAATCAAAGGCTCTATGTTTGTCATCTACTGCGGCAATTACGCCTTCAATTAACTCATCGTTTGGAGTTTGCCCAAGTAATGCATCTCTGGCTGCAATAATACGGTTACGCACACGGTCTTTAATTTCTTGAGTAGCAGCGTCGGTAAACGTCACTACCAAAATCTGTTCTACGCTTAAAGGAGCATTAAGCTCACCCGGTATTTGCATACCAAGTAAATAGCGTAAATATAACCCGGTAATGGTATACGTTTTACCCGTACCGGCACTGGCTTCTATTAAACTTTGCCCTTTGAGTGGCATAGTAAGTGGATTAAGCGCTTGCATGGTCACTCTCCTTAGCATGCTCATATAACGGCGCGAGTAGCTTTTCGCTCCAGCTAATAAACTCGTCTTGGCAGTCGTTAAGTGATTGCACCGTTAATCTAATGTAGGGGTTTTCACCTTCACCTCGGCCTATGTATTGCGGACTAAATTTATTCATCGCTTTTGCCATATCGCCACCCGTTTTTATGTATTCGTATCCACTTACCGGATAAAACGCCACAGGCTCTTTACGCAGTGCTTTGTATAATTCAAACCAATCTGCCAAAATTAAATCAGCGTCGGCTTTGCCCATAGGCGCAAAGCTAATTTGTTTATCAAGCCCAAGTAATAAAGTTTCGAGGTTATGCCCCAAACTTTGTGCCACAAGGTGATAAATAAAGCCCCTAATCATGTCTTTGGCTTTAATACTGGCGCTACGGTAAAACACCTGCTTTTGCATAAAAATATGGTTAAGCCAGCCCTGAATTTGTGTTCCTTGAATATTAAACGACACCTCTATAGGCTCACTTTTACCCGCTTTTATTTGCTCTTTCACCTGCCCTGCAAGCGCGTCAACGCGGTGTTGCATGCTTTGTAAAACTAAACTTCCCACATTCGCTTGCGGTAACTCGCCGCGTTGCAAAATTTGCTCAGTACTCATTGGCGTATCGTTAATTGTGGCTTCTAATATTTCGTCTAAATAAAAGTAACGGCGCAGCGCATCAATACTAAATGGCTCTTCATCTTTTGCTACTTCGTTATATTGCGGCAAGCGTAAACCCAAGGTTTGATTGTAAAAACTTTCTTGTGCGCTGCAAACACTGCGTATAAATACATCAAGCTCTAACTGTTCAGGTGGTTTTACATCAAGTGCGGTAACTGGTTCTGGGAATATGGGCTCATTTGGCAACCAAATTGGGTTATAACTATGATTATTAAGCACGGTACTATTTTTATTTTCTTGGTAGTAGTGGCCATTAAACGGTTGCAAGTGTTGCTGGCTAATCAAACATGCCGGTAATGCTTTAGATGAGTCGTCACCCAGCGTAAAACTACGCCCTATGTATTCTAATAACTCACTCACCAGGGTTGATGGCATACGGGGTTGGTTATCAAAGCAGGAGCGGCCAATATAGCTCATGTAAAGATTTTCACGGGCGCTAAGTAGCGCCTCTAAAAATAGGTAACGGTCATCTAATTTTCGTGATCGGTCACCTTTTTGTTTTTTAGAGTGTGGTACTAAATCAAACCCAATAGGCTGCACATTACGTGGGTAGTCAGCGTCGTTTAAACCTAGCATGCACACTACTTTAAATGGCACGGCGCGCATGGGCATAAGCGTACAAAAATTTACTTGCCCTACTAAAAATCGCTGACCGACGCCTTTTTCTTGTATACCCTGTTTTATTAAATAGCTAACTATGCGCTGCGACACCGCTTGATTGTAGTCGCCGTTATCGTGGTGCTTTTGAATATCTTCAAGCACTTTTTGCAGCACTAATAAATCCCAACTGTCGTCGCTTTCACTCTCGTAAACAGCGCCAAGTAGCTCGCTTAAAATTTTCGCCTTATTAGTGAGGGTGTCGTCGGGGGTAAGCTTGGCTTTAAAGTTTTGAAGCACATCGATAAAGTCTACCAGCTTATTAAGCGTATCAAGCGCCATTCCTTCTACTTCGTCGGCGCTATAAATACCATTAAATGGGCATTGCTCGTCGCGCATGGCAATACCCAGTAATAAACGGTTTAAACCATGCTGCCATGTATTTAGTTCAATGGCGGGTAAATCAAAACTGTGTTTATGTTCGGCATTGATGCCCCATTTAACACCTACGCGTTCAAGCCAGTACTGTATTTGTTCGTACTCGTGCGCTTCAAGGCCAAACTTTTCGGCTATTTGAGTTACTTGGAGTAAATCTAAAATATCTGATACGCCAAACCGCGAGAACGGTAAGTTAGCTAAGCTGGCAAACGAGCTTAGTACTGGTTTTTCTTGCTCTATAGCTAAATCAGCTAACGCGTAGGGAATATAGCGGCTGCCTTGCGCACCACCAAATACAGCTTCTATATAGGGGCTGTATGTGCCTACATCGGGCATCATTACAATAATGTCTTTTGGGGTAAGCGCAGGGTTTTGGTTAAACAAATTAAGTAAGTAGTCGTGTAATCGCTCAACTTCTCTAAGCGGTGTATGGCAGTCACTAAGGGTAATACTGGTATCGTTTGCACTGACTGGTAATTTACCTTCATCGTTTATAAACCATTCTTTGTTATCGGTAAGCGACTCCCCTTTAAACGCAAGCTGATAAATTTCGCTTTGTACTTGCCCAAGTAATGTAGTGTCAAAAGCATCTATAAAGCCATCAATCCAACGGGCATCAAGTTGCACTAGCTGTTCAAAATAATCGCGACCTAACTTCCCCCACGACGATAAAAGTGGGTTACCTATAAAGTAATAGTCTTCATCTGGGTTAGATTGTTTTTTTTGCTGCGCTTCCACCAGCGGCATTTTGGCGTATTTAGCATTTATTTTGGCCGCTGTTTTTTCGTCAATTATGTCACCCCAGTAATGCTCACTCGGGTTGAAAAAGAATAAAAACACCTCTGTTTTTTTGCTCAATGCTTCAAACACATCAAGCTGAGAATTAGCAATGGCTGATATACCAAATAAACTAATGCGTTTAGGTAATAAGCTGTTGTCCATACTTTCCAACGCAGCAAGTAATTGCCCCTGCATATTTGCGCGGTGAAATTGGCTTTGGCCCAGCTCTTTGCTTAATTTTACAATTCGGCGCCATAAATCAGGCTGCCATGGTGCAATGGTGACATCTACGTCATTAAGTTCATCATTGCCGCTATCCCAAGTTGCTATCCAGTGCGGTCGATACATTAGGTATTGGTCGTACACATCGGCTATTTTTTCACATAGAGCAAAGGTTTTTTGGCCATCAATATCGCCCTCTAAGTAGGTTTTTAGGGGTAAATAAAGCGGTTCGTCAATACAAGTGGGTAAAATTGAAAATAATTTCCATGCAAGGTTAGGTTTGTTAAAGGCCGACTCTTTAGGCACATTAGGTAATAGCTGCTGATATAGTTGCCAAATGAAACTTGATGGCAACGGAAAATCAACCTGAGCAGCCACACCTAAATGCTCACTCAAGCCAATTTTTAGCCACTGCGACATACCCGGAGATTGCACCAGCACCACTTCTTTATCGAACGGGCTTTGCAATGGGCTTACCTTTAACAGTTGATGAAACTGTGCCTGCAGGGCTTCCATACGGTTTGATTGAATAATATTGAGCATACGACACTGTCCTTACTTGAAGTAAAACCAGTGTAAGATATTTTCAATTATAGGGGTAGCAATAAGGGGAAAATGACGTTAATAAAACAGCAAGTTAGAAGGTAGTTAAACAAAAAATAAACGCACAGAACTTACTTTAATCACTTTTTAATCACTGTGCGTTTATTATTTATATCACGCTCTTATTTATAAGGGCTAATACTTGAAAGGCCAAAGTTACTTTGCATAATGACCTTGCCGTCAATCCCTTTGAGTTTTAATGAGATAGCTGGGTCGGGTTGTTTCCAATCAATGCTTAAATCACCATAGTTTACATTGTGCGTGTAATTGCCCACGCGATGCTTATTTGGGCTGACGTCTTTCCATTTTTCAGTCAAACCTGAGCTGGTCATCTCAATAAGCGGATAATCTAGGTTTTGATTGTATTTAGATATTTCCCCCCAATGTGTATCGCCACTAATGATCACCACGCCATTTACTTTATGTTTTTTAATTAACGTAAATAAACGATTTCGATCCTCTGGAAAGTTTGCCCATGACTCCCAGCCTGTAAAATCAGGCAATAACTGCAAGCTTGATGCAATAAGCTTAATAGCAGCAGGTTTTTTAAGCTCGCGCTCGAGCCACTGCCACTGCGCTTCACCTAGCATTGATGCGCCTTTAACTTCTGTTGGGCTATAAGGCCCTTGGTTGTTTAATTTACGCTTGGTGTAATATTCAAGCTCGCTTACATGATTAAGTGTGTCACGGTTCCAACGTAAATCGGGCATAATCACTTGCACCGTTTGCTCGCCTTCACCATATATATACGAGGTATAAATACCGTCTGAGCGTGTTCTACGCTCTGTGTTTTTAGGCTCGCCCCAAAAGTCGAGCATAATTTGTCGCGATTCTTCTTTATGAGGGTATTCTTTCCCCGCGTCGTTTTGACCAAAGTCGTGATCGTCCCACATTGCAATAATAGGTGTGTTTTCTTGTAGGGTTTTAAAGCCGGGTTTTGCACCTAGTTTTTGATATTTATTAGCAAGCACTGTCATGTCATTGGTGTCGCCGTAAATATTGTCGCCTAAAAATATAAACAGATCGCCCTGCTCTTTATTTATGGTGTCGAATATTGGGATGTCTTTGTCTTGATGCCCGCACGAGCCAAACAATATTTTTGATGGTGCAGCCATCGCGCTTGCACTAACAACCAACGCAAGCGTTGAATATAAAATAGGGTTTAATAACATTTTCATTTTAAAATCTCTTTAATAGCGGGTGCCATATTGGGGTTTATTATATGTGGTTGCTGACCAAGTGCCGCAAGCACTGTAGCGGCAATTTGCGCTTGTTTAACATTTTTAATTTTTATTAGGCCATTTCCTTTAATGGCAGGGCCGATTGCGCCAAGCCAAATATGCTCCGAACCAACAATTCCCTCTGGGAATGCCCTTTTACCTTGCGCTGAATTGGCTAAGGCCTGTTTAGAGCTATGGTATTGCCAATCGCTTGCATGAGTACCTCGGCCGTGGTCAGTAGTAATAATAAGCGTTGTTTTGTTTTTATAACCAGGGGTACTTTGAATGGTTTGCCATAAGTCTTTTAAAAATGCATCGCTTTGTTTCGCTGATTTTAAGTAAGCATCGTAATGACCATCGTGGGCAAAATCATCTGTTTCACCTAAGCTTATTACCAGCAACTTCGGTTGTTTAGCCAACATGTAGGCTTTAGCAAAACGATAGGTAAAACTGTCTAATCGTACATTTGTCCACGGGCTGGGAATTTCTTTTTGCATTGCATTTAAAAGTGGCGCATTTGCAAATAAATCCTCTGCAACGGGCATAAACCCTGCATTTACATATACGTTACTGCGCTTGGTATTTACAATGTATGGAAACACATCCCAGCTACCAAATAACGCGGTGCTGTTTTTAAATTCAGCTTGCGCGTCTAAACGCTCTAAAATAGTTTTATTTGGGTTATATACTTTATCGTTACTGTTAATGTTTTCATCTACTTCGCCACTTAAGATTTCGTTATAACCGGGATACGAAAAATACCACGGATTACTAACCGACATTGTAGAACCCTTTGTTCTGTCGCCAATAATTATGCCTTGTTTAGCCACTACTTGCGTTAAAAAAGGCATTAATAATTGCTGACGCTTGTGTGGATTTTCATCCCAAAATTCATTACTTAAGTCGCTCGGCCGTTTAACAAAGTCTTTATTACTAATAAGATTTTTATCAGCACCACTAAATACTTCTTGCCAGCGCACGCCATCAAGGGTTACAAGCACAACGTTTGCGTCATCCGCATACACAGAACTGGCAAGTAAAATAAAGCTCGCCAATAATACTTTTAATATTTTATGCATGAATTTTTCACCTCACGTTAAATAAAAAGCCCATCAAAGTGACGGGCTTATATTTACGTAATTGATTGCTTAAAACGTAGCTGTAAAGGTAACTGCCGCAGTGCGAGGCGAGCCTATAAAGTAAGTTGAACCATTACCTGTGCCGCCGGCTAAGTAGCTTTCATCTGTTACGTTATAAACAATAAAAGCAATATCGATAGCTTTAAATGGCCCTGCATCAACTTGTGCTGCGTAACCCGCATTTAAATCAAGCACAGTGTAGCTATCTACGTCGCCACGCTCACCGGTATATTTAGCCGACAAACCAAAGCGAAAATCGCCACTGTAATAATCGGTAGAAAGCACAAATAAGTCATCCACTGAGTCTATAACCTTATCACCCGCTTCAAAACCTGGCGCATCACCTTTGTACTCTGAGTTATTATTTGTATACGAGCTGTAAAAACTCCACTCAGGGCTAAGCATGTAGCTTGCTGAAAGCTCTAGCCCTTGTGATTCAATACCGCCTACATTTAAGTAAGAGCCATTAGTACCAATGGTATAGTCAATGCCGCCAGTATCACTGCCAGGTGCAATAAAGGTAATACGGTTATCAAACTCAATTGAATAAGCTGTAGCGGTGAGTTTAAGAGCATCATTTTGGTAACGAACACCTAAGTCAATATTTTCAGCTGTTTCTGGTTCAATGGCTGATAAATCAGAGCTGTCGCGCTCAAGCACACCATCTTTTATAGCTGCAAAATTTTCGCTATAACTAGTAAATAGCTCTGTTGAGTTATTTAACTGGTAAACAATACCACCACTAAACAGTATATCTGAGTCACTGTTTACTTTTGCAGTTGTTGCATTTTGGTAATGGTCGAACTTTTCAATATCAACGAGGTATTTTTTAACACCTACGTTAAGCGTTAAATCGCCAAATGCCATTGAATCTTGTGCGTACCATTTTAGCGTATCGGCTTCAAAGGTATTTTTATATTGAGTCCAGTAAGGCGTGCTGTCGTAGTGGTGATAAATACGTGCATCTATCACTTTGTGCCAATCGCGCGATTCGTCGCGGTCACTTTGTTCATACCAAAAGCCCGCTTCTATGTCGTGCATACCAAATGTAGCGGCATAATGGGCTGTTACGCCTAAGCGATCTTTATTGTAATGAGTATGACGATACGACATAACCGGTGTTGCTCCTGCATCGTAACACGCAGGGTTTAACCCCGGGCCAGATTCCCATGGCCAGCTTAAGCTAGCTGTACAATCTGCGTTGGGTGCAAGCGGATTACCTTCACTGTCGGTAAAACCGTAAGACCCTGCATTTGAGCCACCTTCGATTGTTGGGTTACCATTTTCATCAACTGGGGTTGTTAGGTAAGGTGGGATCCAATCGCCACGTCCTGAATTTTTATGATAATAAGGGCTAACAGTAAGTAATGACGTTGGCGAAATAGCGTATTCAAACTTTAAATACGCTAACGTATTTTCGCGAAGTGTACCCCAACCTTCTGCAAACATTTGGTCAAAATGCGGCACACCCGTCCAATTCCACGTTAGTTGATCCCAGTCTGGTGTTTGCTCAAATTGGGCTAGACTCACGCTGTTGTAATTTGTTTCGCTTACGTCGTCGTATGATATACGACCGGTAATGGTTAAATCCGTTAATGTAGTAACAAATTTAGCTTCAGCGTGTTGGTTATCTTTACCACCATTGCTACCCGAACCAATCCAACGGCTAGTATCAGTTTGTGAGTAACTAACGTAAGCTTGGGTGTTATCAAACAATGTACCCGTTTCGTGTTTTAAGTAATATCGTGTAGCATCGTGACTGCCCGACGTGTAAGCAAAAGTAGTGCTTTTTTCAAGGCTTGGTGCTTTACTGACAAAGTTAAATGTACCGCCAAGTGCTTCAAGTGAAGCCGATTTAATATCAGACGTGCCTTGTCCGACTTCAACGGTTGCAAGGTTTTCAGAGTCTAAGTAGCGATTTGCTTTTGCACCGCCGCCATAGTTAGAGCCACCATTAGGAATGCCATCAACTGTCATACCTAACTGTTGCTGATTCCCGTCAATACTAAAACCACGCATCGTAATTGTGGTAGACCAATCGTCACCGCCAAATGCATCACCTTCATTTATGCTAATGCCTGGCAAATTATCAATGACTGACAACACACTTGAAACCGTGCTTTGCTGCTCTAACATGGCAGGTTCAATCACATTATTAGCGTAACTGGTTGGCTTTGCCACAACCGTTACTTCTTCAATAGTGGTTTCGTCGTTAGCATAAGCAGATGTTGATACCGCCATGGCAATGGCCATGCTCAAAATCGATTTACTCTTTAAAGCGTACATTGTTGTCCCGTTTGATTTTATTAATGGTTTATTATGAAAACGGGCACAGTATGATTTTTAAATATGACAATAACGCTTTGTTTTATTGACATAAAGATTAAACAAATATGAGAAAATAATGGCGAAAATATGTAAAAAAAAAGACACTTAATAAAGCTATTAAGTGTCTTTTTTTTTAATTACTACAAATTACTTAAGCTCAGCAAGCATCTCGTCGCTGTAAGGCACTAACTCTTCGCCGTTTGATACTTTACTAATATAATCTGGGTTTGCAATTAGCGGGCGGCCAATCGCAATTAAATCAAACTTACCTTCATTAATTGCTGCTTTAGCTGACTCAAAGCTATAGCTACCAACACCAACAAGTACTCCTTTGTATCCCGCACGTAAAAACTCTGATGTAGTTTTGCCTTCTAGCGATTCGAATGTTGTGCTGTCGTCAAAAATACCACCGTGCAAGTAAGCAAGGTTTCGTTTTTCAAGTTCAGGTAGTAAGTAGTCAAATACCGCTTTGTCGCGGTTATCTTCACTCATATTAAAGTAGGCGCCAGGTGTTACACGCAGTGCTGTACGCTCGTTACCTACTGCAGCAATAACTGCATCAGTAACCTCAAGTGCAAAGCGAGCCATGTTTTGCGGTGTTTGGCCGTACTCGTCTTCACGTACATTGGCTTCATAATGTAAAAATTGATCAATTAAATAGCCGTTTGCGCCATGAATTTCTACACCATCAAAACCGGCTTCAATTGCGTTTTCGGCGGCTTTGGCAAAATCTGCAATTAACGATTTAATATCATCAATGGTTGCCGCTTTTGGTGTTATATAAGTCAGCTCGCGCATGCGGGGTACCGAACCTTCTACGCCAATTGCTGAAGGTGCGAGTACTTCACCATCAAAAAAGTGGGGGTGCGCAACACGGCCAACATGCCAAAGTTGAGCAAACATTTTACCACCATTTGCATGCACAGCGTCGGTCACTTTTTTCCAACCTTGAATTTGCTCGCGTGTAAACAAACCAGGCGTAGTTGGGTAACCTTGCCCGTCTGGGCGAATAATTGTCGCTTCGCTAATAATGAGACCTGTGTCTGCGCGGCGAGCATAATACTCAACCATATCTTGCGTTGGCACTAAATTTTCGTCAGCCATACAACGTGTAAGCGGTGCCATTAATACACGATTTTTAAGTTCAATCGTGTCATTTAATCGATATGGTGTAAGTAAATCTGTGTTCATTTTATAAATCCTTGATTAAGTGTATGCATACTAAGTGCGGCCATTTAGGCAACATTCAAGATCAATTTTGAATGTTTGCTCAAAATATACTGACTAACCCATAAAACAGATCTAAATAACAAAAATAATTGTGAAGTTTTCAACACGGTGTCACATAACTCGATATACTTGTACGCTATAAATATAAATTGACCGCAACAAAAGTGAGCCCATCATGACACGCGTAAATGCAACCGAAGAACACGACGTAATTTTAGGCCTTGGAGCCAAAAAGCGTCTCGCTTTTATGTTTGAAACCGTACAACAGTACAAGCAAGTATGGATTTTAAATGACGACGACGGCTGTGTAATGCTTACTAACGAAGATGACGATTGTGTGCCTGTATGGCCTACACGAGAATTTGCACAAGCATGGGCAACGGGCGACTGGGAAGGATGCACACCTAAAGCAATCCCTACTAATGACTGGTTCAGCCGATGGACACCCGGCCTTGAAGAAGACGACTTACTTATTGCCGTATTCCCGACAGAGGAAGACGACGGCACTATTTTATTTCCTGATGAATTTGAAAGGCAACTAAAAGCACCAAAGAAAAAATACTAAGTAACTAGCATAACTTTATTTAGTTTATGGACGCGGCTTTACAATAGCCGCGTTTTTTATACCTGCTTTCTAAAATTTAAATATGCCTGAGTGATTGCCTTAGCATCTTCAACTTGCGGATAGTGCCCAAGCTCAGCAAAGCCTTGTGTGCGGGCATTAGGTATTATTTTTTCATACTGTTCGAGCATGTGTTTTCCTGATATTGGGTCTTGCTCACCTGCAATCAATGTAACCGGTATATCGCTATTAATAATTGCTGTAACCCAGCGCTGCTCGTTTTGCTTTCGCTGTGTAATGTAATTAATTAGCTTTGGCATAACACGTAAACCATCATTGCGATTTAAAAGCGCCCAAAGCGTATCTATAACTACAGGTGCGGGTGGCGTGTTTGCACCAAATATGGAGGTTAAATTTTTGGCAAACTTTTGCTTACTCATTAGCTTAGGGACTATCCAGCCCAGCTTTGAAAGTAACAACTTTTGTATAAATATCGGTTTATGTGCTTGAGGAAACAACCCGCCATTCAAAAAGCACACACTGTGTATATGTACTTCACTTTGATTAGCCACTTGCCTCGCTAATAGCTCTTGGGCAACGGTATCGCCATAGTCGTGGGCAAGTATATGTACATTACTTATATTTAAACGCTGTAAAAAATGTGTGTATAAATCAGCTTGCTCTGCAATTTTATAATCCGCTTTAAATGGCTTATCCGAAAGCCCAAAACCAAGCATATCAAGTGTCACTAAAAAGTAGTGTTTACTGAGTTCATCCCACATACCTTCCCAATCCCAGCTTGCACTTGGAAAACCGTGAATTAAAACAAGCGCGGGGTTATGTGTATTCCCTGCCGTTTTAGTAAAAATTTGATGCCCGTTTATATTTATAAATTGACCGCTTAATTGCCATTGTGAAAGTGAGTACATGTTATGAACCAAAACTTTTGTATTTAATTGTTGTAACACAATTACCCATAAACTTCGAAAAATCACCAGCAAGCTTTAACGCATAGATTAAGAGAAAGCCTTTTTCATTACAAAAATACCTATAAATACGGTATTAGCTGAGAACCCACGCTAAATAAAAGTATTAAGCAACGTACTATTTAACAAAGAGTTTAGTTAATTATTAGCTTGTAACTTAACTATTAAATGCTATATTCAAAGCTCTTAGGTAATAATACAGTCTCAAAAAATACCATACAAAAGGATTGCTAAATGGCTTTGCAAAGTAGAGCTAATAAAGGGGTGCTATTAAGTACTTTACTTCAGGTTGTAATCCTCACTACAGGTATTGTTTTAACTTACTTTCAACAAATTCAGCATCAACAAACCTTAGACTCAAAAGTAACAGCTGCGCTAAATAGCAAGTTAACCAGTTTATCCGTAGGCATAAATAACAGAATGGAGTTATATCAATACGGGTTATTTGGCCTCAAAGGGTTTATACAGGGTATTGGAATAGAAAATTTAAACTACACCGCAATTAAGAGTTATTCAAACGCAAGAGATTACGCCCAAGAGTTTCCTGGTGCTAACGGCGTTGGGTACATAAAAAAAGTAACACATAACGAACTTGCCGAGTTTATAAATAAAGCACAAAGCGAACGCCCCGATAGCCTATTTAATTTTAAAACACTTACTGAAAATAAAAATGATCATTTTGTGATCCAATATATTTTTCCTGAAAGTGGTAATAAACAAGCAATAGGGTTAGATATTGGCTCAGAAACTATTCGTAAACGTGCAGCATTAAGCGCAGTTTTTGCAGATAATGCGCAATTATCTGCACCTATTACGTTAGTCCAAGCAGATCAGAAAGCTCACCATGGTTTTTTGATTCTATTACCTATTTATAAGAGTAAGATCACTCCTACATCTAACGATGAACGCCTTGAAGCACTGCATGGCTGGGCATACTCCCCTTTGCTTATAGACAATATTTTAAACTCATTATTTGATATTGATGAAAACTACTTAACCATTAGCGATCTCAACGATGCAACCGATGTGGCCTTTTTTACATACGGCAATCCAGCAAATAACACTGAATTTAAAGTATCCACTGTGACTAAAGTGATTGGTCGTGAGTGGCAAATAACGTTGCATGGCTCTTACGCGTTTGTAGAAAACCTGCATTTGCCCTATCAGTATCAAGCACTCGTGAATGGTATTTTTTTAACACTCATTGCTATGTTAATTGTGCTTGCAATACAGTTACAATTTTTTCGAAAAGCCCAAAAAGAAAATTTAAGACGTGAAGCCGAACAAGCACATAAAAATATTCTTGAACAAGCCAATTTAAAACTAGAAACCGATGTAAAACTGCGAACTCAGCAAATAGCTGATATTAGTATGTTACAGCGTAGTATTTTAGACAGTGCTAGCTACTCTATTATAGCTACCGACATAAACGGTTTAATCACCGAGTTTAACCCTGCCGCAGAGAAGTTACTGGGCTACAAGGCATTTGATGTAGTGGGTAAAAAAACCTGTGGCATATTTCATTTAGAAACAGAACTGATAAGCAAAGCAAAACAACTGAGTATTGAGCTCAATAAAATAGTGAGTCCTGGATTTGAAACATTAATTGTAAAAGCAACCCCCACAGAACCCGATGTTAATCAATGGACCTATGTAGACTCTAAAGGTAGGCATATTCAAGTGAGCTTAAGTGTTACGTCGCTATTGAATAACAGAGCTCAAGTTGTTGGTTTTTTAGGCATTGCGTTTGATTTAACCCAGCAAATAAAACACGAGCACGCGCTTGCTCATGCAAAGGAACTCGCAGAGCAAAGCTCTAAGACTAAATCTGAATTTTTAGCAAACATGAGCCATGAAATACGTACACCCATGAATGGTATTTTAGGTACTCTGCAGTTACTGCAAGAGCAACCGATGAATGATAAATCAACAGACTACTTAAAAAAAGCACTCTACTCTACTCGCTCATTAACCACTATTATTAACGATATACTGGATTTTTCTAAAATCGAAGCCGGTAAACTTTCTCTTGAGCAGAAGGTGTTTGAGCTGGACGAATTAATTCATCATTTAGAGTCTGATTTATTAGTACCTGCCCAAGAAAAGAATATTTATCTAAAATTTAAATCAACGATTCATCATAAATACTGGCGTGGTGATGCTGTAAGAATAAGGCAGGTGTTTTTAAACATAATATACAACGCAATTAAGTTTACACACAAAGGAGGTGTAACGGTTGAGTTTAAACTAACTGACGATGAACAAGTTTGCGCTATTGTTTCAGACACAGGTATTGGTATTCCAAAAAATGTTGTAAACAGGCTCTTTGAGAGATTTGAACAAGCAGAGTCTTCAACCACGCGTGAATATGGTGGAACAGGGCTTGGATTGCCAATTACGAAGTCGCTTATAAACCTTATGGACGGTGACATAAAAGTAACAAGCGAAGAAGGTGTTGGTAGCCAGTTTTATATATACCTACCGTTAGAACAAGCTGACAACATACCAAGCAATGATAATACTGAAAATTTAGATTTTCCCGATCTAAGTAATAAAGTTATTTTGATTGCTGAAGATAATAAAATTAACCAAATAATTGTGAGCTCTTTTCTTGAGCCTACAGGTGCTAAATTAGTCATTGCTAATAATGGTTATGAAGCAATAGACTTATACAAAAAGCTATCACCTCATATAATTTTAATGGACATACAAATGCCAAAAATGGATGGCTTTGAAGCGTGTAAAGCCATAAAAAGGATAGATGCATCACAAACAGTCATTGCACTTACAGCCAATGTGCTCTCTGAACAAAAGCAACTTTATGAACAGTTTTTTGATGGGTACGTATCAAAACCTATTGAAAAACAAAAACTAATAAACGCATTACATATTAAAAATAGCTAAAGCCGAAATACCTTAAAAACTGACATATTGGGTATTAAATGGTTATATAAATACTTATAAAGTATTTTTTACATAAGCACATAAGCAAATTAAAGGGGGAGTATGCTTAGATTATTTAGTTTATATTTATGTATATTGTTGACCCTATTGTCTTTTAGTACATTAGCTCAATCGCTTAATGATGAACAAATTAAAAAAATTGGGCCAGCTATTTGGCAACAAGTTAATATAAAGTCACCTGTTTCGGGTGAACAAATAATCAGTGCATATCAAAATAAGCAAAGCCCTCTTGTTTCTTTATCTGAAATGCGTGGACCCGCTGTTGCTAAAATACCACTGTCGACTCTGAATGAAGAACGCTGGTTTGTATTACCCCAAGCAAACTACCTAGATGGTGGTTTTGCTTATTGGCAAGATACACAGGGAATTCGTTTAATTGCTGATTTTTCTCAGGGTTGTTTGTCGCAGTCAGCAATTATAATGCATGGACAAGCGTTTCAATTAAACCTAGAAACAAATTCTCAAGGCGTACTGTGGCTTTATTTAAATGCACGTCATTACGCCAAACCAGTGAGTGTAACCTTTTTAGATGAGCCTACATTTATATACCAGCAGTTTTTTATAAATTCACTCAGTATAATGTCCATCACCATTATGCTCACCCTTGCCTGCATGGCATTCATTCTTTATTTAAAAACAGGTCAAAACGTTGCGTTATATTGTGCAGGTTATATTGGCTTACACGGAATTGGTTGGGCGTTTGCGGCTGGGGTTTTTGGCGTGTTTTACAGCTTTAAAAGCATAAACTCACATTATTTTGGTATGTATATTTTTTCGTTTGCGATATCTTCAGCCAGCGCCTTTGCCTATTACTTATTTAATTTTCATACGGTTGAAAAAACACGAATAAGCCAATTTTTAAAGTATTTTTCTTATGTCGCTTTTATTAGTGGCTTTATAAACCTAGTACTACCCTTTCATTGGGTATTTTATTTAGCACACACTTTAGCAGCAATATGGGTGGTACTAACGTTAGTGCTCGGCTTTAAAATGTTGAGCTTAAACGATTTTAGAGCAAAGTACTTTTTAACCGGTAATATTGTTTACAGCCTATCACTTGTTGTCTTTATTTTATCTCATCTTAATTTATTCGTAACGGCTTCAGCTGAACTTTGGGTGCTTGTTGCCCTCGCTATTGATTGTATTTGTATATTACTTTCATTATCCGAATGGCTGAAAATAAAGCAAAACGATTATATTAATGCCCTTGAGCAATCACGTATTGACCCACTCACAAAAGTAGGCAATCGTTTATTACTACAAGAAAAGCTAAATTCCATAGGTCATTATTACTTAATAGTATTTATTGACTGCGATGGTATGAAAACAATAAACGATCAATTAGGGCATGCCAGTGGCGACAAACTACTTATCAATGTCACTGAATTAATTAAAAAAGAACTGGCCAACCTAGGAGATGTGTATAGAACTGGAGGCGATGAGTTTATATGTTTGTGTTGTGCTTCGTCGTTAAACGAGCTAGAAAAATTGGCAGACAACACATCTAAAGCACTTAATAAAGCGCATATTCAACTAAAGCAAACGTGGCCGCAATCTGGTTTAAGCTTTGGCATTGCTAGCAGCAGTGAGTGCACAGATTATAAAGCATGTTTTACTTTAGCTGATGAAAGAATGTATGCGGCAAAATATGCTCGTAAAAATAATACGCCTACTAACCACAATACCACCCAGCAGATTTAAAGCACAAAAAAGGACGCCCAAAGGCGTCCTGATATTGAATGATGGTGGAGGAAGAGGGATTCGAACCCTCGTTAGGGATTAACCTAAACACACTTTCCAGGCGTGCGCCTTCAGCCACTCAGCCATTCCTCCACGGTGTTGCCTAGCAACAGCGCGTTATAGTATGAAATAGGTTACGCAGGTGCAAGGCCTTTTTAAATATGTACTGTTGAATGGCTATTAATCGTGCAGTTATTTACTTTTTCAATAAAAAACGGCTAAACCATAAGGCTTAGCCGTTTTTTATATCAGTCTAGTTACTTTACATTTGCTAAAAACTATTTAGCCATACTCGCCGTAAAGTCTAGCATGCGGTTAAGTGACTTAAGTGCACCTTCACGCAAGTCCATATCTACAAATACTTCTTTACCTTGAGGGTCTATTAAGGCCTCCTCAATCGCTTTTAAGCCATTCATTGCCATCCACGGGCAATGTGCACAACTTTTACAAGAAGCGCCTTCACCAGCCGTAGGGGCGGCAAAGAACTCTTTCTCTGGGCATAGCTGTTGCATTTTATAAAAAATACCGCGATCAGTCGCAACAATAAACTTTTTATTCGCCATTGTTTGCGCTGCTTTAATGAGCTGGCTTGTAGATCCAACGGCGTCAGCAAGTGCAACTATTTCTGCAGGTGACTCTGGGTGAACTAAAACGCCAGCATCTGGGTGCAGTGCCTTAAACTCTTTCAATGCTTTAGTTTTAAACTCGTCGTGAACAATACATGCGCCATTCCACATGATCATATCAGCGCCGGTATTTTTTTGAATGTAGCTGCCTAGGTGCTTGTCTGGGCCCCAAATGATTTTTTCGCCTTGCTCGTCTAAGTGCTCAACAATTTCAAGCGCGCACGATGAGGTTACAATCCAATCTGCACGGGCTTTAACCGCTGTAGAGGTGTTTGCATACACCACCACTTTACGATCAGGGTGCTGATCGCAAAATGCTGAGAACTCATCAATCGGACAACCGATGTCTAGCGAGCATGTTGCTTCAAGTGTTGGCATAACAACCGTTTTGTTTGGCGTTAAAATTTTAGCAGTTTCACCCATAAAACGAACGCCTGCAACGATGATCATATCAGCGTCGTGTCTTGCACCAAAGCGCGCCATTTCTAAAGAGTCGGCAACGCAACCGCCAGTTTCTTCGGCAAGGGCTTGGATTTCAGGATCAGTATAATAATGCGCTACGAGTACCGCGTTTTTATCTTTAAGTAATTGCTTAATACGTGCTTTGTATTCGCCTTGCTCGTCGTTTGTTAACGGTGCTGGCTTTGGAGGGAAAATATAGCCTTCAGGCATAATAGTTTGCGCTAAACTCATGTTCTCGACCACTTATTTACAGTGTATAAATTACGGCGAATTATACGAGAATAAAAACATAAATAACAGCAAACTGCTTAAGCTTGTTTATAAAAAAACAGAATGGGATTTTAAAAAAGAATGTAGAAGATGGTGGGTCATGATGGATTCGAACCATCGACCAATTGATTAAAAGTCAACTGCTCTACCAACTGAGCTAATGACCCGCTCTAATATTGTACGTACTAAAAAGATAGTGTTTGCGTAGATCCGCCGATGTTCCAGTTTTTACTTACAAAGCAAAAATGGTGGGTCATGATGGATTCGAACCATCGACCAATTGATTAAAAGTCAACTGCTCTACCAACTGAGCTAATGACCCGCTCTTGGTGTTAACTAATAAATATATATTTCCATGAAAATGGTGGGTCATGATGGATTCGAACCATCGACCAATTGATTAAAAGTCAACTGCTCTACCAACTGAGCTAATGACCCGCTCAAATATAAACTTAAAAGCTTACTTGCGTGAATCCGCCGATTAGAGTGTTATAGAATGGTGGGTCATGATGGATTCGAACCATCGACCAATTGATTAAAAGTCAACTGCTCTACCAACTGAGCTAATGACCCATTCTATATTTTTTAAATTATTGATTGCAATTAATGCTTTAGTAAATGACCACTTAAAAATAAGTGGTGGGTCATGATGGATTCGAACCATCGACCAATTGATTAAAAGTCAACTGCTCTACCAACTGAGCTAATGACCCGCTCATAAACTTATTCAATAATATAAATGCGTAAATCCGCCGATCCAGACACTTTAAAAGTGGTGGGTCATGATGGATTCGAACCATCGACCAATTGATTAAAAGTCAACTGCTCTACCAACTGAGCTAATGACCCGCTCTGGTATAACTGCTGTATTAAAGTTGTTGTAGACCATTATAAAAATGGTGGGTCATGATGGATTCGAACCATCGACCAATTGATTAAAAGTCAACTGCTCTACCAACTGAGCTAATGACCCGCTCTAATTTTACAACTTTGAATACTACGTAAATCCGCCGATAAAAGACCATTTTAAAATGGTGGGTCATGATGGATTCGAACCATCGACCAATTGATTAAAAGTCAACTGCTCTACCAACTGAGCTAATGACCCGCTCTTTTTGCAACATTTTGAGTGGGGTAACCATTCGTTTGCTGCGGGCGCTTATAATACTTATTTATAAAATGAGTGCAACCGAAATTGTCTCTTTTTTTAAGTTTTTATGCCTAGTTGACCAATTTTAGACCGCTTATGACAAAAAGCAGTCTAATCAAGCTGATTCAATTAATTAGACAGGCGATCTGTGGCTAATTTTGCAGCCGTTGTACTTGGGTACTGCGTAACAAGTTCGTTAAGTATTTTTAACGATTCGTCTGTCAGTCCTTGCTCTTTTAAAAGCGTGCCTAATTTTAACATGGCGTCTGGGCGTTTATTTGAATTTGGATATTCGTTTACAACCACTCTAAAGTGATCAACCGCTTTAACCCCATCGTTTTTAATTGTTAATAATTGACCTAACCAATAGTGTGCGTTTGACGCATACACAGATTCTGGATATGTTTTTAAGAACGTTTGAAACTCTGGAATAGCCTGGTCGTAGCGTTTATCTTTCATTATAAGTGCAACAGCACGCTCGTAAGCCTCATTCTCAGATAAATCACTGCTATATGCTTGTGAGTCATTAGGTTGTGCATAGTCGGTTGCAGGGACTGCTGCAGGCTGTGAATACGCTTGACTAACACGGTTTTCAATCTCTTGATAAAGCTCACGCTGACGCTGAAGTACTTTTTCTAGTTTATAGCTTTGCTCTTCCGTCACTCCGCGAATTTGACTTACTTCATCTTGAAGTAAATTAAGTTGCTGTTGTAACTCGGCTTGCAAGAAATTACGCGATTGCATCATACTTTCTAACGACGCTAAGCGCTTCTCAATACTTGACTGTGAACTCGCAGCTTCTGAAACAGGAGCGGGAGCAGCCCATAACTGGGTGCTCCCGCTCAATATCATTGCTGCCAAAATAATTTTCGGCTTCATAATATCTCTTATCTTAGTAAACTAATACCGCACGGCGGTTTTTAGCGAAAGCTGATTCAGTGCGAGACTTAACCATTGGTTTTTCTTCACCGTAGCTCACTACTGACATTTGGCTAGCTGATACACCTAAGCTTAGCAGGTATTTTTCAACTGACTGACCACGGTTTTCACCTAGTGCAATATTGTACTCTGGCGTGCCACGCTCATCTGCATGGCCTTCAATTAATACTTTAACCGATGGGTTTTTTACTAAAAAGTCAGCATGTGCGCGAAGTAAATCAGCATATTTGCTTTCAATTGTCGCTTTATCAAAATCAAAGTAGATTACTTGCTCTTGACGAAGTGCTTCGTATTTTTGACGAAGTTGTTCTTCAGCACGTTCTTCAGGCGAAATTGTTGCTACTTCAACTGTATCGTTGCTAGTTGTTTGCTCAACAGCAGGTTGATTAGATTGGTTTGCAGCACCTTCGTCGATATCTAAAGACGAGCTACAAGCTGCTAATGTCATTACTGGCACAGCAATTAGCAGGCCTTTAAGTATTTTATTAAGTTGCATTGAGTAGATTCCTATTTTGAGTAAACCAGTAACATTACTGTAAATATGGCGACCAAGCTGGCGCCTTTACTTGTCCGTCTAGCACAGGTAATCGTGCTTTAAAGCGGCCGTCCATCGATACTAACGCCAGTACCTGTTTGTTATTATGGAGCGTGCTGTATATTATCATCGAGCCATTTGGCGCTATACTCGGTGATTCATCTAAGCGAGTTCGCGTTAATACTTGAAACGCGCCAGAAGCTAGCTCTTTTTTAGCAAGATGGTACTTACCGTTCGTACGATTAACCATCACTAATTCTTTACTGTCAGGCGTAACTGACCCTGCAAGATTCATATCGCCATCAAACGTTAGGCGCTTTGATCTGCCAGTTTTTAAATTTAACTTATAAATCTGAGCATTACCACCCCTTTCCGAGGTAAACACTATATCTTGACCATTTGGGTACCAAGATGGTTCAGTATCTATGCTACGGTGGTTTGTTAGGCGTGTTTCTTTACGCGTTGCAAGGTTTAGTAAATAAATTTCTGTTGCACCTGTTTTATCTTTTGAAAGGACCAATAGAAGCTCTTTACCATCAGGTGAAAACTGCGGCGCACCATTAATCCCACGATAGCTGGCTACCACTTCTCGCTTACCTGTATATAAGTCTTGGATATATATTTGGCTTTGACGATTTTCAAACGTTACATAAGCAAGCTTGGTACCATCTGGTGACCACGCGGGCGACATTAACGGCTCTTTAGAACGCAAAAGTACTTGTTCGTTGAATCCATCGTAATCGGCAACAACGAGTTGATACGGCTTATCGTCTTCGTCACGCACAATCACATAGGCAATTTTAGTTAAAAATGCACCTTTTTCACCTGTTAGTTTTTCATAAATCACATCACTAATGCGGTGTGAATAGCGGCGAAACCCACTTTCTGAAATAACGCTTTCTCTGGCTTCTAAAATGTGGTCTTGGCTTTTTACTAATTGCCCATTAGACATCATTTGGGTGTTACCACCTGTGATTTGACCACGAATTACATCCACTAATTCATAGCGGACTAAGTATCGGCCATCGGTTTGCTGTTCAACTTGGCCAACTAAAACGGCCTCAACACCTTGATTAACCCATGAGGCATAATCAATTGCTTGGTCCTCGCTTGGTTGTTGTGGCATTTGCGCAACATCAACCGGCTTAAACTTACCACTTCGGACTAAATCAGCTGCAATTACATCACTTAGTTTTTGTGGGATCGGACCTATTCCGGTGTATTTAAATGGCACAATAGCAATAGGCCTTGCGCCGTCAACACCTTCGGTAATTACAATTTCAAGTGCAGCATTTGCAATGCCTTGAAACCCTAGTAGCAATACTACACAGGCTACTCTTAGTTTATTGAACATATCATTCCTTTAAAATTCTGGCTTGATTGTTAAGTTAATATTTTTTAGCTGGTCAAACACGTCTCTGTCTTTAGACACAGGTAATGTATCGGCCATACGAACCGCTCTGAGCGCGGCTTCACACACTAACTTATCACCACCTAAAGACTTAACTTGCGTAACTAAACCATTAAAGCCAAGACGAATATTCACTCGACATTGTTGGTTTTTCATTTTTTCATCAATTAACAAGTTTTGTTGGATTCGCGCCATAATCAAAGCACGGTATTTGTCAACTTCACTCGCAACTTGTTGCTGGCGTATTTTACTACGTGCAGCCTGCTCTTTAGCAAGTTGTTCTTGTAATATTTGTTCTTGTAATGCTTGTTGACGCTTACGTTCAGCTTCGGCTGCACGCTCTTTAGCTTCTTGCTCACGCTTAATACGTTCAGCTTCTGCTTTTTTTAGCGCTTCTTCTTCAAGCTTACGCTTATCTGCAGCCGCTTTTGCTGCCTTTTCGGCCTCTTGTTTTTGCTTTTCTGCTTGCTTAGCTTTGGCACGCTCTTTTTGCTCTATCTCACGCGCCCTTTTTGCTTGAGCTTCAGCTTGTGCTTTTTCTTTCTCTTTAGCTTTGCGTTCACGCTCAAGCTTTTTGATGTTTCGAGCCTCAGATTCACGTTGTTTGCGAGCATCAGCAGCCCTGCGTTCTAAATCACGTATCCGCTTATCTTCAGCACGCTTTTTATCTTTTTCTTTTTTTTGTAGCTCAGCAATTTTTTGCTCAACCATTTTTTGGTCAACCGTTACCGCAGAAACCGCTTTGTCGGGTTCAGGTATAGCTGTGTTTAACGTCACTTCCATTACTTTAGGGGTTGGTGCATGAATGTTAGCTGACGCGTACAACAATCCGCCCAAACCTAAATGCAATACCACCGATTTTACTAATGCACTACTCATCCAGTTAATTCCCCTCAAAGGATTCGGTCATCAATCCCACTGACGGCACACCTGCGTTTTTCAAAAAATCCATTAGCAATAACACTTCTTGATAAGAAACTTTACCAGAACCTTTAATCATTACAGGTACATCTGGATTTTTCATTAACTGCAATTTGATCACGGCGGCTACATCGAGTGCTTCCATTGGTTCCTCTGGATCAGTACCTACACTGACGTAATATTTACCCTCAGCATCAATAGAAGCAATGATTGGTGGTGTATCTTTTGTATCAACTAAATCAGATTCTTCCATTTTTGGTAAATCTACTTTTACACCGTGAGTTATTAGTGGCGCAGTCGCCATGAAAATTATCAGCAGCACCAACATTACATCGATATAAGGTACTACATTAATTTCTGCTACTGGGCGGCGCTTTTTACGATGATACATTCGCTTGTGCCTCTATTTGTGTAGCTGCTTGACGGTGTAAAATATTAGCAAACTCTTCCATAAAGTTGATGTAGTGAGATTCAAGCTTTTCAACACTGTTTGAAAAACGGTTATAAGCAATTACAGCCGGAATTGCAGCAAATAAGCCCATTGCCGTAGCAATTAGAGCCTCTGCTATGCCCGGAGCAACCATTTGTAATGTGGCTTGTTTTACTTCACCCAATGCAATAAAGGCATTCATAATACCCCACACAGTGCCAAATAAACCGATGTAAGGACTTATAGAACCAACCGTTGCTAAGAACGATAGACTTTTTTCAATTTTTTCGATTTCACGTGACAGTGCTACACGCATTGAACGATGCGTACCTTCCATGACTATGCTTGCGCCTTGAAATGTATTTTTTTTATGTCGCGCAAATTCTTTAAAGCCTGCCGTAAATAACGCTTCAATACCATGAGACTGAGCACTACGAGATGAAATTTCGTTATAAAGCTTACTTAAATCAATGCCTGACCAAAACTTTTGCTCAAACTTTTTAGCATTCGAAAGCGCATCAGAGATTGCTTTTTTACGTTGAAAAATAATAGCCCACGACATAACCGACATGGCAACTAGCCCTAACATTACTAATTGTACAAGCAAACTGGCTTCTAAAATTAGATCCAAAAAATTAAGCCCTGATCCCACATTAAACTCCTAAATAGTATCAAAATACGTCAATTGTAATGATTTGTGCAATTATGACCGCAACTAAGGTCATTTAGTTGCAACTAGTGTATCGAGTCCATTTCAAACTAACAACGATATTGCTATGAATAGCCAACAAAAAACGTTAAAAATCGGCTATGTTGTTTATTTTTTACGCCTGGTTATATAAATTTTTATTCAAACAAAATAAAAACTCAGGTTCAGCTGCGTAATTATATAAATAAACATCATAAAACACGCCATTTATTCAAAATTAATGCATAAACACGCAAAACCACGTTAACGTTACCTACCAGAATACTAAAACTAATACCGAACAATTATACAAAAATATACTTAAGTACTATTTTTCATTAACTTATAAAATATATGGTTATTTAACGAACAATTTACAAACTACAACAAAACTAAATACATTAGTTTTTTTTATCTGAAAAAACAAATTTTCTAGTTTGAACAATTTTTAGATATTCCGTATTATTCTTCCATACCGAGCTAGCGCATTAAATGAAACTGTTTCATTATGTCCTGTTCTTAGTAATATGATTTTAAGTCGTATTACATTGTTTTACTCTATTTGGATAAAACCTGACAGTGTAAAACATGGTTCCCCCAGATTACTTCCTTTAACTTGTTGTTAGCCCGCATTATTTGCGGGCTTTTTTTTACCTAAAATTTGGCCTAGACCAAAATATACAGATTCATTTAATATTGTTTATTGAGCCAGAAATTTTGCACTAAACCTAAACAGTCATAGTCAGCACTGACTATGTTGAATTTTATGAAAGGCACAATAGCCACACACGCCTTAACGCCCTGTGAATTGTTGGTTAACCAGAGTTCAGGCTAGTTAATGGTAAGGCAAATGACTTTTAGTAGATAAAATACGTTATAAACGGACGTGCCCTTGCTAACGGTTATTTTTAGCAAGGGTTTAGGAAAGGTGTTTAAAATTAGTCTTTTTTAGGTAACAAGCCAAAATGATGGTACGCATTGTCAGACACAATACGGCCGCGCGGCGTTCGCTGAATAAACCCTTGTTGAATTAAAAACGGCTCAATAACATCTTCTATTGTTTCGCGCTCTTCACCAATGGCAGCGGCTAAATTATCGAGCCCTACGGGACCACCCATGAACTTTTCAATGATGGCGAGTAAATATTTACGATCCATATAATCAAAACCGCTTTTATCTACATCAATCATGTCGAGTGCTTGCTGCGCAACCTCTGCATTTACAGTGCCGTCAGATTTAACCTGAGTATAATCTCGCACACGGCGCAATAAACGATTAGCAATACGCGGCGTACCCCGTGACCGTTTAGCTATTTCACTAGCCCCATCGTCGCACATTTCTAGCTCCAGATAATGAGCTGACCGGCCCACTATATGCGATAAATCCTCTACTGAATAAAACTCCAAACGCTGCACTATGCCAAAACGGTCACGTAGTGGCGATGTGAGTGAGCCTGCACGCGTTGTAGCGCCTATTAACGTAAATGGCGGCAAATCCAGTTTGATAGAACGTGCAGCAGGGCCTTCACCTATCATTATGTCAAGCTGATAGTCTTCCATTGCAGGGTAAAGTATTTCTTCAACCTGTGGGCTTAACCTGTGGATCTCGTCGATAAACAGTACATCACCTTCTTCAAGGTTTGTAAGAAGTGCCGCTAAATCGCCTGCTTTTTCAAGTACAGGTCCTGAGGTGGTTTTAATATTTACGTTTAATTCGTTTGCTACAATATTCGCCAATGTGGTTTTTCCTAAACCTGGCGGACCAAATATTAATAAATGATCAAGCGCTTCATTGCGGCTGCGTGCAGCTTCAATAAATATTTCCATTTGCTGCTTAACATGCGGTTGACCTCGGTAATCAGCCAACAGTTTTGGCCTAATTGCTCGGTCAATCGAGTCTTCATTTGTTTTTTCAGTCGCGTCAATTAAGCGATCCGCTTCAATCATGGGTTACTCACAACATCGATTTTAAAGATTCTTTTATAAGAACCTCAGTAGACATATCCGGTTTACTCACCGATTTTACTGCTTTTTGTGCCTGTGGCAATTTATACCCTAATGCAACAAGTGCAGAAACGGCATCATCCGCTGCATTATTAGCCACTAATGCATCGCTGTGAGGCTCTATCACTGCGCTATCGCTAAATGGTGTAAATAAATCATTACCCCAATCTTTTAGACGGTCTTTCATCTCAAGCACTAAACGTTCAGCTGTTTTTTTACCCACACCCGGTAATTTAACCAGCGATGTAGCATCTTCATTATTTACACAGCTAACAAACTGTTGCGCCGACATTCCCGATAAAATAGCGAGCCCGAGTTTTGGCCCTACCCCATTAGCTTTTAAAAGCTCTCTAAATAATGCGCGCTCTGTTTTATTATTAAAACCAAACAGTAACTGCGCATCTTCACGCACTACAAAATGAGTATAAACAATCGTGTTTTCACCCACTTTTGGTAAGTCGTAAAAACAGGTCATTGGCATTTGTACTTCATAACCCACGCCGCTTACTTCAAGTAAAATTTCGGGGGGTTGTTTTTCAACTAAAATACCATTTAAGCGGCCTATCATTGTTATTTCCTTAAGCGTCCTCTAACGGTTTTGCTTGCGCTGCCCGCTAGTTTAATTAAATTTTGTTCTGAATGAGCATGGCAAATTGCTATTGCTAATGCATCTGCTGCATCGGCTTGAGGCGTACCTGGTAATTTTAGAATATTTTTTACCATATGCTGTACTTGGCTTTTGTCTGCACCACCGTTGCCTACTACAGCTTGTTTAATTTGCCTTGCCGAATACTCAAACACTGGCAAATCAGCCATTGCAGCACCCACAATGGCAGCACCACGCGCTTGGCCAAGTTTTAATGCAGAATCGGGATTATGAGCCATAAATACTTTTTCTATAGCAAACGTTTCAGGTGAAAACTGCTCAACAAGTTGAGTGATACCCTGGTAAATCATTTTAAGGCGTACCGGAAAAGGATGATCGGCTAATTTTATACAACCACTGCCTAAATAAGTAAATTTAGCACCTTGGTGAGCAACTACACCGTAACCAGTCAAACGCGATCCTGGGTCGATCCCTAAAATAATGGCCAAATCACATTCTCGTTGTTTTTATTGTAAATTAGGCTAATAATGCCAGAGCACTGTATAAAATACCAGTACCAAGCAAAAACAAAAATGCTCGCTTAAATAGCGAGCATTTTAAACGCAATAATAGTTAGTTTACCCCAAAGCGCGAACTAACCCTTGGGTGTTTTGTTTAAGGGTACGGGCAATCATTAAATAACCCAACCCGGCTACAAATAAACCACCAGCAAGCGGGCCTATAATCCATATATGTGGATGAAGCTTGCCCGTAAGTTCAAACATTTGTTGCTGCACAATTAAAAGCGCTAAGTCGCTAAAAAATGCAGCAACTAAACCGGCTAACCCACCCAATAATAAAAACTCGTACAAGGTCGCATTTTTAATTAAACGGCTTTTAGCACCTAATGTTCTAAGAATTACAATTTCTTGCATGCGTTCACCTAAGCTCGCTTGCACTTGCGAAATGAGTACTAATGCACCGCACAAAACAACAATGGCAAGTACAAAACCAATGGCAAGTGAGACTTGCGATATTGTGGTTTGTATTTGCTTTACAAAGTTGTCTACATCGATTGCAGTAATGGTTGGATAGGTGCGCAACAGTTGGCTAAAGTCGCGCTTTTGCTCAGGTTCTATCCTAACCGACGAAATATAAGTCGCCGGAAAGTCTTTAAGTACATCCGGGCTGAGTATGATAAAGAAGTTGGGTTTAAGCGTTGCCCAGTTAACTGTACGAACGCTGGTAATTTTAGCATCGAACGACTGCGCGCCAATTAAAAAGGTAAGTGTGTCGCCAATTTCAACATCAAGGCGCTCTAACATCGACTCTTCAACTGATGCCTCGGCCACTACGTTTTCACCAAACCATTCACCTTGAATTATCTCGTTTTGAGCCGGTACATCTTTAAGCCACGTTAAGTTTAGCTCACGGCCAATACCCGAACGCGCTTCTTCATCTTTTTTCTCATTGTCTTGAAGAGATACTTCACGTGCAACCAACTCACCATTTACCGCGTTAACACGCCCTCGAATCGTTGGGTAGAAGTCAGACACTAAAATGTCTTTCTCAGCAAGGTAGTTATTGATTGGTTCAAGGTCGTTTTGCGTAATATTAACTAAAAATGCATTGGGCGCATCGCTTGGTAATTGCGACTGCCAATCAGCAATCATGTCATTTTTAAGCACAACTAAAAACAGAAGCAGTTTAATGGCGAGCGAAAAACTAATAAGTTGAACTGCATTTACATTGGCACGCTTTTGAATCGACGCAATAGCCAATGACCAACTATTACCTGGTTTTAAACCCAGTTTCCGGCCACCGCCAAATATAAGTTTAGATATTAAAAACAACACGCCAATTAAAGTTAGTGTGGTTATAAATAATATTAGCGTTATTTTTATATTGTTACTAAATAACCACATTAACAAAAACACGGTCAATGCACTCATACCCAAGTGCACGCGGCTCACCGCTAGTTTGTCACCTAAATTACGACGCAGTACCCTAAGCGGCGGAATATCGAACAAATCAAATAACGGTTTAATAGAAAACATAACGGCGCAAATTACACCCGTACTAATTGCTACAAGCCAAGGCTTAAATCCACCCATGGGCAATTCGCTTCCCATACTTTTTGAAAGGTATCCGGTGGCTATTTCTTGCAAGCCATAACCAATCAATAAACCTATACTCACAGCCATTGCACATACAAGCAATAAGTGAAGCATGTAAATTTTGCGGATCATTGAACGACTGCCGCCCAGTGTTTTCATCATCGCAACAGGGTCATATTGGCGCTCGCAGTATCGTTTGGCTGATACAGCAATCGCTACTGCAGCCAAAATAATACCTAGTAAACCCGCTAACAATAAAAAACTCTCTGCTCGGTTTAAACTGTTTGAAATTGGTGATTGACGATCTTTAACACCGTACCATTGTTGGTTTTCTTTCATTTGTGGCTTTAACCAGTCATAAAAGCTGTTTATGTCGTCTTCACTACCGGCATAGAGCTGACGATAAAAAACACGGCTCCCAGGCTGAACAACCTCTGTTTTTGGCACATCTGCAATATTTATTAATACACGACGGCTACTTGAAAATACATTAAATGGCGCATCAGGCTCCTCAACAATCACTTTTTCAACATTAAATAACGCAGCACCTAGCTCAACTTGTGAGCCAATGTCAATGTTTAGCGAGTAAAAAACAGACTCACTGAGCCATACATTACCTGGGTTCGGGCCGCCGTTTGCAATAACCGTTTCACCCAGCAATGTATTTTTTACTTTTAGCTGCCCTTTTAACGGGTATGCGTCTGACGCTGCTTTCACCGAGCTAAATTGCATTTCATCATTAGCAAATAACATGGTGTCGAAGTACACCATTTGCGCAGTTTGTAAGTTTTGACTTTTAGCTTGCTCAATAAAAGCGATGTCAATGGCATGGCTGCTTGCCAATACTCGGTCGGCAGCAATAAACGCACTGCTTTTTTGTGCAATGCTTTGTGCTATTCGATCTGTCACCATAGACAAGGTAAGTACAGTTAATACCGCTAAAGCAATAGCTGCACTAATTACCGTTAGCTCACCTCTTCGAAATTCTCGCGCAAATAATTTAAGCGCTAATTTAGCCCACATTTGCAACGTCCTCTGCTTCACTTTTTACAAGTAAGCCCGCTTCTATCTGAATAATATGCTCACATTTTTGAGCGAGTCCTTCATCGTGCGTCACCAAAATTAGCGTTGTACCATGTTGAGAATTTAAGTCGAACAGCAGCGACTCAATCATTTTGCCGTTCTTACTGTCTAAGTTAGCTGAAGGCTCATCGGCAAATAAAATTTTGGGTGTGCCAATAAAAGCGCGGGCAATAGCAACACGCTGCTGCTCACCACCCGAGAGCTGAGATGGGTAATGATCTGTTCGGTGGCTTAGGCCTACTTTTTCAAGCAAAGCAAGTGCCTGCTCCTTAGCATCACTTTTTCCCGCTAACTCTGCAGGCAACATTACGTTCTCAAGAGCGGTTAAGCTTTGCACCAACATGAAAGACTGAAATACAAAACCAATTTTAGCGGCACGAAGTGCTGCACGCGCTTCTTCGTCTAAATCATGAAGCGGCTCACCGTCTAAAAATATTTCGCCATTACTCGCTGTATCCAAGCCTGCTAATAAACTCAACAAAGTAGACTTACCTGATCCCGACGTGCCAACAATAGCAACAGACTCACCGTGCTTGACATTAAAGCTGATGTCGCTGAGGATGGGCAACTCACCTTCAAAGGTAGTTACTATTTTAGACAAACCATTAACTTGAATTATATTTAATTGAGAAAGCGCTGACATATGACTCATTCAATCCTTCGTTTAGTATTCATTTTATTTTTAGTTATCAAACCGCTGAGTGCAGCAGCCGACAACACGATTTTGATACTTGGTGACAGTTTAAGCGCAGCCTATGGCCTACAACAAGAGCAAGGCTGGGTAAAATTGTTACAAGATAAGTACAATGACGAGCAAGCCGACATTGCACTTGTAAACGCCAGCATTAGTGGCGAAACGTCTGGCGGTGCACTGCGCCGTTTAGATGCATTACTTACCCAATACCAGCCAACACATGTGCTTATAGAGCTTGGTGCAAATGACGGTCTTCGCGGATTTCCGGTAAAAAAAATGCAAGCTAATTTGACCTCGCTGATACAAAAAAGCCAAGCAGCTAATGCTATGACCGCGCTGATGGAAATTTACATTCCACCTAACTACGGCCCTCGCTACAGCAAAATGTTTACTGATAGCTTTAGCCAAATTAGCGAAGAAACTAATACGCACTTATTAAACTTTTTTATGCTCAATATCGCTGATAAACCAGAGCTAATGCAAAACGATGGGTTACACCCTAACAAAAAAGCACAGCCGTTGATACGTGATGAGATGTACGACTCGATCAAAACTTGGTTGAATAAAGACTAAAAAAATAACCTAGCTTAAGTGGGCTTTTTAGCTCACTTGCCTAATAAACACCCAAACAAACAATCGCTTATTGATTTTTAAAAAAATACACGTACTATTGCACTCAACGTCGGTATGTAGCGCAGCCTGGTAGCGCACTGTCATGGGGTGGCAGGGGTCGAGAGTTCGAATCTCTCCATACCGACCAATTCATAACTTCCTCTTTTAGTTTATAAAATAGTCACCAACAGGTATTCACCTGAAAATTAAACACACACTCTACTTTTTAAAAAATATATTTAGTTAAAAGGCATTCTAAACAACAGTTTAATAACGGCCTATTACGTCTAAAACCCAGACTTTATGCTTTCCTCGCCTGCTTGATAGGTCAAAGTATTTTAAAAGCCACCTTAAAAATCGATATTTTGCTAGACGCAAATTGCCAACTTAATGAACCTGCAAAATAATAAACCTCTTCTTGATTTAAAAAGCGCATTGAAGGCACTAAATCTTACTTTAAATAAGTTGCTATTCGCTTTTAACTAATTTGAATGACAATGAACGCTTTCAATTTTAAAAATGTAACAAGCACAGCTAATGCTAGACATTTACTTTACCTAAAATCCACACAAAGCCTTTAACTATAGTAAAGAAAACAAATAACGCTGCACACTTATTGAGCATTTTATTTAATTAACATATGATAGGGTTTTATTTTTACGGTGTTGAACATGGACTTTTCAGCTGAAGAATTAAACTTTATCTCTGACTTATTTAAGCCAGAAGATCAGGAAGTAAAACCAAATCATAAGCTTACTTTACAAAGTAGTGTACCCGCAGGCATTGCGCACCTATTAAGTAATGCAAGCTTAACGCTATTAGCAAAAGTTGCGCACTATCAATTGTGGTTTCCGCTTGATTTAAAAATAGATCCCTCTGGGGTTATTAACCCAACACTCAGTGCGCCTGAAGTTATTGATACTAAAGGCACACAGCGCAGTTGGCGTTGGAGCCAGCTCAATATAAAAAGTGAAGGTTTTTATATTGAGTCTATATCTAGCACAGGGATATTTTTAAAACCTCTAAAAGATAACAGCCGACTGGGTAATATGAAAAACGTGCAGTTTACATTACCAAACGAAGAGTGTATTTCAATTGATATAGAGCCTATTAGGCAAAATAAATCAGGAATGGCAGCAAAAATTACACGTATAATTACCGGAAAAGAGCAGTTAAGAACCTACCTATTTGAAGAGCATAAACGCCAATATTCGGCATTATATGAAAATGGTCAATTAGTAAACGAAATACGTTAATGTGCGAGTTATGCAGTAAAGCCTTCATTTATTTAG
This sequence comes from Pseudoalteromonas sp. 4NS20-0020, assembly GCF_057554385.1. Taxonomy (NCBI): domain Bacteria; kingdom Pseudomonadati; phylum Pseudomonadota; class Gammaproteobacteria; order Alteromonadales; family Pseudoalteromonadaceae; genus Pseudoalteromonas; species Pseudoalteromonas sp. 4NS20-0020. Next base: position 24,452 of record NZ_BAAJMI010000007.1, on the reverse strand, counting down.
CCTAAATCGGTTTTTTACCTTTTATATTTCTTAGCCTTGCTTGATGTTTTAACTCATTTTAAATTTTGCAAAAAAAAAAGCGCTAAATAGCGCTTATTGATTTATATGTAACTAGTGTTTGGGCTTTACACCGTTACGAACCATATCTTGCCCATTAGTATATACATCTTCGGTGATACCGCGGGCCAATAATAGCTGCTGTTTATCATCAAATACGGCAATAAAACGGGTGCCGTCTGAGTTTTTAGTGGCCATACCAACGCCAGATACTCCTTTTAACCCATAACCGCCGCTTTCAACTTCCAGTAAAAAAGCCTCTAAATCAGCTAAGTTATCGATTACATCACTTTCATTATTCATTTTAAAACTCTTTTAATTTCTCTGCTTTATGCAAAGTGGTTATACATAATGCTGGTTATTTTATCGAGCTGATACTTAAAATCCAAATATTTACGCCTTAAACTTAAAACGACTCGACCACCAGCGATAAATTACTCACAGCACAACCAAATGGTTTGGTGTTTATTCGGTCATAGCGTGTATCAGCATTTGTATTCAGGCTAATTAAAAATTCATCTTGCTGAGCAACCGCACTTTGCTCTTGAGCGAGGCACATGGCTTGGGTAAGAGACCGTAATTTTGCATCCGTCAATATGCTCCCAAAACGCTGAACTGGTAAAGGCGGTATTTTAATTGCTGGCAGTGCTTGGCTAATACTGCGCTGGCTTAGGGTAAAATCGTTATTTTTTATATCAATCACACTGCCAGAGGGCCAATAAGAATAGCGGTATTTTTGAGGTTTTGAATTTGTCTTTTGCTCAGGGGGATGCATAGCAATGTTTGTTGCCTCGGGAGTTAAATGGACCACACCATTTTCACCTACGACCGTCATTAAATTACCTTCTGGCGATTTTATGACAACCAAGGCGGTATTCTCGTCTACACCAAAACCATACTGTGATGTAGCTTTACCGTTGCTTAAAGTGTCAATCATCATGGCCAATTTAAAAGTTTGGTTTTGCTCACTAAAGTGCGTACTTAACACACCATAATTAAACGTTGCTAAGCCCTTTTTAGTGGTCAGGGTTTCCCCTTTTAGTACATTTGTACTTGTTACGTTTTTATTTGTAATTAAGCTATTACCTTGTATGGCGCTCCCCTCACCTATTCCCACAATAACCGGGCTTGTTATAAGTGAATTTGTCCATGGGTAAGGCTCGTTTTCATCATTAAATAAAACGCTATGCAATAACGCAGTATCGCCACTATGAAACATAACGCCGGTACTGTTTTTTATTAATGTGGTTAATGCAACTACTCCACTTTTACACAAGCCGTATTCGGTTTGAGTTTGCGAAGGATAAATTGACTCTCGGTTATACACTTGCATAGCGCTGTTTCTTAGTGAAGGCAGTTGATCGCACCGACCCGTGGTTATTGCCTTTGCAAGTGCAGGCGTTAATGCAAGCCACTTGGTACTTATTTGTGATTCTGCTAAAAGAGATGTTGCCGCTTCAGCATACGCGTATGGATCACGACGCGCAGCAGTAATAACAAGCATGGTCGGTTTAGCGCTATTTACTTTTAGGCTACCGGTAATAAATTGTAAAATATCATTATTTTTATAGCGTGAAGTATTAATTGCTTTGCTATTTATTTTTTTATCATTCTTACTTTCTGACACTTCGAGCATATCAAGCACATAATTGTATTCGTGCACCGATAAGCTTTCTAATTGCAAATTATCTACGTCACGCCACTGCCACAGTAAATTTTGCTTTGACACATGCTTAGGTTCATTCTTTTGTAATTGCTTTAGCACATCTAGTGTCGCTTTTTTATTAGAAAGGCTACTGGTTGGCCAATTTTTTGCTATGAGCTTTATCTTATTAATAGTAGGTGAGTATAATTTTTGGGTTATATTTTCAACCTTCTCACTCCTAGTACACGAACTCTCAGCGCACATGCGTGGCTCTGATCCTAATAAAACTAATGTTTGGCTTTGTTGTTGCGCGGCTAAATCAACCGAAAATACAGTACTTACTAGTGTAAAAATCGCTGTTAATAGCATGTATTTATTAAATAAAATTTGATTGCTCATAGTAATAGTCTTAAAAGTGGCAAAATGCGCTGCAAGCTTATCAGTTTAGTGGCTTGGGCTAAATACCTCGCTTACATAACTAACGGTGTATTTAATTCAATTTTATTTATTACAGTTTTGGATTAGTTTTTTAAGAAGTAACTCAATTATGTCTATATGTCGCATTAAGTTGCAGGCTATTTTAGTCAGCGTTAAGCTAGCGCTTTATTTCATTAAATATTGATATACCAAGGCTTTATAATGACTGACAGCACATACCCAATTGGCACACCCGGTACTAAATGGAACGACGACGATAAAGCTCAATGGCTTGCGAGCCAAGTTATAAAGCGTAGCTACCAAGATGAAGTGTTAACGTTAATTAACGAGCTTAAAGGCAAATTAACGGTTGAGCAATATGGTGAGCTTAATTACAACGATGGCTGTTATCCATTATATGCCCTGCAAACACCTAATTTTGATGATACCAAACCAACGGTTTTAATTACCGGTGGCGTGCATGGGTACGAAACCAGTGGTGTACATGGCGCGCTTAGATTTGCAAAAACCTCTGCTTTAAAACATTCAAAACACTTTAATATAATTATTACTCCCTGTATTAGCCCTTGGGGGTATGAAACAATTAACCGCTGGAACCCAAGCGCAATAGATCCTAACCGCTCCTTTTACGAAAATAGCCCAGCACACGAGTCGGCTGCGGTAATGGCCTATGTAAAATCATTAAATATTGATCTACTAGCACACATTGATTTACACGAGACAACAGACTCCGATAACAGTGAATTCAGGCCAGCACTTGCAGCACGTGAAGGCACAACCAATACAAATTGGAATATTCCTGATGGGTTTTACTTAGTTGCTGACAGTAAAAAACCAGAGCCAGAATTTCAAAAAGTGATTATTGAGGGCGTTGCAAAGGTTACGCATATTGCACCAAGCGATGAAAACAATGCATTAATTGGCGTACCACAGGAACAATTTGGCGTTATAAATTACGCAGCACGCCAATTAGGTTTATGTATGGGCTTTACTGATGCTCCTTTTGTAACAACAACAGAGGTTTACCCAGATAGCCCTTCAGCCAACAGTGAACAATGTATACTAGCGCAAGTTGCTGTTATTGACAGTGCTTTAAACTATTTACGAAATGAAGGCTAAATTACTAGTTGCTACGTTTATCATAAGTGTGTTTTATTAAACGTAGTAACAAGTCTGTCATATAAAATAGAGAGAAAGCCTTGCAAGTAGATAAAAATGAGCATTATGACTTTTCATTAAAAAATGACTATGGCAACGTTAATTTTTATGTAGATAACAACATAATCGTTGCTGAATTTTCAGGTAGCATCGATACCGATATTCTAAGTGTGTATGGTGAAAAGCTCATTAATACTACTGCACAATTTAATGGCGACCCTTGGGGCTATATTAGCGACTCACGAAAGGTATTGGCAGCGACGCCTGAAGCCGAGTTATTGCTCACTAAAATTGGCAAAAAAATGCAAGCTGCAAATTGCTTCATCAGCGCGTATGTAATGACATCGGCCATCGCAATCAGCCAAATGTCGCGGGTTTTAAATAGCGTTGGCAGAGACGGCACTAAATGTATATTTAGCGAGGTTGAAAGTGCCAAGCAATACGTTATTAAGCACCTTAAAAACAGCCAAGCGGATTAATTATTTAATCAACTTGGCGTTTAACTACTTAGTTTTTATAAAACTGACTGTCCTTGGTGATGGTAATACTCGCATCTTCCTGCGCGGTAACTACAAATCTTAATTTACTTACTTTTTGTTTAATATCGTAACCATCAGCGGTAACCGTAACCGGTATTTTTTTCATTAAACCAGGTTGTACGAGTGTTGCCTTTGGACTTTTAAGCGTTGCCCCAGGTAACCCCTCAATAGCGATTGTGTAGTGCATTGATTGCTGTGTTTTGTTAATAATGGTTAGTGTGTATGGGTTTTCAACTAGGCCCTCATAATTTACTCTGTAGAGTGCGTTTCTATCACGAAGCACTGAGGCCTCTATGGGTGTACGCTGCATCATCCATGCAAACATCGATAGGATAAGTAAGGCAGTTAACGCACCATAGCCAACAAGCTTTAATCTAAATGGGTTGGTTTTTTTACCTTCCATCTGTTTTTCACTCGCGTATTTAATTAAGCCTTTGTCGTAGCCAAACTTATTCATTGTGTCATCGCAGGCATCAATACATAAACCACAGTTTATGCACTCATATTGCAAGCCATTTCTTATATCAATACCCGCAGGGCATACCTCCACACATAAATTACAGTCTACACAATCGCCTAAGTTTAATGACTTTGGATCAGCTTTACGCTTACGTGGGCCACGGTTTTCTCCTCGTTCAGCATCATAAGTAACAACTAAGGTATCTTTATCAAACATCACTGACTGAAAACGAGAATACGGGCATGCAATGGTGCACATTTTTTCTCTTAAAAAACCAGCATTACCGTACGTACACCCAGCAAAAAAAAGCACCCAAAATGTGGTAATGCCAGACCAATCAAACGAAAGCATGTCTAAGTATAAATTTTTAGCCGGAATAAAATACGCCATAAATGAGGTCGCTGTTAAAACCGAAATAACTATCCACGCGCTGTGTTTAGCTATTTTTTTACGCCACGTGCTAAATGTCCATTTTGACTTATCTAATTTAATGCGCTGATTGCGTGTACCTTCTATTCGTTGCTCAACCCATGTAAACATCAACATCCATATTGTTTGCGGGCACGTGTAACCGCACCAAACTCGGCCAAGCCAATTAGTAACAAAAAATAACGCAAAGGCTCCCACCATAAAAAGCATGGCTAAAATCATAAAGTCTTGAGGAAGAAGTGTTAATCCAAAAATAGTAAAGGTTTGTGTTGCGACATCTAACAGTACGGCCTGCTCACCGTTATATTGAATCCATGGAATGGCAATAAACGTTAACATTAGCAACCAGCCTAAATTACGGCGTATACGTTGAAAAAAGCCTTTTTGCTCGCGAATATAAATTGGCCCTGAGTTATAGGGCTTAATGATCATGTCTTGCTCTTTAATATCAAACTTCATGTTACTTACTTAATTAGAACGGATGTTGTTTAAGTATTTGCAACTTTCAGACCAAACTGAAACTTTATTTAATCTATTGATATTAAATAACTTTATAATTCACGCGCTTTTTATAATCGTGATATATAACGAAAGCCGTTATATATCGCGATTATTTACTAATTCCTAGCTTTCTCATTTTTGAGCGAAGTGTACTTTCAGGTAACCCTAACTTAAGTGCAGCACCTTTATTTCCAGAAATTTGCCCGTTACAAAGTGTTAAAACACGGCTTATATGCAGCCTTTGCGCCTCATCGAGGGTAAGAGACTCGTCAACATTTTGCGTAGTGTCACCATTGAGTGGTTGATTGAGCTGTAAAACAGATTGTTTAGACAAAATGGCTTCTCGCTCCAGTACATTTTGCAGCTCTCTTATGTTACCAGGCCAATCGTAGGCTTGAAGCTTAGTAACTGCTTTTTTACTTAGCCCTTTTAACTGCTTCCCTAAGCGTTTATTTAATTGCTGTATGAGGTTGCTGCATAAGTAAGGAATATCTTCTTTTCGCTCTCTGAGGGCTGGCACTTTAATAGGAAATACATTAAGTCGATAATATAAATCTATTCTAAAACTGCCCTTTTGCACCATTTGCCACAAATCGCGGTTTGTAGCCGCTATAACTCGAATATTTACACTCAAAGTTTGGCTACCACCAACCCGTTCAAATTCTTGCTCTTGCAGCACTCTTAGTAGCTTACTTTGTGATTCTAGAGGTAATTCGGCTATTTCATCTAAAAAAAGTGTGCCTTTATCGGCCAGTTCAAATCGGCCTTTACGACGTTCGTTAGCCCCCGTAAAAGCGCCTTTCTCATGCCCAAACAGCTCAGACTCCAATAAACTTGGTGTAAAAGCTGCACAATTTACTTTAATAAAGGCATGCTTGCTGCGTTTGCTTAACCTATATAAATTGCGTGCTACTAGCTCTTTACCTGTGCCATTTTCTCCCAGAATAAGCACGGTAGTGTCGGTTTCACTCACTAATTTGATTTGCTCTAACATGGTTTGGAACACATGGCTTTGCCCTACAAGCCCAGAGTCTTGCCAGTCCTGATTCAACTCTGCTATTAAATAGCTATTCTCGTCTTTTAACTGCTCACTCAGCTGCTTTATTTTTTTAAGTGCGTTTTGTAAATCATTTTGGGTTTGTTGCTGCTGCGATATATCACGAAATATAGCAACGGCACCAATAAGTTGATTTTTTCGATACACTGGAGTGGATGTATATTCAACAGCAAACGAGCTACCGTCTTTGCGCCAAAACACTTCATTGTTAACTTCACGGCGTTTACCATCAAACATGGTACAGTAAATTTGACACTCATCTGCAGGGTAAGGCGTGCCATCGGCACGAGTATGGTGGTGATATTGGTGTATTTTTTTTCCTAGTAGCTCCTCTGCCTTCCACCCTGTCATGCGCTCTGCTGCTGGGTTTACAAATACAGCGTTTCCAGACAAGTCGAATCCGTAAATTCCCTCACCCACGGCATTAAGTAATAACTTTGGATCGTTTAAAAATTGCTTTATCATAACTACACCTCGCGAAATATCACGAGCATTATGACAACTTTAACACATTACTGCACCAGTAACTTTGTATCGATATTAGCTCAGCATTTATGCGAAATGACTAAAAAGCGCACGCACATCAATTTTTGCCCCCAAACGAGCAGCTATTAAATACAAACCGGCTAGTTTTCGGTGTATAAACAACGCATCGACTGGTGGAGTGTGCCACTGCTGTGATTGGGCACTAAGTGCAAGCCCAGCATTCTTAATTTTAAGTGCTAACTCACTATGTTTAAAATCAAATTCACCATCATGCCTGAGCGGTTCGCACGCCATTAAAAACAAGTCGATTACGTTATTTTTATAATTATCCATAATGTCATCTTTAAAATAACCAATTTGCGATGCTGCTTTTAATACGCCCTCTCGGCTATTATCGCTACCTGCTTTAAATAGCGCCAAATAAGCTGAACTCAACTCAGTTGATATTTCTCGCGTTGCACCAAAATCAAATAAAACGATTTTTTGCGTCTCTGTTTGATAATGAAAATTAGCAAAGTTAGGATCCGTTTGAATGAGTTTAAATTCAAACATTTCTTTAAAAAATAAATTAATAAGCTGCTCAGCAACAAAACTTCGCTGGCTTTGTGGCTGCTCTGTGATGCTCTCTATGGGTTCAGCATTAACATATTCCATTGTAAGCACTTGCTGCGTACTGTGCGAAGTGTAAACATCAGGCACTTTAAAGTGAGCATTGCCGTTGAGTGCATTTTTGTAACGTATTAAATAATCTGCTTCTTGCAGGTAATCTGCTTCTGCAAGTAATTGTGCCTTAGCCTCATTCACAAGGGGTTCAATGTCGAGATCTTTAGGTAATAGGCGCGATAGGGTTAACAGCGTAATCACGTTATCTATGTCGCTCTCAACACTCTTTGCAATACCCGGGTACTGAACTTTAACTGCGAGCTTATCGCCATTTTCTTGATACGCTAAATGCACTTGCCCGATAGAAGCCGCTGCAAAAGGTCTTAGTTCAATATGAGAAAAACGAGAAAGCCAGTCGTCTCCCCATTGTTCTTTTAGAACATCAACCAGCTGCTTATGCGGCATTGGATTTGCGTCAGAGCGCAACAAAGCGAGTAACTGGGCGAGCTCAGGACTGAGCAAGTCACCAGCATCCATAGATAGAAGCTGGCCTAATTTCATTGCTGCGCCGCGTAAGTGAGAGAGCTGCACAGCAAGTTTTTCAATATTTTTAGGCTGCAGAAGTAAGCGTTTGTTATCCCACCCCTTACCTGTTAGTGCACTTTTAGCGCCATCAACCAGCATATTACCCGCAACGCCTGTTGCTAATGAGCCTAATTTTGCAAAACGAGAAAGTCTCGATGTGGGCACGTTACGCGGTGCTGCCATAATATAATGAACCTAATTAGCTTATAGTTAGGTTATTTAATACGATTAATTAAGGCAGGCCGATCTGATTAGCCTGGTTATTTATAACCTAGGAACCAGTTTAATTGCACCTTGCGATACTTTCATGTCGAGTGGTAATTTGCTCAATAGCATCATTTTAGGATCGTTCATGTTTAACGTATATACAGGGTTGTTAGCCAAAAAGGTATTGATTACACCCATTGCTTGATCGTCAAGCGCGCCAATGTTGCCTCTAAAGCCACCAGCATCAACGCTTGAGCCCAGTAGTTTAATATTACGCAAAAACACTGCTTTTTTCTCGCTATCGTAAAATGGGCTGCCCTCTATTTGAAGCTTTAAACGAATTGGGTACTTAAGTGCAAAAGCGTTGATCTCTGCGCTAGAGTCAGCGCCAAGTAAAACAACATCACGATTATCTGGCCCTATATCAACACTTAAATCATTAACGTTAAGCTGAACAGGTAATCCCATTAGCTTTACTTTTTCGCTTAATTTTGGCAACTCTTTAGCTAATACGCTTTCTACTTCAGCATTTGTAAATGAATATACCGATACACCTTGCGTGCTATTACAGGCAGTTAAAAAAAGCGTAGTAATAAGTAATAAAAATCTCATGGTAAATCCTTTGTTTGGTTGATATAAAAAGCCGCTATTTAAGCGGCCTTTTAAAGTTTTAATCAACATTTAAAGTAATGTTAATGATTAAGCTGCAAGTGTCGTCTTTAATCGAGCTAGTGTGTCAGGTTCAACTGAACCGTTACTGAGCGCGAGCAACTGTTTTAAATAATAATTTAAATCAGCATGATCGCCACGGTGTTTATCATCAAGCATAGCAACTTGCTCTGCCATTCTAAGTGATGCATTTGGCGAACTCACATTTGCTAAAATTTCCATACGCGTTACAAGTTGCTCTTCGTTAAGCGTTGTTTTTAGCGGTGCTTGATACTGAGCAGGTATTTCTTCATTATTTTGAAGCGCGTTAAGTAAAGCATCTAAGTTAGCCTGCTCTGATTTAGTCATAAGCAATGACACTTTTTCATCTATGGCTTTAAGCAAAGTAGCCACTTTTGGCGCAAGCGTTCTGAATTGTGCATAACCCTTTACCTTCGTTTCTAGGTCATGAAGTTGCGCACGTTGTTCAACCGCCTCTAGTACCGCTTCTAATTCAGCAAGCTCTGCAGCGGCTTGTTTGTCTGACTCATTCTGTTCAAGCTTTTGTTGCTCAAATTCAGTGCTGCGCTTACTAAATGCTTCATCGTTATATTGACGAAACTTTTGCCACAACGCATTTTCGGCTTTCAAGCCCGCAAAGCCAATTGTTTGCCATTGCTGCTGCATTTGCTTTAACGTCTGGCAAGCACTTGCTAAGTCGTCACTTTGTGATAACTGCTGTGCTTGTTCTACTAAATCATTTTTAAGCGCAGCATTACCTTTATGAAACGCATTTAATAAACCAAGCACCTGTTGTTGCTCATTTTTATAGCGATCATTTAAAACTCGATATGTTTTAGGGTCAACTTTTCCTACACTGCGCCATGCTTTATTTAGCCTATTGTATTGGCTTTCAAACTGTTTCCAATCAAAGCCTTCTTCGCTAGTAGGCTCTGTGCTAAGCGCGTGCATATCAGTAATGATGCTTTCTCGTTGCAACTTCGCTGCATCGCGGTTTTTTTCTTGCTCGGCAAAGTAACTACGACAAGGTGCAAACAACAATTCAATATGTTCGTCAAACTGAACACCTTGTTGTTTTTCTTCATCTGTATCTAATCGGCCAAGCTCATTCCAACGTGTGCGAAACATTTTTACTTGTTCTGCACGTTGTTGCGGGTCGGTACATTCTTGCTCGGTTAACGCGGCTACTTCTTCAAGTAACGCAACACGCTTTGGTGCAGCGGCGTATTTTTGCCAATCTTTTGCGTCAGCAAGCTGCTGCTCTAGCTCTGCTTTAATATTTTCAAGCGGTTGCTGGTAGCGTGCTGTTAATGTATTAAATAGCTCTTCAAAACCTTTAAATACACCAAATGCCACATTGAACCGGCCTTCTTCAATTAAGCGCTTAACATCACGAGCTTTTCGCTTTGCTTGGCTTTGATTTTTTTCAAGCGGTTTAACTAACTCATTCATTGGTACTAAAAACTGCTTTTTATGCGCGTTTAACTCAGTTTTAAACTTGCCTTGCAGTGCGCTATCTAACATAGCTATATGCCCACGCGCTTCTTTAAACGCTTGATTAAACGCTGAAAGAATATCGTCATATTGCTCAATGCTTTGCGCTGGTTCAATTTGTTGTAAGGCGGTCAATGCCTCTTTATATTGCGCAATTACCGTTGTTAGCTCGGGTAATTTAGCCACTTGTGAAAATAAAGCCTCAAGCCTTACGATTACCGCTTTAGACTGTGCGTTATTTTCAAGCTCAGTCTCTGCGATCGCTTGTTTTGCTTGGGCTACTTTAGCGTCAAGCCAATCTTGTTGAATTTGCTCTGGGGTTTCTAAACCTAATTGAAGCGCATTTTCAATTTCATCACTTAATGCTTCAAGCGTTGCTAATGCCAATAATTGACGCTGTTTTAATGCTAAACGTTGCTGTTCTTTATCGTGCTCAGCTTTAAGTTGCGCTATATGAGTATCAAGCTTGCTGGTAATAGCTATGTACTTTTCATCTAGCGATTTTATTCGCTCTGCTGATAGCCATTTAAGCTCTAATGCTTGCCATTGAGCCATTAATTCAGCAGCTTGTGGGTTTACCAACGCAAAGTCTGTTTTTTCACGTAACGCATTAAGTTTTGCCAAAATAACGCGCGTTGAATTTTCAACTTCTTGTGGCATTTCTTTGGCCAGACGCTCATTTTCAATATGCGTATCAAGGGTGCTTTTCGCTTCCCCTTTAGCATGTTTAGCAAGTGGTTTGGTAAGCTGGTGGTTAATAACTAACTCCACTAGCTGCTTTTGTAGTTCTTCACTGCCTTCTTTAAAAGCTTTTTCTACTAATTTTGGGTTTGCTAAACGCTTAAGTAATTTAACGCGAACTTTTAGTTCTTTCTCTGCAAACGCTAGTTTTTCTAATGTTTTTACAGGTGCAAAGCGTTCTATATATTCACTTTTAATTTGCGGTGTTAGTGTGCTTTCACTGTTTAAAACCGCGTTAGATATCTGCTGCTCAGCTATATCCTTCAACGCTTGGTCTTGCTTATAGGCTTTCCACCAAAGTGGTAAATCATTTACCTTTTGAAGCGCTTTTCGGCGTATTTCTGCAGAGCTGTCTTCTAATGCAAGTGTATTTAAAATACTTGCATCGCGCTGCGTATCTAGCTTTTCAATTGCATCAAGACGTACCTGTTGCTTAGGGTGTTTCCATTTTGGCGTAAAAAGGTGCTTAAAGATCATGTTCACTAAACCTAGCTATTTCGTTGTCTGATTTGAATTCTTTTTGTAGTTGCGCTTTTGTCTTTTGGATCATTTCACCATTAGCACCAATCGTAAATTGCTCGTTCGATTGAGCCACCTTTGCTTGATACAACATAACCAACTGCACTGTTTGTTGCTTTTGCTCATCTGATAACACAGTGCCATCTGGCCATTTGCCAGTGGATGCACCATATTGCAGGCGTTCAAATAATTCTGGAGTAATATTTTCTACGAGTTTATCGATATTCATGTCATCTTTTCTTTTTAAGAGTCACTAAAATAATACGGTTAATAAGATACCAAATGCACCCTACGCCAATGGCGATGGTGTAAGCATACCACTCAAGGGTTTCTTTTTGCGGTTGTAAAAAATATAAACAGAAAAAACCACCCAAAAATAAAATAAGTGCTAGGAAAGAGTGATTTATAAACATCTGCTTTTTTTTAATTTGCTGTTCGCGCTGAAGTTGTTGAACCTGCTCGTCATTTAGCTCTGAAATGTTACTTTCGCAATGCGGACATTGCTTGTATTTATCTGAAATTGATTTTGCACATTTTGGGCAACGAATAATCGCCATACATCTCTCCATACTACGCATAAAAAAAGCGCCTTGCGGCGCCTTTATTGTACTTGTTTTATTTGTTGTTGTCTTTTTTGAATTTAAAGCAATAACAGATAATGTAACTTTCTTTTTATTGTTTTAAACCCATTTATCCAATCAAACTTGCAAGTACACTGTGTATTAAATTACTCAGGATCTTTAGATTGTTTTTCAAGGCGTTTTTCCCAGAAAGTAGCGTTTTTTATACCTAACTTAATTGGGTCAAAGGTAATTTTACCGCCTTTTTTCTTTTGCTCTTCGTAATCGCTTAAACATAACAGTGCCGGTTTTGCGACAAAGAAAATAGCTAAAATGCCTAAGATGTTGATCCACGCCATTAAGCCTACACCTATGTCACCAATGCTCCAAATATACCCAGAGCTATTAACCATTCCGTAAGCTACCATAAACATGATCACAAACTTCACAATAACCAGTGGAATACTTCCTTTAAAGTAACGATTTAAGTAAGCAATGTTCGTTTCCGCAATGAAGTAGTAAGCTAAAATAGTAGTGAACGCAAAGAAGAATAACGCAATACCTACAAATGCCTCACCAAAACCGCCAAATACACTAAACAAAGCCATTTGCGTAAATGCTGCAGAGCCTACTTCAGTTGCTGCATCAACATTTTGTACAATAAATTGACCAGCTGGTAGCTCGCCAACAATGTTGTATTGTTGTGTTAACAAAATCATTAGTGCGGTTGCAGTACATACGAAGATGGTATCTACGTACACTGAAAAAGCCTGAACTAAACCTTGTTGCGCTGGGTGGTCTACTTCTGCCGCAGACGCTGCATGAGGACCTGTACCTTGACCCGCTTCATTTGAATATATTCCGCGCTTTACACCCCAGCCAATTGCAGCTCCAAATCCGGCTTGAGCAGTAAAGGCGTCGCTTATTATCATAGCAAAAATATCAGGCACTCTATCGATATGTAAAAACACTACGATTAAGGCAAGCACGATGTAGCCCAAAGCCATAAATGGCACAACAATTTGAGTAAAGTTGGCAATACGTTTTATACCACCAAAAATGATAAATGCTAAAACGATAAGAATAATAGCCAGCGCAACTAGCTTAAAGCTGCCTACATCGCCAAAGCTGGTCGACACCATAGTACCGTCGCCAAATACTTGAGTAAATGCGTTACCTACCGCATTTGCTTGTACACCGGGTAGGAAAACACCACACGCAACAACGGCAGAAATAGCAAATAAGATAGCTAACCATTTTTGTTTTAAACAACGGTCAAAGTAATACGCTGGACCACCACGATATTGGCCGTTTTCTTCTTCTTTATAAATTTGACCAAGAGTTGATTCAGCGAAGGCTGTACTTGCACCTAAAAATGCAACAACCCACATCCAGAAAATAGCCCCTGGGCCACCAAAACCGATAGCAGCAGCAACACCTGCAATGTTACCAACACCGACTCGCCCCGATAGAGACACTGCAAGTGCTTGAAAAGAAGAAATACCTTTTTCAGATGTGTTAGGACTAAAAAGTAATTTACACATTTCTTTAAAATGTCTGACTTGGGCAAATCGAGTTAATACAGAATAAAACAAGCCCGCGCCAAGGCATAAGTAAATAAGGGCATTACTCCAAACAACATCATTAACAGCGCTTACAAAAGCTTCCATGGATATCCTCTATAGTTATATTTTTTATTATGAATTACGAGACTCTGTTTTAGCTACTCAGAATGCGCGACACAAAACGATTAAAAATCGGGCTTAAATATGCCTACCTTTAATTCGATTGTTATTGATATTAACTTAAGTGAGCTAACTTTGTTAACACTTAATTTTCATATTTACAGATAAAACGTGCGCTTCGACGTATTATTTGAGGGTTATTTAACCAGTATTTGGTTTGTATGAATATAATGGAGGTTTATAGAAAGTAATTTAAATAGACTTCTGATTGAAGGGGTTTATAAAACGATTTTACATATTAATTAATTTTAAGTTTGTGTATAAAAAAGGCATCAATAATTGATGCCTTTTTTCAATACTCTATCTTAGCGTATCTACCACATTAACAATGGCTGCTAACGTGTCTTGACCAAACTGGTACGAGCGACGATCTGACCAGCCGTAATCAGGATCTGGTAAATCGTTATTGTCTTTAAATGGCATTTCAATCGTATATGTAAGCGCTTTAAACTCTTCAGCCGTTGCCGACGATGCAACGGTTAATAGAGCTTGGCCTGGCTCATCTTTCGGGTAACCGTGTTCGTCTTGGAACTCTGGTGTTATTGTTAATAACGCCGCTTTAAAGCTGTCTTCTAAGTTTTTAAGTCGCTCATCGTAACTTGGAATACCTTCGCTACCAGCAACAAAGTTATAAGGAATGGCTTCATCACCGTGAATATCAAGGTGCATATCTAAGCCTGTTTCGCGCATTTTATTGAGGACTAAATACACTTCTGGGCTATTTTCCATACTAGGTGTTTGCCATTCGCGATTTAAGTTAACACCTTTAGCATTAGTACGTAAATGACCACGTACACTGCCATCTGGGTTCATATTTGGCACGATGTAAAATACAGCCTTTGATAACAATGCGGCAGCATGTGGGTCTTCATCATCAAGTAACTTATGGAGTAATCCCTCTACAAACCACTCTGCCATAGTTTCACCTGGATGCTGGCGTGCTGTTACCCAAATTACTTTTTTATCTTCGCTTGGCTCGCCAATTTTTAATACGCTCATATCGCGCCCATCAAGTGTTTCACCCAATGTTTGAAGTTGGCAAGCACCTTGCATTTGCGCCCACGACAATAAATCTAAATGGCGGTCATAGCTATATGGTGCGAAGTAAGCAAAATAAACACTGCCGCACTCTGGCTCTATTTCAAAACTTAGCGTGCCATTTTCATAGTTTGATGGAACACGAAACCATGTTTGGCGATCGTAAGATGCGACTGCTTGATAGCCTTCCCACCCATCTGGGTATGCTGATTTTTCAAGCTGATTAATATTAAGCTTATGTAATTGGTAAGGCGTTGTTTCTAATCGAAAGTGAAACCACTGATAAAATTCAGAGTTGTGGTCGTTATTAATCTCTAATTGAATATTAAGCGGATCGGTTGCATCAATTACCTTGATATTACCACTGTCGAAATTACTACTGATTTTCATGAAAAAACCTTTAATTTGAATAAGCCCATCTGCATTTTAACTCGCAGAACTAACACCACGAATAATACTACTCGCAGTAAATACAGTGTATTTTATAACTCTAACACGCACTGTATTGGAATAAGCAAAGCGTAGCACAAGGCATACACTTTAAAAATGATTGCACATTAAAAAAGCCAGCTAAACGCTGGCTTTTAAATACTACATATACATTAGCGTGGTAAGCTTGGGAATGACACTTCAGCCATATCTCGCATACAACGTACTACTTGGCAGCTATAGCCAAATTCATTATCGTACCATACGTATAATACAATACGATTATCGTCAACAATTGTCGCTTGTGAGTCAACAACACCTGCATAACGGCTACCTACTAAATCGGTAGACACTATTTCTGTTGATGCAGTGTAATCAATTTGGTCACGTAAATCTGAGTGCAGCGCTGTATCGCGTAAAAATGCATTTAGTTCTTCAACTGATGTATTAGTTGCTAAGTTTAAGTTTAAAATAGCAAGCGATACGTTAGGTGTAGGAACACGAATAGCGTTACCTGTTAACTTACCTTCAAGCTCTGGCAATGCTTTAGATACAGCTTTAGCTGCGCCTGTTTCAGTTATTACCATGTTAAGCGCTGCGGCACGACCACGACGTTCGGCTTTGTGATAGTTATCAATTAGATTTTGATCGTTTGTGTATGAGTGAACGGTTTCAACGTGACCATTATTAATACCAAACTTATCGTTTAACGCTTTTAATGTGGGTGTGATTGCATTTGTTGTACAACTTGCTGCACAGACAATTTTATCTTCAGATAAAATATCTTGGTTATTTACACCATATACGATGTTTTTAATATTGCCTTTAGCCGGTGCCGTTAATAATACTTTAGCTGCACCTTTACACTCTAAATGCTGACCAAGGCCTGCTTCATCTTTCCAAATACCTGTGTTATCAACAATTAACGCATTATCGATACCGTATTGGGTGTAATCAATTTCACTAGGTGAATTTGCATAAATAACCTGAATGTAACTGCCGTTCGCTTTAATCGCGTTGCGCTCTTTATCAATGGTGATTGAACCATTAAATGGACCATGAATTGAATCGCGACGTAATAAACTAGCGCGCTTTTCAAGGTCACCTTCTTTACCACCACGCACAACGATTGCACGTAGACGTAAATCGGCGTAAGGACCCGATTTTTCAATTAATAAGCGAGCAAGCAAACGACCAATACGACCAAATCCATAAAGAACTACATCGCGAGGTTCTTTCACTGTTGAATCGGCTATTTCTGCTAATTCATCTTTAACGAACTCTTCAACTGAACGGCCATTAGCAACGTCGCTATATAAATAGCTGTATGCAAGCTTACCAATATCAATACGAGCAGAGTTTAATTCCATTTTGCTGATTGCTTCTAAAAACGGGAAGCTTTCACGTAAACGTAATTTTGTGCCTTCAAATTGTGCAACAGTTTTGTGAGATTTAATAATTTCAATAGTGCTGGCATTTACGAGAGGACGGCCATATACAGCGATTTCAATACCACGATTACGGTAAAGTTTACCAATGATAGGTTGCATGCTTTCAGCGTAATCTTGGCGCTCTTGCCAACTATTTGTGTATTCTAACTCGTGAGATGAGGTCATTTTATTTACCTAAGTTTATCATTTTGAACGGATAGCCTTTAAAAGTGCACTATATTTTGAGAGTAATGCACTTCAGGCACGGCTATTCTAATTTAATCTGAAGTTATTCTCTACTGTTAGGCGTTAAATGATTGCGCTAGAATGGCTGCGTAGATATTTATTTGGGGTTTAGGAATGCTAAAAAGAGCAAGTTTACTACTTGGATTACTAACATTAGCGGGTTGTGAAGAACCTGTGACGCTAGCAAAAGTTTGTAAGGAAACACCCGGCTTTTGTTCTGATTTAAACAAAGACAGCCATTGTAAAGACGAGCGTGCTGAAGTTATCTTAAAGCGTTACAGCGAATACAAAGAGCCAACGGATGAAAATAAATATCAATTATTAAAAGAATTTGAAACATACAACCAATGTATAACACTGGCGGCTAAAATTGAGCACATAAAGCTCAAAGCTAAGAAGACGTCTCGCATAGATGGACAACTTACTAGCATTAAAGAAATGACGCGCCTTTATCAAGACACTATTGATACAAATCACCCCGGTTTACTTTATTACCATTGGTCCAGAAACAATAATCAAGGTGCATTAAATAAACTATTGGCTATAGAAGACGATCCGAGTGTTACACAAAGTGCTGAAATGCAGTTTTTTTTAGCGTCGTATTACATTAAGTTTGATGACGAAAAAACGATTGATTTGCTCTACAAAACGCTAGAGTTAAATCAAAAAGGGCGCATTCCCAATCCTGAGGTGTACACATCACTTATCAGCCTGTTTTATAAACATGATAAATTTAAACATGCTTATATATTTTCAAAAGTAGCGCAAATGTCGGGAATCGAAAATATAGATCTATTTGAAATAGAGCAGGAACTCTTAAGTACTGGTAAAAACTTATCTGGACTTGATTCACTTGCCGAGCAAACCTATCAACAAGTATTAGAGGGTGAATTTGTATCACCTAGAGAATTTTAGATAATAATAAACCCCGCTTAAGCAGAGTTAAGCGAGGAATAAATAAAAAGGCAGCTTTCGCTGCCTTTTTTTATTTTGCTTTGCTGGTGCCCACTTCAACACGAGTCTTTAATTTTTGACCCGGTCTAAAGGTGACAACACGACGCGCCGAAATAGGAATGTCTTCGCCTGTTTTCGGATTACGCCCTGGTCTTTCTTTTTTGTCTCGAAGATCAAAGTTACCAAATCCAGAAAGCTTAACCTGCTCTCCTTTTTCTAGCGCTGAGCGGATTTCTTCAAAAAACGCTTCAACTAAATCTTTGGCATCTTTTTTATTGATCCCGAGCTTTTCAAATAGGTGTTCAGCTATGTCGGCTTTAGTAAGCGCCATATCTAGTCCCTCAACGATGCATTAAACTTTTCGGCCAATTCGGCCACCACGTTATCAACTACTAGATTGATATCTTTCTCTTCGAGTGTTCTATCAACCGCTTGCAGTGTTAGAGCAATCGCCAAACTCTTATAATTTGGCTCAATACCTTTGCCCTTATACACATCGAATAAGTTTAGGTCAACCAATTGATTTCCGCCAACTTTTTCTATGGCGTTTAAAATATCACCAGATTTAACGCTGTCGGCCACTAAAATCGCGATGTCGCGACGGTTTGAAGGAAATTTAGACACGCTTTCTGCTTGTGGTAAATTTCTTTTTTCAATTGCTGACATTTCAATTTCAAATACAAAAGTTGCGTTATTGATATCTAACGACTTTTGCGCTTGAGGATGTAATGCACCAAAAAAACCAACCTTTTTACCATCAACATAAATAACAGCTGACTGGCCCGGATGAAGTCCATCTGACTGCTCTGCTTTAATTTCAAAGCGACTTACATCGTTAGTGATCGCAAGTAATGCCTCAACATCCCCTTTTAAGTCATAAAAGTCGACATTGCGCTTTTCTTCAACCCAATGTTCGCCATGAACCAAACCAGTAATAACGCCACCAATAACAGGCACTTGGTATACACCATTTTCTGCATTTTCATCGCTTATAAATTTAAGACCATGCTCAAATAAACGAATACGTGGTTGTTGACGATTTTGGTTGTATGCAACAGACGCCAATAGACCCGGCATTAAGCTAACACGCATTGCTGACATTTCAATTGAAATAGGATGCGGTAGAACAAGTGCGTCACTTTGAGGATGCAAAATAGCTTGTGCCTTAGGGTCAACAAAGCTGTATGTAATCGCTTCTTGGTAACCACGTGTTACTAACGTATTGCGGAATTTGCTTAGTGCAATACTCGCTTCGTTATGAGTGGTCATCTTAAGTTTTGCAGTTGGTGCCACATTTGGAATACTGTTGTAACCGTAAACGCGTGCAACTTCTTCTATCAAATCTTCCTCAATGCGAATATCAAAACGGTAACTAGGTACGTCTGCACTCCAGCTGTCATTTTCTACTTTAACATCAAGGCCTAAGCGAGTCAGAATATCAGTTACTTTAGCATCATCAATGTGATGACCTATTACGCGGTCTAAACGCGAACGACGCAAACGAACTTCAGTCACCTTAGGTAACTTATCAGCCGCCACGGCTTCTACTACAGGGCCTGCTTGACCACCCACAATTTCAAGAAGTAGCGCTGTAGCACGCTGCATTGCATCGTGTTGTAGAGCAAAATCTACTCCACGTTCATAACGATGTGATGCATCAGTATGTAGGCCGTAACTACGTGCTTGCCCAGCAATTGCTACCGGGTTAAAGAACGCACTTTCAAGCAGTATGTCTGTTGTTTTTTCAGTAACACCTGATTGCTCACCACCAAAAATACCAGCAATGGCAAGTGCTTTATCATTATCTGCTATAACGAGTGTAGACTCGTTTAATTTAGCTGTATTACCATCAAGCAGTACTAGTTCTTCATCTGCATTTGCACTACGTACTTTAATGCCACCTTCAATTGCACTTAAATCAAATGCATGCATAGGGTGACCAAGTTCGAGTAATACATAGTTAGTTACATCAACAACCGGGTCGATTGAACGAACGCCACTACGGCGTAATTTTTCAACCATCCATAACGGTGTTTCTGCATCAAGATTTATACCTTTTATTACACGACCTAGGTAACGCGGACATGCATCTTCGTTCACGAGCTCAATTGATACTTTGTCGTCAATTGTTGGAGCAACAACGGGGATTTCTAATACGTTTACATCAATGCTGTTTAAAACGCCTACTTCACGAGCAAGACCTTTAATACCAAGGCAGTCACCACGGTTTGGTGTCAAATCAACATCAATAATGTTGTCGTCAAGGCTTAAATAGTCACGTAAATCCACGCCAACGGGTGCATCACTCGGTAACTCCATGATGCCGTCACCTTCTTCGCTAATGCCTAGCTCGTCAAATGCACATAACATACCGTGTGAAGGCTGACCGCGAAGTTTTGCTTTTTTAATTTTGAAATCGCCAGGTAATACTGCACCAACGGTTGCAACCGCGACTTTAATTCCTTCACGACAGTTTGGCGCACCACACACGATATCAAGCAGCTCATCGCCACCTACGTTAATTTTAGTAACGCGAAGTTTATCCGCATCAGGATGTTGACCACATTCAACAACTTCGCCTACTAACACACCATTAAATTTGGCTGCAGCTGGCTCAACGCCGTCAACTTCAAGGCCAGCCATAGAAAGCTGTTCCGACAGAGCTTGCGTATCAATAGCAGGATTAACCCACTCTCTTAACCACTTTTCACTAAATTTCATTTTATTGCTTCACTCTTAACGGAACTGGTTTAGGAATTTTAAGTCATTTTCGAAAAATGCACGTAAATCGTTTACGCCGTAACGCAACATTGTTAGGCGCTCTACGCCCATGCCGAATGCAAAACCAGTGTATTTTTCTGGATCAATACCTACAGACTTAAGAACGTTTGGATGTACCATGCCACAGCCTAGTACCTCTAACCATTTGCCGTCTTTGCCCATCACATCTACTTCAGCTGAAGGTTCTGTAAATGGGAAAAATGAAGGACGGAAACGAATTTCCATATCTTCTTCAAAAAAGTTACGCAAAAAGTCATGTAATATACCTTTAAGCTCAGTAAAGCTTACATCGGTATCAACCATTAACCCTTCTACCTGATGAAACATAGGTGTATGTGTCTGATCGTAATCGTTACGATACACACGCCCAGGTGAGATAATTCGTAGCGGTGGCTGTTCTGTTTCCATAGTACGAATTTGCACGCCACTTGTTTGTGTACGCAATACTAATTTAGGATTGAAATAAAAGGTATCGTGATCAGCACGCGCAGGGTGATGTTCAGGGATATTTAAAGCATCAAAGTTATGAAAATCATCTTCAATCTCAGGGCCTGATTTCACCTCGAAACCTAACTCACCAAAAAAGCTCTCAATACGCTCAATTGTACGTGTTACTGGGTGTAATCCACCTGTAGGCATCACACGCCCAGGTAAAGTAACGTCAATTGTTTCAGCGGCTAGCTTTTCTTCTAGTGCCTTGCTTACTAAAAGCTCACGCTTATCGTTAATTGCAGCTTGCACATCTTGCTTAGCCTGATTAATTACCTGGCCTGCTTCTTTGCGTTCTTCAGGAGCAATTTTACCCAGTGTTTTAAGTAAGCTAGTGATTTCGCCTTTTTTACCAAGGTAGTTAACCCTGATCTCTTCTAGTTGCGCGATTTCACTGGCACTGGCTACCGCCTCAAGTGCTTGCGCTAATATATTTTCTAAGTTCATTCGATACCTGATCTTTCACAGAAGGTGATTACAATTTAATTGACTAATGATAACTGAAAGCGGGGTCTAGATTCTAGACCTACTAGAGCTTTAACGTTGATTTTATAAAGGGAATTGTTAATTTTCGCTGTGCGGCCATAGATGCATGATCTAATTTGTCTAATACATCGAGTAAAGCACGCATATCTCGACTTAGACGCGTTAGTAAAAAGCGTGCACATTCATCACTTAACTCAAGCCCACGCATGTGTGCCCGCTTAACAAGCGCCTGCGCTTTATCATCATCACTCATTGAACGTATTTGAAAGGTGGTTCCCCAAGTCAAACGAGATTCTAAATCAGGAAGCGAGATATTTAACATATTTGGTAACAGGTCTGCGGTTACGACTAACATTTTACCGGGTTCGTTAAAGCGATTAAAAAAATTAAACAGGGCCTTTTCCCAGGCATCGTTCCCTGCAACTAAGTGGACATCGTCTATACACAATACATCAAGCGCTTCGAGTCCATCGAGGACCATAGGGCCAAAATTGATAACCTCGCGCATAGAAAGTAACATGTTAGAGAGGCCACGTTCTTGCGCTTTTATGCACGTCGCGTATAACAAGTGAGACTTCCCCGAATCACCCAATCCACACAAGTAAGTATATTGAAATGAATTTGCCAACTCAGAAAAGCTCGCTTTTAGATGGTTAACTTCTAATGAGTCCTCACCACCAAAGTACGATGCAAACGTCTCGTCATCAGGCAGAGTAACAGGCAACGCCATTTGCATTGGTTCATGAGTTAGCACTATGGTTTTATCCATTGATATTCAAGGCTATTTTTGTCAACAACATGATAGAAAGCGCGTGGGTCGACATAATCTTTAAAAGCAGAATCAAGACCAAGCGCTTTTTTTAAATCTGTAACATCGCCTGTATGACTCAATTTGTATTCAACAAACCCAGTCGTTTTTCGAGCAATCGTAACCTGTGTAACTACACTTAAACTCTGTAAACGTCTTTTAGCTAGTTCAACATCTACAAAATTTTCGGCCCCTTTTAAAGTTAAAATAGCTGAAGCTTGCTCGTAGTATGCATTGGGATCAATTGCATATTCACTTGCTAGCCCTCTAGCTAGTGTATCTATCATTTGACTAACAATTTGTTGTTTATCACCAACTAAACGATTTTCATCAAACAAATCATCATTTGTGAATCGCCAATCTAAAACCCAGTTATTACTGTTATTGTCTTTGTACATTTTGGCTGTAATACTTCTTTCAGCACTATACCGCTGAGACGCCTCTTCTATAGGTCCTGAGAAATTGCCCCACACCTCGGGTATACCTACTAGACGCCTATCTTGTAAGTCCAGTAATGGCACAACAACAGGTAAGCCACGTCTTCGAGCATTATCGTAAATTAATTGTTCAAGCTGAGGATAGCTCTCTTGTGTGACTAACTCTCTTCGCCAATTATCTTCAATACCTAGCCAAATAGCGACTAAAGGACGCTGTGAACCCCATAGAGGTAGACTTAATTCTTTTATAAGCGCATTAATTTTACGTGCTTCAAATTTAACAATTAATTTTAACTGACCTTCAGCACGCTCATCGTATTCAAATTTAAGCATGTAATCGGAGATATCTTTAGTTCGCTGTTGAGCTAATCGATTTTGATCCGCCGTTTCATCACCACTTACTTTTACCAAAACATTAAGTAAGGCTTTACGGCTTGCCGCTAATCGAGTATCTCTTGATTTATCATCAACTTTTAAAATATCTTGATATAGATCAGTGACCTCAACTGCTGAAACAGAAAAACAAATTAAAATGGATATTATGCTTATTAATAATCTATACACTGTATGTTAGTTCTTGGTTTTAAACTGATTTGATCCTAAATCAAAGCCAGTAACAAAGCAAAATTATATTTGTTACTATGACATATTGATACTTATAGATTAAGCCTCTCATACACTGTTGATTTAATTGAAACTCTAAATTTATAAACAAATTCACTCAGCCAAAAAAAGAGCAGCAAAAGCAAAACCTTCTAAAAAGACATATTCTCTTCAAAGTAATGCCAACACAACTGTATTAAGTTCTAAAAATATACTAGCTTTTATTAGCTACTGCTGAGGGAAACAGAAAACTGTTTTGTCGCGTCAGCCTCTGAAGGGCTCGCTTTCGCACAGTTTTGTATAATGTATAGGAATACAAATGCCGGGAGCACAGGATGTGCAAGAGCGACCGCTACTGAGTTCGGCATGGGGTCTTGGCTTTTTGCTAAATCACTTTTCTACAGACGTAAAAAAGCCCGACTATTGCTAGTCGGGCTTTCTACAATTTGAAGCCTGTTAATGTCGTGGTGCCCAAAGCGGTAGAGAGTCACAGTGAAATGTTACCTACCATAGGCCAGTGTATTTAATAGCCAAAACACTGTTCACAAAGAGGCGCTTCGCTTAAGAAACGCGATGCTTTAGAGAAGGGAATGCTGAAGATTACTTTTCTGTAGACGTAAAAAAGCCGCTTCATTTCTGAAGCGGCTTTCTACAATTTGAAGCCTGGTAATGTCCTACTT
Organism: Pseudoalteromonas sp. 4NS20-0020; assembly: GCF_057554385.1. Taxonomy (NCBI): domain Bacteria; kingdom Pseudomonadati; phylum Pseudomonadota; class Gammaproteobacteria; order Alteromonadales; family Pseudoalteromonadaceae; genus Pseudoalteromonas; species Pseudoalteromonas sp. 4NS20-0020. The sequence continues at coordinate 178 of NZ_BAAJMI010000007.1, read as the reverse complement.
TCACATAGCAAATACTACACTATCATCGGCGCTGTTTCGTTTCACTACTGAGTTCGGCATGGAATCAGGTGGGTCCAAAACGCTATTGTCACCAAGCAAATTTGGGCGTTAATCCGTATTTCTACGCACTAACTGAATTTGGAAAATATCTGATAATATTTTTTAAGTCTTTCTGTCA
>NZ_BAAJMI010000006.1:0-232202 GCF_057554385.1 Pseudoalteromonas sp. 4NS20-0020 | reverse complement strand
GCTCAAAAACACAACTAATAGTAAGCTTTATTTATGTAATAGCGCCATTTTACTAAGTGTATGATGATAAATATCTTTCTAGTGCTTATTTGAAAGGTAATTATGGTAACAACCATATTAGCTTATGATTTTTCTTAGGTGTAACTTTACCGTTTTTATAGTAATGCTACTCACTTAGCTAAATCATTAATGAAATAGAGCCGTGTTGTAGATGACTAGAGATTAGTGGTAAATAGCTAATAGCTAATAGGTAATAGGTAAATATAGTAATGCAGAAATTTTATTTATAATTTCCAGGCATTAAAAAGCCGAGCATAAGCTCGGCTTTTAGGTTTCTTTAAGACTTACTCTGCAGACTGTGCGTCTTCTTGAACTTCTTCGCTAGTCGCTGGGCGACCAACTAGTTCAATATAAGCCATTGGTGCATTATCACCAGTACGGAAGCCACACTTAAGAATACGAGTGTAACCACCTGGACGATCCGCGTTACGTGGACCGATTTCACTGAATAATTTACCAACAACTTCATTGTCGCGTGTGCGAGCAAACGCTAAACGGCGGTTTGCTACACTGTCAGTCTTAGCCAGTGTGATTAAAGGTTCAATTACACGACGTAACTCTTTCGCTTTTGGCAAAGTAGTTTTGATGATTTCATGTTTCACCAAAGAACCTGCCATATTGCTGAACATCGCTTTACGATGGCTACTGTTACGGTTTAATTGACGACCACTCTTACGATGGCGCATGACCCTATCCTTCTAACTAAACTAATATAGTGATTTAGATTATTCAGCTAAACTTGCAGGTGGCCAGTTTTCTAGGCGCATACCTAGAGAAAGACCACGTGAAGCTAGCACGTCTTTAATTTCAGTTAGAGACTTCTTACCTAAATTAGGCGTTTTAAGAAGCTCAACTTCAGTGCGCTGAACTAAATCACCGATATATTGAATTTGCTCGGCTTTCAAACAATTTGCTGAGCGTACTGTTAGTTCAAGATCATCGACTGGACGAAGCAGAATAGGATCGAATTCTGGTTTCTCTTCTTTCTCTTCTGGCTCAGTTACATCGCGTAAATCTACGAATGCATCTAATTGCTCAGCTAAGATAGTAGACGCACGGCGGATCGCTTCTTCAGGATCTAATGTACCGTTTGTTTCCATATCAATGATTAATTTGTCTAAATCTGTACGTTGCTCAACTCGAGCTGATTCAACCGAGTACGCAATACGTTCAACTGGGCTGAATGATGCATCAAGCAACAATCTACCAATTGGACGCTCATCGTCATCAGAGGATAAACGACTAGATGCCGGCACATAACCACGACCGCGCTCAACACGAATACGCATGCTGATCTCGCTGTTACCTGTAGTTAAATTACAGATAACGTGATCTGGATTAGCAATTGTTACATCGCCATCGTGCTGAATATCAGCCGCAGTAACAGGGCCTACACCAGATTTAGTCAGGGTCAGAAAAACTTCATCTTTGCCTTCTAACGTTACTGCTAAACCTTTAAGGTTTAATAGTATTTCAATGATGTCTTCTTGAACGCCTTCTTTCGCGCTGTACTCATGTAATACACCGTCGATTTCTACTTCAGTTACTGCACATCCAGGCATAGATGAAAGTAATATACGGCGTAAAGCATTACCCAGAGTGTGACCAAAGCCACGCTCTAATGGTTCTAAAACTATTTTAGAACGCGTTGGGTTGATAGCGTCGATGTCGACTAACCTTGGTTTTAGAAATTCTGTAACAGAACCCTGCATTTTATCCTCTCTTAACTCTTAACTTTACTTAGAGTAAAGTTCGACGATTAGTTGTTCATTAATGTCCGCAGACAGGTCTGAACGCTCAGGTAGACGCTTAAAGCTGCCTTCCAATTTCTTACCGTCAACTTCAACCCAAGTCGGCTTTTCACGTTGCTCAGCCAACTCTAGAGCAGCGATGATACGTGCTTGTGTCTTAGACTTCTCACGGATTACTACAGTATCTTCTGGAGTAATTACGTATGAAGGAATGTTCACAACACGACCATTAACTAGAATCGCTTTATGGCTTACTAACTGACGTGCTTCAGCGCGTGTGCTAGCAAAACCCATGCGATATACAACATTGTCTAAACGTTGCTCTAAAAGCTGTAACAAGTTTTCACCTGTATTACCTTTAAGGCGAGCAGCTTCTTTATAGTAGTTACGGAATTGCTTTTCTAATACACCGTAGATACGACGTACTTTTTGCTTTTCACGTAATTGTAAACCGTAATCAGATAGACGACCTTTACGAGCGCCGTGCTGACCAGGTGCAGTCTCAAGTTTACACTTAGAGTCGATAGCTCTTACGCCGCTCTTAAGGAACAGGTCAGTACCTTCACGACGACTCAGCTTGAGCTTAGGGCCCAAATATCTTGCCATGTTATTTCTCCTAACCTATTGTTAAACGCGACGTTTCTTCGGTGGACGACAACCATTATGTGGTATTGGCGTCACGTCAGTAATGTTTGTAATACGGTAACCAGCAGCATTCAAAGCACGTACAGCAGATTCACGACCTGGACCTGGACCTTTGATGAAAACTTCTAGATTTTTTAAACCGTATTCTTGAGCAGCAGTACCTGCACGCTCTGCAGCAACCTGAGCAGCAAATGGTGTAGATTTACGTGAACCACGGAAACCTGAACCACCGGCAGTAGCCCATGATAGCGCATTACCTTGACGGTCGGTAATCGTTACAATAGTGTTGTTGAAAGAAGCATGAACATGAGCCATACCATCAGCAACTTGTTTTTTAACCTTTTTACGACGAATTGGTGTCTTAGCCATAATACTATCCCCTTATCGCTTAATAGGCTTACGAGGACCCTTACGGGTACGCGCGTTAGTCTTAGTTCTTTGACCACGTAGTGGTAAAGAGCGACGGTGACGTAGGCCACGGTAACAACCAAGGTCCATAAGGCGCTTGATATTTAATGTAACTTCACGACGAAGGTCACCTTCAACAGTGTACTTGCCAACTGCATCACGCAGTACGTCAAGTGTTTCGTCAGAAAGTTCACCGATTTTTGTGGTCTCGGCGATACCAGTCGCTGCTAAGATAGCCTTAGAGCGAGTCTTACCTATGCCATAAATAGCTGTTAAACCAATAACTGCATGTTTATGATCAGGGACGTTAATGCCAGCAATACGGGCCACTAACACATCTCCTATATTCGAATTTGGTAATCAAAAGTTTGAAAAGCCCGTAAGGATACTCAAACGAAGACCAAATCACTACTAAAAACACAGGCCGAGAAATCTCAGCCTGCACGACTGTTTACTTAGCCTTGCCTTTGCTTATGCTTAGGCTCACTGCAAATTACGCGTACTACACCAGCACGTTTAATAACTTTACAGTTACGGCATATTTTCTTAACGGAAGCACGTACTTTCATTGCTCAACTCCGTAAACTGACCTTATCGACCGTAGCCTTTAAGGTTCGCTTTTTTCAGCACAGAATCATACTGATGAGACATCAGGTGAGTCTGTACTTGTGCCATAAAGTCCATGATTACAACAACGATAATCAAAATTGATGTACCGCCGAAATAGAATGGCGTTTGCCATGCCATAGTCATGAATTCGGGCACCAGACAGATAAAGGTTATATACAAAGCACCTGCCAATGTCAGGCGTGTCATCACTTTATCAATGTATTTAGATGTCTGCTCACCTGGACGAATACCTGGGATAAATGCGCCAGATTTCTTAAGGTTATCTGCAGTTTCACGAGGGTTAAACACCAACGCTGTATAGAAAAAGCAGAAGAAGATAATTGCCGCAGCTAATACAAGTGAGTACAAAGGTTGACCCGGAGTCAACGTTGTAGCAACAGCTTGTAATGCATCAGCGACAGGACCTTCACCTTGGCCGAACCAGCTAGCAATTGTACCAGGGAACAGAATTATACTACTAGCAAAGATTGGTGGAATAACACCCGCCATGTTTACTTTTAGTGGTAAATGCGTGCTTTGAGCAGCAAATACTTGACGACCTTGTTGGCGTTTAGCGTAGTTAACAACAATACGACGTTGTCCACGTTCGAAAAACACTACAAGATAAGTAACAGCGAATACTATAACCGCAACCATAAGTAGTACAAAAACATTCAAATCACCTTGGCGCGCCATTTCGACTGTCGAACCAATAGCAGACGGCAAGTTAGCTACAATACCAACAAATATTAGAACTGAAATACCGTTACCGATACCGCGTTCTGTTATTTGTTCACCCAACCACATAAGGAACATAGTACCAGTTACTAAGCTCACCACAGCGGTGAAATAGAAACCCATACCCGGATTAACAACTAATCCGTTCATCATGCCCGGTAAGCTAGTAGCAATACCGATAGATTGAATAGTAGCTAGCACAAGCGTGCCGTAGCGTGTGTACTGGCTAATTTTTTTACGCCCTTGCTCACCTTCTTTCTTAAGCTCTATAAACGGAGGATACATATGCGTTAATAGTTGCGTAATAATCGAAGCCGAGATATACGGCATAATACCCAGCGCTAACACTGAAGCTCGCTCAAGTGCACCACCACTGAACATGTTGAACATTTCAACAATGGTGCCCTTTTGTTGCTCGAAGAAATCGGCAAGTACAGCGGCGTCAATCCCAGGGATCGGCACAAATGAACCTAGACGGTAAATTATGATAGCGCCCAATACGAAGAGTAATCGACGCTTCAATTCCGAAAGCCCACCTTGTGCACTTTGTGTATCTTGACCTGGTTTAGCCATTTGTACTTCCTTAGTCTTCTACCTTGCCTCCGGCAGCTTCAATAGCTTCGCGTGCACCCTTAGAGGCTTTAAGACCTTTAAGTGTAACAGCGCGTGAAACTTCACCAGATTTAACAACTTTAACGAAAAGAACGTTCTTTTTAACTAGACCAGCTGCTTGTAACGCGCTTAGGTCTACCACATCGCCTTCAACTTTAGCGATTTCAAAAAGGTTAACTTCTGCAGATACTAACGATTTGCGTGAAGTGAAACCAAATTTAGGTAGACGACGTTGCATAGGCATTTGACCGCCTTCAAAACCAACGCGTACTTTACCGCCAGAACGTGACTTTTGACCTTTGTGACCACGGCCACCAGTCTTACCAAGACCAGAACCGATACCACGACCAACACGTTTAGGGGCAGTTTTTGAACCTGCAGCAGGTGAAAGTGTATTCAAATGCATGAAATTAACCCTCTACCTTAACCATGTAAGAAACCTTGTTTATCATACCACGTACACATGCTGTGTCTTCTAACTCAACAGTGTGATTGATACGACGTAAACCAAGACCGCGTAATGTAGCTTTATGCTTCGGTAAACGACCGATAGAGCTTTTTACTTGTGTTACTTTTACAGTTTGATTAGCCATGGTTACCCCAGTATTTCTTCTACGCGAAGGCCACGTTTTGCAGCGATAGACTGTGGAGAATTCATATTCTCAAGAGCCGAAATCGTTGCACGTACTACGTTGATTGGGTTAGTAGAACCGTAACATTTAGATAGTACGTTCTGAACACCAGTCACTTCTAGTACTGCACGCATAGCACCACCTGCGATGATACCAGTACCTTCAGAGGCTGGTTTCATGAACACTAGTGAGCCAGCATGACGTCCCTTAACAGGATGCTGTAATGTATTGCCATTTAGGTCTACATTGATCATGTTGCGACGTGCTTTTTCCATTGCTTTTTGAATAGCAGCTGGAACTTCACGTGCTTTACCATAACCAAAACCTACTTTACCTGCGCCGTCACCAACTACAGTTAGTGCAGTAAAGCTAAAGATACGACCACCTTTAACTACTTTAGACACACGGTTTACCGCGATTAGCTTTTCAGCTAGATCAGGCTGTTGTTGCTTTGCTTCTACGTTAGCCATTGTCTACTCCTAGAATTGCAAACCGGCTTCACGCGCAGCATCAGCTAGCGCCTTCACACGGCCGTGATATTTAAAGCCACTGCGATCAAAAGCAATCTTTTCGATGCCTTTGTCAGCCGCACGTTCAGCAACCGCTTTGCCAACTGCTTGCGCAGCTTCAACGTTACCGGTGCCTTTAACTGTTTCGCTAATAGCCTTCTCAACAGTAGAAGCAGCAGCCAGTACATTACCCTCAGCATTAATTACTTGAGCGTAAATGTGACGTGGCGTGCGGTGGATAACAAGACGCGTTGTGCCTTGTTCAATATAATTTCTACGAGTGCGTTTAGCACGACGTAGACGAGCTGTTTTTTTATCCATCGTCTTACCTTACTTCTTCTTAGCCTCTTTACGGCGTACATTCTCATCTGAATAGCGAACACCTTTACCTTTATAAGGCTCAGGTTTACGGTATGCACGAATGTTAGCAGCTGTTTGACCAACTAACTGCTTATCTACGCCCTTAACTAGAACTTCTGTTTGGCTTGGAGTTTCAATCGTAATTCCTTCAGGAACTGCGAAATTAACTGGGTGTGAGAAACCAAGTGTTAAGTCTAAAACTTTACCCTTAGCTGCAGCACGGTAACCAACGCCTACTAACTGAAGTTTCTTCTCGTAACCTTCATGCGTACCAACAACCATGTTGTTGATTAGAGCGCGAGCAGTACCTGCTTGTGCCCATGCATTTGCTACGCCTTCACGAGGTAAAGTTGTAATAACGTTGTCGTTAACTTGTACTTCAACTGCGTCGTTGATAGTACGAGTAAGTTCACCGTTTTTGCCTTTAACTGTGATTTCCTGGCCTTTCAATGTAACTTCTACACCGGCAGGAACATTAATTGGTGCCTTTGCTATGCGAGACATAGTTCCCCTCCGATTAAGCTACAAAGCCAATGATTTCACCACCAACACCAGCACTACGTGCTGCGCGGTCTGTCATTAGGCCTTTAGAAGTTGATACGATAGCGATACCAAGACCACCCATTACCTTCGGTAATTCGTCACGTTTCTTGTAGATACGTAAACCAGGGCGACTTACACGCTGGATATTTTCAATTACAGCTTTGCCTTCGAAGTACTTCAACTCGATAGAAAGCTCAGGTTTAACTTCACCGTTAACTGCGTAGTCTACGATGTAACCTTCGTCTTTTAGTACTTTAGCTAATGCTACTTTCAGCTTTGAAGTTGGCATCGTTACAGATACTTTCTTCGCTGATTGACCGTTACGGATACGTGTGAACAAATCCGCGATAGGATCTTGCAAGCTCATAGTCTTACTCCCATGATTCTATTACCAGCTAGCCTTTTTAAGGCCAGGAATTTCACCGCGCATAGCTGCTTCGCGAACTTTAATACGGCTCATGCCGAATTTGCGAAGGAAACCATGTGGGCGGCCCGTAATGTTACAACGATTACGTTGACGTGCAGGGCTAGAATCACGAGGTAAAGCTTGTAGCTTAAGTACCGCGTCCCAACGATCATCTTCAGATGTATTAACATCACTGATGATAGCTTTTAGTGCAGCACGCTTTTCAGCATACTGAGCAACTAGTTTTGTGCGCTTTGCTTCGCGCGCTTTCATAGAATTCTTTGCCATAACCCTACCCTTATTTCTTAAATGGGAAGTTAAACGCTTCTAACAACGCACGGCCTTCCTCATCAGATTTCGCAGAAGTAGTGATAGTGATATCCATACCGCGTACACGGTCTACTTTATCGTAATCGATTTCTGGGAAGATGATTTGTTCACGTACGCCCATGCTGTAGTTACCACGTCCATCAAAAGACTTAGCACTTACGCCACGGAAGTCACGAATACGTGGGATAGCGATTGATACCAAACGCTCAAAAAAGTCCCACATACGCTCGCCGCGTAGGGTTACTTTACAACCAATTGGGTAGCCTTCACGCACTTTAAAGCCAGCAACAGATTTGCGTGCTTTAGTGATTAAAGGTTTCTGACCAGAGATTGCAGTTAAATCAGCTACAGCGTGATCTAAAATTTTCTTGTCAGCTAGGGCTTCGCCCACGCCCATATTTAATGTGATCTTTTCGATCTGAGGGACTTGCATGACAGAGCTGAAACCAAACTTCTCTTGAAGCTCAGCAACTACTTTGTCTTTATATACTTCATGCAGTTTCGCCATCATTCTACTCCAACTATTAGATAGTTTTACCAGTAGATTTAAAGATACGTAATTTCTTACCATCTTCAATCTTGAAACCTACACGATCTGCTTTACTCGTTTCCGAGTTGAAGATCGCAACGTTTGATGCGTCCATAGACGCTTCTTTCTCAACAATGCCGCCAGCTTGGTTCAATTGTGGAACCGGCTTTTGGTGTTTCTTGATCAAGTTTATGCCTTCGACAAAGATTCGACCAGATTCAGTAACAACTGAAAGCACTTTACCGCGCTTACCTTTGTCTTTACCTGCTAGTACGATTACTTCGTCACCACGACGGATTTTTGCTGCCATGATTGGCTCCTTACAGTACTTCTGGGGCTAGTGAAACGATTTTCATGAACTTGTCATTACGAAGTTCGCGAGTCACAGGGCCGAAAATACGTGTACCAATTGGCTGCAAGTTATCATTTAAGATAACAGCCGCGTTGCTGTCGAAACGGATCAGAGAACCATCTGGACGGCGAACACCTTTTCTGGTACGCACAACTACCGCGTTTTTAACATCACCTTTCTTCACTTTACCGCGAGGAATAGCTTCTTTTACAGAAACTTTAATGATGTCGCCAATCGCTGCGTAGCGACGGTGTGAACCACCAAGGACTTTTATACACTGCACTTTGCGAGCGCCGCTGTTATCAGCAACTTCCAGCTGAGTTTGCATTTGGATCATGTTAATGACCTCCGGTGTAGTAATTACAACGTGTCTTAAAATTGTTTAAAATCAAGACATTTCGATTAAATCCCACTCAAAAACAAACGAGTTGTCTCTTAAGGGCGGGCAATTGTACCAGCATTGAGCATGTAGCGATAGGTTATTTTTTAATTAATTTAAGGACTGAGGGGATTTTATTAACGTTGGTAAAGCTATGTGACTATTTTTTCAATGGTTATAAAATAAACAAGGCACTTAAAAAGTGCCTTGTTTATTTTACTAGTGGTTACTTAGCCAAATAATCCCTTTAATTTGTCTTTTACTTTATCTTTGGCTTTCTCTTTCGCTTTTTCTTTTGCGTCATCTAGTTTCTTTTTTGCTTCATCTTTTAAGGCATTACTTACATCAAGTTTAATTCCCACATCGTGAAATGGTCCTTTTATGCGTAACGGTATTTTAAAGCCTGTACTGTCATCGGTAGTGCCTTGACCTTCTATTGAATCTACAATCCCTGTTACCAAACGATAATCAACTTTAGTAAGAGGTAAATCCACATCTCCTTCACCGGAAATACGAATCAGAGGGCTAATTAGTGAAAGGTCAGTATTGCGTCCAACACCTTTAATAAAATTAAAGCTACCTGTAAGCGCAGAAAAATCTGTTTGTTCTGCCTCTTCAAAGCCAGTATCTAACCCTTCAGAAGCGGCGCCAAAATTACCAGATATAATCTCTTTACCTTTACGAACCATTTCAGCAATGTTCGCCCCTTTTACAGCACCATCTGCAAACTCAAATGCCAACTTACCATTTAGCCCATCGATAAACGATTTTTGACTTTGCCCAGCTGTAGATAAATTCCAATTTAAAGAACCTCTACCGAGTACCTTGTCAAAACCGGTTGCATCAGTTAATAACGGCTGGGCATTTATATCTGTTAAATTAAAGTTTGTAGCTATTTTATAAGGCGCATTTTGAGCATCAATAGTAATTACACCTTTACCAGCGCCTTCATAAGCTGAAAAGCTATCTAAACTTAATTTAGCTACACCTTTATTTAGCGCCACTGTAAACTGGTTCGCCCCCAGTTTTATATCATTTGCTATTAATCCACTAGAACGAATTACTACATTAGCATCTTGTGCTTTAAGGGCGCTTAAATCAATTTGAGTGTCATCCCAAACAATTGGCTCTGCCGGTTTGCTATCGTCTTCAGTCGGCTTTTCTTTTTTAGCAACGGCATCTGGCAAATAGGGATTAAGATCGAGCATCCCCAAATCTACATTTGCATTAATGGCTAAACGATTACCTAAACTAATTTCGCTTTTACCTTTAATTTGAAGTTCATCAAGCGTTGCAGTTAACTCTTCAAGATTGAATTTTTCACCCAGTAAATGCATTTTACCATTTACACTAAATGCATTAAACGCATTATCTTTTGCATTTAGGTCAACCCCCTGCCATTTAGCAATATTTTTTACCGACTCGCCATTGAGTGCTAATTGACCTTTTATGTCTTGCCCTTGTTTTGCGATTGAGCCATTAAATGTCAATTCAACCAAGCGCGAATCTAAACTTTGCGATACATTAAAAGCCTGACCTTCAATCGCTTTGGCAGGAGTATCGAGTTTTACATCTAGTTCAAATCGCTCCTGCATATAGGTAATCCCCCCTTTAACTTCAAGGGTTTTACGTAATGAAGGAAGTAAAATAGCCAGCTCTAAATCGCTAATTTGCTGCTTGGCGCCCGTTTGACCATCTAGATATGTAAATGTACCGCCATAAATAGCGACCTCACCCAGCTCAATATCAAAGCTAGCAGGTAGCTTAATTGCCTCACCAGGCTCAGTTTGCTCTGTTGGTTGCTCTGCTACAGCATCAAACAACTGCCAGTTAGCTTTACCATTTTTATCTGTCTCTAATAAAATATCTGGTTCGTTAATAACAAACTTATCAAGCTTAAACTCACCGCCAAATAACGAGAACCAAGGTATATGTACTGCCAGCTGCTGCATACTTGCCATATCAGCTCGCGAACCTGTTTGCATATTAGCAAAGTGGACATCATTCAACTCTAACTTTAGTGCAGGAAACACACTAAGCGTTTTGTCACCATTAATTGTTAGCGTTCTTCCCGTCGTTTTTTGAACTTCCTCTGATACTTTATTAAAAATGGTATCGGTAGGAATTAAAAAAGGCGCTGCCATAATTAAAGCAATACAGAGTAAGAGTATTACACCAAAAATTTTGAGTAAGGTTTTCATGTTCGTCCTTTAAGCGGTCAAATTATGTTTTTATCATAGCGAGTGTTAAGCCTAAAAGCATTGCTGTAGATAAAAAAAGCTCATAAAAGCAGTTTACTTATTTCATATGAATCGTTCCTGAAACATTTTGATACCTTTAGGTTACAAAAAATAATTGACTCATTGATACCCCAAGGTTACATTGATACCCAGAGGTTACAAGAAATCAAATACTATTACAGGATGAATACTATGAAACAGCAAAATATAAAAACAGAAGAACAATTTATGAGACAAAATATACGGTTTTGTATAAGCGCTGGCGTAGTTTGTTTACTTCTCAGTGTTTACTCACTAACTAATCATAATATAAAAGAGATGATAGTTGTTGGAATGAGCGTTTTATTTTATATGGTTGTAACTGCTATTTTTATGATTAAAGCAAGCTTTCCGCTAAAAATGTATTTTAAATATGCTTATAAAGATGAGTTTCTAAACACCATTGACATTAATGCCTATAAACATACAAGTTGTGCATTTGGGGTTTGTCTTATTGGTGTTGTGTATAATAACGATTCAATACCTAGTGAGGTTTCGCATGCAAACATGGCAATATTTTACCTAGGTATTATGCTCTTAGTATATGGAGTATCAACCCTTTGGCAAAGCCGTGATTAGGAGTCAAAGTGCAAAATAACATAGCAAAATTTCGTAAAGAGGCGGGGCTTTCACAGCAAGAACTTGCCGATGCTATTAGCGTTTCACGTAAAACAATAAGTACAGTAGAAACAAATCGATTTACGCCGTCGGTCATTATAGCCCTTAAAATCGCAGCTCATTTTCACGCATCAGTTGAAAGCCTTTTCATATTAGAAGAGGCTGATTAATAACCGAGCTGGTTAGATTAACCCCGATTTTAAACACCATAATAATGCAGCGCGCAGGACAGCGCTGTTGTTATTAGCGTATTTGAGCTAAAATAAACAATGCTAATACATATATATAAATCCGGAGTATCTACAAGGCATGAAAAAACTGCTAATTTCACCGTCAAAAATGACACTAGGCGAGCAAGAAAATCAAATCTATCAGAACATTCTGAAACAATCTTCAGAATTAAGCCTTAACCTTATGGCCGTGAAAGTAGAGAACCATCCTGATGATTTTTTACCTTGGTGTTACGAGCTATTAAACGCAAGCAGAGATCGTATTAACTACGATCTACTTGAGCCACAACAGCTACCTGTTCTGAAAAAGCTGCATGATCAACTTATTTCAGCTATTAGCTTTTTACAAGTTAAAACGCTTCGTGTAGCTCCTTGGCCTGTGGTAAGTGTATTTATAGAGCAACATAAAGACGTTATTGCACTTGATGAACAACTTCGTTTAGCAAGTTACGTAAAAAGTATTCGTGAGCAATCATTAAAAGACATGATCCCTGAAGACCTTCTTGCTTTTACTGGCAAGCATATGGCTTCACTTGATCCAAGCACTTACGATTTTGATGTTGAGTGGTTTGCATCAACTAAGAGTGCTAAAGTTTTCCACCAACTCATTGGTGATTTACCGGGTGCGTTTGATGAAGCACTGGCTAATATTCCTCTTGAAGGTGATATTACCCATTACGAGTACCAACAGTTTGTAGCTGCTTATAGCAAAATATTTACTGATAGCAGTGAAAAGCCAACACTTGCTCCGGCAACAAGACTACTTGCAATGCGTCGCCCTGATATTTTTACGCCAATTACAAATAGCCGTTTAGACGCGTTATGCTCAGCGCTTGCGGTTACTAAACTCAAAAATAGTGATTTTGAGCGTTACTGGCAAGATATTGTAAAAGGCATTCAAGCTATGTCATGGTACAAAATGGCAAATGCTTCAAATGAGCTAGAAGAGCAACTAGTGTCAATTAAAGCGCTTATTCCGTGCTTTTTTTACTACGCGGATAACAAAACACCAGATAGCTCTAACTATATTAAATTACTTAATAAACCAAAGCGTAGCACCACTAAAACGGGTAAAACACAACGCAGAGGTAAAGAGTCTGCTGAAATTTTAGTTGACCGCGCTTTGGCTGCCGATGATATTCCTGAGCATATTCGTAGCAAACGCGACTCAATAATCAGCGAAGTTCAAAAAGGTCGCAGTGTAAACGAAACAATTAGTCTAATGCGCACCATATTTGGCTAAATAATTCTAAACAAGCTGTACTTTCATGGTGCAGCTTGATTATTTTATGCACCAGCGATGTGCGATAGAATATTTCTTCCTCATAATCTAAACCACCCACCCCAAACGCAAGCCATTGTTAATAAATAATAAAACTTAAATCTTAAACAAAATAAATCAAGCTGGCACACACAGTGCAATTCTATTCTCAGTTAAACAATAAAAACGCATAAATCAAAAGGCTACGGTACTTCATAATAAAAAGCCTTCCTATGCAAAAAATCATATAACGGGAAATGGAACATGTTAAAACTAAAAAAAACAATCGCTTTTAGCGCCGTGGCATTAATGGCTGCAACGTCACTTACATCAACAGCAGTAAATGCTGAAGTATCTGCGAATGTAGCAGCTACCTCAAATTACTTATGGCGTGGACAAGAACAAACTGGCGGCGACGCTGCTATTTCTGGTGGTATTGATTACGCTGACGAATCTGGGTTTTATGCTGGTACATGGGTATCTAATGCATCTTGGGCTGACGAAATGACCTACGAGCTAGATTTTTACGCAGGCTTTGGTGGCGATATTAGCGAAGGTGTTAGCTACGATGTAGGTTACATTTATTATGCTTACCCAGACGCGGCATCAAGTGCAGACGCTGATTTCTCAGAAATTTACGGTAGCATCAGTGTCGAAGGCTTTACCTTTGGTGCATCAGTGCTTGCTACATCTGCTGCAAGTGGCGACGGTACAGACTTTGGTGATTCACTTTATTTGACAGCTGATTACGGCTTTGCCGTAGGCAGCAATGGTACAGAAATGGCTTTACACATAGGTCATTATTCTGGCGATTTTATTGGTGACGAAGACATCATTGATTACGGTGTGTCTGTATCAAAAGATGGATTCACATTTGGCGTATCAGACACTGATATGGACGAGTCAGATGTAAAAGTTTACGTTGCTTACGCTGTAGACTTCAGCCTATAAACAAACATGTGTTACTTGCTGCAACTGAAGGGCCATTTGGCCCTTTTTTTATACTAAGGCAAATTTGTTTAAGTATTCATGATTGTATAACTAGAAGGTAGGTTCTTACTATGTTAAGTTGAATTGGACTTTTCAAAGCTTAGGCTTTTGATTACTAAGGACAGTAAAAATGAAACATAAAGTGTTAATTACTATTTCTGTTATTGCAGTTAGTTTTGCAATTATCTTCACATTACATTACTCACCAGAGCCTAATCTATCGGTTCAACAATCAGCTATCGAATCCAACAAAAGCATCCCAGTAATTGATATGAAGCCCATACAAACTTTATCTACAGTTAAAAACGTGTTGCCCATCACCGATAAAAGCAATTCAACAACACATGAACAGTTAGATAAACCAGAGCAACAAGTCTTAACTGCTGAAGTATTTTCTGATGAGTTTGTCTCTACCGAAAATGGCAAAGAGTTTGTGTCAAAAAAAGCATTAGATGACGTATTTAAAAATGACACTTCACTATTACTGCAACGCATGTCTGATATTGAATACTCTGAAGTTGCCCAGATACGTAAAGATAAGTTAAACGAATTTATTATAAATGAATTAAAAGACGTTACCATTTTACAGCAAGACTTAGAGTGTGCAGGAAAGGTTTGCGCGATAGAACTTACTTATACGCAAAGTAGTAACCAAGCATCTATTGACACCCTTTCAAGCTTTTCTAAAAACTATTCTTTTCAGCAATTCACTGAAACCGAAAGTGGTAATAAAAAACTAAAAGCATTGTATATCGCAACAGATAACCCTAGCGGTCTGAGTTTATCTGATAGCTAATTAAATAAATGGCTGTATTTGCATTAGATACAGCCATAATAACGTGATTATTAAGCCCCACTCCCTATGGCTTAACCATATTAAAACAATCTAGCAACTATAGGACTTAGTAATACATCTTTGATTTATTGCTTTTATAACACCCACCCTTGTTAACAATCGGTTACAATTGAATAAAATTAGTACATACTTTTTCCTATATTATTAATCTATCCATTGGTATCACGTGTTTACCAAATCACATATAGGTTATTAAGGAATAATAATGAAATCACCTAACGCATTTAGCGCCCTTCTCGATATTTACATTAGTCCAAGCAAAGCTTTCAATGGTGTTGAACACGCCAAAGGTTGGTCATGGCTTGCTTTTATAACAATATCTTTAGTTTCAATGGCGAGTATTTATATTTTTTATTCCACCGTTGATATGCAGTTTTTGCTTAACGAGCAAGTTGCAGCTGCAAGTGTTGATGCAACAATTGGCGAGCAAAAAATGATTCGCCAAAGCATTGAACAAAATGCCGAAATACAAGTGTGGATTGGCATGATATCAACCATAATCGGTCCTGCAATCTTAGCCGCGATAATGGCTGTGTATTATATGCTCATTGCTAAATTAGACCCAGAATCAGATCACAGCTATGGTGCTTGGTATGGTTTTACTATTTGGACAATGATGCCAAATATTATTTTAAGCTTAGGCGCACTAGCGCTTGTACTTAGTGCAAGTACCGATCAACTATCTCAAACAGCAGTATTTAATTTTGCTTCAATTAATCAGCTTGTTGTTGGGTTAGAACCCGGCAGCGCATTTTATACATTACTAGAATCCCTAAACCTCTTTAGTCTTTGGGGGATTGGACTAGGAATGGTTGGCTTAAAGTGTTGGACAAGTTTTTCAACAAATAAAGCGTTACTTTTCTCGGCGCTTCCAACACTTGTTATTTTTGGTATTTGGGCAATTATTGCTGCAATGTAATTAATAAGCAGAGGTATTTTACCTCTGCGCTACTTATTCACGGACAGATGTATATATGAAAAAAGCAATAATAATAACGATAGCTATAGTCGCTTTTGTAGGCCTAATAGTCTCTAAGCAGGTGACCGGTGATAAAAAGCAAGCCCAAGTGAATATTGCGCAGGTTGAGCAAGGGAATATTGCTGATTCAATCATGGCGTCGGGCAATCTAGTTTTTAATACCCAAGTGCAATTGCGCTCTGAGGTAACTGGTCGTGTCGATAAGGTATTTGTAGAAGAAGGGCAAAGCGTTAAGCAAGGGGATATTTTAATGCGCCTTGATACGACGGCCTTCGAATCAGAAGTAAACCGAAACCAAGCCGTTCTACGCGCTACCGAAATTGAAATAAAACATAGCCAAACTCGCCTTGCTAATTTAGAGCGCCAATTAAAAAGGCAAAAAGAGCTGTACGATGTTGGATTAGGAAATCAAGAAAGCTTTGAAAATGTCGAAAGTGCTCGCGATCTTGCAAAAATAGATATCGAATCACGCAAAGAGTCATATAACCAAGCGCAAGCGTCGCTTCAAATTGCACAAGATCGCCTAAGTAAAAGTGTATTTAGAGCGCCAATGAGTGGCTTACTGGCATCGGTTAATATTAAAGAAGGTGAAACAGTTATTGCAGGCACAACTAATATTATTGGTTCAGACCTTATGCTTGTTGCCGATCCTAGCGCTATTTTAGCAGAGCTTAGAGTTGATGAAACAGATATAGCCAGCATAAAACTAAATCAACAAGCTGATATTTATGCCGCAGCCTACCCTAACAAACCATTTAGCGGCAAAGTGATTAATATTGGTACATCAGCTAAAAACCAACCAGGTTCGCAAGGGCTTTCTTTTAGAGTTAAAGTATTATTAGACCCAACAGATCGCCAGCTTTATGCGGGTATGAGTTGCCGAGCAGAAATTGCCACCAGTATTGCCGAAAATGGTTTAAAGCTCCCTATTGAAGCAATACAAAAAGAAGAGGGTAAAACCTTTGTATGGCGCTTAAATAGCGATAATACCGTAAGTAAAGTAATAGTAAGTGTTGGTATTTCGTCTGACATTGAGCAAGCTATAACAGAGGGGCTAAGCAAAGGCGATAATGTGGTTATTGGCCCCGCTCGACCAATTAGCAAGCTGCAAGAAGGCGATGTTGTTTCACTTAAAAATGACGCAGACGAGGAAACACTATAATGTCTGCGGTAATTAAGTTAGAACACATTAACAAACAATATGTAATGGGCGAGCAAGTATTTAAAGCGTTAGATGATGTAAATATCGTCATGAATGAAAATGAATACGTAGCCATTATTGGCCCTTCAGGCTCAGGTAAATCAACTTTAATGAACTTACTTGGCTGCTTAGATACACCCACTAGTGGCGATTACTTTTTAAAAGATAAGCTTGTAAAAAGTATGACCGAAACCGAGCTTGCCCATCAACGCAATGAAAGCGTCGGATTTATTTTTCAAAGCTTTAACTTATTGCCTCGCGCATCTGCACTTGAAAATGTAATGCAGCCCTTGGTTTATCGTTTTATACCCGCAAAACAACGCAAACAAAAAGCACTTGAGGCATTGCAACGCGTTGGTCTTGGCGACAAAGTTGATCACCTATCAAGTCAGCTTTCGGGTGGGCAACGTCAACGTGTAGCCATTGCTCGCGCATTAGTAACTAAACCACATATTTTACTGGGGGATGAACCCACAGGTAATCTTGATAGTAAGACCACAGCAGAAATAATGACCTTGTTTGATGAACTGCATAATGAGGGGCACACTATTATTTTAGTGACCCACGAGCAAGAAATTGCAGACCATTGCCAACGGGTTATTCGCTTGGTAGATGGTAAAGTAGTGAGTGATGTAAAAAAAGGCGAAGGAGAAAAACAACATGTTTAAATCTGCCATTGCCATTATGGAAGGAACAAAAGCAGCATTAATGGCTATTAAAGCCAATGCAATGCGCAGTGCGTTAACGTGCTTAGGTATTATTATTGGTGTTGCAGCAGTTATAACTGTGGTTGCAGTAATGCAGGGCTTTACTAAACAAATTAACGATCAACTTGCTGACATGGCACCCGACGTAACATCAATCAAGCCATTTACAAGTATTGAGCAAGAAATGGTTGGCAAAAACGCAAAGCTGACTTACTCCGATTTTCTAACACTAAAAGCACGTATAAAAGAAGCCGAAACACTGACCGCACTTATGTTTACGTGGCGTTTTTCTGGTGGAGCTGAATACGGAAATAAAAGCCATTCATCACGCGTGATGGGAACCGAACAAGATTACCAAAAAGCATACCGCACGTTTCCAGAATTAGGCCGCTTTATTCGCGCGGAAGATGACGAAAAACGCCGTCGGGTTGCGTTTATTGGTCCTTCTATTATTGAAAAGTTAAATTTACCCGATAACCCCGTAGGCGAATATATCAAACTTGGTGGCGAATGGTTTAGGATCATTGGAGTAGCCGAAAAACAAGGTAGCTTATTTGGCTTTGATCAAGATGATTATATAAATATTCCGATCAGTACCATGAGCGCGTTAGAGGGTGCTAGCAGCACGAGTAACGTGCAAATAATGTTTAGACTTAAAGAAGGGGTCGATGAAGAGCTTACTTTAGCTAAAATAACGCGTATTTTACGCCAATTACATAAATTAAAAGACGGAGAAGAAAACGACTTTGAATTTGAAACCGCTGAAAAAGCCCGTGCTAATGTTGATAAGTTTACAGGTAGCGCCACGGCAATCACTGCTGGTATTGTTGGTATAAGCCTTGTTGTAGGGGGGATTGGCGTAATGAATATTATGCTGGTATCGGTGACTGAACGTACCCGAGTAATAGGCACTCTTAAAGCATTGGGCGCAACACCCGGCTTTATTATGCTACAGTTTTTGGTGGAAGCCGTAGTGCTATCGTTATTTGGCGGACTAATTGGCTTAGCTATAGGTTATGGTGCTGCCGCATTGATTTCGTTTATGGTTCCCAGTATGCCGGATGCTTACATACCTGGTTGGGCTGTGATGCTATCGTTCGGTTTTACGTCACTTATCGGTATTATATTTGGCTTAGCCCCTGCTATTAAAGCGGCAAGGCTAAACCCTATTGAAGCATTACGATACGAATAATCTGCATCAATCTCTACTCAGCTTTAAAAGGTACCTTAGTGCAGCTCACTTCAACTGTTTTAGGGTACCAAGCCGGGCCTATCTGATTAACTACAACCTCCGCTACTCCATTACTAAATGACTTATACGTGTGCACCGTTTGCCATTGTCCTTGTGGACAATGCTCACTTAAGTCAACCGCATCAGATCCCTCATACAAAGCTAAAGCAAAATTATGATGCCACTGAGAACTATTGTGCGACTGGTTATTAACTTTTTCAGGTACACCATTATCAAAGTAAATATTTGTGCAACCAGTTAACATAGCAAAAGTAATACTGCCTAAAATTAATTTAAGATTCATAACGCCTCCTGCGTATTTTGCTCTTCACACCATACCTTTATGGTATGTGGTGAATAAATGCCTAGCGTAATTAAACCCAACGCACCATCGCTAAATGTTTGTTGCGACTGCATTTGAGCCGCTTGTGTATCTGTACAAATCTGTTTTACATTCACACGTTCCTCTCCTACTAACCCCCATAAATAAAATGGACGGCTATCTTCGTAGGTCGCTTTACTTGTAATTTTTGCGATAGCGTGTGGCTGTATGGTAACCGCAGAACAGGCGCTTAAGCCTAATACTACAAACCCCATTATTAATGATTTCATGTTTGTCCTTACTTGGTACTTACTTTCAGTAAATAAACTTTACAGTAAACCAGTAAAATAATGGGTAAAAAGCTGTGCGAAAAATGTAGCCAACCTTACAGATTTCAAACAGTTTTTTACACAAAAAAAAGGCCGCAAAATTGCGGCCTTTGAGTAAATGTGCTGTCAGCTATTAAAACTTAGCTAAGTTATTTACGTTATCTTTATCAACCAGTTTTACGTACGGATCGACTCCTGCAAATAAAGGTTTTTCTTTTACCTTTAACTCAATAATATTAGTACCCGTTACTATTTGATGTTTTTGTGAGTAAATCACAAAATCTTCGGCGAGTAGATTTTCAGGATCGTCACTAAACAATACAATATCAATTAACTCATCGAGTGGCTGTTCTGTTTCTTCACCTTGACCATCAGCACGTTGCTTAACAGCTTCAACGTTTAACGTAACACTGTAAAAGCCCTCACTGTCGGCTTCGTCTGAAATCGAAACCTCTTTCATTTCCAGCTCATACAAAGTGATATATTTAAACTGATCGTCAATAAAGTTTTGCTCAGCTTGCGTTGCGTCTTGTTTTAAATAACTAAGTAAGTCAAGCGTAGTTGGGTATGGCGTTGATTGGTATCTAAACTCATTTAAAAATGCCTTAAGGGCAGCGTTTAAACGTTTTTCACCTAAGCGATCATAAATCGCCATCATAACAACAGATCCTTTATTGTAATGAAGGTATTGCTGAGCCTGGGTTTTATATAGTGGCATCTCTTCAAACGCTTCTCCAGTGCGGCCCATTAAGTACCTATCTAGCTCGTATTTTAAAAACTTACGTAGCTTTTCTGGGCCAAAGCGTTTTTCAAGCACCATAAGAGCACTGTATTGTGAAAGCGTTTCAGACATAACTTCACTCCCCTCTACATTGGCGCCTGATACTTGATGACCCCACCATTGATGCGCTACTTCGTGTGCGGTTACGTAATAAGGCAGGTCAATTTTACTTTCATCCCTTGAGTCTGTAACAAAACCAATGCTTTCTGAATAAGGGACAGTATTAGCAAAACTTTGCGCAAATGAGCGATAGCGAGGAAATTCAATAATACGTAATTGCTTATGCTGATATGGGCCAAATGCTTGTGTAAAATAATCTATCGAGTCTTGAACCGATTCAATCATGCGGTCAACATTCCACGCATGACTTTTATGGAAATAAACCTCAATATTTACACCATTATGCTCAACCTTTTTACTTTCCAATTCAGCCGACTGCACCGCATAAAAATTTATAATAGGTGCATCCATTTCATAAACAAAGGTTCGGCGCCCATCTTTTACGCTTTCACTTTGTAAATAACCAGGTGTAATCGCAAATTGCGATTCATCGGTCGTTACCCTGGCCCTAAAGTTAATAAACCCAGTCGCTTGACCAAAATCACTTTGTGTATAGTACTGGCTATCTTCAAGTTTATTTGCTCGTTCTAGCTCTGGTAAGTCATGTTTACGGCGCTTAAATTTATCAGCCACCTGTAAACCACGGTTGTACCCAAAGTTAGGAAAAAGCTCCCAATTATTAATAAACGTACCATTAGCCACTAACTGTGTATCGGAGCCACTATCGTTAAAGCCTGTATGCTCGCGAGTGACAGACAGCTGCCCTTCTCTTACCTCGTCTGGCATAAGGGGCTGATCAAATTCAAACCATGCAGAATAAAGCGCTGGTAATTTTTCAACAATTTTACCGCCAGCCATCGTTACATCCCAGCTTTTGGCGTGTTGCGGTGAACTTATTAGCACTCGCGAAATTGGCTCATTAGATGTATTAGTAAACTTAATTTTTGCAACTGCACTCAAAGCACGCTTTTTAGGATAAATATCAACAGTTAAGTCAACATCGGTCACCATAGGCACGGCTAAATCTTTGTATTGTGCAAACTGTTTTTCATAGCTTACTTGCTTGTCTTGAAACGCATCGCTTGTAGTAAATTCGTTTAAAACACGCGTATTGTTATAAATGTTATAACCTGCACCAACAAACACCAGTGCACTAACACAAACAATTACTTGCCCCTTTAACGACATATTATAACGAAGCATAGACAGGCGTGTACGCAGCGTTTGTGAAGGTCCTCTATGCCATAACGCAAATCCTACAATAGCCAAAACAAGACTTAACGCGCCCCAATACAATGTGTACCAATGCGCTGCTTGCAAAAAGTGTCCATAGCCGTTTATATCAGAGTACGGTACGCTACTGCTTTTCGAAAAATGATACATATGGTGTTCAAATCCATACGAATCCATTACCATTTGCACTATGTAGTACAAAATAAATAACCCCATTCCTACGTATTTATTTGGGCTAATAATTTGTAAAAAGAAGGCAAGCACCGTAAGCATAATTAACGGTAAAAGCGATAAATAAACAATCCTGAATAAATACTGCCCTAACTCTAAATTAAATTGCCCTTTAAATAACTGCACTGTGATTGTTAGTATCATTCCAACAAGAAACAAGCCTGAAATAGCTGTTATTAACGCCAGTATTTTTGATACCCAAAAAACACTGTTGTGTACTGGAAAGCTGTCAACAATATCGCCC
Organism: Pseudoalteromonas sp. 4NS20-0020; assembly: GCF_057554385.1. Classification (NCBI taxonomy): domain Bacteria; kingdom Pseudomonadati; phylum Pseudomonadota; class Gammaproteobacteria; order Alteromonadales; family Pseudoalteromonadaceae; genus Pseudoalteromonas; species Pseudoalteromonas sp. 4NS20-0020. Next base: position 209,787 of record NZ_BAAJMI010000006.1, on the reverse strand, counting down.
ATACCACTTTGACGTTCTCGCCAAACAAGCTCAGCGCTATAAAAAGCGATAATAACAAACAAAAACAAACCCGAAATACCGCTAATAATATTGACCATATTCGCGGTAATTGGCCAGTTAGTTGTACCGTAAGCGCCAATGGGAGCAAACAGCGGAATCATAAGCGTTACAATACTTACACCCGCTAAAATCATAAATGGCGCGCTAAATATTACTTGTTTAAGTTCAAATATACTGCGCATTATTAACTGCGATTGCGTACTCGCTCCTGCAGACTTGTAATTTTTAGCATTATTAATCAGTGCAGCTTGTTTATTTTGCACAAATGCAGAGACTTTAAATTGCTTTTTCTGTTTTTTAGCTACTATGCGGTTACTTAATTTTCCAAGGCTAAAAAACATAGCTAAGCCCAGTACAACCCACAATATACGGTTAACTAAAAGGTCACCTGTGAGGGTTAGCACTTCTGTGTTTTTATCACTCACAGTCCAGTAACGCGTCAAATCAATTAAAGACCCCAAGCCAAATGGGTCGGCGTAAACAACTATATTTCTAAATGCTAAATCATCAAAATAAGCACTGGCGATTTGATAAGCAATAAAAATAACAACGGCTGCGACATACACCGACATCATGGTTTTAAAATAGACAGCTACGCTGTTAAAAATAGCCGAAAGCACCAGCAAACTGGGTACTGCAATATAAAAATAAGGTGCAGCGTAATACACAAACTTATTTGGACCCACTAGCTCACTATCGAGCCATCCAACAGATAAGCCAAACTGCGACCCTAAAAGCACGCCTAACGGCACGGTTAAAAATACAACCAGCACCACTAAGTAAGCACCAAAAAAGCGCCCAGTTTGATAAGGGACAGGATTAACAGGCTTACTAAAAACCAGTTCATCCATTTTAGTTTCACTATTTCTAATAGCGGAGCTGGCAACAAAGTTAACTACCAAAAACATCGCAAATACACAAAATGTAATGGTCAACATCATAATTGAAAAAGGCGAATTCATATGTACATTAGCGCCGCCTAGCGGAAATTTGCTAGAAGAGCTGATAAAAAACGCCATAAAAAAGAACATTAATGAAATGATATAAAACGAAGGCTGGCGCACAAAATAGCGCAGCTCAAACGCGAGCATATTAAAAAACATAACGCCTCCTTATGCTACTTGGCTATTACGATGATTGAGCAAAGTAGAAAAGTACACGTCTTCTAGGTTTGCATGGCTTGATTGAAAACCTTCAGGGGCTTGTTCCGCTAATACATGCAATATGGTTTGCCCAGCAAATAAGCGTTTAGAAATAACAGGTAGCTGTGGCTCAAGCTCTTGCGCTTCTTCTTGGCTCATGGCTTTGCGCCAAATTTGGCCTTGCAGCTTGTCGGTGAGGGCAATCGGGTTACCCTCTAATAAAATTTTACCACCAGCCAGTACCGCCATATTAGGGCATAGTTCAGCCACATCTTCTACTATGTGGGTTGATAATATAACGACTTTTTGCTCGCCTAAGCTTACTAACAAGTTATGAAAGCGATTTCGCTCTTCAGGGTCTAGCCCTGCGGTTGGCTCATCAACGATTAGTAAATCAGGGTCGCCCAATAACGCTTGAGCAATACCAAAACGCTGGCGCATCCCGCCCGAAAAGCCACTTACCGCTTTTGAGCGATGTTGATATAAATTAGTATGTGCTAGTAGGCCTTCAACCGACTCTTTACGCTCCCCTTTATTATGAATCCCCTTTAAAACAGCCATATGGTCTAACAAGTCGTAAGCACTAACACGCGGATAAACACCAAAATCTTGCGGAAGGTAACCTAAACGTTGGCGCAGTGCTTGTGGGTCTTTAAATACATCAATACCATCAAAGGTAATTGCCCCCGCGTCGGCAGATTGTAACGTTGCAATAGTGCGCATTAGCGATGACTTCCCGGCACCATTTGGCCCAAGTAGCCCAAACATGCCTTTACCTATTGATAAATCAACACCTTGCAGAGCGTGCACGCCGTTGTCGTAGGTTTTTGATAACCCTGTTATTGATAGCATTTTTTACTTCCTTGAATTGTAAGTATTATTTTTATACTGTTTTATACCACATTAAAAACGGGAACATAAGTTACGCTGTGGCCAACTTTGTAACAATAAATAAACAGCAACACACTCTAATAACACTTGCTAAGAAGTGAGCCTCTGGGTATAAAAACCACACACCATTGATAAGAAGCGAAAAGCCATGCAAGAACATAAAAACCAGCCATTGACCGATTTTATAGAATACTCACACGATGAAATGTTAGCCCGTGCAAATGAATTTTTACAAACAAGCCAGCGCCGCCATAGCATTCGCAGTTTTAGTGACCGCCCAGTGCCAAAAGAGATTATCGAAACCTGTATAAAAGCAGCGGGTACAGCACCTAGTGGTGCAAACCACCAGCCTTGGCATTTTGTGGCTATTAACAGTAGCGATGTAAAAAAACAAATACGCGACGCGGCTGAAAAGCTAGAGCGCTCTTTTTACGAAGGGCGAGCAGGCGAGGAGTGGCTGGATGCATTAAAACCATTAGGGACTGACGCTAACAAACCCTACTTAGAGCATGCACCTTGGCTTATTGCTGTGTTTAGTCAAAAAAAGGGCGGCGTGAGTACTGACGATAAAAATACAAATTACTATGTGCATGAGTCTGTTGGGTTAGCAACGGGGTTTTTAATACAAGCTCTGCACCGAGCAGGCCTTGCAACACTTACTCACACCCCAAAACCTATGAGCTTTTTAACAGACATTTGTGGCCGCGATAAAGATAACGAGCGCCCTTATATGCTATTAATTGCAGGCTATCCGGATGAGCATGCAACAGTACCAATGCACGCCCTAGATAAAAAATCGATTGATGAAATAGCCAGTTTTATTTAATACCGTGCAAGGGGGAATAATCAATAGCAAGTACATCTCCCTCTTTAAGGCCAGCAATTACATGGTGCTTGTTATTAACCATTGTACCTAACCTTACGAAACGTTTAACTGGCGTTTCGTTTTCTAGTACATACACCATGTTTAATTGCCCAAACTCATGTACCCAACTTGGCTCAATTAAAATACCTTGAGCGCTTTTTGTAGGCAACTGCAACTGTGCGTAAAGCCCAGGAATTAACCCTAACTGTGCATTCGTGTCTAGGCGAATAAGCAAGCTACGCGCGCTATTGTCGGCAACAGGGACTATCTCGCTTACTACGGCAGGTGTTGTTATTGCCAAAGATGGAAGGGCCACATTTAAGCTATCTCCGAGTTTTAATTTTACAGCTTGTTGTTCACGCACATTAAATTCGAGCTGTAATTGCAATGGGTTATACACAGTAATAAGTGGCTTACCCGGTGTGGCGGTGTCGCCGGGCTCGGTTAAACGTTCAACCACAACCCCTGAAATGGGCGCTATAATTTGAGTATAATTTAGCGCCACTTTTGCTTGTGCTTGCTGCTGCTGAGCGGCGGCTAAATTAGCAGTGAGATTATCAAATTTAGCCTTAGCATCATCCAATTCACTAACAGACACCAACCCCTTAGCACTTAAATCACTCACTCTAGCTAATTGCTTTTGAGCTTGCGTCAACGATGCTTTCACCGCGTTAATATTCGCGTCGCTTTGTGCTAACGCCGCTTTAAAATCATCTTGCTTGAGGGTAATAAGTAAATCGCCTTTAGTGACCTTATCGCCCGCTCGTACTTTTAGCTGTTCAACCTGCGCCATAACATTTGATGAAATTTGCGTATTTTGTTTAGCAATTACACTACCCGGTACCTGCTCAATACCGGTGATGCTTTGCAGCGCAATGGTGACGCGCTGCCCCTGATAATTACTTTGCTGTGATTCTTTTAAACCAGCCGTTTGTTGGTCAGAAAAGCTGCCTGCCATGTAAAGCACAGCCATAATAATTACCAATAAAGCGATTAAAGCGCCGATTAGTTTTGATTTACCCTGCATGCGCTTCACCCTCTGAACTTGCAAACACTAAATAATAAACAAGTGGCACTACAAATAACGAAAATACAGTAGACGCCACAATACCAAAAATTATCGCAATCGCGAGCCCGCTGAATACCGGGTCAAGTGTGATTACTAAGTTACCCAATAAGGTCGTGCCTGCGGTTAGTAATACAGGGCGCATGCGCACTGTTCCAGCAGCAACCAGCGCATCTTTTATAGCCATACCTTGGCCTCTGGCTTGATTAATAAATTCGACTAAAATAAGCGAATTACGAACCACAATACCAGCAAGGGCAATCATCCCAATCATTGCTGTGGCGGTAAATAATACCGGCTCAGGAGCGCCAGCTATAGCACGTTCACCAAACTGATTTAATAACCAAAAACCTGGCATAATACCTATCACCGTGAGCGGAATAGCCGACATAATAATTAGCGACAAGCTCGCAGATTGTGTTTGTACACGTAAAATAATAAATATGGCACTAAGCGCAAAGGCAAATGCAATTCCCATATCCCTAAACACATCTATGGTAATACGCCATTCCCCCTCACCACTAAAGTTGGCATGCGTACCTTTAGGTAATTGCCATGGTGCAGTACCGCCATTGTTAAAAAAGTGGCGGTTTATCCACGGTGTTTTTTCAAAATAGTTAGGCTCGGCGTTAAAATCAGCATTTACGTCTGCAATAACCTCTGCTGGCGTTCGCCCGTTTAGCTCAGCCATAACATAAATTACATCGCGTTGATCTTTACGAACCCGAATGTCAGCAACCTGATGTTGCGTAAATTCACCTAATTCTGAAAGCGATACTAATGGCCTAGGTGCACTTTGTAAGCCAAATTCATTACTGGTTTTAGCTAAATCTCTATCTCCCCTTACTTGCAGTGCGAGTAATTGCGAAATTTGATTACGTTCGCTGTATGGTAACTGTAATTTAATATCAACAGGCTCAGTTTCAGAGCTTACGTAGAGTACACCCATGGTTTCACCTTGTGTTGCAACACTTAACGATTGAGCAATATTTTGAGTAGAAACTGCACTGATTGCCGCTTTGCTCTTATCGGTTACAAAACGCTGTAAAGGTGAAGATGCAACCATAGAGGTATCCACTTCGACTACGTGTGGCTCTTGCTTTAAACGTTCAGCTAATTGTTTAGCTGCTTGGTAATGAGTTTGCTCATCAACAAAATCATCTCGGTAAACCTCAGCAACTAAAGTACTTAATACGGGTGGACCAGGTGGCACTTCAACAACTTTTATTACTATGCCTTGTTTTGCTAAAGGTGCGAGCTGTTTACGTAAGCGCATAACCACAGCATGTGATTGATGCTCGCGCTCAGATTTATCAATCAATAACACTCTTAGCTCTGCTAAATGTGTCGCCTCACGGCGATAATAGCCACGTACCATGGCATTAAAATCCATGCTTGAAGGCTTACCAACGTAGGCTGCTATTTCACTTACTTCGTTTAATTGCCAAGTGAGTGTTTGCACTTGTTTGGTAAAGGCTGCGGTTCGTTCTAAATTTGTGCCCTCTGGCATGTCTATTAATACTTGTAGCTCGTTTTTATTATCAAACGGTAATAACTTTAAAGGCACTAAACGCATCACTGGTAGCATGGCGCTAATAATAAACAAAATTAATGTACCCCATAATACCCATTTTGCGCGCTGCTTTGAGACAAGCAGTGGGCTTAATAACGTTTGATAAATACTGATTTTGGGCTTAATTTCAGTGTGGGTATCTGTATTGGGCTTGAGTAACTTCATCGCAAGCCATGGCGTTACAAAAAACGCCACAATGGTGGATATCATCACGCTGATTGGAACGTTAAATGCCATAGGTGCCATGTATGGCCCCATCATGCCGGTAATAAATGCCAGCGGAATAAATGCCACCATAATCGTTAACGTAGACATAAGTAATGCACCGCGAATTTCGCTCATTGCGCCAACTATTTGCTGCTTTTTGCTGCCTTTTTTATTTAAAAAGCGGCTTATATTATCAATGCCTGTAATTGGGTCATCTACCAATAAACCTAACGATAAAATAAGTGCAAATAACGTTACTCGGTTAATGGTATACCCAAACGCAAAATCCAGTGCTAGTGTAATGCCATAGCAAATAGGCACCGCTAATCCAACAACAATGGCGGGTCGCCAGCCCAAAAACACTCCAACAAATATCACTACCGTAAATACAGCAAATACTAAGCTTGATGTTAGATTATTTACTTTTTCATTGGCGGTTTGCCCGTAATCTCTTAATACCGAGTAGCTCACTTCTAGCGGTAAAAGAGTACGTGATAATTCGGCCATCACTTGATGAACATCGTTTGCCACCGCCACGGCATTCGTGCCTGTTTGCTTAGCCACACTTAATGTGACCATGGGTAACTGTTGAGCATTAGAAGATTGTGCAAGCCATTGGTAATGTTCGCTCTCGCCAGGTCCGTCAATCACGCTTGCAATATCAAGTAAGTAAACACTCTTACCGTTTACTACATTCACTACAAGCTGCTCCACTGCAGACTTATTACGTAAAACGTCACCCGCTTGCAAAGCTATTTTTTGCTGACCATTTACAACACTGCCTAGTTGCGTAAGTTGATTAGATACACTTAATGCATAAAGTACATCGCTTATAGTCGTTTGGTGAGCAGCCAACGCGCTGGCATTTAAATTAATAGTGAGCGTGCGTTTACGCCCAGCAATCACTTTTACCTCGCTGGTGTTTTCAATACGTTGTAAAGCACTCGCAATTTCGTTTGCAAATCGTGTTAATTCGTAATCGCTATAGAGTTGTGGATCTTTGCTGTACAGCCCAAGCATAATAATGGGAACATCATCGACCTCAATGGGCCGAATTTGCCAATTTTTAATAACAGAAGGCATTGTATGCTGGTAACTATTAAGCTTGGCGTAGGTATCTAAAATAGCTTGTTCGCGATCATGCCCCACCTCAAACCTAAGTGTCACCACGCTAGCGCCAGTTTGTGTGGTTGAATAGATATGTTCAACACCGCCAAGCTGGGAAAGTAACTTTTCAAGAGGCTGAGTCACCAACCGTGTCACTTCGGGCGCTTCTACATTAGGAGCCGATACATATATATCAAGCATAGGCACTACTATTTGCGGCTCTTCCTCGCGAGGCGTTTGCTTTAAAGCAAACAGACCAAACAAAATTGATAACACAAAAATAATAACCGGAATACGACCCGTTAAACTGCTTTTTACTGCGTTATCAATCATGTTCATTACCACTACCCCTTACAAAACAAACCATACAATGTGCCTAAAAGATGAATAGCATTCTGATCAATCACACGGTAATAAATAGTTTGCCCCTCACGGCGAGTCGCAACAATATTCGTTTTTCTAAGGGCAGCCAAATGCTGAGAAAGTGCCGACTGCGCTAACGGCACCGCTTCATTAAGCTGTGTCACACTCATTTCGGTATCTTGCAACGAACATAAAATCATTAAACGATTTTTATTAGCTAAAATTTTTAATAGCTGCTCAGCTTGCTCAACGTTCCCCGCCATAGCAGTAAAATCAATATTCATATAAAGCTCTAATAATCTAATGTGATCGCAGTATAAATTGTTACATTAGAAAAGTCTAATATTAGGATTTACTAATATATAAAATACGATTATAGTAATTAGGTATTTAACTGGATAAGTGACCGACTATAATGAAACTCAATAATGCGCTTCGTCTGATCGCTGGCATAATGATTGTGATCTCAATTTTATTACAAACCTATCACGATCCTAGGTGGGTATATTTTACAGTGTTTATTGCCCTAAACTTGATGCAATCGGCTTTCACTAGCTGGTGCCCTATGATTACACTACTACGCAAATTTGGCGTTAAGGAATAAATATAATGCTTACTTCTATCCCCGATTTACTAAAAGTTATTACACCTAACCAACGACGTATCGACGCTGAGCAAGCAAAACAAGAGATTAGCGAAAACAAGGGCTTACTTATTGATGTGCGCGAACCCGCAGAACATGCCACCAATCCTGCTGTAGGCGCTATTAATATTCCGCGTGGCTTACTTGAAATGAAGTTGATGGAAATAGAAAAAGACGCTTCCCGCCCAATTTATCTGCACTGCGCTAGTGGTGCACGCGCCACATTAAGTGCTGAAGCAATTACACGTATAGGATATGAAAACGTCACCGTTATTACTTGTAACGCAACGCAAGTGTGTGAAGCTTTTTAATTATGGTAAACCCAAATAATTAGGGCCTTAGTTAGTAGACTCGACGATAAAAATCGTAGAGTCTACTGATTCAAGTTGGGCTTAATTTGTTTGAAAATAAAAGCGCGTTTCTGTTATTTTTTCAATAATGTCATACTCTAAGCCCATGTGGTTATACTCACCCTGAGTTGGTATTCTTGAACTGTAATTAACAACAACACCCCAATGGTTATCACTCACTCCTCCAAAAATTATGCTCATACTTTTGTCATCATTTTTAGTGATAGCAGCAACATTATAAGCATCCATTAACTCCCTAACTTGCTGAGTTTCTGCTGATAACTTCATTAGCTCTTCATTTTCACCTAACTTAAAAACTTTATAATTAGCTGAAGGAACAAATCCCGCATACTTAGAAGGATAATAAGTAACAAGTTGAGCTGGCGTGAAAAATGTATTATTTATTCGATAAACAAACATGTCGGTTTGCTGAATAAGATTTAGATCTTTTGACTGATTTAATTTAACAAGCTCATTCATCGTTACTCTTAAAAAGTCGTCAATTAAGCCTAACCGTTCTTCCTTACATGCTTGTTTTTTACATATCGTAACATTAGGTAATTTGGAGAGTTGTGTCTTATTAATATTTAAAAAATTGCGCCCCAAAACACCTAAATTAAAGTTTGCAAACGCTTGTTTATCTTTCTCACTTTTAAACTTAGTTGGGTGAATATCAAGAAAACTAAAAGGATAAAATAACGGCAGATACGCTAGTGGTAAATCACTTTTAGGTAATATATCTCCAGCATGCTTTAGAAATGCTCTATATTCTGTGTCTATATCCTCATTAAAATAAGGAGGCATACCACCGGCCTTAATAGTCGCCGCATTAATCAACAAACATAAAAACAGTCCATATCTCAGCATATTTTTTAAGGCCCTTATTAAGTGCTTTTTTGTATAGCAAAAGCTATTTTTTCTCATCAATTAGCGTAACAAGCATGTTTTCTATGTTTTTTACGCTATAGGTAAGTGCACGTATTAACTCTAGTTGGCTTTGCGGGCTTTCTTCATTTGATGATTTTGCTGGTGTGCTTGCGGTTAAGTTATCTTTTTGCTCAAGTATGGCTTCTCTGAATTCACTGGCATTTTCAACACCAAGTAATGACACCAGTGCACCGTGGCCAGACTGCCCTGCTGTTTCAAAACTTAAACGATACAGCCCAAACATGCGCATTATTGGGCCTTGACTTAGGCCTACATCGGTTATTTTTTCAAGTGGTATTGATTTTTCTTCTTTAAAAAATATCCCGCGTTTTACAACGAGTTTTTGCGTGAGCAATTGTGCTGACATAGCCGCCAATATTCGCCCTCCCACCAGCCACACAATCGCCAAAACAATAGGTAATAACGGAATGGTCACGAGTGCTAACACACTAAAAAAAGCGGCCATTAGCATCCAGTATTGCTGCACTTTAGGGTCGAAAGATGCACTTTTTAAAACGTGGTTATTCATAAGTTTATCCTTAATTTAATGAGAGCGTATACCCTGTACAAGGTCGTTTTTACGCCTTTAGATACTCAAGTTACGTGAACAGTAACTTTAATGCAATTTAACTTCTTACATTGAAATAAATTGTCACACTTCCTTTTATAATCTCCCTTTAAACAAAAAATATCTTCAACCTCAGTTCTGAACTGGCTGCATTTTACATAAAGTGTATTTTCACATTGGAACGCAAATACCATGGGTTAACACCCGTTTTTAATATGCTTTTAATTAGGCATAAAAAAAGCCGAGCAGGATTATGCTCGGCTTAGGTCTGGGAAAATATAACTGCTACTGTTTGTTTATAAGTATGCTCACATTTTCTCTATCTGGACCTATTACCTTAAAGGTGTAAGTACCTTGTTCGGTAATATTCAGTGCTATATTGGCACCTATTGCTTCGAGTGAAGTAAGTTCACCAATGGTGGCTACAGGTGCATCACCTGTACCTCCATAATCAACGGTACTCCAATCTTCAGACGCTACTTTAAATTCATAGTCGCCCGCTTCTAACTCTATGGATGTAGAGTAAACCGCGTTACCCTCGTACATCAGTGGGTTGTCTGTTCCCCATCCATTTAAGCTGCCGCGAATAAACACCGGTGTTGGTGCAAACATTTCAGCGTTAAGTACTTTGAGCGTTACATTATTTAAATCACTGGCATCAAATACAAACTGGTATTCACCTTGCTCGGCAATATCTAAGGTCATATTTGCGCCCGCAACCGATAACTGCTCTGCTGTGCCTATCATTACACTTGCATCACTCTCAGCCGATCCATAATCAACTGTGCTCCAATCTTCAGACGCTACTTTAAATTCATAGCTTGCAGCGCTCAGTGTTTTAGTAAAGGTGTAAATGCCTTTGCCTTGATAGCTCAGCTCATCAGTTATTCCCCAATCATTAAGCGTACCGCGCACATAAATAGCGGTGCCTACAAATGGCTCTTCGTTGAATAAAGTAAACGTTGGATTTTCAGGGTTTGAAGCATCAAGCGAAAATACATAAGTTGCATCAATGGCTGCATTAAAGGTCATGTTAGCACCTGAGCGCGTTAGTGGCTCACTTTGGTTTTCTACAACGTCTTTATCGGCATCAGAAAGCGCACCAAAATCAACCGTAGACCAATCTTCTGAGGCAATTTTAAATTCGTAATCGCCAGCACTGAGTGCAATTGCTATACGGTATTCACCTTCGCCAATATATTCAAATGCATCACGTGTGCCCCAGTCGTTTAACGTACCACGAACAAACACAGCGTTGCTGCCATAAGGTACTACATCAGGTGCGCCTACTGTTGCATTTGCACTTAAACCAGTACCTTGGCTCTCACCTTGGTTTTTAGCAAAAACAGCTAACGTATAAGGCGGTACAGTGAATGTGCCTTCGTTATCGCCTTCGGCAAAATTGGCGCTGGCCATGCTTGCATCAACACTGTTTTTTAATACGTCATGTAATTCAAAACCCGCTGCAGTGGCAATAGTATGGCTAAGAGTTTGCTCGGTTGCGTTAATTATCACAACAAGCGCATCAAGTGCTGGGTCTAAGTCTGTGAGTTCTTCACCATCATCAATGCTCATTACAATTAAGCCGTGCTGCTGGTTTTTACCCACATTGTGAAATCCGACACGGTCGATAACATCTTGTTCAGTTGTTAATCTAAATAACGGGCTTGCGCTGCGGATAGCCAAGAATTCTTGAAATACATCACCTGCATAAGCTATGTCTTGCGGCATTGCCTGTGCATCTGCATTAGCAGAGATAGGCATAATTTCAGACCATTTTTCTTGGTTCTTCTCTGCGTTTGGTAAACCAATGTTCCAGTTATTATTCTCTTTGGTTAAATCAACAGCATTAAACCAATCACCGGCATTATAGCTATCACGGTCCATTGACTTAGAACGCAGTAAATCAGCGCCCAATTGCATAAATGGGATGCCTTGGCTCATAAGTGGAATCGACAATGCCACATTGTGCGCGCGCACACGTTGCTCAATACTCATGCTTGATGCATGTTTGTATTGCAACTGATCCCACAGCGTTTCGTTATCGTGTTTTGATACGTAATGAATGCTGTCGGCAGGGTCAAGTGCATACGCCGTTGGTTGAGTGTTCCAAGTAAAGCTATTACCTTTAGATGAATTACCTTTAAAGTCTTTTAAAATGTAATTTTGTAAGTTGCCCGCCAGCGATAACCGTAACGTGTCTTGTTCAGCTAGGTTGCCATCTGTAGGGTTATTGCTAAACATTGCACCACCACGTACGGCTTCACGAATACGGTCGTTAAATGTGCCTACCTCTGAGCCTGCCATATCAGCTTGTTTAGCTTGTGTGAATAAACGATTGTTGGCTACTTCACCAAAATCCCAGCCCTCACCGTAAAAATAGTTGTCAGGGTCAACGGCTTGCACGGCTTCACGCGCAGCTAATATTGATGATTTAGGCATATGCCCCATTACATCAAATCTAAAACTGTCGTAGCCAAATTCACGCGCTAAAATAACCATTGAATCAGTAACAAACTTATCCATCATTACATGCTCTGTCGCTGTGTTTTCACAACAGGTTGAGCGCTCTATTTCACCACTTACTTCGCTATAGCGGTGGTAGTAACCTGGTACTAGCTTATCAAATACCGACTTATCCCAAATACCCGATGATGTTGTGTGGTTATAAACCACATCCAGTACAACACGAAGTCCTACTTCTTGCAGTGATTGCACCATAGCGCGTGTCTCAACTACGCGAGCAATGCCATCGCTGCTTGATGCATACGAGCCTTCAGGCGCAATAAAATGATGAGGATCATAACCCCAGTTAAAGCCATCTAAATCACGCATCGCACTGGCTAATGCTTGTGCATCGTCTGAGCCAGGTAGGTAACTTTGCATAATATCGACAATGGTGCTGTTTTTATCTTCGATTTTACATGCATCAGCTTCATCGTTAATACGCTCACATAATTTACCTAAGGTGTCTGTAATTTCCACACGCTGTGAAGCATCTTCTTCAATGGTGCCAATATCAGTCACTGGCAGTAAATGAAAGTGTGTTAAGCCTTTATCTGCTAATTGCTTAAGGTGCTGCATTGGCACGCTTTCAAGTTCAGTGAATGCAAGGTATTTACCACGGTTTGCTTCGCTTACTGATTGATCACGCACACTAAAATCACGTACATGGCCTTCATAAATAACCGCATCTTCTGGGTTAGTAATAGTAGGCACGATACGCTCATCCCAGCCTTCTGGTTTAGTGTCTTCATCGGCTAAATTAATCAGCTGGCTGTATAAGCCATTGGCAGATACATTGAGTGAGTAAGGGTCGGTACTCCATAGCGACTCTATTTGCTGAGTCAGTGGGTGGTAAACATCAAAATTAAAGCGATAGTAATGGCGGTCATATTGCGTATCTAAACTTACTTGCCAAATACCTGTCTGCGTATTTAATGTCATTGGCGTGGAGTGCACTTGTGTTTTTGCATCATCAAACACGTTTAGCACCATGTTATTAGCGGTGGGTGCCCACACAGTTACATCAATCGTGTTATTACCATAATTTACGCCAAGTAATGCCTCGTTAGCATCGTCTTCGCCTTGTGTGTAAAGGGCATCGAGTGCTTTAGCGGTTTGTACAAAGGTTGCTTCTAGTAGCTTGCCATCGGCATCGTAGCCTGCAACAACAAGCTGTTGCTTTATAAGCTGCTTTGCAGCATCTGCATCCCAATTTCCCTGATAAGCAGTCCAATCCGTTAAGTGTGGTACTTTTGCAGCTTGCTCATCAGTTAACTCGCTTGCAGTCAGCTCAACGGTTTCACCATTTAGCCCAGTGTCTAAATCAACCACCAAGTCAGCGGCTGCTGAAGAATGTAACTTAATGATTTGTGTAAGCTCATTACTTGGCTTATACAATACTGTATTTAAATCAATCCAATGTGCTGATGCACCATCTATCGCCACCGGACGTTCGCCCAAGCTTAAAATAGGGTATTCAAACACCGAAGGCTCACCATGAATGGTAAAGTTCATACGCTGAAACTTTTCATCGTCTTGCATAAGCGGCATGGTTAAATCAACATCACCAAACGCTTTACCCGATCCTTCTGTGCCAATGTGCACAATAAAGTTAGCACACTCGTTATAACCTTCTTTGAGGTTAATTATCCAGTAGGCACCATAGTTTGGGTCAATCCCATCGTATTCATGGCCGTTAGCCCAATCGCTCGTGTCAAACGGAGGTGCGTAAGCATCACACACATCGTTATTCCACGAATGTAATCGGTAACCTTCGTAGTTATCGTCGGCTAAACGGTTATAAAATAAAACCGCCTCACCTTCACCAGCAAATACAATAGGATCAGGCAATGTTGGGTCGGCGCCCACTACACAGCTTTCGTTTTTATCATCCGGTACAGTAGGCGCTGCACACGTTATAGGCTCAGGGTCCACACATTGCGAGCCTGCTTCGTTTGGTACTTGTGGCACATTACAGGTTAAAAGCTGCTGCCCCGACTTAACTTCATCTGTCCCACCACATCCTGCTAATATCATTAACCCTAAGGCTATTAGCAAATATTTAGACATTGTTATAATTTTCATTTTTAAACGCTCCGTTTGCTAATTAATGACTGTATGTAAAACCAAGATAAAACTGACGACCAAAGTACTGAGTAGTCCCTGTTCGCTGCTCTGAGCCAAAGTAACTTTGGGTTGGTTCATCGGTTAAGTTATTAACTTGCAAAAGCATGGTGAGTGAATCGCTAAAGCGATAAGACGTTTGAAAATCGATGACTGTTTCAGCATCAAAATTAACCACTTGTTCGTTAATGGCAACCTGCTCTGATACAAACTCATCGCGGTAACGTACATTAAGGCGGGTTTCAAAATCGTCTAAAGCATAAAATAACGTAGCATTAAGCACATTATTAGATAACCCAGGTAAAGATTGAACGAGAGTATCGCCCCCTAAACTCGTGATCGATTCAATTTCACTTTCGGTGTATGAGTAACTTGCATTAGCGCCTAAGCCATTAAATGGCTCTGGTAAAAAGGTAAACACTTGCGTATAGGCAAGCTCTAGCCCTCTAATGTAGCCACCTTCGCCATTATTAACTGCCGTGGTATAAATACCGTTTGTTGTAGCAACTTGCTCACCACTGACCGGATCTTCTATAGAATCAGGGACGTTAAAGCCATTACCTTTAAAGTCGAAGTTCTCAATCGATAACGTTTCAACAAACGAGTCTATATTTTTATAAAATAACGCCGCAGCAACAGTGCCGTTACCTTCTTCAAAATAATATTCGTAAGATAAGTCGTACTGGTCAGCATAAAAGGGTTTTAAAAATGGGTTGTTATTACTTGAACCGTTAATAACACCATCGTCACTTACGTTTGCGCTGGCATCGCCCGCTAAACGGTTAATTGGTGCACGCGACATAACTTTAGCCGCAGCAAAGCGTACAAGTGAATTGTCGTTAAGTTGCAGGTTTAAATTTAGCGAAGGCAGGTAATCTGTATATTTAGTGCCTAATACATTAGGCGCGTATAAATCATTTACAATGCCGTTCTCATCAACAATATTTTGCGCACCTAAGCGCGCATCGCCTGCTACATTTTCAAGTACGGTTGCTGATTGGTCGGTTTCGATACGGCGCACACCCACATTACCTGATAGGTCAAGGCCGGCAATTTGCGTGTTAATGTTTACCATCACGTACGCGGCTAGCACATCTTCAAACACCGAACCGCTTTGTAACACTGACCACGAATAGTTAGTTGTGTAACCTTGCGCGTCGTCTACGCCATCGGCGTTGCCCCATGTTTGAACGGGTTCTGGCGTGCCATCTGGAAACCACGCATTAAGTGCTTTATCTAAATCAATGGCTAAATACGATGGGAAATAACTAAAGTCGCCCTGCCAATCAACCACTGATGCCATATCGTCGGTTAAACGCAAAGGGGGCTGCGTTGTTGAAAATGCCCCGTCGTTACCGTACTCAAACACCGAGCGCTTTCGGCTGTATTCTCTATCTGAATAGCGTGCACCAAATTCTACTGAGCTAAAAATATCGCTTTCTAGCTCGTATTTAAAATCGAGTCTAAATGCCGTTACTTCATCTTCTGTTTGATCAGGGTAAATACCATATTTACTGACCATTACTCGGTCTATATCGCTAAAGGCGGCCGCCTGATTAAACCCAACGTCAGGTAAATTTAAGCCATTTAATTGATAGTTAATTGCAACGTTGTTATCAAATACCGGCGTTTCTGCATTGGCATCTTCAGCCACTAAGCTCCACAACAAACCGTTTCTAAAATTACTTTTTGCGCGAGAAAGCGCTACATCAGCATTAACATTTAGTCTATCGGTTACTTGCCAATTGGCATTAACGCCAAAGCTGTCTACTTCGTCAAAATCTTGGTTGTCGTCATTCACTATTTCAACACGGGTATAACTTTTCGAAGTACGATTAACAGCAGCACCAATTACAGCATTACCATCAAGTTGCGCATTTGCGTATGCTGCAGATGGGCCGCCTAATTTAACCCTAAAACCGCGGGCAAATGACTCTTTATCAAAGCGCGATAAAAACGCATCACCTTTTAATTTAAAATTATCTACCGGTGCCCACTCTATGGCAGCCAAATAGCCATTACGGGTTTCTTCACCGCCTAAATGCTGTAGCTCAAAGCCCTCGCTAATGTATTCACTTTCTGGGCTATCTATGGGGCCATCTGTGTCGTTTGGTACGCCATCAACATCTTTTCTATCGTTGTATGCAAGGCCAATGAACTGTGTTGCTACACTTGGCTGAAATAATCGCGCAAACCCCAGTGCTACACCTAATGTATCGTCTAGGTATTTGCCTTGATACGAAAAGCTAATTCGGTCACCAAACTCAGTGGCATCCGATACCTCAGATGCACGGTCGTTATACATACCGCGCACATTTGCTACAAATTTATGCGTTTGATCATTATTAAGTGGGCTAGCTGTTTCAAGCTCTACCGTACCTGCCACACCACCTTCTATAAGCGATGCCTTTGGCGATTTATATACCGCCGCAGAGCTAATTAATTCTGATGGGTATTGGTCAAACTCAATACTGCGGCTACCACTTGTAGATACCTGCTCACGACCGTTAAGTGTTGAAAATACAAAGCCGCCCGACAGCCCGCGTATATTAATTTGTGCAGCCTGCCCGCCAGTGCGCACAGCTGAAATACCTGGTAAACGAGTCAGTGCATCGGCCATTGAAATATCAGGCAATGCGCCTAAGTCATCAGCAGAAATTTGTTCTGACACCGTATCGCTAAATCGCTTTTGGTTAAGCGATTGAATTAAGCTGCGACTAAAGCCGCGCACTTCAATCACTTCTACATCGGTTTGAACTTGAGCGGGTTTGCTCGTCTCTTCAGGTGGTTCTTCAGTAGCGGCAATAGCACTATTGGCGGCAAATAATGCCAGCATGAGCGCATTTAATTTAAACTTTTGCATGTGTGTGCCTTTTGGTTATTGTTTTGTGTGGTGTGTCAGTGCAGTAAAAACACAACCAACAAATTGTAACCAAAAGGTGAATATTTTGTGATGAATACGTATGCAGTATAGCCTGCTTAGGCTGTAGCTATTTTGAGCAATTTAGCTAGCAATAGCTTAAATACTCACTACCACCCTAATGGCTAAGGCAACAAATACAAAACCCAGTACTTTGTCTAACCATGGATTGTGTTTAGTAAACCCAAAACGTTTTTTAGAAAACTCTGTTAGGGCGGCAACAAGTAAGTACCAACCGGTATCAATCACAAATACAGTTAAACACATCACCATTGCAATGCTTAGGGTAAGATTTTCTGGATCAATAAACTGTGAAAACAAGGCTAAAAAGAAAATAGCAAGTTTGGGATTTAAAAAGGCAATGGCAAACCCATCTTGTAATGCTTTAATGCTACTCACTTCGCTATTTTGTATTTTAAGTTCATCATTGTTGGGTTTAGACAATAAAATTTTAATTCCTAAGTAAGCTAAATAGGCAGCGCCTAAATACACTAACACCTGATACACAGTAGGAAACTGCAGCATTAACGCGCCTAAACCAAGTAATGAGGCTCCCGCATATAAGCCCACTCCAATACCGTGACTTAGCGCCGCTAGCATGCCGTTTTTCATACTGCCGTTGAGCGAATGCTTTAATACAACCGCAAGGCTTGGACCCGGCGACATTGCGCCCATCATACAAATAGCCACTAGGCCTAACCACATAGAAAGAGTCATTTACAGCTCGTCAATTTCAATAAATAATGTATAACCATGCACTTGCCCATAAAAACCGGTTATTGGCACTGCGCTAATTACTTTCCAGCCATCTTGATTTAATTCCTGTATGCGATCATTCAGCGCCGCTATATTTACCCCACCCATAAAGCGGGTCTTTCTAAATTCGATTACTTTTTGCATTTAAATCCCTGTGTATCTTATAACGTGTATTGAAAGTCGTAGTAATGTACACCGTTTTCAATGCGTATTTTCATACTACCGGCTAATCCTTCTAGCTCATCAGTGCCTGAGTCGGAAATTACATTTAAAATTAGGCTGTCTTGGCCTTTATCCATAGTGCCAAAATGCTGTAATACAAAGCTGCCTTTTTTGCCTTCAAGTTCGCCTATTACTTGCTCTATTGCTACATAACCAGCACTGCCTTGCACAGGTGTCATAGCGCTTAACATTTCGCCTTGGCTAGAAGCATTAAGCTTGCCTGTAAATGTTTTATCAATCGACATACGCCCTAAATTAATGCCGTTTTGTCCTTTGGCATAGCCATCTAGTGGGGCTAATGCCACCGTAAATTGGCCTGTTACTATGTTGCTTGTCATAACAATTCCTTATTGATGATTTTTAAAGCTATTGATTTTTAATCCAATGATGCCATATCTATACCTCAACTTATAAAAAGAATCCACTATGCCAAACAGTACCCCCGCAACCGAAAAAGCTGCCTTTAGCAGTTTATTGCCTATTTTTGCATTTATAAAACCCTATAAATGGATGGTTATAGCAGCCCTTGGCGCTTTATTAGTAACGGCTGGCGTTAATTTATCGTTAGGCCAAGGCGTTAAGTTTGTTATAGATCATGGCTTTATTGCGGGCTCTCAAGCGCAACTTCAACAAGCTGTATTGGTACTTATTGGTTTAATTAGCTTATTGGCTGTAGGCACATTTAGCCGATTTTATCTAATGTCGTGGATTGGCGAGCGAGTCAGTAACGATATTCGTAAAGCCGTGTTTAATCGCATTGTTACTTTGCACCCAAGCTACTTTGAAGAAAACCGCAGTGGCGAGCTTATGTCGCGTTTAACAACCGACACCACTTTACTGCAATCAATTATTGGCTCATCGTTTTCTATGGCGCTGCGTAGCGCATTAATGCTGGTTGGCGGTTTGGTAATGTTATTAATTACCAACTTAAAGCTTACGCTCGTAGTGGTTGCGTGTGTGCCGCTGGTATTAGTGCCGATGATGGTATTTGGCAAAAAGGTGCGTAAACTTGCAAGCTCGAGTCAAGACGCCATTGCCGATATAAGCACCTATGCCGGCGAGATCATTCAAAATATTAAAGTGGTACAAAGCTATAGCCACGAAACACAAGAGCAACATGCTTTTGCACTTGAAACCGAAAAAGCCTTTAACGTTGCCAAAAGCCGCATTAAACAGCGCTCGTTTTTAATTGCCGCTGTAATATTTTTAACCTTTAGTGCCATCAGCGCAATGCTGTGGGTTGGCGGCAGTGATGTACTGGCAGGCACTATGACCGGGGGGGAACTGGGTGCGTTTGTGTTTTATGCCATTATGGTAGCAATGTCGGTGGCAACGGTTGCTGAAGTGTACGGTGAACTACAAAGAGCGGCAGGTGCAGCCGCCCGCTTACTTGAATTACTTGCGGTAAAAAGTGAAATTGAAAATCCTGAAAACCCACAAGACGCTAAGCTACAAAATAACGCAAGTTTACCTGCAATCTCGCTTGAAAATATCAGCTTTAATTATCCGTCTCGCCCGGATGTCAGTGCACTTAACAAAATAAGCTTAAGCATTTCGCAAGGTCAAACAGTCGCTATTGTTGGCCCATCTGGCGCAGGTAAAACAACCTTATTTGAGCTACTACAGCGCTTTTACGACCCAGCTAGTGGCGCAATAAAATTTCACGATATTGATATTAAGTCGCTCTCTTTAAACACTCTGCGCGATAAAATGGGCATGGTGGCACAAAACCCTATTTTATTTAGCTCAGATGTAATGCATAACATTCGTTACGGCAATCCAAACGCCACTGATGAACAAGTATACGCTGCTGCAAAACATGCTCATGCCGATGAATTTATTAAACAATTACCACAAGGTTACAACAGCTTTTTAGGCGAGCAAGGCGTTAGGTTATCCGGTGGGCAAAAGCAGCGTATTGTACTTGCTAGGGCTATTTTAAAAGACCCAGAAATACTCCTTCTTGATGAAGCTACCAGCGCACTCGATGCGCAAAGCGAGTACCACGTTCAAGCCGCGCTTGAGCACTTAATGCAAAATCGCACCACGCTTATAATTGCGCATAGGCTAGCAACAGTTATTCATGCAGATATGATTGTAGTTATGGAGAATGGAGAAATTATTGCAACGGGCACTCACCAAGAATTAGTAGCAAGCAACCCGTTGTATCAAAAGCTGTGTGAATTACAGTTTAATAAAGACTAGGGTCTTAACAGATTAAAATTCGCACAGGCTAGGCGTTAACCCTCTGTGTTTGGCACTATTTGAATTTCTACACGGCGGTTTTGAGCACGGCCACTTGCAGTATCGTTAGTGGCAATTGGCCGTGTTTCACCAAAGCCGCTAGTGCTAATGCGTGCTGCCATAATATCTTGGTTAGCTAAGTAAGCCTTTACACTTTGAGCACGTTCGCGCGATAAGTTCATGTTGTAGCTATCTTGGCCTGTGCTATCTGTATGCCCTTCTACGCTTAGGTAGGTTTTTTCATACTTGTTCATAACTTTAGCAATGGCGTTTAGCGTATCGTTAAACCCTGTTGAAATGTATGATTGGTCGGTTGCAAAAGTAATATTAGATGGCATAACTAAGCGCAAGTTATCGCCTTCACGTACCACCTCAACACCCGAGCCGGCTAATTCATCACGAAACGCTTCTTCTTGCTTATCCATGTAGTCACCTACAGCAGCACCTGCTAATGCGCCAATAGCAGCACCAATAAATATACGCTTATCTTTGTGGTTACCTGTTGCTTTACCCAACACGCCACCAGCAGCTGCACCAATTGCCGCGCCTTTGCCGGTGTTATTCATTTCGCAACCTGAAAGTAATACGGCTACCACTGTAACGCTTAAAAGTGATTTTGATAATGTCATGATGATGTCCTATTCATTTAGAATTTAGCAACAGTATGAAATTACCTGTATGAACAAACTATGAAGTGCGTAACAATCGCCTTATAATTTTGTTATTAACCCTACAAAATTGAGTTTTAATAAATATGTCACATTCCTTTGTGACAATTTAATGAAATCAAAAAAGGATAAAAGCGCAATGCTAATTGCTATTTTTAGACAGTTTTTTTTACTTGGCTGCATGAGCTTTGGTGGTCCAGCGGCACACTTAGGCTATTTTAAGCGCCACTTTGTAGATACACTAAATTGGATCACCAACACACGCTATGCGCAATTAATTAGTTTAAGCCAAGCATTGCCGGGGCCTGGGTCGAGCCAAGTAAGCTTTGCTATTGGCGTTGAACGCGCAGGGATATTAGGTGGTATTACCGCGTTTGTTGGTTTTACGTTGCCATCTTTTTTAATTATGGTGATATTGGCTGTTAGTGCACACCAATTTGATGCCGTTTACTATGCCATTATTGCGGGCTTAAAATTATTTGCCGTGGTTATTGTAGCCGACGCCACACTGTCTATGGCTAAAAGCTTTTGCACAAGTGCGGTGCTTAAGTTACTTGCCGTATTAAGCACCTTAGCGCTTGTTTTACTGCCGGTGTTAAGCACGCAAATTGCAGTTTTAGTTATTGCTGCAACTGTTGGTGCTATATTGCCTTTACTAAAATTAGGCGAGGCAAATCAAAATACTAACACCAACACAAAAAGTAATATTAACTGGGTTGCGCTGAGCTTATTTGCATTGTTACTGGCAATTAGCTTTGCCCCGCTTGGAAAAGAATTTGCATTATTTGCGCCTTTTTACCAAGCAGGCGCTATGGTGTTTGGTGGTGGGCACGTTGTATTACCCGTATTGCAAGCAGGTGTACCTGCGTTAAGTGACGATCAATTTTTAAGTGCCTATGCCAGCGCTCAAGCAATCCCTGGCCCTATGTTTACTATTGCTACTTATTTAGGTGCACAACTTAATACTGCGCAGCCTTTATTTGGCGCACTGGTTGCCACGTTATTAATTTTTGCGCCCGGCTTTTTATTGATGTTAGCATTTCAAAAAAGCTGGCTTAACTTGGCTAATAAACCGCGTTTTGCTAGTTCAATTGCCGCACTTAATGCCGCCGTTGTGGGCTTTTTGGCCGCAGCTTTATACTCACCTATTTGGACATCGGCAGTGCACAGCTGGTTACATATTGGGTTAGTTGTTGTAGCTTTTGCATGGCTACGACTTAAAAAGCCACCTATTTGGTGGCTATTAATATTATTTATTAGTGTGGGTCTTGCACAGCATTATTGGGCACTTTAATACTGGGTTTTTCAGTTTGCCCTGCATTGGTTGGTGGGCTTAACTGCCCACTCACACTTTGATAGGCGCGCAATCCAAAAATAGGCAGCACGGCAAGTAAGTGATCCATTATTTCGGCTTGCAAATGTTCGTAAGAAATCCAGCGCTTATCTTCACTAAAGCAGTAAAACTCAATAGGTAAACCGTGGTTTAAAGGTTGAAGCTCCCGCACCATTAAAGTAAGCGAAGAGTTTATTTTACTATGCTGCTTTAAATACCCTTCGGCATAACGACGAAACAGCCCTAAATTAGACACAGGCTCTGGCAATGCCGATACACGAATATACTCGTGCAGTGGAATAGCGGCGTCTATTTGCGCTCTAAACTCGTCGTTTACTAGGCAAATGCTGTTCATATCAATATTGAGTGAGCGCTTAATACGCCTTCCACCCGACTCCTGCATACCACGCCAGTTTTTAAACGAGCCTGCCACCAGCATGTACGTAGGAATAGTCGTAATAGTGTTATCCCAGTTACGTACTTTTACCGTGTTTAAGCCTAAGTCTATTACCTCACCATCGGCGCCATAATTATCAACTTGGATCCAATCACCATAAGTCACTAATCGGTTAGCCGCAATTTGTATACTGGCAACAAACCCTAAAATCGTATCTTTAAATACTAATAAAGTGACGGCGGCAATCGCACCAAAACCCGAAAGAATATACGTCGGTGATTTTTCAAGCACAATACTAACAATTAAAATGCCACAAACAATAAAGGTAATTAGTTTTACAACTTGCACAAGGCCCTGAATAGGGACTTCTCGGGCAAAGTCTAATTGGTTATAAATAGCAGCAGCAAGACTAACAATACTGCTAATAATAAAACCGGTATAAATAATTAATAAAGCTTGGCCTATGGTTTTAAGTATTTCAGCCGCTAACTCACCAACCGGATATACACTATCGAAGGTGGCTAAAAACAATACACAACACAGTAGCCCAGCAATACGCTTATTAAGCTTAGTTAACATTGGAGAAAGCGCGCCAATACGCTCTGGCGATAACTTAGTAACCACCTTTTGAATACCTGGCAGCATAAGCCTGCGAGTAAATAAATACACAACAAATAACGAACAAATGCCAATGGCGGTAGCCGTTAGTGCACTAAAAAAAGCAGCGTCGGGGACGTTTTCAAACCAAGGGGCAATTAGCTCTTGTATATGGGTGTTGGTCATAGTGTTTTGGCTTCCTTACTAATTTGTGCATCTGGCATAGCTTGCTGAGCATAAATACCTGCCAATTGCTTATCTTTTGCAACCCATAAGTCGTTCACATACTGTTGAAAGTTAGCTTTGAACGCTTCATCTGTTTGGTAACTACCTAACATAGTGTCGGTAATAGCCATTACATCAATTGATACGTGAATAGAGTCTAGCTCACCTTTTAATAAGTTGCGGCACACATGATCTGACTTACCGCTATAAACCAAACTGGTATTTAACATAGCATCAAACTGGGTTCCAAGTACCTCAAGTGCAAATGCAATTCCGCCTGCTTTTGGCTTTAGTAAATGCTTAAACGGGCTTTGTTGTTGTGCATGTTTAGCGGGGGTATAACGCGTTCCTTCAACAAAGTTGATAATAGTTGTTGGGTGGTTACGAAAGTTACGACAGCTGTTTTTGGTACGCTCTATGTCTAACCCTTTAAGCTTTGGGTTTTGAGCTATTTGCGCTTTGCTTACACGTTTCATAAATGGCATTCCCATCGCCCACGCACCTGTGCCAATAAATGGCACATATTTTAAATCGTCTTTTAAAAAAAACTTAGGAGCGGGTAACGCATGCATCGAACTAAGCACCGTAATATCTAACCAACTCATATGGTTACAAATTAATAAGTACCAACTTTTTGAGTTTAAATCACCTTTTACATCAATTTTAATGTCTGGGCAGCCTAGCCATAAACCCAATCGATTACCATTACACCATCCCCGATAAGCGCTATGTAATAAACGATTAACAGCATGAATGGGCAGTAATAGTTTCACTAATCCCAAAAGTAATACCAACACGCCAAAAATTATAAGATTAGTAAATAATACGCAGCCTACAATTAGGCCGTTTAGCCAATTTGGTAACCATTTTTTTAGCATAACTGTAAGCTCACCGTGTTATTTTGTACTTGTTGGACCGTCAAGTGATTGCAACGTTTGTTCTTTTTCTTCCCATAAACGATTTAACTCGCTTTGAAAACGAACTCTAAATTCAGAATCACCCGTGTAATCACCAATTAACTCATCACTTACCGGCATGACATTCACGTGTACATTAATATTTTTTACTTTCCCACCAGCAAAGTCCATAAACGTAGGAATACCGTCAGGGTAATGCAATGTAACATTCACTACTTGAGAAATTTGCTCACCCATTGCTTGCATAACAAAGGCAATGCCACCGGCTTTTGGTTTTAATAAATGCGGAAATGGGCTTTGCTGTTTTGCATGTTTACTTTGTGTAAAGCGCGTACCTTCAACAAAGTTAACTACCGTTACAGGCATTTCTTTAAATTTTTCGCAGGCTTTGCGTGTTGTTTCTAAGTCTTTACCACGTAGTTTAGGGTTCTTTTTAAGCTGGCTTTTACTGGTGCGCGTCATAAATGGAAAGTCGAGTGCCCACCAACATAATCCCAAAACAGGCACATAAATAAGCTCTTTCTTTAAAAAGAAATTTAAAAACGGAATTTTACGATTAAATACGCGCTGTAATACTAAAATGTCTACCCAGCTTTGATGATTGGCAATCACCAAGTACCAATCTTTTAGTTTAAGAGAATCCAAGCCCGTCACGTTAAGTTTTGTTGGTGTAAACAGCCGCTGGTTTAAGGTATTAAACGACACCCAAATAGTGGCGCACTGTTTAGCAATCCAGCTCAATAACTTTTGTAATGGTTTAATAGGAATAAGCTTTAATAAGCCACAAATAAAAATAGGTATAAACCAAAAAAGTGTGTTTAATGCATAAAAAATAAGACTAAAAACACTACGAATAACTGACATTACTTCTATTCCTTTAACGGTGCGCAGCATTAAACACTGCGCATTTATACTTAAAAATTAATCTTCAAAATAGGTATAACCTTCAAGGCCCGCATTGAGCTCGGCTAAATAACCCGCTTTACACTGCTCTGAGGCATCTAGTTTATTAATTTGATAAGCAAAATTTTCGGCTAAAATAGCGCTATCGTAATCAACAAACTTTAATACATCCTTAACGCTATCACCTTTTATGGCATTGGTTAATACATAGCCGTCGTCGTTTAGCTCAACATGCACTGAATCGGTATCGCCAAATAGGTTATGTAAATCGCCTAAAATCTCTTGATACGCGCCCACCATAAACATAGCAAGGTGGTATTGTTCGCCATGCTTATATTCAGGGATTGGCAAGCTGGTTTCAATACCTGCACCTTCAACGTATTCGCGTATTTGCCCATCCGAGTCACAAGTAATATCTTGAATAATGGCGCGCTGAGTAAGGGGTTGCGTTAAGTTTTCGATTGGCATAACCGGAAACAACTGCTGTATGCCCCACACATCTGGTAACGACTGAAACAGTGAAAAATTAACAAACAGTTTATCTGCTAACTTTTCATTTAGATCGTCGAGTACTTCTCGGTGTGCGCGGGCGTTATTACTAAGCGACGCACGCACGCGGTGTAAAATAGTAAAGTAAAGCTGCTCTATTTTCGCCCACTCTAGCATGCTTACTAAACCGTGTACGTACTGATCGTGTGCTTCGCTAAATAAGTGCATCGCGTCGTGATAAATTTCGAGCGCCATACGCGGATTCAAACGCTGTAAACATTGCCACATTTCATCAAGCACTAACACGCTGTTTTCAAGCGGTGGTTCAGGGTTTAAATGATTAGGTGCTTTTTCAACGTCAATCACATCGGTAATGAGTACCGCATGATGGGCGGTTAAAGCACGGCCTGACTCGGTAATAATAGCTGGATGGGTTAAATCGTGTTGGTCGCACACTTCCGCAAACGCATTGACTACGTTACGGGCGTACTCTTCCACTGTGTAGTTCATTGAGCACGCACTGCGAGAGCCCGAGCCTTCATAATCAACGCCTAAACCGCCACCTACATCAACCGTATTCAGTGGTACGCCTAGTTGCGTTAGCTCTGCAAAGTGACGCGCACACTCACGAAGTGCGCGGTGTATATCACGAATATTGGCAATTTGAGAGCCAATATGAAAATGCACCATTTGCATTAAGTGTAATTTATTGTGTTTTTTAAGTACTTCTACTGCGCTTAATACTTGCCCTGCAGTTAAACCAAACTTACCTTTTTCGCCACCGGTATTTTGCCACTTACCTTTACCCACAGAATTTAAGCGTATGCGAATACCAATTGCAGGCTCTATGCCTAAGTTATCTATTTCTTCAAGTAAGGTGGTTAGCTCTGATAGCTTTTCGACCACTATTTTTACGCTGTGCCCCATGGCCTGACCAATGCACGCTAAACGTAAAAATTCGCTGTCTTTGTAGCCGTTACATACAATAGTGATTGGCTCTTTTGCCACACCTAAAATAGCCATTAGCTCAGGTTTTGAACCCGCTTCAAGACCAACTAAACCACTTGGGTGCGCCAATAACTTACTCACCACAGAGCGCTGCTGATTTACTTTAATAGGATAAACACAGGTGTATTTGCCATTATATTCGCGGCTACTGCGCGCTTTAGTAAAAGCATTAGTAAGCGTATCTACACGATTTTTTAAAATGTCGGTAAAGCGCACTAAAACAGGCAATGTTAGCCCTTGCTGTTTAAATTGCTCTGTTAAGTCTGTTAAAGAGATTGCGGCTTTACTTTGATCGCCGTCGGGGTAGGCAACCAATTCGCCTTGTGCATTGATATCAAAATAGCCATCACTCCAATGAGCAACATTATAAGTAGCACGTGCTGTTTCTAAACCCCAGGTCATGGCAACTCTTCTTTCGTCAATTAGGTATAAAGGCGCATTTTAATACGTCGCTATCCCCTAGGCTAACAAAAATTGAACTTTCACTCACTCCTCACTAACTTTATTCGCTAAATCAGTTAAAATATCATTGAGCAAACCGCCAAGCACTGGCAGAATTGCCCTTTTTTTACCTTAACCTAAAAAGTGTATCAGCAACTATGGCAAACTTAGATCAAAGTAAGTGGTTTACTGAAATTAGCGACCGCGACGGCAGCGCATTTTCATTACGCATTAACAAAAAGTTAGATGAAAAACAGTCTCCTTTTCAAAAAGTAGAAATGTTCGAAACCACAGACTTTGGTAATTTAATGATCATCGACGGTTGTACCATGGTATCAACCCGCGAAAACTTTTTTTATCATGAAATGATCAGCCACCCTGCACTTTTAGCACACCCAAATCCTAAAAATGTGGTTATTATTGGCGGCGGCGACTGCGGCACGTTACGTGAAGTATTAAAACACCCTGGCGTAGAAAACGTAACGCAAATTGACATAGACGAAGTAGTCACGCAAATGTCGTTAAAATATTTCCCAGAGCTATGCGAGTCTAATAACGATGCACGCGCTACAGTTATGTTTGATGATGGCATTATGTACATGCGTGAAGTGGCTGGCGAGTCTATCGACGTGGTTATTGTTGATGGCACCGACCCAGTAGGCCCAGGTGAAGGTTTATTTAACCATGCGTTTTACACTAGCTGCTTAAACGCACTTCGCCCTGGCGGTATTTTAGTGCAACAAAGCGAATCGCCACTTATGCATATGCCACTACTGGTTGAAATGCGTGAAGCGATGTTAAGCGTTGGTTTTAACGATTTACAAACATTGCCATTCCCTCAGCCTATTTACCCAAGTGGTTTATGGTCGGTAACACTTGCTCGTAAGTCTGAAGCATTTAATGGTTTTAGAGAAGACGGCGCAGCACATGTTGCAACGCAAAGTGAATACTACAACAGTGGTATTCACCATGGGGCTTTAGCAACACCTAACTTTATGAAACGCGCGTTTGATAAAAAATAATAAGTGTTAATATTCTACAAAGGGAGCTCTACACGCTCCCTTTTTGTTACTTTAAACCTTAAACCGGTTAACTAATCGATTAAGCTCGTCTGTTAACTGCTCCATTTTATTTGATACATCTTGCGTTGTGCGCGCCAGCGCTCCACCCTCTAAGGTTTGATCGTTAAGTGATGATAAGTTATGGCTTATTTCATCAGAAACCGTTGTTTGCTCTTCGGTAGCTTGCGCAGTTTGCATAGCCATATCGTTTACTTTAGTAGATGAACTTTGCATGGCATTGAGTATATCGTTAGTTTGCGAAAACGACTCCACAGCATCATCTGCAAATTGCTTACTCTCACCTATGGCATTAATCGACTGCGATACACTCGATGCAAACAACTCAATCATTTGTTGAATATCATTGGTACTATCTTGTGTGCGCGTAGCGAGCGTCCTTACTTCGTCAGCCACAACCGCAAAGCCTCGTCCGTATTCGCCAGCACGTGCCGCCTCTATTGCTGCATTAAGTGCTAATAAGTTTGTTTGTTCTGCTATGGCACGAATCACCTCTAAAACTTTGGCGATGTTGTCAGAACTTTGTTGCAGCTCAGTAGAGCGCGCCATAGCTTGCTCCATGTTGCTAGAAAGAGAGGTGATTCGCGAACTAGAATTAGCCACCGCACTAAGCCCTTGTTGCGCTAGTTTTAACGAATTATCGGCTTCGCTTGATGACTGCTGTGCAACCCCTGCAACCTCTTTGCTAGCAGTGCTCATTTCATGTACTGCGCTTACAATAGATTCCGACGCTTGCCCTAAGGCTTGGTTTACACTGTTATTTTGGGTGGCCACTTTGCTAAGCTCAACACCTAAACCATTTAACTCTTTAGATTGCTCTAATATATCGCGTATTAATTGCTGTAAATTATCTAAAAAAGTATTAAATTCGGTGGCTAAGTCAGAAAACTCATCTTTAGACGTTACTTGTATTCGGCCAGTTAAATCGCCATCTCCTGAGGCAATATCACTAATACGCTTAGTTACATAATTAATTTGGCGAGTAAGTTGTTTAGGTACACTGTAACTAAACCAACTCGCTGCAATTAAAATAATAGTAACCACTGTCAGCATCATCATTTTTGTTGAAATGATATTAGATGAAAGCGTGATGATTTCTTGCTCCGAGGTTTTTTCAGCCAGCTCACCGGCTTTATCAAGCTTAATCCTTAAAGTGGCAAATGCTTGCTCCGAATTCTTTTGTTTAGCTTGGCTATTTTTATCAGCCATGTAGCTTTTTGACGCTGCAAGCCAAGCATTAAAGTCGTTTTCAAAGCCATTTAGCTCTTTAGCTATACTGGGGTAATCTTTCATTAAAGATAAATACTGATTAAGTTTATCAGTAACTTGCATTGCATTTTCTTCGTGCTCTGCCTGGTACTCTTCTGTATTTTTTGAATTAGTTACTAAATTTAATTCGGCCACTTTAGCTTGGTATAGGTCGCGGTCTGCGTTTAAAGCAAGAGACAGCGCCTTAATAAACTTTTCAGACTGCACATCAAGTGCATTTTTTTGTAAGGTTATTAAGTAGGTATACCCCACAATTAACGAGAGTATGGCAAGTCCTAATACAACAATAGGAAACGACACTTTAACGCGAATACTATGCAAATTCATTTTATCACCCTACAAGGCCCTAAACGCCTCTTACAAATTAAACCTAAAATTGCAGTAGGTTGATAAAACCTAAAACTTCCATTGCGTGTTAATCATTACTTGCTGCTGCGAAGCTCGCTGCTGCAGCCCCATTGCAGCTCTATTGTCTACAAAACTTTTTAGTGCTGAGCCTTCAATACCAATTTGACCATGTTTGCTAAACGCGTAACGCCAAGAGGCTGTTACCCCTTCGCCATTGCTTGCATTTGGGTCAAATACCGTCGTGTCGTTATCGGTTACTTTAAAGTAATCGTACCGCAACGATACTCTATGCTTACCCTCTTTATGGCTTAGCATTAAATAATGGCTGTAAAAGTCGTTATCTATTAATTTGCTATGCCCCATTTCGGTTTTACCGCTTAGTACCTGTGTTATAAAACGCGTTTTATTATTAAATTTATATAACCATGCAGCACTGGTAAAACGTGTATTCCATGCATATTGCCCTGAGCTAATGTTCAGTTTAGTTGGATCGCCATTATTGTCGTAATAATAAATTCTAAATTGTGATTGTTTTAAATAATCCCAGTGAACACCAAGGTAATAACCAAAGCGTCCATCAACTTCTTCAAATGGTAAAACCTGATTTGCCTGCCAACGCAATGCATATTCGCTAAGTGCTGCAACGGGTGCAAACCTAATACCTTCGTTAAATGTAGTTTGTCTGTCGTGCATGGCAAAGCCACGCCAAGATAGTAACGTGCCTGTAGGGTCGTTACCTTTAAATGTTGCACCCACTAAACTAAAACTATGCGGGCTGTTAAAACGTTTAGCGGGGCGTTTTATTGTTACCTCTGCGCCAACGGTTCTAAGCTCTTCACCTATCCAACTATTAATTGCTGAATTGGTATAGTTGTAAGGAGATGTCCAGCCAATATCTGGGTTCTCTAACGACATTAGTGGATAAAACCCACCCACTCGTACATGCCACTTATAAGCGCTACTAGTTAATGGTTTATATGTAAAATAGGCTTGTGTTAAACCTAAACCTAAACCTACATCAGGGTCCTGATTAACGTTTAACACCCCATGAGCAGACCAACTTGCTGCTAAATCGGCGCGCACGTCAATAATACCTTGCGATAATAAAACCCCATCGCTTTTAGCATCGTGTCGGTATAAGCCGGTGCCTCCTTCTTGAAAACTTTTTAGCGTATCACCTTGAACTGCACGCACTTGTAGCAGCCCCTTAACCTGTGCACTGATTGACGCGCTAAATAAAAGCACACCACTCACAACCGCATATTTGAGCATGTGGTTAATAATCATCAAATTCATCCGTAGCAAAATCAAACTGCTCGGTTATGGCTTGCTTCACTTTATAAATAAATGGAGCTTGCCCTATGGTTACTTTTTTAGACTCAACATGGCTTATATCGCCAAACCCTGAATGCCAAACATTAAGTGTGTACTCACCTGGCTCTGCGCTTAAATTTACATGTCCGCTGTTATCGGTAATAGCAAAAATAGGGCTATCAACAACCACAATATAACCAAGCATCCAGTCATGAATATTACATCCCAACTCAACAACACCGGTTTGATCAAACACTAATGGCGCCTTGGGTTGTTCCTTATATAACTTTAATTCGAACGTTTTTGCCTCAGAAAACGAATACACATGATGCAAAATTGAATCGGCGTTCGGAAATTCCACTTTTGTATTTTGTGGTACAACTAAAATACGCGGCGTAAACTCCCTATCTTTTTGCACCATAGAATAAAGTGTATCTGCTTGGCTGGATTGACTAGAAAGCACCTCAGAAGTCAGCCACACCACGGCATCAGCCATAGGCTCATTTTTATTATTGTTAACCGTGATAGAAACCGCTTGTGCCTGCCAAGTTAATAACATGACTATAATTAACGTTAAATATTTGAACATCATCTTACTATTCTTATTTTTCAAATTATTTACAGTATAGACCTATTAGATTACTTATTTCTTTCTATTTTATTGATAAATGAATACGTATGTAGATATTCGTATTTGTTAACAACAGCCTTTATTCTGATAAGTCACACTGACACAGTAAGGATCTCTTAAATGAGAACATCAGCACTTTTGCTTTTCGCTTTTTCGGGCAGCTGTTTTGCACAAACAGCCACATTACAATCGCCCAACGGCAATATTAAAATAACTATTTCTGACGAATTAACAACCCCAAGCTATTCAATCGACTTTAAAAACAAACCGGTTATTAATAGCTCCGCGCTAGGGTTTAAATTTAAACGACAAGCCCCTATTAGCGAAGGTTTTAAAATAACCCACACACAACAAAACACACAAAACACCCAGTGGCAACAGCCCTGGGGCGAGCGACAAACCGTTACCGACAACCATAACGAAGTTGCTGTTACATTTAAAAAACCACAAGGCGGCGTATTTACCATTAAATTTAGAGCGTTTAACAACGGTGTAGGGTTTAGGTACGAAATACCTAAACAACCCGGTTTTGAAAATATAGAAATCACAAAAGAACTTACCGAATTTGCCATTGCCAACAGCCAAAGTGCAACAGCGTGGTGGATCCCAGCCCGAGGCTGGAACCGTTACGAATATGTTTATAACACCACCCCAGTTAACGACGCGCCCTTAGTACACACCCCTTTTACATTTAAAAATAAAGAGGGCGTACACGTTAGCATTCACGAAGCAGCCCTTGTCGATTATGCAGGTATGACCCTTAACCAGCGTCGACCAGGTGTTTTTCAAGCCGATTTAACACCATGGTCTGACGGCATTGCAGTAAAAAAGCAAGGCGCATTTAATACACCGTGGCGTACTATTCAAATAGGCAGCAAAGCGGTCGACCTGATTAACTCGGATATTATTTTAAACCTTAATGAGCCAAATAAATTAGGTGATGTTTCGTGGGTAAAACCGGGTAAATACGTCGGTATTTGGTGGGGTATGCATATAAATACGCAAACATGGGGCAGTGGTGAAAAACACGGTGCTACAACTCAAACAACCAAATACTACATGGACTTTGCCGCAGAGTATGGCTTTGACGGCGTGCTAGTAGAAGGATGGAACATAGGCTGGGATGGCGACTGGTTTTTTAATGGCGATGTGTTTAGCTTTACACAACCCTACGACGACTTTGATATTGAGGAGCTTACCCGCTACGGTAAGCAAAAAGGGGTGCAGTTAATTGGCCACCACGAAACCTCGGGCAATGTAACTAACTATCGCAATCAAATGGAAGATGCCTTTGCCCTATACGAAAAGTCAAACGTAAGCCAAGTTAAAACGGGCTATGTGGCCGATGGCGGAAACATAAAACGCATAGATAAAAACGGCATTGCCCGCCATGAGTGGCACGACGGCCAATTTATGGTTAACGAATACCTTTATAACGTAAAGCTCGCTGCTAAACATAAAATTAGTATTAACACTCACGAACCTATAAAAGACACGGGCCTGCGCCGTACCTACCCCAACTGGATTGCGCGCGAAGGCGCACGTGGGCAAGAGTTTAATGCATGGGGCACACCGCCTAACCCGCCAGAGCATATCCCTATGCTTGCGTTTACCCGTATGCTGGCAGGACCAATGGATTTTACTCCCGGTATATTTGATATGGGCTTTAATGGCTTAGGCGATGATACAAACCGCCCACAAACAACGCTTGCCAAGCAACTTGCACTTTATGTTGTGCTGTATAGCCCGATTCAAATGGCTGCCGACCTACCTAAAAACTACTTAGCTAAACCCGATGCTTTTCAGTTTATTCAAGATGTACCAACCGATTGGCAGCAGAGTATTGCGCTTGATGGCGAGGTGGGCGACTTTATTGTATTCGCTCGTAAAGAACGAAAACGCGATAAATACTCAGGAAACGATTGGTACTTAGGTGCAGTGACTGACGAAAAAGCCCGCACCATTGAGGTAAAACTCGACTTTTTAGAAAAGGGTAAAAAGTTTGAAGCGCACATATACCAAGACGGTAAAAACGCTGAATGGAAAAACAAGCCGTATGATTTAGATATCGAAAAGCGCGTAGTTAGTGCAAACGATAAGCTAACTTTAAAACTAGCAACAAGCGGCGGCACTGCCATCCGCTTTAAAGCACTTTAAGCTTCACGGTTATATCAGTTTTACAGATATTTAAGTGTTACAAATAGCAAACTCTGCACAGGTTACTGTGCAGAGTTTTGTATTTTTATAGGCAGATAAATTTGTGCACTTAAGCCGCCTTCAGGTCGGTTTTCAAGTTTTACTTTGCCGTCGTGCATATCAACAATGCGCTTAATAATGGCAAGGCCTAGGCCACTGCCTTCACTACCTCGTGCAGCATCACCTTGTTTAAACGGTTCAAATACCGACTCTAATTCACTTTCAGGAATACCTGGACCATTATCGTTTACAGCAATGACCACGTATTTTTTATTGGAGTTATAATAACTAAGTACCTCTATATCGCCGTCAGAATAACGAATGGCATTTTCAATCATATTAGTTACAACACGCTTTATAGCCACGCTGCTGAGCGGAATACTCTCTATACTTGGGTTACTTTTAAAGGTTATAGAACGCTGATGCTTTAACTCGCAATTAACGACTTCACCCACTAACGCGTTTATATCTTCACAACTGAGTTCTTCGCGTTTGTGGTGACGTAAATATTCAATAAACTGATCGATAATACCGTTCATGTCTTCAATGTCGTAAATAATCCCTTCGCGAAGATACTCGTCTTGGTCGCTCATCATCTCGGTTGCTAAACGAATACGTGTGAGTGGTGTGCGTAAATCGTGAGATACACCCGCCATAAGTAAACGCCGGTCGTTTTCAAGGGCAGCGATACCGCGCGACATTTGGTTAAACGCACGCGTTACTTCGATTACTTCGGTAGAGCCTTCCTCTTCTAACTTGGTGCTAAAATCGCCTTTACCTACTTTTACTGCCGCTTGTTGCAGTGCTTTAAGCGGGCGGTTTAGGTGGCGTGCAAATAACCAACCACCTAGTACACTCAAAAAGCCAATACTTGATAAGTAAAACGTTAAAAATTCGAGGTTGTTTTCTTGATACCCTGAAAGCGGAATTTTAACCCAATAGCCAGGCGCTTGCGGGGCCTCTATCCAGTAAACAAGCGGGCCAGTTTGCGTAATACGCACCCGCGCCGAGCCATTTAGTTGCGCAGACATACTACGTGAAAGCATGGGGTATTCACGGGTTTGACCAAGCCCTTGGCGCATGGCTTCGCGCTGGGTCATGACATCAATACCGGTTATTTCAAAAAACTTTTCTGATAAGTCGTCGTTTATTTCTATACCGTCTTCCCAGTCAATAAAAACGGTTTTAACTTGCTTAGCAAGCATTAAGTTAACTTGCTCTATAGTGGGTTTTACAACATATAAACTAACTGTTACGTAAGATACAACTTGGTTTATAAGTAATAACGCCGCTACCAAAAATACAGTTTGCCCAAACGCGCTACGTGGAAAAAATCCCATAAAACTACTTTTCACCGTCAGGAACAAACACGTACCCTAATCCCCACACGGTTTGAATATAACGCGGATTAGCCGCATCTATTTCAATCATGCGGCGAAGACGCGACACTTGCACATCAATACTGCGCTCTAGGGCACTGTAATCTCGGCCACGCGCTAAGTTCATGAGTTTATCGCGGCTAAGCGGCTCTCTTGGGTGTGACACAAGCGCTTTAAGTACGGCAAACTCGCCGCTGGTTAGCGATATTGTTTTATCGCCTTCGCTCATTTCACGAGTGGCTAAATTAAGCGTAAATTTACCAAAGGCAATTAGGTTTTCTTCTGCGGCGGGCGCACCTGGCACTTCTTTAGCGCGGCGGCGTAATATGGCTTTAATGCGCGCAAGTAACTCACGAGGATTAAATGGCTTTGGAATGTAATCATCTGCGCCAAGCTCTAAACCAATGATACGGTCGACTTCGTCACCTTTTGCGGTGAGCATAACAATAGGGATTTCGTTTTCTTTTTGGCGTAACCTACGGCAAATAGATAAGCCATCTTCACCGGGAAGCATTAAGTCGAGCACCATTAAGTGAAAGTTCTCGCGCTCTAAAAGCCTATCCATTTGCTCTGAGTTTGCAGCGGTTCTTACAATAAAACCTTGCTCTACTAAATAACGCTCCAATAAGCTACGTAAGCGCATATCGTCGTCTACAACCAATACTTTTGTCGTTTCGTGTCCCATTACCTGTTTCTTATTTTTATATCCAATTAAGTATTAATATAAATGAAAAACCAAATAATCAAAAACTAATTACGGCCTTAGATTGTTACTGAACATTTCAAACAACAATAATGGCTGCTTTAAACACTTTAAGCTCGACAAATTTTTCTAAGTTTATTACCGTGCCCATCATTGAAGCTAATAATTAAAAGTCGATGAAAACAAATTTAATTACCCGTGAAGGCTATTTGCAACTGCAACAAGAACACGACCACCTGTGGAATGTAAAACGCCCTGAAGTAACAAAAATAGTCAGCTGGGCAGCAAGCTTAGGCGATCGCTCTGAAAACGCCGACTATCAATATAATAAGCGATTGCTGCGCCAAATAGACCGACGCGTTCGTTATTTACGAAAGCGTATTCCCGATTTAAATATTATTGATTACTCCCCCGTGCAAGACGGAAAAGTATTTTTTGGCGCGTGGGTCGAAATAGAAAATGAGCAAGGCGACATAAAAAAGTTCAGAATTGTGGGCCCAGACGAAATTTACGACAGAAAAGACTATATTTCTATCGACTCACCCATGGCCCGGGCACTGATTAAAAAACAAGTTGATGACGATTTTGTAGTAATGACACCGCAGGGAAAAAAAGAATGGTACATAAACTCAATTGAGTATCAAAAAACGGCTAAGTAGTATTTGATTCAGATCATATTAACTTTTGATTGTTTAAATTATCGCATTAGGCTATATATAAATAGCTCGCACATAATTTTAATGTGAGAT
This sequence comes from Pseudoalteromonas sp. 4NS20-0020, assembly GCF_057554385.1. Lineage (NCBI taxonomy): Bacteria > Pseudomonadati > Pseudomonadota > Gammaproteobacteria > Alteromonadales > Pseudoalteromonadaceae > Pseudoalteromonas > Pseudoalteromonas sp. 4NS20-0020. Next base: position 172,608 of record NZ_BAAJMI010000006.1, on the reverse strand, counting down.
TAGCAAAGGTTGTAATGGTTATGTCAAACGTAGTACAGCGCATATTTAGTAATGCCGTATTGTTTGCACTTTTTATGAGTGTGAGTTTGACTTTGCATGCCAGCAACCAACACACCAACCTAGAACACCCAACCGTTTTAAATAATTTAATTGCCTTGGATATTCCCGATCAGGCAACTCCTGACTTTGACGAAGATTCATTTGTTGATGTCACTTCCCTTAAGGCAGCTCAACCACTCCCTAAAGGCGCTCACTCTTTTTACAAGAGTTCATCTTTTAGCAGACCGTTTAGCACTGCGTACCAACGTGGACCCCCTGTTATTTAATTTAATTTATTACTTTCAATTTAATTAAATTTTTAACTAATAGGTGGATATTATGTCTAACTTTAAAGAATTACGTACCCAAAATATCTCTCATGGTGTTATTGCAAAATCATTTGCTGACAATCAACCGTTAATCGATTTGGCCTCACCCGCTTTAAAAATGGTGAATAACTTTACGCAAAAAACACCTGTTCGAGCACAGCACGAAACAACAATTGCTGAGGCCCTAAAACAAACGAGCAGCCAGCAGTCTGACTTTGTATTAGTAATGGATGACGACCACAAGCTAATAGGTATTGTTTCAAGTGCTGATTTACAAAGTGCTAAAATTACTATTATTGCTCAACGTTTAAATACACCGCGAAATGAAGTGAGCCTTCGCCATGTAATGACCCCAATAAACCAGCTAATGGGTGTCAGCATGCAAAGCTTAAGTTATGCCTGTGTGGGCGATGCTTTGCAAACAATGGAGCATCAAGGGGCGATGTTTTTATTAGTAACAACAGCCAATAACGAAATATGTGGATTAATTTCAGCTCGCCAAATTGCTAAAACATTGCATATTCCGCTGCACATTAGCCCAATTGCCACTTCGTTTAGCGACGTACTAGAAAGCGTAGACCACCCTCATTAGAGGTTGTTTTATCGCTTAACTATCTCAACCAAAGCAACCGTCTTAAAGCAAGTTAAATAGCTTGCTTTAAGAGCTTTTTATTACAACTTCATGTGATATTATTCAAGCAATTAGCCGACCCAGATATTTATTTCTGGTCTTATTTTTTGTTTAAAAAGGTTTTTGCATGAGCGATATCTCTGCACGTTTAGCCAGTGAGCTAAATGCACAACAACAACAAGTTGTTGCTGCAACAAAATTACTTGATGAAGGCGCAACTGTTCCCTTTATTGCCCGCTACAGAAAAGAAGTCACCGGCGGTTTAGATGACACTCAATTGCGCTTGCTAGAGCAGCGTTTATCTTACCTTAGAGAACTTGAAGAGCGTCGTAGCTTTATTTTGTCGACTATCGAATCTCAAAAGAAGCTCACCGCAGAGCTCAAAGCCGACATCACTAGCGCGCAAAGTAAAACAGAACTCGAAGATTTATATCTTCCATATAAAGCAAAACGCCGCACCAAAGGCCAAATAGCCATAGAAGCAGGTATAGAGCCCCTAGCCGATGCGTTATTTACCGACGCGAGCTTAAATCCTGAGCAACACGCTGAGCAGTACATTAATGCTGATAAAGGCTTTGATGACATAAAAGCCGTGCTTGATGGTGCTAAATTTATTTTAATGGAGCGTTTTGCCGAAGATGCAAAATTACTCGCTAAATTAAGAAGTCACATAAGCCAAAACGGTGCAATACAAAGCACGGTAATTAAAGGCCAAGAACAAGCGGGCACTAAATATCGCGATTACTTCGATCATCAGGAGCTACTTACTAAAGTTCCTTCTCATCGTGCATTAGCTATGCTGCGAGCTCGCAACGAAGGCATACTTCAATTAAATGTGAACCCAGAGCCAAGTTCAGAAAACCCTGCTCAACTTTGTGCAAATATGATTGCACAGCACTACCGCTTAAATATTACCGACCAAACAGCGAGTGCTTGGCTTTTAAGCGTGGTGCAATGGGCTTGGAAAATTAAGCTAGGTTTACACCTAGAAAACGAATTTTTTGCAGCCATGCGCGAAAAAGCAGAAGCAGGCGCTATTGATGTATTTGCTAAAAACTTAAAAGACTTACTAATGGCGGCACCTGCAGGTCCACGCACAACACTTGGTCTTGATCCCGGTTTACGTACCGGTTGTAAAATTGCTGTTGTAGACAGCACAGGTAAACTGCTAACTACGCAAACTATTTTCCCTCATGCCCCGCAAAATCATTGGGATAAGTCGCTGCGTACACTAGAGCAACTTTGCCGCCAACACAAAGTAGAACTTATTGCCATTGGTAACGGTACAGCGTCGCGCGAGTCAGACAAATTGGTTGCTGAGCTAATGAAAGCAAATACCGAGTTAAAACTTAATAAAATTATGGTGAGCGAAGCTGGCGCGTCGGTTTACTCAGCATCTGAATTTGCAGCTAACGAATTTCCTGACTTAGATGTGTCATTACGTGGCGCGGTATCGATTGCACGTCGCTTGCAGGATCCTCTTGCTGAACTTGTTAAAATAGAGCCTAAATCAATTGGTGTAGGGCAATATCAACACGATGTGTCGCAAAGCCAACTCGGACAAACACTTACAGCCGTTGTTGAAGACTGTGTAAACTCGGTAGGTGTTGATTTAAATATGGCGTCGGTTCCTTTACTTACACGCGTATCAGGATTAAACAAAACCTTAGCGCAAAACATTGTAAATTACCGCGATTCCAATGGATCATTTGCAAAACGTAGTGAGCTAAAAAAAGTAGAACGTTTAGGGCCAAAAGCATTTGAACAAGCAGCTGGTTTCTTACGAATTAACAATGGCAGCGACCCACTTGATAACTCATCAGTTCACCCTGAAGCCTACCCTGTTGTTAAGCAAATTTGCGAAAAAAACAACGCAGAAGTAACCACGTTAATAGGTAACAGCGAATTTTTAAACAAGCTCGTTGCTAACGACTACACCAACGAAAAGTTTGGTTTACCTACGGTTACCGATATTATTGCTGAACTTGATAAGCCGGGTCGCGATCCACGTCCAGAGTTTAAAACGGCTGAGTTTAAAGCGGGTGTAGAGAAAATAAGTGACCTAAAACCAGGTATGATTTTAGAAGGTGTTGTATCGAATGTTGCAAACTTTGGTGCGTTTGTAGATGTAGGTGTTCACCAAGATGGGTTAGTGCATATTTCGGCGATTACGAATAAGTTTATATCTGATCCTCGCGAAGTAGTTAAAGCGGGCGACATTGTAAAAGTTAAAGTAGTGGAAGTTGATGCCTCGCGTAAACGTATTAGCTTTACTATGCGTTTAAACGACGAAATAGACACCAGCAACAAGCCAGCCCCTGCTGCACAAAAACAACAGCCGCGCACTAACAATGCGCAACCAAAATCCGCTAAACCTAAACGCGATAGCGGTAATGCGGTTATGGGTAATGCGTTTGCCGATGCATTTGCGAATGCCAAAGTAAAAAAATAGCAGGCCATATAGCTTGTTTAGCTTTTAAGTAAAAATCGGAAAGCGCTCTACGCTTTAAAATAAAAAAACCGCGAAAGCGGTTTTTTTATTCAAATCAGTAAGCATTAAAAGCAATTTATTGAGGAGAGTTTAATATTCGGTGTTCAGGCTATTGCTAAGAGATTGCTGAAAAACCACTTTGTGTGGATGGCGAAGTTGCCATTTGATAAAAATTAGCAATTCGTCCTGCGCGTGCTTCCACGTCTGCATCTCGTGTTTGCTCTTCACTTTCTGCCGTTTTAGTTTCTTGAGTTTCACTACTTGTGAATGACGCTTTACTATTGTTTTCAGCGCTGTCGTCTTCATCATTTTGAGGCGCTGCAAGTTCAGCCTGAGCTGCTACCAGCTTTTGAGTCGCGTCTGCCGCTATTGACCGATCAGCACCCGAAGGCTCCGCTGGAGCTAGGGCTGCAGCTCTAACCGTTTGCATTTTTTCTATGGTTGCTTGGGGATCACCTGGTATTTCAGCAACGTCAATTTGTACCTCGCCGCCCACTGCATAGTTAGTGCCGTCAGGGCCACGTTGATATTCGTAACTTGGCGAACCCGCATATTTACCGCCTACAGAAGCATGAGCTTGTTCGTGAATACGCACTTCAGTATCGCGCGCTTTTAGCTCTTTTATTTGCAGCTGCTCTTGCTCTAAAACTTGCTGTTCTTGCTCAGACTCTTGTTGCTGCGCTTTTTGCTCTTCAGACTCCTCTGGGTTCTCGGCGTTTTCATCGTCGCGCGCTTGAACCACTTTTTCGTCAGCTAACTTACCCGATGCACTATACGTTGCACCCTCATTATTACCTGGTAATTTGGCTTTTTCAGCATCGCTTTGCGCTTTGGTTTCGGTATTACTTGCGCTATTTGCAGAAGGAGCAGGAATGACTTCCCGCAGTTGATTATCACGACGAGCGGTTTCCGTATAAACATTGGCTGTGTTTATATTAATTGATGGAAATGGCGTGACAATATTCATTAAATTACACTTTAATGTCGACTAACGTACCCAGTACGTCATCAGCTGTTTGAATTGTTTGCGCATTAGCTTTAGCGTTAAATTCTTCAACTTTTAGGTTAACAAGTGATTCGTCAATACGCGCTGGCTGAGCAACCGGCGCTGTTACTGCTTCGTCCGGCGTTGCTGCAACTAACTGTCGCTGTTGTGCAAGTTGCGCATCGTCTTGCTGTTCTATACTGGCACGGTTGATTTCTGCGCTGGCCTTTTCAATACCTTGGCTTGCACGGTTAAACCCTTCAACACCATTATTAAATACAGATCCGATTGACATGGTAAACCTCCACCACTTAAATATTGTTTAATTATCGCTCAGTTTGTGCGCAAAATAAAGCTTTACGGGGCGCAATTATCGTCGCATTTTTAAAGCATTGATTTAACGATAGATAAAAACTCATTTTTGTGAGAAATAAACGGAGCATGAGATGCTTTATCTATTACTTGGTATTCAAACTCAGAATTTAGTACTGACATTTTAGCTATTGCTTTATACGGCACTAAAGCATCTAAGCGACCAAATACACCCATAATTTTTACCGGACACGTTGCAAATAAATCGCGTAAATCATTATTTTGTAAAATATCTAAACCGGCCGCTAACGCCTCACTGTTGGGTGCTGAATATTGATTTAACAATTGTTTAAGCTGCTTTATGTCATCTCTCGCTGACTCACTTCCCATAGCCTGAATAGCCAAAAAGCGCTCAATGGTTTTTTCTCTGTGATTAACCAATTGGTCTTTAAACTGAGTTAGTACTTTTTCACTAATTCCCGGCCATTCACCCTGCTCTGCAAAATAAGGTGTCGATGCGACTAAAATAACCTTCGATACTTTTTCAGGCCAATGCTTTGCAATGTATAGAGCAAACAAACCACCTAAAGACCACCCCATTAAAATAGAATGAGGTTTTAACTGTTGGCTTAATTGCATAGCGGCATCATGCAAATTATACGGGGTTGGTAATGTGGTTGCGCTATTACCAAACCCAGGTAAATCAAGGCTACGTACTTGTCCTGTATATAAGTTTTCAAGCTCTGGCTGTATAAGTTGCCAAACGCCTTGATTCATTCCCCAACCATGTAAAAGTACTAACTCTTTTTGCATATTTGCTTATTCTTAACCAAACTTAGGCTCATAATAACGTTTAAAAAGATGATTGCAATGGAAGGCACTATCTCATGAAAGGTCTGTTTAACTGGCTGTTCCCGTCGTATTGCGTACAGTGCAAAAGCCCTGTAAGTGCAAGCCTAGGTTTATGTGAATATTGCTTAGAAGATTTAGCATTAATAGATGTAACTAAACACCCAAATTTACTTCACCGACCCGATATTGTTGATATGTTTCCTAACTGCGAATTTGACAGGTTATTTGCTTGCGCTTTTTACCGCCCTCCATTTGAGCAGTGGCTAACCCAACTTAAATTTAGTAACCAAATACATTACAAAAAAGCACTTCAGCAGGTTGTACACAAGCAGCTCGATATGTTTTTTAAATACAGCACGCAATCTCCTGATTTATTTATAATTTTACCTTTGCATAAAAGCCGATTTTTAAAGCGAGGTTTTAATCAAGTAAGCCAAGTATGGCACCCTTGTTTGTGCTCTCGCGTTGTTTTAAATAATGCGCTTATCCGTAATAAAAAAACCCATGCGCAATCGCAGCTCACTAAAGCAAAACGTATTAAAAATCTAACCAATGCATTTATATGTACTGAAAATATGAGCGGTAAAACAGTCGCTATTGTTGATGACATTATGACAACCGGCGCAACATTAAATGCCGCAACTCAGGCTTTAAAGAAAGCCGGCGCTAAACAAGTGTGGGCATTCACAACCTGTTTAACGCCAATTTAGTTAATTTATGTTACTGACCACTTGCGCGGAATGTATGGCCTAAAAACAGTGCATTGCTAAGCAATCGACTTGTACCATACCAGTAACCTCTAAATACGGGGTTGTCAGTCATAGCAATAACACTGCCGCGTCCGTACGAATGTGCTATTAAACCAGCGCCTTCAGCTACTTGTTCTACATTTACAGAGTCAGTAAAGCCAGCTAACAACGGGCGTTTTGTGTAGGTTAGTACATTTACAAAAGGGGCATCTGACGCTTCAAGTAACCATGTACTGTTTTTAAATACCGGTAAGGTGTCGCGCGTGAGTGAGAAAGTTAATGGGTGTGTTAAATCCACGCTAGTGTTAAAAATAGCCCCAGCAATACGCTGACGCCCCGCTAGATTATCTTTATCGCCATAGCTTAGGCCTTCAGTTTTGAAAGCACCAGCTAAATCCTGTCGCGATAAATAATTTGCTTTGAGTAGTTGCTGGTCGACTAAAAATTTAGCGCCGCCTTTGTGGCCCCAAATAACACCGCCTTTTCTTACCCAGCTTTTAATCGCTACTTTTTCTGCATCTGTTAAGCTATTGTAATTGCCGTGGGCCAACACAATATGGCTATAATCACTGAGCTCAAGTGAACTTAAACGCGTCATTTCAACAATTGTGGGGGCAACACCTACAAACCTATCTAGGTAATACCACACTTCACCTACTTCGTACTGGCTAGTGCCTTGGCCGCCAATAAGTAAAACCTTGGGTGCTTTAACAACTGCCATAGAGCGTGAACCTAAATCAGCACCTTTACTGGTTAAGCCTGTTGTAATAGGTTTTATGGCAATACCAAATTCACTTTGCGCAGTGTTTAACAAAGAAATCCAGTTTTGCTGTGTTTGTAAACCAGCCGGAATAATAATACTCCCTGGCTCAAAATTTATGTCGCCCGCGCTCGATTTTGCCGTTAAGGCGCTCAATGCCACGCGTGCTTTTATACCTTGCTTTAATAATGTATTTAGCATTTTAGGCGCTAAGTAGTCGTCCCATGCAAAACCAAATGCATACGCTGACTCTAAACTTGTTAGGGGTGCTTTAGGTGCTTTATTCCAAGGTGTGTCTGCAACGTCTAGCCCCCAGTTACTTTTTACTTTTGCAAAGGGTAGATTGAATGCATGCGCTAATGTCCAACCAGATACATCGTAAAATGTATTGTCTGCAAAGTTTTTTTGCTCGCTAAATATCGCTTTAACTAAACGATATTGAGGCTGCGCTAAAGGCACATAATAGCTGTTGGTGGTAAAGTTTACGCCACCTGCTTTTAGTGGTTTAGTAAGTTCAAATGCCTTTATTTTATGTTGCTCTAATAGCGCTAAAAAGTCAGTAATTCGGGTGCTGTCTTTTGCACCTTCAACAACATAACCTGCAAAGTTTTCGTCACCTGCAAGCTCTGCGGCTTGATCATAAAATTTAGCTTGGTAGTCAAGCAATGCTTGACGGTTTTCAACCGCCGCTTTAAAGGTAGATAAGCTCGTTAATAACTGATTTTTTATAGTAAATGGAAACGTTAAAGGGCCATTAATGGTCTCTTGTATATGGCCTCGAGAGCTTGCTTGCTCAAACAAAATACCTATACCCCCGTTCACGTCTGGGTAAGTTGAACCTTTACCGTAGTAAAAATCGTCAAAACTTTCTTCTGTAAAATACAATGCATTATTTTCATCCAATGTTTTGGCATGATAATTAGCAATTGCTTTGGTTAATGTTACGTTTTCAATTGGCGTAATTGGGTGCTTTCTACTTGGAATACCCGGCTGAAAAAAGTAGCTGCTGTTTGGGCCCATTTCATGAAAGTCGGTGAGTACATTTGGTTTCCACTGATGAAATTTTGCAATACGCGCACGCGACTCAGGGTGCTGTAGTAATAGCCAATCTCGGTTTAAGTCAAACCAATAATGATTAGTACGGCTGCTTGGCCAGTTTTCGGTATGCTCTCGAGTTTTAGGATCTGACGATAAATTCATGCCGCGATTACTGTTTGCCCAATTAGCAAAACGTGCAAGTCCGTCGGGGTTTAATGAGGGGTCGAGCAAAATAACGGTATTGTTTAGTAGGTTATTTATTTCATCGCCTTGTGCTGCAGCTAAGTAATAAGCCGTTAAAAGCGATGCATTGCTACCCGATGATTCGTTACCGTGCACACTGTAGCCCATCCATACGACTGCAGGTTCATCTTTTGCTTTTTTGCTGTTATTACCCAAACGAGCCAAGTGCGCTTGGCGTATTTGCTCTATTTGAGTTAATTTATTTGGCGCTGTAACCGTTAGCATTACCAGTGGTCGTTGCTCATGTGTGCGGCCAATTATCTCAAAGTTTATTCTGTCGCTCTTTTGAGCAAGTACTTCCATGTAGCGCACGAGTTGGTCGTGCCTTACATGCCACTCACCTACTTGATAACCCAATACTTCTTCTGGCGTAGGAATGGCTGGGTCGAATACAACATCGTCTTCAAAATAGTATGAAAGCGGTTTTGCTACACTTGAAAAGCTCAGCATTACCACCATTATTGTTATTAATAAACGCATATAGATCACTCTAAAAATGTTTGTTAATTGCACGCTAGCATTGCTTAAAATAGATGCCAACTTTTTACGCTCAACACTAGCCGCAACACGATGAGCGGAGTATGATATGCAGTATCCGAGTAATTTAGTCAGGTATAAAGCCGTTTTTATGATTTCTATTTCCGAAACAGCGCAAGCACATTTTGCTAAACTATTAGCAGATCAATCACAACAGACCAATATTCGCGTTTTTGTTGTAAACCCTGGTACATCACAAGCCGAGTGTGGTGTTTCTTATTGTCCAGAAGACGCCGTTGAAGACAACGATATTCGCTTAAATTTTAACGGTTTTGATGCCGTTGTTGATGCTGAAAGTGCTCCTTTTTTAGAAGAAGCTGAAATTGATTTTGTTACCGACAAAATGGGTACTCAGCTAACGCTTAAAGCACCTAATGCAAAAGCACGTAAAATTGGTGATGATGCATCATTAAACGAACGTGTTCAGCACATGCTTGAAACAGAAGTAAACCCACAACTAGCTAACCATGGCGGCCAAGTAAGCCTAGTAGAGATTACAGCTGCTGGCGTTGCAGTGCTTCAGTTTGGTGGCGGTTGTAATGGGTGTTCTATGATCGATGTAACGTTAAAAGAAGGCATCGAAAAAGAAATGATAGCTAAGTTTGACGAGATCACAGGTGTTGCAGATATTACTGATCACGAAGCTGGCGAGCACTCTTACTATTAAGCCAAGTAAATGCTAAAGCCTCTTATATACCGCTTAGGGAGCAACCCTAAGCTGAGTTTAAAGCGGTTTTTTCGCGGCGTAGCACTGTTTGTGCTAGCCGTGATTTTTATTTTTGCGGGTTACTATAGTCATTACAGTTTGCAAATTATTGGCGTTTTAATTTTAATACCTGCGCTATTTTTTGCTTTTTGGGGCTACAGTGGCATTTTTGCCAATCGCTTTTCGCAAGTAATAAAAGAAATAGGGCCCAAACATCACGATCCTGATCTGTGGAAATAAGCCTTAATCTAGCAGCTGATTATTAGCTTTAAGCGTTTGATATTTTATTATTAATGTAACTCCACGCATTAGCATAAAGCAGCTCATCGCAAGCCATAGCCCATTATTTTGCCAATCATTAAATACCCAAAATACACCAAAAAACCCAACAGCTGCCGATAGCAACATACTATTTCGCATATCTTTAGCGCGCGTTAAACCAACAAATACACCATCAAATAAAAAGCAGCTCATTGCTAATAATGGCAAAGCAATTACCCATGGTAAATATTGCGTAGCCTCATTAATAACCTCAGGTACGTTGGTTAATAGCGTAATTATATAAGCGCCAAACACAGCAAAAAACACGCTATAAATCACGCCAAATAATATTCCCCAAAATACACTTATTTTTACCCACAGCTGTATTTTACTTACACTTTGCTGACCTTTAGCTTGGCCTACTTTAGCCTCACTTGCGTAAGCTATGCCATCCAGTGCAAAGCTGACTAACATTAAAAAGTTTAGTAATACTGCGTTCGCTGCAAGGGTTGTTTCGCCAATACGCGCGCCATAAAAAGTCATAAAGCTAAAACACAACTGAAGTATTAAAGAGCGAATGAAAATGTCGCGATTTAAACTCAATAACCCTGCCATTTTTTTAAAGCTAAACCAGTGCGGAGTACTTAACACTACACCTTGTTTTTTTGCGAGTTTAGTCACTAAAAACAGCGCGAATACCAGCGCAGTATAATCAGCGATTAACGATGCCCATGCCGCGCCTGCTACAGCCCAATCTAAAAAAACAACAAAATAAATATCAAGCACAATATTTACACTATTTGTTACCAACAATAAGTAAAATGGCCCTCGTCCATAATGAACGCCTAACATCCAACCCAATAAAACCAAGTTACATAGTGCCGCTGGCGCGCTAAAAATTCGAATACTAAAATAAGTATAGGCCTCGCTTAGCACGGCATTATTGGCGTCTGATAAAAATGCTATTGCGTGTTTTATTAAAGGAGACATAGCAATAAGAAATAATGCTACTATGCTGGCAAGTAATAGGCTTCGTTTGAGTAAAGCAGCTAATTGGGTTGAGTCATTTTGGCCATAGGCTTGTGCAACCATGCCGGTTGTGCTCATTCTTAAAAAACCCGCGAGCCAAAATAAAATGGAGATAACAGCTGAGCCCAACGCAATACCAGCCAAATAATGAGCACTGCCTAAATGGCCAATGACCGCGGTATCAACTATTCCTAACAGTGGCACGGTGATATTTGATAATATCATTGGTCCTGCTAACAACAGCAAGCTTTTATGGTGTGCTTTATTATGTATAAGAAATTGTTTCATTTAGTTTTATTGACTCTTATTGGGTTATCTTTACGTGCTCATGCAGGTGTTATTTTACAGTACCACCATGTAAGTGAAACCCTGCCGGCGGTTACGAGTGTGAGCGAAGAAACGTTTACAGAGCATCTAAACTATTTAAAAAATAATAATTTTAATGTTATTGCCTTAAATGAACTACTTGATGCTTTAAAACAAGGCCATACCTTACCTGATAAAACCGTCGCCATCACGTTTGATGATGGTTACAACAATAATTATGATCAAGCCGCTCCAATACTCGAAAAGTTTGGCTATCCATACACAATTTTTGTTAACCCTAAGCTCATAGATGAAGGTAAACGCTATGTGATGGGTTGGGATAAACTTAAAGAACTGAGTAAAAAAGGCGCACTTATAAGTAACCACACCGCACAGCATGACTATTTACATGTAAAACTTGACGGTGAAACTAACACGCAATGGAAAAAACGTATCACCCAAGATATTGTTCATTCACAACAACGTATAAAAGAGGAGATAGGCCACAACTATAAATATTTAGCTTACCCCTACGGAGAGTTTGATAACGAGTTACAAGCTTTAGTGACAGAGCTTGGCTATATAGGCATTGGCCAGCATTCTGGTGCTCTAAATAAACACGCTAACTTTAGTCGATTACCTCGCTTTCCTGCATCTGGCGTTTATAGCGACATAAAAACACTGGCAACCAAATTAAATTCTCAGGCATTTAATATTACTCAATTAAGCTATGAAAATAGCGTAACAACCCAAAACCCACCTGTGTTAACTATTGGGTTTGAAGTTGATGATTTTAACAAGTCTCAACTGGCTTGTTATGTGTCGGGGATTGGCAAAGCAAACTTGAACTGGGTGACTGATAATACGGTAGAGGTAACATCACCTAAAAAACTGAACAAAGGCCGTTCACGCTTTAATTGTACAGCGCCTTCAATTAAAAAACCGAACAGCTATTATTGGTTTTCTCAGCCTTGGGTTATTCAATAAATTTGAGCTTTCTATTTAGTTAGGTTTAACTGCTTGGCTTAATAATCGCTCAGCCATTTTATCAAGTGCAGCCACTTCATTGGCTGCATTTAAATCAATGGCGGCTTTAGGCATTCCCCACACAACTGATGAGTATTCATCTTGCGCTAACGTGTATGCACCGTTTTGCTTCAGTGCTAACAGTCCTTTAGCCCCATCAGCGCCCATACCTGTAAGTATTGCTGCCACTATATTTTTTGATCCACAATTTACAAGCGAATCAAATAGTACGTCAACGGCTGGTTTATGCCGATTTACAGGCTCACCATCGTCGAGCTGGCAATACAAAGCAATTCCTCGCTTTTTTACGCTTAAATGAAGCCCGCCGGGGGCAATATAAGCCCAACCTGGGCTTAGCTTGTCGCCATGTTGTGCCTCTTTCACATTAATTAAGCATGTTCTATCCATACGCTCAGCAAACGAGGCACTAAATACGGGAGGAATATGCTGAGTAATTACAATAGGAGGGCAATTAACTGGCATTTTTATTAGTACTTCTTTTATTGCCTCGGTACCCCCGGTAGATGCACCAATTGCAATCACTTTATTTAATAAAAATTCAGTCTCTGAACTTATAGGTTTTGTATCGGGTGGCGCTTTTTTAAAGCTGCGTATTCGTGCACCGGCGGCTATTCTTACCTTTTGTTGAACCAGTGACGCGTAATGACTCAGCTGGGCTCTTACGTTACTTGTTGGCTTAGCAATAAAATCCACAGCACCTAGCTCTAACGCCTCTAATGTAATGGGCGACCCCTTCTGCGTAAGCGTAGAAATCATAACCACGGGCATAGGCCTTAGGCGCATTAGGTTTTTTAAAAAGCTAATCCCATCCATTTTTGGCATTTCTACATCTAAGGTAAGTACATCGGGATTAAGTTTTTTAATCATTTCGCGTGCTTGGTATGGATCTTCTGCGCAGCCCACTACGTTAATGTCGTTAGCTTGTTGCAGTATTTCTGTAAGCAACCCTCTAATTAAAGGGGAGTCATCGATTATTAATACATTTATCATAGCGACTCCTAAAACAACTCTATATTCGATACCACTTCTTGCTTTTTAAGGTTTTGCAAGTAACGTACTTCGCGCTTTTCAATGGTATCATTATGTAATTTTTTAAGTTTTTTCATATACACTTTACCCGTTTGTGGATGAAAAAATATTTTTCTAGGCCACGGGCCGCCCATATCATGGGCCACTAAATTTAAGGCTTCTTCTTTGACATAGGCGGTAGCAAAACTAATATTACCCAGCCCAATATCTGTCATTGCACTAATTATTTTTCCGCCACCAAATAGCTTAATTTTTAAATTATGACGAGACGCACCGTTTTTTAATACTTCATTAATTAGGTATTCCATAGCCCAATTACCATAACGGCAGTTTAAGCCGTGTGCACTTTTAAGCTCTACGCCTTTTTGTATCGGCAGCATAAAATGATTCATCCCGCCAATACCTAACACTTCATCGTAAACACAGGCCGCAATACATGAGCCAAGTACCGTTGAAATCAATTCATTATTTTTAGATACATAAAATTCTCCTGGAAGCACTTTGGCAACAACATGATTTCTTCCTGAATCCCAGTAACGCTTAATGTGTTCAAAACTGGGTAAAACACTTCTAAATTCAGCCTGCATGTGCTCTCAATTGATACATAGTTTTTCCTAAATTTTTATAATTTGAGTGCTCTTTACCCATACTCTCTGAGTGACCTAAAAATAAGTAACCGTGATCGCTTAGAATATTTGCATAGCGTTTAAATAAATGATCTTTCGTTTCTTTATCAAAATAAATAACCACGTTGCGGCATAAAATAAGATCAAACGGCCCTTTCATTGGCCAGTCTTGCAATAGGTTTAAGCGCTTAAAAGAAATACGCTCACGCAGCGTGTCTTTCACTTTATAGTGTTCGCCATCTTTACTTTTTAAAAACCAACGCTTTAGATGAGTGGCATCTAAGCCATTTACGTTTGCCGCGGTATACACACCTTTTTGCGCTTTTTCTAACACGTTAGAATCTAAATCGGTGGCTAAAATCTTTACATCCCAATTACTTGGAAATGCATTATTTAGCGTCATTGCTAAGCTGTAGGGCTCTTCTCCTGTTGAGCAGCCTGCAGACCATATTCTGACCCGCTTGGTGTCTTTGTTCGCCTTTATTAAGTTAGGTATAAGCTCAGATTTAATAAATTCAAAATGATGAACTTCACGAAAAAAAGACGTTAAATTAGTGGTAATTGCATTTATAAACGCATCAAACTCTTGGTCTTTATGCGTATCTAAGTAGGCTAAGTAGGCTTTAAAGTCGTTTAATTTTAGCGCTCTTATCCGCCTTGCTAAACGTGAGTACACCATTTCACGTTTATGATCGCCTAATACAATACCGCAAGCGTTGTAAACTAAATTGGCAATGTCTTTAAAATCGCGATCGGTACACAGAAACTCTTTCATTAGCAGCTCTCATACATAGTAGTGAGTGTGGCCTTATTGAGCGCTTTTCCAATAAGGCCTGTAATCAAATAATTAAAATTCTTCCCACTCGTCTGCCGAATCAATAAAATTATCGCCTCTTGGCTTGCTTTGTACTGCGTTACTTTGTGATTTGTGAGCTAAACTTGGGGTATTCATCGTGGGCGACATAATAGCCATGTCTTGCTGACCCAGTGAAAAGAAATTAAGGAGTCTGCGCATTTCATTTGCTTGCTCAGCCATTGACTCACCTGCAGCCGATGCTTCTTCAACTAAGGCTGCGTTTTGCTGGGTCATTTCATCCATTTGAGATATAGCTTTATTTACTTGCTCTATACCTGCACTTTGCTCTTCAGATGCCTCTGTAATATCTGAAATCATTTGCGTCACTTTTTGTACCGACACCACAATTTCTTTAAGCGTTGCACCTGATTCATTAACAAGCTGAGAGCCATCTGCTACTTTACCTACACTATCTCTTATCAGCTCTTTAATTTCTTTAGCGGCCCCTGCTGAGCGCTGAGCTAAATTACGCACTTCACCTGCAACAACCGCAAAGCCACGCCCTTGCTCTCCCGCTCTAGCTGCTTCAACGGCCGCATTAAGTGCAAGTAAGTTAGTTTGAAATGCAATTTCGTCAATCACACCAATGATGTCAGCAATCTTTTTACTCGATTCATTAATTGCCGACATACTCGTCACAGCACGATTAACCACTTCACCACCTTGAATCGCTTTATCGCATGTTTCTTCTGCGAGTGTATTTGCCACTTTAGCATTGTCTGCATTTTGACGGACTGTACTCGTCATTTCTTCCATACTTGAGGCGGTTTCTTCCAATGATGATGCTTGCTCTTCCGTGCGCTGACTTAAATCTGCGTTCCCCTGAGAAATTTCTTCTGCGCCACTGGCCACTAAGGTTGCTGATGAACTTATACGATTAATAACCTCCGTTAATTTATCTGCCGTGGTGTTTGCGTCGCGTTTTAATTTATCAAATGACCCTTTGTATTCTTTTTCAATTCGCTTAGATAAGTCACCGGTTGCCAAGGCATCTAGCATATTGCCAGTGTCTGCGACCGCATCGTCTACAATTTTAACTAAACTGTTTAACCCTTGTGCCAAGCGTAAAAAGAACCCCTCTTTACCCTCTTCCATTACACGCGTATCGAGGTCTCCCTCTCCTGCAGCACTCACTAATTGCGCTATTTCTCTTTCTATTGCAACTTCTGCGGTTCTATCTTCCCACTCTACAACGGTGCCAATTCTCTCTTGCTCTGGGGTTATTATTGGGTTTGCAACCAATCCAAATGTGCGTCCACCAACCTTTATTTGCGTGCTATAAGTATTTTTTAACGTTGCTAATAGGTTTTGTTGGTGCGCTGGGTTTTTATGAAATACATCAATATTTTGATTAAGTAGATTTTTGCTATCAAAATTAGGTAAGTCTTTTCGAAGGTCATTTTCAGCAATACGCATCATATTTCTAACAGCTTTATTCATGTACACAATGACATTTGATGAATCTGCAATCATGGTATTAGTCGCGACAGTATCAAGTGCTTGACGCACACGAAGGTTTTCTTGTGCTATGGCACGCTCTGCGTCAGCTTTAGCAACCTTTTCAGTAATATCGTCCCACTCAACAATGGTACCGAGTTTCTTTCCTTCTTGGCTGTACCATGGCGTCGCTATTAATGTAAAAATAAGCCCCGCTAAACGCAGCTCTGCTTTATAAGGCTTATCTAAATTTTTTAATAAATCTCGTTGGTGTGACGGCTTCTTATGAAAATCATCAACACAAGTACCTATTAAATTATCAACAGAAAATTGTGGTAATACGGTTTTTAGGTCTTTTTCTCGCGCTTTTAACATGTCTTGCACGCGCTCGTTTACGAATACAATATTGAGGTCTTGGTCTGCAATCATTACATTTGCTTGGCATACTTTTAAGGCGCTGGCTAAGTCTGCAGTTTTACGCGAAGATTTTTCTAACTCTTTTTGAGCTGTTATATCGGATGCGTATTTAATTACTTTAAATGGCTTGCCATTCATATCATAGATTGGGTTATAAGAGGCCTGAATCCAAACTTCCTGACCTTGTTTACCTATTCTTAAATATTCACCCGAGTCAAATTCACCGCGCCCTAACTTAGCCCAAAAAGCTTTATATTCATCACTATTTGCGTGTTCAGGTGTAACAAATAATCGGTGGTGCTGCCCTATAATGTCGTTAAGCTGATACCCCAACGTATTTAAAAAGTTATCGTTTGCATCAATAATGGTGCCGTCTAAATTAAACTCTATTACTGCTTGAGACTTACTAATTGCATTAATTTGCCCTCTTGCCTCTGCAGCAGCGAGTTTTTGTGGTGTTATATCCGTCGCAAATTTTACAACCTTAATAACTTGCCCCTGGGAGTTTATAATTGGGTTATAAGTGGCCTGAATCCAAACCTCCTTACCACTTTTGGTAAAACGCCTAAATTCTTGAGATATAAACTCGCCGCTGTTTAATCGTACCCAAAAATGTGTGTAGTCACTCCCTTGGGCCTCAGTGTTATCAACAAATAAAGAGTGATGCTGGCCTTGAATCTCTTCTAGTTGATATTCCATTACGCGAAGAAAATTAGCATTAGCGGTAATTACTTTACCGCTTGGCTCAAACTCAATCACAGCTAATGACTTATTTAATGCGCTTACAATTAAATCATTATTTGATTCAGACTGTTTTGGATTACTAAACCATCCCATGCTCATCACCACCTTTAAGTTATTTTTACTTTATTTAGCAAATACTGACTCTAAATATTCATTGTTTTTTGCAAGTCGATTAACGCCACCATTTTTTCACCCACGTTAACTAACCCTGCCACATAATCGTCGTTATTTGTTTCTGAAATACTTGGTACCGCTTTGGCATCTTGCTCTGAAATACTGTAAACCTCAGAAACGGCATCAACGGTAATACCAATAATTTTACTGTCGTGCTCAAACTCTATTTTTACTACAATTACCACTGTAAGCGGCCCATACTCTATACTGGGCAAGCCAAATCGCAGCCTTAAATCAATAATCGGCACTATGGTGCCACGCAAATTTATAACGCCTTTTACAAATTCGGGAGCGTTGGGTAAAACGGTTATTTCCTCCCAGCTACGAATTTCTTGCACAGTTAAAATATCTACGCCGTACTCTTCATCAGCCATAATGAATGTTAAAAATTGTTTCACGCCCTTTTGCTGCTGCAGATTTAGCTCCGAAATCATAACGCCTCCAAAGCAGCTTGCGACTCAATACTTAACTCTTGGCTGCCCGGCTTTTTTAAACCTGAAAGCTTTATCAACCCGCTTATATCAACTATCAATGAAACCCGTCCATCGCCCAAAATAGTCGCACCGGATATACCATCTACTTTTTGGTAATTTGCCTCTAAACTTTTAATAACAACCTGTTGTTGCGATAAGAGGTCATCTACCAATAAACCCACTTTTTGATTGTCGGTTTCTACGACAACAAGCAGGGTTTTATCAAGAGACTCAATGGCGTTATCATGATTAAAAATATCGTAGAGTCTTAAAATTGGAATGTATTCATCACGCAATCTAAGTACGTCTAGGTTTTTGCCTACACGGCTTACTTTGGCAATATCAATTTGCAGCGATTCAACAATAGAAATAAGCGGAATAATATAGGTATGCTGGGCCACTTTAACTAATTGGCCATCTAAAATAGCCAGTGTAAGTGGTAATCTAATTGTAAACGTTGATCCTACACCTGGCGCAGATGTAACCTCTACAGAGCCATTTAATGACTGAATATTACGCTTAACTACATCCATACCAACACCACGGCCAGATAAGTCACTCACTTCATCCATAGTGGAAAAACCAGGCATAAATATAAGCTCGTTTATTTCCTCATTGCTAAGGTGGTTGTCGGCAGAGATCAGTCCATTAGCAATGGCTTTTTCTTGAATTTTTTTAGTGTTTAGCCCTTGCCCATCATCCATTATTTCAATAACAATATTTCCGCCTTGGTGAAATGCATTTAAAGTGACCGTTCCTACTGGATCTTTTCCGGCTTGCAGTCTTTTCTCAACCGTTTCTAGGCCATGATCTAATGAGTTTCTAACCAAATGAACCATAGGATCAGAAATTTTTTCCATCACGGTTTTGTCTAATTCGGTTTGCTCGCCTATCAGCTTCAATTCAACCTGTTTATTTAGCTTTTGCGCAATGTCGCGTACCAAACGTGGGAAACGGCTAAATACAAAATTAATTGGCAACATGCGGATACGCATTACGTTTTCTTGTAAATCGCGAGTGTTGTGCGCAAGTTGCGCTAAACCTTCTTGCAATGCCGTAATTGTTGCTGGCGTAATGTCTTGCTCGCTAAGTTGATTAAGCATGGCTTGGGTAATAACAAGCTCACCCACCATGTTTATTAATGAGTCAACTTTATCAATCCCAACGCGAATAGAAGTCGACTCGGGTGTTGTTGATTTTTTATTCGTATTAGCAGAGGTTGGCTTTATGGGCTTAGCTTGTTCCGCCTGCTTTGGCTCTGGCTCTTGGATTGATGGCTCTTGATCTACTGTACTACTGTCATTTTCAGGAGCGGGTAACTCATCAGTAAACAGGCCGCCACACAGTTCAATGGTAATATCAGCATCATCTTCAACCCATTCGAACACCTCTTTAATTGCGCTTTCACCATGGCTGGTATTTAAGAAAAAACGCCAATGTAAAAAGCACTCATCACTACTCAAATTGGTTATTTCAGGGACTTCATCATAAAAAACGGTGGTATCTAACTCGCCTAACTGCTCAAGCTCACTAATCATAATGAGTGGTTCATTACCTGTTTTAAATAAGTGATGATGAGGCTTAAAGTCTATTTGGTATGTATCGCTATCAGACTGGCTATCAGACGTTTGAATGTTGGACTCTTGCGTTGTGCTATTTATTCCTAGCACTTCTTCAAATTGTGCTCGTAGAGTATCGGCTTCAGTTAAGTCGGGCTCTTGCTCTGCCTGCAATCCAGCCAGTAACGAACGAAGGCAATCAACCGCTTTAAGTAATAAATTAACGTGCTCGGTTGTCAGGGTGCGCTCGCCTTGACGAATTTGGTCCAGTAAGGTTTCAAGTACATGAGTAAAATCAGACACCGATGAAAAACCAAATGTCCCACTCCCCCCTTTTATTGAATGAGCGGCTCTAAAAATAGTGTTAATAGTTTCTAAGTCTTCCTCACCGGGTACTAAGTTTAAAAGCTCAGCTTCCATGGTATCGAGGCCTTCAAAACTCTCTTCAAAGAAAACTTCAAAAAATTGACTTAAATCTATACTCACTTTGCGCTCCTTGACTAACGAATAACCTTTTTAATCACCGCTAGTAACTGCTCAGGATTAAATGGCTTTACTATCCAGCCTGTTGCACCAGCCGCTTTACCTTCTACCTTTTTTTCTAAGCCCGACTCGGTTGTTAGCATCAGCAATGGTGTAAATTTATAATCGGGTAACGTACGTAGCTCTCGGATTAATGTAATACCATCCATAATGGGCATGTTTACATCTGAAATAACCGCATCAAAACCTTGCTGCTTAGCAATAGCCAATGCCTCACTGCCGTCTTTGGCCTCTGTTACATCAAAGCCTGCGGTTTTTAAGGTAAAGCTCACCATCTGACGCATTGACGCTGAATCATCAACTGCTAAGATTTTTTTCATATAAACCTCTAACTATTTCTTTCGATTGTTAAATAATGACTTAAGCCAAGCTGATTAATGGTATGTGCTAATGCTGTACTACTGCCGACCCATATAATTTTATGTTGGATGGAAAGTAAGTGTTTTTGAAGCGCACATAACAGCTGAATAGATGCAGTATCTGCAGACACTACACCGCTAATATCAAGACTGATATCGTCGTTGCTATTGAGTTCTTGTAGTAAGTCTTGGTGGAGCGTTTCAACTTGGGTAATCACAAGTTCGCTTGGAAGTTTTAACATTTAAAATTGTGTAATCCCTTTCATTTCAATTCATAACAAAAGCTTAGCTCTAGTTGTTAAAATTGCCATAAAAGGGTCAAAAAAAAATTTAATAAATTTATAAACAGGAATGAAAAAACAAAAAAGGGAGCCTAAAGCCCCCTTAAAATACGTGAAAATTTAAAAAGTCAGTTTTTAGTAGTAGTTTGCAATAACTTTAAACTCTTGCGTTAATTGAGTTGAATTAATAAGCGGCACACTGCCTTGCTTAAACTCAGGTTTGAAAATAGCTCTTAGCGCTCCTGTATTATCAACCAACGCAACTGATGCGCTATGATCAACCGCATAATCAGCTTTTGTTGTATCACTAATTGCGTAAATGAGGCCAAGCTCTCTTACTACTGGAAAAAGATCTTTGTGCTCCCCTGAAACAGCCAAAAAATTGGGGTTAAAGTAATCTATATATTGTTTTCGTTTTTCTGCTGTATCTCTGTTTGGATCGACCGACACAAACCATATTTGTAATGGGTAATCAGCTTCCAGCTCTTTATAAACTGCGTTTAACTTAGCCAATGTTAACGGGCATATATCGGGACAACTTGTGTATCCTAAAAACACTAAATTCCATTGCCCTTTAAATTGCGCTTTTGTCACTGGTTCGCCGTGCTGATTTTTTAACGTAAAATCCGAAAGTGATTTAGCGTTTTCATAAACAAGTGCATTTAAATTTTGAGGATCGTTTTCACTTGAGCACGCTGATAAAAATAAACTTAAAACAACAATTACTAAAAGCCATAACCGTTTCATAAAGAAAGCCATTTATCTATAAATAAGATCACGAAGAGTACCATTAAATGCACTATCGAAAAACGAAATAAATCCATAGCCTTGTCGTTATTAGCTGCAAATTTTAACTTAATGGCTTTGTACATAAACACACTATTTAGCGCACAAGCACCCACTAAGTAAATACCCCCTGACATACCAATTAAGTATGGCATCACACACACTAAGGCCAATAAAACTGAGTATGCAACTACACATGTTTTACAAAAGTCGATACCGTGGGTAACCGGCAGCATTGGAATTTTTGCACGCTCGTAATCACTTTTTCGAGCAATGGCTAAAGCCCAAAAATGAGGAGGAGTCCAGGTAAATATAATCATAACAAGCAACCACGGCGCTGCTGCCATTTGGTTTGTTTCAGATACCCAACCAAGCAATGGCGGCATCGCTCCAGCAAGTCCGCCTATTACAATATTTTGAGGTGTTGCACGTTTTAAAAATGACGTATAAATGAAGGCATAACCCACTAATGCAAATAACGTTAATATTGCTGTAAGCGTATTAGCCCACACCATAAGCATGATGAAACCAGCAATACCAATACTTGCCGCAAACGTTAATGCATGTGTTTTACTTAAACGCCCTTTAGCAACAGGGCGATGACGCGTTCTTGCCATTTTAGAGTCTATTTCGCTATCTACTACATGGTTAATAACGGCAGCGGCAGCAGATAACAGCCCTATTCCTAATAGACTAATCATCTGAACGCCTATTCCACGTCCAACATCCGGGGCTAATGCTAATCCAACCCAGGCTGTTAAAACCAACATCGCCACCACTTTAAATTTACTGATGGCTAAGTAATCTTGTAATAGATCGTAAGCACGCAAGCTAAGTGATTGAGTATGTGCAGGCTGTATTGTTTTTTTGTTTATTGTTAGTGCCATTATATTTCTCCTTTATGTGCGTGATTTTAGGTAATAACACAACCTAACCATACTTAATAACAGTATGGCAGCCATTAGGTTATGCGCCAGTGCTACACCCAACGGAAAGTGCCAATGTACCAAAATGAGTCCTAAGCTAATTTGGCAAAATAAAGTAACCAATACTGCTATTACGCAGCTTTTAATTTTTTGAGAGTAAGCGTGACTGTAAATTTTCCACATAATAAGCGCCAATACTATGCAGGTTACTAATGCCCAAATACGGTGTAATAAGTGAATAGACATTCTTGCTTGTTGTGAAAGCACACCAAACTCATAGTTGCTGTGTTCAAGCGGTAACTGAAAAACACTCCTCAGTGAAAAAGGCTGAGCGTAATCACATAAAGGTAAACCATTACAGTGTGGTGCGGCGTAATTAGCCGCAAGCCAACCACCCAGCGCTATTTGAAAGACCAGTACAATAAGCGCAATTAAACTTAATCCATAATACCGCTTAGCCCCCGCATCTCCGCCCATAATGGGTTTTGCTGTTAACCTTAAATACAGCAATGTAATTAGCGATAAAATACTAAAACCACCCAATAAATGCCCCATCACAATAAGTGGTTGCAGATTCATAGTGACAGTCCACATACCTAAGGCAGCTTGAAACACAACAAGTAATAGCAATAAAGATGTGAGCTTTAATGGTGTAGTTGGAAATTGACGCTTTAAAAAAGCAACAATAAACAGCGCTAAAATCATCAATCCTAAGGTGCCCGCAAAATACCTATGAATCATTTCTTTCCAGGCTTTTGCTTTTTCAAACACCATATCAGGGTAGCTTTGTGTTGCTAAAGCAATATCAGCTTCATGTTTAGGAACCGTTAAAAAGCCATAACACCCGGGCCAATCTGGGCAACCCAGTCCTGCATCACTCAAACGAGTGTATGCACCCAGTGCAACAACAACTAAAGCAAAAAGTCCGGTCAATAAAACCCAATTCTTATAATTTTTGTACATCTTTAACCTCACACTAAACGGATTAGCTTGAACGAGAATAATTAAGTAGTTTTTTTAAATCCTTTAATAGCCCTTTTTGAACTAAGCGGTTTTCTTGAGGCTTTGCTTTGTATGGGTACTCAAGTACCACAAGCCCCATATGATCAATTAAATACAAACTTGCGGGGGTCAAGCTTGCTTGCTGGGCCATTTTTTTCCATGGTAAGTCAGCTTGTGAAGGACTTCCCATAACAGCCATATCTACCTTTCCTTGATTTTTACCAAGCGCTATATACAAATTATTAAGCGCCTCAAGTTGCTCGTTACATGACGCACTGCACTCACTCGAATAATTAAGCGCTATAGTCCATTGTTTAGGATTATTTTGTTGCCAGTTTTCTAGTTTTATCTCTTCATTTAGAAATTCACCGTGATTTGTAACCGCACTAGGTAACCAATCGAATTTGAGCGCGCTATAGGCTAAAAACAAAGGGATAGCACAACAGGTTACAAACAATAAAAGGGGTTTATTTTTCATTTTGATTCCTTTTTTTACTCGCAAAAATGGCTACAACAACACATGCAAAGGCGATTAAAAACCACTGCACCGCATAGGCGTTATGTTTTTGTGGGCTCATTACAACCGCTTCGTAATGCGGTATCGCAATTTCATCACCCTCACCTTGGCGGTAAGCCATAAAGTTAACCAATGTGAAATGAGTGTGTGATTGTATAAAGCTTAAGTCGATTGATTGAATGCGTTTGGGCAAATCACCACTCGAGGTTTTGTCTTCTAGGGTAAAACTACTGAGGTTATTCTCTTTAATTTGTGCTTTGACCGTAAACTCACCTTGGGGCATAACTACTGCAGGTAAAATATCCCGTGATAGCGGGGCTCTCACCCAACCTAAATTAACCAATACTGCACGCATATCATTATTTGGTTTTAACAGGGCGAGTAGGTCGTAACCCACTTGTCCGTTATATACTTGATTATCTAACAACCAGTAATGCTCGCTTAAAAGTGTCCCTTTAAGCTCGACTAGTACACCGGTTTTATTCCACTGCTTTGGTAAATTAAGCAACTGCGACCAACTCATCACACCATGAGTTTGTATTTGAGCAATGGCAGTGAGCTGTTGCTGTTTTTTTTCACCTCGTTCTAATTGCCAAAAACCTAGGCGCACACATACCAGCACGACAACCACAACCATACAAATTGTGATTATTGAACTAAGCTTTTGTTTGTGCCTTAAAACTACTTGCATAAAGGGTCAACTCAGTGATTATTAAAATTATTATTGTACTGTTGTTAATGTTTATACTTTTTAACTTATTTAGAGCGCTATTTATTATGGTGTCTGGGAAAACAAACGGGCGACCTATGTCTCACTTTTTAGGGCGCCGAGTGTTGTTTTCGGTTGTTGTATTAGTGGTTGCAATCGCAGCGGTCAAGCTCGGTTATATAAAGGCAAATAGCTCGCCGATAAACGTTACAGCACATATACAAACACAAATAAACACAGCCATACCACATCAACAAAATGCCAATACCAAGCAGCAGCTTGAAACGCAAAGTGCTTTTCTTTGGTAAAATGACCTTTTAATATTCGTATTAAAATGACAAATAAAAGTATGGCTCCGAGTGTGACATGCATGCCATGAAAGCCTGTAAGCAAAAAGAATGTATTACCGTACACACCGGCATCTAATGTTAGATTTAAGTCATTGTATGCATGAACGTATTCCTCTACTTGCAATGCTAAAAAGCACACGCCCAATAACACCGTAAGTCCTAAAAATACTTTCAGTGGTTTACGTTTGTTGTTTTCCATTGCAACATGGGCAAAATGTAACGTGACCGATGAAGCGATTAAAATTAACGTATTGATTAATGGTAGGCCTTGCCACCCCATAGCTTGGGTTGTGTCACCGGAAGGTGTAACAACCAAAGGCCACATAGCTTCAAAAGTAGGCCACAACACTTCATTAGTCATAGCATTGTTACCCGCGCCCCCCAACCAAGGCACCGAAATCATACGTGCATAAAATAACGCACCAAAAAAGGCCATAAAAAACATAACCTCAGAAAAAATGAACCAGCTCATGCCTTGTCGAAAAGAACGATCCATTTGTGCTGAGTACAACCCTTGGCCTGACTCGTGAATAACATTTTTAAACCAGCCAAATAACATATATAAAAGAACGGCTATACCGGCATAAAGTAAATAAACACCGCTCCCCCCTTCCTTGCCAACTTCCATAACTGTTAAGCCTGCGCCTACGGCGATAAAAAACAACGCAACCGCTCCTACAATGGGCCACGGGCTTTGCTCTGGTACGTAATAATGCTCATGTTCTTGATTCATTTTACTTGCTCCTAGTTTCGCACTAGTGTTTGTTGCTAGTTATTACTGGCAACTAGTTGCTCACTAATATCAAATACGGTGTAAGACAAAGTTAGCTCTTCAACATCACTTGGAAGCGCTGTATCAACATAAAAAAGCAATTTAAATTCGAGCTCTTCTCCCGCTTTTAGGGGTTGTTGATCAAAGCAAAAGCAGGCCATTTTGTGTAAATATTTTGCCGCTTTGCCTGGTGAAACAGACGGTACTGCCTGCATAACTTTATCGAGTTCACTACTATTTTTTGCGCTAAAAACGACTTCTCGCATTTCTCCGGGTTTCACAACCACACTGTACTCTTTTGATTTCACCTCAAAAGGTGCACCGCTTTGTGCATGAGTTGTAAAACTCACGCTAACGTCCCTTGTTTGCTCAATCACGCTACTTTGCTGCGCTTGCTCTAACGATGGCTTACCATTTAGCCCGGTTAAGTCACAAAACACGTCGTATAACGGCACTAAGGCAAACGCAAACGCAAACATACCTATGCTGATAATAATCAAGCGTTTAAGGAGCGGTGCGTGGGTCATTATTTAATTTCCGGTGGTGTTGAAAAGGTATGGTAAGGCGCAGGGGATTCAACTTCCCACTCTAACCCTTCAGCGCCATCCCATACTTTTGCAGGGACTTTTTCGCCGCCTCTTGCACATTTAAAAACAACCACTACAAACAACAGCTGAGATAAACCAAATGCAAAACCACCAATACTTATAATTGCGTTAAAGTCTGCAAATTGCAGTGCATAATCAGGAATACGGCGAGGCATACCAGCCAAACCCACAAAATGCATTGGAAAAAACAGCACATTTACACTGACTAACGACAACCAAAAATGCCACTTAGCCAGCGTGATATTAAACATATTGCCAGTCCATTTTGGCAGCCAGTAATAAGCACCAGCCATGATAGAAAATACTGCTCCTGTCACTAACACATAATGAAAGTGAGCCACTACAAAATAAGTGTCGTGGTATTGAAAATCAGCGGGAGTAATAGCAAGCATCAACCCTGAAAAACCACCTAATGTGAACAGCACTATAAAAGCAATACTGAACATCATAGGGACTTCAAAGCTAATAGAACCGCGCCACATGGTGGCTACCCAATTAAATACTTTAACGCCGGTAGGTACCGATATCAGCATTGTGGAGTACATAAAAAATAGCTCTGCAGCTACCGGCATACCGGTGGTAAACATGTGATGCGCCCACACAATAAAGCTTAACAATGCTATAGATGACGTTGCATAAACCATAGATGCATAGCCAAATAGCTTTTTACGCGAAAAAGTAGGCACTATGGTTGAAATGATACCAAACGCTGGCAAAATCATGATGTAAACTTCGGGGTGACCAAAAAACCAAAATATATGCTGGAACATCACCGGATCGCCACCGCCGGCAGCGTCAAAAAAGCTAGTCGCAAAATATTTATCGGTTAAAACCATAGTCACCGCCCCTGCCAAAACGGGCATAACAGCAATGAGTAAAAATGCCGTTATTAGCCATGTCCATACAAACAAGGGGAGTTTCATCCACGTCATCCCAGGTGCACGCAAATTAACTATAGTCACAACCACATTAATAGCACCCATAATTGAGCTAATACCCATAATGTGCACCGCAAATACAAACAAGGCAGTATTGTCGTTACTGTATGTGGTTGAAAGCGGAGCATAGAAGGTCCAGCCAAAAGCAGGGCCTCCTCCAGGCATAAATAAAGAAGCAAGCAAAATTAAGAATGCGAAAGGTAAAATCCAAAAACTCCAGTTATTCATTCTAGGTAATGCCATATCTGGCGCACCTATCATTAACGGTATCATCCAATTGGCTAATCCCGTAAAGGCAGGCATAACGGCGCCAAACACCATTATTAAACCGTGAACTGTAGTCATTTGATTAAAAAAGTGGGGATCGACCAACTGCAACCCAGGCTGAAATAGTTCGGCCCTGATCACCATAGCCATGGCGCCACCAATTAAAAACATGGTCAACGAAAATATTAAATATAAACTGCCAATATCTTTATGATTTGTTGTATAAAGCCAGCGCTTAAAGCCTTTAGCTGGATGATGAGCATGATGCGCTTCATTGGCGTTTGGTTGTTCTGCTATGCTACTCATTAGTTAGCCTCCACGTCGGCATCAAGTGCTGCTTGAATCTCACTAGGCTGAATAACATCACCGGTATCGTTACCCCATGCATTTCGCTTGTAAGTAATAACCGCAGCCAATTGTTTTATAGATAACTGCTTGGCAAATGATTGCATTGCCGTACCTGGGCTCCCATGAATAAGTATGTCTATATGACCTTTTATATCGCCAAGTACAATTGGGCTGCCTTTTAGAGCCGGAAATACGCCCGGTAGCCCTAACCCCGTAGGTTGATGACATGCTGCACAACTTGCCATGTATACTTGAGCACCCAGCTCCATTAGCTCTTCTTTAGGTAATGTTTGATCAAGTAAAGCTGCATCAGCTAAAGCTGCTTGTTGTTTAGCTTGTTTAGCATCGGCCAACCATACTTTAAAGTCAGCCTCAGATTTAGCCTCTACCACAACGGGCATAAACCCGTGATCTTTACCGCACAGCTCAGCACACTGACCTCGGTAAATGCCTTCTTCGTTTATGTTGGTCCATGTTTCATTAATAAAGCCTGGGTTGGCATCTTTTTTAACGGCAAAGTCTGGTACCCACCAAGAGTGGATAACATCATCTGAGGTCATTAAAAAACGAATTTTTTGATTAATTGGCAGTACGAGGGGTTTGTCTACCTCAAGTAGATAATTTGGGTTTTTATCAGCTAAATTAGTTATTTCATCCTGAGGAGTTGCAAGCATTGAGTAAAACTCTACATCTTCTCCCATATATTCATAATGCCATTTCCACTGTGAACCTGTAACTTTAATTGTTAAGTCGGCTTTACTGGCATCTTCCATCGCTATTAACGTTTTTGTAGCTGGCACTGCCATAGCAATTAAAATAACAAATGGAATGGCGGTCCAAAGAATTTCTACTTTGGTGCTTTCGTGGAATTGAGCGGGAACCGCTCCTTTAGATTTGCGATGATGAATGAGTGCCCAAAGCATAATGGCAAACACTATTATCCCAATCACACAACATATAAAAAATATGGTCATGTGTAATTCGTAAACATTTTCACTTATATCTGTAACGCCTTTACGCATATTAAATTGGCTATTTGCCAAGGCTAACTGCGGAAAAACACACAATATAAGCCACAAGGTACAACTAAGTTTACCCATGTGACGACTCCTTTGATGCTGTTGCTAGTGCAAAGCGAAGAGGCATACGGCTTAAACGCCAATTCGTTATTTTTATTTTTTTATTAATGCCGTTTTATTTATAAAAATTGGCATTCACTGCGCTAGCAAAAGTTTATTGTGTGTGCTCAAAACTTAAAAGCGATGAGTATTGCCAGCGTCAGCTTATTAACAATTAGTTAATATTTAACCACCATGCAAGTTTTTTGTATTAAAAACAAACAATAAATATATAAAAAGTAGAGAGTTGACTTAGTTGAACGTAGAAGAAAATGGCTCAAATCGAGAGGTGGTAAGGGCTAAGGATGAAATGAAAGAGTGTGAATAAAAAACAAACAAAATTTTAAAAATTAAAAAAGCGCACCAAAAAAGTGCGCTTTTTATAAAATAAGAAAGAACTACATCCAGTCCGCGTTACGAATTACACCCACTGCCAAGCCTTCAATATTGAACGACTCAGTTTCAAGATCGACCTTAATTGGTGCAAACTCGTCATTTTCAGCATGAAGCAACACCTGGCGACCCGCCTTTTCAATGCGCTTTACGGTTACATCGTCATCAACACGGGCAACCACAACTTGACCATTTTCAGCCACTTGTGTTTTATGCACAGCAAGTAAATCGCCATCCATAATGCCTATATCTTTCATACTCATACCGTTTACGCGCAGTAAAAAGTCGGCAGCTGGTTTAAACATTAATGGGTCAATTTTACAGTGGCTTTCTACATGTTCTTGCGCCAAAATAGGGGAACCCGCCGCAACTCGGCCAATAAGCGGTAAACCTAATTGTTCTGGCTCCTCTTCTTCAACAAGTTGAATTCCACGGCTTGCGCCAGGTTTCATTTTAATCACCCCTTTTTTGGCAAGGGCTTTTAAATGTTCCTCAGCGGCATTTGCACTTTTAAACCCTAACGTTTGTGCTATTTCGGCACGTGTAGGCGGCATACCAGTGTCTTTAATAAACACTTTAATTAATTCGAGTATTTGAGCTTGGCGTTTAGTTAATGGGCGCATACAACTGGTTTTCCATACAGTACATTTAACTGTGAGTATATACAGTTAAATAAAAATCGCAAATTTAAATTATTCGTTCAAATAGCCAAATTACTTCCTTACGTGTACATTTTAGGGGCTTTCTAAAATAGCCTATAAAAATAGTAACTTGCTACATTAAATTTAAAGGAATCTATATGAGTATTTGGCATCAACCCATTACATTAGCATTGTGTAAACAATTGGACGAAGGCATTAATGGCCAAGGGACGCTAATGAAAACCATGGGAATAGAAATAACAGAGATAGGTGACGATTATCTAGTAGCAACCATGCCTGCAATCCCTGCACACCATAACCCTATTGGCATGGTTCATGGCGGCGCAAACGTTGTACTCGCCGAAACCGTAGCTAGCTATGCTGCTAATTTTGTGGTTGATTTCACAAAGTTTTACTGTGTTGGGCAAGAAATAAGTGCAAGCCATTTAAAGGCTTCTCGCAATGGTACATTAACGGCAACAGCACGCGCATTTCATATTGGAAAACGAAGCTCTGTTTGGGAAGTAAAAATTACAAACAGCCGCAACGAGCTCTGCTGCGTATCAAAAATGACCGCAGCCGTTGTTGAGCGAAAGGCGTAAGTTATTTTTCGAGAGGGTAAATTGTTATTTCCATACCCGCGCCAATAGCAGATATACGCAGTAGTGTATCTGCATGTAAAGCTTGATTAAAACACTTTGGCGACGTGCCTGACTCAAACCCTATATCAAACGTTCTACGTGAGCAACTTAACCATTGCTTTAATGCATTGCGTGAACATGACTCAATAAGCTCACATATATGGTTTATTGCTTTGTCTGGTGATTTTACATCGCCAGCTACCTCAATACGTGCTAATTGACGGTATTCGTCTTTGTCATAATGTAAAATCGTTGCGACTTTTTTTAGATCGGCCACCAGCACACTAATATCTTGTTTTGACTCAAGCTCTAGATCTACATTTAAAAATTGAATTTCCGACATTGTCTCGTATTTATCCTCTAATGGTTACCATGCAAACTTTAACGCAGTTTTACCTTTATACCAAATCAACACCCTATAAATAGACGTTTTATATGGTAATACTCTTATTTTAGAGTGCGATTGCTACTTACAATTGGCGCTATTGTGCTGAAACGCTATTTTAATGCACTAGTGCGACATTTTGTCGCACTCACCTTGCTCAACCATCGCGTAAAATGTCTTGTAAAAATAATAAGATAAACACACATGAAAAAAGTTTTTAAACCAGCACGTAAACTTCATAAATGGTTGGGCTATTTATTAGGAATACAAATACTAGCTTGGTTGCTTGGCGGTTTGGTTATGAGCGCTATTCCGCTTGAAAAAGTACATGGTAAACACCTAGCAACACGCACCCTAGCTAACCCCTTTAAAAGTAGCGATTACGTTGCATCAATTGATAATATTGTTTCACAAGTAACTAATCCGACTAAAATAACCTTTGCGCATTTTTTATCTACCCCACTTATAACTGTAACCAGTGAAGGCAACCCTCAAAGTTTTAATGGCATTACTGGGCAACCATTTAAAGCCCCCAATAAACAGCAAATAATTGCTAATGCACACGCGCATTTACTTATTGATGCTCAACCAGTAAGTACCACTTTATTAGGTTTAGGACCAAGAGAAAGCGGTTATAAAAAAGATGTATGGAAAGTACAATTTAACGATACATTGAGCACCACACTCTATTTGTCATCAGATACGGGCAAAGTGATTACTGTGCGCAGCACACTGTGGCGAATTTTCGATTTTTTTTGGATGCTGCATATTATGGATTACGATGAACGTGAAAACTTTAACAATCCTCTATTAATTAGCTTTGCTGCAACCAGTGTGCTTTTTTGTTTAACTGGCTTTTTACTGCTATTGCAAAACATAAGGATTAAACGCAGATTTAAATAAGTTTATGTTTGCCTGTTGAGCCAGTAAACTAGGGGCTCCTGTAGTTCACGTATGTGATGGATATGACCCGATTGATTTTGGCCTTACTGGCTTGCTGTGTCTGTTTTTCGGTATCAAGTAAAGACTTTACTCGCTTCTCTACTGCTAAAAAGCACTTAATAAAAACGCTACCGCACAATGCAAAAAGCCTGTATTGCGGTTGTGATATTAAAAAACAAGGTAAAAAACTAGTGCCAGATCCAACGGGTTGTGGCTATGTACCTCGTAATACATTTACCCGCTCAGGCAAAGTAAACCAGCGCGCTTTACGTATTGAATGGGAGCATATTGTATCGGCATGGGAGTTTGGGCATCAACTACAATGTTGGCAAAATGGTGGGCGGAAAAACTGCCGTAAAGTCAGCGAAAAATTTCGAAAAATGGAAGCTGATATAAATAACTTAGCCCCCGCAATTGGCGAAATAAATGCTGACCGCTCTAATTATCGTTTTGGCATGCTAGGTGGAGCCGCGACTCAATACGGCCAATGCGATGTAAAAGTAAACTTTAAGCAACGTGTTGTTGAACCACCATTTTATGCCCGTAAAAAAATTGCCGACGCCTATGCTTACATGCAAAAAACCTATGGTTTAAAAATTTCAAAACAACAACAAAAACTTTTTAATGCGTGGCAAAAGCAAGATCTAGCACTAAAAAGCACTATACAAAAAATGTAATGATATTCCCGCTGATAAGCGAACTTAAAATACTGCTTTACCAATAAAAAATGACACAATTATTTACATAAAGAAAAAGCAAAACGTTGAATAAATAATCAGGTGTTGTAGTATTTTAAACAACTTATTTACAGGAAGTACCGAATATGTTTAAAAACAACACTCTATCGCTTGCAATTATTAGCGCGCTCTCAGTTTTTGCTTTAACAGGTTGTGGTGGAGGCGGAGGTAGCAACACTACACCAGCGCCTGTCACGCCACCTACAAGTAGCACACCGACATGGACTGCCGGTGTATTTGAACCTTCAGACGAACTCAAAAACTTTTGTGAAACACCGCGTACAGGTAACGACCCGTTTAATAATAATGAGCCTTACCCTGACCAAGCTGGCTCAGCCTTATACGAAAAACTATGGCTTCGCTCATGGAGCGACGAAACATACCTGTGGTATGACGAAATAGCCGATAACGACCCTGAGTCGTTCGATACCGTGGCTGACTATTTTGCTCAACTAAAAACCGAAGAGCTAACCGATTCAGGCGCTAAAAAAGATAACTTTCATTTTTCAGAACCCTCTGAAGATTACTTCCAAGAAGCACAATCGGGCGTTACCTCTGGTTATGGTATTAACTGGGCAT
The DNA here is from genome assembly GCF_057554385.1 of Pseudoalteromonas sp. 4NS20-0020. Classification (NCBI taxonomy): domain Bacteria; kingdom Pseudomonadati; phylum Pseudomonadota; class Gammaproteobacteria; order Alteromonadales; family Pseudoalteromonadaceae; genus Pseudoalteromonas; species Pseudoalteromonas sp. 4NS20-0020. The sequence continues at coordinate 139,136 of NZ_BAAJMI010000006.1, read as the reverse complement.
TTATTGGTGATTCAGCCGATAGAATTTTACGTGTTGCTTACCTTGAAGATGACTCACCAGCAAGCCAAATTGGCTTTCAACGAGGCGATACCGTACTTGAAGTGGATGGCGTAAGTATTAATACCAATACCCAAGCCGGGATTGATACTTTAAACGAAGGCTTATTTAGCCCAACCAACGGTGATTCGCATACAATTGTTGTTCGCAGTAACGACGGCACGGAAAAAACATTTAACGTCACAGCGGGTAACATTGAGCAAACGCCTGTTCAAAATGTAAAAACGATTGTAACAAGCAATAATACGCGCGTTGGTTATATGCAGTTTAATAGTCATATAGGTATTGCCCAAGAGGGCCTAATTGATGCAGTAAATAAATTTAGAACCGATAACGTAGACGAACTCGTTATTGATTTTAGATACAACGGCGGTGGTTTATTAGCGCTGTCTGCGCAGCTAGCGTATATGGTGGCAGGAAGTGCCAATGTACAAAACCGCTTTTACTATCAAACACAACAAAATGATAAACAGCCTGTCGATTCTCCATTTCCATTTATTGACGAAGAAATAGATTACTCAACGTTTTTTAGTACTGGCGATAAATTACCTGATTTAAACTTATCTAAAGTGTATGTACTAAGTACATCAGGTACCTGTTCAGCCTCTGAAGCATTTATTAATGGCTTAAAAGGAATAGATGCAGAGGTGGTACTTATTGGCGATACAACCTGTGGTAAACCATACGGATTCACGCCTACACACAACTGTGGAACAACCTACTACACCATTCAATTTAGTGGCGTTAACAGTAAAGGTTTTGGCGAATATGCCGCAGGCTTTACCCCAACACCAACACCACAATTTAATGCCGATGTACAAGGGTGTGTTGTTAGTGATGACTTTGATAATCAACTTGGTGATAGCAACGAAGGGTTACTATCTACAGCACTTTTTCATATAGATAATAACGGCGAGTGCCCAATCACAACAACGGTCGCTAATAGTAAAGTAGATGTACCAAGCTTTGCTGCTACGAGCGAAAAACTGCAGCCTTTAAACGCACCAAATGATCTTACCCGCGGTAACATGGACCTAACATGGCCTACGTTGTCTGAGGAGCAATAATGGTAAAGTTACTAGCGGTGCTCACTGTATTAATAAGTGTTGGGGGGTGTAATAGTATGAATAATGCCGTTGCAAAGCCTGCGCTATTAACAGAGGTTAACCCAGGCGTTATAACTGTGCTGCAACAGGCAATAATAAAAGCTAAAGGCGGTAAGCTTGTTACACTGGCCGACACCGTTTTTACCAAACGCAGTGAGCTTTTACTAAGCCATGGTACAAGTAAAGATCCCAATGGTATGCCCATAATGGGCGCGCATAATATCAAGTCTGAAAAGTTTGTTTTACAAATTATTGGCGAGCAATGCGTGCTTTATTATCCTAAAAAAGATATGTCTATTGAGCTTAAAAACGTAAGTTGTAAAGCACAATAAAATACTATTAAAAAGGCACACAGCATTTATGCTGTGTGCCTTTATCGTTTTTCTCTTGGTTTATAAGTCTTGATGCGGACCAAACATTTCGTAATGAATATGCTCGTTTTTAACACCTAGTGCCAGTAACTGGCTTTTCACAAACGCCATAAACCCAGCGGGGCCACATAAGTAAAAATCGCCATTTGTAAGAGGTAACTGTGTTTTTATGGCTGCTAAGTCCATTAACCCTGTAAAATCAGCCCCTTCACTACTTTGATTAAACCACGTAATAGTTTGCAAGCTGTTATAAGCCGTACTTAATTCATTTAAATAGTGTGCAAATGAGTGCTGCTGCGTATTTTCGCACGCATGTAAATACATAATATATTGCTTAGGGTTATCGCTTAATAGCGTTTCGAGCATCGCAAGCATTGGCGTTTGCCCTACACCTGCTGAAATAAGTACCGCTGGTTTTTTACTATTTCGTAAAAAGAAATCACCTGCAGGCGGGTACAGTTCAACTACGTCGCCTTGAGCTAGTGAGTGTAAATAATTAGACACCATGCCAGGCTTTGGCCGTAGCTCTTTTTTAACACTAATACGGTAGTTTTTACCGTTACTTTTTTGCGAAATAGAATACTGGCGAATTTCTTCATATTCAGCGCCCGCTGGTTTAACTTTAACCCCTAAATACTGGCCTGGTTTATGGGTAATCACCGCTTTGCCATCTATAGGCGTTAGTGTAAAACTTGTTACGAATGCTGATTCAACCTGTTTGTTGGTTATTTCAAATTGGCGCGTGCCCGCCCAACCACCATGTTTATTTTTACTGTGCTCATATAAAGCCGCTTCTTCGGTTATACAAATATCAGCAAGCAGTGCGTAAGCTTCACGCCAAGCGTATTCTACATCCGGCGTAAACTGCTCTGGTATTAGCTCTTTTAAGGTGCCAATTAAGTGAGCACCAACAATGGGGTAGTGCTCTGGTAAAATATTTAAACTGGTGTGCTTATGGTTAATGCGCGCTAATGCCTCTTTTAACACCGCTAAGTTATCAATGTTTTGAGCGTATGCCGCTAATGCGTTAAACAAAGCAAATTGCTGGCGCCCGGTGTTTTGATTCGCCATATTAAAAATATTTTTAAGCTCTGAGTTATGGCTAAATAGTCGCTTATAAAAATGATCGGTCACAACCGTGCCGGCTTGCGCTAATAACGGAACAGTGCTTTTAACAATCTCAATGGTTTTATCAGATAACATAATGTAGTCCTGTAGGTAAACTAACCACGGCGCCCATCAACACGACGGCGCGTTAATATAGGTGTGCAGTAAATTAAAAATAATAAAAAAGCCACTAACCACAGCAAGGCACTGATCTGCCAAGCAAAGTGTGGCGCAATAATTAAGGGGAGTATGGAGCGAGTAATAGCTGCCACCAGCACAAGCGCAAAAGCAACAGATATATATTTAGGTGTATTAAGCGTACGCCCTGTATGCCCCAGCGATACACGGGTCATCATGGCTAAAATCATCATCCCTATTGTGCCAATAGTGATAAGGTGGAGCGCATCTTTGAAGGGTATTACGCTTGTGTAAAAGCTAAATGCAATCATCATTAAGCCAACACCTAAAGCAAAATAAGAAAAATGCAAAGACCATAATAAAGGCACTTTTAGTACGTTTGCATGCCACCAAAGTTTTGCGCGAATTAAGTGAATCACAGCCACTATTGCAACAATGAATGCAGGGCTAATTGAGCTTAAAAATAATTTACTGATAAAAAATAAAGTAATTGCCAATATTGATAAATACAGCAGTGCTTTATCAATTTTAGAAGTGTGTACTTGCTCGCTAAGCGCTAAGCCTTTAGCTGTGAAAAAAGGAATAACCCGCCCTGCTACAATGCCGACCAGTAAATTGACAACCAATACCGCAGTGTCAACCACAGCTAATGCAAGCTGCATGTTGTTATTTAAAACAAGTAGTAAATAAAGAGTATTAAGGGCGCACAACACGCTTAAAATAGCTAAAAACGGGTAGTTATTTTTACTGCGTGCTGTTAATAGCATATTAGCCAGCGCCGTAATTGCCCCTAGCCACCATGCTAGCTGTAGCACAGTAACAAGCCATAAATTAGCATTAGCAAAATCAGCCAGCTTTATAAAAAACGCTAAACGAGCACTTATCCATACAAAAGTAAGCAGCATAAGTGCTTTGCCACTTATACTTTCAACGCCTGTCCAAGTTTGTGCCGCCGTAAGTAAAAAACCGACTGCTACCACTCCTGCAAAGCCAAATAGCATTTCGTGCGCGTGCCAAAGTGTGGCTGGCATGGTTAAGTGCCAACTAGCATAGCCCGTTAAAATAAGTAACCAATACCCTATCGATAAAAATGCCAGCAAACCGCCTGCTAAAAAGTAGGGTCTAAATGCAAGCATCCATAACGGCCATTTTGTTACGTGATGAATAGCTATGTGCGCTGGCATTGGCTCTGTTAAATTTAGTGGGCGCATTAGCGTACTTCCTGCCCTAAACTATGTTGCGCAACACAACGCAGCACATAACTAACTTTTAAAATAGCTGCCACTACAATCGTACTAATATGCGCTGATATTTGTACCTGCATCGAAAAGTGCTCTGCGTACGGGTAACTAATTAAAATGCTCGCAACCATACAAATAGCGCTAAGCCCTAATACTGCATTAGCAGTAAATAATAGCGATTTAAAAAATGCGCCTAACTCAACCTGGTTGTTTACATTATTTAGTGTAAGTGTGTTCATAACTACCTCAGTAACCATTAACGTTACTTAGCTATTACACATAGCGTGCCAATAAAATAAAACATTAATATTCAGCAAGTTAAAAATAAACACTTTACAAATTGAGTCTTTATGACACACTCGAATTTAAATCATAAAAACACAAATAGGTCATTTTGACATGAACCAGCAATTCAACCTTACCCAAGTGGCTTTAGAGCTTGCCCAAAGCACGCTGCACGAGCACAGCTTTGATCAATTATTGGCAACGGTTGAACGTGTAATACCTAGTGATGCCAGTGCGTTACTTGTCGTGCAGGGCGAGCAACTCAAGCCCTTAGCTATCAAAGGTCTGATGCCCGACAGCCTTGGCAGGCGCTTTAAAATAGCAGAACACCCACGATTAGCGTCCATTTGTAGTGCAAGCCACGCATTACAGTTTGCACACGACTGCCCCCTGCCCGACCCATACGACGGCCTACTGCTGGCCAAAACGGGCGATATTCCTGTGCATGCTTGCTTAGGCTTACCCCTTTACGATAAAAGCACTTTGCTAGGCGTGCTTACATTCGATAGCTTAAACGCAAATGCCTTTAGCAGGATTAGCGCAGATACACTCAGTACCTTACAAACACTGTGCAGTGCGCATTTTAAAACAGCCCTAGAGCTTGCCTATTACAAACACCATGCACAGCATTCAAACGCCCTTGTACAAGCGCTAACGCGTGATGCACTTACTCGCGATGGCGGCGAAATTATTGGCCAAAGCCCTGTAATGCAAACGCTAAAAAATGAAATAAAACTCGTAGAGGCCTCTAATTTTAGTGTATTGGTGTTAGGAGAAACGGGCGTAGGGAAAGAGCTAGTAGCGCGTAATATTCACTTAAATTCTGCCCGAAAAGATCAACCGCTTATTCACTTAAATTGTGCTTCTCTTCCCGAAAATCTTGCAGAGAGTGAGTTTTTTGGCCACGCCAAAGGCTCATTTACTGGCGCACAAAATGCCCGCCAAGGTAAGTTTCAGCTAGCTGATGGCGGCACGTTATTTTTAGACGAAATTGGCGAGCTACCATTGGCTATGCAAAGCAAATTATTGCGGGTGTTGCAAAGTGGTGAAATACAAACAGTGGGAGAAGACACGCCAAAATATGTGGATGTAAGGGTAATAGCAGCCACTAATCGTGATTTAAAACATGAGGTAGCGCAAGGCCGCTTTAGAGCCGATTTATATCACCGGCTAAGTGTTTACCCTATTACCGTGCCGCCACTTAATAAACGCGAGCACGACATAACTTTATTGGCTGGTTATTTTATTGAACAAACTGCCCGTAAATTAGGTATAAAACAATTAAAGCTAAGCACTGAAGCGCAAGTATTACTCAACCAATACAGTTGGCCTGGTAATGTACGCGAGCTTGAGCATGTTATTAGCCGCAGCGCATTAAAGGCTAAACATAGCCAGTGGAAAAACCCAATAATAACAATTACAAGCGAGCACTGCGATTTAGCCCAACAACCAAACAACACCGCGCATGTTAGCACGCCAATTACCGCCCACACTGCCCATCATCAGCCCTTAAAACAGGCCGTTGAATCTTTGCAATTTACGGTTATTACCGAGCAATTAAAACAGCATAATTATAATTGGGCAGCTACTGCACGAACCCTTGAACTCGACAGAGCCAACCTAGTTAGGCTTGCCAAACGCTTAGGCATTAAAGTAAAAAAAACTATTTAACGTGTGGCATGTTACTAAAGTAGGTTTTTAATAACGCAGCAAAGGCTTGCACTTTGGCCGTGCGGTGTACTAAATGGTGAGTAACCAACCAAGAGTCAAACTCCCAATGTAATTTGTCGTGCAATATAGGCACTACGTCGGGGTTATTTTCTATCGCGCTTTGATGCAACCCCCCTATGCCTAAGCCTTTAATAACCGCACGCGCCGCTTCTGAGGTTTCTGATACTCTTAATTTAATTTGCGACTGAGGAATAAACTCATCAACCCAGCTAAAGTACGGTACACGCGCATTAAATCCCGCAATACCCGATATAAAATTATGCTGCTTTAAATCATCTAAGGTTTTTGGCATGCCGTGTTTAGCAATATAACGTTTGTGAGCATATAGGCCGGCCGATAGCTTAGCTAAGTGCTGCGCTATATAGTCGCCTTCATCAGGTTTGGGGCCTACACGTATTGCTATATGAGCTTGTCCGTGGTCAAGCCTTAAGCGCTTTTGCTCTAAAATCACTTCTAGCTGCACTTGCGGATGCAATGTTTGAAATTGCTCACACACGTTGCTTAGCATATCCATAAAACCACTTACGGTAGTCAGTAACAAGCTCCCTCTGAGCTCACTATCGGCTGCGGCAATCGCATTATGTAAACCTTCGAGTGAGTTATCTATTGCTTGTGCGGTTTCAAATAATTTTGCCCCGCTTTCGGTTACTTTATATCCGCGCGCATGGCGATGAAATAACCGTACATTTAAGTTTTTCTCTAAGTTATTTATGCGTCTCAACACTGTGCTATGGTGCACACTTAATGCCTCTGCTGCGGCGGTCAAAGTACCTAGCCTTGCCACTTCAAAGGCAACTTTTACGTCTTGCCAGTCGTCAAATTTTATTGCCACGCTACCCGCCTTCTACTTATGTGCATATACGCACATAAGTGTTGCGTTTATTCGGGTTTTCTACAAGCAAAAATTTGCTACATTAGTGTCATACCCAACCAATAAAAGGTCTTAATTATGTCAGCACCAAAAATTATCGCGCTTGCGGGCAGCTTACGTAAAGAAAGCTTTAATCAAAAACTTATTAATGAAGCAGCACGTTTTGCTCTGCAAACAGGCGCTGAAGTAGAAGTTATTCAGTTAAACGAGTTAGATATTCCACTATTTAACGAGGACATTGAAGCACAAGGCACACCCGCTGATGCACAACGTTTAAAAGACAAACTTCGCTCTGCAGATGGTATTTTACTGGCAAGCCCAGAGTATAACGGGTCTATCACTGCGCCGTTAAAAAACGCTATAGACTGGGCCTCACGCACTGAGCAAGGTGCAGTACCGGCGTTTCGTAATAAAGTTGTGGCCTTATTTGCTACTTCACCGGGTGGATTAGGAGGTTTACGCGGTTTAAACCACGTACGTGATATTTTAAGCGGCATTGGTTCGTTAGTGCTTGCCGACCAACTTGCTGTACCGTCTGCGTTTTCTGTTTTTGATGACAATGGCCAAATTAGCGACCCAGAAATAGCTGATAAAGTATCTTCGCTTGCTCATCAATTAGTCAGTGTTGCAAGCAAATTAAAGTAACCTTATACGCTTTACTTTTGCTTTGTCGCCGCTATTTTTGCGGCGATAAAATCAACATGCGTTACATATAATAGACCCGCTATTTTACGTATTACGTACTCTTCTTGTGGGTCTATTTCACCGTCTGCGTAGGCTAAACGCCACAGCAATTCTATTATCTCTATTCGCTCTGCCGCACTGCAATGCTCATTAATCTGCTTTGAAAACTGAAAGTAATCAATTGCACCATCTAAACTACTTGCTGCATTGGTAGTGAGTTCTTCAACCTCAGAATCAGTTAAATTAAAATACTTTTTTAAGGTTACAGTCAGGGTGTGTTGTTCATCATGGTTGAGCTTGGTATCTGCACGCATTACTTCAATTAACAACGCTGCTACCGCTGTTTTTAAATCGTGTGGTTCTATACTTGGCGCTGGATCATCGAATGCTGTAAAAAGCTGTTTTATTTGTTTGAACATCACATTATCTCTTTTGGGTGTTAGACTTAACGTACATAAACCGAACTTGTATGAGTATTTAATGGGTATTAAGTTCGCAAATTAAAGGATACATTTTATGAAAGGGTTATTTTCACCGCGACTTATCATTAGTTGCGTACTGGTGGGCCTTTCGAATACAGGCACTGCACTGGCCGACACCGTCGAAAAAGAAAAATCATACGACTTTGATAACAAAGTTCATTATTATCAAACCAAAATTGACAACAGCAATTATAAAATAGAAATACAATCAGACGATTACAAACACTTTGCTAATCAAAGTATGTTTTTACTGCGCCATGCAGACAGGTTATGCCGTGGTAACACTTTTATGTTAAAAGTGCTTGAAGGCGTGCAAGAGTACGAACGTTTTCCTACTAAACCACGCGCTTATCAACCACCTTTAACGGTTTTATTGCAATGCGAGGAGCCTGAATAATACGCTTACTCTTCGTATCCCCATGGTGCAGCGGGTGGCGTAATAGGTTTAGTTAAATCAAAGTCCACCTTAAACTCGCGCCCTTGGCGAATTAACCGATACGTAAATACCTCAGGATAAATATACATTTGCCATGTATTACCTGCCGACTGTTCAATACCTTGTGCTACAAATAATTCTTTAGAGTATTGATCTGCCGGGAAAGACTGCATTTGTGCAAAACCCGCATCAAGTGTATGACCGCCATACATAGTAGAAGCGTCGTCAGTGCCATCTTTATGGCGATGATCATGCTTTAAGCTCAAACCACTGCCCGTTTTAGTAATGATCCACGTACGCGATGCATCATCACCCACATGAAATGGCACTTGTAGCTCGCTATCAGTACATTTACGTACATGCATAACTAACTTTTTATTATCAAATGAGCTTGGGCCTTTTGCATTATCTACACTTACTTTGCCCTCAAACGCTTTCCCACAATACGCTGCTATATTATTAAAAAATGCATCGTGTGTTGGTATAGATACCAAAGGCGCAGGGCGTGCAATAGCGGCTGATGAAGCAAGTAATAACGTTGCTGCCGTTAATAATTTCATAAAGTACTCTTATAATAGTTTTTTAATACCATAGCGGTTTAAGTTAATAATAGGAAATAGCTGCGACAAGTGGCTTTTCTGCTCTGCTTTTCATTAATGTTAAAAGTGAATAATGGAAGTCTTGAAAAATTACCTCACCCCATATTCGCGAATAAACACCAAAATTTGTATTATCTTGCACGGTCGTTTTTAAAGTTAAAATGGTATTGCCGCTTTTATCTTCACTTAACGCATATCCACCGTAAAGAGGTGAAAAGTATTCGCCGCCTAGTTTTACATGTTTATCGAGTGCATCATCGGGAATAGCATCAGGGTCTATCTCAAATCTATAAAGCATCTGTTTATTTGGCTGCCAATCAGTAATAACTTCTTTAAATATAACCCCTTTTTGCCATTTACTGGTTCTAATTGCACCAACACCCGTAGCATTCATATTTGCCTCTAAAGGTTTAGGTACACCGATTAACTGGGTAAGCGAAAATGGCAATTCTTGTGGCTCTATGGTGCTTACATTTGCAAGCTGCTGCCACACATGGTTTATAGGCGCTTCAATAATTATAGAGTTGGTGACTTCGTACGTTTTTGATAAGTGTAAATAATTTACCTCAATAGGTGAGAGCAATACAGGAAGTAAAGCGATTGAAAGTAAAGAACGGTTAGCGTTTTTTGTTTTGCGATTTTTAATAAAGCCTGCCAGTAAACCTCCAATACTTGCAAAGAGCATAAAAGCAGGCAAAGCCATTGCCACACAAATACTGCCTTCAAGTAACGTAATAACACTTACAAGTAAAAAAACAAAAATTGGCTGCCAAGCAATTGTCACCATTTGCCTTTTTGTTAATGTATTTGAGCTTTTAAATTCAAAGTGAATACGAATATAGCCAATTGCAACGGGCACTAAAAACATAAAGGAAATAGACACAAGGCTACTTAAATTATAAGTATCAAGCAGCTCTACAAACAGCCGCATAAATATGCCGTAAAGCGTACCGAGTAAAATACCAATTGATTTAGGGGAGTTGAATTGCATCTCTATTCTTTATTGTTGTTATTAACAATCAGAAAGTAACAGATGTATTATTCCACCACAAATAAAACAAAATTAACGGCTCCCGCAAACAAATAGCTTGAAATAAAACAACTTTAACAACCACTAAGACTAAAGGATAATAACCTGCCGTTAACACGATACTATTTCTGCAAATAGCTCTGAGCATCTTTAATGACACATTCAAGAGCATGATCTATATAAACTTTTAATCATTTTCTGTAATTTATGACTTTTAGTGTAAAGCTGTTTTTTAAATTAACTGTATTAAAAACAACCATACACGACCTTTTGCCTATACATTCCTGAGTAAAAGCTGATTTACCCTGCTTGTTCACTATTCATTTGCTTTAACAAAAGCCGTATTAGTAAATAAGCAACGAGTAACAGGAGGGACTATGTCAGTAACCCCAAAGGGTCACAACTCAGATCACAAAAGTACATTGCACGACAATACCAACAGCTATCAAAACAACCATAAACCCAGTTCAGAGTTTAATACCCGCGACGAATACCTAGAGCACGAACTGCAAATTATGCAGCCTAAGCGCTGGCGGCCTAATTTACCCTTTAGAGACTACCGCTTTGAATTTGAAGACACGATTCCTGCCATGGCGGGCACTATTGGTAAAGTGGTTATGGTGGGTGCTATTGCCGCTACATTTGCAGCGCCACTAGGTTTAAGCGATGCGTTTGTGTTAGAGAACGTACGCTATGAATTACTGATTGTTTCTATTTTTATTATTTTGTTTTCGGGCTTTATTTTACCTACCGCTAACTTAGCGGGTACTCATGGCCCACTTATTCCACTTATTCCTATTGTGGTTGCCGCTGGCGGCCATCCTATGGCGTTTGGCTTACTGATTGGTGCCTTTGGCTTTATTTTAGCCATAACCAAAGGAGGGAGCTTGCTGGCACGCTTAACAAGTAAAGGCGTGTGCGGGGGCTTACTTATATATTTAGGCTTTATTGGCACAATTTCGCAGGTTAAAAAACTGTTTGCATGGGCTGAGGCCATTGATATGGCGCACATTGCGTTTATTGTTATTTTGGCGACCATTTTATTGTATGCGTTACTTGAGCACTTTAAAAAGCGCTGGTTAGCTGTGCCGCTTAGCTGCCTTATTGGCGGTGTGGTTGCATTTGCACTCGGTGCGCCGTTTGAATTTAATACCGCGCCGGGCTTACCAAATATGAACCCAGCTTATTGGTGGGGCGAAAACACAGGCTGGATGCTGGGCTTACCTACGCTTGAAAGCTTTGTGGTTGTGCTGCCGTTTGCGGTATTAGCTGTGGCTATGTGGTCACCGGATTTTTTAGGGCATCAAGTATTTCAAAAAATTAGTTACCCGCAACGCACTGAAAAAGTTCAAATGAACATAGACGACACCATGCTAAGCGCATCGGTTAGACAAACCTTTGGCTCGCTAGCCGGTGGTGCTAACTTTACCTCATCGTGGGGAACTTACATTGTCCCTGCCGCTATTGCTAAACGCCCTATTCCGGCAGGCGCCATTTTAACAGCCGTATTTTGTATTGTTGCGGGTTTATGGGGCTACCCAATGGATTTAGCCATTTGGCAACCCGTGCTTTGCGTTGCGCTTATTGTAGGTGTGTTTATTCCGCTGCTAGAGGCGGGTATGGAAATGACACGCGAAGGTAAAACAACGCAATCGGCCGCTATTGTGGTATTTGCCTCAAGCTTGGTTAACCCTGCTTTTGGTTGGTCTCTAACTATGCTGCTTGATAACTTAGGCTTAATTGGCTGTAAAGAACGCAGTGCTAACTTAACTAAAATGAGCCGCTGGGTTATCCCGCTCATTATGTTTGTAGTTTTAACTACGGTAATGGCTATTGTTGGTATGCTGCCAGGCATACCCGCGCTAATGGCAGATTTTAGACATTAATAATTAGAAAACTTAAACATAAAAAAGCGCGGCTTATATACTCAGCCGCGCTTTGTTTTCATATGTAATTAATTGCTTTTTGTTACTGCCAAGGGCGCTCAGCAGCAAGTTGTTTTTCAAACGCATCAATTTGTGGATTTAGCGTTTCGGTCACACCTATAAAATCTAAGCCACTTAATAAACGCTCTTTTACGTCTTTACGAATATCAAAACTAATTGGCGAAAACTTATCGCTTGTTAGTGTTTGGTTTTCAAGATCGATTTGAATGTTTATATCGTCGTGTTGCTCACTAAGTACAAACAATTGTTCAAGCGTATCAGCTGGTAGGGCAATGGCTAGCATTTGGTTGTTGCCACAGTTATTAAAGAAAATATCTGCAAAGCTTTCCGCTAAAATTACTTCAAAACCATATTGCTTAAGCGCCCACGGTGCATGCTCACGTGATGAGCCACAACCAAAGTTGTCACGCGTTAATAATATTTGCGCACCTTGGTAGCATGGGCGGTTTAAAATAAAATCAGGATTTGGTTCGCCGTTTTCTAGGTAACGCCAATCGTAAAACAGTGCTGCATCAAAACCATCACGGCTAGTTGATGTTAAAAACTGCTTAGGAATAATTTGGTCTGTATCTACATTGTTTTTATCAAGTGGGGCCATTAAGCCACTAAAAAATACGCTCATTAGGCTTCTCCTCTTATATCAACAAAGTGACCATGTATTGCAGCGGCTGCCGCCATTGCAGGGCTTACTAAATGTGTACGTCCGCCACGACCTTGGCGACCTTCAAAGTTACGGTTAGACGTAGATGCACAGCGTTTGCCCGCCTCTAAGCGGTCGTCGTTCATTGCTAAACACATTGAACAGCCCGGCTCGCGCCACTCAAAACCTGCCGCTTTAAAAATATCGGCTAAGCCTTCGTCTTCGGCTTGCTTTTTAACAAGACCAGAGCCCGGTACAATTAATGCCTCTATGCCAGCTACTACTTGCTTGCCTTCAACAATTTTTGCCGCGGCACGTAAATCTTCAATACGGCTATTAGTACAAGAGCCAATAAAGACTGTATCTACTTTCGCGCTTGATAATTTATCGCCCGCTTTTAAATCCATGTATCTAAGTGCGCTGCGAATAGCGTCGGCTTTAATTAAATCTGGCTCTTGGTCTGGATCTGGTATGCATTCATCAACACCAATTACTTGCTCTGGGCTTGTACCCCAGGTAATTTGTGGCTGAATGTCGTCAGCTTCAAGCTCAACAACTAAATCAAAGTGTGCACCTTCATCTGTTTTTAATTTTTCCCAATATTCAACTGCTGCGTCAAAGTCAGCGCCTTTTGGTGCAAACGGACGACCTTTTAAGTAATCATACGTAATTTGGTCAGATGCTATTAAACCCGCTTTAGCACCCATTTCTATGCTCATGTTACATAGCGTCATACGGGCTTCCATTGAAAGTGCTTCAATGCCTTCACCGCAAAATTCAGCAACATAACCTGTGCCACCAGCGGTACCTAACTTGCCTATAACCGCCATAATTAAATCTTTAGAAGTTACCGTTGGGCGAAGCACACCGTTAATTTGAATTTTTAACGATTTTGCCTTTTTTTGCTGTAGCGTTTGCGTTGCTAATACATGCTCAACCTCAGAGGTACCAATACCATGTGCTAATGCGCCAAACGCACCATGCGTAGAAGTATGGCTATCACCACATACAATGGTAGTGCCAGGCAGCGTAATACCTTGCTCTGGGCCCATTACATGCACAATACCTTGGTTAATTGAGTTTAAATCGTAAAGTACAATGCCAAACTCTTTACAGTTCGCATCTAGCGCCATTAACTGGTTTTTAGAGACTTCGCTTGCGGCATCAAGTGATCGGCTTTTAGTCGATACATTATGATCCATCGTTGCAAAGGTTTTTTCTGGGCAACGCACCGTACGGTTTTTTTCACGTAAGCCTGCAAAAGCCTGTGGTGATGTCACCTCGTGTACTAAATGGCGGTCAATATAAAGTAAATCAGTTTGCTCGTTTATGCTGGCAACGGTGTGTGCTTGCCAAATTTTGTCGTATAACGTTTGGGCCACTTGCTAATTCCCTACTTTGTTAAGTCGCAGCATAACGGTGCTGCGATTTATATATTAAATACGTGAAACGATGGCAGCTGCCACATCGCTTGTGCTGTATCCACCTTGTGGGTAGATATCTGGCGTGCCAACGCCTGCTTCTACGGCTTCTGCTACTGCTTTTTCAATCGTACGCGCAGCTTCGTCTTGCCCTAGCGAGTAGCGTAGCATTAATGCGGCACTTAAAATTTGTGCTATTGGGTTTGCAACGCCTTTACCTGCAATATCTGGTGCTGAACCGCCTGCTGGCTCATACAATCCAAAACCCGATTGATTCAAGCTTGCCGATGGTAATAAGCCCATTGAGCCTGTGATCATCGCACACTCATCTGACAAAATATCACCAAATAAGTTATCGCAAAGTAGCACGTCAAACTGGCTAGGCTGTTTAACTAATTGCATAGCTGCGTTATCTACGTATATGTAATCTAGGCTGACTTCTGGGTAGTCTTTACTTACTTCAGTGACTACTTCGCGCCATAATACGCTTGATGCAAGTACGTTGGCTTTATCAACAGAGGTAACATGGTTACTACGTAATTTTGCTGCTTCAAAAGCAAAGCGGGCAATGCGTTCAATTTCTTTTCGCGAGTAGTTTTGCGTATCAAAGGCAAACTCTTCTTCGCCTTCGCCACCTCGCCCTTTTTCACCAAAGTAAATGCCGCCGGTAAGCTCGCGTACGCATAAAATATCAAAGCCTTTTTCGCTAATATCGGCACGTAATGGCGACGCTGCACTTAATGCTGGTAATAACTGTGCTGGGCGTAAGTTACAAAACAAACCAAAGTGCTTACGAAGCGGTAAAAGCGATGCACGCTCAGGCTGCTCGTTTGGTGGAAGGTTTTCCCACTTAGGGCCACCTACTGAGCCAAATAAAATGGCATCGGCGTTTTCACACGCGCTTAGTGTTTTTGGTGGTAATGCTTCACCAAATTCATCAATGGCTGCACCACCAATAGCATGATGCTCGCGGTTTAGAGTAAAACCAAACTTATTGCTCACAGCATCAAGTACTTGCTCTGCTGCTGCCATTACTTCTGGGCCAATACCGTCGCCTGCTAATACGGCAACGCTGTAGTTTGTTTTACTCATCCTGCTTTCCTTTGTTGTTTTAAATCAGACACTTTTTGTGCACGATAAATTAAGTTGTAAACACGGATCATGGCGCGTACCGACGCTTCTACCACATCCGCAGCAATACCCGCACCGTGATAAGGGCGACCATCGTATTTAGCAATAATGTTTACTTGGCCTAGCGAGCTTGCGCCTTGGCCTGTCGCTTCTAAGTTGTATTCAATCATTTCAACGCTCATACCGGTTAAGCGCTCAATAGCTGCAAACGACGCCTCTACTGGGCCATTACCTGTTGCGGCTTCTTGTTTAACTTCGCCATCAATCACCATACCAATAGTAGAGCTGGCTACCGATTGCGAGTTAGACGCTGAGTTAACAAACTCTAACTGGTATTTTTCGTCTTTGTCGTTAATTTGATTTAAGTAAATCATGGCTTCAAGGTCGTAGTCGTACACCGTGCCTTTTTGATCAGCTAACGCTAAAAAGCTTTCGTATAGGCTGTCCATATCGTAATCCGCTTTTTGATACCCTAACTCTTCTAAGCGGTGCTCAATAACATGACGCCCCGAACGCGAGGTCATATTTAATTGGTTGTTTGGTACGCCTACGCTTTCTGGCGACATTATTTCGTACGTATTTTGTGCTTTTAATACGCCATCTTGGTGAATGCCCGAGCTATGTGCAAAGGCGTTTTCGCCCACAATGGCTTTATTTGGCTGTACTGGCATATTACAAATTTTTGCCACTTGGCGAGATGCGCGATAAATTTCTTCGCTTTTAATATCGGTGTGAACTTTTAAGTGGTCTTTGCGCATTTTCATGATCATCGCCACTTCTTCAAGCGAGCAGTTACCCGCACGCTCACCAATACCATTTATTGTACATTCAATTTGACGAGCACCGGCTTGTACCGCAGCGACCGAGTTAGCAACAGCTAAACCTAAATCGTTGTGGCAATGCACACTTAAGCGTGCTTTATCAATATTTGGCACGTTATTCATTAAATGGCGGATCATTGCAGCGTATTCGTCTGGCGTTACAAAGCCAACAGTGTCGGGTAAGTTAATAGTAGAGGCACCCGCGTTAATGGCCTGCTCAACAATTTTACATAAATCCCAGTGCGGCGTGCGCCCTGCATCTTCACACGAAAACTCCACATCGTCTGTGTAGTTGCGCGCTAATTTAATTGATTTAACCGCCATGGCCGTTGCATCATCTAGGCTCATACGTAATTTATGTTCAAGGTGCAAAGGGCTTGTGGCAATAAAAGTATGAATACGGCTTTGCTGTGCTGTGCGAAGTGCCTCACCACAGGCTTCAATATCTTTTGCTACTGAACGTGCTAAGCCACAAATAATTGGGCCTTTTACTTCAGTTGCAATTCGTTGCACCGAGCGAAAGTCAGCAGGGCTGGATACCGGAAAACCCACTTCCATCACATCAACATTCAAACGGCTAATAGTATGCGCTAACTGAATTTTATCATCTTCAGTAAGGCTTGCCTTAAGTGCCTGCTCGCCATCACGTAAAGTGGTATCAAAAATCCATACTTTATCTTTGTCTTGCATAACTGCCCCTCATTCCTATGTTACCCAAATTTCAATTTATCCCAGCCGCGAGATAAAAAAAACCCCGCAATTGCGGGGTTTTTAATGTTCAACTCAATGCAAACACACTATTCCCCGCTTACTTGCCATAGCAGTAAGAGGTTAAGTTTTAGTGTAATTAAACGAATATTTTGCATCTTGTTTCTTGTGTGTGTGTTCAGTGAGGCCTATATTTAACATTACCCAGAGATGGAAGCAAGCATAAAAATTCCACAAAACACCTTTAAAACACAGCAATAAAGAAAATAAAAACTAAAAAAGCTCAAATTAAAAGATTAAAAATGCAAAGCAAGCTTCTTATTATCATAATCAAATCAGCTTTAAAGTGATCCCCGATTAGATAAGTTTTATTATTTTTATCTGGGCTTATGAAGTATCCCGTTTTTAATAATTAAAAAAGCCCATCTTAATGAGCTTTATTTACTTTTAGTCAAAAAATTAATTGTATTAGTGAGCCACGAAGCAATTTATAACAATATCGAGCTACCAGCTTTGTAAATACAATTAGCAACTTATTTTAATCACCCTTAAATGCACTTAGAGGCCTAACTTTAGTCTTTTTGGCATCTTCAACAAACCACTGCTTCACCTCTTCTTCCGTTAAACCTTTATGTGACAGACGCTGATATGTATTTTTTTGTGATGGAGTTGCCTGATCACCATTTAATTTAGCGGCGAGCTCTTTTAAATCTGCCTCGGGTAGCGTTTTACTCCAAGGCAAATCTTCCCTTGTTGGATTAGGTAACGGTAATTTTAGCTGCAAACCATGGTTGCTAATTTTATCAGTCATCGAACCGATATCATTAAAGTTAAAGCCCGAATTCCCCGCAGAGTTAAAATTAGCAACACCTAACTCCATAGTGTATTGCCTGTCTTTTTTGTCAGTAAACATATCACTAAATTGGCTTGTAAATATGTCTCCAAAAGGCCTTAAACCTTTAATAAAAACTCGCTTTGGCGATTCATAATTTAAGCTAAAATTAGCGGCAAAAACAAAAACTTGCTCTTCACCGGCAAATGCTTTAGCGTCTTGCCAATTAAGAAGTGCCCTACCTTGCATTCCCTTTTCGTTATTTGAGCCAGCTTTGTTGAGTAAATCTACAAACTCTCGGTACTCCCTGAATTTAGCACCGGTTGAATCATTAAATTGATAGTTATCATCTTCCCATCTATTTAATACTTGGTTATAGCCTTTACTTGCATTACGGGTCGCTTTGCCTAAATAATAAAGTTTTGACTTGTAAGTGGGCCCCTCATCATTAAGGCCTATTGTTTGCTGAAGTTTTAATTCGCATGGCACGCTGCGCCAATTTAAACCAATTAGTTTTTTTGTATAGTTTTCTGACTCTAACTCAGTGCAGGTCGCGATCACCATAAGATCAACCTGAGTACTCCAGTCAAATTCATCAAAAATGATGTCATCACCATGCTGACGTACTTTAAAGCCTAAATTTTGTGCTGCGCTAAATTCACTATTAAATAAACGTATAGCTGTCCCTTGCCTTTCCATCTTGCTCGTCATTAAGTAAGGTTTGCCTTCACCACCAAAGCGCACCAAAATTCGAATACTTTTATTTCCTGCAAACAGCTCAGGACGAACAAAACTAGAACTTTTACTCGTTAAAAAATCTTTTATTAGTAATGACTCTTCATTACCACCATCGCGATCTGTGTTTAAATCCACATGATAATCAGTAGCTACATATTTATTTTTTATACCTAAACCATTGAGTAGATTTAAATAACCTGAATCAAACATCATTTCATCGCTATTGTTTTTACGCTCCCCCATTAGTGGCAATACAACCTTACTGCTACTACCTACTTGTGCACCAATGTAATAACGCATGTCTACAAAGTTATTACATTGGTAATACTCATAAGCGGTATCGTACATAAAGGGTAAAAAATCATTGTCGTGCACCATAGGCTTAGTACCTAAATACGTTTTTGGCCCTAACTGAAAAAATGGTGTAAATACACAACCAAACTTTCCGGCAAAGTGCTTTTCATTCACTAATAGCTCAGACTCTACAAGCGGTCTTACGAGCTCTTTATAAGCAAGTTCGTTATTTACGCCATCACAGCGCGTTACTTTAAACGTAATAGGTGCAATACCGGTCATCGTGTCGTTAAACACAACCAACACACGAATGGGTGTAAAAGGGGATAGTCGCTTTGTTTTATTCGATACAATAGGCAACCATTTTTTTGAGGCTTGGTCTTGATAATATATGGCACTGTGATGATAAGTTGCCTCACCATAGTCAGAAAATACCGGCTCAAATGTATTTGCAAAGCTTTCGAGGTATTTACTACCTTCTTTTTCTTGCGTGGCAAATGTGTGAATGGGGAAGTAATTTTGAAATTCAGCCGTAATATAATTATGCTCACGCGCTACTGTTGGCACCGTCATCATATAAAAACCATACGGGTTAGATTGCGATTGCAAATAAAGCGTGTTTTCAGGATCTGTAACTGCGGCTTTACGTGCTGCTTTATCTAGCAAGCTGTAGCTGTCACTAAAGCCGTAAAGTGCTTTTTTATCACCATCTGTACTTTGCTTTTGACTAGTAATGCTATCAATTAAAAACACCCAAAATGTATCCATCCTAATTGATGCACCAGGTAAATTAGGCAGTGCCCAGCTATCACCTAATAAAAAGTTTTCTATGTATTGTTTTACTTTATAGCGCTCTAAGTTTGAATAATACTGACTTTTATCACCTTCACGCTGAGCCCTAAGTAGTAATCCCATAAGGCCCGATATGGCCTCTGAGCGCAGCCTAAATTGAGCTGCCCATTGTGTACTTTGTTGCGTTTTTCCGCCTTTATTATATTCACTTAATAGCTCATGCATCATACCTTGGTTAGCCGCACACTCTTGTCCTAGGCGTTTATCTCGCTGAATTTCTGCATAATATTGTTTACAGGCGTTATCGAGAAGTACTTCATCCATTAAATTTGCAGCTGAGGTAGTGATAGTATCAAGCGATTTAATTACAGCTACTGCCGCAGCAATCGGAGCTGTTGCCGGAATAAATGCCATAACACCCAAGGCAATATTAATCATTTGCCATGCCATAGCGTCGCCGGTTTCATCTACTTTTATATCGTTAGCTACGGTTAAATTACGAAAGCGCTCTAAGCTATCCATACCTTCACGCGAGGGGCAAACATTTATTTGGCTAATGGCATAGGCAGCAATATGTACACGGCGGTTTTGTGCTCGGCTTGCCTCATCTTTATTATTTATAAGTGGTTGAGCATAACCCAGCCCTAGTACTTCAATACGCGCCTCATCAATGCCTGCTTGGGTCACTAAAATGTGCTTAACAGCCTCTGCTCGTCGCTCAGATAACGCCATATTATAATCGTAATTACCTATATCGCAGGTGTGACCTGCCACGGTTACTTTAAGGCTCTCATTTTGCTTAAGCGCTTTTATAACGGCCTCGCTTTGTTGCAAAATAGTATTGCGGTAATCATCGGTTACTTGTTCGCTATTAAGTGAAAACGTCCCTTCAATTACAACATCTTTTACAATTTCTTTAGCACTTAAATGCTCAAAGTAATCTTGGGCAACTGTTTTATAGTGCTGTTTAGCTTGCGCTAAATTAGGGATATTTGTACCAATTTGCTGCAACGTAGTTTGCCCAAGTGCTGCAATGTTTGTAGTTAAATCAATTATATTGAGCGCGTTGCCTGTTGCATCCATTGCCACCTTAGGAATGCCAAGCTTTTTACCTAAACTTTTATTGTATCTCTCCATTGCCTCTGGTGTTTCAGGGGGTAAACGCCAAAGGTTTGTTGAGATGGCTTGCCGCCAGCCATCGGTTGTAAAGGCTGCGCGCGATTCACGCAGTTTTTCCCAAGCATCTATGCCATCTTGCATAGCAAACACGGCATCTAGCGTTGCTTGAATGGTTTTATCTTCTGTTTCATTTAAATGAGTATGTATTGCTTTAGCAATTTTACTCCCTAAAACAAACTTACCATTAGTGGTAAAATTACCGTTACTGGCGCTAGCGGTTATATCGGTATTTATTAATCCTGCAGCTAATTGTGCGCGACCTTTAGCCACTCCCCAGCCATGGCAAAAGCTCTCAAATCCGCTGGCTATTTTTATTGGTTCATCGCTAACTTTAGCGCGGCCAATCTCTTTACCGTTTTCATCTTTAACACTAATATTTTTAGGGTCATAGGTAGCATGCTCGGTTTTTAAATCTTTTGCATAACTTATTAAGTGGCTATAAAAGCGAGGAAATTGCTTTATTATTGCTTCTTCAACCGAAAGCGGATCGCAGTTAATTACATCAAACTCACCGGCTTCATTTTTTATATCAAAGCGGATCATTTCAGCAAGTTCGTAGTAGTAATATGTGCCATCATATTGAATAGATTTAGTGCACCAGCGCTTAAATTGTCCTTTAAGTAGCTCTTCTTCAAGCCTTACTTTAATTCGATATAAACCTTTAGGTAACTTCTTATCAGTACCTGATATGACCGCTAAGTTGGTTTCAGGATCGAAAGTAGCTGGTATATCCTCTCCCACTGGTGGTGACAAAACAATTTCTTCATCCGAAGAAAGAAGCGGTATGTTCGGATTAATACTTAATATTATCGCCCGCGTTTTTGCTAGCACATATGCTTGAATACTTTTTACGTTTTTTTGAATTATTTCCCTTTCATACCATTTATTGTAAGTGTCATCTTCGCTATTTTCTGTAGGCTGTTTTAAATTGGTAACAGGGACTGTTTGTAATTCTAATAACGGCGTATTTGAGCTACTGTAATTTTTTAAATTATCAACAAATTCTTTAGCCCATCCACTAGGGTTATTATTGGCAATGAGGCCAATGGATTCTATTGGCGGAATAATAATAGGCCGTTGATTATTATCCGTGTAGGCATGAAACGGCTGACGTACGTCTAATGAGTCACTATTTATTGTCGATAAAATACCAGCACTATTTGTTTTTAATATAACAGGCTTTTTTGTATTATAAGTGGCTGACTTTGGTTGTTCAGCAATAACAATTCGGTTTGCTACCGGCGTTAATTTGCCAATAGGTTTATTATTTTCAACATATCCAGTTAGTAAATAAACCAATGGGCTTGCAGATCCTTTGCTCATGTCATGCATTTTATTTTCCTAGTGCTGCTAAGTTAGTAATTGCTACAGGAACTAAAGTTCTCATACCCCAGATTCCTTTTTCTTTAACTAACTCTTCAGTTTGCACACCTGTTAGTATATTTTTTGTTCTGATGACTCGCTCTGAAAGATAAAACCCATTTTCATCACGTTCTTGCGAGTGCTTTATTGTATACTCTAATTGATAATCTGCCTCTGGAGAAAAAATAACTCCACCACCTGTTCCTTTCTCAGAATGCTCTATTTTAGGATTTGCAATATTTACCCAGTGAAAATGAAAGTCTTCTCTGCCATGGGTCATAAACGCTAAATACTTGCCATCGGGCGAAATTCGATGGTTTTTCATTCTCCATTTGCGTGGAAAACCAAAATTAACTTTGCGTACTATTTCACCATTAAACTTATGTATCCAAAAACCATCGTGCTTTATGGCTAAAAACTCTTTATCGCCCGGGAGTAAAAAAGCAGCGCCGCTGTGGTGAATTTGCGGCCGAGAGGTTAGCTCCCCTGTTGGTATATGGTAATTAAAGTTTTTGCCATCTGAGTAAAAAATGACGTTTTCACTATCTGAGGTCCAGTTAAACCAAGGGTAGCCACCCCCGCCTGACATGGTAATAAGTTTTTTTTCTTTAGTGTCGTAAAGCTGACGAGTTGCTCTGTCATTTATATAACCCGAAATAGCAATATAACGGTTATCTGGTGAGCGGGCTGGTGGATGTAATCCAGCAGGCTCCAGTTGGGTAAATATTTTTTCAGGAATTATGCGTCGCCTATCTGAGCCATCTAAACGTGATGACCACAGTGTGCGTACTTCGCTGTATTTATACTTATTCCAGAACATTAACCGCGGGGTTGAAAATGTATCTGCATCGCCATACACCTCTTCGCGTATTTCTAGTGGCCACTCTGGATGGTTTTTATGCTCTTTAGCCCACGGGTATTTAGCAACATCAACTTCTACTTGTGGTGAACTTTGCGATGAGGGCTCTGAGCAACCGCTTAGCAATAAGCTAAAACAAACGCTGAGTGCGCAAAGCACGCTGTGATTTTTTAAAAACGTCATTAAAATTATCCTTTTTACTACATGCACTTATTTACTAGGTAATACAAATAAGCGCACTCATTAAAACTTGTGTTATTGAGTCAAAGTGCTTGCGCTTACTCTTCTACTATTTCTGCCATTAAAACGGTTTCTGGCGTTTGGTCGTAAAGCTCACTGAATGGGACATTGTCGAAAATATAATAAGCTGGCTGGCCATCATTTGGGTCTTGCATTAAATCAAAGTTGCCATTTTGAGGAATATTAGTAAATTTTATTTTTACCCATGTAGAATCAAGCCTTACACTGGCTATAGACTGTACCTGCTGCCAACTATGTTGTTTATTTATGAGTATAAGCTGCTCTTTATCGTACTTTGGCGTATTTGGGTCAACCTGATACATAAATACAAAAGCGGGCTTAACCATAGTTAACGGATTTATGTTATTTACTACCATTGCCATACTGTGCGGGGCACTCATACTAACTCCCAAATACTTGTTGTAGTTTTGCTTTGGTTTTAGGGCCTGGTATGCCGTCTATGTCGAGGTCGTGCTCGTACTGAAATTCTTTTACACCAATGCGAGTTTTTTTACCCATAACACCATCAACCGTACCACAATCAAACCCAAGCATATTGCACCTACCTTGCACACCCGAGAGGGTTTCGATTGGATCTAGATTGCCTATTTGTACCGCAAAGCTTTTAGTTGGTGTGGTTTCGCCTTCATTTAGGTATAAATCGACAGTGCCAGTAAGAGCGTCGTTATTATCAAGCTCTACTTCAATAAGCCCATCACTTTGCAGTACGGTATCAATTGTTTGGCTACCAATATTTAGTACTACGCGTTTACCGGCTACGTCATCGCCGTCGTCGTACGATACTTGCAGGCGAAAATATTCTTTTTCGTTTTGTACAACAAAGCTATTAATGCTGTTGGTGCGCAGCGGTATGAACTTTTCTTTTTTTGGCGGAATCGTAATTTTATCGCCCGGGTAAATTAAGTTTGGGTCTGGGCGTAGGGCTTTAAACTCTGCATTGCTTGGGTGGTTATAAAGCGCTTTAGATGTTTGGTAGCCGTATTGCCTTGCTATGCGCAATAGCGTTTCACCTTGGGCTACGGTGTGTTGTTGGGTCATTGTGTATCCTTAAACTTTGCCTACAGACCAATCTTCGCTGTCGAGTTCAAAAAAGCTGACTTTAGCGTTTTCAAAGTCGGGGCCTGATACGTTGGCATAGCCGTTTTGGTCAAGCTGCCCAGTAATAATGTGGCCGTTGCGTAGGCGTATTTTGTAGCCCATGTTGGCTTGTGGCTCGCCAGCTTCGTCGAGTAGTTCTATTTCGTAGGCTAAAGTGGGTTGTTCAACAGTAAATGTGGTGGTGTCGGTTGCGCCACTGGCCGTTACCGTAACATTATAAATACCCGGTTTTACTTCAGCGTAGTGCTGCCAAAACGAGACTTCGTCGGGGCGTTTTTTTTCTAGTTGTAGCGTTATTTGCCCACTTGTTGGCCCTTGCCACTGAATAACTACGCTGCGGCTGTTACTGCATGAGCCTTCAATATTAAGTTTCCAACCATTGGGGACTGTTAAGCTTGTGCCTGCTTTTGCAGGTTTGCGTTCGCTATAGCCTAAGTTGTAATCGTAAATTAAGTTGGCATTTTTATAGCCGGTATATTGCTGTGCGAGTTGCTCTACGGTTTCGGCGGCGCTAAGTACGTGAGTTGTAAAATTTTGCCTAACTGTGTGCGATGCTTTTAATAGCATTGTGCTGTTTAGCTCTGGCTTATAAATGCGTATAGCGGGGGTATACTGCTGCGCAGGGCGAGGTTTTTTTGTTGTTTTAGCCTTATAGCTTTGCTGGTTTATATACTGTGGTGTATTTTGCGCCGCTGCTTGGCTATTAATAAATGCAGGTGTATTAGGGGCTATAACCCCTTTATTAGTAAAGTTATTACTTTGTAGCGCTGCTTGCGATGATGCTATTGAGCCATTATTAATTGCGCCTGAGTATTTTGTGGGTGCTTGAGTTTGTTTTGGATAAATAGCAACACGCGTACTGGCGAGCTTGTAAGCCGAATACGACACTTTTTGCCACTCTTTATTTTTTACCCAGTATTGGCTGCGTGTATCGTCGCGCAGGCAAGAAGCTTGATACTTGTCTACCACACCAAATAAATTACTTTGTAATTTGCTCTGTAGTACTTTTGGCAGTTGGCAAAATTGAGCACGGCTCAAATGAGAGAATGTAACCACGGGCTGAGAGTTTTCAAGCTCGTCATGTGGTTGTTCAAACAATGGGGGGTAATTTAAGTTCACCGGATCCTTGGTGAGCATTTGCATCCTCGCTTTCTCTTTGTAAGAGAGTTGTTTATTTTTTACTGTCTAGGTAACGCGCTGCTGTTACAACGCGTAATATAATGAAATTAGAACAATAAATCTACAATGTTTTATGTAAATAATTTAAATTAGTCAGCCTTTTCTCTTATATAATGGGTTGCACCACGCGTTATGTAACGCAGCTGCCAAATAACACGCTCAACAAGTTCGTCAAGTTGTTGGCCTTCTATATCTAGCGCCTCTGCGCCGGCGTTAAATACCAGTGTTACCATGGCTTCTGATTGAATGTAGGCGTGCATGGCGTCGCACTTGGTTTCGCTTTCTAAATAGTGGGCAAGCTCTAAAATAAAGTGTTTGATTTCCCGTGCGACTGCGGCTCTAAATGCCTTAGATGTGCCAGAGCGCTCACGCAGTAATAACCTAAATTGGTTACTTGAGCTGTCTATAAATTCCATAAACGTAACAACCGAGGTGTTGATTACACTTCCACCGTCGTTTGCTATGCGTCTGCGGGCTTGGCGCATTAGCTGGCGAAGGGTTAAACCGGCTTCGTCCACCATGGTTAAACCTAGCTCGTTCATGTCTTTAAAATGGCGATAAAACGAGGTGGGCGCAATGCCAGCTTCGCGGGCTACTTCGCGTAAACTTAAATTCGAAAAGCTGTGATCTGCACTTAGCTGATTAAATGCCGCCTGAATTAAGGCTTGTCGTGTTTTTTGTTTCTGTTGCGCTCTAACACCCGACATCAACAACTCCCTGAATAATTTTATATTAATATTTAGTGATAATAGCTCAATTCCCCAGTCTAATACTTGACGGCGAGAGTTTGAAATACTATTTTAGCTTACAGTTGTACGCTGAGATTGAGAATGATGAATAAACCACCGATTATCTGGACAAACGTCCTATTTTTTAGCCTTACCTTTTTAGCGGCTATCACACTTGTTCCTTGGTATGGCATTAGCTACGGATTTACCAGCGCACATTGGATTGCTTTTGTAGCCTGTATGTTTTTTGCGGGCCTATCTATCACAGCCGGTTACCACCGTTTATGGGCACATAAAACGTATAATGCTCATCCTGCTGTTGAATTTATTTTTGCCATTGGCGGTGCGTTTGCGTTGCAAAACAGCGCTTTGCACTGGAGTAGCGATCACCGTATACACCATGGCCAAGTTGACGACCCAATAAAAGACCCTTACGCCGCAACCAATGGCTTTTGGTACAGCCACATTGGCTGGATGTTACGTGACTACCAAGGCGATAGCTACGGTGATTACAGTAATTGTCGTGATTTACAGCGAAATAAAATCGTTATGTGGCAACACAAGCACTACCTAAAACTAGTTATTGCGATGAATGTTGGCCTACCATTAGTACTTGGTTTATTAGTGGGAGACGTGTGGGGTATGCTTATTTTAGCGGGTTTACTGCGTTTAGTATTAAGCCAACACTTTACCTTTTTTATTAACTCGGTGGCCCACATATGGGGTTCGCGCCCATACACTGAAAAAAATACCGCGCGCGATAATGGCTTTTTAGCGTTATTTACTTATGGCGAGGGTTACCATAACTTTCATCATATTTTTGCAAGTGATTACCGTAATGGGATTAAGTGGTTTCATTATGACCCCACTAAATGGATGATTCGCTCTTTAGCTGCTGTTGGTTTAGCCAGTAAATTAAAGCGTACCCCTGTTGAGCGCATAGAAAAAGCTAAAGCCGATACGCTTATGAGCAAAACGCAAACACGCCTTGCAAAATTGCCTTTAGCGCAAGATAGGCTTACATTATTACAACAAGAATACGATTTATTGCTGAAAAAACTGCAGACTTATTGTTCACTTCAAAAACAAGTTTTAGAAGTTAAAAAAAATAATATGGCAAAGCAGTGTGAACGTTCAGCTTTAATGGCACAATATCACGAGCTGGAAGCCGCCTGGGAAAATCAAAAACAGGCATGGCTAGCACTTAATGCGAGGTTATTAAAAGCCTCTTTTAATTAATTTAGGAGTGGCTGTGGCCAAACAACCAGAACAGAAAAAAGCACCCGTAAGTTTCCAATATGACGCAATAATTATTGGTACGGGCCCTGGCGGTGAAGGCACCGCCATGAACCTTTCGAAAAACAACAAAAAAGTAGCGGTTATAGAGCGCCAAGAAACAGTCGGCGGCGGTTGTGTACATTGGGGAACTATCCCTTCTAAGGCATTACGTCACTCGGTTAGCCGCTATATTGAATACAAAGCCAACCCGTTGTTTAATATTGGTGAACGCCCGAGTCGTTTAACGTTCCCTGATATTTTACGTCACGCAAGTTCGGTTATTTCTAAGCAGTCTAATTTACGTAGCAGCTTTTACGATCGTAATCGTATTCATATGTTTCAAGGTGATGCGAGCTTTGTTGATAAACACACTGTTGAAGTAAAACGCCTTGACGGTTCAACCGAGCGCATTACTGCAAAAACAATTGTTATTGCTACGGGCTCTCGCCCTTACCGCCCACCTGAAGTTGATTTTAACCATTCTCGTATTTACGAGAGCGATACTATTTTAGGCCTTGAGCACGACCCTCAGCGCGTACTTATATACGGAGCAGGGGTTATTGGCTGTGAGTATGCTTCTATTTTTAAAGGTTTAGGCGCTAAAGTTGATTTAGTGAATACTCGCGACCGTTTACTTGCCTTTATGGATGCTGAAATATCTGATGCACTTAGCTACCACTTTTGGAATAGCGGCATTGTTATTCGTCATAACGAAGAGTTTGATCGTGTAGAAACGCGCGACGATTGCGTTGTTATGCATTTAAAATCGGGCAAGCGTGTAAAGGCTGACTGTATTTTATTTGCGAATGGCCGCACAGGTAACACTGACACACTTAACCTTGAAGCCATTGGCTTAAAAGCCGACGGCCGTGGGCAAATAAAAGTAAACGAAACCTACCAAACTGAGATTGAAAACGTTTATGCGGTAGGCGATGTAATTGGCTATCCAAGCCTAGCTAGTGCTGCGTTTGACCAAGGCCGCATTGCAGCTGATGCAATAGCCTGCGGTAACTGTGATGATAAGTTAATTATTGATATTCCGGCGGGTATTTATACCATTCCAGAAATGAGTTCAGTGGGTAAAACAGAGCAAGAACTAACCGCGGCTAAAGTACCTTACGAAGTAGGCCGCGCTCAGTTTAAACACCTTGCACGCGCGCAGATTGCAGGTACTGAAGTAGGTAGTTTAAAAATATTATTCCACACCGAAACCAAAGAAGTACTTGGGGTACATTGCTTTGGCGAACGTGCCTCTGAAATTGTTCACATTGGCCAGGCCATTATGGAGCAAAAAAATGGTGGCAATAATATCGACTACTTTGTAAATACCACATTTAACTACCCAACCATGGCAGAAGCCTATCGAGTTGCAGCATTAAATGGTTTAAATCGCTTGTTTAAGTAAACACTTTAAAGCGTATAAACAAAAAGCCCGCTGTTAAGCGGGCTTTTTAGTATTAATGCATAAAACACATTAATTATTTGTGATACTGGCCGCTAAGCTCGTGCACGGCATTAATAAATACACCGGCCTTTTCTGGGTCAACATCTGGCGTAATACCGTGACCTAAGTTAAACACATGGCCATTGCCTGTACCAAAGTCTTCTAAAATAGTGCCTACTTCTTGGCGTATACGATCTGGCGTACCATGTAGCATTGACGGGTCCATGTTACCTTGCAAGGCCACTTTATCGCCTACACGGCGTTTAGCATCGCCAATATTAATGGTCCAATCTAGGCCCACTGCATCACAACCTGTGGCTGCTATGGCTTCTATCCACTGGCCACCATTTTTAGTAAATAACGTTACTGGCACTTTGCGACCATCGTACTCACGAATCAGGCCATCAACAATTTTGTGCATGTATTGCAGTGAAAACTCGTTGTAGTCGCGCGGGCTTAATACACCGCCCCACGAATCAAATACCATTAACGACTGCGCGCCTGCTTTTACTTGTGCGTTTAAGTAGTCGATTACTGAATCAGCAAGTTTATCTAGTAATAAATGAAGTGTTTGCGGCTCTGCAAACGCCATTTTTTTAATTTTACCAAATACTTTGCTGCTACCGCCTTCAACCATGTATGTAGCAAGTGTCCATGGTGAACCAGAAAAGCCAATAAGTGGCACTTCGCCTTTAAGTTCACGGCGGATAGTACTTACTGCATTCATTACATAACCAAGCTCGTCAGTTGGATCGAGCTTAGGTATTTTTTTAACATCTGCAAGCGACGAAATAGGACGTTCAAACTTAGGGCCTTCACCTGTTTCAAAGTACAAACCTAAACCCATTGCATCAGGAATCGTTAAAATATCGCTGAACAAAATGGCCGCGTCTAATGGGTAACGACGCAGTGGCTGAAGTGTTACCTCACAAGCAAGCTCAGCATTACGGCACAGGCTCATGAAATCGCCCGCTTGCGCACGTGTAGCACGGTACTCTGGTAAATAACGTCCAGCTTGACGCATCATCCATACAGGCGTTACATCAACAGGTTGTTTTGCAAGTGCACGTAAATAACGGTCGTTTTTTAATTCGCTCATGGCGTAAATGATCCTAATGCTTATAGAAATTGTGCAAGATTGTACCACCATATTCATCGCCTCTCTATTTCTTAAAGACGAAAACGCCTTTACATAGAAGCAGATCAATAATATTGATGGTTTTAATCCATTTTGATTATAAATTAGGCAAAAAAACACTAGCATTTAAAACTTTTTGTTAATATGTTTGCAACATAACAAAAACCTTGGTATTGTCTTTCCCGCGTTAACAAAAACAATAATAAATTATTAAAACAATAAAAATAAAAAGTTTTAAACAATAACAATAAAAATCATTTAATAAAAATAAGAAAGCTTGTTATAACAAGCCACTTGAAGAAATTAGACCACCTTAACCGGTGGTTTTTTCTTGCCTGCAATAAAATATTTAGCCTTTCAATGAATAATTCTTCTGCACTTTTACAACATCTGCATTACTTGTTGATATACACGCAAATTAAATATATCTTGATGTACATAAAAACGAATGTAACTAAAAACCAACCCAGCTTAGGAGAACAGTTATGCTGACGCGTGTAGAAAAAGCTCAACAGAAATGGGGTGGTAGCCATACAGTAATCGATAACTGGCTTAATGAACGCCAAGAACTTATTGTACTGTATTGCAAGATTGCAGGGTTTGCGCCTTATGATAAAAAAGATCACGCGCTACCAGAGCCTGAACAAATACAGTCTTTTTGCCAACTCCTTATGGATTACCTCTCTGCAGGGCATTTTGAAGTGTACGATGATATTGCTAAAGCCTGTGAAAAAAAGGGCTTAGAGAGCCAAAAGCTTGCAAACTCAATTTATCCGCGTATTTCAAGCACCACCGATGTCGCACTTGATTTCAATGACAAGTACGCTGAAGTAAATAAAGAAGATTTATTAGAAGGGTTTGATAACGACCTTTCAGTTATTGGTGAGTCATTAGAGCTTCGTTTTGAGCTTGAAGATGAACTGATTGATAACCTGTTTTCTAATCATACTGATTAAATTAAGATTTAATTAAGTTACACGAATTAAAAAAGGGACCCTAAGGTCCCTTTTTACGTTTTAAGCTTGGCTTATTCTGCAGGTGCTTCTGCATTTTGAATTTCTAGTAATTCCACTTCAAAAACAAGTGTTGAATTAGCTGGAATTTTACCAAGGTCACGATCGCCGTAAGCAAGCTCTGAAGGAATAGTAAACTTGTACTTAGACCCTACAGGCATAAGTTGTAAACCTTCCGTCCAACCAGCAATTACGCGATTAAGTGGGAACGTAGTTGGTTCGTTACGTGCGTATGAGCTATCAAACTCAGTGCCGTCTAATAAAGTACCTTTGTAATGTACTTTAACAACGTCTGTTGCTGCTGGCTTTTCGCCTTCGCCTTCGCTTAATACTTCGTATTGTAGACCAGACTCAGTTACTGTTACGCCTTCTTTTTTAGCGTTATCAGCTAGGTATTGAACACCTGCCGCTTTGCTTTTTTCAGACTCAACTTTCGCTTTTTCTTCTTGCTTAGTGCGTACTGAGGTATCTAAAGCGGTTAACACTTCACGAATTTTTTCTTCGTCAATTTTTGCATTGCCAGCAAGTGCATCTTCAAAACCACGAATTAATAGCGCTTGGTCTAACTCAATGCCAATTTCAGATTTGTCTGCTAGGTCTTTATTTAAAAAGTTACCTACAGAAGCACCAATACCGTATGCTTGTTGTTGCTCTACAGTGTCTAATGTTACTTCAGCTTGCTCTTTTTTTGCTTCTTGATTACAAGCTGTAAGCGCTAAAACCGACGCTGCAATCAATGACAATCTAATCGTCTTTTTCATTTTAAATCTCCGACATACTTTGCAGTTGTCATTTATTGTAATATTACTAGTTAAAGATTAACGCCCTACATGGTAGGCTGTTTGTTTAATAACTAAAGTCTGTATTGTTAGCTAAACTTAGAAATATATATCCAGTGATTAGACAAACAACCTAGGCATTTAACGCACCTAGTCTAACCTCTCAGTCACTAAGAGTTAAGAGGAAATACCTGTAAGATGTCGATATTTCGTACTTTTTTAATCGTTTTTAGCTGTTTTTTAGCCATTGCCTGTACCGATAAAAAAAATCAATCGGTAGAAAGCTTTGAGCATACCGCACAAGGTGCATTTTCGTCAGCTCTCTCTCACGATGGAAAGTACAGTTTAATCTCTTCTATCAACCATGGGGTCGCGCTGTGGGATAATCAACAGCACGTTTTAAAATACCAATGGTTTCAGCAGCAATCACAAGACAACTTAGTTTACAGCCTTGCTATTGCCTTTGATAACAGCGTGGCGGTTACCGCAGAAAAAACAACTTTCGCAGTGTGGGATATCAGCACTGGCGAAAACAAAGGCTATTACAAAATACAAAAAGCCACGATTCGAGACATTGCCATTAGTAACCAAGGTCGCAGTGTATTATATGGCCGCAGCGATGGCGTGGTTGTATTTTTAAACCTTGAAACCGGACGTCGCATTGAGTTTTTAGGCCATCAAGATAAAGTTAACACCGTTGATTTGGCGCCTAATGGGCGCTACGCCTTAAGCGGCTCTAACGACTATGTTGCCTATTTTTGGGATACCAATACAGGCCAAGTTATTCATCGCTTTAGCCACCCAACTCGTGTTACTCAAGTAACCCTTGATCCACAAGGTCGCTTTGCATTTACCGCCGACAGTATGGCACAAGCACATGTATGGAAACTGACTACAGGTGATCTTGTGAGTAAACTGGCGTATATTGCGCGTCAGAAAATTTTTACCGCCGTGCGCTTTAACGAGCAAGGCACATTGCTGGCAACGGGTTCGCCTAATAAGCGAGTTGATTTATGGCAAATATCAAGCGGTGAAAAAATTCAAACGTGGCAAGTTACGCCGCGAGAAGGCAGTAAACCAAAATCGGCCGTTGTGCTTGATGTGGCATTTATAGATAACGATAAGTCGTTGTTAACCGAAAGCTCCAGCGGTATCGCAGAGCGATTTATTATACGAGACACTAATGAACACAATTGAACACCGCGTAATGGAACTTGAAGCCAAAGTGGCTTTTCAAGATGAAACGATTGAAATCTTAAACGATGAGATCAAAGTGCACCAGCAAATGCTAGCTAAAATGAAACGCCAAACAGAACTGCTGGCAGAAAAAATTAAAGAAGCGCAAACCTCGCCTTCTATGATGTCTAATATGCCAGAGCCACCGCCTCCGCATTACTAAAAGGTGTGTACTTAGACAATAAAAACCGGGTTAGTCGCCCGGTTTAAAAACACCAATGACTTGCTCAAATTGGCGAGTAGATGCCTGAACAGCGTTCTCTGGTTGTGACATTTTATGCCCACACTCAACACACTCTACTTTTTCAACATCATGTTCTCTGTAAAGCATCATTGTATCCATGGCTTTGCAGTCAGGGCACGATGCACCAGCAATAAATCGCTTCTTTTGTCTCACAACATTTTTCCTGTGGTTTGAACTACAACTATTTTATCGTATAACATCACTTGTTGATACGCTTGATAAGCGCATTAAGTTCTATGGTATGATAGCGCCAACTTAACAAGGGTACAGTAAAGTAACGCATTCATGATCCAAATATCAGAAATAGAACTCCTTCGTGGCGGAACAGCCTTATTAAAAAATGCATCAGCTACGTTATTTCCAGAGCACAAAGTAGGCCTTGTGGGCGCCAATGGCTGTGGAAAATCAACCTTATTTGGTTTACTAAAATCTGAATTGCAACTTGATGCTGGTAATTGCAGTATTCCTAAAGATTGGTCTATTGCTTCGGTTAAACAAGAAACCCCTGCCCTCGAAATAAGCGCGATTGATTATGTATTGCAAGGACACCCTGAATACTACGCGCTGCGTATTGCGCTGAGAGAAGCAGAACAAAATAACGATGGCGATACTCAAGCCAAAGTGCATATTCAGCTAGAAAACATGAAAGGCTACAGCATTGAATCGCAAGCTGGCGAGCTGTTGCATGGGTTAGGATTTGCTAATAACCAAATAGAAAACTCTGTTAGTGCGTTTTCGGGGGGGTGGCGCATGCGTTTAAACCTTGCCCAAGCACTTATTCGAAACGCTGATTTACTATTACTCGATGAACCAACAAACCACCTTGATTTAGATGCCGTATATTGGCTTGAACGCTTTTTACGTGCCTATACAGGCACATTGGTACTTATATCGCACGACCGTGAGTTTTTAGATGCAGTGGTTGATCAAATTTGGCACATAGATAAACAACTTATCAATGTATACAAAGGTAACTACTCGCAGTTCGAACGCCAAAAAGCAGAGCGTTTATTACAACAGCAAGCCATGTTCGAAAAACAGCAAGAGCAAATTGCCCACCTAGAACAGTTTATTACTCGCTTTAAAGCAAAAGCCAGTAAAGCTAAACAGGCGCAAAGCCGTGTTAAAGCTCTTGAACGTATGGAAAAGCTTGCCCCTGCACATGCTGACTCACCATTTAATTTTGAGTTTGCAGAGCCATTAGCGCTACCAAACCCACTCATGACGCTCGACAAAGCTCAAGCCGGGTATGGCGATGTAACTATTTTAAATAGTATTAAGCTGAACTTAGTACCTGGCAGCCGTATTGCACTGCTTGGTAGAAATGGCGCAGGTAAATCCACATTAATTAAATTACTTGCCGGCGACTTAAAACCACAAGCAGGGGATGTATTTCAGCACCAAGGCCTTAATATTGGCTATTTTGCACAGCACCAGCTTGAATCCCTTGACTTAAAAGCCAGCGCAATTACACATTTACAACGTTTAAATCCTAAGGCTAGCGAACAATCGCTACGTGACTTTTTAGGCGGTTTTGCCTTTATTGGCGATAAAGCGCTTGAGCCTGTAGCACCGTTTTCAGGTGGAGAAAAAGCCCGTTTAGTGCTGGCTATGCTGGTATATCAAAAACCAAATTTACTGCTACTCGATGAGCCTACCAACCACCTTGACTTAGAAATGCGCCATGCTCTTGTTATGGCTCTGCAAGGATTTGAAGGCGCTATGGTTACCGTATCGCATGACCGCCACATGCTGAAAAACACCGCCGATGAGTTTTACCTTGTAGACAGCGGCGAAGTAACTCAATTTGGCTACGAACTGGACGATTATTACCAATGGCTTCTTAATGCGAATAAAGCGGCTACTAAATCGGAGCAAGCCGAAGAGCCAAAAGCAAACTCAGGGGTTAATAGAAAAGAGCAAAAGCGCTTAGAGGCTGAATTTAGAAAAGCCATTCAACCGCTTAAAAAGCAAATTGAGAAACTTGAAAAGCAGCTCGACAAATACGCCGCAGAGCTCAGCGAAGTGGAAGTTGCACTTGGCGATAACGAACTCTATAACGATGACAACAAAGCCCGGTTAAAAGAGTTAATTGCTAAGCAAGCCACGCTTACGCCTAAACTTAACGATATTGAAGAAGAGTTACTTATGGCGCTTGAAGAAATGGAAGAGAAAGAGCAGGCCTTTACCGATGAACTTGCTCAATAAAGACGACTTTTGGCAGTTTGCGTGCACCTTGTACGCAAAACCTGGGCAACAAAATACCTTGTTGGCATTACAGAACCAACAGGGTAAAAATGTAAATTTATGCTTATTACTTTATTATTTAGACTCGTTAAATCTGAGCATTAATACTGCGCAATTAAGCCTCTTACAAAAAGTGGTCAGTGAGTTTGATACTCTCGCATTACAACCTCTGCGCGCCACTCGTAGCTATTTAAAAGCTAACCAGAATACAATAAGTGATTACGCCACAATACGCGCAGAGTTACTAAGCACTGAGCTGAAACTTGAAAAACAACAGCAACATATGTTGATTGAAGCAGTAAATGAGTTTGAATTAGTCAAACATACAGAGCCAAACAATATTGAGCTATATGTGAAAGCCACTTGAGCAATGAGTTTTTATACCCTATTTCACTGCTCATTTTCTTCTCTTTTTTTCTCTTTGTTCAAAAGATATTTAAGCCAATTAATCACAAAGAGGGTTAGAGGCGCTTTGCTTTTAGAGAAAAATAGTCCCTGCTTAAGATTTCACTATCTAATACCTTTAACCTGACCCTTTATCTCTTCAAATCCGCTCAAAATATGATCCAAATCAACTTCTAGTTTGCTGCTAGGTAACTATAGGAAATAGCTTGATCTGGATCATATATGCCAATACAACCCCGGACTATGATTAACCCATAAACATCAGGAGGCAATTATGGACGTATTCTTTAGAGATTTTTTTAGCGACCCAGTGTTATTTTTATCATTTGGCTTTTTAGGCGTCGTTATTAGTTTATGCCTATTTTTTGTGTATTTTTTCATGAAAAAAGTACACGACGCAGATCTGAAAGAACAACATTAAAAAATTAAGCACGACGCACAAAGCGCCTAATTAGTTATTAATTAGGCGCTTTTTATTCTTTTTGATACACTAACGCTTCGTTTTTGCAAAGTGTGTAGTATAAACATGACTTATAAGTTTAAACCCGCATGGTGGATGACCAATCGTCACGTTCAAACCATAATGCCGCGTTTTTTCCGCCCTTTTCATAATACTCGCTACGAATTAGAGCAGCTTGATACGCCCGACGGTGATTTTATTGAGCTTGCATGGTCACTTCCGCATAACGAAAACGCTCCACTTGCCATTGTATTGCATGGCCTTGAAGGCAATATTAATAGCTTTTATGCCAAAGGCATGATGAAAGCGCTAAAAAAGCAAGGGTATGCCGTTGTACTCATGCATTTTAGAAACTGCTCAACAGAAGTTAACCGCCTTCCCCGTGCATACCACAGTGGTGACACAGACGACTTAGCTTTTTTTATTA
Source organism: Pseudoalteromonas sp. 4NS20-0020 (assembly GCF_057554385.1). Classification (NCBI taxonomy): domain Bacteria; kingdom Pseudomonadati; phylum Pseudomonadota; class Gammaproteobacteria; order Alteromonadales; family Pseudoalteromonadaceae; genus Pseudoalteromonas; species Pseudoalteromonas sp. 4NS20-0020. The sequence goes on along the minus strand of NZ_BAAJMI010000006.1, from coordinate 102,338 downwards.
ATCACTTAAAACTACAGTTTCCAAACAGGCCTTTATTTGCGGTTGGCTTTTCGTTAGGTGGTAATGTATTGGCAAAATATTTAGGTGAGCAAGCCCAGCGATGCCCATTAAATGCAGCAGCCGTTATATCAGCACCGTATGATTTATCATCATCAAGTGATGTAATACGCAAAAGCTTGGGTAAAATTTATCAAAAGTATTTGCTCGATCGTATGAAAAAATCCATGCAGCGCAAGTTACCTCAAATTAAGCAGCAAATACCCATCACAACTGATGAATTAATGGACATTAATGATTTATTAGAATTTGATAATCATATAACAGCCCCTTTGCATGGCTTTGAGAATGCACATGATTATTATCGTCAAGCCAGTGCTATGCCCTACTTAAAACATATTGCTGTACCTACCTTAATCATTCATGCGAAAGACGACCCAATGCTGTCGATTAAAGCAGTGCCTAGCAAGCAAGATGTGAGTGAAGATGTTACCCTGTGCGTCTCTGAAAAAGGTGGGCACGTTGGATTTATTAGCGGTAGTAATCCGTTTAAACCCATTTTTTGGTTAGAAAAAGCCGTACCCAGCTATTTTGGCCAACACATAATAAACAAAACGAGTAACAAGCAGTAATGATTATCCCTTTTGAACAACTTGATAAAGACACACTATACAATTTAATAGAAAGCTATGTACTGCGTGAAGGCACTGATTATGGCGAGCAAGAGTTCAGTATTGAAAGTAAAGTAGCGCAGGTAAATCAACAATTAAAAAGCGGCGAAGCCATGGTGTTTTTTTCTGAGCTGCACGAATCGGTCACTATCATCTCAAAGAGTGAATTTAAAGCACTACAAAGTGAAGAGCACCAACAAGCGTCCTATGATTAGAGTGTAGTACTTGTAACTTTTTAGCTGAGCGTACACAATGGCTTTTTACCCAAAGAGCCAAAACATGATAAAACTCAGCACTCTAGTGGTAGCCGTATCACTAGCTTTAACAAACCAAGCCTTTGCAGAGCAACCTGTTAGCGCGTCAGACAAAGCGGTTAAACTTGCCAAAGACACTATTTTAATCGACACTCACATTGATGTACCTTACCGTATTCACGATACGTGGGCTGATGTAACTAAAGCGACTCAGGATGGCGACTTTGATTATCCTCGCGCAGTAAAAGGTGGCTTAAACGCGCCATTTATGTCGATATATATTCCTGCCCATTTAGAGTTTGAAGGTAAAGGCAAAAGCTATCAGTTAGCTAATCAGTTAATTGATGGGATGGAAGCCATTGCACAACGTGCACCCGCTAAATTTGCAATGGCAAGCTCGACAAACGATATAGAGCAACAATTTAAAGATGGCAAATTGTCTATTGCTATGGGGATGGAAAACGGCTCCCCTATTGAAGGTGACTTAAAAAACCTTCAGCACTTTTTTGACCGTGGCGTACGTTACATCACTCTTGCACACTCACAAAGTAATCATATTTCTGACTCATCTTACGATATTCGCCGTAAATGGAAAGGCTTAAGCCCCTTTGGTAAAGAGCTGGTCACTGCAATGAATAATATGGGTATGTTAATAGATGTGTCGCATATCTCAGATGATGCGTTTTATCAGGTAATGGAATTGTCTAAAACTCCTGTTATTGCCTCACATTCATCGCTTCGTAAATACACTCCGGGTTTTGAGCGTAATATGAATGACGATATGCTATTAGCCCTTAAAAAGAACGGTGGTGTGATTCAAATTAACTTTGGTTCAAGCTTTGTTACAGCAAAAGCAGGTGCATGGGGTAAGCAACTAAAAAGTACAAAAGAGTCTGCTAAAGAACAAGGCACTAAGTTAAGTAATGATTTTGATGCGGCTTATCGCGCTAAAAATCCGTACCCTTTTGCCAGCCTTGAACAAGTGCTTGATCATATTGATCACGTTGTAGAGTTGATTGGCATTGATTATGTTGGCATTGGCTCTGATTACGACGGTGTTGGCGATTCGTTACCGATTGGCTTGAAGGATGTATCTAGTTATCCAAACTTAGTACAAGGCCTTATGGATAGAGGCTACAGCGATGGCGACATAAAAAAAATACTAAGTGACAATACACTAAGAGTATGGAAGCAAGCTGAAGCATATGCCAAAAAACACTAAGCTGTAAAATTTGTCAGTTGTCAGTTGTCAGTTGTCAGTTGTCAGTTGTCAGTTGTCAGTTGTCAGTTGTCAGTTGTCAGTTGTCAGTTGTCAGTTGTCAGTTGTCAAAAAGTTTAATTATTAGCACGGCTTAAAGTCGTGCTTTTTTATGTGTTAAGTATAATTTAACACCAAGCTACTAATAGCTGAAAACTAATCGCTTTTCTTTAGGCATTAAAAAAGGCCACCTAAGTGACCTTTTTCTAACAATTAACTTAAACGTTAATTATTACTCTACGATAGTTGCTACAACACCAGCACCTACAGTACGGCCACCTTCACGGATAGCAAAACGAAGACCTTCATCCATCGCGATTGGTGCGATTAGAGTTACTGTCATCTTGATGTTATCACCAGGCATTACCATTTCTACGCCTTCTGGTAACTGTACGTCACCAGTTACGTCAGTTGTACGGAAGTAGAACTGTGGACGGTAACCTTTGAAGAATGGAGTATGACGACCACCTTCATCTTTAGAAAGTACGTATACTTCTGAAGTGAATGTAGTGTGTGGGTTGATTGAACCAGGCTTAGCTAGTACTTGACCACGTTCAACGTCTTCACGCTTAGTACCACGTAATAGTGCACCAATGTTCTCACCAGCACGACCTTCGTCAAGAAGCTTACGGAACATTTCAACACCAGTACAAGTAGACTTAGTAGTCTCTTTGATACCAACGATTTCAACTTCGTCATTCACGTTGATGATACCGGCTTCAACGCGACCAGTTACAACAGTACCACGACCTTGGATTGAGAAAACGTCTTCGATAGGCATGATGAATGGCTTATCGATGTCACGCTCTGGCTCTGGAATGTAAGAATCTAGTGCTTCTGCAAGCTCTACAATCTTGTCTTCCCATTGCTTCTCGCCTTCAAGTGCTTTAAGTGCAGAACCTTGAATTAGTGGTAAGTCGTCACCTGGGAAATCGTACTCAGAAAGAAGTTCACGAACTTCCATTTCTACTAGTTCAAGTAGCTCTTCGTCATCAACCATGTCACATTTGTTCATGAATACGATGATGTAAGGTACGCCAACCTGACGAGAAAGAAGGATGTGCTCACGCGTTTGTGGCATTGGGCCATCAGTCGCAGCTACTACTAAGATAGCGCCGTCCATTTGTGCAGCACCAGTGATCATGTTTTTAACATAATCGGCGTGACCAGGACAATCTACGTGTGCGTAGTGACGAGTTGGTGTGTCGTACTCAACGTGTGAAGTTGAGATAGTGATACCACGCTCGCGCTCTTCTGGAGCGTTATCGATTGATGCGAAATCTTTAGCAACACCGCCGTATACTTTTGCAAGTACGTTAGTGATTGCTGCAGTTAGTGTAGTTTTACCGTGGTCAACGTGGCCGATTGTACCAACGTTTACGTGCGGTTTTACGCGTTCAAACTTTTCTTTTGCCATGACGGAACCTATCAGTTTTGTGTATCTAGATTACATATGAAAATAATCCACCGAAGGTAGATTAAGTTAATTTTTTCAAATAGTATTTTCTGACAGATAAAGGAAGTAATCAAGAAGATTCTTAAGACTGGTGCTGATAGGCAGAGTCGAACTGCCGACCTCACCCTTACCAAGGGTGCGCTCTACCAACTGAGCTATATCAGCAACACAAGAACTGGAGCGGGCAGCGGGAATCGAACCCGCATCATCAGCTTGGAAGGCTGAGGTAATAGCCATTATACGATGCCCGCGTTAGGAATCTGTTCTTAATCTACCTCTAACCGTCAAGAATAAAGTGGTGGAGGGAGCTGGATTCGAACCAGCGAAGGCTGAGCCGTCAGATTTACAGTCTGATCCCTTTGGCCGCTCGGGAACCCCTCCACGATAATTCTCTACTAATTCACTTTCGGTAAAAGGAAAGTGGTGCCGACTAACCGAGTCGAACGGTTGACCTACTGATTACAAGTCAGTTGCTCTACCAGCTGAGCTAAGTCGGCACTGCTTTAGTACGGGGCGAGATATTAGAGTAAGGTTTATTGGGATGCAACAATAAAATTAAAAAAAATGCGATTTTATTGGTTAAATGTTCAATATTCATGCAAAAGTCGCTGATTTTTCTATTTTTAGCTTGTTTTGCTTAAATCTCGCCAAAAATTTAAACCTTTCATTACTAATAAAGAATCAAAAATACTACCTTCAAATTGTTGCTGTAACAGTGCGCCATAACCACCAGCAAAAACAATTTGTACTGTTTTTGTGCTATTTTGCACGCCTAAGTGTAATTTAGCTTGTTCCACCGCCCCGATGGTCGCAACCAACGCACCATTTTTTAAACCGTTAGGTGTATTTTTCCCTAATTGATTCTCAAAGGGGGTTTTTTCGTCGTCAAATACTCGTTGGGTGTTTTGTGTCAGCGATGACGTCATTAAATCGAGCCCAGGTAAAATCCACCCACCTAAATGGTGGCCTTCACTGGTTAACACATCAATCGTTGTGGCGGTACCAGCATCAACCACTATACATGCTTGGTTAGGGTGCAATGTAAAACCAGCAATAAGCGCAAGCCATCTGTCTATGCCTAGGTTGTTTACTTGCTCGTATGCGCAGCTTAATCCTTTAAGTGTTTTAGTCACCGTTGCTTCATAACATGCTATATGATGCTTAGCAGCTTGGGCTAATAATTTATTAAGTAAGTCACTTCGCCCTACACAAGCGTATACAACTTCTGTTATTTGCGGCCAGGGTAAATTATTTAAATCTGCTGGTTGTGCCTGCTGATTGTGCCAAAGCACTGCTTTTAAAGATGTGTTACCTACATCAATGAGTAATCTCATAGCTGTGCCTTTCTCAGTGATATTTCACCGCCATAATAGCTTTTTACCTCGCCGTCTTGGCGGATACGAATTCCTCCTTGAGGATCAATTCCTTCGCATATTCCCCGCCAACTTCTATGGCCTGTATTTAACTCTACGTACTCACCCGCAAATGCATTAAGCGAATTCCATTGCTCGTGCATTGTGTGTAACCCACTTTTACGATACTGATCTAACCGGTGCTCTAAGTGGTAGGTGAGTGATGCCACCAGCTCGTTTTTATCTAGCTGCTGGGTATGCTGGCTTAGATCAGTCCATGCTTGATCTATGTGTTGACTAAAGCTCTGTGGCATTTGCAAATTAATACCAATTCCTAGCACTAACTGACACGGCCCTTGCGGCTGCCCATCTAGCTCAACAAGTACACCAGCAAGCTTCTGTTTATTAAGGTAAATATCATTTGGCCACTTAAGCTCTAACTCTATGTCGTAAAGCGCTTTAATTGTATCGTATACCGCTAATCCTACCGCAATCGACACCCCCATAGCCGCTTGAAGACCATCATCTAAACGCCAAAAATAGCTGTAATAAAGGTTTGCACCAAACGGTGACTGCCACACACGGCCTCGTCGTCCTCGGCCAGCCTGCTGCATTTCAGCCACAATCACGGTACCCGACTCAAGCGCTGTTTTAGCTTGTACACGCCTCATAAGTTCGGAATTGGTTGAGTCAATTATAGGATGTACTTCTACGTTCACTGGCTGTGACTTTAACTGGCTAGTTAATTGATTAAAATGCTGCTGTATTTTTGTTTGATTTAAAAGCCCAGCGTGGTTATTTAGGCTATAGCCTTTACCCGTTACTTTAAAGATATCTAAACCCATAACTTGTAAGCTATTTATGTGTTTACTCACTGCCGCACGACTAATACCGAGCTGCTCACCTAGCGCTTGGCCAGATACAAAACCGGGTTGATTTAACGCATTTAATATAGCGAGTTTATTGCCATCGGGTGCTTTCACTGTGTAACGTCTCCTTGTATGTAGCATTCATCGGTTGTGTTTATTAACCGTACTTCATGCTCAAGCAGTATGTTGTAACGCGAGTACACAACATGTTGAATGTGCTTGATTATACTAATTAGATCTTCGCCGTGGCTATCACCATGATTTACTAATACCAATGCTTGTTGCCTATGAACTTCAATGCCCGCAACCCGATAACCTTTGAGGTTTGCGTTATCTATTAACCACCCTGCAGCGACCTTATGCTTGCTTTGCCCGTATGCGTAGTGCGGTAATTCAGGGAATTGCTTTAATAGCGTTGCTAATTGTTGATTGGTAATTATCGGGTTTTTAAAAAAACTGCCCGCATTTGGTAACGAGTATGGATCTGGCAGTTTACTATTACGAGTTTGAATAACGTGCTCAAATACAGCGCGTGGAGTCACGTTTTTTAGCTGTTTTAATGGCCCATAACTCAGTACAGGTTGCCATTGCTTTGGCAATGCTAGCAATACCCGTGTGATAACGGCTTTATTTTTTAGTCCATGTTTAAATACAGAGTCGCGGTAGCCAAACTCACATTGCGCGTTAGTCAAACAAACAAGTTTCTTGCTGTGTATGTCAAAGTACTCAACCGACTCTACAAACTTAGAAAGCTCAACACCGTAGGCTCCAATATTTTGTACAGGTGACGCCCCAACTGTACCAGGTATAAGTGCTAAGTTTTCAAGCCCTGGTAAGTTTTTATAAAGCAAGTAACTTACTAATGCGTGCCAATTTTCACCAGCGGCAACGCTTATTAAAGTATCGGTTTCACGGGGTGTAATAGTAATCCCTTTGGTGGCCATTTTAATAACCGTACCGTGGTAATCGTTTAAAAAAATGGTATTACTCCCCTCCCCCAACAAACAAAATGGTGACGAAAAGCTTTGAGTATAAAGTTGCTCAAGGTGAGTAATTTTAACTAAATTTTGGCATTGATTATGTAATGCAAAGGTGTGTAAAGGGTGTAATGCGTACGCCACAAAGCTCTCAAGATAAACCGTTAACTAATCGTAATAGTTTACCTCATCGTCGCAAAATGCGCATCAGATTGTAAAAATTGCTCAACCCACCCAGCCAATCGTGATATAAAACCTGCACTTTTTATTTGTGTTCAGGGTAATTATGAAAATTAAACCTCTCTTTTTAAGCCTCGCTATGGCAGGTATGTGTTCGCAAGCAATGGCGAATGCGGTTGATCAAAACTCATACGCCAATCTTGACGATGTTGTTACAACTCACCTTAGCCTTGATTTAGATGTCGATTTTGACGACAAGCAATTAGAAGGCTTTGTTGAGCATACGCTTAAATGGAATAACAGCAAAAGCAAAAAACTAGTGCTTGATACCCGCGATTTAGATATTGATAAAGTAATGTATCAAACACAAACAGGCAGCTGGCACAAAGCTAAATTCACTTTAGCGAATCGTGATGATGTTAAAGGCTCAAAGCTTACTATTGAATTTAAAAGCCAAGCTAAAATAGTGCGTATTTATTATAACAGTCGTCCAGAAGCATCTGGTCTACAATGGTTAACACCTACGCAAACTGCCAGTAAAACGCACCCGTTTATGTATAGCCAATCGCAAGCGATTCATGCCCGTAGTTGGTTACCCGTACAAGACACTCCAGCAATGCGTGTAACCTACTCTGCACGAATTACTACGCCTAAAGATATTCGTGCGGTTATGAGCGCAGACAATAAAGATGCGCTTTATAAAGATGGCGACTACCATTTTGAAATGCCGCAAGCTATTTCGCCATACCTAATTGCCATTGGTGCAGGTAACCTAGAATTTAAAGCAATGTCTCATCAGACGGGTATATTTGCAGAGCCTGAAATTTTAGAAGCCTCTGTTGCTGAATTTAACGACACGCAAGCCATGATCGATAAAACCAATGCCATGTATGGCGACTATGCTTGGGGCCGCTACGACTTACTCATGCTTCCGCCAAGTTTTCCGTTTGGTGGCATGGAAAATCCACGTTTATCGTTTATTACCCCTACCGTTGTTGCAGGCGATAAAAGCTTAGTTAACCTTATTGCGCATGAGCTTGCTCACTCTTGGTCTGGTAACTTAGTGACTAATGCGACGTGGGAAGATTTATGGTTAAACGAAGGTTTTACCTCATACGTTGAAAACCGTATTATGGAAGAAGTGTTTGGCCGCGACCGTGCCGTTATGGAACAAGCACTCGATGCAGCAGGTCTTCGCGCGCAGCTTAAAACCATTGACGCGCCAGACACACGCCTTAACTTAAAGCTTAATGGTCGTGACCCAGATGATGCATTTAGCTCGGTACCATACACTAAAGGTCAATTATTCTTAATTTACTTGGAAAACAAGTTTGGTCGTGACAAGTTTGACCCTTTCGTAAAAACTTATTTTGACGAGTTTGCTTTTAAATCGTTAACGACTGCACAATTTGTTACCTATATTGAAGCTAATTTAATTAACAAGTACCCAGGTATTGTTAGCATGGATAAAGTGAACGAGTGGATTTTTGAGCCAGGTTTACCAACAGATGCTCCTAACCCTACCTCTGATGCGTTCGATAAGGTCGATACTGCAACTACAGCCTGGTTGCAAGGCGCAAAAACTGCTGCTCAGTTACCTACAGCAAACTGGACAGTACACGAGTGGTTGCACTTTTTAAATAACTTACCACGCGATTTAAGCATTGAAAAAATGACTGAGTTAGATGACGAGTTTAACTTAACGCAGTCAACCAACGCAGAACGTGCATTTGCATGGTATATGCTAGCAGTAGGCAACGGTTATCAGCCAATTTACCCTGCACTTGATGCGCATTTATCAGGTATTGGTCGTCGTAAGCTAATTGTGCCGCTGTACAAATCACTTATCACTAACGGTAAGAAAGACTGGGCGCAGAGTGTTTACTTAAAAGCACGTCCCGGATACCACCCACTAGCACAAGGCACTATTGACGCATTATTTGAAAATAAATAGTGTAAAGTTAAAAGGGCCAAGTTTGGCCCTTTTTTAATGCTTATTTTAAATAGCTTAGTTTGTTACTTTTTCTAAAAAAGCTTTGCGCTCAGCAACTGTTGCTTGCTGCCACCAAAAGTCGAGCATTTGCGCCGCACTTGGCATGCCTTTGCCTGTAATAGGCGCAATAGGTTTAATTGGCCTACTTGGCTTTTCTGGACCCGCTGGTGCTTCTCGCATAGTTCTAACAGGCGCTTCGCTAGCAAGTTGATTATTAGAGACAACACTCAAAGGCGCAGCTAACGCACTGCCTTTTGCTTTTAAACTTACCATGGGCGATTGAGCAAATACTTTAGCCGCTACTGCATTTTCAGCACGATTAAATACCAAGGTATAATCTGTACCCGCCTCAATTGTAATATCAACCCAAAAAGGCTCTGACTCAACCACCTCATGCATATCGTAATCTTCATCGTACAAGTCGGTATACTTGAGCTTTAGCCGATACGACCCCGGCGCTAGCTCTAAATCTTCTACACGGCTAAACAAAGAGCTTTCTATTATTCGCTCACCGACTTGCAACGGCACAAACTCTTCAGGAAAGTGAATGTTTTCTGCCATACTCGATACACTAAATAGCAATGCAGCTACACTGCTCATTAACACTGATTTACGCATATTAACTCCTTTGGTTGATTTGAGTTTGACACTGCTTTGAAAATTTGTCATTAGTGAATCTAAATTTCATACCACTTGATAAGGAACACACAATGAGCCAAGAGACTATCTTTACAAAAATAATCAACCGCGAGATCCCAGCAAACATAATTTACGAGGACGAAAATACTCTCGCGTTTGAAGATATAAACCCTCAAGCTCCTTTTCATGTGTTAATTATCCCAAAAATTGCAATTCCTACCATAAATCATATAAATGATGATAACGCACATTTAGTAGGTAACTTGTATGTGGTGGCCGCTAAGCTTGCAAAAGAACATAACTTTAGTGATGACGGCTACCGTGTTGTTATGAACTGCAACGATCATGGCGGACAAACCGTCTATCATATCCATCTTCACATGCTTGCCGGGAAGCAAATGGGGTGGCCTCCTTATCAAGATAATAAAAAAGAAATCGCTTAATTAAGCTCAGTTACTACATGCTATATAAAAGCATGTGTTCCTATAAATTAAAAAACAATTACTTATTTGCAACATTTTATGTTTAAATAATCATAAAATTGTACTTGTTTTTAAGTACGATAGCGGTTTTCTAATACTAAAGGTGTGGGAATCGTGATAAACTTAATCAGTCAGCTTTATAAAAGAGTATAAAAACATGAGCAGTTCTGCCTTTTTGTTATTAGATAAAGATCCAATTAATACTATTGGTATTAACGTATTAGAGCCATTGCTAAAAACGCAAGGACTAGACGTTACAACAGGTACTAATATATTGGATACACCTGAAGGGACTCGCTTACTTTTTATTGAAACATCTAGCAATGACGCGTGGGGGAAATTAAAAGAACAACTAGTAAACCTTCGTGTTAAGTGCGATATCATATTATTTAACTTAGATGAAAACCCAGAGCTTGCTAATCGAGCACTACTCAGCGGTATTCGTGGTGTATTTTACACGACAGATAATGCAGATGTGCTAATGAAAGGTATTCGACTCTTATTAGAAGATCAGCTTTGGTATCGTCGCGACATCATGTGTAATGCATTAAATCGCATGTTGCAGTTTAATAAAGACGCACTTCACAAGCTTACAGAGGGCGATATTGAACCTGTCAAACTTACTAAGCGAGAAAAAGCGATTATTTCATTAATGAGTAACGGTTCTAAAAACAAAGAAATTGCTGAAGAACTTAGTATTAGCCCACACACTGTAAAAACTCATTTATACAGCGCATTTAGAAAGACCAAGTGTCGTAACCGTATTGAGCTTTTATCGTGGGCACAGCAAAATATACCAGACGAAATTCGCTAAACGCTGACTTCGACTGAAATACAAAAACAGACACTTAGGTGTCTGTTTTTGTATTTAATATAAGCGCTTGTTAAGTTTATAATTTTTAATTAATCTAATCAAAAATCACCTGCTGGAAAACCCATGCTTGACTCATACACTTTATATTTTGCCAGCATAGCCGTTATTGTCGTCATGACTTTTTTAAATATTTTAACTTGGCGAACCAATAAGCAAACCCCAGGGACACTAATATACATTTTTTACCCAGTATTGATGCTATGTGCTGTCGTTGCATTTGCGCTTGTAAATAGCTCACATAACTTACTTGTTATAAATGCAGCGTGTAGCTTAATGTTTGCAGCCTCTATTGTGCACTGTTTTGCTATTAGTCAATTTTTAGATTATCGCGGACCTGGATTTAAGCTTCTTTGTTCAGTGACCGCATTTAGTGCAATAGTATTTGGTTATTATAGTTTTTTTGATCCTTCTTTAGCTGGTCGTGTTATCGCATCCGACCTACAACATATTTCAGAAGCCTTGTTTTTACTGTTTATATTTATAAAGTACGCTCGTAAACCTTACCCCAACGGCAGTATTGTATACATTACAATTTTAACACTCGTGGTGTTAGCCTTTATTGCGCGTTCAATTTTTATGAATGAAATTGAGCAAAAAGATCTCGTCTCAAGCAGTTGGTTTAGCACTGTATTATTTTTAAATGGCATCATAGCACCTATGTTTTATGCCGCTGGTATGGCACTGTTATGTAATGAACGCCGAGAGCATCACCTCAATACGCTCGCCGATAAAGCGCAGAAAGATTTAGAAATACGAGGGCTATTTTTATCGACTATTAGTCACGAAATACGTACACCACTCAATGGTATTTTAGGTAGTGCACAATTGGTCATGAACCAAACTAGCGATACGCATAGTAAAGCCTATTGCGAAGCAATTATTAATTCTGCCGAATCACTAAACCTACTGGTCGATAAAGTACTTGAATATGCGAGTCTAGACCAAAGTGACGAAGCCCTTTATGAAGAAGATATTGAATTTAAAACATGGCTAAATAACTTATGCTTATTGCTCAGCCCATTAGCAGAACAAAAACAGCTTAAATTTGAGCTTATATGTAATATTCCTGAACAAGCATGCTACTACTGTGACCAGCAAAAGCTTCGACAAATAATTATTAACTTAGTTGGTAATGCTATTAAATTTACTGACCGTGGCGTAGTAAAAATTCAAGTTGATTTAGTTTTAGAAAAACAACTAGAACACACTATAAAAGTGAGTGTTAAAGATTCAGGCCCAGGTATCGAAAATGAAGAAATTGCCTACTTAACAGAGCCTTATGTACAAAGTAGTGCAGGCAAGGAAAAGGGTGGCACCGGTCTTGGACTTGCAATTACCAGTCGCTTATTAGAAAAACTCGGTAGCCGCCTTGAAATTTCTAGTCAACTGGGCACTGGTAGTGTATTTAGCTTTACGATTACTTTTGCGCTGGGTGAGTTAAGCCTTGTAGAGCAACGCCATCAAACAAAAGATTATTTAACAGGGCTTGATGTTCTTTTGGTGGAAGATTTAGACCTAAACCAAAAAATTGCTATTGAGTTTATGGCCGACGACGAACACAAAATTAAGCTCGCTAAAGACGGTAAAAGTGCCATTGAGTTAATGCAAGCTCATCATTTTGACGTCGTCTTACTTGATATGAATCTACCCGATTTAACAGGCCAAGAAGTTCTTAAACGCCTTAAACGCCTTGATCACAAAAACCAGCGCACACCAGTACTCGCCTTTACTGCGAGTTTAAGCCCTGATGAAGTTAAAGAGTATTTAGCGCTGGGTATAAAAGACATTGTTGGTAAGCCAATTAAACACCAAAAACTGCGTCAGGCATTAAGCGATTCTCAATCAAATCAAACCACTAATATTGCAGTAGAACTTATAGATACTCTGTACGATAAAACGGCTATTGAAACACTCGCCAGCTCGTTTAGTGAGGATGAGGTATCGTCTATTTATAATGAGTTTGTTCTCTCTGCTCGTAATAAGCTGATACGCTGCCAAGATTTAATAGACCAGCATCCTGAACAGTGCATTAAACTTTTACACCGCCAAGCGAGTACTGCATTGCAATTAGGGTTTAATCGTTACGGCATTGAACTTAAAAAAATTGAGCGCCGCCTACTCGACAATAAGCCTCATAATGGCATGCTTGATGAGGCACTTGATCTTTGGCAACGCAGCCTTGAGAAATACTTAAAATTTGTACGTAGTGAATTAGGTTAAAGCGCTTTACTTTAAAAGTAGAGCTGCTCAATACCTTCCGTATATATCATTAAATCGCTCAATGTCATTTTCATCAAGTATGGCACCCGTTTGTACCTCAATAACAATTAACGGCACTTGCTGGTTATTCGCTAAGCTATGCAGTTGTTTAGCGGCAATATAACAAGATTGATCTTGGGTGAGTGTTAATACTTGGTCATCAATACGCACATCTGCCACCCCAGATACAACAACCCAATGCTCTGCACGATGCTGATGGCGCTGCGTCGAAAGTTTAGCACCGCTATTAACGGTTATTTTTTTAACTTTAAAACCACTACCTTCAACCAAAGTGCGGTAGTTACCCCATGGACGATACACAACCTGATGGTGGTTGAGTTTATCACTTTGGCTCAGTGCTAATTGTTTAAGTAATAAGGGTAAGCCATCGAGCTTATTTTTATCGGCAACCAGTGTGGCGTCGTGGGTGTGAATAATGGCTAAATCACTTACGCCAAGCGTAGCGATACTATGGTCGTGTTCGCTAATAACAAAATTATTAGTACTGTTTTGTGCAGTATGGTTTTGGTTTTCATTATTACCGTGTGCATCTTGCTTAGTAAGGCTAGCAAGCGCACTAAAGCTGCCCACATCATTCCATTTAAGTGCTACAGGCATAACAGCAACATTGTTACTACGCTCTAAAATAGCATAATCAATTGAGTCACTTGGGCAAAACTCAAGCGGTTCACTATCGGGCCTAGTAAAACCTAAGTCATGTGAAAAATGAGAAGCCATCTTCACGCTGTGCGCTATTTTTGGCGCAAAACGTTCAAGCTCATTTAAATAAGCACGTGGCGTAAATAAAAACATGCCGCTATTCCAACTATAACCGCCTTCAGCTAAGTATTTTTGCGCCGTAGCTAGGTTTGGCTTTTCTTTAAACTCGGCCACTTCAAAACAGTTTGAGCCTGAAATTTTACTGCCTTGCTTTATATACCCAAACCCAGTGTGGGCCATTGAAGGTGTAATTGAAAAAGTAACCAACTTTCCTTGCTCTGCCAGTGTTACAGCATCGTTTATTTGTGATTTTAGCGGAGAAAAATCCTTTATATGATGATCAGCAGGCATCACCAACATAGGACCTTTAAGCCCACTTTGAATTGCGTAATGGGCAGCAAGTGCAATAGCAGGAGCCGTATTTTTACCTGTAGGCTCTAGTATCAACCCAAACACTTTAGCTGCACTACTTTGCTCTTTAGCAATAAATCGGTGCTGTTCATTACACACTAAAATTGGCTGTGAAAACTCAGCCCCAGAGACGCGATTTAATGTATTTTGCAATAATGAGTTTTCATTATTCAATAGTGGCAAAAATTGCTTAGGCATTGCTTGGCGCGACAAAGGCCACAACCTAGAGCCAATACCACCAGCTAAAATAACAGGAGTGATTAAAGTGTTCATATTGCTAATTAGCCGCCAATCAATGTAATAGCGTCTATTTTAACACTTAATATGTTTAGTGCTATGTGAAGATGATTTAAGTCAGAGTAAACGTATCAGCATCTAAATAAGCAGGGAAAGCCGCTTTAAAGGTCTCTAAATGTTTTTTTTCAAGTGTCACTGTTACTAACTGCTCTGTGTTATCGGCCGCCTTAGCTAATGCCTCTCCCTTAAAATTATAAACTGCAGTGCCACCATTGTGAGCAACACCATTGCCATCGTCGCCTATACGGTTAACCCCTACCACATAACATAAATTTTCTATTGCACGAGCTGCCAATAATGTATCCCAAACGGGGCGTCGCACCGCTGGCCAATTTGCTACATTTACCATTATGTCGTAGTCATTTTTATTGCGCTGAAACACCGGAAAACGCAGGTCGTAGCACACCTGCGGTAATAGTTTAAAGCCATTAATTTCAAACACTTTTCGCTCACTTCCTGCTAGTACATAGTCTCCCTCATTTCCTAAGCGAAATAGATGGCGTTTATCATAATAGATTACTTCACCACATGCTTTTACCCAATAAAAGCGGTTGGCTTTTTTATTACCTTGCGCCACCAGCACCGACCCAGCAATCACTGCATTATGTTTTTTTGCTTGTTGTTTTAACCACGTAAGCACCAAGCCATTTTCTGGCTCCGCGCAGTCAAGGTTTATAGCAAAACCAGTGGCAAACGTTTCAGGTAATAAAATAAGGTCAGGCTTTTCTGTTAGCGCCTCGAGCTGCTTATCAAGCATCGCTAAATTAGCGCTTTTATCAAGCCAGTGAAGAGAGCTTTGCACCAATGTAAGCGTTAAAGTTGACATAAAATATGGGCTGCCTCTTTTAGGGTTTCATCATTTTTTGCAAAACATAAGCGGATAACTTTATCACCCGGTGGCGTTTGATAAAAAACACTTAAAGGTATTGCCGCAACACCTGCTTGCTCAACTAGCCAATGGCAAAATTCAACATCGTTTAAATCAGCTACATCACTATAATCTAACAATAAAAAGTAGGTTCCTTGGCTTGGTAAAACTGTAAATCGACTGCCGAGTAAATGACGTATAAGTAAATCGCGCTTTTGTTGATAAAAATCACTGAGCGAATCTACATGCTCGCTTTGTTGTTCTAACATGTCGGCCAATGCATGCTGAGCAGGTGTGAAGCTAGAGAAGGTCACATATTGATGAATTTTTCTAAACTCGCTCGCTAAATGTTCAGGGGCAATGCAATAACCCATTTTCCAACCTGTACAATGAAATGTTTTACCAAAGCTCGAAATAACAAAACTTTGAGCTAACAATTCTTGATCTCGTAATACACTTAAATGTGGTTGCCCATCAAATGCAATATGCTCATACACCTCATCGCTTACAATATATAGCTTGTAAGTACCAACCAACCTTTTAAGCTCTGTAATATCTTGTTGAGTTATCACTTTAGCGGTTGGATTATGAGGCGTGTTTATAACAATAGCGCGGGTGTGCTTTGTAATTTTTTGCTCTACCGTACGCCAGTTAATCGTATAGTCGGGGGCCTTTAATGCAATATGTACGGACCTCCCGCCTGCAAGCTCAATCGCGGGTTTATAAGCGTCATAAGCTGGGTCAAATACGATGACTTCGTCGTTTGGGCGAACTATTGTTTGAATGGCAACAAAAAGAGCTTCGGTTGCCCCCGATGTGATGGTTATTTGCTTTGCAGCATTAAGCTCTGTAGCGTATTTTTTTTGTATCAAACTTGCAATTTGCTGCTGTAATTTAGGTACACCACTTGAAGGTGAATATTGATTAACACCATGTTGAACATAATGAGTAATCTGACTTTTTAAAAAGTTTGGTGTGTCGAACTCAGGAAACCCCTGCGAAAGGTTAATTGCAGAGAACTGATTCGCCAGCTCACTCATTTGGCTAAATATACTCACACCAACGTCAGGTAATTTACTATTGAACACACGCTTTCCTTACTTCATTTTTGGAACCACTCAAAATAAACACGCACCTATTACATCTGTTTATTTTAACCTACTTATAATTTTCGTAAATTTTATCTAATGGCTCCGAAAGGCCACTTTCTTGAACTATACGCACATGTTCGCGTTTAAGCTCTCGTGCACTTGTTACACCGCATGAGTGAGCAATAAGCCCCGCGCCATAGTGAATATACTTATTGTAGTTAGCCACTCGCTGCGCTTTATCCGCAACGTTTAAACCGCGCTGCAAGCGTTCGTTATGAGTAGTAATACCGGTAGGGCAAGAATCTTTGTTACATTGCATTGCTTGAATACACCCTAATGCAAACATATGTCCGCGAGCCGACACAACAAAATCTGCCCCAAGCGCTAACGCCCACGCAACCTTAGAAGGCACAATAAGCTTACCCGAAACAATGATTTTAACGCGATCACGCAGTCCGTGTTTTTCAAGCATATTGACTACTAGCGGTAAACTTTCACGAAGTGGTAATCCCACAGAATCCATTAAGGGCTGAGGAGCAGCGCCGGTTCCACCGTCAGCACTATCAATGGTAATAAAATCAGGAGCCGACTCAATACCACGGTGATTTATTTCAGCAAATAAGGTTTCTAACCAGCCATACGCACCAATCACAGCCTTAAAGCCAGTTGGTTTACCTGTGGTATTTCGTACCGTCGCAATCATATCGAGAATATCACTGGGGTTTTTAATTTCAGGGTGCCCATTGGGACTAATAGAATCTTCGCCCTCAGGAATACCGCGTATTTTTGCTATTTCAGCATTCACTTTGCGCCCAGGAAGCATGCCTCCCTTACCGGGTTTAGCACCTTGACTCATTTTAAGCTCAAACATTTTAACCTGCTCGTGTGCTGCAATCTGTTTGAGTTTTTCGATACTGAGCTGGCCATTTTCATCGCGTACCCCGTATTTAGCAGTACCAATTTGAAAAACTAAATCTGCCCCCCCTTCAAGATGATAAGGGCTCAAGCCCCCCTCCCCCGTGTTCATCCAACAACCCGCGAGCTTTGCCCCTTTAGAAAGAGCACGCACAGCGGGCTTAGATAGCGCACCAAAGCTCATTCCCGATACGTTAAATAAAGAATTGGTTGAATAAGGTGTTTGGCAATAGGGGCCAAGCGTTACTTCACTTGGCGCAAGCGCTTCTTCATCAAGCGTAGGGAAGGCGCAGTTCATAAACATTACTGTACCTGTGACCTCTAAGCTTTGTGTAGATCCAAATGCCGCGGTACGGTCTACATTTTTTGCAGCGCGATAAACCCAACTACGTTCGGCACGATTAAAAGGCATTTCTTCCCTGTCGAGAGCAAAAAAGTATTGTCTAAAAAACTCGCCTTGACGTTCAAAAAAATACCTAAAGCGTCCAATTACAGGGTAATTTCGTCTAATTGCATGCTTTGTTTGTGTAACATCGCGGATATAAAAAACAGCCACAATTAAAACTAATAAGCCTAAAAAAACAATAAATAGACTCGCAAATACGTCAATACTAAACATTATAAAGTTGTTCATTGGTGATCCGCTGCTGTAAAAATAAAAAAGTGCTATATCCAAAATGACATAACACTTTTATGCATTCAAGAATTAACCATCTGTAAGTTAACTCTTCTGTTTGGCTAACTCTTCATTAATATATAAACGTACTTGCGCCTCTAAAACTGATAAAGGGACAGAGCCATGGCGTAATACCTGATGGTGGAACTCCCTAATATCGAAACTTTGCCCAAGTGCTTGCTCAGCCTCTTTACGTAAACGTTTAATCGTAAGCTCGCCAATTTTGTATGACAGTGCTTGGCCAGGCCAAGTTATATAGCGATCGGTTTCGGTTTTCACATTGTGTAACGACAACGCTGTATTTTCGCTCATAAACTGCATAGCGCGCTCTCTGCTCCAACCATACATGTGCATACCGGTGTCTACCACTAAACGAGCAGCTCGCCACATTTCGTAAGTTAAACGACCAAATCGGCTATATGGACTTTGATAAAAGCCCGCTTCAATGCCTAAGTACTCAGAGTAAAGCCCCCAACCTTCACCGAATGCCGATAAATACGCATCTCGACGATAACGTGGCAAGGTTTCTAATTCTGCATTTAATGATATTTGTAAATGATGGCCCGGCACCGCTTCGTGCAAAGTGAGCGCTTCTAATACATACAGTGGGCGTTTATCAAGTGCGTACGTATTCACCCAATAATAGCCCGCCTCATCATCTCTATTTGACCCTGAGTAGCGACCCGTTGTGTATTTGGGCGCTATGCTCGCGGGTACCGGCGCAACACCATACGGTTTACGAGGCAAGGTATGAAACAGCTTAGGCAGTTGTGCGTCCATTTTTTTTGCTATATATGCTGCCTCTTTAAGTAGCTCCTCCGGTGTGGTTGCATAAAATTGCGGATCGGTTCGTAAAAAGTGAATGAACTCTGCAAATGTTCCCTCAAACTCGACTTCTTTTATAATGGCTTCCATTTCGCCGCGAATGCGTGCAACTTCTTTTAACCCCAGCTCGTGTATCTCTTTAGGGGTCATCTCGGTAGTGGTGTAATATTTAGCTCTATTTTTATAAAACGATTCGCCGTTTGGGGTATTTGAAATACCTATCGAAGTGCGCGCACCGGGGCGATACTCCTGTGTAAAAAAAGCTAAATAATTTTTATATGATTCAATTACTTTATCTTTTATTACCGACTGCGCCTGTTGCTGAAGTGATTTAAACTCACTCTCTGGCAAGCCTGCGTTATTTTTTAAAAAAGGTTTATAAAATTCAGACGTTGTAACATCCTCAACTATATAGGCTGATATTGATTCTTCGTAACCTTCAAGCACAGCCTTAGGTTGCGTTAAACCTGTTTCAAGACCTTTTTTCATCCAATAAATATTTTGTTCAAAAAAGCGAGGGACCTGAGCCAAACGTGCTAAATAGGTTTGATAATTTTGCAGTGTTTTATATTGGCTGCTGTTTACAATATACGATAAACCAGAATGAAAACCGTACTCAGAAGTTAGCGGCATGTAATGAGCATTAAATACATATTCGTCAACGCTGTTTTGTACTTGAGCGCGAATAATACTGAAGTTTATTTGGTTTTCATCACTCAGGGACGCTGCATCTAAGGCGTCTAGCTCAGCCAAGAACTGAGTTTTTTTATTATATTGCTGCTCTAAAAACTCAGGCGATAGATTCGCTAACAAATAACCATTAACACCCTCAATGTTGCCGTAAGGGCTGGAACTTTGTCGGTAATCAACAATGCTATCTGCAACCGCTGTAAACTGACTATCGGCGTTATAGTTTGTGGTTTGACAGGCACTTAAAGTACATAAAAGCGTCATGCTGATAAGTGTATTGCGGATTGGCTTAAGTAATAAATTATTCGTCATAATAAAATTTAGTCAGATAATGAATTTCACAAAGCTATCGCAGACTCAGTAAATAGCAAGTAAATGAGACAAGTATCGTTGATGTTAACGCCCTACCAGGCTTAAAGCTTATTCAATAAAAGGGCAAGCTATGATACAGCATATTGCTATTACACTGCGCTATCAGGCGCATTTGCAATAGCGTCTCTTTATAACGTGCCTTTACCTTATTACTAAAACCACCACTGTAAGATAAAGTTTTAAATAAAAATCAACTCTAAAAGTACAGTTTTAAAAAGTATTTATTAAACGATCAATCCTATTAAATGAGCTAAAAACAAGCCTAATTGATGAGAAAAGCAGCTATTAAGCGACTAAAGTAAAATTTAAGTTCCCTTGGCCCTATTTTTGCTTTTTAATAGCAGTTATAACGAATACAGTAGTAAAAAATAATAAAAAAGCTTGGACGCGCAATCGACTCATGGAATGAAATTATAAATTAAGCATTGATGCGTACTTAGTTGGTATTAAATAATGATGTTCCATGATTCCATGGCTATTGCTCAAGAGAAAATGACTCAAGTGTGTATGTTCTTAGAACGCTATGCACTGCCGCCAACGCCCCTGAACTTTCAAGTTGTTTACACCTACGTTAGCCAAGCAAATTTAAAATTAAATAAAACATTAGATCGCGCTATTTCTACCGATGAAAACATTGATGGCGTATTAATAGAGCAACTTTACTTTGAATTTTTAAATGTCGGACACAATACGCAAGTGTCGATGATTCAAAACGTAGACGGCGTTATTACTTCATTGTCTAAC
Organism: Pseudoalteromonas sp. 4NS20-0020; assembly: GCF_057554385.1. Taxonomy (NCBI): domain Bacteria; kingdom Pseudomonadati; phylum Pseudomonadota; class Gammaproteobacteria; order Alteromonadales; family Pseudoalteromonadaceae; genus Pseudoalteromonas; species Pseudoalteromonas sp. 4NS20-0020. The sequence continues at coordinate 81,468 of NZ_BAAJMI010000006.1, read as the reverse complement.
AATGCGCAAAATACAGAAAAACAAATCAGTCGCTTTGCAGATCAAGTGAGTGAATGTGTTCATTCGCTTGACGAAAACAATATAGAACAAAGCCGCCAAGCACTTAACAAACTTGATAAGCAAACTGCTGAGTTACTCGCTCAACATAAAAAGTTTAAGCAAGAGCTAACGAGAGCAAAAAAACTACACGAAAGAACACAAAAACAACTTTCTCAACTTCGTAAGCAACACATTATAGATAGTCAAACCGGCTTATTTAAACGCCATTACTTAACCCAACAAACTGAACTATGGGCGACTCAAGACAAGTCTATTTGTGCCATTGCCATTCAAATCGATAATTTAGCGCATTTTGTTGATAACTTTGGCGATATTATTGGTGAAGTGATTTTAAATAAAGTGGCTAAACAAGTTCAAAAGTATGTAATGCAAAGTGGTTTACCGGGGCGTACCGCTAAAGATCAGTTCACTGTTTTATTAGCTGATATTGACCCTGAAACAGCGATTCTCATTGCTGAAAAAGTTCGTAAAGGTGTAGAAAAACTGCGTTTTGTAAGCTCAAAAAGTGGCGCAAAACTGCCCAGCATTAACTTATCGCTGGGAATCGCTCAGCATCAGCAAAAAGAAGACTTTAACCAATTGGCTAAAAAGGCATCCCATGCGGCATTTAAAGCCCGCTCTCTTGGCCAAAGTAGTTTTACCGCCGGCCAATAAAACACCTGATAAATCATATTCAAATTGCACCTTCGGTGCACAATAAAGTACACTAGTGCTTATTGCCACGATAGAGATTAATCATGAACGAGACCCCAGAAAAGACCACGCACTTTGGCTACAAAACCGTTGCTGAAAACGAAAAAGCATCAATGGTTGCAGATGTATTTCACTCTGTTGCGGCTAAGTACGATGTAATGAATGATTTAATGTCTTTTGGTGTCCACCGTTTATGGAAACGTCAAACTATAGCCAGTTCAGGCGTGCGTAAAGGCCATCATGTTCTTGACTTAGCCGGTGGTACAGGCGATTTAACTGCAAAATTTAGTCAACTGGTCGGTGAAACTGGCCAAGTGGTTTTGGGCGATATTAACTCATCTATGCTCAAAGTAGGTCGTGAAAAGCTTCATAATTTAGGCCTTGTAGGCAATATTGACTACGTACAAATGAATGCTGAAATGCTGCCATTTCCAGATAACAGCTTTGATGTGATCACCATTGCCTTCGGTTTACGTAATGTAACCGACAAAGACAAGGCGCTGCGCTCAATGTATCGCATACTAAAGCCAGGTGGTCGTTTGTTAGTATTAGAGTTTTCTAAGCCAAAACACGAAGCACTTAGCAAAGCGTATGATTTTTACTCGTTCAATTTACTGCCAACAATGGGCAAGCTAGTTGCTAACGACAGTGAGTCTTATCAATATTTAGCAGAGTCAATTCGTATGCACCCAGACCAAGATACGCTTAAAGCAATGATGGATGAAGCTGGGTTTGAACAAACAACGTATCAAAACCTAACTGGCGGAATTGTTGCCCTTCACCGTGGTTTTAAATATTAAGGCACAGAGTCATGGCGCTTGATCAAGCATCTGAAAAAAACAGTGATAATACAGATACATCGACCTTTTTGATGCTACCTAACTTTGTACTTTCGCTTGTTGAGCGCATTTTAAATCAAGCACTTAAACTCGACCCTAACGTTGCCCAAAAGCTAAACACGGTAAAACAACAGCGTTTACTTGTTGAAGTTAGAGACTGGCAACAAACCATACAGGTTGTTTTTGCTGACGAAAAATTACACCTTTATGCCGCTGACAACAGCGATTATAGCGATTGCATGATCAGCGCCGATATAGACACGCTTGTTGCCCTTAAAAACCCAGCCATGCTTACACAGCTAATTCGTCAAGATAAACTCGATTTACAAGGCGACTTGAATATAGCGCAAGCATATAGCGGTGCATTTTCAGGGTTAGACATAGATTGGCCCGAACAGTTATCAAGTTATATTGGCGATGCACCAGCTCAACAACTCTATTTGCATTTTATGTCGATAAAGCGCCATGGTAGCAAAATTAACGCGCAACTAAGCACCACGTTAACAAGCTTATTTCAAGACGAGCTAGCTGTTACAATTCACCCTTTAGAACTTGCACAATTTAAACAACAAAACCGAGAGCTAAAAGGCCAAGTTGCCGCCATAGAGCAGCGTATAAACACTTTATTAAGCGCCAAAACACGCTAAGGACTTTTTGTGTCTTCTTCACGATTGTATTACATCACTAAAACATTACTTAGCTATGGTTTAGACGAATTAGTGCCTAAAAGTAAAACACCTTGGTTTGCAAAAATTGCCAGGGGGTGTTTATTTTGGCTACGAAATCAGCATAAAGAAAAACCTGCAGGACTGCGCTTACGTTTAGCATTACAAGAGCTAGGACCTGTATGGATTAAATTTGGCCAAATGCTGTCAACACGTCGCGATCTACTTCCTCACGATATCGCGCAAGAGCTTGCCTTTTTGCAAGACCAAGTTCAGCCTTTTGAAGGTGAGTTGGCACAACAAATTATAGAAAATGCACTCGAGATTAATGACATTAGCGAGCTGTTTAGTGAATTTTCACAAACACCATTGGCATCTGCATCAATAGCGCAAGTGCATACTGCAACACTAGTTGACAACGATAATATTGAGCAAGATGTTGTTATTAAAGTAATTCGCCCAAATATCCATGAACAAATAAATGCAGACTTAGCATTAATGGAAAAGCTTGCTCAGGTACTTGCTAATGTTCATAACGAATCAAAACGTTTGCGCCCTGTTGAAGTAGTAAAAGAGTATAAAAAAACACTGCTTGATGAATTAGACCTAATGCGTGAAGGTGCCAATGGCATTCAATTAAAACGTAATTTTGATGATTCAGATGCGCTCTATATCCCTACTGTTTACAGTGATTACAGCCGAAGCAACGTGTTAGTGATGGAGCGTATTTACGGTATACCCGTGTCAGATACCGAGTCGTTAATAGCGCAAAATACTAATATGAAATTGCTTGCAGAACGTGGTGTAGAAGTGTTTTTTACACAAGTATTCAGAGATAGTTTTTTTCATGCAGACATGCATCCCGGTAATATTTTTGTATCTCGCGAGCATCCCGAAAATCCTAAATATATTGGTATTGATTGCGGTATTGTTGGTACCTTGAGCAAAGAAGATAAGCGCTATTTAGCAGAAAACTTTATCGCCTTTTTTAATCGCGACTATCGCCAAGTAGCCCAACTGCATGTTGACTCTGGCTGGGTTCCTGAAGATACCAGTATCGAAGAGTTTGAATTTGCTATTCGCACTGTTTGCGAACCTATTTTTAATAAGCCACTTGCTGAAATATCATTTGGGCATGTACTGGTAAATTTATTTAACACCGCGCGTCGATTTAATATGCAGGTGCAACCACAATTGGTGCTACTTCAAAAAACATTACTCTATGTTGAAGGGCTGGGAAGACAGCTTTATCCTCAACTAGATTTATGGAAAACGGCTAAACCCTTCTTAGAGCAGTGGGTTAAAGAACAAGTAGGGCCGCTATCTGTCTTAAAACAAATGTATGCAAACCTACCATTCTGGGCTGAAAAAATGCCTGAGTTACCTGACTTGATTTATCAAAACTTAAAGCGCCCAGTGCGCACCCACGCAGTTGTAAAGCCAGCTTCTCATAAAGCGTTAGTGCTTAGCTTGTTGGGGAGTGCTACTTTGGTAGTGTCTGCACTGTGTTATTTGCAACATGATTTAATTGCTGCGGGCGTTACAGCAACCTGTTCCGCCGCGTGTTTTATTGCGGCATGGCGACACACATAAACAAAGTGCTATTTACGGTTTAGGGCGTATAATTAGTATTTAAAATATACATTTAATCATTTTATTATTTGGAGAGAACCATGGGATTGGGCGGCATTAGTATTTGGCAATTATTGATTGTTTTGGCAATCATTGTACTTCTTTTTGGTACTAAAAAATTACGCGGCATGGGGGGTGACTTAGGCGGTGCTGTTAAGGGGTTTAAAAAAGCAATGTCGGATGAAAAACCAACTGAAACAGACTCCCCTGAACAAATTCAAACGTCACAAAAAACGACGACTGATACTGAAAAAACAAAAGACACCGATAAGGCTTAATTAACATGGGCATGTGGGAGCTAGTTGTTGTTTTTATTGTAGGGCTTGTTGTATTAGGGCCTGAACGTTTACCCGTTGCAATAAGAACTGTTAGTCGCTGGATCAAAACTGTTAAATCTCTTGCTAACTCAGTTAAAGCTGAAGTGAGTGAAGAATTGCGCGTACACGAGCTCCACGAAAACCTAAAAAAAGCTGAGCAACAAAACCTACAAGATTTAAGCCCTGAATTACAAAGCTCATTAAGTGAGCTAAAACAGGCTGCAGAATCAGTGACTCACAGCTATAAAAAACAGCCACAAGAATCAGAACCTAACCAACAAATTGATGAAAAAAAGTGAATTTAATTTACCTTTCTATGGTCAACTTACTAAATGGTATAAATAAAAATGGTTGAGGAAGTAAAATCGGGGTTTGTAGCTCATTTAATAGAGCTGCGTGACAGGCTTATAAAATCACTGTTGAGTATTTTAGTTATTTTTATTGCAATAGTGTATTTTGCAAACGATATATACGCGTTTGTTGCACAGCCGTTAGTCTCTCATTTGCCAAGCACTGCAACCATGATTGCAACCGATGTCACTGCCCCCTTCTTTGCCCCATTTAAGCTGACTTTATTTGTTGCATTATTTGCGTCTATACCTTGGATATTACATCAAATTTGGGGGTTCATAGCGCCGGGATTATATCAGCATGAAAAGAAAATGCTGATGCCTATTCTTGCTTCCAGTATTTTACTATTTTATGGCGGTATCGCATTTTGCTATTTTGTAGTGCTACCCATTATTTTAGGCTTTTTTACCAATACGGGGCCTGAAATGATGACCCTAGCGCCAGATATAAGTAGTTATTTAGGGTTTGTATTAAAGCTGTTTTTTGCGTTTGGCGTCGCATTTGAAATTCCAGTTGCTATTATGCTTTTGTGCTGGAGTGGTGCAACGACAACAACGAGCTTAAAAGAAAAGCGCCCTTATATTGTGGTGGGTGTTTTTGTTGTGGCGATGTTTTTAACGCCGCCCGATGTTTTATCGCAGACATTATTAGCATTTCCGATGTTGCTTTTGTTTGAATTAGGTTTAATTTTAGCGAAGTTTTACACTGCTAAACCACGAGAAGAAGTTGAGGAATAAAATGAAAAAACAAATACTCTCACTACTGGTTATATTGAGCGCACCTGCATTTTCTGCGCAATCAGACATTAATACTCAAGCGCTAAAAGCGTGTAGCTTTATCGAAAATGACTTTAACCGTCTGTTGTGTTACGACAATACAATGGCGGGTAAACCACTTACACAATCAACAGTAACCCAAAAAGTTAAAGCGCCAACAACAGCCACCAATGTCCCTGTTGTTGCAGTTGAAGCGCCAAAGGATGACTTTGGTTTAGAGCACAAAAAAGACCAAGCAGAAAAAGACAGTGAAATAAAAGCAGCGGTTACATCTGTTGACAAAGCCCCCTATGGCGAGCTGATCATCACTTTGGATAACAACCAAAAATGGCGCCAAGTTGGTTCTGATAGCATGCGTTTGAAAAAGTCTGATGCTGTAACCATTACCCGCGGTGCATTTAACTCATTTTTATTACGAAAAGATGGTCAAAACCGTTCTATTCGCGTTAAACGAACTAAGTAATGCCTTACACACTGGTTGATGCTGGCGTTAACTTAGCAAACCATCAGTTTGATGGTGAGCATTCAGATATCATCTCCCGCGCTCAAAGCGCGGGTGTCGAAAAAATGCTGCTTATTGGTTGCGACATCTCATCAAGTGAGCAATCTTTAGCACTTGCTAAAAGCTTTCACTTGTTTTCAACCGCCGGTATTCACCCACATGATGCCAAAACAGCAACTGATTCATTAGAAGACCAATTAACACTGCTTGCCACTCAACCTCAGGTTGTTGCTATTGGTGAATGCGGGCTTGATTATAACCGTGATTTTTCGCCTCGAAATGTTCAACGTAGCGTATTGAGACGCCAACTTGCACTAGCCGAAAAGTTAAATTTACCGGTTTATTTGCATGAGCGCGATGCGAGTGATGACATGATCAATATTCTTACAGAGTTCAATGTTCGCGGTGTGCTTCACTGCTTTACAGGAGATGAAAGCGCACTCAAAAGTTATTTAGCATTAGGCCTATACATTGGTATCACAGGGTGGGTTTGTGATGAAAGACGCGGACAAGCATTGCAAGCTTTAGCCCCAAGCATTCCCTTAAACCGCTTACTTATAGAAACTGATGCGCCTTTTTTAATTCCACGCACAGTTAAACCAAAGCCTAAGTCGCGAAGAAATGAGCCAGCACTATTAACGCATGTCTGCCAAACACTTGCTGAGCTATATCAAATAGATGCCAAGAGTGTGGCTAAGCAAACAACAGATAACTTTTATACTGTTTTTGGTTTAGAAGCCCGTTAATGAACAGTTTAAAGGCTGCTATTTGCCTACTTATAGTGCTTTTCACTTTTAAAAGCTTTGCGTCTACCGTAGTAATAAATTCAGATTTTTCATCCCATATCGTTACAAATCTTACTTATTCTTTTGAGCCTTCATCGATAGAAACAGCTTTACAACTTGAGCCTAATAAATGGCATTCGGTTAACACCAAATTGTTAAATTTTGGCCTAGAAAGCCGCCCTGTTTGGGTTACGTTTGAAATAAATAACACGTTCAATAGTCGCTTTAGTCCATTAATTTTAATAGACAATCCATTTTTAAATGAAGTTCAGCTGTTTCACTTGAGAAATGCACAAATACTGTCAGAAATGCGGCTAGGTGATTCATTCTCACTTGACGAACGTACTATAAAGAGTGAGTTTTTGTTAACTAAATTAACGCTTCCAGCAAGCTCCTCCACTCGGGTTATTCTCAAAGTTAGTAACCCATCAGGTTTACGTATCCCTATCAGTTTATGGCAACAAGATGTTTATTTAACTCAAAAAGAGGGTTTTAACTTAGTTTATGGATTAATGGTCGGCTTTTTAGCAGCATTGGCATTAAGCTGTATATTTTTGTATGGATTTACTCGAAAGCGCTATTTTGCACTAGCGGGAGCGATCACTTTCACGCTAGGGCTTTTTCTAGCGTACCTTGGCGGCTTTGGATTTCGTTACTTGCACCCAAATATTCCCACAATCCAACAAGTAATAATGCCAATATTACTTATTTTAATCGCGCTGTTGTTTTTCCCTCTTCAACAACAAATGTGCAAGCCTCACGCTCAAAAAATTATACGTGTGCAAAAGTTAATAACAAAATTGCTTGCTGTCTCTCTATTATTTATTTGGCTACTTCCTAACTGGTTGGTCACTGCATATTGCCTAATATTAACCCCTCTTGTTTTAAGTATGTACTTTTTAACAACCTACTTATCTACTCGCTCCCACCCTTCAAAATCTATAAATGCATTATTACTAGCTTTAGGCTTTTTTAATGCAGTAACGGTTTATTTTATTATAACCGTCATGGGATGGTACACCTTTGAAACTATGGGGCTGGTCATTGTATCGGTGTTCTTTTTTAGTTGTACATTTTGCTTGTGTTATGCAGTTATGAAGCAATTTATAACTGAACGAGATGAGCAGATAATCGAACAACAAACTGTGATTGCAGAAAGTACGGCTCAAGATACACTGTTAAAAGAGCGACTCGCACTTCAAGAAGAAGCTCAGTACGAGCTTGAATCACAAGTAGACGAGCGCACTTTTGAACTACAAGTAACACTTAGAGAACTTGAAGAAAAAAACAGAGAGCTTGAACAGCTAAATACAGAAGATGCGCTAACAGGCGCTAAAAACCGCCGCTTTTTTGATAAGAAACTGGTAATGGAACTTCGTCGTTCACGAAGAGAACAAACACCGCTAAGTATTATTATGATTGATATCGATCACTTTAAAACAATTAACGATACCTACGGACACTTAAGCGGTGATAACGTTATAAAAGCAACTGCTGATATTATTAAACGCTTTTTGAAACGACCGCTGGATGAGGTCGCTCGCTATGGCGGTGAGGAGTTTGTAATTTTACTCCCTAACACTGCAAACCAAGGCGCCTTTGATATAGCAGAACAAATACGACTAGATATATACCAAAACCCAGTCATTGTTGCAGGTGCTGAGATTAAATTTACGATTAGTGCCGGTGTCTATACATTTATCGCTGATGATATAAATACCCCTGAGTTATTCACTGAATGCGCAGATAAAGCACTTTATAGCGCTAAGCAACAAGGTCGTAACCAAGTTGTTAATTTTGAAACTATACAATAGGAGCATAGTAATATGGCCCAATCTGGACTAGACCTTTTCCCATATACTCGTATGCGCAGAATGCGCCGCGATGACTTTTCTCGTCGTCTAATGGCCGAAAACCACCTTAGCGTAAATGACCTTATTTACCCTGTTTTTGTACTAGAAGGTAAAAATCGCCGAGAAATCATCGAATCAATGCCTGGAATTGAACGTTTATCGATTGATCTTTTGCTTGAAGAAGCAAAAGATCTTGTAAATTTAGGTGTACCTGCCGTCGCTATTTTTCCGGTAACCCCTGGTGACAAAAAGTCCCTGATGGCTGAAGAAGCCTACAGTGAAGATGGCTTAGCACAACGTACTGTACGCGCTTTAAAAGAAGCTTTTCCTGAGCTTGGGGTTATTACCGATGTAGCCCTTGACCCATTTACTACTCATGGTCAAGACGGCATTATTGATGATAAAGGTTATGTAATTAATGACATAACCACTGAAATTCTTGTTAAGCAGGCGCTTTCGCACGCCGAGGCAGGCGCAGATGTAGTTGCGCCATCTGACATGATGGATGGTCGTATTGGCGCTATTCGCGAAGCACTTGAAGCAGATGGCCATATTCATACACGTATTATGGCTTACTCAGCTAAATATGCTTCTAGCTACTACGGGCCTTTTAGAGATGCTGTAGGCTCTGCAGGTAACTTAAAAGGAGCCGATAAGAAAACCTATCAAATGGATCCTGCCAACTCAGATGAAGCAATTAGAGAAGTCGCGCTTGATTTACAAGAAGGTGCCGACATGGTGATGGTTAAACCCGGTATGCCCTACCTTGATATTGTCCGCCGCGTTAAAGACGAATTTGGTGTACCTACTTTCGCATATCAGGTTAGTGGAGAATACGCAATGCACAAAGCAGCGATTGATAACGGTTGGCTGAGCGAAGAAGCCACAATTATGGAGTCTTTACTCGCTTTTAAGCGCGCAGGGGCTGATGGCATATTAACCTATTTCGCTAAGCAAGCCGCGCAATACCTCACTAAAAAGTAAGTAATTGATAAAAAGGCGGTAAAACCGCCTTTTCGTTTACATTCATTAACATAATTGTATTATTTTTGTCATTTAGATTCTCTAAACTGGTGTCCCATTTTGGGATTTAAATACACGGGAATAATAAAAAATGTTAAAAACAAAAATAACGCCACTGGCGCTTGTACTAGCAGGTCTTAGTGCACCAGCGTCCGCTGATCTAATCATTTCTGAATATATTGAAGGTAGCAGTAATAATAAAGCCATTGAACTTTATAATAATGCTGATACCGAGATTTCTCTTGAAGGCTATGTTTTAGGACTTTATTCAAATGGTAGCAGTTCAGTTGGTAACTCGATTGATTTAACAGGTACATTAGCCGCTAATACTACCTACATAATTTCAAATCCGGGTGCAACAGCCGACATACTGGACATTGCAGATACAACTAGCACTGTGACTTACTACAACGGTGATGATGCCCTTGTTTTAACTAAAGACGGCGTGATTGTTGATAGCTTTGGCCAAGTGGGGGTTGATCCTGGGTCATTTTGGTCCGATGCTACGGCACAAACACAAAACAAAACGTTACGCCGTAAGCTAAGCATAACGTCAGGTCGCACCGATTCAACTGCTGAGTTTTTACCAAGTGAAGAGTGGGAACAGTTTGATATTGATACCTTTGACGGTCTCGGTTCTCATGCGGGTAATGGTGGCGGAACAGAACCTGAACCAGATCCAATTGATCCAATCGTATGTGCTGCAGACAAAACGCTAATTAGTGCTATTCAAGGCGAAGGAAACGAAAGCCCACTAGTTGACACACTAGTAGAACTAGAGGGTATTGTTACTGCCGACTTCCAAGGTGATGATGAACTTAAAGGTTTCTTTGTAACCTCTCTTGCCGCTGATGAAGATACAAACCCACTAACTTCTGAAGGTGTATTTGTTTACTTTGCAGATACAGATGTAAACGTTGGCGATCACGTACGTGTTCAAGGTACAGTTGATGAATACTTCGATTCAACGCAAATATCTGATGTTGTTCAAGTTGCGGTATGTGCAACGGGTCAATCAGTAAATGCCACTAAAATTTCTTTACCTTTAGCAAGCCAAGATGATTTAGAAGCCTTTGAAGGAATGCTGGTTACTTTAGACCAAGAGTTAGTTGTAACAAATAACTTTGGTTTAGGCCGTTACGGTGAAGTTGAGCTTGCAACAGAACGTTTATACCAAGGCACACAAGTTGCTATGCCTGGCGATGCAGCTAACGCAGTTGAAGTAGAAAACTTAACTAAAAAAATCTTAGTTGATGACGGTTCAACTGTTCAAAACTCAGATCCTACTGCTTACCCAACCCCAGGTTTATCAGCAGAAAACACATTACGTACAGGCGATAGTGTGAACAGCGTAACAGGCGCATTAGCGTATAGCTTCAGCACATACCGTATTCACCCAACAGTTGCACCGCAATTTATTGCAACTAACCCACGTGAAGACGCACCGGAACTAAATCCTGAAGCAGACCTGCGAGTTGCAAGCTTTAACGTTTTAAACTACTTCAACGGTGACGGCCAAGGTGCTGGTTTCCCAACTAGCCGCGGTGCTGACTCACTTGAAGAGTTGGTTCGCCAAGAAGCTAAGTTAGTAAGTGCAATTAGCGCAATGCAAGCTGACGTTGTTGGTTTAATGGAAATTGAAAACGATGGCTTTGGTGAGTTTAGTGCAATTGCAAATTTAGTAAACGCACTAAATGATGCTGACAGTGCTAACGAATATGCTTTTGTAGACTTTAACGTTAACCAAGTTGGTACTGATGCAATTACGACAGCACTTATTTACCGCGCAAACAAAGTTGAAGAAGTAGGGTCTGCTGCTATTACTACCGCAGCACCATTTGATTTCAGCAACCGTACACCTATCGCACAAAGCTTTAAATCGTTAGAGTCGCAAGAAGTATTTACTGTTGCTGTAGCGCACTTAAAATCAAAAGGCGGTTGTGGTAGTGCAAGTGGCGCTAATGAAGATCAAAACGATGGTCAAGCATGTTGGAATGAAATCCGTACAGAAGGTGCAAGCGCATTTGCTGATTGGTTAGACAGCAAACCAACAGGTGTAGACGACGAAGATATTATCTTAGTGGGTGATATGAACGCCTACGCGATGGAAGATCCAATTCGCAAATTTGACGAAAAAGGCTACAAAAATGTTGTTGCTGAGCTTGATGGTAATACATTAGCTTACTCTTACAGCTTCTCAGGCCGCGCTGGTAGCCTTGACCATGCTGTGGCGACTGAGTCTTTACTTAGTAAAGTAGTGGCTGCTAAAGATTGGCACATTAATGCCGATGAGCCTATCGTACTTGATTACAATGTAGAGTTTAAGAGCGAAGGGCATCAGTCTACTCTTTACTCAGAAAGTGCATACCGCGCGTCTGATCATGACCCTGTGATTGTTGATATCAAATCTGAAGTTGTGCTTACACCAGAAGAACAGACTCCTGTGGTTGCCCCAGATCAAGTATTCTCTATTGATGAAAACAGCGCTGTAGGTACTGTTATTGGCATGCTTGATTACTCAGATCCTAACCCTGAAGATTCACCTGTTGTTAAATTTATCGTGTCTGAAAACGATAGTGTGTCAATTAATGATCAAGGTCAGCTAATTGTTGCTGGTGAAATTGATTATGAATTTGAAAACCGCATTACGTTTACTGTACAAGTTGAAGATAGCGTTGGTAATGTATCAAAAGCTGAAAAAGTTGCTGTGAAGGTAAATAACTTGCGTTCAGATGATGATAACGATGCTGGCTCATTGCTTTGGTTATCTCTTCTTTTAGCACCACTTTCTATAGTGCGTCGCTTTAAAAAGAAATAATTAGCTTAAAGTAAGAAATAAAAAGCCGCATTCGCGGCTTTTTTTATTCCTCTGTAAAAATAATTCAGACAAGCTTCAGCTATCCCCCCTTAATATCTTTTGCGTTAGGTAGTTCATTTTTTATTAAATGTAACTTTACAAACCTCGTAACTTCAGTACTTAACATCAAATTCATAGATTAATTTAGGCTTACCCATTAAGTAAAAAAATCACTTTTAAATGTGACCTAGCCGTTTTCATAAAGGAAGAAAAAATGAAGCAACTTATCAAATTAACAACAAGATGGCAGTCTCATACTAAATCGATTTTGGGTTTATTTATTGCACTTTCAACATTTGCAGTTAGTAACCAAGCATTAGCAAGTACCACCAAAGCCTCTATTTCACAAAGTAGTTTATTTGATGTTATCAGCGCACGTGCAAAAAAATTAGCCAGTGAAGACTATAAGGCGCCAAACAATATTGAACTTGATGCACTAAATAACATTAATTATCAGGATTACCGCTCCATTCGTTTTAAGCAAGATCAAGCTGTTTGGAAAGATGATGGTTTGTATGAATTACAGCTATTTCATCCTGGTTTTTTATACAAAACACCGGTGACAATAAATACTGTTGATAGCGACTCAAAACACAGCAGACTTCCCTTTAATACTGACTTTTATAATTACGATGGAACGGCTGCACCGCTAAAAGATGAGTTAACTAAAAGCACAACCAATACACAGCTTGGCCATGCAGGTTTTAGGCTTCACTACCCTTTAAATACTAATACTTATAAAGATGAGATTATGGTGTTTCAAGGTGCTTCTTATTTTCGTGTTGTAGGTCCAAACCAAGTTTATGGCCTTTCAGCTCGCGGATTAGCAATTGATACAGCGCTTGCATCTGGCGAAGAGTTCCCTATGTTTAAAGAGTTTTGGCTAGTAAAGCCAACAGCAGAACAAACTAGCATTGTACTGTTTGCATTACTTGATAGCCCATCAGTATCTGGCGCTTATAAATTTAATATTGACCCTACTACCAACACAACCGTTAAAATAGACATGCAAATATTTGCCCGTAAAGACGTGAAAAAGTTAGGCATCGCACCACTAACGAGCATGTTTTATCATGGTGAAAATAGCACAAAATTTTTTGATGATTATCGTCCTGAGGTGCATGACTCTGATGGTTTGTTAACTCAATCACAGGATGACAAGTGGGTATGGCGCCCACTGAATAATCCATCGCAACTGAGTGTTACGTCATTTGCGTACGAAAACCCTAAAGGTTTTGGGCTTGCGCAACGCGACCGTGACTTTAATAACTATTTTGATATAGAAGCACATTACCATGATCGCCCAAGCCTGTGGATTGAACCTCAGGGTGAATGGAGCAATGGCCGTGTTGAGCTAGTAGAAATTCCAACAGATACCGAAACAAACGACAACATTGTTAGCTACTGGGTACCAGAAACCCCCTTCAAAGCAGGTGATTCATTAAAACTTAGCTACAAAATGAGTACGTTTAATAGCAGTTTAAACAAACATGAAAAAGCACATGTAGTTCGTACTCGTATCGGCAGCGCGGCATTGCCCGGTGAAGATAACCCGCCACCACAAAGTCATCGTCAATTCACTGTTGATTTTTCAGGCCCTGCTCTAAATGCTCTCTCTGAACAACTTAAGTTAAATGCAGATATTCAGCTAACTACGGGTGAAGTAAGTGATGTATCCGTTCAAAAGCTGCCTGAAGGGTACGGCTGGCGTGTTGCTTTTAAAATTGCACCACAAGACGACAAACCCGTCGATATGCGCTTATCGTTAAAACTACGTGACAAAGAGATTAGTGAGGTATGGAGCTATGTTTGGTATCCAAATGACATCAAGTAAGCAAAAAAAGGGAACGACAATGCCATTTAAAACAGCTCGTGTATGGCTTTTTGCAATTGCCGCTATATTCATATCAGGCTATGGCATATCAATCATGTTCGACATACTTAACTCAAACGGCATGACGTTGCTTGAGTATGCACTGCTTGTCTTATTTTCTATTACATTTGCATGGATAGTGACGGCATTTTGTAGTGGCACAATAGGGTTTGTATTACAGCTATTTCGTATCGATCCACTTACCTTAAAGCGCATAAAACCAATCGCGATTCATGCCCAAGCTATTGCTAAGCAAAAAACAGCGGTTGTAATGCCTATTTACAACGAAGACACCCACCGTGTGATTGCTGGCTTTGAAGTAAGTCTTGCGTCGCTTAAGGAGACCGGACAGCTCGAACACTTTGATTTTTACTTACTAAGCGATACACAAGACCCGCAGATAGCCGAGAATGAACTCAATGCATGGCACGCACTGTGCGAACGCTTAGGAGATACTGCCAAACATATTTTTTATCGCCGCCGTGAAGACAATAAACACCGCAAAGTAGGCAACCTAACGGATTTTTGTGAACGCTGGGGTAGTAAATACGATCATATGATTGTACTCGATGCAGACAGTATAATGACTGGCAAGTGTATGCTTGAGCTAACAACTAGCATGCTAAATAACCCACAAGCAGGTCTTATTCAGACAATCCCTATTCCGGTTCGCCAAGATACTTTTTTTGGTCGCTTTTTACAATTCGCATCGGTACTCTACAGCCCTATGCTAGCTACTGGCTCTGCTTTTTGGCAAACCGATCAAGCTAACTACTGGGGACATAACGCAATCATAAGGGTCGATGCCTTTATTAAATGTTGTGGTTTGCCAACATTAAAAGGGAATGCGCCCTTTGGTGGTGAAATTCTCAGCCACGACTTTGTTGAAGCTTCTTTACTTCACTCAGCAGATTGGGATGTATTGTTGTTATCTGAAATTGAAGGTAGCTATGAAGAAGTTCCAAGCAATATATTAGACTACGCAATTCGTGATAGGCGCTGGGTACAAGGCAATATTCAACACCTTGGTTTATTGTTATCAAATAAATTAAAGCTTATGAGTAAGTTTCATTTTTTACTGGGTGCTACAGCATATATATCGTCGCTTATTTGGCTATCAATGCTCGCATTAAGTACTATTGATGCCGTTACCCGCGCATTAAACAGTGATGTCTATTTTAATCGTGCTTATCAGTTATTCCCTACATGGCAAATAGCTAAAACAGATTTAATTGACTCATTACTTTATTTAACCATTATTATTTTATTAATGCCTAAGTTAATGGGGGTCATTGTTACCATAGTTCACAGAAATAAGCGTTTTGGTGGATCAATTAAACTCATAGCTGGTTCAGTTATTGAAACTTTATTTGCCGTTATTGTGGCACCACTAATGATGGTTTTTCATGCTTACTTTGTAGTATGTGTATTTTTAGGTAAAAAAGTAACGTGGGATGCTCAACCGCGAGAAGGCCGTATGGTGTCGTGGAAAGAAGCCTTTGGCTATACACTATTTTCAACCGTAGTTGCAGTTGTTTGGGGCGGGGTTGCTTATTACTTTACCCCTGTATTTTTCTGGTGGTTATCACCTATTTTACTAGGGCTGATACTTGCAGCTCCCATTGTTCGTTACTCGAGTAGTATTAAGTTTGGTGTAGCGCTCAGAAAACTAGGTATATTTATATGCCCTAGTGAAGTCGATAACAGCAAAACACTCGCTGCACTTAAAGTACATTTACAAACAGTATCAGTACCAAGCAAAGGGCAATACCCTGAAGCTTTGCCAGCACTACCTGCAGAGCAATTAACAACAATGCCAGTACAACGCTTTCATCGTGTTCGTAAGCTAAAAATCAAAACCCTCAAAGCAAAGTTAATTAGAAAGTTTAATTAACCGTACCATCACACTAAAAAGGAGCACTTAGTGCTCCTTTTTATGTTTAAAATATATGCTATCTATAGATTAAACAGAAGCTAGAAAATTTTTAACCAATAAAAAACCCGCAACATGTGCGGGTTTTTTTAGAGTTTAAAAGGCTAATTACTTAGCAGCTTTTTTCTCTTTCTCTGCAGCGATTACCGTTTCAGATACGTTAGCTGGACAAGGTGCGTAGTGTGAGAACTCCATAGAGAACTGACCACGACCTGATGTCATAGTACGTAGTGAACCGATGTAACCAAACATTTCTGATAACGGAACGTCAGCTTTAATGCGAACGCCAGTTAAACCAGCTTCTTGGTCGCTTAGCATACCACGACGACGGTTAAGGTCACCGATTACGTCACCAACGTGATCTTCTGGAGTGAACACGTCAACTTTCATGATTGGCTCAAGAAGTTGTGCGCCCGCTTTAGGGATCGATTGACGGAAAGCGCCTTTAGCAGCGATTTCGAATGCAATTGCAGATGAATCCACGGCGTGGAAGCCACCGTCGAAAAGTTCTACTTCAACGTCAAGTACAGGGAAGCCAGCTAGCACACCCTCTTGCATCATTGATTTAAAGCCTTTCTCAACTGCAGGCCAGAATTCTTTAGGTACGTTACCACCAACAACTGATGATGTGAACGTGAAGCCTGAACCCACTTCGCCTGGCTTGATGCGGTAATCAATTTTACCGAACTGACCAGAACCACCAGATTGTTTCTTATGCGTGTAGCTATCTTCGATTTCACGAGTGATAGTTTCACGGTAAGCAACCTGTGGTTGACCAACAATAAGGTCTACACCGTAAGTACGCTTAAGGATATCTACTTTGATATCTAAGTGAAGCTCACCCATACCTTTAAGGATAGTTTCGCCTGAATCTTCATCAGTCTCAACTTGGAAAGATGGATCTTCTGCAACCATTTTACCGATAGCAACACCCATTTTCTCATTACCGCCTTTATCTTTAGGCTGTACAGCAATCGAGATTACTGGAGTTGGGAATACCATTGGTTCAAGTGTTACTGGGTGCTTAGGATCACAAAGAGTGTGACCAGTTTGCACGTTCTTCATACCTACGATTGCAATGATGTCACCAGCTTGTGCGCTAGTTAACTCTTTACGCTCGTCAGCTTGCATTTCTACCATGCGGCCAACACGTTCTGTTTTACCAGTAAACGCATTAAGGATAGTGTCACCCTTGTTAAGCTTACCAGAGTAGATACGTACGAATGTTAATGCACCAAAGCGGTCATCCATGATTTTAAATGCAAGCGCTTTGAAAGGTTCGTCTGCAGAAACAATTGCAAACTCGCCGTTTTCATTACCTTCTTCGTCCATAAGAGGTTGAGGATCAACTTCTGTAGGAGCCGGTAAGTAATCAACAACAGCGTCAAGTACAAGTTGAACACCTTTGTTTTTAAATGCAGAACCACAGAATGTAGGGAAGAACGCAAGGTCACGAGTACCTTTACGGATACAACGTTTGATATCTTCAACAGAAGGTACTTCACCTTCCATGTACGCTTCCATTAGATCATCGTCTTGCTCTACAGCAGTTTCGATAAGCATTTCATGGTATTCTTCAGTTTTTTCTACCATGTCTGCAGGAACGTCTGTGATTTCGTAGTTTTCAGGAAGACCAGTGTCATCCCAAACGTATGCTTTTTTCTCTAATACGTCTACAACACCAACAAAATCATCTTCAATACCGATTGGTAAAGTCATGATTAATGGTACTGCACCAAGTACTTTACGTACTTGCTCAGTTACACGGTAAAAATCAGCACCCATACGGTCTAATTTATTTACGAAAATAATACGTGCAACTTCTGATTCGTTCGCGTAGCGCCAGTTAGTTTCTGATTGTGGCTCAACACCACCAGAACCACAGAATACACCAACACCGCCATCTAATACTTTAAGTGAACGGTAAACTTCAACTGTGAAGTCAACGTGTCCAGGAGTATCGATAACGTTGAAACGGTGATCTTTCCAGAAACAGCTTACTGCCGCAGACTGGATAGTAATACCGCGCTCAGCTTCTTGATCCATGAAATCGGTAGTAGATTCACCATCATGAACCTCACCTGTTTTGTGGATAGTACCTGTAAGCTTCAGGATACGCTCAGTAGTAGTGGTTTTACCCGCATCAACGTGCGCGAAAATACCAATGTTTCTGTACTTCGATAAATCTGCCATTATTTTACTCTTAATAAAGTCGATAAATTATTCGGCGGGAGTATAGCATTACTTAAAGCGAACATCACCATAGAAGTCGCTTAAAATGCAATCAATTCACTATATTTTTTTTACAAAGAGAATATATTAACGGTACAACACGCTGTTTATTATATAAACCAATAAAAACGTTAGGCTTTATTTCATAAACACTGCATTTTAAATAATGCTTTTTAATTTTGTATCGGTAACTTAAAAGGCCTTATTGATATCGAGCATATTGTTATGTTTAATAATTTTTACTGCAGCAGCGCCCTTTAAGGTATAAATAAATAGTCGTAAATTCTCCCATAAACACATTGAAGAAAGGTTTATTTAATTAAAGTTAAAGCAGGCGAGTATTTAAAAATAACGCATTACTAAAGCTCTTCACGATTCAATCTGTATGATAATATCGATTAAAAATAGGCCACTATATAAACCTATAAGTGGTATGCATTAATAACAAATAATAAGAATTAAAAATGAAACGGACTTTTCTTTACCCTATTTATTGGCTACTAACATGTGTTTTATTTCTATGTAATGCACCAGCTTATGCTACGCAATATAAAATAGATGCACCTGGTAATTGGGTCACCCTACATGACGTAAAACAGCCCCAAAAAAGTGATATGGCAAAAGTGCGCGATGGCACACTTTACCTATTACTCGACAATCAAACTTATGTTCCTGAACGTCAAAAGCAACAACGATACACACGCCTAGTAATGCAAGCACTTAATCAAAGTGGCGTTGACTATAT
This sequence comes from Pseudoalteromonas sp. 4NS20-0020, assembly GCF_057554385.1. Taxonomy (NCBI): domain Bacteria; kingdom Pseudomonadati; phylum Pseudomonadota; class Gammaproteobacteria; order Alteromonadales; family Pseudoalteromonadaceae; genus Pseudoalteromonas; species Pseudoalteromonas sp. 4NS20-0020. Next base: position 62,332 of record NZ_BAAJMI010000006.1, on the reverse strand, counting down.
AAGCCAGTTAAGCCTCGATTTTGACCCAAGCTATCAGACCCTAACATTGCACACACTCTCCATAATTAGAGATGGTAAGCACATAGATAAGCTTTCAACTGCAAGGTTATCTGTTATCCAGAGCGAGCCTGAATTAACTGATAAAATTTATAACGGAAGGCTTTCTTTAAATATCATTGTTGACGATATGCGAAGCGGAGATATGCTCGATTATAGCTACAGTGTTACCGGCAGTAATCCTATCTATGCCAATAAATTTAGTACTCGGCGCACACTAAGGTGGTCAGTGCCCGTAGTGCAACAGTATATGCGTGTTTTATGGGGTAAAAAAACACCTCTTAATATAAAAACCATAAATGGCACTGCCGAAACAAAACAGACTGAAAACCAATACGGTACGGACTACTCTATATCAGAGTTCGAAGCCCCTTTACTCACGCAAGACTCTGAAACACCCACCTGGTACAACCCATACATGCAAGTTTATCTCTCTGAATATAATAGTTGGGACGAAGTTGTTAATTGGGCATTACCACTTTATGAGTCAGCTATCGAAACACCCAGTAGTATTAACGCCATAGCGCAATCTATACAGGCACAGCATACCAATACATCCGATAGGATTGCCGCAGCATTACGCTTTAGCCAAGACGAAATACGCTATTTAGGTTTAGAAATGGGCACCAATTCTCATCAGCCAACACCTGCCTCAGAAACGCTATCTCTACGTTATGGTGACTGTAAAGATAAAACAACTCTACTCATTTCATTATTAAAAGCGATGAAAATAGAGGCATACCCTGCTCTTGTAGATACAGAAGAAACGAAGCGCTTAATAGAACTACCGGCCACAGCAAGCGTTTTTAACCACGTAATTGTAACTCTTGAACACAAGGGCAAACGCTATTGGCTGGATCCAACCATTAGTTATCAACGAGGGACACTTCCCTATTTAGCGCAGCCCGATTACGGATATGCACTTATTATAAAAAATGGTGAAAATACATTAACGCCTATGGCACAAATTCCTGTGCATAAAACGGTAACAGTAAACGATCAATTTTATATTCCTAAAACAGTAAAAGAACCGGTCTTATTTACTACCGAATATTCTTATGCCGAGTTTCAGGCTATTAATCGCAGAAGTAATTTAGCGCGCAACGGGCTAGACAGCGTTGCAAAATCATACCTTGAATACTACCAAGGTTTTTTTGACGAGCTCAAAATCGACAAACCTATGGCAGTAAGTGAGGACCAACAAACAGGTCAGTTTATCACTAGCGAGTCGTACCTTATTAGCCAATTTTGGGAAAAAACCAGTGACGGATATGAAGCTGATTTTTACGCCTCTGAAATACAAAACAGTGTTTACGAGCCAAAGCAAACTAATCGCACAGACCCACTTTATTTTGAATACCCCAATATAATCGACACCAGCATAAAACTTCATTTTACTGAAAAAAACTGGGCGTTTGACAATAGCCAAGACGAGATTGATAACGACTACTTTTATTTAAAAACATCCGTTAGCTTTAATGATAATATTTTAACGCTAAGCTATCACTTTTACGCAAAGAAAGACCATATTCCCGCTGATAAAATCAGCGACTACCTAGCGCAACGAAACAAACTTATTTCAGCCACGCACTACTCAATTTTAAAGTACGCAAACACAACTGAGGCGCCTCAAACAACGGCCGACATACTCGATAACCTTGGAGGTAACTGGCTTAAATACGCACTTGCCGGTTACCTTTTATTATTTATTTTCTTTATTGCAGACTGGCGACTCGAGTCGGCAAAGCGCCCTACTTTTGAAAATACCCCATTTTACGCTGTATCGGTCAGCAAGTTTATTATTTACAGCATTTTAAGCTTAGGTATTTATATTAACTATTGGTGCTACCGTAACTTTAAAGCTATAAAGCAGCACAGCAATGCCAATATAATGCCTATTGCTCGCGGTATTTTCGCCATTTTATGGTATTACCCCCTTTATCAAGCACTGAAGCAACACAGTGAATTGCAATCAAGTAAAAGTAAAATAATCCCAAGCTGGGGGGCTGCTGTTTTATTTTTATTAGTACTTGCAACCACATTGGTTTACCGCATGGAAGAATACGCCACTATCGCATTGCTGGTTATGCCTTTTCTATGGCTTCCATTAGTGAGTTACATAGAGCACGCAAACACCAACCAAAAAGCTTTGCATTACAATTCTTACTGGCGAGTCAGACAGTGCTTTATGTCTCTGGCGCTTTCGCCAATATTACTCTTCGGTGTACTTCAAGAAGCTAATATTTTACCTGGTAGCGCTATAATAAAAGGCGAAAAGTTATGGGCTTATCAAACTCACTTTTTAAAACGTAACCGCCTAACACCAGAAAATGAAGACGTTCTCTATTTTTATAGTGATGCCATGTTTGACTATCGAGACGATGGAAACGGAATAACTGATAATTATATTTTTAGCTACTATAAAAACGATGCTGGAAAGCTTGAGTCAGACCTTAGTCACTTTAATGACATTGATAAAATAGAAACCTCATACGGTAAAACTGAACTAGATAACACCACTATTAAAGTAATAAAAACAGATGGAAGTGATTTTTTACTTATTGTTAGCAGGTTTAATAAGCTCGATGAAGTGCTAGTTGATAAAATAAATTTACGCTTAAGTGAAAATAAAAAAGAGTAGTTATTTAACGCTAACATACCGATTTAAAAGAGAATAAAAAACGCGCACCAGGATAATGATAATTATTTGCATTTGAGTGTTGACAGATACTTAGATCTAATTGATAATCACTATCAACAAGGCAGAACATACAGCTTTGTAACGGAATGAATAACTTGTTTCTCGACCCTGAAACAACGTGTGGCGCACGTTAACAGCTATGGTTACTTGTTATTAACCGCAACGCCCCTTGATGTTGATGATAAGTAACCGCCCTACTATTTTACTTGCTACATTGCTCATATCGGTGACGGTAGATATGAAACTAAAAAAGCCCTTACGGGCTTTTTTTATGTCTGAAATTTAGTGAGCAACATACTCACATAAGCTCACAATTTAACGGCGGTTTTTTCGTGCGCGTGCACGGCGCTGTTTTTTCTCTTCTTCTTTAGCAGCTTTTTTAGCTTCTGCAGCGGCGCGTAATCCGGCAACCATTATTTCTTCTTCTTCACGCATAGCTGGTGTTTCCATGGTAATGCGACCAATAATGCCATCTCGAAGTTCGTTAATGAGTATTTCAGACATTTTATACGTGTCTATTTGATTACCACCACGGATACAACCACGCTTTTTACCCGCCATTTCCACAAATTCCCAATCGCTTTCTGGCAATTCGTTTAACTTATAGCGCGCTTTTAGTAGTTCAGGATAAGCATGCAGTAGATATTCAGCGGTGTAACTAGCAACTTCTTCGTACTCAAGAGCAGTGTCGCGTATTGCACCCGTTGCACCTAAACGATAACCTGAATTCTCGTTCTCTACTTTTGGCCAAAGCATGCCTGGCGTATCGTATAGCATAATGCCGTCTTCAAGCTTAATGCGCTGCTGCGCCTTGGTAACCGCAGGTTCATTACCCGTTTTTGCCACTATACGACCAGCTAATACATTAATTAATGTAGATTTACCCACGTTTGGAATACCCATGATCATGGCTTTTATTTGCTTATCGGCACCCACTTTATGTGGCACTAACTTTTTACAAAGCTCATTAATACGGTGTACTTCAGCGGCTTTATCATGACCAAACGCAATGGCTTTAACACCACTTTCTTGCTCAAAGTAGTCTCTCCATACTTGAGTCATTTTAGGATCGGCTAAATCAGCCTTATTTAAAATTTTGATGACCGGTTTGCCTTCACGAAGGGTTGTCACCATTGGATTTTCGCTACTATAAGGAATGCGTGCGTCAAGCACTTCAATGATCACATCCATTTGTGGCATTATTTCTTTAATTTCATTTCGGGCTTTATTCATGTGCCCAGGGAACCACTGTATTCCTACTCTACTCATTTGATTTATATGACCTTTAATTAAAGGCCGCAGCCTATGGGTACTAATGTGGGTACTAAAAGTAAAACTATGCTTTTGTACTTTTCGATATATATAAGCTTACTACATTGAAAGTAAATTAGCATTCACAACTACTTGCCCTACCCTTTATCTATAAAGCTTTACTAAGGCCCTGAAATTCACTAAGGTTATCAGCATTATTTCAACTCATTCATAAGTAAAATATCTTAAAAAGCTATTAAGTTACTTCAAGGAGTGAAGCATGCAGTTAAGAGTAGGTTCTCTAGTAGAAAGCAAATCAGCTTTTACTGGAATTGGGAAAATTGTATCAATATCTGTTGAAAAAAAGAGTGCTAATGTAGGTTTTTTTATATCACCTCTATCTCCAGATTCAAATATAGTTGAAGTATCTGGTTCAGATTTAATTGGAAAGTCCGAACTATTTGAACAAACATTGGTTTATTGCCGTATAGGAAAATCAGAAAATTGGCGAGCTGGATTTTACAGTGGACAAAGACCGAACAATAAGCACCTAATCATATATAACTATGATGATTCAGACGTGGTTTCAATAGAAGATATATTTGTACCAAACTTATTAGACCAAACCCAATTCTCGCCAGCTGAGTTTCTGGCAGGAAGAGCTACAACCTCTCCTATGTACATTAATGATCGTACATCTTTTTTTAACTCCTATATAAATCAAAGGGCTTCATGCTCCTCAATATCCTCAATCCCTAGTAGTGCTGTTAATCTAGAAATACATCAACTATCCGTAGTTCTACAAGTCTTGAATGATAATGTACAGAAATACCTTCTTGGTGATGAAGTGGGGTTAGGTAAAACTATTGAAGCTGGGTTTCTAGTTCGTGAGCATATATTAGAATATACCGACAAGGCTTGTGTTCTCATTTTAACCCCTCCTTCTCTTGTTCAGCAATGGCAAGACGAAATGAGTCAGAAATTTCATTTAGAAGATGTTATGGATGAGGATCTGGATGAAGAAGATCAAAAAGTCTTTATAGGAAGTTTCCTTGATATTTTGACAAGTAAGTTTATTACTAAAAAACCTACAATGGTTGTAATAGATGAAGGTCACCAGTTGGGTTCGTTTGCTTGGGGTGACGACAATAAAGATGTATTTTCCCAAATAGCATCAGTTTGCCATCATTCTATTTCGACAATCGTTCTGTCAGGTACACCTATAACAGGGAATACCAAAAACTTCTTGGCTATGCTTCATTGCTTGAATCCAGATTCTTATCAATTAAATGATGATGGAATAGCATCATTTAATAATAAGATTGAAGAAAGAGAAAAATATTCAGGAATATATGGCGCATTAGTACCGGAAAGTGATGATTTCACTCTGGAGGGTATAGTAGAACAGGTTGAGAGTTTTGATTTTAAAGATGATGAATTAAATTTATTAATTGCTAATATTAAACCTCATATTGATTACTTTTCTGAAGAAAAAGATGAAAATCAACGTAAGTTCGCTGTAAAGGCATTACAAGATTACTTTGGGAATAAGTATAGATTATTCCAGCGTTTTATAAGAAACAGAAGAGGAAGTAAAAATAGCTATATCGAGCAAATATTCCCAGGGTTAGGAGATTGTAATACATCATCATGGCAGATAGGCGATGAATTTGTTTCATTAGATGAGCAATTAGATGATTACCGAAATTCTTTAATTCACGGAGATCAAAATTTTGTCGGAATTACACGTGAAAACTACTTCCAATGGTTAGATGCTTTACTTATATCTCCCTCTTTACTTGTAGCAAAGGCAAAGTCTGTATTGGCATCTAGTAACACCATTACAGATGAAGAAAAATTGATTTTGACAACAATGATTGAAATGGGTCATGTTGAGCAATCCAATAAAGATGAATTATTACTGGAAGAGATTACATCATGGCTGGAAAAAAAGAAGGATGGTAAAGTTGTCGTTTTTTGTGGGGATAAAACTGTAGCTGATAATGTATATAAGTTTTTAGAGCACCACTTGCCTTCAGTTGAAAGGCACATTGATGGCAAACTCCCAGTTTTCAATATATCACCTCAATATAATGTTCTGATATGTGACCAATCAGGAGAAGATGGCCTAAACCTACAAGGAAAATGTCGTCTAGCTATCCATTATAGTTTACCTAGAACGGTAATGAGAATTGAACAAAGAATCGGTCGTTTAAATAGATATAGTGCAAGTAGCACAGGAGTTCTTCCTGTTGAGAACTTAGTGCTTACTCCTTGTCGTGAGGGCTTTTATGCTTTTTGGACTCAGTTACTAAAAACTGATATAGGTGTTTTTAATCAAAATTGCTCAAGTATTCAATTGGTATTGGATGAGAAGATAGAATCTTATTGTGAAAGTATTATTCATCAGGGATATACACAATTAAACAAACTCTCAGAAGAAATAGCAGGAGAGTCTGGTTTAGTTACAAAAGAAAGAAAGAAAGTTGCAGATCAGGAAGTATGGAATGGAATGCAAGTAGATCTTTCTGAAATAAAAACATTTTCAGAAAGATTAAGAATTGTTGATGAAAATGCAGATGATTTAAGCAAAGAAATGCAAGGATGGATTAACAAGAGTCTTAGATTTGATTCTAGGAAGACTGAGGATGACAACTTTGTTTTTCAATATAAATTAGGAAAAACTAGATTAAATATCGATGACTTTATAAGTCACTGTATCTTAGGAATGGATTTTGATAGCGGTTTAAAGAACCCTTCTACAAAACCCATGAGCGCATCTAGAGACCAAAGTGCTAAAACTGGTTCATACCCATTTAGGTATGGACAACCTTTTGTTGATACGATCTATTCATTTTCTCAACAAACCACTTTAGGTATATCAAATGCGATAATCAGAGAGATTAATGTAGCTATTAAAGAGCCTAAAACTTTCTTTAAATTAAACTGGATTTGTACATTAGAGAGTGATTGCCATACAAGAGTTAGTCAGAGGAAAAACGATCGAAAACTTGCCCCCAAAACTTTAGAGCTTTGGGTAGACGAGTTGGGAAATGAAGTAAAAAAAGAAGCTTTATTAAATATACTGAATAAACCCTATGAGAAGTCACGTGATTTAACTAAAGGCCTATACAAGGATTACAATATTAGTGTAGGTTTTGAACAAGATATGTGGGATGCGGTTGATTCATTTTTAAGTAAAGATGAATGGCGAGATTTAGTGTTGGGTGTAGCATCGAGTTGTACCGAAAAAGTAAGAGCTGAACTTAATCAACAATATGATTTATCTTCAAGTGAGGAGTTTGGCATCAATCTATCTACTATGAGGTCTGTTACTTTGGTAGGTAAGTCGTAATGAATAATTTAATTATTTCCTCATTGTTTTCAGATACTGAGTTAAGGGATTTACATCATACGGTTGATAGTGTGATTAGCCATTATCCTGAGAATCATTTTGCACAGAGATTAAAAAAAGTAGTTGATGGGGATAACACGAGTTTATTGGACTTGCTTTTATCAGTTAAAGATTACTTATATTCATCTCAAAAAGAGTTGGGTAACCAGCACAATAATTTTCCAATACCTAGACGTTTATCTAGTGAAGAGGGAGTACTCTGCGCCAAAGCTATGCTGAATTATCAAACTGGCTCAAACTTCCTTACCCTATCATCTCCAGTAATTACTCAAAAATTAGTGGATGTGTACGAACAGAAACAAAAACGTAAAGTGAAAAAGGTAGAAATGGATTTAGCCTTAGTTTCAAGGCTATCAGACCAAAACTATAACCACTACTCTAGTGCAGGGCAAAGAATGGCTGTGAGGGTTGCTTTAACATGCTCCCAAGACTCGACTCTTTTTATTAACTTACCTACAGGGTGCGGTAAAACATTAGTCGCTCATGCCAGCATGCTGTTTAGTAATAGTAAGGCGCTAACAATCGTTATCGTACCTACTGTTGGTCTAGCTATAGAGCAAGGTAAAAGAGCAAAAGAATTACTTGAAAAAGCGGATGACTTTTCTGTTCAAAACTATGCTTGGCATAGCCAATTATCTGATGGTGACAAATCAGAAATTCGCGAGAATATAGACAATGATAAGCAAAAAGTAATTTTTACCTCTCCTGAATCAGTTACTGGAAGCCTACTGCCTTTATTATTCCGATTAGCTAAGCAAAACTCTATTGCGAATATCATAATCGATGAAGCGCATTTAATTGACACTTGGGGGAGTAACTTTCGCTCTGAATTTCAACGTTTTGGCGCCTTGGTTGCATCTTTAAGGCAAGTAAGCAATTCTCCTTTTAAAACAATTCTAATGTCTGCAACTTTTACGCAAAGCAATATTGATTCCTTAACAACTTTATACTGTGAGTCCGATAACAAACCAATTGTTGTTAATGGTAATTTTTTACGTCCAGAAATTAGTTCATCCTATAAAAATGAAGAAGAAAGCAGTCACCTTCAGTCAGTAGTAGATCGCGTGATTGCTTTACCCAAGCCACTGATTCTATATACAACACTTGTTCAGGATTCTATTGACTTAAGTTCTCATTTGAAAGCCACAGGGCTTAATCGAATTGGTCTATTTAACGGTAAAACTGATATTCACTCTAGAAAGAAGATAATTGAGCAATGGCAAAATGATGATTTAGATATAATTATTGCCACCTCGGCCTTTGGTGTTGGTATGGATAAGTCGAATGTAAAAAGTGTCATTCACGCTTGTATTCCGGATAATATTAATCGCTACTATCAAGAAATTGGCCGAGCAGGTAGAGATGGTAAAGCAGCTACATCCGAAGTTATTTATTATGACAAGCAAATAGCTAATGCCAAAAAAATTAATAGTGACAGTATCATATCAACGGAACTAGGTTTCAAAAAGTGGAAAGGTATGTGGGATAGGCGGGTTGAAGTCAGTTCTCATGAATTTTTGAAAGGAGACCTATATCAGTTAGATACTTCTTTTTATCATGAGGGACTCAGCAGTCGTAGTGATAGAAATGAAGATTGGAATTGGTTAACACTTCTGTTTATGCAGCGTGCAGGTTTAATCCGAATTTTCTATGATGTGCCAGAAGTTGAAGATGATAGTGAGTTAAATGATTTTGAAAGGAATATCCAACGAAAAGAGTATTGGAAAAGTTATAAATGCAAAGTTTTAGTTCAAATACTTAATGAGCAATACCTTTCTAATTCATATTGGGAAACTAATATTAAAAAACACAGGAAAAAAGAAAAGAAGACTCAAGATAATGGTTTTTTAACTTTATCTGAGAATATAACTTCTCAAAAACAACCTATTTGTAAAGAGTTAGTAAAGTATTACACAGTGAATGGTTATAGTCCTCAAAGAGCATGCGGAGGTTGCATGACTTGTGAAGGGTTCTTACCGTCAGTAGGAGATGATGTCTCGGTTGATAATTACAGTTCAAAGCAATTATTACCTGACTCTTTAAATGATTATATCTCTTTTGATAATATCTGCAGTGTTTATTACGATAAAACTCAGGATCTTACATCCCCATTAAAATGGTCTTTATTCATTAAACTAATGCTTGATAGAAAATACATTATTGCTGTCAAGGGTGACCTCGAATTCTTAAAAAAACTAGCGGGGAAAAAGAACGGGCTGAAGTCTTTTAAACCATTTTGGATTTCTCAGAATTATCTTGATAACAGTAACCTTTGGCCATCTTTACATATAAATTCATCTGTTGATTCAGATGTTTTAATTCCATCATTTGAAGAACAGACGACATTCTTTATAGCTGAATTTACCCAAAAAACAAAAAAAAATAAATACCGATTGTGGTGGCAAGATAATAATAAATCTATTCCATTAACAAACTTCATTAAAATAGTTGAGAAAAACACGTGTCAGTAATTAACAACGCCAGTGCGGGTAGTCACATTCCATCTTTAATCTTTGTCGATCGCCTTTTGAACCGCAAGATCACCAAATCTTCAGAGTTTATTTCTATCGACTCGATAATTAGTCAAAACTCACCTGAAAGTTTGTTTATAGATGATAAAAAAGATAATGAAGATAACTTCAAACTAAAAGGTAACCCAAAAAAGAAGTTACCAGAAACTCTGCAATTTTGGATAAAGCAAGGTCTTTGGGAAAGTACAGTCGAAGGAGTTAAGGCTTTTTCAGCACTATCTAATGATTCTAATATACATGCTAGGATTGTACGTTCTGTTTTTAATAAAAAATATGATCTTCAAACAGGTTCATCAATCGAACCGCTTATTAGAGGGATTTGCTTATTTCTTGCTTTAGATAAATGTACTTTTGCGGGGAGTGAATTTTTTAAATCTACTGATATCCCCCAAATAAGTGCTAAATATATTCCAGATAGAACAGTCGATCATACTCGTTTAACTATTAATGATTCAGAAAGTCTTACATTTGCTGAGTACGGTTTACTTTTAGGATATATGGAGAAAGTTAGTAAAGATAAGTATGTTGTCGACCCTACACGACTCATAAAGGTTTTTCTGTCTGACATCTTTACAGATTTAAACGAAGATAGAATCAACATTCAGACATTTATTGAGAAATTAAATAGTTATATTCCTATTTTTGATGGAGGGAAATACAGAGTGGAAATAGAGGCTATGATGCAGACTAAAAAAAGTGACTGGAAGCCAAGCCCTTCTCACACACTATCTAAGAGTTTAAGTCATGCTCTATATCGTTTAAATTTAGAAGGTTATTTATATTTAGACCGACTTTCGGATTCAGTCAATGCTGTTTCACTTCCCTTGCCTAATGGCCAAACCCGAACAGTAAGCCATATTCGAATTGTTGGAGATAAGTAATGAATTTGCAGAACTATTGGCCAACTAAAGAAAATATTTTTGATTGCATTAAAACTGAAGCCGAAGAGTTGTCAGATCATACATTATTATCAGTGCATGAACCTATGCACTTGAAAAAATATGATGAAAAGGGATCAAAAGATAATGCAACAGAAAATGATTTACTAAAGCACTTTTTGAAAATAGAAAGACCTATTCCAATAGTTGCATCGGCGGGTATGGGGAAGTCACACCTAATAAGATGGTTACATGCAAAATTAAAGGTTCAAAAAGTTGTTTCTGATGAAAGGTGGCAAATAGTTCGGCTACCAAAAAATGCAAGCTTAAGACAAACCTTAAACTTGCTGTTAGAAGGATTAGAAGGTGAAGTATTTGATCAAGCAAGAAAGAGGGTTGATCAAGTTGGTAGTGCTTTAAATGAACAACAAGTAGCTGATTTATTTGTAACCTTTATATCTCATCGAGTTAAAGATATCGGGGGGGAAACTGCAAAATATCTTCAAAGTCTTAATCAACGCCCTGACAATTATGCTGAGTTAAGGCAACGCATGAGTATGTCGAATTTACTGCCTACTTTAATTACAGATATTCTATTTAAATCTCAATTGTTGAGTGGTGATAGTTGCGTATTTAGTATCGCTACAAGATGGATCAAAGGGGCTTCAGACCAAGAAATAAATGATACAGAGTATGAGCTTACATTAGAAGATTTTGAGGTGATGCTCGAGTCTATAGAAATTGACAATTTGGCGTTACCAGCAAGAAAAGTTATCAGTGATCTCAGGTTGGATACTGATAAAGAGCAAATAGTAAAAGCCGTAGCCATGTTAAATGAAGCGATAGGAAAGGCGACTCAAACAGCTTTTCAACAGTTATTTCAGTTTAACAATGGTAACTTTCAAGACTTATTTAAAGAAATTAGGAGACACTTAAAAAGCTTAGGTAGAACTTTAGTTATTTTAGTGGAAGATTTAGCCGCTATATCAGCAATAGAAGATGTATTGATTGATTGTTTATTAGAGGAACGTCAAGAAGACCTTTGCATATTAAGGTCTGTCCTAGCGGTGACAACGGGATACCACGGGTACATGCGTAGACAAACTACCATTAGATCACGGGCTCTTTTTGAGTGGCATATCGAGCAAGATAGCGATAATCAAGATAATATTCCCAAACGAATTGTGGACTTTTGTAGTAGGTATATAAATGCAGCAAGGTTTGGTAAAAAATTACTAGAAACAAAGGTAAACTTAAATAACCAAAATGACATAGTACCGGTATGGGAATGTGACCTTTCTGAAGTAGAATCAGAACAGTTAAATGCCTTTGGTACATCATCAGTTGGAATACCACTATTTCCCTATAACAAACAAGCAATTAACACGTTAACTAAGTGGTACTGTATAGATCAGGACAAAAATATTGTCTTTAACCCAAGAGATGTAATAAATAGCATTCTTTTAAACTTACTTAGAGATCATAGGGACGATTATTTAGAACAATACTTCCCACAAAATTTGTTTATTAAAGAAAATCGTACATCACTAAATAGTGAAATACAGAGTTTAGGGTTAAATTCACCTAAGAAAGCTCAAGTTCTCTCTAGTATTTGGGGAAATGGTAATAACCTCAATTCAATTCAAAAGTCTTTAAATAGTAATATAGCTTTAGCTTTTTCTATGAACGACTTTGCTCAAAAATTAACTTCGGATATCGATATAGGAGTTGCAGATAAACCTGAAGGACCAATTATAGATAACGATAGTAATAACGCCAAACCTAAAAGTGATGATGATGTTATTCAAAAAGAAATTCAACTTTGGTTTAATGGTGATGCACCTATATCTATAGAGTCAGCTAAAAGAATAAGAACTCAACTTTTAGAAATGATTGAAAGTTTTCAGCCTTCATCGTGGGCCGGTTTTGAAAATGCAACAATATTTACTGACAGAAATAAAAACGTATATGAAGCCGTATTTAAAAGAGGACCCCTCTTTTTAATTGATATACCTTATGCGGAGAATAATCCCCCAAGTTGTGTTCATTATTTTTGCACGGATACAGATTTTCAAGATGATAAAAAATCAATGTTCTTTCAACGTTCCGCGCTTGCAATTCTTAGATATCATAGTTTTAACAAAAAAGAAGAAACTAAGGATTGGAATTACCCCGAAGGTTATGACGATTTCATTTACTACTCTAAATTTGCTCAGTTTTGGGTCCCCAAAGCGATTGATATCATGCTAAAAGAAATTAGAGGTAAATACTTAGTTGACTCATTAGCAAAGCACATCCTGTTAACTAACGGATTAGGTCTTAAAATTGAAAATACCTTACAAAATACACTATTAAAGAAATCTATTCATATTAAAGAAAGCTTAAAGCCGGCTATAAATGATAAATATCAAGAGTTTAGAGAGGAGTTACTGTGTAAGTGGGATGAAACACAGCGGGTATGGCTGAGCTTAATTCAAATTAGTAATGTTGCTTTTGATAATGATATTTTTAATTTTGCTCATAAAAAAGCAAAAAAGCTAAATCAAGAACTCTTAAGCTCATCACAGAAAAGACTTAAAAATGATGCTGTTCAGGAGTTAAAACCCAACATCGAATTGATAAATAATCACCTTAATGATTGTGCTAATAAAGAAGAGTTTATTAGTTTACTAGATGAAATAAAGTCTATTTATAAAAGTATATTAGATATGGGACTATACCCAAATGGCTTTGTTACAAGGGAAACATTAAATAAGGATATTAATGAATTAACCAAGAATATCAAATGGAACGAGGTCCAGAATAGCATCAAATTATTATCTGTTTCTGATGAAAGTAAACAATTGGAAATCCTTTCATCATTGGATGGTGGTGTTATTAAAAGTGTATGCAAAGTTTTAAAGAACTGGCAGCAATTTAATAGTAACGTGTTTTCTAAAATTGAGAAAATCAATGATACAACCAGCACAAAGCAGGTGGATAAAATAAATAAAGAAATAAATGATTCCTTTGCCTCAATTGAAGTGATTCTAAATGGGTTCAGTGATCATGTTTTGGAGGAAATTAAATGAGCACATTAAAATATCAGGTTGAAAAGCTTCAAAACCAAATAAAGCTTTCTTCTAATGCTCAGGAAAATGAAACGATCATAAAGGCAAACTCCAATATATTAAATCGTCTAAATAAATCTCTAGCTGAACTTACAAGTAATAAGGCTAAATTCGATGTTATGCCTCTTATCAGTAATCTCGATGAGCATTTAATTCCTCGTCTTGAAGGAGGTGAAGGTTTTTTAATTAGTGAATCATCAGGATTAGTTATAGGTGATGATGTTAAGGGGTTACTAGTCGATGCTAATAATTCCATCTCTATTTTTACTGAAAAATGGAAAGAGTTAGAACACAAAGCACAGCAGGATGATTCGTTACAAAATTCAATTCTATCTTTGAAAGGTCTTACTGAAAGAATTGGCGAATTAAATGATAAGTATTGGGACAAGTGGTTAGCTAATTTAGAGAATAGTTTTGTTGTAGAAGAAGTTGTTTTAGAGCAACAAAGCAGTCTTGGTAAAAAAGAGACTTATCAAAAATATAACAGTCTTAAAGCCAGTTTTGACACAGAGAAAACTTCAAAAAATGTTAACTCTGGTTTAGTTTTCTCTCTAAATTCTTTAAAAGAAAAGTTGGTCACATTACGAGGAGAAATGGATACCTCTGATCTACCTGAAGGTGTTGCTAAATTTTTAAAAGAACTTGATGCTCCTTGGTCTACTCCAACATTAGAGCTTTTGACGCCTACTGTTTTTGAGTGGTTAACCAAACAAGGACTACTTTCAAAATTAAAAATTTCACGTTAATAATAAGCTAATTTAGTAACATAGAGGGAATTATGATTGAACAAAGCCTACTTTTATCTTGTCTTGATTTGATTGAAGAAAAAGAAATTAAATTATTAACATGGGGTGACACGAGCTTTTATTTTAATAAGAGTGAAATTATAGAACTCATAAAGTTACGAACACCATCTGATTGGGAAGAGATATTTGAGGAGTTATGTGAGCAAAGTCTAATTGTAGAAGTAAAATCGCCTTATACTGTTGACGGTTATCGTTCTCGAATGGCCGAAGCAATTTATCTATATAGCAATTTAAGGCAATGGTTTCATGGCCAAGATTTAAGAAGTGCCAAAACCTTAGTCTCCGACTTTCGTTTTATTCGTCGCCCCCGCCAATATCCTAACAGAAACGTGGCATCTTCATTGGCTATTAGCCAACTAAAAGAAAAATTGAATCTGCCTAATGAGCACAGTCAAGTATTGCTTTCATTATTAGGTGAAGGTAGTAAATCATTCAACCTCTCAAGGTTTCAAATAAGAGCTACAGAAAGAGTATTAGATAAGTACTCAAAACACATGTCTAGTTCAAGACCGAATCAACCTTCGGGCACTATTGTGTGTTCAGGAACTGGTAGTGGTAAAACTCTTTCCTTTTACTTACCAGCTTTGACACAACTATCACAAAATATTTGCAATGATCAAAGTAATCGAGTTCAAATATTAGCAATCTATCCTCGAAAAGAACTACTTAAAGACCAATATAATGAAACGTTTAAACAAGCAAGACTATTAGATGATTACTTGTTAACTAATAATAAACGGAAAATTAAAATAGGTACTTTTTTTGGTGATACATTAGATGGTGATTACTTAAATGATAAGCTCAAGTTTAATGCCATTGATTTTGATTTATTAATGTGTAAATGCTCTGGAAATTTAAAGTGGTTAGAAGAAGATGTAAAATTAAAGAAAGAAATACTGACTTGTAGTCGCTGTGGAAATAAAATTAATGATGATGAGGTTGCACTAACTCGACAATCTTCGGAACCAGATATTCTTTTTACAACTACTGAGATGTTAAACCAACATCTAGCAAACAGTAAATATAATCATCTTTTCGGCGTTGATACTAACAAGCCAATCCCACTAGTTCTACTTGATGAAGTTCATACCTATGAAGGCACAACAGGTGCCCAAACGTCCTATTTACTTAAACGGTGGATGAAGCGTTCAGACAATAGCCCCCACTTTGTTGGACTATCAGCAACCCTTAGTGACGCAGCTGGTTTTTTTGGCAGTTTAACAGGAACAGCAAAACATAATGTTGAGTTAATTGAACCTCTACCTTCAGAAATCATAGAGGAAGGTGCTGAATATCTATTGGCTTTGCGAGGCGATCCCGTCTCTCAATCAGCACTTTTATCAACAACAATTCAAGCATCCATGTTAACCCGGCGTTTGTTAGATAGTAATAGCAGTAAAGAACCGGCATCAAAGGGTACCTTCGGTACCAAAACGTTTGTTTTTACGGATGATTTAGATGTTAATAACCGACTTTTTGAAATGATTGCAGATGCCGAGGGCTGGAATCATGCATTTAAAAAACTTACTCCTGAATCTAAACCGTTAGCATTTTTAAGAAGCCCCAAACATGACAATTATCCACCGAATCAAGAACAGATTCAGTTACTTGGTCAAGATTGGTCGAATTGTGAATATATTGGACATAGTATAGATGAAGATGACCGTGCAGAAGTAGGTCGAACTTCAAGCCAAGATTCAGGGGTAAGTGAAACGGCTGAAATTATTGTTGCAACAGCCTCCTTAGAAGTTGGATATAACGACTCTAAGGTTGGGGCGGTTATTCAACATAAAGCACCAAGGGGCGTAGCATCATATCTTCAAAGAAAAGGGCGTGCAGGAAGAACTCGAGGTATGAGACCTTGGATGGTTACAGTCCTTTCTGATTATGGACGTGACAGAGTAGCGTTTCATCGATATGAAAGTTTGGTAGACCCAGAAATTAAAGTGAACAAACTGCCTGTTGGAAATAACCATATTCAAAAAATGCAAGCAAGCTTGGCTACTTTGGAGTGGCTAGGTAAAGAGGTTGGTAAAGGAAGTATTTGGTATTATCTTAGGAACCCGAATAAGCACTTAAATAATAAAAAATATTTATCTAAATTAGAAAAGACTATAAATATCTTGCTAGATAGTTCATGTAACAGGAATGCACTAACAGCATATTTAGCCTCATCACTTGGAATTAATCGTCTGGAGGTTGAAAAGCTTTATTGGCAACCTCCGCGTTCTTTATTAATGGACTTTTTACCTAGTTTATTACAAAAGCTACGTACAAATTGGTCTGTAAACGGGCAAGAGTGGTTAGGTGTTCAAAGCAAAGGTTCTCCTATGCCTGAGTTTATACCGGCTACATTATTTAGCGAACTAATTCTCCCGTCACTTGATATCTCGTTACTTAGAGGGAGTAGAGAGGCGAGAACTCAGGAATTGCAAAGTATGGGGTTCTTTCAGGGATTAAAAGAATATGCTCCGGGAAGAATTTCGAAACGATTTACATTAAATAACCGTTATGAAACTGATTGGCTAGTCCCTGAAGGTTTTGAGCCAGAGGTAGGAGTTGATTATGAAATAGACTTCGAAGTTGAAGATGCTTTTGGACTAAATAAAGACTTTATTAAAGAAATAATTTATAAGCCTGGTACTCAGATGAAAATCTATCAACCAAGGCAGATACTAACGAAACGACTTGAACTAAAGAATGTTACAGAAACAAGTAATGCTTTTTTGAACTGGGAGAGCATATTTGAAATTGATGAAGACAAGCATCAACTGTCACTTCCTGCTAATTGTGACTGGAAACGTCATTTAAGTAATGTTTGTTTTTTTGAGCACAAACATATGCAACCAATTGAGGTTACAAGGTATACAACGGGATCTAATGCTCAGATTAAATTTAAGACTAAGGAAGCATCAAATATTAAATTAAATTGGCAAGAACAAGGTGAATCAGTTGGTATTGGGACTATTCTATTTGTCGATGGAATGAGGTGGAACTTTACATTCTCAGATGAGCAGTTACTTAGTTTAGGGACAAATGAAAACGTTGAATCTTCTTTACGCTTTTCTTTTGTTCAAGATTGCTTTGTAAATTCTTCTATTTTTAATAATACATTTCAAGCAAATTGGGTATTTGAGTGTGTTACTACCACAGTGATATTCATTTCAACGCAAAAAAACTTATCTCTTCAAGACTCTATTACGTTTTTGAGTTCAAAAGAAGGACGAGAGTTACTAAATACTATCCCTCTAGAATTATTTCAATTGAATGTATTAAGTGAGGACGAAGATGAAGAGCAGGCGTTACAAAGTGAGTTGATTTCCCTTTTATCGAACGATTTAATTATTGGTGAAATTAGTAACTTATTAACCCCTTTATACACTGAATTGTCAGGTGATTCGTATATTTCATGGTTGAGAATATTAATGTCAAATACCCTCTCTGGAGGCATTAATCAGTTGGTAAGTACGGTATTACCAGATGTTGGTGATAATGATTTAAATGTAGATCCGGTATGGATGGGTGATGACTTAACTATTTGGTTAACTGAGAATGAGTCTGGTGGTGTGGGTATAATTAATAGGTTTGAGAACGTATACAGTAGTGATCCTCTTAATATTCTAAATCATTTTTCTAGGAGTTTTCAGGCAGGTGATTATGAACAAGTTGACTTCGACATTCATCAATTATTATCAAAACTAGAGTGTGACGAAAACTTAAAGTCTTCTTTTAAGGCTCATAGAGACTCACAAAAATTTAGTGCACGAGTTAAAGCCAATTCAACGATTAATGACAACTTAAGAAAGATGGGAGTCATCTTATCTCACAACTTCAATAGCATACTTCATACTCGAGTATTAAAGGCCGGCAGCTCTAAAGAAACAGATAAAGATTTAAAGAACTGGATGGATAGATGGAGAGAAATTGAAAAAGAGTTAAAAATAGAGATCCCTTTAAACATAGCATCATTTTTAATCGCTAAAGAAATCACATCTGATACCAATGTAACTATAAACAAGCTAAAAGATAAAGTTATCGGACAGTTATGGCCTAGAGGTAATGTTATACGACAATCAAGTACGCAGTTTTATAACCGTTTCTTGAATGGAAATAATAGAACAGAAAGGTTACTTGTAGAGCAAATGATATCAGGTAATGGCGAAATCATAAATTATGGAAATAACTGGGAGGTTGAATTACATAAAGCAATTATACGTAAAGGAATAGTTAAACTTGTAATTTCATCAGAACACTTATCTAAATTGAATCAAATTATATTAAAGATAAATACAATTCAGATAGACCAACTGGGCATGTTCTTCCACATTAGAGTGAATAGAATTGATAGGCAGTTAGGGGAAATCATATTGTTTGTCGAACTGGCGGAGGCTATTCAATGATTAATTCTAATTCTCGTAAAATATTAACAAACACGCCATTAGGTAAGCGACATTTAAAAGAGGTTTTAGGAAGTACTTTTGCAGGGCTAATACTATCACCGCAAGAAATATGGTTAGTAACAGCCTGGTTTACTGATTTTGAAATACTCGATAATCGCTCTGGAAATTGGAGTTACCTTAATGCGAGTTGGGGTAATAGAATGATTACCTTTATAGAGTTATTAGAAACAGCTGTGCTGAATGGTTGTAAACTCAACCTTGTAGTTAATGAGACTAAAACAAATGATTCTGCACTTAACCTATTGAAAAACAAGCTTCTCAATGAAGAAGGATTTAGGTTTGAGATATCAGAAAAAGTGCATATTAAAGGGTTAGTTACAGAGTCGTGTTTTTTTGATGGTTCAATGAACTTTACTTTTTCAGGTGCAAATAGAAATGACGAGTTAGTCACTATTTCAGGTGATACCCATCAAATTTCAACCACTAGGATTGATTTCAATAATCTTTATTTTAAAAACTATCAACAAAAAATAAAAGCGATAGAAAATCCAGTTATTGAAATTGAAGAAGATGAGGATGATGAACATGACTTTTTCTAACTATCCATCTTGGTTTGTAGACTTTTTTACAGCCGAGAATGCAATTGAATTTGAGAAACCCGTGGAAGAAATCTCTGACTCTATAAATTTATTATTGTTAAAGTCTATACGCAATTTGGAATCTAAAACTCCATTCTTTTTACCGGCTTATGTAAATGGTCAATTGTACTTCTATGGTATGTGCCCAGACAAAAAATCATTAAACGAGTTGAAGAACTGCTTATATTACGGATTAGGATCTTCACATACCTCATCTTATGAAATAATAAAGTCACCCGACCTTAAGTTTGAACAGCCATTATTATTTAATCAATCGCACGGTGTAATCAGGTTCACTCAAGTTAATACCGACAACTTTAAGGAAGATACTAGTTATATAGTTAAAACGTTAAATGAAGTCTCTGCCCGATTTGAAGAAAAGCCTAACTTTGCCAGTGTAAGGTTACGTCCAATAGGACGCATTCTACGTGATTTCTTTGTAGCAAGCCGTGAAGGTGATGGCGATAGTACATCTACTTTCTATAATGAAGCTAAAGGCTCTGGTAAGTTAAGCCATAGAAACCTAGTTGGTCTTGAACTTCAATCCTTGGCTATTAATGCATCATGGAATGCAATACTTGAACATGAGAGTTTACCTGATTATTTAGCCGGTATAGTTCCAACGAGAATCTACCATTTATTAATTCGTGCATTGATGCATGTTAACCATTTAGATTTAACTGATCTATCAAACGTAGATTGGGTTGGTTTAAAAACTAATTTAGTCGATTATGAATCGTTTTTGCTTTCTAAACCCAGACTGAAAGAAGAATATAAATATAAAGAGGACTGGGAAGCTTGGTCTGCTTTGGCTGTCAGTATTGGAATTAACAAAAACGACATCGTGTCATTTTTACCTAGCTTTATTACAGAAGAGTGGGTGAGTGAGTTATTTGGAAAAGTTGAATCCTTCATTGAAACTCGTAAGGCTTTCTCAATAGATTCATCAAAACTTCAAGCTTTATTAGATAGCCCTATAAGTCTTGATGTAGTTGCTCAAGTTCTTGATTACTCAAAGGCATGTATGCCTTCTGAGGTTAATGAAATATTTAGTTGGCTAGAAGAGCTTCCTTTTGATATTCGTCAAAAAACAAAAGCGTCGGCTCCCTTTAGGAAGTTATGGAGTTCATTAGAAGATTATATATATGGTAATAATAATGAACCGGAAATTATTGAAGAAAGTGAGGTTGTTGAACCCGCAGCAGTCACTAAGAGCTCAGTTATTAACTCTTGGAATGACTGGTTTAAACTCTATGCAAGTGGGGATCTTATTAACTTTGATTTAATAAGTGAATGGCAACCTTGCGACTTCGATATTAAATTTATTACTGAGGCAATATCAACTTCAGCAGATGCCGAGAGTATTCGAAATATAGCACCTCATTTACTAAGTTGGTTAGATGATAACAAGGTAGAAACCACAAGCACTTTTTGGTTGGGACTTATTGAACTAATTGCAATGGATGATGAAACTTCATACATAACTATTGGCTTGATGAGAGACTTAATTCAAGGCTTACTCAATACACCTCATTCTAAAGAACAGTACTCGTCTGCAATAGAAGCTTTTGAGGTTGTTGTAAAAGTGGAAATAAGTCGAAAATCACTACCTGTCATTATTGAATTTAGCGAAATGTTATTTGATTATGCAATAAAGTCACCGGAAGTATTGAGATATCCACTATGGAATGGCATATGCCAATATTCGATAACTCATTGGTCTGATATTGATTTTGAACTACAAACAGTTCTTAAATGGCTAGATAAACACATAGCACCAGAAAATAAGTCTTTTGATCATTTAGTGATTGAAGACAGTTCCTCTAATGAAGAAACAAAAGTTTCTTTAGAAGATAAGCTAATCGGTATATCAACACTTACCGAGAAAGCAGGACAACGGGCTGCTGAAATGTTACAGAGCTTATTTCCAGGAGTTCTTGTTAAACTGAACCATGATAAAGTCGCTACAGATAAGTTGAAGAATCTTGCTTCAAGTGCAGACTATTTTATTTTCTGTAATAAGAGTGCAGCGCACCAATCATATTATGCAGTTAAGGCTATTAATAAAGATATTATCTATTGTGATGGTAAAGGTAGTTCTTCAATTATAAGAGCGTTAACAGACTTCATTAATTAGCTAATACGTGATTTTTTGGTAATTCCTTAATAAGAAACAGAAGCAATGAAAATATACAATATGTAAACCTTTACAAGAACAGTTCATTCAGATGTGATATATCTTTTAGTTTACTTGTAGACATATACAATGCCCGCCTATTCAATTTAAATATAAGTATTAAGATAGGCGGATAATGACATATTCAGTTTAAGTATTTGATCGGATCTGTACAATTGTTCAACTCAAAAGCTTCCAATCTTTCAACACAAGAACCACATGTCCCACAGGCTTTTTCCTGTCCTTTATAACATGTCCATGTCTTAGAGTAGTCTAGGTCCATTTTAATGCCATCTTTAAGAATACCTATTTTATCAGTATTTAAATATGGAGCATGAACATAAACAGGTTCAAAATTTGCAACTTTAGAAGCTTGATCCATTACTTTCACGAACTCTGGTCGACAGTCTGGATAAATTAAATGGTCACCAGAGTGAGCACCGTACCAAACACCTTCAGCTTCGATATCTACAGCGTAACCAATGGCTAAGGATATGAGAATCATATTTCGGTTCGGCACAACAGTCGATTTCATATTTTCTGCTTCATAATGGCCATCAGGGACATTAATGTCGTCTGAAACTAATGACGAACCGGTAAATAATGTCGATATGGATCTTATATCTAAAATTTTGTGTGGAACATTAAGTTCATTACACACATTTTGTGCATAAATAAGCTCTTTATTATGCTTTTGACCATAATCGAAAGACAGTGCATACACATCAAAACCTTCTTTTACTGCTTTGTTTAAAGCCGTAAAAGAGTCCATGCCTCCAGAATATATAACTACTATTTTTTTCATAACTTTAGTTCCAAACTTCAACCCTGTACTTTCGCAACAAATAATTAGTTAGCTTTTGTATATCTCTTGTAATATTTTGTAGCTCATTCCATTTAACTTTATCTTCAGAACCGAAATCCCAATAACCATTAGTCCATTTACAATATACTTGCATTTTTTCTAAGTCTGCTTTGAACTGCTCGTAGGTAACAGTTTCTAACTGTTCGTCTGTATGGTATCTATCAAAAATAGCATCCATAAGATGACCTAAAGCAGACATACCTGCGCCATGCATCAGTCTAGAATCCTTCGGCTTTTTACCCCAGGCTTCTGGAAAAACATCTCTCACTGCACTCCAATAATTAGATAATATTTCTATCATTAATTTGAAATCGCCTTTACCTGTGGATGGATCTCTATAATTGTATAAAGCTCCTTCTGCAAGACTAGCTTCTATTAACTTTAGTATCGAATTATCTTTTACAACACCAGCAGGGTTGGTGGCTGTTTGTATTATTTTATAAAATGGAGAACTTTGATTATGATTTAATTCATTCAATATTTTTGCTGGGAATCTTCTTTTTTGTAATCCTGCTGATAATTTAGTTTCTGTAAATGGTAGTAACTCATAAATTAAACCTTTTGGTAAAGGCTTTGTTGAATTCACTAGTATGAACTGTTCTCTCTGTTCTTGGGCATCATCAGTGATAAACGCGTTAACGGGCATTTGAAACGTGTCAATTTCAGCTTCTCTTAGCGCTGCTGCACGTTGTTGACCATCAACAATTAGACCAGGTTTGTCTGCGTCGAAACTTGTAATTGGTATGACTAATTCACCAAAATTATTATTATCTGCCGAAGGAATAAACTTAACCGTTTTATTAAATGCTATAACTAAAGCATTTGGAATCATAGGATTATCAGATTCTAAATAACGCTTAATTTCACCTATATGATTTGACACTTCAGGTCTTTGGTAACCAATCAATTCGTCTTCATGTCTCTTTACCCTTGAAATAGAAGCTATAGACTGAATTTCCTTACCTCTAATTGCAAAGCTAAATAGTGATCTTCCTGGACCTTGTTCTATTTTTAGTGCTGGTACGTTTATATAATTCATTATTAATTCCGTTCGATTTAATTCAATTCTCTTTGAAGTTTTTCATAAGCAATATACAAATTATGAAAACCTCTTCTTCTATTTCGCGCCGCACCTCGTTTTAGTAACGTATGTATACCAATTTCTTGACATATTTCGCAGGGACACTTTTTCCAAGGCTTATCAGTTAGCACTTTGTTCATTGCATCTATTCTTGACGATTCAGGGCTATAAAGTTTTTCATAATTAACTAATTTATTTAAAAGACTTTCTTTCGATATATTACCCAAATCAAATTGTACGACTGCATTTAAACAATCTTTTTCTAAATCAAAGGCCTCATTTTGATCGATAGCACCTGTTTTAACTAATTTACGCATATTATGGTTGGCATCAACTTGTGGTAGGCCAATTGAAGTATAGTCATCTTGATGGGTATGATAATTGAATTTATCATCTTTCAACCCTTTCATTAAAGGTGAAGTACTATCAAATGAAGTAACTCCAAATTTAGCAAATTCTGTTATGAAATCTAATCGATTAATACCTAAAAGATGAAATTTGGTATCTTTATTTCTTATATCATTTACATGCTTTAAGACAGATAATATTTCAGTACTCTTTAATGGTATCATTCCACCTAAGGCAATCGTTTTATAACCCATTTTCTGTAAAGCTATAACTGAACTAGCATAAGACTCAGGGTTCCACCCATGAGCAACCCCATAAGGAACAAAATTCAATTTAGTATTAGCTTTTAAAAAATCATTGGCGAGCGTTAGAGTAATCTCTTGACGTCTTTGGCATTCTTTAAGTTGTTCGTTAATAACTTTTTTCTTAGTACTTTCAAAGTCAAAAATAATATGATCTAGCGATATACCATTTGTAAACCCTGAATTCACATAGAACTCATTCACTTCATCAATTGTATATAGTGGTTCATACTCTTTTGCATAACTAAAAGCCCCACAATCGCCCATAGTTTCATATGATTTGGGTAACCTGAAGAATTTATAAACACCTTCACGGAAAAAACGCTGTCGTTGAGCTACCGAGTACCTACCTTTAACACCATTTAAACCATCGACAATAGCTTTAGAAACTAATATCCCATCATATACTGGTTTACTGAATAACTCATGCGCGTATTTATCATCTCTTTGGATAACTCGATGCTCATTATTAGTTTCTTTTATAAAATCAAAGGTAGGATCTACGTAATCATGACTATCTGGAAAAAAAAACTTAACTTTTGCCATTTTTACTTACCTCTCGAAAGTTTGTATTTTTTATTTCAACTAATAATTCACTATATATCTTACTGAACCTTTTGTGTTCGCACCCCATACCTTGATCTCTCATTTTTTTTAGTAGTTTAGTAGTAGAAATCTTAGTTAGTGTACTATCGTTTAATTCAGTTAGGATGAAATCAATAACATTTTTATCTGTCATTTTTCTTCTATTTATATGTTTAACTGGAGATGACCCTAGTAGCAACGCATTATACATTTTTTGTACCTGAGGATAGGTAGGCTCTTTTAAAGAAAGGCCTTTAAATATATATCTAGCTAGCCTGATAATTAGAGAAACGCGACTCCCTCCTAGCTGCTCACAAAAGTCTTCCTTAGCTTGATAAAAACATTCTTTTAAAGATAAAGATAAATCCTGCTTACTTGAGAAAATATATGTGTTGTGAAGATTTATTACTCCACATGAAGCAAGATTATCTAATTCTGGCTCAATAACCTTTAGGTAATTAGGAGGTAAAGCAATAAAAAAAATGTCACCTGGGTGATCAAAATATATTTTCTCAATAGAGCTCTCTCTTCCCTTATGAATATCTTTCCACCAACATCGATTTTTTTCTTTTAAATTCTCTTTAGAGTAAAATTTAGATACTGAATTTTCATCATTTGAATTAAAAGTAGCATTATATGAACATATTTTGGTATCCGCTGAAATTAGCCCATACCCAGCCGAAACAATCCACAAAGAGGCACCTAAGCGCTCAATATCTTTAACTTTTGCCCAATGATCTCCAGCATAAGCATCTAGAGCAGGTAATAAATCTACTTGTTTACTCAGAATCTTTGTCCAATTTTCTGAGGGAGAAATAGCATCTTTACTAATATCCTTAAGATGTACTTTACTTGTTAATTTATGTAATTTTCTACTGGTGCAGTTAGTAATTAAATGAATTTTCAAAAATTATAGACCTTTGTAAATCACACCACAGGTACAGGTTTCCATCAATTCGATGGCTGATAGTTCAGGGAGTAACGGCTTTAACTGATCCCATATCCATTTTGAAACTATTTCTGCTGTAGGGTTTTCTAAGCCTTCTATATCATTAAGGTAATGATGATCTAATTGTTCATATATAGGCTTAAATATTTTTTTTATATCAGAAAAATCAATAAACCACCCTGTATTCTCATTTACCACACCTTCAAGATAAATACGTACTTTATAAGAGTGTCCATGAAGTCTTCCACACTTATGCCCATCGGGAACATGTGGTAACCTATGTGCAGCTTCAAACATAAAGTCTTTATAAATTGTACTATTCATTTACTTCTCCATTAATTCAAACCACATTGTACACTAGTATTTTAGCGCCAGCCACTACTATAGATTGTCAAAGATTCGAATTTTGATATAGTTATATGCCTACTTAAAAATGGTGAAATCATGAAATTAGAGCATAAAAAAGCCTTTGTAAAAATTATTCTTACACTTCAAAATGATCATCACGGATGTAAAGAAGAGGCCGTTAATTTAGCAAAAGAAGCTTTAGGTTTTGAAATAGACCATAATTTGATTAGAGAAATGATTAATGTAATTTCTGAGGATGAAATTAATAAAATTGTAAAAACCATCTCAGTATACTGACAGACATTTTTACTAATTAAGAGATCGGCTAACAAATTTTTTATAATATGTAAGCCAACCAACTTACTCATTAGACCCTATAATACGTTATTTTTTATCTAAATTTTGAGGAATAGGACTGATATCACTATTTCTTGATAAATTTATCTTACTGTTCGTATACCTATAATTAAACTTTCAAATTATACTAATATCGTTTTTACACAAGCTAATAAAAAAACCATAATGGGTACACAAAGAAGGTAGCAAGACGAATTATATTAGATAGCTGGTAAACGTCCGACTAAGATATTTACCAACTATATTTTTTATATCTGAAAATATCTTTCGTTTCAATCCAGGGAATAAACACTGCCCCACAAAGTTGTCAACATCTACTTGTTAAACGAAATTCATTTTTGGTACCAATACTGAATTCTATATAGCCCTATTATATTGCTTAATATTTCTTTTAAACATGTATAGCATATACCTTTCATTCAAAAGTTTGAGGTGATTATTTTTATAATACATTAGACCTCTTTCTTACTTTCTCTTCAATCCAATCATCTACTTCTGACTCCAACCAGGCCACCGATTTAGCACCTAACAATACTTGCTTAGGGAATGTTTCTTTAGCCATAAACTCATAAATTGTTGAGCGGCCAAGTGATGTTTTTTCGATTACTTCTTTTAATTTGATTAAACGCATGGAGTTTCTCCGGTTGGTTATTAGTACATAACCTTTCCGGAGTCAGTATTTTTTTATGCTCTTCAAACAAAAAACTTACACATATACATCACTAACTTGCATGAACCACTTAAGAGGAATTTACAATGCAAGATCAACAGTCGTTATATGAATTTAAACACCCCGTAAATGATGAGCAGATACTAGAAGCCGCTGCATACATAATCGCTAAAAAGCAGTTTAGAGATGGCGTTTTAAATAGCCCTAATGATTGCGAAGAGTACTTAAAACATAAACTTGCGATACATGAACATGAAGTATTCGCCGTACTGTTTTTAGATAGCCAGAACCGCATACTGGAGTTTAAAGAGCTATTTAGAGGCACTATTAACGCTGCTAGCGTTTATCCTAGAGAAGTCGTTAAAGAGGTGCTGGAGCTTAATGCTGCATCCGTTATATTGGCGCATAACCACCCTTCCGGCGTTACTACCCCATCTCAAGCGGACAAGCTTATTACTACCAAACTTCAACAGGCACTTAATCTAATAGATGTGTCAGTACTTGATCACATCATCATTGGTGAAAGCACGTATTCATTTGCTGAACATGGTTTAATTTAAAAGGAGTAAATATGGCGTTAAAAATAGAGCAAGTAGCAGGCCTTAAAGTGCCTGACTCTTTTATTGGTGTGATTGTAAGCGCAGTTGCTAATGGAGGTGACTCTGTAGGTGGGGCAAAGGCGGTTACTCTAAACTTTAGAGATCCAGATTACAGCTCTGAAGCTGGGGGCTTTCACCCAGTAGAAGTTAGGTTAGAAAAGCAGTCCACCAGCTGGCAGCTTATTTATATTACTGACTTTTCGTATCAGGGCCGTCATACCCCTGAACTGATAAAAGAAATTGATGTGTGCTTTAGCATTAAGCAGGTTTATCACTTTTTAGCTGGTTGGTTGAATGCTCGAGAAGGTAAAGAGTTGTTAGCCTTGTTCATTTCAAACTTTGTCGAGTACTACAACACAAGTTGTTATCAGGTTACGGTTACAACTGAATAAAAGGAGGTTTTTATGGCTGAAGTACAAGCAGTTAAAAATCTTGATACAGTAAGGCTCGTTAGCTATTTACTAGAAAAACGTTGCTCAAGGCAAATGAGTCAAATATGGAATATAGGCTTGAATCTCGCGCTTAGAATATCTGACTTACTTGCAGTAAAGTTCACTGACATAAATAACGATAGGTTGATTATTTATGAGTCAAAGACCTCGAAATTAGCTGAAATAAAGCTAAATGATAAGGCGCTTACCTTAATCAACGAAATTAAGCTTACTCATCCACACCACATCTACTTATTTCAATCATACCGAAATCAACAAGCAATTAACTCAAAGCCCAAACCTCTATCTCGTAGAGCGGTTACAAAAGCATTTGCGCTAGTTGGTGAAGAACTAAACATTCATTTAGGTACTCACTCTATGCGTAAAACACGCGGTTATCACTTGTATCAGAAAACCCACGACATCGCCCGAGTAATGAAAATGCTTCGCCATAGCTCCGAAGCAACAACACTTCGTTATATAGGCATAACACAGGAGGAAATAGACAAAGACTTTGAAGAACTAGAGCTATAACCCTTCGTAGCGTCATTCTGGCGCTTGTTTTACTTAACTAAAAGGAAGGCATTATGTCTTTAAATAAAGCCGTTTCGTGCGGCTTAGTTGGTAATGAGTTATCCAAACAGATAACTGGCAGTAATGATGCTAGCGTAAGCAGAACAGCTGTGGCTATAAGCTCCGGTGCAGCTGCTGGAGCGCTTACATCTGGCGCAATAGTAATTGGTGCAGGTGTCGCGTCTGCGCCAGTTACAATCCCTTTGGCGGTAGCTGGTGGAGTAGTTGCTGGCATTGCTAGTTTGTTTGATTAGTTAAATACGAGTGCTCTATATGAGCACTCTTTTAAGATATAATAACACCGTTTATTTTTTAGGTTCTCATAATGGTATTTTGGGAACTTGCCATCCCTTATATACTAAGGGTTTTAGCTTATTAAGCTAATTGAAGGTCTCAAAACCTCGTTGATTAGCTTAATGGGAAGTTGATTACCTTCTGCTGCAACCAAAATAATTATCTTTACTACCAAAAGCTTTTGTATCAACTTTTGCAAAATAACTAACTCTAAAGAATAGCTGTTCAAAATCCTCTGCAAAGTTTTCACTGTTCCTATTAAGCCTGTATGTATGATTATCAGGAAACTCTACACACTTACCCGCATCATAGGTTTCAATCCCTATAGACTTGGCCCAGGCCCTTATTATACGAGAAGCCATATTATCACCATTACCTTGATAATTCCCTAAACCATAATAAGTGTCTTTATTCAGAAAAATCGCAACATGATAATGAGGCATGCAAGAGCTATCTTGCTCTTTAACCCATATATATCTCAAACTACTATGGTGAGCATTACCGTTTCTTTTAATTTTATCTTTAACTTCACGCTTTATTTCTAGATCAAGACTCTTAAAAAAGCTCGATATATGCGATGTTTGTAAACTTGCGATTTGATCAATAATCCCAAAGCTAACTGGAAATCTTAAATCAAATCTAATAGCCAAAGTTCTAGGATGTTCATTCAGGCTTTGAGTTAGAACCTGCTCAATAGATATTAAATAATTTTGTATCAAGTCTCCTTTATTCCATACAGGAATATTTTTGTAGAACCCTACTTTGTTTATCACTAAGTTCCTATTAACTGTATGACGTTTATTCATAATTTCCTCTTAATTTAATTAGTCACATAAGAGGTGTCTCCTTAGTAAATATTTATCCATTATTCCTTAATATGTTTGGAGAGATAGTGCCGTGTATATATTACCTATACAGAAAAACAACCCATCAGATTTGTGTGGTATGAATCAAAAAACCATAGGCTATCTAATTGAATTCGACTCGATGAAAAATGGGAGATGTAGTATCAAAATATAGAATGGAATGGGTGCAAATATACTTAAAGTTTGCAATCACACTATTAACATGCAATAAAATACAAGCTAGGCCAGTAAAAGTGTATCGTAAAGAAACTTTCTGGTTATGCTTTTTTTATGATAACGGAATACTTTTAATGGATAAAAAGTACAATAAATTTATGGATTCCTTACTTAATTTTACTGATGAATGTGAAGTTATTAAGTGGATTGATTTTTTTAAAAATGACGGTAGAGCCCTGTTATGGCTTTCAACAAAAGCTGCAGCAAGTTACTACCCTTGTGGCAGCTCAGTACCAGATAATTTTTATGCAGCAACGGCTTTAATTGAACGCTATGATGGATATTTAAAAGGCTCTAATTTAGAAGTTTATAAAAGGGATGTATTGAAGATAATGGCAGACTACTTGAACGATATCTTACCTGTTAGCGACTTTCAGTGGTTAGAAAAAGCTGATGGGCAGGGCCTGTACTGGGTGTGGGTTTATATTCACTTCAATAAACCGAGGGAGACTTACATACCGCAAGCTGATTGCCTTAAAACTAGAAGTTTCATATCAACGGCAGATGAAATTTTCCCTTTAATATTGCAAAAGCTAGATAATACAATCAGTTTAAATGATTATAGAAAGGACTATTTATCTGTACTTTTGAAAGAATACAGCAGCTTTGTTATTAAAAGAAATCCTGTTTATTGGTTAGACCCTAAAGACAAAGAGGGTTGTAGTTGGGTATGGCAATACATAATCGATAAGTATGAACATTTAGACTTTCTCGCCCCTATCACAAGTGAGGATATATATTTGGCGATTGTTGCTGTAATCTCAAATTGGGATTTACTTCATAAAAAGATAGAGCCACAACGCGTATTTTATGGGAATACTTACAACCCATACACTCCAAGTGCACCTTATACATCGGGCGTACCTTATACATCAAGTGCACCTTATACACCGAGTGCACCTTATACAACGGGTGCACCTTATACAACGGGTGCACCTTATACACCAAGTGCACCTTATACATCGGGCGTACCTTATACAACGGGTGCACCCTATACAACGGGTGCACCTTATACAACGGGTGCACCTTATACAACGGGTGCACCTTATACATCGGGTGCACCTTATACACACCCTACAACCTTTTCCACTCAAACATTTAATAACATTCATGAACCCTACAGAAGTAATAACTCACTTCTTCCAGAGTCTGATTGTCAAGACGGTTATAAACAAGAGACGGGAGCAATTGAATTCAATACAGTTATAACAAAAGATATTCTATTGAAACAACTATATAACGGGCATAAGCAAAGAAAGCATAGAGAACGAAATGAGAGTACATTTAGCTTAACCAAAGCAAACCAAAAAAAGCTAACCAACTACGCTAAAGATCAAAATACCACTGAAAAAAAAGCCCTCAATGAAATAGTTAAAACAATGCTTGAGTAGCTCCTATTACTTTGAATTAGCCTGCTCAATCAGATCACTCCACCAGGCCATTATTGGTCTACGCTGCTCTAGGTAATCAGAGCGGTTATATGCCGCTCGAGTTTCATTTTCATCTGCGTGGGCTAAGCAGGCTTCTACCAAAAGGCTATCGTAACCTTTTTCATGAAGCGCTGTAGAAGCAACAGAGCGCAAGCCATGGGCTACCAACTTATCTTTGTAGCCTAAGCTTCGTTTAATCGCGGCATTGACCGTGTAAGTGCTTGCATGGCCCTTTTCATTACGCTCACTCGGGAATACATATTCATGGTGACCGCTGAGTGGTTTCATTTGCTCAAGTATTGCCAAAGTAGCAGACGTTAAAGGTACTCGGTGCGCTCTTCTGCGTTTCATTTCTTCAGCTGGAATCATCCATACAGCATCTTCAACATTAATATCGGCCCACTTAGTACCTGCGGCTTCTTTTGAGCGAGTAATAGTGTGCAGTTGCCACAAAATTAAAAGCTTTGTTTTGTTCTGGATGGTTTGCGAGCCATTCAGAGCGGTTAAAAAATCAGGTAGCTCTTCAGGTCTAATCGTTGCCATATGCTCTACTGTATTTTTAGTAAATACTTTTATGATTTTTGCTAGTGGATTGGCATTGATAAAGCCATGATTTACTGAGTAATCCATGATCTGGTTTAAGCTTTGGCAAATACGTTTGATTGTGGAGTGTTTACCGTCAGTCTCAAGTGGCCTGAGAATTTCAATAGTATCAATCGCTGTAATGCTTTCTAAAGGTGTGTCTTGCAACTTTGGGAAAATATACATCTCAAGTGTTCGCCACTCCCTAGCTGCGTGATGAGGCGTAACAGTTGGCTTTTTTCGTTCAAACCAAAGTTCTGCGGCAGCTAAAAAAGTATTCGCAGCTTTACGGCTCTCTGCCTGTTTTTTAGCGAGTTCATGTGCCTTTGGATTAATACCTTGTGCCAATATTTCTTGGTACTCAATAGCTTTAGTACGTGCATTAGCAAGCGATAGTGCTGGATAAAGCCCAAGGGGTAATTTATTAAATTTATCACTTATTGGATCTTTAAACTTAAATTGCCAAGATTTAGTACCGCTAGGTAAAACACGCAGTTGAAGACCGCCACCGTCAGAAAGCGTTTGTTCTTTGCCTGTACTGGTAATTGATTTTATCTTTTTATCCGTTAGACGTACTACAGGCCTAGCCATAATAAGCTCCATAATGATGATTAAGACTAGTATATATAAAATACAATCTCATGGGTACTAACGTGGGTACTAAAAACAGTAGAAGCAACAAGATTATACTGGACAAACACGGAACAAAAACAGGTTAATAATATGTTTTAATTGGACTTTAAGTATCACTGAGGAGCGGTGCGGAAGTTAATGCAAGCGCCCAGGGAACCACTGGATAGCCATTTTTAACTCCTAACGTATATTTAAGCGCTATTTTAACTGGCAATTCATTTAATTGCGCTATACTGGCGAAAATATTTTTAGATTAGTTGTTATGGCTCTTAAATCAACCATTATGAAGGCACAATTATCGCTTAGCGATATGGATCGCCATGTTTATCAAGACACAAATTTAACTCTGGCTCAGCATCCATCGGAAACTGACCAGCGGTTAATGATTCGCCTGCTTGCGTTTGCACTTAACTATTGTGATGGTTTAGAGTTTACCAAAGGGCTAAGTGCTGATGACGAGCCAGAGCTTTGGCACGTTAATTACAGTGAAGAAGTAGAGCTTTGGATTGAGCTAGGCTTACCTGACGAAAAGCGCCTTAAAAAAGCCTGCAATAAATCTAAAAAAGTTGTGCTTTATACTTACGGTGAGAACAACCAAGCTATATGGTGGCAAAAACACCAACCAAAATTGTACGAATTTAAAAACTTAAGTATTTTTAGTTTAGACTATGCAGCAACACAGGCACTTGCAGACCTAGTTGACCGCAACATACAGCTTACTGTCACCATTCAAGATGGTGAGGTATGGGTTAACACTGATAATACGAATATTGAGATAAAACCACAGCAATTAATGTAATTGCAGTTGCTTTAGGGATTATATGAAAGTTAAACACGTTATTGTTTTACATGGCTTGTATATGTCTGGCTTTGTTATGCGCCCCCTTTGCTCTAGGTTAGAGAGCTCAGGCGTTAACGTGTTAAACCTTACATACAATACTCTTGACCCAAATCGTGATGCTATTTTTAAACAAATAGATGAGTTTATTGGTAATGAGCCCACAGCCTTAGTATGCCACTCTATGGGGGGGTTAGTGGCTAGAGCTTACTTAGAAGCTAACTCAGGCGCCAGCCAATTCGTTACAAAAGTAGTAACGCTTGGTACTCCCCATCAAGGCAGTCACATTGCACATAAAATGAAGCAAAAAGGGTTTGAAGCTTTTTTAAAAAATAGCGTTGAGTTTTTACTCACACAAAATGGTAACTGGCCATTTAAAGCAAAGCTTTATAGTATTGCTGGCGACCTACCAATCGGCTTAATGCCTCTTATTGTAAAGGGTAGCAAGTCAGACGGCACGGTTCTTCTTGATGAAACTAAACTAAAAGGTATGGCAGAACACAAAGTGTTTCACTTAAGCCATACCAGTATGATTTACTCACGTGAAGTGGTCGATTATATTTTAAAGTGTTTAGGCGAAGGCAGTTAATCTTCTGCTGCCTCAGCTATTTTATAACTTAGTAAAACAATAACCCCGAGCACCAACGGAATTGGCGCAGCTATATAACCAAACACGTCTGAGTTAGCGATACTTGCACCAGCTAGATGAGCTACTAAGCCAAGCACAAATGCCACCAGCGCAATACATACCACAATTAACTCTGCTTTATTTTGTTTGCCTGTTTTTGCATACATGTTCACTCTCCTAATTAATTCAACGCCATTATTATGCGCTTTCAAAAAGAGTGATTTTTGACCTAAATCAAAAAATAAATTAACAAATTTAATAACACCTTCTAAGCTTGTTTGAGATCATATTTTACGCAACAAACCACCTTAAAAAATTGAGGTGAATTTTAATAATTAGACCCCATGTCTGTATAGAGCAAACAAAACTTATGTCCCAGTCATTTAATAGGTTTTAACTATTAACTCTATAGATATAAACAGTTTCACTAATCTAACTAAAAAAGTAATACTTTACTCAAGTTAACAAACAAACGGTTTTTAAGGAGCAAGTTATGTCACAAGTAAATGCAATTGGTTTAAACAGCGCAAAAAGCGACGACATTGTAAAATCACTTAATACTCTACTGAGTAGCTACCAAATACAGTATATGAATGCTCGTGGTTTTCACTGGAACATCAAAGGCCGTAACTTTTTTGAATTACACGTTAAGTTTGAAGAAATTTATAACCTGTTACTTTTGAAAGTAGACGAGATTGCAGAGCGTATTTTAACGCTCGATGGCGCGCCGTTACATGCATTTTCAGATTACCTTGAAGTAAGTGAAATAAAAGAAGCAAAAGGCATAAGTGATGGTGTTACTGCCGTAGAAAATATATTAGCGGGCTACAGTACATTAATTAAAAAGCAACGTGAGATTTTAAACCAAGCAGGTGATGCAGGCGATGAAGGTACAGCATCATTAATGGGAGACTACATCTCTGAACAAGAAAAACTAGTTTGGATGCTAAAAGCTTACTTGGATTAAGCTAAACGTTATTCTGATTTTGAAAGCCTCAGCTACCACTGAGGCTTTTTTGTTTATTTAACAAAATGTATCATTCAACCAACGCAATAAAAAATGCCATTTCTAGTGCTTTTTCTTCCAAGCTTTTAAAGCGTCCAGATGCGCCGCCATGACCTGCGTCCATATCGGTTTTAAATACCAATATATTATTATCTGTTTTGTATTCTCGCATTTTAGCAACCCACTTCATGGGCTCCCAGTACTGCACTTGCGAGTCATGTAGGCCGGTAGTGACTAATATATTAGGATAATTCTGTGCGCTTATATTGTCATAAGGCGAATACGCATCTATTACATTATAAAACTGTGGATCGTTTGGGTTTCCCCATTCATCGTACTCATTGGTGGTCAGTGGAATACTCTCGTCCAACATAGTGGTGAGTACATCTAAAAATGGCACATGACACCCTACGCCACAATATAACTGTGGAGCTTGATTCAGCACCGCCCCCATAAGCAAGCCACCCGCACTGCCGCCTGATGCAAATACTTTGCTGCTATCACAGTATTTTTGTTCAACCAGCGCTTTTGTTACGTCGATAAAATCACTAAAACTATTTTGTTTATGTGTTTTTTTACCTTGCTCATACCAATTGCGGCCTAGCATTTCGGAACCACGCACATGCGCAATAACATAAACAAAACCACGGTCAAGTAAGCTGAGCGACGTGCTAGAGAAGCTCGGATCAATGGTGTAACCATAAGCCCCATACCCATATTGAAATAATGGGTTGGTGCCATCTTTTTTAAAACTATCTTTTCGGTATACAACGGAAGCAGGTATTTTGACGCCATCACGCGAAGTAATCATCAGCCGCTCAGACTCATAATCTGAGGCTTTAAAGTCACCTAATACCTTTTGCTGTTTAAGCAATGTTTTTTCACCCGTTATAAGGTCAACGTCGTACAAAGAACCAGGAGTGGTTAAGCTTGAGTAATAAATGCGTGCCGTTTTAACATTCGGTTCTGGGTTCATTGCAACAGCAGCGTAATAACAAGGATCGTCAAACTCAAGCGCCATACGCTTGCCTTCTTTATTTACTACAACAAAACGTGCTTGTCCTTGCTCTCGTTCGCTGAGCACTAAAAAATCATTAAAAAGCTCAACGCCTTCAAGTAATACATGTTCCCTGTGGGCTGTATGCTCTTGCCACTGAGTTTTATCTGCAATGGTCTGCTCGGTTGCAGTCATCAATCTAAAGTTTTTAGCTTGCCAGTTGGTGACAATATAAAATGTGTCACCTAACTTATCGACATCAAACTCATGGCCCTCTTCTCTTTGCATGAGTGCGCTAAATTGACCTTGCGGATTATTGGCATCAAGCACCCATGTGTCGTTGGACTCAGTAGATGCCAAATCAATTATAATTAGCGCTTCATCTCGGCTTTTACCCAGTCCCATAAAAAAGCTGCTGTCTTGCTCTTCATACACCAACACATCTTGGCTTTGCGCACTTCCCAGCTCATGCCTAAATACTTGGTACCCTAATAAAGTTTGCAGATCTTTTTTAACATAAAAAACGGTTTTATTGTCGTTTGCCCAAACAACTTGCCCTTCTGTATTTTCAAGCTCATCAGTGAGCATTTCACCTGTTGATATATTTTTAAAACGAACGTTATAAATACGGCGACCCTCAGTATCTTGTGAATACGCCATAAGCTGCTCATTAGGGCTTAATGCAACTTCCCCAAGGTCAAAAAATTCAAAATCTTGTGCAAGTTCGTTTACATCTAGCAAAAGGGCTTTATTTTCAGCTTTAATACTTGTGCTACGATAATGACGCGCATATTCATCGTCACCGCGCACTTCAGAGTGATACCAGTATTTTCCATCTTTGACGGGCACGGAATTGTCGTCTTTTACAATACGCGCTTTTAACTCTTCGAATAAGGTATTTTGCAAGGGTTTAATACATGCTAATTGCTCATCGCAATAGTTATTTTCGGCTTGTAAATGTGCGAGTACTTTTTCATTTTTGCGCTCATCATCACGCATCCAATAGTAATGGTCGGTTCTTTTTTTATTATGTGTAGTTAATGTGTGGGGCTGCTTTTCAGCAACAGGGAAATGAGGCAACAAGCGTAAAGAGTAGTCTGAACTAGGCACAAATAAACCAAATTAAAGAAGTAATAATGCTCGCAGTTTATCATAAAAATAAAAAAGCCCACTCAATAGTTGAGTGGGCTTAAAGGCAACCGATTTATTCCTAAACCTGTAATACCTATGGGAAGAAACATGTAATTAACTAATTTATAATTGCAGCCAAGCCATTGCCCAACTTTTACCTATCCCTGGTTCAAATATTGACTGTTTATCCTTTGCTTTTCGACAAAACTCGTTAAAAGGCCAAGGCCTACATTGATATATGCAACCATCTTTAGGCTGTAACACCTTAGTACCTGCGTTATAGCGTTCACTATGCTCAGGGTAAACATACTCATACAAGCTTTGAGTACTCACGTCATGATCGTCGCATTTTGCAATACAATGAAAATCAATATGCGCTTTGCATATACCGCTACTTTGCAATGCAAAGATTTTATTATTCCGATAAGCGACTACTAAACCGTGTTCAGTCATTTTTCCTGCACTAACCAAAGGAATGTGAACATTAATGTATTCTGCTATCAAACGCGGCCAAGCGTGAGGTTCCCCTTGTTCAAATGAAGTAATTTTAAAATCAAACGATAAGCTAATTAGCTCTCCTTGCATGTCATAAAAAGTTACTTTCACCACATCACCAATAAATAATTGAGTGTGATGATTTAAGCAACCAATTGTTGACCATTCCCCGCAGGCCAACGACGTATGCATAAACACGGCTACACCTTAAGAGTGACATAGTTTATTCATTATGAATAAACAACAAGCACCAATAACAAGTAATACTGCAAACCATTAACTTGCCAATGAAGTGCTAATTATAAGTACCCACTCCCTAACAATCAAACAAAAGAATGTAACCGAGATTTACAACCAGTAATTAAGGACCACTTTAAAAGCTAAATTTATCCAAATAAGTACTGTAAAGGCTCTTGACCCCAAGTAAATGCGAGTACAATTAGTAAGCCTGCAAATATAGCCCACGCAAGCCAAGGCGACTTAGTTACGGAGCTTTGTACACTGTTTGATTTTGATGCTTTTTCTCCAGTAATCATTGCTTTTACTAAAGGCTTACCTTTAATTTTGTACACAACAATTGCCGCTATATGCAAGCCTATTGCATACAGTAATATGTCAAAATTGAGGTGATGCAGCCAATTAGCAAAATCGACCGTATCACTCGATACATATTCAACAAGCGGGCCGTCAGTTAAAATACCGTCGCTACTCATCAACCCGGTAATTAATTGCGTTAATATAAGCGTAAAAAAAGCAAGAACCATATAGCTGCCAGGAGCAGAGTGTCCCATGGTGTCAATCGGTTTTTTAAGCCCCTGTAACACAGCCTTAGGTGAGTGAAACAAGCCACTTAATTTTGCTGTTCTGCTGCCAACAATCCCCCATACTATTCGCGTAACAATGAGCGCTAAAGTAAAGAACCCAGCAACAAAATGCAGCTCAATCATGCCTTCTTCTACACTAAAATATAAAACAGCAATACTAATGACTAACAGCCAATGAAAACACCGTATAAACCCATCCCATACTTTTATCGTCGTCATTGTGTTTACCCTCTAAAAAACAGTATTATTAAAATGCTAATCAACCTCATAATAAGGTGTCGTTATCTGCCATTCTACAAGCCAGCAAGGTAAATGCTATGCAACCAGTTAAAAAAGCGATAATAAAAGGCTTTTTAGATATGCTTCCACTTTGCTTAGCCGTTATTCCATGGGGAATACTCTGCGGCTCTTTAGCTATTCAAAATGGATTTACAGCTCTTGAAACACAAGCCATGTCGTTACTGGTCTTTGCAGGTTCAGCTCAACTTGTCGCTATTGAACTTATGGCGGGTAACACCCCCTTACTTACCATATTATTCACTACGTTTATAATTAGCTCTCGGCACTTTTTATATGGACTTGCTGTTAGGCATAAAGTCATAGATCAACCAATGCGATGGCGCCTACCTGTTAGCTTTGTATTAACCGATGAATTATTTGCGTTTTCTCATCACCGTAAAGCTTATCGCACAAAAGTGCGTTTAGTTTATGCGCTTAGTGCAGGCTTTAGTTTTTACATCGCATGGAATATATGGACATTAATAGGCATTGTTGCAGGATCTATGCTTCCTGATTTAACTAACTTAGGGCTCGACTTTGCAATTGCAGCTACTTTTATCGCCTTGGTTATTCCAGGTATTAAAAATACCGCCTCTTTAGTGACTGTTATTGTGGCAGGTATTACTGCTACGTGGTTAAAAAGCACAGGGTTTGAATTATGGCTAGTGTGCTCCGCATTATTAGCAATGAGTGCAGGCTATACAACGGCAAGGCTAACAGCGAAAAAGGACACTAAAACATGATGACCACTATTTTACTCATGGCCTGCATTACGTTTTTTACGCGTTATTTATTTTTACACCGTGCATTGCCTTTTAAAGTGGGCCCTAAAATGCAGCAATTTTTAAGCTTTAGTGCACCGGCCGTGCTTACCGCTATTTGGGTTCCTATTGTATTTTTGGGTGACGAAGGCATAAACCTGCATTGGCAAAACCCTTACTTAAGTGCCGCTATTGTAGCCATTATTGTAGCTTATAAAACACACAACATTTATTACACAACACTTGCCGGTATGGGTTTGTTTCTAATTTTAAATTAGGGCTTATTACCCTCTAAAGTTAAGTCTTAGCAGCCTGAGGATTGTTTATTATTTTTCACCGACAAGGATGTGCAATTAGGTATAAGCAATACGCAAAATTTAGCTCGAACTATACCAAGGCCGTTAGGTCACATATCTCGCTCCACGAATAAACTTTATACTTTATGTAAAACCTTTACCGCGTTAAAATATGCCTAACAACAATAATAAGAAGCCACCATGCAAAAGTTTTATCAATTAAGCGCAACAAATCTACAAGGCCAACCTATTAGCTTTGATGACTTTGAGGGAAAAGTTGTACTCATTGTTAATACTGCAAGTAAATGCGGATTTACCTACCAGTACGCATCTTTACAAGCGCTTCATGAAAAGTACGCCAGTCAAGGACTTGTGATTATAGGCTTTCCGTGCAATCAATTTGGCCAACAAGAACCTGGAGATGCGTCGCAAATAGAGCAAGGGTGCTTAATAAATTACGGAGTCAGTTTTTTAATAACAGACAAAGTTGATGTGAATGGAAAAAATGCACACCCTGTATTTCGCTTTTTAAAATCAGCTTTACCGGGGTTTTTAACTCGAAAAATAAAATGGAATTTCACTAAGTTTTTAATTGCAGCCGATGGCACACCAATTAAGCGCTATGCCCCTTTTACTAAGCCAGAAAAGATAGAGCTCACTATACAAAAAGCATTAAGTAAGGCTAAAAGCACACAGTAAAAAGTAATAAAGAGGCTATTAGCCTCTTTATTGCCAATGTAACAACTGCTTAAGCGTACTTGCCTGTGCACTTAGCTGCCGTTATTAATTGGTATTGTATTTATACTAGTGCAATTTAATCAATGTAATCGCTTAAGTCATCTTCGCCTAGATTTTTGCGCAAGCGTTTTTGCTCAAGGTAGTCTTCCAACTTTTTCTTAACCTTTTGCTTGTTTTTATCATGTTGATTTCGACCGACCATTTCGTATTCGTCTTCAACAAAATCATCATCTAGCGCATCGTAACTAAATGTCTTACCCACAACCCACTCCATAAAGTGTTTGAGACCAATTACGCTTTAATTAATGTAATTGGTAAATTAAAAAATTTAACACCAATATGCTGTTCAAATTAGCATCAAAGTAAAGCCACAAAGCCATAGTAAATAGCCTTCATGTCATTAATGTGAATAAATAGCGCTAAATTGCAATTGTGGAAAGTGAGAGTTTTTTATCGTATCGATAAATTTTTTTTATAAATTTATATTCATTGGTTAATTTCACTAAAATATAGTCTAATAATAAAAATCAAACAGACCTTTAAACCTAGCAAAAAACACAAGCCATTGCTTTTGTTGATAAAAAAATAGTGGCACCAAACTTGTTATTAGTTATTTGTTATCAACAAAAAATAGAGTCATCACATGAAAAAATTACTATTAGTTAGCGCATTAATCTGTACACCTGTTGCTATGGCACACAACGATAATGATTCAACAATTTCATTTAGCAACGATCAATGCGACGTAGAGTTTAAAAATGATGTTCGCATCAAGCCAAACGAACTAGAAATTTTTACAGCAAAAAACCAAGCTATGCAATTCAACAGCAATGGCGACTTAATGGTAAATGGTGAGTTTGTAGCGCTCAATAACTCACAACGCCAAGCTCTTACTCAATACTCTGATAGCTTACGTATACAGCTACCCGAAGTCGCTAATATTGCATTAGACGGCGTAAAAATCGCCGGTGTTGCTTTGGAGGAAGTCGGTAATGCTTTTAACATTAATGGCTTAGACGATATGTCATCATTAATGGACGATATACGCGTAGAAGTAGAAAACAC
Organism: Pseudoalteromonas sp. 4NS20-0020; assembly: GCF_057554385.1. NCBI lineage: Bacteria > Pseudomonadati > Pseudomonadota > Gammaproteobacteria > Alteromonadales > Pseudoalteromonadaceae > Pseudoalteromonas > Pseudoalteromonas sp. 4NS20-0020. Next base: position 20,182 of record NZ_BAAJMI010000006.1, on the reverse strand, counting down.
GTTTTATCAAGAAGGCACCTTTGTTATGGGCCAGCAAAGTTTTAACCAATTTGGTGAAAACTTTGAGCATCAGTTTGAAAAACAAATAGAAACAGCCGTTGAATCAGCAGTCATGCAATCTATGGGTAGTATACTGGTCGCGCTTGGATCGGAGTTATTAGGTTCTGGCGGCGATATGGATGCATTCGAAGAACGCATGGAAAATATGGGCGCACAAATTGAAGAGAAAGTAGAGTTACACGCGAACAACTTAGAGCAACGAGCTAATTCGTTATGCGGTAATTTTGCTGAAATTGCAAAACAAGAAGAGCAGCTAGTAACGTTAGTTCCTGAGCTAGAAGGTTATCAATTATTTACCTTTAAACACGTTAAATAACCCGCAATTAACTCACTATATTTAACATCCCTTCAGCAGCATTTTATTTTATTGAATGCTGCTTTTTTGTATCTGTTCTGTCTCTTTTTTCTCGTTTATGTTGTTCGGCTCAGAATAAGGGCCATTGGTCTAGTTAGTACTTGCCTAAGTAAACAACTCTATGGCTTTATACAAACATAGACTGCGTTCGTTATTTATCGTTATAAACAATAAAGATAAAAGCAGCGTTTTATGGACATAAATTTAACTCATATGCCCCCTGTTTTTGATAACACTAAAGATTTAATAATCCAATTTTTAGTGGCTAAGCAAGACTAAAATATTCAGCAAGCAATTTGCTTCAAAATTTATGCCCTTAGCAAAAAGCTGAGAGGCTCCATCCCCAGTTAGACACGTTTAAACGTAACTAACACTAAAGCGCCTGCCTCATAGCAGGCGCTTTTTATTTATTAGAGAAGCACTCTATTAAAAAATCGTATTTTTAAGTCAATTACTATTTTAAATATCAAATTATTGACGATTTTTATTGCGCTAAACATAACTACTAGCTGCAATAAAAAACACTACAAACAAAACAATTAAAAACCTAAATAAAATAATCTGAATAATTACCCATTTAAAACAATCGAATATGCATAAATAAAAAACAAAACTAGTAAAAACACATTTAAAACAACAAACTAAAAAACAACCGAGTAAAATAAAAATTAAAAAACAGAAAAAACACAATTAAACATTTGATTAACAATTAGCACTTCAGATAAAAATAACTAATGCCTCACAGGTAATTTTTATCGTTTTATTTTTGTACACTTTGCATGCAAAATGCGCATGTTTTCAACAGACCTAAACCGGAGCCAAGTGATGAACCCTATAAATACATTAAACCAAACAGCAAACACACAAATTGCAGTTAAACCAACCAACCGAAAAGCAAAAATGCTAGCTAGGCTTAATACCCTTGGTAAAAAATTAGCACTTGGCGGCGCAGCGCAATATAAATAATCACCCAACCATGGTTATTTATTCGGTGCAGCAAACACCCAACCACTAAAAAGTCTCTTTTTTAGCTCCCACAGTTTGCTGCAACCTCTTTATTTTATTAATAATTGCCTTAATTTCCCCTAATTTGTAAAAAAACACGTATTTACGTCTATTTTTTAGGCAAACAGACATTTTGCTATTTACACACCCCCATCACCTAAGTATTATTCTGCGTCACGGAGAGATGGCAGAGTGGTCGAATGCACCGGTCTTGAAAACCGGCATAGGTTTGTAGCCTATCTAGGGTTCAAATCCCTATCTCTCCACCATATTTTAGTTGGTGGTTTTTTATATCATCAACACAACCGGTTATGCGTTGGAGAGGTGTCCGAGTGGCCGAAGGAGCTCCCCTGCTAAGGGAGTATAGAGTTTGTAGCTCTATCGAGGGTTCGAATCCCTCCCTCTCCACCATATACTATATAAACCACTTAATTGTGGTTTTTTTGTGCCTAAATTTTAACACTGATACTAAATTGGGAGGGTGAGACCCTCGACAGGGTTCGACAAAATGTCTGGAACATTTTGGGCCGCTGCAAGCGTCGCGCAGCGATTGATTACATGGATGAAAGCAAGTCTATTCCCCTTTCTCCACTATATGCTAGATATAAACCACTTAACTGTGGTTTTTTTGTGCCTAAAATTTATAAAAATTAAACAAATTGTAACCCGCTATGACTTAGTGCATTATTACTAAAACGATAGCCACTTTAGGTTTTGCTATGAACAGGTTTATATTGTTAATTACATGCGCAGTGCTACCTTTTTTTTCTTTTTCGCAAAATACAACGGTATACAAGTGTGTAATTAAAGGCGTTCCTACCTTTAGCCAAACACCTTGCTCAAAAGATGCCGAACAGATCACACTAAAAGAAATCAATATAATTGAAGCCTATAAAAGCCCCACTCAAGCAAATAATGTTACCGATAGTTCAGTAGACAATTTTTTAGAAGTTCAGCAAATAGAACGTGAAATAAGCAAGCTACAATTAACACTTAAACAAACAGAAAAAACTTACCAAGAGCAAGTAAAGCAAGCCAGCTATGTTACACAAGATCAGGCTAACCGGTTAGGCGCCTCTTCTATTGCTGACGCCATTGCTAAAAAAACAGCGCCAATTACCAGCGCATATGAATCAAAAGTTACGCGTACACAACAACAAATAGATGCTTTACGTCAACGAAAGCAGTTGCTTAGTCAAATTCCTTAAGCGCTTGCTTTATGGTATTGATAAGCGCGTTTACATCTTTTTTCGTTGTGTAAATGTGCGGTGAGACTCGTATTCCGTGTTTGCGCTCGTCAACACTCATGTTTGCTTTACCCAGCGCTGCTAATATTTGCTGCTGTTTATTCTTAAAAAACAAAATAACGGTACCACTACATTGATTGCTTTGTATTGGTGATACAACAAATTCACTTAAATGCTGATGAATATTCGAAATCATCGCGAGATTATGCTCTCTTACCTTTCTAACTGTCAGATCTGCAAAGTAATTTATACTATTCACAGCAATCACGTACGGGGCTATAGAAGGGGTGCCTCCCCAAAATCTCAGCGCGCTATGATGATAACTAAAATGGTTAATATTAAACTCAAAGGGGTTTTCATGAGAAAACCACCCTACATCTTTTGGCTTACACTGCTCCAGCTGGTTTTGATTAACCCATAAGTAGGCTGCACCTGGCCCGCCGCACAACCATTTAACACTTGAGCCAATCATGAAATCGGCATCAAGCGTTGTTAAATCAATAGGCAACACTCCAGCAGATTGCGCCACATCAATTATTGAAAGGCTATTAGTCATCTTACTGCGTAGTACAATATCGCTTATCGGTGCTTGAACACCCGTATTTGAATAAACATGACTTACAAACACCATATCTATATCGGATGTTAAATAACGCTCCCATACAGCTATATCGCTTAGGTCTTCTTCTTCAGGAATAAACGTTATTTCTGCACAAGGCGGTAACGCCTTTTGCATTACAAACCCCATACTTGGAAAGTCGCTTTGTGCCATAAGCACTTTGCAGCGTGCTTGTTGTAATTGAGGGTGCGACATAACTAACTTAGTTAAACTGCTTGATAAATTAACCTGCGGGCAAAATTGTGAACTTGCCGAATTAAATAACTTACCTAGTGCAGAAGTAAACGCATCTATTTGAGGTAACCATTGTTGCCATGGCTCTTTATTTGAATCTTGCCATGGTGATAGGTAGTGCTCTGTAAAGTACTGTTGAGAGCTTTTTAGTGGCCTTCCGACGGAGTGGCTTAAAAAGTAGCAACCTTCAGATATACAAAAATCATTTTTAAGCATATTACTTCACCCACTCTTTTAATGAATTGAGATCATCAAACCGCGTTTTTATATCGTCCCTTTTTGCCGCTGCGCGTCTATCCCTCAACTTTTCTAACGAATCGAGTAATACATGAAGTGGCGGTCCACTTGCCGTTACTTTACTTAAATGTTGCTCTTGCATTTGCTTTGACGGTTGCGCAATAAATTTTTCTACTAACTGGTTATGATGTCCGATTGCTGTGTCACCATGTAACTTACATACTTGCATAAATAGCTTTCCATGTGATTTAAACCAGTTGCTATTTTTATATTGCTGCGCCTGTAAAAAATCGTCCATAAAGCTTTGTATTCGCATTGATTCTCTTAATATTTGCTGATCTTCTGGCATCATATACAAAAACTTATCCACCAGCATTTGTGAGTAGCTTGGCTCATTTGCACTACAAAGACCAAGCAACATATCAATTACGTTAATTCCGGCAAAATCGCCTGCGTTTGCACCTCGATAAATCTCTTTACCAACACGGTATGGTTTGTAGTAAGGGCGAACGCAGTTAAAAAAACGATCTGTATCTAATTGTGTGTAAAGTGCATTATTAGATTCAATTACATCAATGAGCGCGTACTTTGCAGCCTTTAATAATTCACCACACAAAGGGTGCGAAATACCCAAAGGTACTATTTTTAATAAGGCATCACTTGCTCGCTTGTAGGCTAAAATACCTTGAGTGTTATAATCTAAAAAAAGTTTTTCATCAGGTAAATTAGTAAAGCGCTTATAGGTGCCATTAACAGCTTTATTGTGGGTGGTTAAATGCGCGGTAGCAAACCGCGGTGTTACACCAATCGACGCACCAATATGCATTGCCAATGCCGATGCCTCTACCAAAGGTGAAGTAGTTTCTCTACTGGGCTCAGTTATTTCATGGCGGCGACATGCAGCCATGAATAATCCAACATTGCCTAATAAATCAAATGCACGATCAAACCCTTGATCGGTATTTCCTTCTGCTAACAAGTGTGAAATTAATACATTGCCTTGCCTTTTTAATTGTTGCTTTAATTTCTCACCAACACCTTCAACATTTGCTTTATCGAATTGCTGCCAATAAAGCAGCTCTAATTCAGTATTTATCTCTACAAACTCAGTGCGTATCCAATCATCAAATGTGGCCGTATGTGTATTCATTATTTTGCTCTATTATTTTTATATTTAAATGCTAACAGAGTAACGTGAGCGTAAATCATCAAAAAACAAAGTGAAAGTGTCTATAATTAGTGATAATCACTAATAATTTAAAAATAGATAACAATAAATGTTAGATAAAAAAGATCAGCAAATACTCACAGCACTACAAGAAAATGCCAGAATATCGGTTTCAGATTTAGCAAATACGATTAGCTTGTCTGATACGCCTTGCTTAAGGCGAATCAAAAAACTTGAAAAAGAGCATGTTATTACGGGCTACCACGCGTCAATTAATCCTAAAAAACTTGAACTGAACGTATTGGTATATGCTTTTATTAGGCTAAATCAAAATTCTGTTAGCGCGGCAGACTTATTTGAACAGTCGGTAGAAAAGCTACCTCATGTATTAGAGTGCAGTGTAATATCAGGTAGCTATGATTATTTACTAAAAATTATTGCTAACGATCTTGAAAGCTATGAACAATTTGTTAAACATCGGTTAGGTAGTTTGAGCTGCATAGCGAATATAGAGTCAACGGTGGTACTTAAGCAGTCGTTCACTAAAAAGCAGCTTCCGCTATAAAAGTACGGCAAATAAAAAGTTGTTAGCTATACTGATATTTCTTAAACAGAAACATAGATATATGGATATTATGTGAAAATATTCGCCTCAACCTCTCAATCAATTATTTTCTACATATTATTCGCCCTCGCTTATTACTTACTGGGCGTTGGACTTACTGCGTTTGCATTTAACTCGCAAATAGTCCCTATCTGGCTACCGGCAGGTATTGCTTTAGTTGGTTGTTATATATGGTGGTGGCGTTTTATACCGCCTTTATTTGCAGCAGCAATTGCATTTAACTTAAATATATTCGATAACTCAGCTCATGAAATAATGCTGGTCGGCAATACGTTTACTCAGGCCATTTACATTGCCCTTGGCGTTATTATCCAAGCTATGGTCGGTGCCGCAATATTAAGGTATTGGTTGGGAAATCCGCTTTATTTTCGTAAACGAAAATACATTGCTTATTTTATTGCTGTAGTTGCTGTTTTAGTAAGCTTACTATCATCAAATATTGGTGTATTTGCGTTAAGTAACTTTAACCCACTTTATAGTATTGAGGACCATTGGCTTCATGTTATTTATTGGTGGTTAGGAGATATATTAGGGGTACTTATTGCCTCACCTTTTTTATTGTCGCTACTGCCCAAAGCACCTGGACAACGCAAAGTCTTAGCCTTTGAAACCATTGCAGTTTGCTCTATTTTATTTATATCTGTGGCGCTTACAGCACAAATTTACGAACGCGAAAACAGCAAAAATACAATTAAAATTGCAGAGCGAGAAGTTGAAGTTATTGAAAACAGTTTATACAGGTATATAAATCAAAGTATTATCGCCGTGCAAAGCCTAGCAAGCCAAGTACAATCATCACCTGAGTTTAATGAGCAAGACTTTTACGCTTCAGCAAATAAACTACTTGAAAAGCATTCGTTTATTAAAGCATTGTCTTGGAATGTACAAATAACACAAGCGCAGCGCCAAACACTCAGTAATACAATGTCAACAATTTATCGGCAAAATATAAACATTGTTGGTGATCCTCTCGAAGATGATGACCCTCTAGTGGTTGTTAAATATATAGCTCCTTTAGAAAGTAACCAAAAGGCGGTTGGCTTTAATGTATATTCAAACCCAGATCGAAAAGCATCTTTGCAAAATCCAGCTATCAAATATTTACCTATCAGCACTAAAATCATTCAATTAGTCCAAACAAAAACACCAACACCCGCCTATCTACTATTTGCGCCTGTTTATGGTCAAAATGAAAATATAAAGGGTTATGCCACCGGTGTATTTTTGGCCCATAAAATTATTGAACAAGCTATTACACAGCAGCAATCTGAAATGTTTTCTATTGATGTGTTTGAATTTGACAACGAACCCGCCTTTTACAGTAACGACTCTCAAAACTTTGAGCAAGCAACCCAAAGCCAGTTAATGTCATTCAATATTAACTTTGGAGGTCAGCAATGGGTAATAAAATTAGCACTTAAAGAAAACTACATTTCACAACAAAACATTGAAATGTCTTTATTTTTACTTATGCTACAAACCGCTGTGTGTTTACTTATTATTGTAGTGTTAATGCTATTTAACCAGCAGCAACTAGCGCTTAGCCGCCAAGTTGCAGAACGAACAAGCTCATTGGTAAAAGCCAAAAAACAGTCTGACTTAGCCAATAGCGCTAAAAGCCAATTTTTAGCCAATATGAGTCACGAAATACGCACCCCATTAAATGCCATTATTGGCCTATCGTCACTTGCGAAAAAAGGTGATGATGCTCAAAAGCTGTTCAGCTACATTAAAAAAATTTACTCCTCTTCAAACAGTCTATTAAACCTAATTAACGACGTTCTTGATATTTCAAAAATAGAGTCACAACATTTAATACTAGAGTCCATTGCGTTTGATCCAAAAGCACTTGTAACGCGCATTGACACAATGTTTGAGCAAAGTGCGAAAAATAAAAACATTGAATGGATTCTCAAATGTAACTTACCTGTAGATACCTGGTTTTTAGGCGATGCAATGCGCATAGAACAAATACTACTTAATTTATGTAGTAATGCGATTAAATTTACTAACGAAGGAAGCGTTACGCTCGATATAGATACAGAGTTTGTGTCTGCCAATAAGGTAAAACTAAGCATTGCAGTATCAGATACTGGCATAGGTATTGAAAAAAACCAACACAACACCTTATTTAACGCGTTTACCCAAGCTGACAGTTCAACCTCTCGAAAATTTGGTGGCACTGGCCTTGGTTTAACAATAGCTAAAGAACTATGTTTGCTAATGGGAGCAACACTTAATTTAAAAAGCGAGCTGGGTGAAGGGTCAACCTTTACGTTTGCCGTTAACTTAACAACATCAGAGCCAGATATAGAGCCAGAAGCCATATCAAAAGATATTGATATTACGTCTTTAAATATTTTGGTCGCAGAAGACAATCCTGTGAATCAAATGGTAATAAAAGCGATGTTGGGATCTTTAGGTATCATTCCTCACTTGGTTGAAAATGGTGAAGAAGCTGTAAATATAATCAAAGAACAACATTTTGATTTGGTATTAATGGATTGCCAAATGCCTATTATGGATGGCTATAAAGCAACAGAATTAATTCGAGCGTTTAAATCGCAACATACATTACCCATTATTGCGCTAACAGCTGATGCCATGCCAGAAGATAAAATTAAAGCTAAAAAAGCAGGCTTTAACGAACATTTAGCAAAACCCATAGAACTTGCAAAACTGACCGAGTGCTTGAGTCAGTTTGTAAAAACAGTTACTAAATAGCACCCAAAAAATTATTACCATCACGCTACGTGACTGAGTTATTATGGTCACTCGTGGCGTTTAATCACACAATTAGCCTAATCGCATCATAAAACACCGCTTTAATACGTGACTATTAAAAGCTCTGAAAAAATAAACTGAAGCTTAAAAGTAAAATAAGTGCCAATAAAAATTACAAATTAGAGCCATAATTAAGCACTCAATATTTACAAGGTCGACATCATGAAAAGCTTTTCTCATCGATGGTTTAAAAATATTAATGAAATAAACCAAGCGCAATGGCATGCTTTTTTTGGTGATGAACCTTTTACTCAACATGCCTTTTTATACGCCTTAGAGCAAAGCCAATGTGTAACACAGCAAAGTGGCTGGCAGCCCTATCATTTAGCTGTATATGAAGGGAGTAACTTAATAGCGCTTGCACCTGGTTATGTAAAAAGCCATTCTTATGGTGAGTATGTATTTGACTGGGCATGGGCTGAAGCATACGAAAAAAATGGTTTGCATTACTATCCCAAATGGCTATCAGGCGTGCCATTTAGCCCAATTGAAGGTAAACGTATTGCCATTCATCACACAAACCACACCGTCGTATACAACTATATTACAGAGCAACTCTGCACACACAGCATTGAGCAAGGATGGTCTGGCTGGCATATAAACTTTTGCGACCAAACACAAGCAACGTTACTCACTAAGCAGCAAGCGATGCTCAGAGAGGGCGTTCAATTTCAATGGTTTAATAAAGGGTTTGATACTTTTGACGACTTTTTAACAACGCTAAACTCGCGTAAACGTAGATCGCTAAAAAAAGAACGCGCTAAAATAACACATCAAAATATTACTACTGAGTGGCTACAGGGTTCAGATATCACACCTGAAATAATGCAGCTGTTTTGCGAATTTTATCAGCGCACCTATTTAAAACGCTCAGGACATTTAGGCTATCTAAACAGTGAATTTTTTACCCTTTTGCATGCACTTATGGCATCGCAGCTGGTTATTATGCTTGCCAAAAAAGACGGTCAAGTCATCGCTGCAACACTCAGTTTAATTGGTGAAAACACACTTTACGGCAGGTACTGGGGGGCAAGCGAAAATATTGACGCACTTCACTTTGAGCTATGTTATTACCAAGGGATAGAATTTGCTATTAAACATAAACTCGACTGCTTTCATTCAGGTGCACAAGGGGAGCATAAAATAGCGAGGGGGTTTGAACCCGTGACTACTTTTTCAGCCCACCATATTGTTAACAATGACTTTAGCAGTGCAATTGAAGATTACCTGTCTCGAGAACGCCAGCATATTGCACTTTACAAAGCACAGTGCACATCGTTATTGCCGTTTAAAAACGAGTAACTGGTTATTAGCAGGCATAGCATGATCGCTCATAAGCGAAAGCCCTGCTTGCTTGGCCAATAATAAAACAGCTTCAAAGTCTCTTATACCACTTAAAGGATCTCGCTCAGTTAAAAAGGCGCAAAACTCTTGATTACTTTGGCTAGTGTATTCACCTTTGTACTTAAAAGGACCATAAATACACACAATCCCCTCATCATTTAAGTGACGTTTAACCCCGTCAAAAAAACGTTCAACTAATAACCAACTTACAATATGAAATGTATTCGCAGTATATATAGCATCTACTTTTTCGATAGGCCATGGCTGGTTTAAATCAAGCTCAATAGGGGCATGTAAATTAGCTAAATTCACTTCACTATGCCATAGCCTAATACCTTCATGATTAATGACACGATCACTTGTATGCCATTGTAGATAAGGTAATTTTTCAGCAAAAAACACACTGTGCTGACCTGTTCCAGAACCAACTTCTAATACTGTTTTAGCGTTTTTTAACGCGCTATTTAAATGCTCTAAAATTGGCCCTTTATTGTTTTCACATGCTTGTGAAAATGGCTTTGTCATTGCGTGCACCAAAATTGTGGATGTTTGCACAATAGTAAAGCAAATTTGCAATATGTTGTCGTGACTAATTATGATTTATTTATTAAGTTAAATATAATCATATAGTTAGATATAGCTGGCTTGATTGGTATGTATTATGCAGCAACATAATTGACCCATTTAAGGGTTAATTAACTAATCACAAAAGGATAAAATTATGCATATGCCTCCCTATACCGCTGTTGATGCAGCAGTAGCTATCACCGAAAAAAGTACCGATGATCACAGTGAAACCCTTGATATGAGAGCAACAGTTATTGATTTACTTTCTCATCCAAAACATAATCAAAAGGCGATCACTAAACATGAAACAGACCAGATATTTATTCTCGGCTATAATTAAAATACACGCCGTAAATAATTTTTATAATAACTATTTACACTGAAACCGGTTAAATGTAATGATAACTATTATCATTAGTTGAGTCGGTTTTTTTATGTCTTCAAATCACGCCTTACATAACTATCAACATACTCTTGCATTTAATTGCAAAAGACCAGGCCTGCATGCCCCAATGCTTGTCGCTCATTATATAGACGCAGCCCTCAACGTAGCTAAAAACTTTGAACAACTTGATAATCCACTACTTCAGGAGTATTACCTAAGACGCACACACCATGAAATTATAAATAAAATGTGCGATCCTCTTACTCATAATGCAATTCGCAAACAATGTCTAAACCAGCTACACAAACCATTACTTGCATTAAAGCGTTTCTACATAAGCCACAATAGCCGTGCTAAATTTTTATTACTTGAGCGTGAAGCTCGTATTCTTAGTCACGAATTCAACCCTTTTTAAGGAGCACATTAATGAGCAACTTTAGAATAGAATCAGACAGTATGGGCGAATTAAAAGTACCTGTTAACGCTTTATATCAAGCACAAACACAGCGCGCTGTTAATAACTTTGCTATTAGCGCCCTCACTATGCCAGCACAATTTATAAAGGCACTGGCATATATAAAACAAGCTGCAGCACAAAGTAACTGTGAGCTAGGGCTTATAAATAAAACCAAGGCAACTGCAATAGAGCATGCTTGCCAAGCGATTATTGATGGTAAGCATCATGATCAGTTTCCTGTTGATGTGTTTCAAACCGGTTCAGGAACTAGTTCTAATATGAACGCCAATGAAGTAATAGCAACACTTGCCAGTACTCAACAGGAGCTTGTACATCCTAATGATGATGTAAACATGGGCCAAAGCTCAAACGATGTAGTCCCTACGGCTATTGCACTAAGTAGTGCATTAGCCGTTAAACAAGCATTACTGCCAGCTCTTGAAAACCTTTCGCAACATTTAGAAAATAAAAAGAGCGAGGTAGGCGCTATTGTTAAAACAGGTCGCACCCACTTAATGGACGCGATGCCTATTACATTCAAGCAAACCCTTAATGCATGGCAATCGCAAGTAAACAACGCAGCCTCAGGCATTCGCCATAGCTTAGAGCCAGTGTGTGAGCTTGCTCAAGGTGGTACAGCTGTTGGTACCGGTATTAATGCCGACCCAAAGTTTGCAGACTTATTTTGCACTAACCTAACTAAAAACGTGGGGATCCGGTTTTCGCCAAGCAAAAACTTTTTTTATAATATTGGTTCACAAGATGCCATTGTTGCACTGTCTGGGCAGTTAAAAGTACTCGCTGTAGCACAAATGAAAATAGCGAATGACTTACGCTGGATGAACTCAGGCCCTCTAGCAGGTTTAGGCGAAATAGAACTTGAAGCCCTACAACCTGGCTCATCTATTATGCCGGGTAAAGTAAACCCAGTCATTCCAGAAGCCGCTGCGATGGTTAGCGCACAAGTGATTGGTAACGACGCTACAATTACCGTTGCTGGTCAATCTGGTAACTTTGAACTAAATGTTATGCTGCCCGTTATTGCCTATAATATTTTGCAAAGCATTGAGCTACTAACAAACAGTGCCCAAGCTTTAGCAGAAAAAGCCATAGCCACATTTATCGTAAATCAGGCTAACATTGACCGCGCTCTTGCTAAAAACCCTATTTTAGTGACTGCACTTAATCCGATGATCGGTTACGAAAAAGCAGCCAAAATAGCCAAGCAAGCCTATAAAGAAGCCCGTCCTATTATTGATGTTGCCGAACAAGAAACTGACTTACCACGTGAAGAGCTCGAAAAACTGCTCAACCCTACTAAGCTCACACAAGGTGGCTTGTAGTTTTTAAAAAGCCTTAAATACGGCTTTAATTACTTGATTATATAGTTTTTATTGCCGTAAAAAATGCACCGTGTATGATAGTGATGAATTATTCATCACTATCAAGGTATCTTATGCGCCCTGTATTATTAGCTCTTGTTTTACCCCTTTGTTTAAGTGCGTGTTTAGATAAAACACCAGCAGAAAAAGAATCAGTAACCACTGCTGAAGTAATAAAACCACAACAAACACTAAAAGAAACTACTCAAACAAAAAGTGATGTTGAGGAACTTTCAAACTCAAGTGTTAAAGCGGTATCGGTTGAAGATATTACGACAGCTAAAACCCAATTAAACACGCTTATTGCTGACACCAGCTGCGATACAAGTATGCAATGTAAAGTTATTGCAGTAGGTAGTCGCGCCTGTGGTGGCCCTAGTAGCTTTGAAGTTTATTCAACTAAAACAGCAAAAGACGAGCAAGTAAAAACACTGAGCAAAACAATCACCGAGCTTGAAAGTAATTTTAATGCGCAAAAAGGAATGATGAGTATTTGCCAGCATTTAACAACACCAAGCACTCAGTGTGTTGAAAATAAATGTGTTAAACTTGAAGGCTCAGCGGTAAGTGTATTTTAAGGATAACAATATGACTGGTTTGACATTGACAGTTAAATTATCAATTTTTAGTGTTGCTGCTAGCATTTTTTTACTCAGCGGTTGCTCAACAACAGCATCTGTAAATAGTGCTCAAGGGCAGAATTTGTCGGCTTTAAATAGCCAACTTGCCAATATTGTTGATAACAATGGCTGTACAGCAAGCTTTCAGTGTAAAGTACTTGAAGTAGGAGCACGAGCGTGTGGCGGGCCGAGTAAATATGCTGTTTATTCAACGCTAAATACCCCTCAAGAGCAAGCAGAAAGCATTGCAAAGCAAATCACCGAACAAGAAAAAAATCAAAATGAGCAACAATCACTAACCGATTGCTTACCGGTTATTGAAGTACAATCGCTGTGTATTAACCAGCAATGCCAATCAATAGATATTAAGTAATAAATAAAGTATTGAGTGCTATTTCAGCGTTATTGACTTAAGTACGGAATAAGCGCTGAAATAACCACGACTAAGAGCACACATATCCCTGCTTTTAGTATGTATTTCATTGGCATAGTTTTTAGTACCCAGTATGCATATATAAAACGCACAAAATAACTTGCTGCAGTACCAAATAAAGCAAAAATAATTAGGTAAGTAATCAGTATAATATTCAAAGCAGTACTTCTTTATAGTTGTTACCTTTAGTGTAAGGGCTTAATACAAAGAACGCAAAAGCACTGCTTTTCAATTCATTAGCTTTTGATAAAAAATTTAAAAGTACATTGAAGTACCCATCCATTTAATCTTCTTTTTAGCTAAAATAACTACTTAACATACTTTTATAAGCCAGGATTTAGGTCAACTACTTACCTTTTTTAGTATGCGCAATTAAAAGCTCTGCTACTTGTTGCTTTACCGCGCGCTTATCTTCGCTTGGTACATCAAAGCGGCTCGCTAGTTGCGCTATCTCATCATCATTCAAATTGAACGATAAGCGCTGTCGAGTCTTTTTAGACTTAACATCTAAGCCAAGTATTTTGCGGATCATATCGGATGGCGTGAGCTCTTGGTCAATTGCTTGCTTTTTTATTTGCTTTTGAACATCGCTACTCAAATCAAATGCCATTTGTGTTGCACGTACAGCTTGCTCTTGGCGCAACCACTTATCTTTAGCATCGCTCACTTCGCGTCTCCAGGAAATAAATCCACTATATCGGTAATTGGCCGCGTAAGTGTTAATGACACTTCGGTTTCGCCGCCATCCCAAATTTCAATATTTAGGCTATGCCCTTCATCAGGCGATTCTAAACATATCATTTCACAAGGCTCGCCACCATCTTGCTCATAGCGAGGTAGGCTTTGACCACGAAAGTCTTTATTATGAAAATAACAAACAAACGGCGATTCAGTTTGTTGGTAACTTTTGGCCAAAAACTGCATAAAACGCTCAGGAGTATTTTTAACTGCAATATGCGTTAACGACTCTTCATCAAAAATACGAGCAAATTCATCTAATGTGAAAATATCGTCTACTTCATCTCGTTGAACTTTTATCGAAAAATTAGCCCACTGCTCGCCGTCTTCTTGTGCTATTTGTAAAAACACAACTTGACCACTGTTTGTCTCAAGCACAAACTCAGTATCACTACTGTGCTGATATTGATAAGTTTGCACATCAATAACACGCAATGTTTGCCCTTTTAACCACGACGGATAAGCAAACGAATCTATAACGGTAAACATGTCACCCTTTTTAAGCTCACTTGCATGGTTAAGCTGACGTTCTGGCTCTTTTTTAGATTTGAAAAAATTAAACATAATAAAGCATCCCTTAAGCAAAAAAGGTAACTAAGCGACGCTTAATTACCTTTTATTATAAATGTACGAACTATTAGCCGTTTTGCTTGGCTTTAATGCGCGCTAAAATATCGGCACTTTTTGGACTTGTATCGCCAATGCCTGCTTCAGCCATTTTCGCTTTTAAATCGTCGCCATTAACTTCTGACTCAAGCTCTTTTGCAGCACCTAACTGATCGCTACGGTCTTGTTGACGCTGTTTAATACGCTCTAGTGATTGTCGAGCTGAGGTCATCGAAGAGCTATTCGTATTAAGCGTGCTGTTAACAGCCATTGTTGCTTGCTGTACGCTTTCTGTGGTTTTAACCATAGTAAGCTGACGTTGATTTTCTTTAATCGACTTTTCAGCGTCTTTAACTTGCTGCTTAAGCGTTACAATGTGGTTGCTAAAACCTGCTAATACTTGCTCGTTTTCAGCTTTTTCAGCTTCAAAGTCACCAATTTTTTCTGCAATTTCTAATGCTAAGGCTTCGTTACCTTTTTCAAGTGCTTGGCCTGCATACGCTTCGTGTTCAGCAATTGATGCATCTACAGCGCTAATTTTTCGCTTAGTTTGCATTTCTTTAGCCATTACTTCGGTCAGGCTTTTTTTAGCACGGTGAAGTGCATTTTGTGCATCAGCGATTTCTTGTTCAAAAATACGGATACCATTTGCATCTACAATTGCTTCGCCCGCTTCACGAGCGCCACCACGTACTGCTGTAAATAATTTTTTTAAAATACTCATAATCTTAACTCCACTAACTAGTTACTAATCGTTTAAATACAAGGTCACGGCTTCTAGTGCATCAATAGCGTTGTCAGCTAATGTCACTAGTTCGTGGGTAACATCATCTAATGATGAGTTTACCGACAGTGCACCAAAAATCGCGTATTTATTATCGATTTTAGCAAATGCACTTAGTGGAATTGGCACGTTTAAACGTAACAATGTTTCGTTTAACTCGTTGCGTAATTCACTTTTCACTTCGTCTTCGCCAAACAAGTAGCTAATACATAACAACTGCTCTTGAGTTTGCGTAACAAAAATTGGAAGTTCATCATTTCCATCAACAATGACTTGTAAAACATCTTGCTCACCTGGATTGGCAATCAAGAAAGACTCAAAGTTAGCGCCTTCAGTTTCAAAAGAGGCTAATTTTATTGAAAGTTCGTTTAATTCCATGTCTCTGCCTTTGTGTTGTTTGACATATTATGTCTGAGTTAAGATTCGCACGGTAGACATATTATGTCAACCATGTTTTGTTAGTTTTTATACAATTCACTCTCTATTTGCCATGCTGAACGGTAATAATCATAAAGCTGACCAGAACCTAACCTATTGACCTCAATATCATTTATTTGTTCAAAATACTGATTAGGGAATACAAAACTTGCTAGTAAATATTTTTTACTTATCCATCGTGACGATACCGGCATTTCGCCTATATTACTTATTCGTGCACTGGCTGGTTGACCCATTTTAGTAGCAATTGTCCACCCCCACTGACCAAACGATGGAATATTTTGTTGGTATTGCTCCACATAATCAAACCCGGCAGCCTTAACAGTTTTAGCTATACTCAGAAACGCCTTTTTTGCATGATATGGCGACGTTGATTGCACAGCCATAGCCCCATCAGGAGCAAGTAATTGACGTACATGATTATAAAAATAATCGCTGTATAACTTATTTAAGTCAGGATGATTCGGATCAGGTAAATCAATAATAACAGTGTCAAACTGTTTGTTTTGATCGAGTAACTTCTCAACCTCTAAAAAAGCATCACCCACAATTATGTTAGCTTTGGAGTCTTTCATTGAGTCGTTGTTGAGGTTTATTAATCGCTGCGTGATGGCTTTGGGCGGGGTAAACTTATCGTCTTCATGGCCAAATAGGTTAAGTAACTGTCCATCTAAATCAATTAAAGTGACTTCGTTTACCGACCATTTTAGTACATCCCTTAATGCTAAACCGTCACCCCCGCCAATAATTAGCACCTTATCATGGCGGTTAGAGGCAAGCATAGCCGGATAAACTAGCATTGAATGGTATATTTGTTCATCAACACTTGAGAACTGTAGGCGGCCATTTAAGTATAGGTCGGTAATTGGTTGCGGTTGATTTTTGCTAAGTCGTTCTGTTAATACAACATGCTGATATTTAGTCGCTTGAGAATAAATAACTTTATCTTTATATAAGACGTTGCTTAGGCTATTCATCCAACTGCTGCCGAGCACTAAAATAAAGCCAAACAGCACAAGCAGTAAAATATGGCAAACCAACAAAGCTTTAGCAAAGCGAACATGGGTATGATAGCGCCATAAAAAAGCAAGCCCTGCAATAATATTAAATAAAGCGGTCCATGCAGCAGCTTGCATGATAGGCATAGCCAACATTATGCTTACCCAAATTGCTGCGCCAATACCTGCCCCAATGTAGTCTGCACCATAAATAGTTCCTGCATTGTTTTCTAAAAACCGCCCGTACACATGTTGGCGAATACGCGCTATAAGCGGTATTTCCATACCAATAAACAGTCCTAATACTAAGCCAAATACATAAGGTAAAAAGCGTGACCATTCTTGTAACTTTTGAAATACATAGCCATTAAGTACAACGTCAGGTGGCAGGTTAAAAATGCTCGAGAACAAATGAGGAAGCGAATAACTAACTGCAATCACACTTGCTATGGCCAAAATACAGCCCATGCCAATCAAAGCTATAATGCTTTCTAGCCAAGCAAATGCGGTGAACGCATCTTTAAACCAACGCGCTAAAAAAGCCCCTAGCCCCATAGCTACTATCATGGTGCCAATCATGGCGTAAATAGCACTTTCTACAGAGCCTAATACTCGGCCGGCATAGTGAGAGAGTAGGTACTCATAAATAAGGCCGCACCCAGCGAGCACAGCCATAACAGTGATAAGTAATATATCGTGCCCAAGTAAGCGAGACTTACTTGGGCTTTGAGTTGTTGATGACACGAATTATGCGCCTAATAAGGTTGCCATTGTGATGCCTACGGCAAACGATACAGCGGCAGAAATAGCTGCTACACCCACATTTTTTTGACGATTAACTTCATCAGAAATATCACAACCCGATAAAATTATTTTAATGGTCACTAAGTGTAAAATAATAAACGCAACTAGGCTCACTACTGCACTAACAGCCCAATATAATAGGCTAGCATTAATATTATCTGCAGCATACGGTGCAACACCTGTTGCCGCTGTGATTGCTAATGCACTACCCACTAAATAACCAGCGTAACGAATACCAACAGCTAAGTTATCATCAATAATAGCTTGTTGAAGACAGTCACCATTTTTATTTGTGCGTTTAAATAACATAACTCGGTACTGGCTCACAAATAACAGCACGATGCTACCAATAACAAAGGCAGCAATGACAATCGGTAAACCATGCCATCCCTCTGTAGCTACCCATAACAGTGCTGAACGAATGACAATTGCCACACTCACTACATGGCCAAAATCAATGATAGAAGCAGTCACATTACCTTTAACAATTTCATCATGTAGGCTCACTTTACGCAGTGCAACTTTGTCTTGAAAAAAGTGACCAAGCTTAATTAACACAATGGCAAGCGCACCATAGCCAAGCATTTGCAGTGCTTCTTGCTGAAGAGTTGCAGCAAATGCACCACTGCTTACACCGGTTAATACGATAGCCAGCGCAACCAAACCAGCGGCAAAACTAATACCAAAGGCAAAATTATCACGCTCTGTTATTTCGTCATTGGCATGTAAATTTGAAACCCAGCCTTTTATATATTTAAGGCTAACAAATAGCAGCACAATTATTGCAAAGTCTATCGCTAAAGCTTGCAGCGACCACGTAGTTATTCCATTAAATTCATACATATTATTCTAACTCCAACTTTATTCTTTACTTACCACGGCTCACGCCACGAGAGGTTCTGCTTCCACTGTCACGAACTGAACCAGAGCTATTGCTATAGCTACTTGAACGTGAGTAACTGCTGCGACTCTTAGGCGGTGTATAGCTACTTCGACTTAACCCTGATGCACCAGTCTTTTTACTCGCATACGGGCTTGTGAACTGCTTACCTTGGCGTTGATATGTTTGACGTGTACGTGTCTCTAGCGCGCTTTGTGTTTTAATTTGTTTAGGGCTTGAGTAGCGATAACGACCATAATCGTTGTAATAGCTGTACTTACGGCGTTTACTCCAGCTTCCGTATTCAACCCTGTCAAATACATCCCCTAAAATACGGTACATGCCGTACCATTGCCAAAAGCTGATGCCACTGCTATTTGTTTGCCAGTTACCGTAGTTGGGGTTACCCACCATCTGGTTACCTACCCCTTCACCCTCGGCTTGTTGGCTAATAGCACCAACGCGAGCTAGCGATCCTTTTGACATATCAGCAAGCATATTGATTGGATCAGTTAAAGCGTCAGAGAACAGTGAAGGTTTTGCAGCTTCACGTAAAAGATCGATGCTGTGCAACGTATCTTCGTAAGGGGGGATTAAGTAAGTACTTTTAGTCTCTTTAAGTCGCTGTAATAAACCACTATAAAGTGCACCTTGGCGCGAAGCATCTAAAGTAATTACATCAACAACATTTGAAAGCTCTGGCTGTTGTTTTTTTAAAAGCGCACCATACTCTTTAAGTAACACTGCATTGCGTATACTGCCATTATCTAGCGCACTACCTAGCTGTGATAGCTCAGCATCCGCTTTTTTTATAGACTCTTGAATTGTTTGTTGTAGCTGCTCTTCTTTAGATTGACAACCCATAAGCACCGTAAACAAACAAAACAGGCTTATAAGTTTCCAAACTTTACTATTCGACATTCATGTCACCTGATTTACTAAATTAACACAGCTAGTCTTACACAGGTCACTTAGTAAGCCAAGAATGAAATTGCAACAAAATGAGAAGAGATGTAAAGAATAAAGTAGATTACAAAACTCAGTAGTCAAAGGTAAAAAGTTTATGATCTAGACACGGGATAGAATTGACTTAACCTTACGTTGGTTGGCATTTTTGATGGAGATGATATTAGTTTGGTTCTTTATTTTATCCAAGAAAGTAAAAAACCGTCACACTGCTGTAACAGGTCTCTATTATTTGAGCCTGTTAATGTCATGGTGCCCTCAGCGGTAGAGAGTCACAGTGAAATGTTACCTACCATAGGCCAGTGTATTTAATAGCCAAAACACTCTTAACAAAGAGACGCTTTGCTCAGGAGACGCTACGCTTTAGAGAAGAAAATGTTAAATATTACTTTTCTGCAGACGTAAAAAAGCCCGACTCTTTCGAATCGGGCTTTCTACTATTTGGA
>NZ_BAAJMI010000005.1:0-486633 GCF_057554385.1 Pseudoalteromonas sp. 4NS20-0020 | reverse complement strand
CAGTTTGGCTGTTAGAACTCAATCTGTACGAGTGCCCACACAGATGATTGCTTTATATTGTTAAAGAACGTTTGAGTTGCCTTAGCGACTCAAGGGAAGCGAATCTTACGCTTTCCTGTGTTTTTGTCAACACTTAATTTTAAATTTTATAAAAATCTAAACTTAAGTTTTACTCGACTCACTAAGTGGTTTGCTTGCAGCTTAAGCGTTGCCTGCTCTGCCGTCTCAGTGGGGTCGCATTATAGGGAGCCGCGAATTTAACGCAAGCCTTTTTTAGCTAAAAAAGTGATTTAAATTGCACCCCAAGCAAGCGCACACCCTAAACACAAGTTACCCACAAACACCTGTTGATAACTTTGTTTTTATGGTCGTTTATTCTAAACACTTTGTCATTCCTATGGTAAGTTGCGGTCACTTTTTTAACGCATGTCTTTAGGTAGTATTTATGGCAGATATAATAAATAGTATAAGTGGTCTCTTGTGGGGGCACGTTCTCGTATACTTATTAATAGCAGCGGGTTTATTTTTCACCTTTAAATTAGGTTTTATTCAATTTGTACAATTTCCACATATGTTCAAGGTCATGTTTGGATCTCGAAAATGTGCGAATAACGAAATCTCTTCTTTTCAAGCTTTTTGTACTTCATTAGCAGCTCGAGTCGGTACTGGGAATATGGCAGGTGTCGCTGTTGCATTGTATCTGGGTGGCCCGGGAGCTATTTTTTGGATGTGGTTAATTGCATTAATTGGTATGGCGACAAGCTTTGCCGAAAGTACACTTGCACAAGCTTATAAAACAAAAGATGCTGAAGGCAATTTTAGAGGTGGTCCAGCTTACTATATGCAAACTGGCTTAGGTAAACGTTGGATGGGGGTTTTATTCTCACTGTGTTTAATTTTAGCTTTTGGTCTGGTATTTAATGCTGTGCAGTCAAACTCTATTGCTGCCGCTTTTGAAGTAGCATTTGATATCCCTAAATATATTGTAGGTATTTGTTTAGTTATTGGTTCTGGGATCATCATATTTGGAGGCCTTAAAACAATATCTCGATTTGCTGAAATGGTTGTGCCTTTTATGGCTTTGGCCTATTTATGTGTTGCGCTTTATGTTTGTGCTATTAACTTTGCTGCACTTCCTGATGTATTCATGTTAGTAATTAACAGTGCTTTTGGAATAGAGCAAGCCGGTGCCGGCGCTATAGGTTATGGTGTAATACAAGCGATGATCCAAGGAATTAAACGTGGTTTGTTCTCTAACGAAGCGGGTATGGGTAGCGCCGCTAATGCTGCAGCAACAGCAACACCTTACCCTCCTCACCCTGCTTCACAGGGTTATGTGCAAATGCTTGGGGTTTTTATTGACACAATTGTAATTTGTACTGCGACTGCATCACTTATCCTTCTATCTCAGCAATTAATTCCTGAATCAGGAGTATTGGGTATAGAATTGACTCAAGCAGCATTATCAGAACATGTTGGTAGTTGGGGCACTTATTTCATCGCTATTGCAATTTTATTCTTTGCCTTTACCTCTATTGTTGCTAATTACTCGTATGCAGAAACTAATCTTATGTTTTTAGAACATAACTCCCAAAAAGGGATGTTTATATTCCGCTTGATTGTTTTAGGAATGGTTATGTTTGGGGCCGTAGGTGAGCTCGGATTAATTTGGACATTAGCAGATATATCTATGGGTTTAATGGCTATTGTTAATGTAATCGCGTTATTTATGCTTTCAGGTGTCGTTGTATGGCTTTCAAAAGACTATAACGAACAACGTAAAAAAGGCCTAATCCCCTCGTTTGATAAAAGTAAACATCCAAAACTAGATAAAGAGGTAGACCCTCTAGCTTGGAAATAAAAATAAAATAGCGAGCTCCGGCTCGCTTTTTTAGTTCTAAAGTTTATTTACCCAACATTAAAACTTAGGTTAATTTTTACGACTACTTTATATTTACTACGTATAGGAACACAAAGAGATATTTAAAAAAGGAAAGCAGATGGGTGACATGACAAAAAAATACAGTATCGACACCACTGATTATCAAGTTGGACAAGATAATATTCAAAAATGGGGGTTTGATATACATAATCCTGTATTTGGAATAAGCGCTTTTTTAGTTGTTTTATTTGTATTGCTTAGCTTGGTTTTTGACCCTACCGTTACCCGCGACGCACTAACCTCCACTAAAGACGCTATCATAAATCAATTCGATAGTTACTTTATGTTACTTGCTAACGCCTTTGTAATCTTTTGTATTATCTTGGCATTCTCTCCCTTAGGTAAAATTCGTTTAGGCGGTGTCAAAGCTCGTCCAGAGCATGGTTACATATCGTGGCTTGCCATGTTATTTGCTGCAGGAATGGGCATTGGATTACTATTTTGGGGTGTTGCAGAACCAACAGCTTATTATACAGGTTGGTATCATATGCCTATGGGGGTTGAACCCAATTCACCACAAGCACATTCATTAGCTTTAGGTGCGACTATGTACCACTGGGGTTTGCACGGATGGGCAATTTACGCAGTAGTTGGCTTAAGCTTGGCTTTTTTTGCATTTAATAAAGGCCTGCCTTTGTCTATACGTTCTGTATTCTATCCCTTATTTGGTGATCGCGCATGGGGGTGGATGGGGCATATCATAGATATACTCGCGGTATTGTCGACTTTATTTGGTTTAGCAACATCACTGGGGCTTGGCGCACAACAAGCGACCAGTGGTATAAATTACCTATTAGGCACCGATTATGGCACTGCTTTTCAAATATCTGTTATTGGCTTAGTAACGTGTATTGCTATTTTCTCTGTTATTAGAGGTATTGAGGGCGGTGTAAAAGTACTAAGCAACGTTAATTTAATTTGTGCGTTTTTTTTGCTGTTAGTTGTTATCGTACTTACATTCTCTGATTCAATCCCTGCTGTTTGGTTTACCCTGGGAGCATACGTAGAACATTTTGTACCATTGAGTAATCCTTTTAATAGGCCCGATGAAGATTGGATGCATTCTTGGACTGTATTTTATTGGGCGTGGTGGATATCTTGGTCACCGTTTGTTGGTATGTTTATAGCGCGTGTTTCTAAAGGGCGCACTGTACGAGAGTTCTTACTTGTTGTTATAGGGCTACCAACTCTGCTTAGCCTTGTGTGGATGAGTGTATTTGGCAATATGGCAATAACACAAGCTATAGACAAAGTCGGACCACTTGGACAAAATGGTTTGACTGATATTTCAGTTACTTTATTTCAGGTATATGAACAGCTACCGTTTTCTAGCTTTATTTCTATTATTTCTATTGCTTTAGTTTTAGTCTTTTTTATCACTTCATCTGATTCAGGATCACTGGTGATAGACGGCATAACTGCTGGCGGTAAAATTGATGCACCAGTGCCACAGCGTATATTTTGGGCTACTGTCGAAGGTATGATAGCAGCAGTGTTACTTTGGGTTGGCGGCTCGCAAGCCTTACAAGCACTTCAATCTGGTGTAGTAACTACTGCACTCCCATTTTCAATCATACTTATTTTAATGTGTGTTGCGCTTATACAAGGCTTGCTAAGCGAATACCCTACTTATAAGGTTCAAAGCAAACTGCACTAACAATTCATCCGGTATAAGTGGCTCTTAAGAGTCGCTTATACAACTCATTTAAAACTTATTATAGCCACGTCACATTTTCCTCAATCTAGCTCTAGTTACTACTTTTTTATTTTAAAAGAGCAAACCTTACTCTCATCGTGTTGAAAATATCTGATTGACTAAAAGATAGATAAAGGAGTAATTAAATTACTAATGTTCTGATTTGTTTATTTTGTTATGGACAAGTGCGTTACTCATACAGATTCACATAATTAAGTACTATTTCGGATTGGTATTAACTGAGCTGAGTGAAATAGAGTAATGACGATAAAAATTGGGCCTTGCAAAGGCTAAGTGACAAAATCTTTAAATAGTAAAGTTAAGGAGATATTAAAAATAGATTAGATAAATGAGATTTGAATATATATTAAAAAATTTGTGGTGTGAGTTTTTGTGATTTCTGATTTGGGATTTATATAGAGATGGTGCCCGAGGCCGGACTTGAACCGGCACGACTTGTTAGTCGAGGGATTTTAAATCCCTTGTGTCTACCAATTCCACCACTCGGGCATCGAGTTTGCTAATTAAAGCGCGTGGAGTAAATTATGTGGAGGCGGAACCCGGAGTCGAACCGGGGTAAACGGATTTGCAATCCGGTGCATGGCCACTCTGCCATTCCGCCTTAACGCTTCCATATAATTTGGAGCGGCACACGAGGCTCGAACTCGTGACCTCGACCTTGGCAAGGTCGCGCTCTACCAACTGAGCTAGTGCCGCATTAAACTTTGTCAGTAATTTTTTTGTTAGTACGCGACTGTATCGCGGTAAACATTCTGGCAACTGAACTAATGCCAAAAAAACTAATTTATCAACTTTAAATTATCTTGGTATTATAATTTAAAGTGGTGCCCGAGGCCGGACTTGAACCGGCACGACTTGTTAGTCGAGGGATTTTAAATCCCTTGTGTCTACCAATTCCACCACTCGGGCATCGAGTTTGCTATTTAAAGCAAGTGGATAAAACTAATATGGAGCGGCACACGAGGCTCGAACTCGTGACCTCGACCTTGGCAAGGTCGCGCTCTACCAACTGAGCTAGTGCCGCATCATATTAATTCTACTATTACATTTTAAAAGTTATATGTTGGTGCATATAACTAAACCACAAAGTGGTGCCCGAGGCCGGACTTGAACCGGCACACTCTAAGAGCGAGGGATTTTAAATCCCTTGTGTCTACCAATTCCACCACTCGGGCATCGAGTTTGCTATTTAAAGCGTGTGGATTGTTGATTGGAGGCGGAACCCGGAGTCGAACCGGGGTAAACGGATTTGCAATCCGGTGCATGGCCACTCTGCCATTCCGCCCCAGCACTGGGGTTATAACCTTAGATAACTTGGAGCGGCACACGAGGCTCGAACTCGTGACCTCGACCTTGGCAAGGTCGCGCTCTACCAACTGAGCTAGTGCCGCATTTCGTTATCTTGGGGGCTATGCCCTCTCAACACGGACGCATTCTACAGAGATTATTAAACGCGTCAATACAAAAAATGCTAGTTTTGAACTGTTTGCTTGTTTTTTATCTAAAACGGTGCGTTATTATACATTTACAGTTAATTTTTGGTCAATTCACTCCATGCAGCGTTCAAATATTGCAGCATAGAACTCAGGGTCAAAAAGGTTGCTATATAGAGTAGCCCAAAACTTAAATAATTCATCCAGGTGTCATATTGCCAAATCAAACCAATGATGGCCAACATTTGTGCGGCAGTTTTAATTTTTCCCATATTAGATACAGCTACATTGCCACGCTTGCCCTGCTCAGCCATCCATTCCCTTAATGCTGATATAACTATTTCTCGACTAATAATAATAAGCGCAGGAATGGTCATATACATTGACTGATATTGATCAGAGAGAGCAACAAGTGCAGCACACACCATTACCTTGTCTGCAACAGGATCTAAAAAGGCTCCAAATGGCGTTGATTGTTCTAATTTTCTTGCAAGGTAGCCATCAAGTATATCGGTAATTGATGCAAGCCAAAAAATAAAAGCGGCAGCAAAAAAAGCCCAGCTATAAGGCAAATAAAATATCACCAAAAAAATGGGGATAAGAAAAAGTCTAAATGTTGTGAGTGTGTTTGGAATATTCCACATAACTACTTGGATATGTCTTTTCTTTTATATTCGCATGAAGGGCTAGCCCTTGTCATGTAAATGGTTAAATATCTTCTCAGCCATATCAGGGCTGATCCCGGGAACTTTCTTTAATTGTTCTATATTAGCAGCTTTTACCCCCTGCATGCCCCCTAAATATTTTAATAATGTTTGGCGACGTTTAGAACCTACTCCATTAATTTCTTCCAACAATGATTGTGTTCGCTGTTTTTGACGCTTATTACGATGCCCAGCTATTGCAAAACGGTGAGATTCATCTCGTATATGTTGTATTAGGTGAAGTGCAGGCGCATCAGAATCCATCGGAATTGTTTTACGCCCCCCATCTATGAGTAATGTTTCTAGGCCAGGTTTACGGCTCGTTCCTTTTGCAACCCCGACTAGCAGAGGCATTTTAGAATGAGACCAATTAGAAAAATATTGCTCTGCACGCCCTAACTGTCCTTTACCGCCATCTATAAATATTACATCGGGGATTTTGTCTTCATCCACTAATTTGTTGTAACGCTTATTTAAAGCAAACTCCATGGCTGCATAATCATCACCACCGGTTATACCGGTTACATTATAGCGCCTGTATTCTTTTGTATTTGGGCCTTGCGAATCGAAAACAACGCAACTTGCTACCGTGTTTTCTCCCATAGTATGGCTTATATCAAAACATTCCATTCGCGCTATATCATCTAGGCGTAATGTTGCTTTTAATTGGGCATAGCGTTTATTAATAGAGTCTTGTGTACTTTGTTTGACAGCAATACTGTTTAACGCATTTTTATTTGCTAGTTGAAGGTATTGCGCGCGCTCTCCACGTGTAACCACTTTAAGCGCCACTTTACGATCGCTTATTTGCGTCAGTGCTTCGCTTAACGCACTGCTCTCTTCTATTTCAAACGGGAGTATAATTTCTTTAGCAATGCGTCCTGTTGCACCTGGTGCTAAATAATATTGACCTAAGAATGAAGTTAAAATTTCTTGCTCGCTTGAATCTTTGGGTACTTTTGGAAAGTACGTTTTACTGCCGAGCACTTTATGATCGCGAATCATCAATAAATGTATGCCGTTTAATCCATTTAAATGCGCAAAGCCCACCACATCCATTTCTGCAAAGTTACCCGAAATAGATTGTTGCTCCTGCATTTTACGCAGTAGCATTATTTGGTCACGTACTTTTGCGGCAAGCTCAAAGTTGAGCTCCGCACTGGCTGCTTCCATTTTTTTTATTAGTTCGGCAATGACTTCATCCGATTTACCCGTCAAAAATTTGCGAACATAGTCAACTTGTTCACCGTAGTCTTGCTCGGTAACTTTATTAACGCATGGCGCAGAGCAACGCTTGAGCTGATACTGCAAACAAGGGCGACTTCGGGCACGATAATAAGCATCTTCGCATTGACGAACGGGAAATATTTTTTGCATTAAACGCAAACTTTCCGAGACAGCGCCTGCACTCGGAAATGGACCAAAATACTCGCCTTTTATTTTGCGGCTACCTCTATGAAACGCTAACCGCGGATGCTTATGGTTCGTTAATAAAATATAGGGGTAAGACTTATCATCTCGCAGTAGAATATTATAACGAGGCTGATATTTTTTTATGAGGTTATTTTCGAGCAGTAGCGCTTCGGTTTCGGTGTTGGTCAGTGTGACTTCAATATCATTAATGTTACTGACTAAAACACGGGTTTTGCTGTCGGTAATGTTGGATCTAAAGTAACTGCTTACGCGTTTTTTTAATTGTTTAGCTTTACCAACATAAATAACTTGGTTGTCACTATCAAGCATGCGGTAAACACCGGGCTCGCTTGATAGCGTTTTTAAAAAATGTACGTGATCAAATTCAGACATATAAAAGGGTTAGTACGACACGTCTATGTCAATCATCTTATGACGAATAGCTAAATGTGTAAGTTCAACATCGCCACCTACATTCAATTTTTCAAACATTCGGTAACGATAGCTATTAACTGTTTTAGAACTGAGGTTTAAGCGCTCTGCAATATCTTGTGCTTTTTCACCTTTGGTGATCATAAGCATTATTTGAAGTTCGCGCTCTGATAAACTCTGGAACGGATTTTCGTCTGTACGACCAGTAACCTGTGCCAGTGCTATTTGTTGTGCAATTTCAGGCGCAATGTAGCGTTGACCTGCATGAACTGAACGAATGGCACGAACCATTTCATCAGAGCCAGCTCCTTTGGTAAGAAAGCCGTGAGCACCAATTTGCATTACTTTAGACGGAAATGGGTCTTCGCAATTAACAGTAAGAACGATAATTTTTACGTCTGGGCAATAGCGACAAATCTTTTTAGTTGCCTCTAATCCACCCATGCCAGGCATATTCATATCCATAAGTACAATATTAGGTGTGTGCTGTCGGCAAAACTGAACAGCGGCTTCACCGTCTTTTGCTTCACCTACAACTTTAAACCCACGCACATCATCTAATATGCGTCTGATCCCAGTTCGTACTAGTTCATGATCATCAACTAAAAGTACATTAATCAATGCAATACCCTCATTAACTCAACTACACACGTCTAAATAATTTAATTTGTCACATTAACACAGTTAAAGCGAAACAATAACTAATATTATCGCTCTCACTCAGGCACGTTAACTAAAGTTAAAAGTACTGAAATCAATGTGCCCAGCGATTTAGGAGGCTGACTTTTCACTAAAACGGTCAACCCATAATGCAATAATACCATCACCGGTAACATTACATGCCGTACCAAAGCTGTCTTGTGCTAAGTACAGTGCAATCATTAATGCCACAGCCCCTTCATTAAAGCCAAGCATGCTTGTTAAAAGCCCAAGCGCCGACATTACCGCACCACCCGGTGCGCCTGGCGCTGCAATCATCACAACACCGAGCATAAATATAAATGGCAACATGCCCATTAACGATGGCACTTCCATACCTGGCGATAAAAACATAACGGCCATGGCACACGTAACAATCGTAATCGTTGAACCCGACAAATGAATGGTGGCACATAAAGGTACAGTAAAGTTTGCTACGTCTTCTTTAACATTATTTGCTTTACTTGATTGCAACGACACAGGAATAGTTGCTGCACTCGACATAGTACCTAATGCAGTAAAATAAGCCGGTAGCATATTTTTAACTAATTCAAGTGGATTACGCTTCAATAAAATGCCTGTTGCAATATATAGAACACTTAACCATAGCCAATGCATTACAAGGGCTGCAATGAGCACCACGCCAAATGTTTGCAGCGTATCAACCACTGTGCCTGCTACAGTCATTTCAGCAAATACACCGGCAATATAAAACGGTAATGCCGGAATAATCACTTTTGACAATAACGCATCTATTACATCACGACCCTGATCAGATACTTTTTTTAGTGTGTCTAATTCAAGCTGGCTCATACCAATACCAAATATGAAAGCCGTAGCAAGCGCAGTCATCACCCCCATTAATGGTGGGATTTCTATATCAATAAAACTGCCTATTTCCGTGGCTACTTCAGCTTCAAATGTAATACCCCCACTTAAAAATGGGATAACAGCACTGACTAATAAAAAAGCAAGCGTGCCGGCAATGACGGTAGAGCTATATGCAAATCCAACCGTTTTACCAAGTAAGTGGCCAGAACCTTTAGGAAGCCCTGCAATACCAGAAGCAATAAAAAACAAAATAATAAGAGGAATAGTGAAGGAAATAATTTGACCAATTAACTCTTTAACCGTAAATAAGAGTTCAACACCTGTCAAAGGCACATAAAAGCCTACCAATATACCAGCCACAATGCCGGCAATTAACTTTAAAATTAACTTCATTTTTATTACTCAATTATTGTTAGATAAACGTTTTTATCATGTTTTGGTTAGCTTGTGTCATAAAACCGCTGAACTAAAGTTTGTTTGCATAAATAATCATCAATAAAAAGTGCATTTGACCTCGGTAAAGTATCATATTCAAAAATCACTCAATTTATTAGCCGTTAGGCCGCATGAGTGTCTGCGCCTATTTAAATATTTAAGCGTCTCTTTATTTTATTTATAGGTAAAAAGCCGACATAACAAACAAAAGCGTCTTATCATTAAATTAAATGTGCGCACCTAATAACAAAAGGCACAGCTAATATAGATTTTTATTTCACTTAGTTATAAGCTCAATAGATATATCTTATAGCCAAACTTTACTTTTATTTTTTTAAACTCTCAGTAAAGTGTCAACATATAGTTAGTAGCAAAGGCTATTAGCACGTTGATCAGATTGTATCCAAAGGAACATTATGTCTACTATTTTTGAAGATAACTCACTTAGTATCGGTAATACACCACTGGTAAAACTTAAACGTGTTACAGGTGGGAATGTATTCGCTAAAGTGGAAGCGCGTAACCCAAGCTTTAGTATAAAATGCCGCATTGGTGCATCGATGATTTGGGAGGCTGAAAAAGCAGGTCAGCTAACTGAGGGTAAAGAACTTATCGAGCCTACATCTGGTAATACAGGTATTGCATTGGCCTTCGTTGCCGCAGCACGTGGTTATAAACTAACGCTTACTATGCCTAACACTATGAGCTTAGAGCGTCGTAAACTTCTAAAAGCGTTGGGTGCTAACCTTGTGCTTACAGAGGGTGCTAAAGGTATGAATGGTGCAATCCAAAAAGCAAAAGAGATTCAAGCCACCGATCCTGAAAAGTATATCTTGCTACAGCAGTTTGAGAATCCAGCAAACCCAAAAATACACTTTGAGACTACAGGTCCAGAAATTTTTGATGCTCTTGACGGAAAAGTAGATTACTTTGTAGCAGGCGTAGGTACTGGCGGGACTATAACAGGTGTTAGTCGCTACCTTAAAACAGAAAAAGGTCTAAATGTTAAGTCTATTGCTGTTGAGCCAACTAATTCACCAGTGATCAGCCAAACACTTGCCGGTGAAGAAGTTAAGCCAGGGCCACATAAAATCCAAGGTATTGGCGCAGGATTTATCCCTGGAAACCTAGACATGAGCCTAATAGATGCTGCAGAGCAAGTATCTAACGAAGATGCAATTGCTATGGCACATGAGCTAATGAAAAAAGAAGGTATACTAGTGGGTATTTCATCGGGCGCTGCTGTAGTGGCAGCAAAACGCATTGCTGAAAAACCAGAAAATGCCGACAAAAATATAGTTGTAATTTTACCAAGTGCCACTGAACGTTACTTATCAAGCCCGCTATTTGATGAGGAATTTAGCGACCAAGAGCTTGTTCAATAAGCATAACTAACCATTTTTTTGAAAGGATGCTTAGGCATCCTTTTTTATTATTTACTCTGTAATATCTTTTATTTACCTTCCATGTCTTTACATATTAGCTAATTCACCACACACTTAAATAAAACTAACTAACAAAAATTAATATGAAAAAAATAACCTATTTAGTCAGCCTTATTCTGTGTTTGTTTTTAGTTGCCTGTGGCGATGATGTAAAAAAACTTGGCGATTCACCCGGAGACACTGCAACAGCCTACTTTGATGCCTTGTACAATCAGCAAGACCTTCAAAAAGCAACAACCATGGCAACACCCAACCTTACGCGAATCATGAAGTCGTACGGTACAGCTAAACAATTTACTCGTAACTTAGTTAACATGCAGTACGATGAGGTTATTATTGAAGTCGATATGACCAATATGAGTGTACGCGAACAGTATGGTGACAATGCTAAAATAAATCTTATTTTCACCGGTTATTTAAATGGTAACAAAATAGATGATATGCGTAGCGTAAAAATGCTACGTAAAAAAGGTAAATGGTATATCGACAAAATAGTTGCAGACCCATACGCACGTTAATCATTGTATTAAAAAAAGGCCTTACACATGTAAGGCCTTTTTTATTTACGGTTCAAATAATTAGCTACAACTCGCCTTGCTGAAAGTTATCAACCGCTATTGCTTGCTTACGTAGCTTATTGGCATGGTGCATAGCATCGGCATCGGTTTGCGTTACTAAATCATTGTCTAATGCAAAGTTAATCGCACCTTCAATATCGAGCGTTGCAGGAATATTGCCCTTGCGCTGCCATTGTTTTAAATCTTTGAATTGAGCCTGCATATCGTGCATAGCTAAAAATGCATTTTCCATTCCCCCTGTACCTGCGTTTTCATCTACATAACACAAATGAGTTAAGCGATTTCTAAACACACCTGGTTGTGTCATATGCTCGCAAATACGTTGTGCAATTTCATCGCTTGGTTTTTCGTAATGATTGCCAATTGGAAATACAATACGCTTAAGCACAAAATTAATAATTGGGTTTGAGAAATTTTTGAAAAAACCATCAAACGCTTGGCCAATTTCAAATAACGATGTTTCTATCGCATATTTAACAAAAGGTAAGTCTGCTTGTTGACGACCTTCGTCTTCATAGCGTTTTAAAACCGTAGAAGCTAAATACAACTGGCTCAATACGTCGCCTAATCGGGCAGATATCATCTCTTTGCGTTTAAGCTCACCACCTAACATTAACATGGCTACGTCGGTACAAATAGCCAAGCCTCTGCTCATTCTGCTTAGGTGCTTGTAGTAAACTGCGGTTTCGCCGCCAACAGGCGCTTTTGCAAAGTAACTACGTGTTAAACCATGTATAAAAGCCATGCTGGCATTACTTACCGCAAATAATATATGGTTCATTAATAAACCATCAAATTGATTCAGAGCAGCATCGTCGTCTTCAAGTGCAGCTGCCTCCATTTCTTTTAGAACAAAGGGATGACAACGGGTCGCTCCTTGGCCAAATATCATTAAATTTCGAGTTAAAATATTTGCGCCTTCTACCGTAATAGACACCGGTATTCCCATATAACCATGTGCCAGATAGTTATTTGGCCCCACCTGAATGCCTTTGCCTGAATGAATATCCATCGCATCATTCATGACTGTACGACCCATTTCAGTCATATGGTATTTGGCAATAGCAGTGACAACCGAAGGGCTAAGCTTTAAATCGATTGCGCCAGCCGTCATTAACCGACATGACTCTAGCGTGTAAGTTAAACCACCAATGCGAGCAAGTGCTTCTTGCACACCTTCAAATTGCCCAATAGATACACCAAATTGCTGGCGAACTACGGCATATGCTGAAGTCATTTTAGCCGCTAAGTGACCGGTTGCAGCACTTAAAGCCGGCAGCGAAATACCACGCCCTGCACTTAAACACTCCACCAGCATGCGCCATCCACGCCCCGCACACTCTTGCCCACCAATAATCCAGTCAAGCGGAATAAACACGTCTTCACCATAAGTTGTACCGTTCATAAATGCCATATTAAGTGGGTAATGGCGCTCACCTGTTTTAACTCCTGGGTGATCGGTTGGAATAAGTGCGCACGTAATACCAAGCTCTTTTTCGTCTCCTAATAAACCATCGGGGTCATACATTTTAAAAGCAAGTCCTAATACTGTGGCAACGGGTGCAAGGGTAATGTAACGTTTTGACCAGTTTAAACGTAGGCCAATTACTTCTTCACCATTGTGCTCTCCTCTACATACAACACCAGAGTCTGGAATGCTACCGGCATCAGAGCCTGCTTCTGGGCCTGTAAGTGCAAAGCATGGAACATCTTCACCATTGGCAAGCGTTGGTAACCAGCGGTCTTGTTGCTCTTTAGTACCGTAATGCAGCAATAGCTCACCTGGCCCTAAACTATTTGGCACCATTACGGTAACCGCCGCAGTTAAACTCTTAGTCGAAATTTTTGACACAATGGTTGAATTAGCAATCGCCGAAAACTCTCGCCCACCAAACTTTTCAGGAATAATTAATGCAAAAAAACCTTCTTTTTTTAAGTAATCCCACACTTCTTTTGGCAAGTCTTTGTCTTTTTGCACTATTTGGTAATCATCTAGCATCGCCATTAGGGTCTCAACCTGATCAGCCATAAATGCGTTTTCTTTTTCGCTCAATTCTGGCTTTGGAAAATTGTGTAATTTTTTCCAATCAGGGTTACCACTAAATAGTTCTCCATCCCACCAAACATCGCCTGCTTCCATAGCCTCTCGCTCTGTTTGCGAAAGCGGTGGAAGTACTTTTTTAAACATTTTAAACGTGGGTCTACTGATCAGGTTTAAGCGGATATCTTTAACAGCAAAAATAACCACCATAACAACCAGTAAAATGATAAATACCGACATGCCTACATTCCTTTAACATTAGAAATTAATAACCTAAGTATGACCCATCTTAGTTTAAATACAATCATTGCAAATACGCTGTCTACTAAGCCTGTAAATTAGGGAATAAAGAATAAACTAGTCTGTAATTATTAATTTTGATATGGGTAAAGCAACTAAAAAATAAAAAGTATAAGCCTTATTAATACAAAAGCCCGCTGCATGAGCGGGCTTATATTTCAATTAAGCTGAAAACTTAAATTGCGTTATTCATTAAAACTGAAAACGCATGTTTGCAAAGTAAGCATCATTATCAGAGTCATCGGCATTGTTTTCGTAACCTACTTTAAAGCCAATATTTTTGTTAATGAAGTGCTGAGCACCAAAGCTGTAGGTATCTTGTTTATCGTAGCTTGCAAATACAGAGGTCGCTTTTGAGAAATAGTAATTCGTTTCTGCCACCCATTGGTTTTCAGCATCATCAATGCTTTCGTATTTACCTTCAAATGTTAAGTAGTTACCTTGCTGTAAATCAATAAAGTATTTAGCAGCAACGGCGCGGTAATCAAAATCATCATCCGCAGTAACAGTTACACCAATGTAATCGGTACTGTTAAGCATATGGTTATACGCTAAATCGAATAAAGCGAAGTCTTCGCCATCTTTATTTTCAACTAGCGTCACTTTTGCAAGCAAATCTGGGTTAAAAAAGTAACCACCTGAAATTGTATATGCTTCGTTATGATTGCCAACATCAAGGTTTGTGTATGATGCACCAATAACAAATTCATTAATAAAGTATTCACCACCAACTAACGTTGTATCGCTAAAGTCGTCATCAGCGTATGCGCCGTAAATGTTGCTTTGTTTATTAATGTATTCAAATTGGTCGTACGGGCCTAATGTTTTTTTAGGTGATAGGTAATAAATAGAATCTACAGCAACGGTATCGTTATTGTCGCTATCTTTGTAACTTAAGTTACTGATTGAGTTATAGCTGTCTGCAGCAGCCGCAGTGCTAGATAATAAAATGCTTGAAATAATAACTGCTAATTTTTTCATTGTAAGACTTCCCTATGTACATTGCGTTTTATGCTTTAGCTAAATTACTAAAGTGGGCACATGCTAACGCCGGGAAACTGAATGAAAACTTAATTAAGCCATTGTATTTGTTGAGTTAATTGTAAGGAGATGTAAGAAACTGTAAAATTAAAGTAGTTGCAACATTTAGTCAACAACTACTTAAAGTAGTTGTACAATTATAGAGCGTGTTGGCTAATTACTCTATAAACTTCATTAATGTTATCGCCTGCTTTAAACTCTTTTGTAAGTGGCGTTGGGTCAGAGCCAATCCAAATTTTAAGTTCAGCATCCAAATCAAAGTGCCCTGCACTCTCTTTGCTAAACTTGGTAATTTTAGAGTAAGCAATACTCACCATTTCCATTTTAGAACCAGTTACACCTTGCTTATCAATTAAAATTAAGCGCTTATTAGTAAAAATGAACATATCGCGAATAACTTTATAGGCTTTTTCGACGTGCTCACCCTCAATTAATGTATTAGCGAGTACTTTTTCTAAATCAGAATCATCAACTTCGCTTGCGTTACCCATTAATCCGCTTAATAAACCCATTATACTTTCTCCTGTTTAAAAATTTGATTTTCTAATGTATGGCCATTAACCAATTGCCTGTATTGCCAATTATGTTGGTGGCAAAACTGTAATAGTGCAATATCAAGTGCCTGCTCAGATTGTGTGTATTCAATAACATACTCTTTGTGTTGGCTCATATAAACAGAGCTTACACCATTGAGTAACTGTAACTGTTGCTCAACGTTTTCATACATCTCGTTTAGCATTAATGTGTAAAAGTGTTTGTCGGTTTGATTTACTTTTGTTTGGTGCTCACTCAATACGCCTTTATCTAAATGCAGCACTTGGGAACATAACCGCTCAAGCTCAGTTAAATCGTGCGAACTTAAAATAAAGGTTGCTTCAGAGCTCAACGTTGACACCAACTCACGTACTTCTCTGGCATGAATAGGATCAAGTCCTGCGGTTGCCTCATCTAGCATAACAATTTGCGGCGAACCAATAAGAGCCTGCGCTATTGTTACACGTTTGCGCATACCATGAGATAAATCACCTGCACGGTTTTTAGCAATTTCACGCAGCCCAACTAAATCAAGCACGCGCAATGCTTCTGTTTGGCTTTGCTTGGTACTCATACCTTGTAATTTGGCGTAAAAAGCAAGTTGTTTATCTATATTAAAACGCGGATCGAGCTGCGCATCTTGTGGTAAAGCACTGACCTTATTAAATAAGGCGGCACTGCCGGGTTTATGGCCAAGTATTTCAAGCTCACCATTGCTGGGCGCTATATAGCCGCATAACAAACTAAATAATGTCGTTTTACCCGCACCATTTGGGCCAACTAGAGCAACAGGAGCACCTTGCTCAATTTCAAAGTTCACATTATTAAGCGCAAGTTTAGACCCATACGACTTACTTAAATTACGCCCTGTAATTAATGGATTCATAGTGAGCTCCTTGCAAAAATACGTTGAGCCACTGCCAGTAACACAGCTGTTTGTACAAGTGGTATTCCCACGGCACTTAATAATGGCAGGTTTTGACCGGCGAGTTGCTCTATTTGTACACCCGGGAATAAATAATCAAGCACGCTTAATGCAGGTATTTGCCATTGTAGTAAACCCACTACAATTCCACCCGCTGTAAAATATAAAATAGCGAGTACAATTGATAACCGCGATGAACGTGCAAAAGTATTAATTAAAGTCATTAACGCCACAAATGGTGCAAATGTAACTATAAGAATTGAAAATATCGACACAGCGCGGCCAACGCCCCCTACCAACAAACTCGGATCGCGATACCCTAATACCGCTAATGTAGCCACAAGAGTAATTGCGACCAAACACGTTAATACAGCTAATTGCCCTATAAACCGGCCAAACAAAATTTCAAATCGGGTTGAACGCAATGATAAAAACCTCAGTGTACCGCGCTCTCTGTCACCCACTGTTTGGTCACTACAAATAAATAAACTAAACACAGGAAAACTGTACAAAGCAATTAGCCAATACATAGCAAACTCAGCTTCAGGCCAATCAAGAAGTTTACTCAAGCCAATTGAGCCTGAAATATCACGAGCTATTTGCTCAAAGTTTGGGGAGCTAATAATGCTCACAGCTTGCCCTATCGGGTAGCGTAAAATAATTAACCAAACGAGTGCAAATGCTGCAAGTGCTATAAGCCCACGTTTAGTTAAAAACATACGTACAAGCTCAAATCCCGCAATTTGCGTTAATCGCCCTACGTTTATTGGTAATGGTGTTGCCATTGACTATCCTTAATGACGTTGCTCATGCTTTAGTTCAAAGCCTAATATAACTACCCTAAGTGTAAACACCTTGAATTACCAGCAAAAAAAAGCCCACGAAGAGTGAGCTTTGTAACAAACCATTAAAATGTAACTAGCGCGTAATTATAAATGCTGCTTGTATACCTCAAGCGCTTGGCTTAAATCGGCTAACAAGTCGTCGATATCTTCAAGGCCAATATGCAATCTAATAACCGGTCCTAAATCCCACCCGGTGGTTGAACGCAGTCCTTTCATTGTTAAGTTAGCGGTAACTAAACTTTCAAAGCCACCCCACGAAAAACCCATTTTAAAATGCTGAAGGCTATCTAAAAATGCATCTATCGCTTTTTGATTCCCTGTTTTCATAACTATTGAAAACAACCCATTACTGCCATCAAAATCGCGCTTAAAAAACGCATGCCCAGGGCAGCTTTCAAATGCAGGATGGCGAATATGATCAACTAACTCATGTTGCTCAAGCCATTTTGCCACCTCTATCGCCGCCTTTTCATGCTGATTTAAACGCACGCTCATCGTGCGTAAACCGCGCAGTGCTAAGTATGCATCGTCAGCACTTGTACACTGGCCTAATAAGTAAGAATGCTCGCGCAGCGTTGGCCAATATTTTTTATTAGCCACTGCAACCCCCATCATTACATCCGAATGGCCAACAATGTACTTTGTTGCCGCTTGAATACTAATATCTACGCCATGTTCTAGCGGACGGTAATGAAGACCGTTTCCATAGGTATTATCCAGCATGGTCATTACATTATGTTCTTTGGCTACGTTTACCATCGCAGGGACGTCTTGAATTTCCATCGTTATGGAGCCTGGCGATTCTAAAAATAACACCTTGGTATTTGGCTTAATATAATCTTTTATGCCTGCACCAACTGTTGGCGGATAATAAGTAGTGGTAATACCTAGGCCTGCTAAAATTTTATCGCAAAAATCGCGAGTAGGCTCATACGCATTATCAACCATTAAAATATGGTCGCCACTTTTTAAAAACGACAATAACGCTTGGCTAATTGCAGCAGCCCCGCACGGATAAAGTGCACACCCTTCACCGCCTTCTAAATCGGTAATTGCTTCTTGTAATGCAAAATGGGTGGTTGTGCCACGACGCCCATAAAAAAGGGTTTTATCGCCACGCTTCTTCGCCGCTTCTTTAAGTTCTGCAACCGAATCAAATACCACCGTTGATGCGCGCTGCACAACGGGGTTTACTACACCATGGGTGTAAGCTTTTTTGCGCCCAGATGACACAAGCTGAGTATTTTTATTACTGTTACTCGACATGGTTATTCCTTATGGATTAGTACGCCAATGTTCAATTAAATAGCGAGAAATAGAATCAGTACGAGGAAGTTTTAAATGATCTCCTTCGTCATGCCAATTACCAAAGTTTGCCAAATCTTCACGGCTAAACCACCTAGCATCATCAAGCTCATCTTTATCTACGTTAATTTGCTCAGAGGTTGCCTTTGCAAAAAAGCCAAGCATAATAGATGAAGGAAATGGCCATGGCTGAGACGCCACATAGGTTACATCATCAACGTCAATCCCTGCCTCTTCTTTTACCTCACGGGCAACAGCTTGCTCTAAAGTTTCACCTGGGTCTACAAAGCCGGCTAATGACGAATACATTCCCGTGGGCCACATTGCTTGGCGGCCAAGCAAACATCGCTCAATGCCATCATCAAACGTTTTAGTTACAACCATAATTACCGCAGGATCGGTACGAGGAAAGGTGGGGTGTTTACAGCGCTCGTTTACACATAAACGAGAATGTCCCGCTTCAACTAAGTGGTTTTTACTGCCACAGCGCCCACAAAAACGATGAGTTGCATGCCAATAACAAAGCCCGCGGGCAAGTGCAGCAATCGAGCCCTCTTTTATATCAACAAGTGGGCCCTGTTTACGAATGTCCATAAACTCTGCGCCACTTATTATGGGGGTAAGTGTTGTGTCATCAATAGTTGATACATCGAGGGCAAACACCCCCTGTTGTGTGGTGTTTAAGCCTAAAAATAGCGCATTGGTTAAGTTTAGCTGTGCAATTTTCTCGTACGGTAAAAACTTTATTTGAGGCGTATTTTTAATAAATAATGTCTCGTTGTTTTTTACCAAAAGCCACACGCTTTGCGACGACAATTGACCTTTGAGCCATATTGGGTCTTTTCGCACATTGGAGCATCTATCAAGTGGCATATCACTGTAGTTGAGCATGTAAATCCTTAATTACTCGTTATCGCTTAAAATTAACATAACCGACGAGCAAACCCAATTTATTACAGCAACAATAAAGCCTATATTAAACTATATAGGCTCTGTATTAAAAACTCTCATGTTGCAGACACTTAGCCTCTTTTTTTAAGCTTTAAAGTAATAAACTATCATCAATCAAATGAAACTGCTCCGCACTTTGTTTGAGTACTTCAGCGGTTAACTTATCTGCTCCATAAACATCACACGGCACATTATATTGATTTTTTAAATGCCC
The DNA here is from genome assembly GCF_057554385.1 of Pseudoalteromonas sp. 4NS20-0020. Classification (NCBI taxonomy): domain Bacteria; kingdom Pseudomonadati; phylum Pseudomonadota; class Gammaproteobacteria; order Alteromonadales; family Pseudoalteromonadaceae; genus Pseudoalteromonas; species Pseudoalteromonas sp. 4NS20-0020. The sequence goes on along the minus strand of NZ_BAAJMI010000005.1, from coordinate 466,848 downwards.
AAGTAACAGTGCAAAATCGCCATCGCCAGAGAGTAAAATTACTTTATCGAGATTTTTTCCATGCTCTAACATATCTATCGTTATGCCTACATCCCAGTCGCCTTTTGCACTGCCATCTCGGCGCTGAATAAACGGCTTTAGTTTTACCTCAAACCCAATCGCTCTCAAAATATTTTGAAACTGATTTTGCTTTTCATCTCCACGATAAATAGCGTAAGCAAACGCACAATCTATTTCGTACTGCTCCTGGATAACTCGCCAAAAAGCATTGTAATCAAAGTTTTTGCTATAGCTTTCTCTACACGTGTAATAAATATTTTGTACGTCAACAAATATACCTACACGCGGTTTAATGTTTTGCTGCGAGTTAAATGAAGTCATGTAATGCCCTAGTTAGAATAATAGCCATAGCCAAATAATTTAAACTCAGTGTACCTTGCTATTTGCTTTTAAGTAACCTAAATTAGTTACATAACGCTATGTAACCATTTTTGGTTACATTTAAAAAAGTAACTAATTTGGATTGTTATGATTGGTGTGATCAGCGGCGATATTATTAAATCGCAAACTATTCCTAAACAGCAATACGATGCCATGCTTTATGAGCTAGAGCAAAGTTTACGTTGTATATCGGGCGAGAGTACACTTTGGAATATTTATCGAGGCGACTCTTTTCAATTACAAATTAATGACCCTGAGTATTTGTTTAAGCATGCCGTTTTAATTTATTTATATTTGAAGGCATCAGGGTACGAAGTCAGACAAAGTATGGCTATTGGGGAAATAGATAACCCGCGCAATGATATAAAAACAGCTACAGGTTCAGCATTTACTCTTTCGGGTCATGGCCTTGATAAAATAGCCAATCAACGGTTTTTATTTAATACGCCTCCTCAAAACATCCATGAAAGTTTAAACCTTAATTTAGCCTTTGCTGATGTACTCCTAACTAAAATAACCCAAAAACAAGCCAATGCTTTGTACGCCTATTTAACCAGTACAGATAATAGCCATGCAGCTTTAGCAAAAGATCTTAAAACCAGCAGAGAAAACGTAACTAAGCTACTTAATTTAGCCCATTACCAACTTATCGAACGATTTTTAGAGCATGCGAGCAACATTATAAAAAATATAAATCAAGGGAGATGCTAATGGCTTTTTCGCTTTTACTCGTAGCCCTAATTATTGGCCATTTATTGGCTGATTTTTACTGGCAACCTATGAGCTGGGTTAACGACAGAAACTCCCGCCACTTCAAGGCAACTAAACTGTATTTTCATGTATTGGTTCATGGGGTCACTAGCGCAATAATTATTAGCGCGTGGGAATACACTTATGGCTGGCAACAAATTAGCAGTGTTGTAATAGCAACCGCCGTTATTATGCTTAGTCATTACGCAATTGATATAGCCAAATCTTACTCAAGCAAAGGTGTCGTGCCCTTTTTAATGGATCAATTTGCCCACATAGCCGTAATAATCTACTTAAGCGTATGGCTGAGCGATAATACACACTTTTTAGACACCCTATATTCACTTGTCACTAACCCAAATGTGTTGTGGGTTGTGTGCGGTTATTTAATTATTTTAAGCCCAAGTGCAGTATTTATTAGAATGATGCTAGAGCGTTTAACGGGTAACTTTAGCAGTAAAGGCAGCTTAGTACTTGCAGGGCAAAGTATTGGCATGTTGGAGCGCGTGTTAATGCTGAGCTTTATTTTACTCGATCAATTTGCGGGTGTTGGATTTTTATTAGCGGCTAAGTCGGTCTTTAGGTTTGGCGATTTAAGCGCCAGTAAAGATAAAAAGCTCACTGAATACGTAATGTTAGGCACACTACTTAGCGTAAGTGTGACTTTGTTTGTAGGTTTAATGGTAAAGTATTTAATACATTAAAAAACGCGCTACCGTTTAAAGTAAGCGCGTTTGTATTAAAACTAACTAAACCTAATTAGTCATTATTATTTGGACGGCGACGGCGCTGACCGTTTCCGCCTACCGACTGGCGCTTTGCCCAAGGGTTTTGTGCGTTATCATCTTTTTTAGCGGCAGGCTTTTTAGAGCCACCACGACGAGGGCCAGTACCGTTGCCGCCATTATTTGGCTTTTTACTATTTGGCTTACTGCTATCAGATTTAGGCTTGTTAAAAGGTTGCTTTTTCTTTGGCTTTTTAGCAGGTAATGGGCGTGCGTCTAATGCGCGTTCTGCTACTGGGTTTACTGGTTCAAAGCCCTCTTCTTCAGCACGAGGAATAAGCTCACCAATAAAGCGTTCAATACCGTATAAATCGACTGCATCATCAACTGTAACAAACGAAATTGCATGGCCCGATGCACCCGCACGTCCTGTACGGCCAATACGGTGAACATAATCTTCATACACATTTGGTAAGTCGTAGTTAACAACATGCGGAAGCTCAACAATATCAAGGCCACGTGCCACAATATCAGTGGCTACAAGTACACGTACTTCGCCACTTTTAAAACCATCTAACGCTTTTACACGTGCGCCTTGCGATTTATTACCATGAATAGCTGCGCCTGCGATATCGTCGCGCTCAAGTTGTTTAACCAATCGGTTTGCACCGTGCTTAGTGCGGCTAAATACTAAAACTTGCTGCCAATCGTTACTACGAATTAAATGACTTAGTAAAGCTGTTTTACGGCCTTTATCTACCGCGTAAACGCTTTGCGTTACACTTTTAGCTGTGGTGTTTTTTGCAGCGACTGAAATTTCAACCGGATCGTTTATTAATCCTTTAGCTAACGCTCGAATATCATCTGAAAACGTTGCCGAAAACATGAGGTTTTGGCGCTTAGCAGGCATTTTAGCAATAAGGCGTTTAATGTCGTGAATAAACCCCATGTCGAGCATGCGGTCGGCTTCATCTAAAACGAGCACTTCTACGCTATCAAACTTAACGGCATTTTGATTATGTAAATCAATTAAACGCCCAGGCGTTGCCACTAAAATATCGACACCTTTACGAAGGCGCTGCATTTGCGGGTTAATTTTAACCCCACCATACACTACAAACGAACTCACATTTGAATGCTTAGCGTACTCTTCAACGTTTTCACTTACCTGAAGTGCAAGTTCACGGGTAGGCGCTAAAATAAGCGCACGTACATGGTTACTTTTTGCTTTTGGACCCGTAGATAAACGTTCGATAAGTGGAAGCGTAAAACCCGCAGTTTTACCTGTGCCAGTTTGTGCTGCCGCCATTACATCGCGACGCTCTATAATTGCAGGAATTGCTTGAGCCTGAATTGGCGTTGGCGTTTCATAGCCCTTTTCTAAAACCGCATTAACTAAAGACTGTGATAAACCTAGACCTTCAAAACTCATATAAACTCTCTTTTAAATAAGGCCAAAACGGCCAGTTGCGCGCATTATACCTGTCGTGAGCTAGAATGCATGCCATTATTTACTTTGCACTCAATTGAAGCCATATATTACTAAGCTTAAAACGCAAAAAACGGCTAAAAGCCGTTTTTTGTAAATGCTTAGAAACCTAAATTAAGGCTTAATTAAGCTCAGGTATTACTTAACACCTAGCTCGCGTAAACGTTCTTGCAAGTAGCTATCTGCGGTGTAACGCTCTGAAAGTACAACATCTGGGCGCGGGTGTAAAAACAACGGTAATGAAATACGCGACTTAGTTGACGCTTTGCCCGTTGGATTAATAACTCGGTGAATAGTAGACGGGAAATAACCGCCAGATGCTTCTTGCAGCATATCGCCAATGTTAATAATTAAGCTACCAAAATCACATGGTACATCTAACCAACCGCCGTCTGTTTTTTGAACTTGTAAGCCCGGCTCGTTTGACGCTGGTAATACAGTTAGTAAGTTTATATCGCCATGTGCAGCTGCGCGAATTGCGCCTGGCTCTTCATCACCTGTCATTGGTGGGTAATGTAGAATACGTAGCAATGTTTGATCAGAGTCTGCAATCATGTCTTTTAGATCAATCGAAAACTTAGCACGCACATCGGCAGGCGCCTCAGCTTGAACCCAGCTTAAAAGTGTTGCAGCAAACTCGTTTGCTAAGCGGTAGTACTCACGTACATCAGCTTCAAGTTCGGCAGGTACACGCCCTTTTGGATAAACATGAAAGTACTCTTTTATGTCTTTAACGGTAAAGCCTTTAGCTACTTCAGACACAGAAGGCGGAAAGTAACCGTCTTGTGTTTCTTTAGAGTATAAAAAGTCGTGCTTTTGCTCTGAGTTAAAAAAGTCTTGCCAGTTTTTGTAAATAGACTCAACTAAAGACTGTGGAATTGGGTGATTTTTTAAAACACCAAATCCAGTATTTCTTAACGATTCAACAAATTGTGCAGCCGCATCGGGAGCTTTATAATCAACAGTAGGTAATTGCATTGTACGTTCCAGTGAATAGGTTATTTGAAGTTAGGTACTTCAAGTACTTTTATGTATATAAAGTAGCAAGGACTTCATTATAGCGCCATGCGAGGATAGACAAACAGCCCCAAAAACATAAGGACATATGTCCGCAAAGCGCCCCCATCAAAGGGTGCGTTGATCAAGATCAATAAATAAAAGCGATTGAATTTGCACACATTGATGCATATGTATGGTCTAGTATTACAACGTATTTTATTTGTTCAAAAAGGCGACCCATGCGACAAAAAGTATCTTTTAAAAGTGGTAATTTAGAACTTGCCGGACAACTTGAACTCCCCGATGGTGAAGTAAAATTTTATGCCCTCTTTGCCCATTGTTTTACCTGCGGTAAAGACATTGCAGCAGCAACACGTATTAGTCGTGCTTTAACACAGCAAGGAATCGCTGTACTTCGTTTCGATTTTACCGGCCTAGGCAACAGCGATGGCGACTTTGCAAACAGTAACTTTTCATCGAACATTCAAGACTTAGTATCTGCTGCTGATCATTTACGAGCGCACTTTAAAGCACCGCAATTACTCATTGGTCACAGTTTAGGGGGTGCCGCAGTGCTTGCTGCTGCACAATATATTCCTGAGGTGACAGCTATTACAACCATTGGCGCACCGTCAGATGCCCAACATGTAGCACATAATTTTGAAGCCCATTTAGATGAAATAAACGCAGCTGGCGAAGCAAAAGTGAGTTTAGCTGGCCGTGAATTTACCATTAAAAAGCAATTTATAGACGATATAGCTAAATACGATAAAAGCCACATAAGTAAACTTAAACGCGCTTTATTAGTCATGCACTCACCGGTTGATACAACCGTAAACATTACTGAAGCTGAAAAAATTTACGCATCCGCTAAGCACCCAAAAAGCTTTATAAGTCTAGATAACGCCGATCATTTACTGACTAATAAAAACGATGCCGACTACGCAGCCAGTATAATTGCGACCTGGGCTAATAGGTATGTTGAGTAAGTCATGTTCACTTTTAGCCTAGGTATTTTCTAAAGTATCTAGGCAGTCATTTTACCAACCTCCGCCTCCACCACCTCCACCACCACCTCCGGAGAAACCACCACCACCGGAAAAGCCTGAACTGGACATAGAGGATGCAACCGCTGAAGCCCCTAGGGCTGAGTAACTCATACTGTCTATACAGCTAAGGAACTCTGTCTGGTCTGAAAAATTACCTAAGAACCATGTAGATTTATATCTATATGGGTTAAGAGATTCAGATACTTTTATTTTTTGACGTTTTTTCAGTTTTCTAAATTGTGCTCTTTTAAGCCTCAGCGCATCATCAAATCGCTCCGACCACTCATCTTGTAACTCAAGCGAAACCGCATAAGGTAGAAGTTGCTCATATACGGCTATAGTAAGCAAATTATCCTCTTCAGGCTTTTTTTTAGCTGATATGTATTCTTTTATTTGCTTTGCGCTTGAGAGTAATGGCTTGCCGTATTGAGTAGGTCCACGATTCAAAGTTAATGCTGTTAGGAAAAACAGCAGTAAAAAAGCCACAGATATCGATAACAAAGGTAAAAAACTACATAAAAACCACATCCAAGGGAGCCATGTAACACATACCATTAAGCCCTTCTTTTCCCACTGTGGCTCATTATTCTCATCTTTTTCCTCGAATAAACTCTCGTAAATACCCAACCATAATATCGCAACAGGAAAAGTGACAAGCAAAACAAGAGGGCCATAAAAAATGTCACTCCAATCTGAAACCCCCAATAATAATTGTAAGCCAACAAAAAAACACGACAGTGCTAATGTTAATAAAGTGTATTTAATATTCCATGTAAAAATACTTGTCGATTTTAAGTCTTTACTTAACGCACCAGAGAACTGGCTAAGAAGTTTTTTATTTAGTTTTCTATTTTTACGAGAAATTTGATAGCTACCTCCCTGCTTTATTACCCAATCAAGAATGCACTGCTCACTTTTTGGTAAAGAAGTGTCAGTGAGACTATCCTTGAGCGATAGTGTTAATATGTGGGTATAGTAAGAGCCTTCTTTAATAGCACTATCGCATGGATGAGATTCATACGATATATCCAGATAGCCTTTAATAGCCAAGTTAGTGCTGGCTGCAACCAACTCTGCCGTGCTGCTGCCTATGATTACTGCGTGATTTAATATGTAATTAATGATTGCAGGAGTAACTTCTTTGGGAATATTCATTACATCTGGGGCAATAATGCTTTCATCAGGGTATACCCCAACCTTACGCCATGACCAATAAACAAAGCTTCCCACTGTAACTACAAACGTGATTAGCAAAACCCATTCTAACCAACCTAATAAAAATATAAAGTAAGATACCGAAGATTCATCTATTATGCCTTTTGGAAGGGCTACAACAACGGTCATTCCCTGACCTCGACCTAATTCACTTATTGCAGTAAATTTAACCTGATTCGGCTTAGGGTTTTCATCAAGATAATCTTGGGCGGTCTCTGAGTATTGGCCTGTATACGCTTTCCATTTTAATGCTTTTGATTGCTCTGGTAGATTAACAACAACCGTTGATTTTTCTATTGTTGTTACCCAATGGTGAGGAATTGCATTAAAGTAAAGCTCATCATAATGCTTAAAAAATCGAATTTCATTTGATAACTGATAAGAAATAACAAATTTAGCAGGCCCATGCTCCAATTTTTTTGCAGAATCACCCACTTTAATAACTGCTTTTCCATTTGAGATAGTGGCTTCGTAAGGTGTTTGCGCATTGTTTAACTGAGCATCTAGCATTTTAAAACCAGCTAAGTATTTACCACCGTACTGACCCTCAAGTAATAATGGAATACGCCTATAAATACCGTGTTTAAATATATAACCACCAGCATTTATATCAAATTGCTCAGTAACAATAAGGTCGCCATTTGATTTAATATCAATTATTACATGCAACCCAGTTGTCGAATCAGGTTCACTTGCCTTAACATAAAACATCGACATAATAAAAATTAAAAAAACGATGTTTCCTTTCACTAAATACTTCATTGTTTATTAACTCCTTTTAAAAATATATATCCATCCAAGATGATAGTTAATATATCAAAAATTCATTTATCGTTTTTCTCATTTTGTTTACCAGCCAGTCAGGACCACCATCATACATATCGTTATGGCGCGATTTTTCTATACGTAATTGAGTAACCGGAAACTCACTCAACTCTTTTTCGCTTAAAAGCACACCGACATCTGCCGGGTAATCAATACCTCTAAGGGTAAGTACACGAATATCTTTATTACGAGGCAGTAACATGCGGCGATGATCAAGCGTAATTAAATCACTGACTTCATCAGGATACATTGCAGCATACAAGGCTGAAATATCTCCACCATTAGAATGACCAAATAAAGTGAGCTTTGAAAAATCATACTCTGTGTATTTGGCTGCTAATTTATTGACTAAAAACTTAAGGGTGACCACACCGCGGTGCCAGTTCTCCATGCGAGTTGCCATATAAGGTGGATGCACATTTAACATAGGATCTGTTTTTAGTTCATGGCCCACTGCAATGGCTAAATAGCCTTGTTTGTTAAATTCATCACTGGCAAAAGTATAGCTATTGTGACCCATACCATACCCTGCATTAATAAAGGCAACTGGGCATTTATTTTGTTTGCTGCATTTAACGTTATTTGTTGGCAACGAAATGCTAATTGGGATCTCACGATCACGGCTAATGTCTGTAATATATGTTTCGCTGGCATAGGAGCTTACACATGTGAAAAGAAGTGTGAGGTAAAAAAGTGTTTTATGCATATTACTTAACGTATTGTTTATTATAATTAATGCGGGTTAGTTTAGGCGTTTTATACTATTAATGACAGCCTTAAAAGTAATAGTAGTCTGTGTGGTTATACCAAATTTATTTACATTTAAATTGCAAGTTAATAAATGTTGAAAAAGACTAACAGCCGCAAACGCAAAATTGTGCGATAATAGAGGCAATTGTTCCAATATACTCAGTAAAAGATCCAATACATGAAATCATACAGCACCATTGAACAGCGCATTGAAATTCTAGAAGAAAAGTTAGCCTTAATTAATGATGAAATTAGCACATTAAAAACACCCGCTAAAAACAACAATGAACGGATTATATTTAAGTTTATTGAAACCGGCAGTACAGGTAAAACAAAGGACTTTGTTCGTGAATTAGGAATTAAATCACCGCGTGATGGGCTGTTTTCATCTGGTGATGTTACTGCTTTAATTAAAAATGGCGCTGACGATATTTCGCCGGCGTTACTAGCAATTGCTAGGCAACTAGCCAGTGCACGCAATAAAAATGGTCCTAGCCGATAATTAAACAACGCATGTAACGTTTAGAAGCTTAGGCATCGTCTTTGCTTCTAATGTTTTAGTTACACTTTTTACTTAACGCTTTCCTCTTCACAATTATCAATGGCTGTAGTCGCCTCTCTCTGGCAAATCTTTTCTTAGCGCAAGCACTGCAATATAAATAAGCCCAAATAATGGAAATAATGCTAAGCACCCGCCTACAAAAGCTAAAACACCTGGGCTGGTGCTTTTTCGCTTGCCAATTTTGTAGCTAATAAGCGCAAAAATAGGAATACAAAATAAGATGAAAAATGTTAAAAACTCGCCAAATAAAGTGAGATTAATTGACATGGGAATTCCTTTTCATAGTGGTTAAATTATAATCTGCGCTAAATTTAACCACAAAAAAACCCTTAAGCAAACAACTTAAGGGTTTTAAATTCAATGCTGTAAACTCAGCTCAAATTACTCTTCGCTAGCGGCTGATTTTTCTACCACACTGATTGAAAGCTCAGTTAACGAATCATTGTTCGCTTTACTTGGCGCGTCGGTTAATAAACAAGACGCTTGTGTAGTTTTAGGGAAAGCAATAACGTCACGAATGTTATCTGTTCCGCATAAAAGCATAACTAAACGGTCTAGACCAAATGCTAAACCTGCATGTGGCGGTGTACCGTATTTAAGGGCATCAAGTAAAAAGCCAAATTTGTCTTGTTGCTCTTGTGCATCAATTCCTAAAATTCTAAATGCTGCTTCTTGCATATCTGCATTATGTATACGTACCGAGCCACCGCCCACCTCGTAGCCGTTTAATACCATATCGTAGGCATCTGAGATAGCCGCTGCAGGGTTTGCTTCAAGCTCACTTGCGCTAATATCTTTTGGTGCAGTGAACGGATGGTGCACAGCGTGTAATGTGCCTTCGTCGTCTTCTTCAAACATTGGGAAGTCTACAACCCAAAGTGGTGCCCAACTGTTAAGATTAGTGATTTCTAGATCTACACCAATTTTAAGGCGTAGTGCACCCATGGCTTCATTTACTGTGTTGCGCTTATCTGCACCGAATAGAATGATATCGCCAGTTTGTGCATTAGTACGCTCAAGTAACTGTGTGATCACATCTTCGTTTAAGAATTTAGCGATTGGCGATTGCACGCCTTCAGCGCCTGCATCACGGTCGTTTACTTTCATCCATGCTAAGCCTTTAGCACCGTAAATACCAATAAACTTAGTGTAATCATCAAGTTGCTTACGCGAAAGCTTAGCGCCACCAGGTACTGTTAATACAGCAACACGGCCTTTTTCGTCGTTTGCAGGGCCTGAGAATACCTTAAACTCAACATCTTTTACTAAATCAGCAACGTCTACTAATTTCATTGGGTTACGTAAGTCTGGCTTATCAGAACCATATAAGCTCATTGCCTCAGAGTAAGGCATAATCGGGAAGTCGCCTAAGTCAACGTTGAGTAACGATTGCCACATTTCACGGATCATTTTTTCAGTCATACCACGAACTTGATCCGAGCTCATGAACGAGGTTTCTAAATCTATTTGAGTAAATTCAGGTTGGCGATCGGCACGTAAATCTTCATCACGGAAACATTTAACAATTTGGTAGTAACGGTCAAAACCTGACATCATCAACAATTGTTTAAATAATTGTGGCGATTGCGGTAATGCGTAAAAGCTGCCTTTATGCACACGGCTTGGTACTAAGTAATCGCGTGCACCTTCTGGCGTTGCTTTTGTAAGTACCGGTGTTTCGATATCTAAAAAGCCGTTTTCATCTAAAAAGCGACGAACAAAGCTGCTTGCTTTAGCACGTAATTTAATGCGGTCGCTCATTTCTAAGCGACGAAGGTCTAAGTAGCGGTACTTTAAGCGGCGCTCTTCAGAGTTTGTTTGGTTAAAATCAAGCGGCAATGGCTCTGAGCGGTTGATAATTGTAAGCTCGGTGCCTAAAATTTCCACTTCGCCTGTTGCCATGTCTTTATTTACTTGGCTTTCTGGGCGAGCACGTACAACCCCTTTTAACTGAACACAAAATTCTTGGCGAAGCTTGTTCGCTGTATCCATGAGTCCTTCAACTTCTGGATCGAATACAACTTGTACTAAACCTTCTCTATCGCGTAAATCGACAAAGATAAGTCCACCAAGGTCACGTCGTTTGTTGATCCAGCCACATAGTTCAACTTCTTGATCTACGTGAGTTTTATTTAGCTGTCCGCAGTATATAGAGCGCATAGTTTTCCTGTCAGATAAAAGGCTTCAACGGTAAAAATTATTTGTTTTTATAGGCGCATAATTTAAAAAAGAGCTACCACACTTCAAATAAAGCCGTAAGCAATCTAAGAATATTCAAATTAAGCCCTGCATTATACCCAAGTAGGTTGAAGATGCTAGGCGTGTTTGGTGTGTTGGTGTTAATTTAAAGCAGGCGCTGTTGGTATTTGCTACACTGGCGCCACGATGTAATTTATCAGCTATTTCTTATGTTATATATTGGATGCCCTCAGTGGTCTAGCAGTGCATGGAAAGGCAATTTATTTTCAAGCCAATGTAAAAACGCCGACATGCTAAGCCAATACGCACAGCATTTTAATTCGGTAGAAGGTAACACCAGCTTTTACGCCGACCCATCACCTAGTACTGTTTTGCGCTGGGCGCAAAGCGTACCTGACAATTTTAGATTTACCTTTAAATTCCATCGTCGTTTTAGCCACGAGCTAGCGCTTAGCAACGTGCAAAAAGAGCTTACCGACTGGCTTACATTATTTGCTCCTTTACTTGAAAAAACAGGGCAAATAATGCTGCAATTACCCAAAGCATTTGGCCCGAACGATTTACCCAAACTGGCGCAATTTATCAGCTTGCTCCCCAAAGAACTTACTTACGGTATAGAGGTTCGTCATATTGAATTTTTCAAAAAAGGCGAAGCCGAGGTAGCACTCAACCAACTATTAATGGCTAATAACATAAATCGTATTTCAATGGATACACGAGCGCTTTTTGCAGTAAAGCCAACCACCGAAGCGCTAATAGACGCCCAACAAAAAAAACCTCACTTACCAGTGCATGCAATAGCTACTGGCTCGCAGCCTATGGCCCGATTTGTAATCGCTGATTTACAAAACGACTATCAAGCCTTTTATAAACCGTGGCTGAGTAAAGTAAAACAATGGCTTGATGAGGGTAAATCCCCTTATGTGTTTTTTCATACAGCCGATAATCGTGAGTCGCCACTACTTGCACGTCAATTTTGTAAAGATCTTGGGTATAATCACCCAGTACTCAACCCGTTCAGCGGCGAAAAAGAAGCGCAGCAGCACGCCCTGTTTTAAAATTAAAACAAAAATATAGAGACATAAAAATGAGTGAATACGCCCGTTACTTTACAGGCTACCCTGCAAATATTGTTGAGCAAGTATTAAGTCTTATTAGTAACAATAAGGTATGTGACTACTTACTTAAAAAATACCCAGATGCACATACTATTACTAGCGACAAACTGCTTTACAGCTACGCAACAGAACTTAAAAAGCAGTATTTAAAAAATGCGCCACCGTTTGGTCGCGCGGCGTTTAAAAAACAAGGCGACATGGTAACTAACGCATTGGGTACACACACCTACCGTATGCAAGGTAAAACCCGTAAACACGATTTAGCAATAAACAGCGATTTACTGCGCTCCCCCGAGCCATTATTAAAAGCGCTGGTTGTGCACGAACTAGCCCATTTTAAAGAAAAAGACCACAACAAAAGCTTTTATAAGCTGTGTTGCCACATGGAGCCACAATACCACCAGCTAGAGTTAGACTTACGGATTTTTTGTGTGGTGGTGGCGATGGGAGAGAATCCTTATGGCTAAGGCTCTATTAAATACAACCTTATCCAAAAGAGTTAGTAGTCAACTTTATGTGCTAAACAATTTAAGGAATTAAAAATGGGTTTAAGAGATTTAGGACTTTTTCTAGAATTTGTGATTGAAATATACCCACTACTTTTTTTAATCATAAGTATCTTCGCTGTCTATCTAAGTTTTAAAATGCTTTCAAATGCAAAAGCATCTAGAGCACATGAAGAAAGAATGAAATTAGCTGAAGTAAAAATGAATATTAGAGCTTTATTTGCAAAATCGATTGATAACCTTACTGATGCATATGACCAACACAGCTTAGTCTGTGCGAAATTAGAAGTCTCTTTTCCTAACTTTGCATCTTTAAACATAGATAAACATAAAAAATTGCTTGAACAATCAAAAGAACAAAAAAAAGAGATGGAGGAAATGTATAGAAACTATATTGAAAATGTTGAACATTCAATTGCTCTCGAGGACTCAATCAAATTTCTTTTACAGCTACAAGGCAGCTACTTTGTTTCTCCTAGGAATAATATATCCACGGAAAAGTTCTTTAATGATATGTTACAAAGAGCTGAACATATAGAAAAATCACTTTCTGATAATAAAAGTAAGCGTTTTAGAAATCGATGTGACTTTCACAATTAGCTAGTCATTTAAATAAAAAACGCGATTTAACATCGCGTTCTCTTTGGTAACTTTTCTACTGATCGCTGAAAGCTTTAAACTGACAGCTCAAAAGCGTATTGGGTTTCGCTTCGCTCTACCCAACCTACATAACATTAAAGCCCTAACTCAGCCATAAAGTCGTCATCGGCATCATCTTGCACGGGCTCTTTTTTAGCCTGCGCTTTTTCAGCTTTTTGCTTTGCTTCGTTTTCAATAATGTCGTCAGGGTCAATGGCTTCAATAATGTCAAAATCGTGTAGTTTAATAAACTCTGTTTTATCCATTGCCAGTTCTAGGTAAAAAATATTTTGATTACGTGTAGTAAAAGTAACACGTCGTGCTTGTGGGCGATCCATTGTGGTATCTACCGAAATTTGCACTTGTTTATTAATCGCCATCATTTTTGGCTGATTTTGCGTAATAGAGGTATGTAATTGCTCGCGAACCTTAGAAGTAAAGTCACCTACTATTTGGTTCATTAACTCGCCCATTACGTTTGAAACATCGTCTGACAAGTGACTATGTGCAATTTCTTCTTCTGGCATACCCATGTTGCGCATGTAGTCGCCGTAGATTTCCATTGCAGCCTGCGATGTAAAGTTGGTTACAACAAGCCCTGTAAAGCCGCCATCAAACAATACAAAGCAACCAATGTCTGGTCGCATGCAGGTGCGTGTTATTTTTTGAACCATGGCCGAGTAACTTATTTCGTTACCGCTTGCTGATGAAAGTACCCCTGTCACAGAGTGACAAAGCGTTGCTAGTATATCGTCGGTGCTAATAACTTTACTTTTGCTCATTTAACGTTCTCTTTTGTACTTATTATTCATAATTCTAGCCAACCTACTGAATTTATCACTGACTATCCAGCATAAAATGTTAAAATAACCTTATTATTTTTAAAGAGACTGCCTTCGTGACCATAAAAGACAGTATTTACGCCTCTGAGCAACAAGTAAAAGATTTCAGCTTTGACCAAAATGTGGTTGAAGTATTCCCTGATATGATTCAGCGATCAGTGCCTGGTTATGCCACCATTGTAAGCACTATGGGTAAATTAGCGGGCCAATACGCTCAAAGTAATTCTAACTTGTATGACCTAGGCTGCTCATTGGGCGCGGTTACGCTGAGCATGCGCCGTAATATTCGCACCGATAATTGCAACATTATTGCAGTAGATAACTCACAAGCCATGGTTAAGCGTTGTAAGGTGCATTTACAAGGGTTTAAATCGGACGTGCCGGTTACTGTTACCCTTGGCGATATTAACGAGCTTGAAATTCAAAACGCATCGGTTGTAGCAATGAACTTTACACTGCAGTTTATACCCCATGCACAGCGCCAAGCTGTGCTTGAAAAAATTTACGCTAACTTAAAGCCCGGTGGTGTATTACTACTTAGTGAAAAAATTAAAGCCGAAAACGAGCAGTGCGATAATTTACTGATTGACTTGCATCATGATTTTAAGCGTCATAATGGCTACTCTGAGCTTGAAATAAGCCAGAAGCGCACAGCAATAGAAAACGTTATGCGCCCCGATACACTCAGCACACATATTAATAGGTTAAGTGATATTGGCTTTAGCCAAACACAAGTGTGGTATCAATGTTTTAATTTTTGCTCAATGGTAGCAATTAAATAAAAAGAGTAATTTATGTCTCAATGGTTTAACCAATTTTACGCTGCAATTGCACAAAGCCCACTTAGCCACTGGCTAGAAACGCTACCTGCCCAATTAAAACATTGGCAGTTAGAGGCAAGCCATGGTGATTTACCACAATGGCAAAAAGTGCTTAAAAATTTGCCTGAAATAAACACAACTCACGTTGATATAGCCACTAAAGTAGAAATTGGCGCACCAGGGGAAATGAGTGAAGGCCAACAAAAGCAAACTACACACTTATTAAAGCGCATGATGCCTTGGCGAAAAGGCCCATTCAGTGTGCACGGTATTGAAATAAACACCGAATGGCGCAGTGATTGGAAATGGGATCGCCTCCTTCCACATATTGAGCCATTAAAAGGCCGTACAGTGTTAGATATTGGTTGTGGCTCTGGCTATCATTTATGGCGCATGCGCGGAGAAGGCGCCGAGTTTGTAGTGGGTATTGATCCTTCTGACTTATTTTTGTGCCAGTTTCAGGCAATTAAACACTTCAACCCCGACGAAAACGTGCATTTATTACCATTAGGTGTAGAAGCCCTGCCAGAGCTTAAAGCCTTTGATACGGTATTTTCAATGGGGGTGCTTTATCATCGTCGTTCACCAATTGATTTTTTAGCGCAGTTAAAAGCGCAGCTTCGCCCGGGCGGCGAGTTAGTGCTTGAAACCTTAGTTATTGAAGGCGACGAAAATACAGTACTCGTGCCTACCGACCGCTACGCAAAAATGCGCAATGTGTGGTTTATTCCAAGTACTGCTGCATTAAAACTGTGGATGGAGCGCGTTGGCTTTAAAGATGTGCAAATAAAAGATTGCGCAATGACCACGCTTGATGAACAACGCAAAACCGATTGGATGGAAAACGAATCGTTAGTTGATTTTTTAGACCCAACCGACACCAGTAAAACCATTGAAGGCTACCCTGCTCCACTTAGAGCGATACTAACCGCCAAAGCATAGCGGTTAATTTAACGCTTTTAATACTAAAAAAACGCCAACGGGCGTTTTTTTTGTTTATTTAAACAACAAACAGAGGACAAGTGTCCTTGTTAATTATTTCAAACCTATATTTACGCTAGCCGCGCAGATGCAATTGTTGTAAAATACGCGCGTTTCTAAGCAACCCAAAACAACTATTTTGAGGAAAACCTGTGAGCGAACAAAAACAGTCTCTTAGCTATAAAGACGCGGGCGTAGATATCGACGCTGGTAATGCACTTGTTGAGCGTATTAAAGGCGTAGTTAAAAAAACCCGTCGTCCTGAAGTGATGGGCGGAATTGGTGGTTTTGGCGCACTTTGCGAAATTCCTGAAGGTTATAAACAACCTGTATTAGTAGCGGGTACTGATGGCGTGGGTACTAAATTGCGTATGGCAATTGACCTTAAAAAGCACGATACCGTAGGTATTGACCTAGTAGCTATGTGTGTAAACGATTTAATTGTTCAAGGTGCTGAACCCCTGTTTTTTCTAGATTACTACGCAACGGGTAAACTAGACATAGACACAGCAGCCGACGTAGTAACAGGTATTGGTAAAGGGTGTGAAATTTCAGGTTGTGCCCTAATTGGTGGCGAAACAGCAGAAATGCCAGGTATGTATGATGGTGAAGACTACGACATGGCAGGCTTTTGTACCGGTGTGGTTGAAAAATCAAAAATCATTGATGGTACTAAAGTAGCTGCAGGCGATCAGCTTATTGCCCTTGCCTCTAGTGGCCCACACTCAAATGGTTTTTCTTTAATTCGTAAAGTACTTGAGGTATCTAACGCCGACACCAATCAAGTAATTGATGGTAAAACATTAGGCGAGCATTTATTAGAGCCTACACGTATTTACGTTAAACCTTTACTTGAGTTATTTAAGCACGTTGACGTGCATGCCCTTTCGCACATTACTGGCGGTGGCTTTTGGGAAAATATTCCACGCGTATTACCTGCATCAGCTAAAGCTGTGGTTAAAGGCGACAGTTGGCAGTGGCCAAGTGTTTTTAACTGGTTACAAGAAAACGGTAACATTACTACGCATGAGATGTACCGCACATTTAACTGTGGTGTAGGCATGGTTTTGGTTGTTCCTGCCGATAAACTTGAGCAAAGCTTAACTATGCTTAAAGATTTAGGTGAAAACGCTTGGCACCTTGGCGAAATCCAAGATGCGGCACCAGGCGAAGAGCAAGTAGACATCGTAGGTGGTGCTAAGTAATGGCACCTACTCGTCTAGTAGTTTTAATTTCAGGCAGTGGCTCTAATTTACAAGCCATCATTGATGCCTGTGAACGTGGCGAGATAAACGGACATATTGCGGCTGTTATTAGCAATAAAGCAGACGCATATGGCCTAGAACGAGCTAAAAATGCAGGCATTGCAACGCAAGTACTCAGTCATAAAGATTTTGACTCGCGCGAGGCCTACGACGCGCAGTTAATGAACGTTATTGACTCTTTTGAACCAAATCTAGTTGTATTAGCTGGGTTTATGCGTATTCTTACACCTAGCTTAGTGCAAAAATATATTGGAAAAATGTTGAACATTCATCCATCTTTGTTGCCTAAGTACCAGGGGCTGAATACCCACCAAAGAGCAATTGATGCAAAAGACGATGTTCATGGCGTAAGTGTTCACTTTGTAACTGAAGAATTAGACGGTGGTCCGGTCATTCTTCAAGCGCAAATACCTGTACTCAAGGATGATACAGCAGACACATTAGCAAAACGCGTGCACGAACAAGAGCATATAATTTATCCTTTGGTGGTCAAATGGTTCAGTGAACAAAGACTTACTATGGAAGCAGATTATGCGGTTCTTGACAAAAAACAACTTCCTGCACACGGCGCGCACTACCCACAATAAAAAAATAAGCGCCCTAATGCTATGTGCGGGCGCTTTACTTCCAACAAGCCTTATTGCAGGCGAATTGACTCAATACGAAGCCAAGTATGATATTTTGCGTAAAGGCAGCAATCACGGCACGGCAGTTCGTTCTCTTAAAAAGCTTGATGATGAAAATTATGAATTAACCTACCACAGTGACATTGAGTGGATGATTTTTTCTGACTCGCGTAAAGAAACCTCTAAATTTACGTTTAAAGACGGTAAGGTGTCTCCTGATCATTATTCAATGGTACGTAAAGGAACAGGTCCTGATAAAAACTATCAAATTGATTTTGACAAAGAGAATGAAATTGTTACCAGCAGTAACAGTGAGTACCCGCTAAAATGCGAGTGGACTGATGATTTTCAAGATGCCATTTCGTATCAAGTTCAGGTTCGTGAAGGGTTAAAGAAAGGCGAAACCAACTTCTCGTTTCCGCTTGTTGATAAAAAAGGTAACCGTCGGGATTATAACTTTGAAGTGGTAGGCACAGAGATGATTTCTTTGCCTATAGGTAACATAGAGGCAATTAAAGTAAAACGTTTATACGATACCGACAAGCGACAAGCCCTCGCTTGGTTTGCACCTGAAATGGATTACATGCTTGTGCGCATGTGGAAAGGTGAAAAAGGGACTGAGCAGTTTGAAGTTCAAATGAACTCGTTTACTGTGACCGCCCCAACCGCAACAGCTGAGCACACTAAAAACCTTCAAGCGAACTAGCTAACGATTTATTTGCAAAATGGGTGAACTATATAAGCTCACCCATTTTAAATAACGAAAACTCTCCTGGCTCCATTTTCTGCCAACGCTCGTCGTTAGTAAGCGGCCTTGTTGCAATGACAGTTACCACATCGTTTGGGGTTGTCTCTTTTTGAAAATCAACAACCATATCGGCATCAATTAATGTAGCTTTACCAAAAGGCGCACGGCGCGTTATGTAATGTAAGTTATTTGTGCAGTACGCTAAAACAAATACGCCATCGGTCAACAACATATTAAATACGCCCTTTTCACGCAGCGTGTGAGAAAGCTTGGCAGCGTATCTAAAAACAGACGCCATATTAGAAGGTCGTTTAGGGTATTTTTCACGAATTTTATCAAGCAACCAACAAAAAGCGAGTTCACTGTCAGTGTTACCCACTGGACGATAATATTCGGGTTTTAAATCGTGATAGTTTGAAAGCTGCCCATTGTGTGCATAGGTTATTTCTCGCCCCCACAGCTCACGCGTAAACGGGTGGGTATTTTCAAGGCATACTCGCCCGCGATTACCTTGACGTATATGGCTAATAACCGACACACTTTTTATAGGATAGGCTTTAACAAGCTTAGCAATTTCTGATTGGTAGCTTGGTTCTGGGTCTTTAAAAGTTCGACAGCCTTTTCCCTCATAAAACGTAATACCCCATCCATCTTTGTGTGGCCCCGTATTACCACCACGCTCTAATAGCCCTGCAAAACTGAAACATATATCAGTAGGCACATTGGCAGACATACCAAGTAATTCACACATTTATAAAAAAGCCCTTAAAAAGTACGGATAAATAGCAGTACATTTTACAAAAAAAATTTTCTAAATTAGTTGCATATTTACTTAAAAAAATCATTATGGCTACCTGAATTATAAATTTTTAACGCTCTGAATTAATAAAAAACATAATGTGTATGGCAAAAAGCACTATCCGTCCCCTTAAAAGGTATTTTGTAAAGCAAAACTTCTGACTTTTTACTATAATTTTACACGCTAATTTACTTGAAACTTGAGCTGACTAGCGCTACTCTAAATGAGGTGGTCTGACCTCTATTAAGGAATTAAAATGACACTCATATTTACACTCGGTTTAATCGTGCTGCTGTGCACTGCGATTTACCACAGAGCGAGTTGGAACACAGCACTTGGTGTTTCTGCTGCAACATTATTAATCGGTACCTTCGCAGGTGCTTTTGGTTTAATTAGCTGGTTGATCTTTTTGATCATCGCAGTGCCTCTTTCAGTTACTGGTATTCGCCAGCAATACATCATCAAACCTATCTTTACGGTATTCAAAAAAGTAACACCGAGCATGTCTGACACTGAAAAGTCAGCTATCGATGCGGGTACAACTTGGTGGGAAGCTGATTTATTTTGCGGTAACCCTGATTGGAAGAAGCTACACCAATACCCTGTGCCTAAACTTACTATTGAAGAGCAAGCCTTTATAGATGGCCCTGTTGAAGTAGTATGTAGCATGCTAGATGATTGGGAAGCAACTCACGAGCTAACTGATTTACCGCAAGATGTATGGCAATACCTCAAAGACAATAAATTTTTTGCCATGATCATTAAAAAAGAATACGGCGGTTTAGAGTTTTCTGCGTTTGCTCAGTCTTGTGTACTTCAAAAACTAACAAGTAAATCAACATTACTTTCGTCAATTGTTGGTGTTCCAAACTCGTTAGGTCCAGGTGAATTATTACAACACTATGGTACAAAAGAGCAAAAAGACCATTACCTACCGCGCTTAGCTAGCGGTCAAGAAATTCCATGTTTTGCATTAACATCACCAGAAGCTGGCTCTGACGCAAGTTCAATCCCTGATTACGGTGTTGTGTGTAAAGGACAATGGAACGGTGAAGAAGTTGTCGGTATAAGCCTAACGTGGAACAAGCGCTATATCACGCTTGCGCCTGTGGCAACGGTGCTTGGTCTTGCATTTAAATTACAAGATCCAGATGGCTTATTAAGTGATGTAAAAGAGCCAGGTATTACCTGTGCATTGATCCCAACAGATACTCCTGGAGTAGAAATTGGTCGTCGTCACTTCCCGCTTAACGTACCATTCCAAAATGGTCCTACTCGCGGTAAAGACATTTTTGTACCTCTTGATTACATTATTGGTGGGCCAGATATGGCTGGCCAAGGCTGGCGCATGCTAGTTGAGTGTTTATCGGTAGGCCGTGCAATTACATTACCGTCTAACTCTGCCGGCGGCATTAAAATGATTGCAACCGCTACGGGTGCATACAGCCGTATTCGTCGTCAGTTCCGTTTACCGATTGGTAAAATGGAAGGTGTTGAAGAATCAATGGCTAAACTTGCCGGTTACGCATACAGCTCAGATGCTGCAGTAAGTATGTCGACTGGTGCGGTTGACTTAGGTGAAAAACCATCTGTTGTATCAGCGATTATTAAATATCACTTAACCGAACAAATGCGCGATGCAACAATCCATGCAATGGACGTTCTTGGCGGTAAAGGGATCATGCTTGGTCCAAATAACTATTTAGGTCGTGGCTATCAAGGTGCACCTATTGCCATAACCGTTGAAGGTGCAAACATCCTGACCCGTAATATGATTATTTACGGTCAGGGTGCGATTCGCTGTCATCCGTTTGTACTAACCGAGCTAGGTGCGTGCGAAATTGAAGACCGCGAAGAAGCGCTTAACGTATTTGATAAAGCGCTAATGGGTCATATAGGCTTTACTATGTCAAACCTAGTGCGTACTAAATGGCTAGCCCTTACAGGTGCTCGCTTTACAAGTGTGCCTTACCATGACGAAACAGCTGAGTTTTACCGTATAGCGTCGCGCTTTAGTGCTTCTTTAGCACTTATGTCAGATATTAGCATGGCTGTATTTGGTGGCTCTCTTAAACGTAAAGAGCGTATTTCTGCACGTTTAGGTGACTTACTTAGCTACCTTTACTTAGTATCTGCAACGCTTAAGCGTTACAACGACGAAGGCCGTAAAAAAGAAGATTTTGCGCTTGTTCAATGGAGCTGTCAGGATCACCTTTACCACTGTCAACGTGCGCTTGCTGACTTAATTAACAATATGCCTTCTGCACCACTTCGTGGCGTATTAAAAGTGTTATTGTTCCCGTTTGGTCGCCCGGTACGTAAACCGACTGATAAGTTAGAGCATAAACTAGCTCAAATCTTACAAGTTCCTAGCGAAACACGTAACCGTTTAGCAAGTTATGTATACTTAACAAATGAGCCTCTTAATCTTGTAGGTCGTCAGGAGCAAACGCTTAAAGACGTACTTGAAGTTGAGCCATTATTTGAAAGAGTATGTAAAGAGAAAGGTGTGAAACTACCGTTCTTCCAACTTGATAAAGTAGCGCAAATGGGTCTTGAAGCAGGTATTTTAAGCCAAGCCGAGGCCGATAAGCTAGCTGCTGTAGAGCAAGCTCGTTTAGACGTAATCAACGTAGACGATTTTGACCCTGCTGATTTGCTTGCAGGTAAAGCAGCGCGTGATAGCGTTATTACAAAAGTGGATGCCGCTTAACTAGTTTAGTAAAGCAAGCAACCCAACGTTAGAAATAATCCAAACCAGCGCATAATGCGCTGGTTTTTTTTGTGCAAAATAAACCTGCAATAAACCCCACACAAACCCCAGGTTTAGCAAAGTGCTGTTTAATCTCTCAAACGTAATGCTATAGGCTAAAAAGGCTCCTAAAAACAAAAGCATACTGGGCATAAACTGGCTAATATAAAACGCTCGCGCGTTTTGATTCATTTTAAAAAACAACCGATGTTGTCCATGAACTTTAGTACAATCAAATTGTAATGAGCTGCTAAAAAGTACAATAAAAGCAACCGCCACACCGCCTATTATATTCACAAGATCTGGCCGCTTTTCTAATAACTCAGCCGATGCCATAAATACACACAAAAGCAACGATATACGCCATACTAATGTCCAACTATGGTTTATGAAGTAACAAAACCAAAAGCTAAATAAAGACCGAGCACTCGTCATTCCATTTATATTAATGACAGGTATAGATGCGCTTAAAAGAAAGATAATTGCAAAACCCAAATGATAAATTAGCGGCGATAACTCAAAAGGAGTAAACAAAAATAAAGTACTTAAAGTAAATCCATAAACGAGCGCGCTAGGTTTGTATAAACAAACAATGCCTAAACCTAACTGTATAAACATAAAAACAAAAAAATGCGGTACTTTTATCCACTGAGCCCAGGTTAAATCAAGCGCTATCAACAGACTCGCTATAAGCCAGCCATTACTAATAAGTAATAATTTAATATCTGCTATGTTCAGCCAGCTAGGACAAGCTATTGTGTGTTGAAATAGCCGTTGCTTGCTATTTTTAATTGCCGACTTAATCGCGCTTAACATCACACTTTGCAATAACAAATAAAACAAGGCCATTTGGGCACCATATGCAGGTGCATCTGTACTATCTATAATTTTCCCTAGGCCCAAAAAGAGCAACAACACCAAGCCTAAAATAGATGAACCCAACACCACTAAAAATATCAAACCAAAGCTTTTTAACTGCAGTAGCAGCTGCTTAAGCTCAAACGTGTATGCTAGGTACCGATAACTCATAAATGCACGATACTGCTCAAGCTTGCCTTTCACGCTCGCGAAACTCATAGCGAAACACACTTAAAGCCATGCTCAATAAATACAGCCGGCTCATGGCAAGTAATAATAATTTGCCCATTAGGCTTATCATTTAAATAAACATCGAGTAATTGTAAAAGGTGCTCAATGCTTGTTTGATCAAGCGCAGCACTTGGCTCATCAAGTAGTAAATACGGTGACTTTCGCATTAGCGCTAATATTAGCTGACACTTTTTTTGGTTACCCGAGGACAAAGCATCAAAACGCGTATTTAAAAATGCCGTAAAGCTAAACCCTTTAACCAGCTCATGTGGCCACGGGCAGTCGATAGCACTAACAGACAAGTCAATAATTTGATGGGCTGTTAAAAAATCAGGTAACGTAATACGGTCACTGGCTATGGCCACTGTTTTTGTGGGCTCATTCAGCTCCCTCCCCGCAAACAAAAGTGAGCCACTTTGCGGTTTATCAAGTCCTGCTAGCATCATAAGTAAGGTGGTTTTACCGTGGCCATTAGGTGCTTCTATGCAGAGTTTTTGATCTGAAAAAACCTGGTTATAATTTTTAAAAACTACATTGTTGGAAAATTGCTTATTTAAACCAATAACTTCAATCATAAAATATCCTTATAAACTAAGGTTTTATTATAAGCCTACAAAGTAAAGAGGCAAACTTATTGATTTGATTACTGTGTTAGCTAAAAGTACTTACTCATTTTTATAAATAAACTAATACCAACTCGCTTAATTAAATGAGCTATTTTGAGGCTGGGAAAACGTGTTAATAGCTAGGTAAAAAATTTACTATTTAATTGTTCTAAATGAGAATTTTTTAACGCAGGTACCGACACGTTTAGCCCCGCGAAATGATTAAGTATTATTGCGGATTGGTATAAAACAACTTAATTAGCTCTGAGGCAATTTTTGGCGGTAAAAAAATTAAATAGAGGATTTTATCTGATAACGAAAAATAGCATCAACAGTGGTGTTATAAGCCTATTTAAGGCAAATACATGTTTATATTTAAAAGTATTATTTAAGATACAAAAAATAAATAAAAGTGATTATTTATTAATTTTTTTTAATAGTTTGATAAGTATCGGTGATTATAAAATTTATAAATGATTTGATGATAAGAAAATCAATCTTTAAAACCTTGTTATTGAGGAAATAACAAGTGGCGGAGTGGACGGGACTCGAACCCGCGACCCCCGGCGTGACAGGCCGGTATTCTAACCAACTGAACTACCACTCCGCAGTGGTATGTGCATGGGGTAATGCACTTACTAATTTTGTTACGATATCAAATGGCGGAGTGGACGGGACTCGAACCCGCGACCCCCGGCGTGACAGGCCGGTATTCTAACCAACTGAACTACCACTCCGCAGAGATATCTTTTTACTTGTCATTACTTAATTTGTTGGCGGAGTGGACGGGACTCGAACCCGCGACCCCCGGCGTGACAGGCCGGTATTCTAACCAACTGAACTACCACTCCAGCATACAAATTTTGTAATATAACGTTGTTTAAATAGTTGGCGGAGTGGACGGGACTCGAACCCGCGACCCCCGGCGTGACAGGCCGGTATTCTAACCAACTGAACTACCACTCCAGCGCGTATTTAAACTGTTATTTTTTCTTATTGGCGGAGTGGACGGGACTCGAACCCGCGACCCCCGGCGTGACAGGCCGGTATTCTAACCAACTGAACTACCACTCCGCATTTTCGTTGCTGTTTAGGTCTCCCTGACAGCGGCGTGAATAATACGAACCAGCCCCTATTTCGTCAAGGGCTTTTTTGTTTTTTTACAGGTTTTTTAGTCATCTGACATCGAAAGGTTTAAAATTTCACCTGATTTGTCATTTTTTGAACCATTTTTGTCTACTTGATTTTTTTCTGTGTAGTCCGCATCTTGATTCGCGTGTTTCTTTTTATTTAAAAAAGGTAACGATAGTTTAATTTTAATCGGTTTTTTTTGCACAAATATTCGAATAGCTAACCAGCCAAGCAGTATAATTAAAATATTACCGCCGATTATTAAGCCCACAATGGTGGATGTGGCCATTTTTTCTTCTTCCGGCTCAATGGGGGTGGCTTGCTCGGCTTCAACTATTGTTGCAGGGTCAACTTCTGGTACCGCTTCTATTGGCCGGGCTATTTCAAATTTATAGGTTGGTAAAGTGGCCATAAATTCACGGCCGTTGTTATTAGTACCAAATACAGACAGTTCGACACTGTAGCGCCCCCAGTCATAGTTTTTAATTATTAACTCTCTTGTCTCACCTGGCGCAGCGTTTATAGTAAACATTTGCTCTTCGTTATTAGGGTAATAAATCTTACCCTGAAAAATAACGGTCTCTGGTTTAACTATTTTGTTGTCTGTTGTGATCGTTAATTTATGTTCATCAATATTTTTATCTGCAAGCGCGATACTAAAACCAAAGGGGGGTTCGTGAACAATAATGGTGTCTTGCACGATTCTGCGTTGCAGTAAAGGAGTAGAAATGTAAAGCTCTGGGGTCCACTCACCTTCAGGGAACACAAGTTTAAACTCACCGGTAAATACACCGTCTTTTGGACGTTCATCAAATCCACGCCCGTCGTCTTTAAATTCGGCGACTTCTTGTGTACCTGCGCCAAAGTTTGCAAAGCTATCGTTATTCGTACTTACAAAGTCAACATTAAGACTAACCACATCTCTAAATAGATTAGCGTTAATGGGTTCACCATCATTTAAAATTTGGCCAGTTACTTTTATCGTTTCGCCTCTAAAAAGCATGGGAGGTAATGGCTCTGCCTGTAGTGATATTTCACCCAGTACAACAATTCTGCTATCTGGTAAAATACTCCCTATAACTTGCCAAGGACCTGGCATTGGTTTTTTTATGGTGACAAGGTCATAACTAAGTTCGTCAAACCATTCAATATTAGTATCCCTAACTGCGTTGGTGGCAAAATACTTACTACCATCAGGCCTAACTAAAATAACGGCAGGTGTCCCTGGTTTTCTGAAAAAGAGTAATGTGATTTCGTCTATTTGGCTGTCAATCCGAAAGCGGTTGTCGAGTAAGGGGATTTCATTTTGTAGGCCATCCCGTTTTAAAACTTCAACTTGCTCTGCGCTATATGCGTTACCTGATAACAAACTGAGTGCACATAACACGGTTACAAAATACATTATTCTCATTATAAGGCCTTATTCAGCGCGCCATAGGCATTGGCCGCCTTCTTTATTTACAAGATCCAATCTGGCTTCGTGTGCGCTTTGCTCTTCATCTGTAGCGCGTAATACTACCAATGGCGCTCTTTCACTGTTTAAACGTCTTATGCCGCCTTGCTGTTGCTCACTACCATCATCTTTATTTTGATTTAAGTTTAACTTTGTTTGTCCGCCTGTCATGGCAAGATAAACATCAGCTAAAATTTCAGAATCCAGTAAGGCCCCGTGCAAGGTACGTTTAGCGTTATCTATGTCGTAACGTCGGCATAACGCATCAAGGTTATTCTTTTGTCCTGGATGCAAGTCACGCGCCATTTTAAGCGTGTCGAGAACTTGACAGTAATCATGCGTATTTGGAAAACCTTGATTAAGCAATGCAAATTCATTATCCATGTGGCCCACATCGAACGGGGCATTATGAATTACAAGTTCAGCACCTTTTATATAATCAAAAAACTCTTGTGCAATATCGCGGTAAAGCGGTTTGTCGCGTAAAAACTCATTGGTAATACCGTGAACGTCAATCGCTTCTTCTTCTATGCTACGTTGCGGATTAATATAAACATGAAAGTTATTACCCGTTAAACGACGATTTACTAACTCTACACAACCAATCTCTATAATTCTGTGCCCTTGTTTAGGGTCGATGCCGGTTGTTTCTGTATCTAAAACTATTTGTCTGCGTGCCATATCGAATTAAGCCTGACTCTGGTATCTTTCTATAATCACTTTATTGTACATAAGATCAAGGTAAAACAGTGCAAAAAACCGTAGAGATTTACACCGATGGCTCATGTTTAGGTAATCCAGGCCCCGGTGGTTATGGTATTTTTATGATTTATGACGCCCATGAAAAAAAATTAAGCCAAGGCTATAAGCTCACTACAAACAATCGCATGGAAATGCTTGCGGCTATAGTGGCACTTGAATCACTTAACCGTGCTTGTGTTGTAAACCTTACTACCGATAGTCAATACGTAAAACAAGGTATCGAGTCATGGATTTCAAACTGGAAAAAACGCGGCTGGATAACGTCAGCTAAAAAGCCAGTTAAAAATGTGGACTTATGGAAACGCCTAGATGCAGCTTGCAGCAAACACACAGTAAATTGGAAGTGGGTTAAAGGTCATAGCGGCCATAAGTACAACGAAATTGTCGACGATTTAGCTCGTGATGCAGCTGGCAGCACAGATTTACTCGAAGATGTGGGCTACCAGCCTTAATTTACTTGATGCTAATGGTTATCACTTTTTTGGTCGCACGTTTTGTAATGCTGCTTTGAAGTTTGCCTAAGCCCCGCCCCTTTTACAGGCACAAATTGTGGCCGTGCGTGCCACTTAGGCTTTATGGGTGTAAGGGGCGCAACGCGTTTTCGAGCCACCAGCATATAAACACTGCCCATAGGTTTTAAATACTGCTTGGCAAATGCTCGCCAAAATTCAAACCGTGATAACCTGTTTCCCCTAGCTAGTGATGAATAAATGAACCGCTCGTCACTTACAATTTCAAAACCCAATAAATTCAGCCAATCCTTTACCCTTGCTGGGGTAAAAAATCGTCCTGTCCATGGTAACTTTTGCCCGCTAAACGGCAACATTTGAGCCAACCCACACAAGCTGAGCGGATTAAACCCGGTAATTAGAACGTAACCGCCAGGTATGAGTGTTCGATGAGCTTCGCGTAAAATGTGATGTGGGTCAGAGTGGTACTCTAAACAATGGCTTAAAATACACGCGTCAACACTATGTTCGTAAAAAGGTAATTCATCTATATCTGCCACTACCCCTGTGTATGGTCCGGGCTCAGCGACACACACCTGGTGCTTAATAGTACTTAAACTTGTATTTAACTCACCGCTTAAGTTACCTAACTTAAGCATATGGTAACCAAACATGCGTGGTAGCCAATATTGCATTTTACGTTCAATATCAGCTTGCAAATAATCCCCGTGAGGGAACTGCTGCCACGACAGTGGTTTGGGTCCTTCTTGAAAACTAAGGGCTGGTTTCATTTTATGAGCTCGTTATACTATGCGTTAAGTGTCACTTTATAGAGCAATTTAACATGGTGCAAGTCAAAGCAATTAAAGCCTTTTCAGATAATTACATTTGGTGTTTAACCACTGAAGGCAACGCTGAAGCATGGGTCGTTGATCCTGGGCAGGCTGAGCCTGTGCTAGCTCATCTCGCAGCAGAAAACTTAACACTGGGTGGCATTTTAATTACCCATCATCATTACGATCATACCGATGGCGTTGCGCAGCTAGTAAAAGATGACCCAACAATAAAGGTTTATGGGCCTAAAAATAGCCCCTTTAAAGGAGTGACGCATACACTGGTTGATAGCGATAGTATTGAAGTTTTAGGCATCAACTTTAAAGTGCTCACAACTCCTGGGCATACACTTGATCACATTTGTTTTGTGAATGACAACATGGCATTTACTGGTGATACATTATTCAGTGGTGGCTGTGGACGTTTATTTGAGGGTACGAGTGAACAAATGTGGCATTCTCTAAACAAATTAAAAACGCTACCAGCAGGGTGTAAAGTGTTTTGCACCCACGAATATACACAAGCTAATTTAACTTTTGCTAAAGCTGTTGAGCCTCGTAATCCATCGTTACTTGCACACAGTGAGCTGGTAGATGAGTTAAGGAAAGAAGATAAAATTTCACTGCCAACCACTATAAGCCAAGAGCTTAAAATAAACCCGTTTATGCGCAGCGACATTCCAACCATCATAGAGGAAGTACCTAAAGAATTTATCTCGGTTACAAAAAACAATGAACCTTGGCATAACTTTGCTGCTCTGAGAAAGTTCAAAGATAATTTTTAGCGCATATAAGTTTATTATTTTAAATCATTAACTTGAAATACATGAACACTTTCTACTAACTGCTGTAATTGTCATAAAGTGGTAATGTTAGTTTATTAAAGGTAACATTTGCCGAGTTTTTTACCCGATGTATTGGTATTTATGAATAAATCTCCTCTTATAATAACCTTGGCGCTTGCGCTAAGTGGTTGTCAAACATTGACTACCTTAGAATCAGACCCTCAGGTCGCAAATCAAGCTAATAATAAGCTTGAAGGTGCAAGCCCAAATGATATTAACAATGCATTAATGGTAAACGCGCAATATCAACAACTAGATAGCGATGAACAAGATGCGCCGGTATTTGACGATGTATGGGAGCGTATTCGTTACCAATTGTCGATTAATGTTCCTCAAAACCGCCCTGTTGTGACCGAGCGAAATTATTATGCGAAGCATCAACGTTATTTAGACCGTATTTCAAAGCGTGCAGAGCCTTACCTTCACTTTATTGTTGAAGAAGTGGAAAAACGCGAGATGCCAATCGAAATTGCGCTCCTTCCTATTGTAGAAAGCGCTTTTGATCCCTTTGGCTACTCTCACAGAACCGCCTCGGGTATTTGGCAATTTATGCCACAAACGGGTGAGCGCTTTGATTTAAAACAAAACTGGTGGTACGACGGCCGCCGAGATATTGTGCAATCTACCCGTGCAGCGCTAGATTACTTATCTTATCTTCACAAAACACTTGAAGGTGATTGGCTCAATGCTATAGCCGCCTATAACTCCGGTGAAGGGCGGCTGATGCGCGCAATTAAAAAAAATCGTAAAAAGCATTTACCTACCGATTTTTGGTCATTAGATTTACCAAGAGAAACCACGGCTTACGTACCAAAGCTACTGGCACTAGCTGACTTATTAAAACGTTCGGATGAATTTAATGTAACGTGGAAACCCATTATCAACGCCCAAGTAGTAGAAGTAGTTGATGTAGGCTCACAAATAGACCTAGCACTTGCCGCCGAAATGGCCGACATGACATTAACAGAGCTTTACAGATTAAACCCTGGGTTTAACCGTTGGGCTACAGACCCAAATGGCCCCCACTCTTTGCTTTTACCTATTGATAAAGCGCAGCAGTTTTCTGAAAAGCTTGCCAATACTGATATTAAAAATAGGCTTCGCTGGCAACGATACGTGGTAAAAAGCGGCGACAGCTTATCTGTAATTGCTAAAAAGTTTACCACTAGCACCAGCGCAATTAGATCTTTGAACAAGCTTAATTCAAATACGATACGCATTGGGCAAGAGCTACTAGTCCCGTTAACCGATGGTGCAATAAATAGCGAGCACTTACCAAAGCAAATGCGTATGGCTGCAAATAAAACATCACGCACTAAGCTTTCGCATACCGTAAAAAGTGGCGATACCTTATGGGATATCAGCCGCGAATACGATGTGACCATGGATGAATTGGCAAAGTGGAATAAACTTAAAAAAAGCGCTGTGCTACGCTTAAATCAAAAGCTCACAGTGTATAAATCACAAAATAAAACCACCAGCGCACCAAAAAGCACTAATCGCACGATTACGTACAAAGTACGAAGAGGCGATTCACTTGCGCGTATTGCGTCTAAGTTTAATTTAACGGTAAGCGAAATTATCAAATGGAATAATTTAGCAGGTCAAAAGTACTTGCAACCGGGGCAAAAATTAAAGCTTAAAGTGGATGTAAGAAGTAGTTAATTTCAGCTAACAAAAAAGGAGCGCATGCGCTCCTTTTTATTGGTATATAAAAATTAACCTGAGAGCTTTTCAAGCCATGTTTTTAACCAAGGCTCTGTCACTGGCCAAGGCTCAAAATCTTCACACGCGTCAATTTCTAAACGGTTACCGACAGGTTTTGCTTGTAAATCACGTAATAGTTCATCAAAGCTTCGACCTGCACCGCAAAAAGTATCACCATAGCTTCTGTCGCCCATAGCCACCACTCCAAATGGCTTATCTGTAAGCATAGGAAAACTACTATTAAGCGCATAATATAAGCCAGCTAGGTTACTTGGCACGTCACCCTGTCCTGTCGTTGAGGTAACAATTAATATGTTTGATGCGTTTTTAATATCGTCAAGCGAAGCCTCTGTGATGACCGCTGCGCTATGACCCGCCTGCTTAATAGTTGCAGCTATATCATCACTTAAACGTTCAGCACCACCATTTACAGTGCCCACAAAAATACTAATATGTGCCATTAATAATCCTTCTCTTCGTTTGGCCAACCAAGTTGCTCACAAATCTGTAGCATATCATGACCTAGTGGCGCTTTAATCGTTATTGCTTTGTTGGTGTAAGGGTGCACAAAACTCAGCTCAGTTGCAAACAGCATTAAGCGTCGTAATTCAAAATGATCCCTAAAAAATTGGTTATGTTGATTGTCGCCATGATTAACATCACCAATTATTGGTAATGATAAATGTTTTAAATGCCGGCGAATCTGATGCTTGCGCCCTGTCTTAGGAAAACACTCAACTAATGAGTACCTAACCGTTGGGTATTTGCCTATTGGAATAGGTAATGCAGCTTGATACAAACAATTAAACTGAGTTTGCGCCTCTTGAGGTGCTTTATTCTGATCTGCAAATTTATCGGCAATTTTATCAAGCTCTTCTTTTAAAGGCTTATCTAAAAAAACCGAATCAGGGGCAAATCCGCGCACTAGAGCTAAATATCGCTTAGCAATAGTACCTTCA
The DNA here is from genome assembly GCF_057554385.1 of Pseudoalteromonas sp. 4NS20-0020. Taxonomy (NCBI): domain Bacteria; kingdom Pseudomonadati; phylum Pseudomonadota; class Gammaproteobacteria; order Alteromonadales; family Pseudoalteromonadaceae; genus Pseudoalteromonas; species Pseudoalteromonas sp. 4NS20-0020. The sequence continues at coordinate 434,914 of NZ_BAAJMI010000005.1, read as the reverse complement.
ATGAATAACTGATTCATATCACGCGCGGCTTCAGAGCTTAAAGCAAATAGCAGCACACCCGACGTAGGTCTATCTAGCCTGTGAACTGGAAAAACGTGCTGCCCTAACTGATCGCGCAACATTTGCATCGCAAATTGAGTTTCATGTTTATCTAAAAAGGAGCGATGTACTAATAGCCCTGACGGTTTATTAATGGCTACAAAGTTTTCGTCTTGATACAAAATATCGAGTTCGCCGTATTCAGTAGGCGCTAGGCGCTCACTCATGCGGTTCTCCTAATAGTGCATCTAGCTGTGTCAGCACCTCTATAATTTCATTTCCACCTGATTTATTAATCAAGGTCATTTGCGCCATGGGGGCAATTGCAAAGTTTCGCGGTAATGGTTGATTATAAGTGATCAAATGCTGCATTTTTTCAATAAAGACAAACTGTAGCCACTGCTCAAACGCCATCGAATCGTGACAAAAGGGAACACTAGAATTTAGTGCCTCTGCTGAAATTGGCTCACATTGCCAAAGTTGATGCTTTTGTAATAGCGCTTTTAATTGCACTAAATAAGCTTGGCTCTGTTGGAACATAACCACCCTCTTTATAAGTTATGCAGCAATTATACCCTGTTCCCACAAAGCTCGCTATGGCGTATAATTAGCGCAATTTTGCAGTTAAAAACGACCGGGAAAACAATGAGTGATCAAATAGCAACCTTAGGCCAACTTTTAGATGGTGCTGGCACGCAATGGCGGGCTTTTGATATTGGCAGGCACATTACTAAACTCGATAAACAACAGTTTTTAGCTATTGAACAAGCCCAAGTACCTTACCCTTATCCGCTTGCTGGTCATGCGTGGCTAGCAATTCAGTTCTGGGATGCCAAAGCGAGCAAAGAGCCCTATGTGTGGTTTTTAAAATTTCCGCTAGATGAGCAAAGTAAATTAGTTAGTGCAAGTCGTGATCACTTTGCCGATATGGTTATTCAAGCTCTTGGCACTGAAATTACAGGTGAAAAAGCAGATGGCAAGCTTGATAACAATCCTTATGTGTTTACGCCTAATGCAAATAAACTGGCTGCATTTAACGCGCAAGTTAAAGTGTTACTAAAGCAACCTGCTTCACAATATTACGAATACGCTCAGCTATATTTTAGTGCAAAGTTAGGCTTTGATAATTGGCAAAGTGTTGCACTACAAGGCATTGCTGATTTTGCGCTGCGCCTAGATAACGATCAAAACTTAAGTAACTTACAAAAAGCCTGGGCGCATTTACCCCTTGAAGTATTGCAGCCACTAAGTGCAATGCTTGAACATGTTGCAATACCACCAACACTGAGTGAGCTTTTACTCGCGCAGGGTCAAACAGCTATTAATAATAGTGATACTATAGCGTTAACCGCTGCACTACGCTCAATGTCTAAAGGTCAGGCACAAGGTTTGTGCGCGCAGCTTGTTGATGCAACATTGAATTCAGCTCTTAAAAGCGACTCTGACGTACTTTTAACAATTGCTGGGCGTTGCTTTGTTCAGTTGGAAGACCCTGAACGATTGCATATATTTATGGATAATTGTGCTCAACATCAGAAAATAGAGGCGCTTTTTCCAAGTATTTTTGCTGACTTAGTTGCAATACCGACCATTCGACCTCACCTATTAGGTTTATTACGAAAAGAAGATCGAAGCGAAGCCCTCGCTCGTGCAATTGGAAGGTTATTCTCTTAAATGGCAAGTTTATGGACGTTTATATTAATTGGTAGTGTTATTTATTTGTTTTGGCTAAATAGAAAAGTCGCCGAAGCGGCTAATGTTCATGCTAAACGTCAATGCGAACAATTAAATGTGCAACTAATGAGTGTTGCGTGCACTAAGCGCCGTTTTGGTTTTCTAAAAAGTGGTAAACCAGGAATAAAAAGTGAGTTTTCATTTGAGTTTTCAAGTGACGGTGAAAATGCGTATCAGGGAATGCTTATTATGGAAAATGAGTTTTTAAAAAGTGTTGTCGTTCCACCACACAAAATCTAAGTGTTCTTATGCTTTTAATGTATAAAATTATTGCAATTGTGTGGTACAAAAAACTAAGGCGTAACTAAAGTTACGCCCCAATTGGACTGCTTCCTGCTAGATATCCACTATCTATGATCCATTTTTTCATCCCCTGAACGAGTAAACAACCTTGTTTACCCTCACATTGCCTCATGCAATATCCATCGCCACCTTGGCAAACCCGCGTAAACTAACGCTTGGCTAAATCTATAGCATCATCCATGTTAATCCTTTGAAGTAGCGCCCTGCCACTTTGTGCTTCCTGCGTTGTCCCTTTGCTTTCCAAGCATTCACGTGCAACCTAGTACGTGGCTGCGTCCTGCAGCTTTAATCCTTTATATCCTTGAAGTAGCTCCTGCCACTTAGTGCGTCTTGCACTTCCTATTCATCCTTGCTGTCCTTGTTAACTTGTCCTTTTTGCATCCTGCTAGCATCTGCTATTTTGCCTATTCCTTATCCATGGCAGTAGCTTATTCATTAAGCTATGTCTTCTTGACAAGGTAAAGTTTAGAGTAAACGAGAGGAGGAAGTAGTATGTGAGACAAAATAATTCTTTGTCATAAAAATTAAAAAATCAATAAATTAATATTAAACATGCACTTAAATAAAAAAAGGCGACCAATTGGCCACCTTTAACTGATTACTCTCACGTTAATGTAAGATATATCGCACGGACACATGTCCGATTGGGCGCATTAACTTACACACTTCGGGTTACGCTTTTAACCCAATGCACTTTTAAATAGTAACTCACCAGCGACTTGGTTAAACGTAAGCTGTTTAAAAGTCAAAAATCCTTCAGATTTAAAAAGTTCTGTATGCTCACTACGCGTTACAAATACTGCCAATCCAGAAGACTCACTATTTGCCTTTACCAGCTCATCAAGCCCTCTAAGTAAATACCGACCAAACCCTTGACCATGAAAATGAGGATCTACTGCAATAAAAGCTAAAAAGTAATAACGGCCTTTTTCTTTTAGTGTATCTCTAATCGTTTGTTCTTTTTCTATTAACTGGTTAGTTTGTAAGTAACCCGCACTCAGCATTAATTTTAAGCGCCAATGCCAATAACGCTGAGCTTGAAGTTGACTTAAAGAATCAAACATACAGGCCACTGCTTTTAATTTGCCACTGCGATAAAGCCCTATTAGTGGTTGCTTTTCTTGCCAAAAACTACTGAGTTCTTCACGTATTAATGCACGTAACTTTTTTTCGTAAACGGCTTTATTTTTTCCATCATAACCTAGCATTGTTTTTAGTACAGGGTCATCATGGTATGCCTGATAAATTAAACTTGCGGCAGTGCTTATATCTTCTGCTTCAATGTATTGTACGCTGAACGTTTCTTCTTGTGCGGTTATACTCATTGTATGTCCTTTATTGTTTTAGCCGTAAATATAATCAGAGCTCAAATACTAAAGCTATACGCGAATAACTGCATTTACGAGTATATTTAATCTAAGAACTGGATATTACGCCGTATTGCCCGCTTAAAGAGAGAAATAATATCAAAGTGTTATTTATTTTTACTATCCTTTATAAAGCGCTAACAGCGGTTTAGGCAATTTATTATTCAGAACTTAACTTTACTATATACCTAAAGTAATTAACCGACAATTCAGCTTGAGTTTAGCTAGCACAATGTACTGTTGGGCCTTAAGGTAATTTATTGTTTATTTAAAGGAGTCGTAACATGGATACTACAAAACACGATATTCATACATTATTTGCACAACTTGGTTTACCAAATTCAGAATCTCAAATAGATCAATTTATTGCTTCACATGAGTTAAAAGACACAACACTGCTTCAAGATGCAGCATTTTGGGATGAAGCACAGCAACACTTTTTAGCGGAATCGCTTGCTGAAGATGGCGCCTGGAGTGAAGTGATTGATGAGTTAGATGTTCGTCTTCGCCAAGGCAAATAGCATTATTTAGCTAGATGGCTATGTTAAAGCCTTCAAAATTACTAATCCATGACGATGTTTAATGGAGCAGGGCCAATTTACTGATCGATTTTTGACTTGTCTCAGGATTATTTACGCAAGTTAGCGTTGAGGTAAGTTATTAGAAATAAGTTTTTAACCTAAGTATTAGGTTATTTAATGTAGCATACCCGTTTTATTGCTACCATAGCACCCGCGCAGCATGTGTATGCTGCGCTTTATTTAATTTAAGAGTTATAAATATAATGAATTCAGTTGTATTTGATGCAATTCAAGTCCTTTTAGATGAAGGCAAAACACCCACAGTCGCATTAACGAAAAGTCGCTTAGCGCAACCGGTTCCAATGCCAATGATTATTGCAGCTGTGAGCCAATACAAAAATAACCCGGATTCTATAAATAACTTTATTAAAACTTCCCAGCAGCCAGAAAACACTGAGCTAAAAGCAAGCCAACTAGACAGAATTGAGCAAAAACTTGATCAATTACTTGCACTGCTAGAACAAAAATAATTTGAGACTATAAATGTTTGTTGTTGATTTAACATTTGATTGCTACCAAGACACCACCCTAGAACAAGCCGAACAAGCCATAAACCGCTTAGTAAATGCGCTTCGCTTTAATGGCCAAATAATGGGGGAAGAGTTCCCCACCGTTTTAAAAGACGGCTTTTTCATAACCCGTGTTATGTGCCCAACTGAAGACGCTATGCACCCGCTAAATAATAGCCCTTTTGTTAAACACAGCATTGAAAAACTCCATAACGCAGGTTTATTGGCCCCAAAAGTAAAAGTGATTGGCCAAGATATTCACTCTAATGGAGCGGATTGCTGCACTGAGCCGTCAAGTTACATTTTATATACTACTTATGTGCATACCTGTAGCCCTCTTTATTGTGGCGACGACTTTTTACCTGTGCCTCTATTTCGCATCCCTGCTATTGCCAATGGTGATTACAAAACGCTAATTAAGTGGCAAGAAGATTGGCAAGCATGCGATCAAATACAAATTAATGGCGCAACACGCTGTGAGTTTCCTGCCCTTGAGGAAATATCCAGTACTAAAAGTGATTTATATCGCCGCGGAAAAGATATCACCAAACGCATTAGTTTTTTAACTAAAAAGCCGGTTTACTACTACTTATATCGAGTTGGTGGTGTGGATAAAGCCTCTGAGCTTGAGCGTAAATGTCCAAGCTGTAATAGCGATTGGAAACTAGATGAACCTTGGTTTGGGCTATTTGATTTTAGGTGTGAACCGTGTGGTTTAGTCTCTAATGTGTCGTGGGATTTTCAATAGCCTCTCTAATGACTTTTTAAATCAGCTCAGCGATCTTGCTAAGCTGATTTATTAATGACGTTTTATACTTCAAGCGCTTTTAAAAACGACTCTATATTTGGTGCAAGTACATGGTGCGTTTTTTTACCGACGTGCTCTAGACACACCTCTCCGGTATGAATTAACACACTGACCAGTAAATCTTCTTTATCTGTTAAACCAATAAACACAGTTTCGGGTTGTTTTAGCTTTCGTTTCATTAAAACATGACCAGTGATGTTTTGTTGAAGCATATCGAAGTCGTCGCTATTCCATGCTTGCAACAGTTCAATTTGATGTCCGTCAATAATTGCCAATACGCTACCACCGTACATGTGCCCATAAAGTTCGCTTAACGCTGTTGGAAACTCAAGCTCTAATGCCTTAGCTAAATTGTTTAATGAGCCTGCTGGCTGCTGACATACGCCTTGCCATTGAATATTTCCTTGCTCGTCAACCTCGCCTAGCTCACACGGACTCGGCCATTGTTCATCGTGTGCTATAAGTGGGTACTTAGCAGTGTTTTTGAGGGTATTTTCGCTAAATTGATGGTGAAGTTGTTCTAAATGCAATGCTACAGACATACTGTGAAACTCAATTAAATTAGATATAATGCGCACATTGTAACTATTTAAGAGCAAACATGACAGATTACAGCAACTCTCCAGACCTTAAAGGCAGTGTATTAGGACAATCTACTGAGTATGTAGACGACTATACGCCAAGCTTGCTTTTCCCAATTGCGCGCAAGCTAAATCGTGATGCTTTAAATATTGATGAAGCCGAACTGCCATTTAAAGGCCAAGATATTTGGACAGGTTACGAACTTTCTTGGTTAAACGCCAAAGGTAAACCGCAAGTGGCTGTCGCCTTATTTACTTTTGCATGCCAAAGCAGCCACATTATTGAGTCTAAATCGTTTAAACTTTATTTAAACAGCTTTAATCAAACTCGTTTTGAGAGCATAAACACAGTTAAGCAACATTTAATCGATGACTTATCAGGCGCAGTTAATAGTCCGGTACAAGTAACCCTATACAAAGCGGACGATTTTAACTGTTTACCCTGTACTGCGCTGCCTGGGGAATGCATTGATGATTTAGATATTGAAATAGATAACTATGATATTGATGCCTATTCACTTAAAGCACATAGCGATGAAATAGTGACCGAAACACTCAATAGCCATTTGCTAAAATCTAATTGCTTAATAACGTCTCAACCAGATTGGGCGAGCATTATTATAAGATACACAGGCGAGAAGATATGTCGTGAATCGCTGCTACGTTATTTAATATCGTTTAGAACACATAACGAGTTTCATGAGCAATGTGTAGAGCGCATTTATAGTGACTTAACCACGCAACTCAACATTAAAGAGCTTGAAGTGTATGCACGTTATACACGCCGAGGCGGATTAGACATAAACCCATACCGTTCTACGCATTATAACGAAACACCGTTTGCCGTTAAGATTAATCGTCAGTAAATACGTTAAACACTCAAACATAAACATTAAAAAAGGAGCCTCAGCTCCTTTTTTAATGTTTAGATAACACGCTTTGTTGGGATAGGCATACCACATACATCAACGTAATTATACGATTGGACAAACCAGGGTTCCGTTCGGCTTTTACGTGCATCTATCAGTTGCTTGAAAGATGCTGAGTTTGTCTTCATTACCTTGAATACTGTTGCATCGCTATTAACATCAGCCAACACTTCAATATTCGTTATTGGATTAAACGCCAGTCCCTCAGTGGGTAAACGCTGCAAACGATTAAAGTGTTCCATACCTTCAAGCACTCTTCCAAACACGGTAATGTTTTTATCAAGGTAACGTGGGCCTTGCCCAATAGTGACAAAAAACTCAGTACTTGCGCTGTTTATATCATTAGCGCGTGCCATTGCAAATACACCATTGCAATGCACTTGCCATGTTTGAGTCTGTGTTTGGTTTTGCGCAACAGCAAAACCATTTAAAAACCCCGTAACAGGCGCGTATCCATCGCCTTTTAACTCGGTAATTTTTAGTGGTTGCGATGTTGGTAAATAAAACTCTGCAGGTACCGTTTTATTCGCTGTTTGTATTTTTTTATTCCCTGAACTGTCGCCGCCTTGTGCTACAAACCCTTCTACAAAACGATAAACACGGGTGTTTTTATAAAAGCCTTCTTGCGCCAACGTTTTAATATGTTGCGTGTGGTTTGGGGCTAGTTGTGGATTTAATGCTATGTAAGCCGAACCAGTAGGTAAGGTTATTTTTAAAATATTTTGAGGATCAACTACTTGCCACTCATCTGCAGTTGCATTTTTTATTACATCATTGGCACTAAGTGGTGTTTGTATATTTATAACGGATTTATTGTTAGTCGTTGTCGCGCAGCCGCTCAGCAAAAGAGCCATTACATAAATTGAAAAACGTGTTTTCATATTCAACCTTTTATTTTTATTATTTAAAAGTAGCTTTGAGCAATCTAACTTGCCTAGGGTCTGTTTGACATTAATGCGAGGTTATCGCCAATTTCTAGGTGATAACCATAATACATAGGCTCTTCCTTGCTCAACTACCAAACAGGCTGCTGCAAATTCAACCTGACAGTTCATCAGGCTGTAGAGCTTATAGTTCAGTCCCAATCAAATTTATAGAGCACATCAACATTTTGGTATAAACCACTGGTTACCTCTATATAGAGTTGCGACAATAACTGGTAACGAATGGCCACTTCACTAAGTGACTCAAATACCCCAACGCTGTATTTAACTTGCAAGCTAGGCGCAACATAGCCTGAAATTTCTACCTTAGTGCTGTCACCACTTCCTGACGAACTTAAGCTAACATCAGAAAGACCAAACGTTTCACCTACCTTTGACACAACCCCTTCACTTCTACTAACCCCTTGAGAAAGTAATAACTGGGCAAGCATAGCGTTGCTTGATGCTCCCTCCCCCTCTCCTAGGGGCTGTCCATTGAGTAAGTATGCTAAGGTTTGCGCCTGATCCATTGCAGGCTCAGAGAACAGCTTTAGAGTGGGTTCTTTAACATTTCCCGTAAGCGTAACACCAGCTATAACACCATTTGCTGTATTAGCTGGGTTTCTGATTGCTTTAATATTCAAATAGGGATGTTCAATGGAGCCACTAAAGCCCACTTGGCCAGTTCTTATAATTAAATCTTGGCCAAATGCTAAATAAGTGCCATTTATTAAATTAAGCTCACCCGTTGCAATAATTGGAACACCTTGACTCATTTTAATCGCTAAATCACCATCCACTTTAGACTCTAATCCGAACGACTCTACTTTAACGTCATTTTTAACGATCACATTTAAGTCTATGTCGTAGTCAAATGGTACCTTTTCGTTGGTTTCATTTTTTTGATCAACAATAATTTCATCGTCACTAACCTGCACAGCACCTTCTGGAAGCTCTTCAATCGTAATACGACCATAAGGTACAACTACTTCACCCGCTAATTTAAGTGCATTATTGGCTAACCCTATTTTTAAATCTGGCGATATTTTAAAAGTAACGCCTTGCTGTGCGCGCACAAAAAACTGCTCGCCTTTCACATTTACATTTACTTCAGGTTGTTCACCTTGCCAATCAACATCACCGTTTAGCTTTACATTGCCACCTTGATTGTCGTTTATATTGCCTTCTATTGTGGCGGTCGTTTTATCAAATAATATGTTTATATTTGATTTTTGTAGCGCAATAGGAAGCTGTTCACCCTCAAGGTTTATATCGTTTACGTTTAGCTCACCATTTAATAGTGGATCTTTTAACGTACCCGCAAGTGCGACCTTACCGCTAATATCACCTTTTAATTGCTCAAGAGTTTCAAGAAATGGTTGTAAGTCTGAAAGTAATATTTTATCAATATTAATAGTGCCATTAAGCGCCTGCGTATTTTGTATGTCGTCAATATTAATGTATGTATCAATTTTACCTAGTACGCTTGACTCTATATTAGCTTCGAGCTGCCCCTTTTGAGAGTCTGAAAAAGCACTAACACTGAGTGTTTCTATCGGTAATTTAAAGCGATCTTCTTCTGAGGTTAAAACAGTGGTCAAGTCACTTGCATTTAAACTTGCGCGTAATGTTTTAAGAGCGCCTGCATTCCAATTGAGCGCCACATTACCTTTTATATCACCACGGGTGCGAATGTTATCGGGTAAAAAGTGTTTAAGCTCTTCAAGCGCTAAATTGTTTAACTTAGCATTTAACTGGCCTAGCGCTTTAGATTGAGCTAGCGTGTCTATACAAAGCTCGCTTTGCTGAGAAGCCCAGCAGTGCGCACTTACATTAAAATTACCGTTTTGAGAGTTAAACATAACAGCAATATTTTTAGTGTTGCTAAAGCTTAACTTTTTGTCGCTTAGCGTTACATTACTAAACTCACCATTCCAGGTAGCGTTACTAATTTTGCCATTTACTTCAAGCTCTGCACTACCCTGCTCGGCATCTACAGCTGCTGTAAGTTGGTGATCTGTTTTATCGCCGCTAATATCAACTTTTACACTATTAATTTGCTCATCAGCCACAAGCGCCGAGCCAACACTTAACGATACGTCAGTTTGCCAATCAGCGGCTGTATCTAAGTGCCCTTTTACCGTCAGTTTATTTATATTGATTTCATTAAAAATGAAGCTATCAAGTATTAACGCTAAATCGACAGAAGGTGTTAGCCTCTGCCCTCTTACTTTTAAATCAGCGTTGCCATCAGCAATAAAAGGCATATTTGCCTCTTTATTACTTTTAAGTGTTATTTTACCGTCGACTTTCCATGTATCGTCAACTTGGCCGCTAAGTACTAATTTATTCGTGCCACTACTTAAATAAAGGCTGTCGATATTGGCTTTTAATGCATCATCAAGCTGAAAGTTTGACGCAAACTCAAGGGGTACCTCGTTTAATAATCCGCTTAGCTTAGTATCATCCATTTGTAGTTGCCACGAGCCTTCTGCAGCATTGAATGAACCTTTAAATTGCCCTGAAACATCGCTAGTTGCAGCATCTGTCAAATACTGCGCTTTTAGGTTTGAAAGCGAGCCGTTAAAACTCGCTTTAATGCCCTGTTGCCAATCAACATTAGCTTTTATAATCGCACTACTTTCATTAGCTTTAATACTTAATGTTTTAAGCACGGCTTGAGTTAAACCACCAGTCAGCTGAGTATTAAGATTAAGAGCCGGATAAGCACCTAATTGGCTGTTTGCCTGTAAGTTGAGTTGGTAGTCATCAGCATTACCAGTTGCTTTAAGGCTTACATTTTTAACTTTAAGCTCATTACTTTGCGCATCAATAAGCCATTGGTTAATTTTGCCGCTTAGCTCAAATGGGTAATTTTTTTGCTTTAAATTAGCATTCGCTGTTAACGTGAGCGGATATTGGCCACTCGTTTCTAAATGTATAGTTAAGCCAGCTAAATCACCGTTTAACTCTAAGTTTGCTTGGTGCTCGTCACTTTTTAAAGTCACTAAGCCTTTTACAGGCAAGTTACCTAAAAGCTCTGCATCTAATTGGGTATTAAGCTGCCACTGCTCATAGGTAGCTGAAAGCGACTGCAAATTAATCACGGCATCTTCTACACTTAATTGCAGCGAAATGTTTTCGATATTATGCTGCGCATCGCCCTGCTCAATTTTTACCTTTGCGATATCAAGGGCTTCAATGGCCAAATCAATAGGTGATGTAAATTTAATATCAGGAAGTGCTGGTAATTGCGTAAGTGCAGCTTTGTTGCTTTGAGCAGTTTGCGCCTTGGCAGGTTGTTCTTGCTCTTTTAAAGCAACAAGTATACTCGGGATATTTAAGCTTTTTACTGTGAGTTTTGAACCTTCAGCTTTAGCTGATAGTTTAAAGTTATTAACGCTCACATCTGCACTAGGGTGGTTTAATGTAAACTCATTAACCGCTATATTTTTTATTGAAACATTAAAAGGTAAAGTAATTTTTTCAAGGGGCTCAGAGGGTGTTTCATCTTCTGCTTCAACTGTTTTTGGCAAGGTTAATTTAATAGATTTAGCGCTTAAATTATCAACACAGATACCATTACACTGCCACCAAAATAAATCGATTTTTAATTGCTGGGCATTAAAATCTAAACCATTATTTTTAAAACGAACATTAAACGCATCGTTATAAATAAAGCGGCCATCTTTAATTTCTATGTGTAATCCATCAACAACTTTATTTGCCGTATAGGCAATAAATTGATTACCGGGTGCAGTAAATAATAAACAAAATACGCTAATAATTAGCGAAACTAAAATTGCACTTACTGTGGCTGTTATTTTTTTTAGTATTGGCATTAAATTTCTGGCCCTATGGTAATACTCAAACGGGTACTTTTGCTATCTTTAGTTAAGCCCCAAGCGTGATCTATTCGTACAGGGCCCACAGGCGTTAAATATCGAAAACCAAAACCAGCACCCACTTCAAATTCATCTGAAAAATCATTCGTAGCAGTACCACCATCAACAAATAATGCTGCACGCCAATTTTGAGCAAACTGATAGTTGTACTCCATAGTGCCAGCAAGCAAATATTTACCCCCTATTAGTTCACCATCATCATTTTCTGGCGAAATTGACTGATAAGCAAAACCACGAACGCTTTGATCACCGCCGGCATAAAACCGCAGTGAATACGGTACATTATTTATGTCATCAACTAGCATTGCGCCAATGTTTGCCTTAAGAAAAACTAAATGCTTATTAAGGTATGTACGAAGCCATGCATGCTGTAATTGAACCCTCAATAAATTCGTGCTGGAAAGCGCATCATCTAGGCCAAACTCTGCTGATATAAGCCATTGCTCGCCCCAATAAGGAGTCGTTCCGCCTTTTAAACTTTTGCGAGCATAACTAATCCCGGGCATTAACATTTCAGTCGACTCTTCTGGATCATCGCCCAGACGATACGTCTCTTGATCTCTGCGTAAAAACGCTGTTCTTACCCATTTTTCTTCTGTAAGCCACTGCCGTTGTAATTGTGCAGTTAATATCTCACTGTAGACATCATCTGCAAGTTCGTCTTCTAATTTATAACCTACAGAAAAACGCCATAAATCATCATTAGGGTCGTCTACAGGAACGGTGTATGCCATAGAGAGATCTTGCTGCTTTTCGGCAATATTCATATTTGTATCAAGGTAATGGCCATCCTCTGTGATCCAAGGTTTACTCCACTTAAAACGAAACCTAGGCTCACTTTCAGACACACCGCCGCCAATTTCAAAGCTATTTGCAGGTTTAGGTACAACCTCAACTTTGATAGGAACTTGGGCGTTTTTGCGCGCTGTAATATCAGCATAAACACGCACACTAGCAAAATAAGGTGTGCTCGAAAGCTCAAGGTTATAGTCGGCTATGTAAGTTGACTTATAAGGTTGTCCCTGAGTAAATGGTGACAAAGAACGAATATATTTTTCAGCTGGCGTATCACTGGTAATTTCAATACTGCCATATTGATAACGCACACCGGTGTTAATCACAAACGTGACAACGGCACTATTTTTTTTAATTGAAACTTCCAATTTGCGGGCAGGCCATTTAGCATCAAAGTAGCCAAGCTCCAAAAGCATAGATTCTATTTTTTTATACGCTGACTCATAGTCACCATGGTTTAGCACATCACCCTGTTTTAAATTGGTATTTTTAATAAGGGTTTGTAATTGTTTATCGTTCTTCCCTTCACCATTTAATGTAATATTAATGGCGTCTATCCGTGTTGCAGGACCACGCTCAATTTTTACAACGAGTTCACTATCGTCTTTATCAAATTCAACCTCAACTGTTGGGCTGTAGTAACCCAGTGCTTTTATGCTGTTTTGTACCTGGCTTTTAGCATAACGTTGAAGGGTTCTTGTTGGTTTTTCACCTTTAAGCTGCTTTAGGTATAGCGCTACGTTTTTTTCTAAATCACCATTTATGCCTTTAATTTTGTAGTCTTCGATGACTCTTTCTGCCGCATAGGAATTTGCAGTCATAAAAACAATGGTAATGCACATGCAACGTAAAAACTTAATAAACAAGCAAATATCCTTACTCTTATATACTACTTAAAACGAGCTAATGTGGCGCATATTAACATAGCCATAATGAGCAACACATTAACTTAATGACAAACTCAGTTTAAATATGAAATGTGAAGAAGATAAAATTAGTACGCGTTAAGACAATATTTTAGTTACAATAGTGCCAACGAACACAAAATTATTTTTAGATGAGTTTTTAATGCAATTTCCAGATGACGAAAACGGCCAGCTGTTAGCCGAAATAGCCGCTGCAGGCGTCGATTTAAGCAAAATGCAGCAAATCGACTTTTTCATTTTATTTGAGCAACAAGCCGATGCTGATAAGTTTGCTAAAGATATTGTTTCTGATGCATTAGTACAAACCGCTGACGTCGAAAAATGCAAAGACACTGGCGTTTGGGAAGTAATCACTCATGTACAAATGGTACCAGAGCACACATTACTAGGCCAAGCTGAACAGTACCTAGAAAGTATAGCGAATGGCTATAACGGTTACGGTGACGGCTGGGGATTAATGGACGAAGACGCCGCTTAATATATTAAAAATCAGTTAAGTTTAACGACTTAACTGATTTGCCTTTCTAAAACTCCCCTTATAACCAAATAGCTTATCTGCTACTTTCCAACCATATTTTTTACTTTTTCGCGCAATCACAAAGTCAGGGGGCACCAAGTCTAACTGCGCTTTAATTACCTGTTCTGCTGCTTTAAAGTCTGTTGGTTTTTGTCCATGCGCAAGCCGTTTGCCAAATTGTTTATTAAAGATAAACTGACCTCCTTTACTGGCAAGGTTATAAACTTCATCACAACTAGTGCCGTCTTCGTCAAAATAAGTAACTTTGATTAGCTCGTCTTTAAGTTGAGTTACTGTTAGCCCACTACAACGAAGCACTAATGCATCTTTTAAGTTTAGCGCATTACGCAACTTGTCGTCAGGATCAGCCATTATAGCGCCGCAGTCGTGGCATTTTCGAGCAGCAATATCGTTTTGCGCACCACATTCCTCACACTCTTTAAATCTAAAACGATAATCGCACTGCTCTTTGCTACCTTCATCATCTTCTAATAACCCTTGGCAACGTCTACCAAAATGCTCAACAACTTTGCCAGCAGAGTTCGTTTTACCCCAAAATATATTAGCAAACCCACAACCTGGACAAAGTACTTGTACAGGTTCATTATCGCTGTCGCCTTTTTTATCCCCTACTTCAGGGTGAAATAAATTAAAACCATTTCCGGCATAATCAATCACTAAGCAATCGGTTTTAGATTCTGATAATCGTAAGCCCCGACCTACAATTTGTTGGTATAAGCTTACAGACTCTGTAGGACGCAAGATAGCAATAAAATCTACATGTGGCGCATCAAAGCCGGTTGTTAACACAGAAACATTAACCAAATACTTTAACGTTTTACTTTTAAACGCAGAAATGATTTTATCGCGTTCAATATTAGGCGTATCGCCTGTAATTAGCGCGCTTTGGGCTGCTGGTAAGTAGCTTAATATTTCTTGGGCGTGCATAACTGTTGCCGCAAAAACCATCACACCTTTGCGCTGTTCGCTATATTCAATCACTTGTTTCAGAATAGCCTGAGTTGCTCGCTCGTTACTTTTTAAAAGCGCGTTCATATCATTGGCAGTGTATTGACCAAACACATTCGTCTCTAGAGACGAAAAATCGTAATGGTTAATCGCAGCATCAACTTCATTTGGTGGGGTTAAATAGTTATTTTTAATCATGTACCTAAGCGGTAATTCAAATATACAGCATTTAAATGGGCTTTCTGTAGTACCTTTAACAAAACCATGATAATGGTGATGGTATATCCACCCCATGCCTAAACGATAAGGCGTAGCCGTTAAACCCAATATTTTTAAATGCGGGTTATACGACTGTAATGCACTTATAACTTTACCGTATTGGCTTTTTTTATCACCATTCACCCTGTGGCATTCATCAATGATAAGTAAAGAATAATGCTCATTGAGTTTATCCAAATTACGTGAAAGTGACTGCACACTAGCAAAAGTGACTTGATGGGTTAAAGATTTTTCTTTTAAACCTGCGGAGAATATACTCGCCTCTAAACCAAAACTTTTATATTTTTGTGAATTTTGCTCTACAAGTTCTTTAACATGAGCAAGGACCAATATTTTTTGTTTAGCTATACGGGCAAGCTCAGCGATGACTAAACTTTTACCTGCACCTGTTGGCAACACAATAACTGCGGGATCATTGGTTTTTCTAAAATGAACAACGGTGCGTTCAACAGCCTCTTGCTGATAGGGTCTAAGTTTATAGCTCATGGGAAAATAATTGGATTTGAATAAGAATACTTTATCTAATAACGGATGACGTTTTTTAGCTTTATTTAAATTATTGACAGGAAATAAAAAGAGAAGCTGCGCCTCTCTTTTATATTGTTAAGCTAGGTGTTTTTGTAAATCAACATTTTCAAACGCTTTTGGGCGGCGGCCACGGCCAGTCCACTCAATGATTTCACCATCAACTTCAATGCGATATTTAGCTTTAACTTTAGTGCGCTTATCTGCGGATGTGTCTTGTAAATCTTCTAACGTAAGTCCTTTTTCTTTTAAAAGATCCAAAACTTCCTGTTTTGCTTTTTGCTGTTGGGTATATTTTGAAATTGCATCAGTAACTAATTGTTGTGCTTTTTCAAGTTCAGTTAAGGATGCAGTCTTTATAAAAGCTCGAACTTCTTTCATTTATATCTCTTTAAATTTATAAACATAACAAAATAAGTATAGATACTTTAATTTAAAATAACTATGACAAAGAATAAAGATTTAAAAAATAAGAAATTGCTATTACTAAAATTAATACACAAAATAACTAAAAAACTCTCAACTTTTTTAAAAGCAAAATTGATATAAACTGTTAACTAAATTAAAGCTACATTTCCTTTGGAGAAATTTTTATTTGCCAACAAAACAGTTCATTATTTACATTGAATGCTGCAATAGACATTTTCATATTTTTAAGCTTTGCAGCTTCAAATTTTTCGTAAATTTCATCTTCACTAAATGCAACAGAAGTTTGATCTAATAACCTTTCAATTTGTTGTCTTAAAGCATTTTGTAAGCTATTTAATTTTGTTTTACTCGTTTGATCAATATTTAGCATTATCTTTGATACTTTAGACATTATATCTGCAAACCAGAGCTTTTCTTCATCATTGGATATATTTAAGCTCTGAATTTTTTGAATCACTTCTTTATTTTGTGTCTGAAATAACTCAATATGACCTTGAAGCTTCAAAGTTACTAAGCTTTCAAGTTCATTTAATATGTTGTTTTCCAACATCCAATTAAGTATTTTCAAACCGCTTTTGCAATCGTTGGTTATAACTGAATCAGGGTGATGCATCATTAATATAATTTCACCATCTTTATTAAGCACTCTACGTGCCTCATTTAAAGAGTGTGACCAATTAGAATACTCAAAACCGAATTGGCTAACTAATATATCAAAATACTCATTTGGATAAGGTAGATTTTCTAATGAAGTATTAAACTGAAACTTAACTTTATTAATAGCACTATTAATTTCGTCAACATCACTGGTAATTTTTAACTCATCAATGTTTGCTAAGTCGCAGCCATACACCGAGCCAGATAAGTTTTTTCTTTTTAAAAGGCATTGTAGCCAGATTGCTAAAGCTCCCTTACCGGTTGCTAAATCAAGATAAACAGCACCTTCTCCTTTTTCTAATACAACGTCATCCCAAAAGTTTAACACTTCTTCTGGGTAACCTAGGGCTGTATTTGCATCACCAAAACTAGATAAAGCTTTTGTAAGGTCCCAGTAATGATCCCAGTGCATTTTATTTTCTCCAAAAAAAAGAGTGACTCAAGAGTCACTCTTTGTAATATCTAAACTAAAAACTTAGAAAGACTGTTTAAAGTTTAAGTACATTGTACGACCAAAACCTGAGTAAAGGTTAAAGTTGTAGTCACGACCATCGTATCCGAAAAGTGGTGGCTGCTTGCCAAATGCATTTTGTGCACCGAAGCTCACTTTACCGTTCCAAGGTGTGTTGTACGCTACTTGTAAATCATGAGTTACCCATGAAGGAATGTGACCTTCACACTCACCGTCTGCAGTAATGTCTTCACACTGGCTATCAATAAGGTTTAGATTCCAAGTGAAATCAAAATCAGAAATAGAGTAAACGTTAGATAGGTTTAAACGCATTTGCGGTACACCTGGATCATCAACGAAGTTACGACCGCCATCTGTGCTGTAATCTACAATATGAGATAGGTTGAAGTTAGTTCTTAAAGTACCAGCATCACCAAATTCAAACATTGAGTTAGCTTTAAAATCGATACCTGAAGTTTCTAAGCTACCATCGTTACCAAAACCGCGAACAAGACTAGTAATCGCACCGTTTGGTGAACGAGATACAGTGAACGCATCTGGCACAGAGTCACCACGTAAACGTGCATCAATGATAGCTTGAGCTCCGAAAGCACGGATTCGGTTAGTGATTTCAATGTTGTAGTAATCAAGTTCTACAGAAATAGCATCTGTTACTTGGTAAACAACACCTAGTGAGTATTGATCAGACTGCTCTGAACCTAAGTCAGGGTTAGCAATAACTGTAGCATTGATTTGTGAAGAACAATTTGCAGCTTCACCAATTGCCAAACATGTAGCTTCATCAGAAACTGAATCAGCTGATTCAGAAGGCTGTTGAGTTAGGTCTGGTAATGAAGGAGCGCGGAAACCTTTACCCCATGATGCACGAAGTACTAGGTCATCAATTGGGTTGTAACGTGCTGACACTTTAGGTGAGAAATCTGAACCATAGTCAGAGTAATCATCGTAACGACCGGCAAAGTTAAGCTCAAACTCTTCAGTTACTGGAACTAATGTTTCAAAGAATAAACCACGAACTGAACGTGCACCACCTGCACTGCTACCTGAAGAACCACCTACTTGGCCTGCTGCAGAAAGTGAATCATATACGTCAGCATAATCTTCTGAACGGTATTCAAAACCTACGAATGCTTGAATTGCACCAGCGTCAGTTTCCATAAGGTCAAACGCAGCATTTGCATAAAACTCTTCTTGGTTAAACTTACCTGTACGTGAAGTAGTTACCGTCATTGCGCCTCTAACTTCTTCAGATGCACCGAACGGGTCGTTAAGCATGTAAGTACCGTCGTTGATGTATTGACGAGCAATACTACGAAGGATGTAACCTGTACCTACGTTATGGCTTTCGTTAATTGTTTTGCGAACACCTGTTTCAACAGAAACATCACCAATCATACCTTTAGCGCCAAAACCGATATCTTTAAGCTCTGTAGATAAATTGTTGTCACGATTACCTAACGCAGCAAAACGATGCCAGAAATCTAGACCTTGCTGTTCCATTTCTAGAGAAGCATCGTAGATTGGGCTGTTAGGGTTAGTTGGGTTGTTAGGGCTATCTGCACTGATAAATACTGTATCAGGTGATGAATCGTAAGCTGTTGTATCAAGACCAGGTGCGTAACGACCAAATGATTTAGTTTGTGCGATGTTGATGTCTGTGTAAATACTCCAGTCATCGTTCACATCGTATGTAGCTTTAACGAAAGCTGAGCGGTTTTTGATTGACGCTTCATCAGCAGATACTGCTGCGAAGTTAAAACCACAACGTGCGCCAATGCGGTAGAAGTTTTCATTACCTACGCCTTCACATGTAGCTTCTGGAGAGAAGAAATCAAAATTACTTGCTCTTTCACCATCTGTAGTTGTGAATGTTGTGAAGTTGTTTGAATAAACTGAACCACCTGGGCTGTACCATGGGAAGTCACGAGCGTAAACAATGTCACGACCACTCCAAGATGCACCAGCAAGTACACGAGAGTTGTCTGAAGAAGCACCGAAAAGTACAGAACCATTTTCACGGTCGCCGCCTTCATGCTCAATACGGCCAGAACCTAAAGTAACTTCTGCACCATTAAAGTCTTTACGTAAAATTACGTTAATTACACCACCGATAGCATCTGAACCGTAAAGTGCAGAAGCACCATCAGTAAGGATTTCAACACGCTCAACAGCTGCCATTGGGATTGAGTTCAAATCCTGGCTTGAACCAGTAAGAGTTGACTTAGGTAAACGACGGCCATCTACTAAAACTAGAGAACGGTCAGAACCTAAACCACGTAAGCTTACCGTAGTAGCGCCCTGAGCAGAACTACCAGACTGCGGACGGAACGAACCCAGACTGTTAAATGTAGTATTACGTAATAAATCAGCTACTGAAGTTTCACCACTAAGCTCGATTGCAGTACGGTCGATAACTGTTACTGGTAAATCACCAGCCATATCAACACGTTTGATACGTGAACCAGTTACTTCAATACGCTCAACTTTTTCTGCAGAATCTTCTTCTGCAGCAAAAGAACTTGCTGAAAATGCAGCTGTAGATGCTGCGCCAAAAGCGATCGCTAAGCGAACTGCTTTTGAAACTTTGTTATTTAACATTTGATTCTCCCAGGAATACATTTATTAATTATAATTTTTTCAGTCTAGCGGTACAAAACGTATTGAGTACCCCAATCACTGTGCCTTCAATGATAATACTAGTGAAAGAGCAAGGTCAACAAGGAATTAACGTTGCGTTAATAATTAATTACTAAAAAGAGCTAAACGTAAATTACATCAAAAAAAAATAAATCTTAAACTATTGTTAATTAACAAATAAATACACAATCTAAATTTAGTGCATTAACAGTTTGTTGCTTTTTTCACTTCAAATTAAAATATTTACTTTTGTAAGTTTTGTAGTTCAACGCAAATTTAATAAGCAAAGAGCTTAAAAATCAGGCAGAAAAAGCTGACCGAGGTTGTTTTTTTTATTATCTATCACTAAGGCATCAAATATTGCTGCAGATATCGGAACCAGCTGTCTCTGTTGGTATAATGGGTAATTAAGTGCATTTTTTCCATTAAATATTTCTGCCCCTGACATCGCATAAACATACTCTATAATTTGCCCGCGCCTTACTTCAAAGTCAGGATGTTCTGCCTTGTGTTTTTTTACCGCTTGTACATGTGGTGGAATATTTTTTTCGTAATCGTTTAGATTTCTACCAAGGCGTTTTTTGTAAACAAGCTTTTGATCAAACTCACCGGCAAAAAGTCGCTTAGTATAATCTTTTACTATTTCGTCAAGTTGGGCAATTTCAAACTGTGAATCAAACAAAGCCTCAAATAGCTCTTTTTGAAACTCTTGGGCAAATTCAGTCCAATCACTTCTCACGGTTTCCATACCTTTAAAGACGATTTTAGATTCATCACCTTTTACTATTTTACCAACGTAACGTTTTTTAGAGCCCGTTTTTTTATCGCGAATTGTAGGCATAAAAAAGGGACTGTAATGGGTTTCAAATTCAATTTCTAAATAGCTTTTTAAATTAAAATGCTTCGCTATATGCCGCTCCCACTGATGATTAATATGAGTCATCAATTCATTACCAATTTTATTGCAGCATTGGGCAGTTAAGCTCTCATCCACTTTTACAAAAATTGAGTCTGTATCACCATAAATAACACTGTACCCAAGCTCCTCCATCCATTTACGCGTCGTTTGCATAATTTCATGGCCGCGCAGTGTAATAGAACTTGATAAACGAGGATCATAAAATCGACATCCCTTGGAACCAAGTACACCATATAAGCTGTTCATAATAATTTTAATTGCTTGCGATAACATTGGTTGGTTGGTGTCTTTGGCGTTTTGGCGGGTTTTAGTTAGGTATTCAATTAGCTTTGGTAAATGATGCTCACTACGAGAAAACACTGCATTATTAAAGCCTTGTATTGCATCATTAGGGGCATTTAACCCTTTTATTAATCCTAGAGGGTCAATACAAAAAGTGCGCATAATAGAGGGGTATAAACTTTTAAAATCTAAAACCAGAATATTTTTATAAAGCCCAGGCAATGAGTCCATCACGTAACCACCAGGGCTGTCAAAAGACAAACCATGGTCCCCTAAATTAGGGGCTACATAACCACTGCGGTGCAGCAAGGGTAAATATAAATTAGTAAAAGCAGCTACAGAGCCCCCCATTCGCTCAAGCTCTAGACCTGTTAACTGTGTGCGAACAATTGCAAACTCATATAAATTTAATTTTGTGAAAATACGATTAACTAGAATACAGTCTTGGCGGTTGTAAGCCGCTAGAGTCAGTTTATCTTCATTAAATTGACGAATAATTTCGCCTAACCGGTTGTCTGATTGAATTAGCTTGGCTTCACCTAATACTTTTTCGGCAATGTTCCCTAAAGAGTAATTATCAAAGTGATAAGTCGCATTTTTTAAAGTGTCAATTCCATCAACAACACATCTTCCCGGCAACGTAAGGCGAGTATAGTGCCCCGTATTGATATTAATTGGTTGGCTATCTCTGCCCAATTTAAGGGAAATTCCAAGCGCTTCGGCACGGGCATTAAGTACTGTAAAATCAAACTCTATTACATTCCACCCAATAATAATGTCGGGATCATTACTACTTAAATAAATATGTAACTTTGTAAGTAACTCAAGCTCATCTAAACACCAGTCAATGTTGATTTGTTCACTATGATTGTGTGGTTCGCCAATCATTAAAACGCAATCAAGTCCATTACCAACAAGACCTATTGAAAACAGCACGCCTTCCCCGTCACATTCAATATCTAATGACAGCGACTTAAGCTTGGGTGTGTAATCTGTATTTGCTTTCAACTTTGCGTTTTGTATAAGTAAAAAGCCGTTTTTTTGACTAACATCTCCAGTAACCCAAACACCACCTCTAATAAAGCGCTCCATTAAAAAGCGATCGCTGTGGCGAATATCACCCTCGTAAATAGTTATGGTGTTTTCAAATAATGTTCGTGCCTTATAAAGACTGCTGGTATTGTTAAAATAGCAGGCAACACAGGCTTTGCCGTTAAAGTGACTCATTTCAATTGTTTTAAAATTAACACTTATACGTGCGCTATCTAATAACTGCTGGGCATGTTGCTGTTGTTCTTGTGAAATAAAAAACACAGCTTGCTGATTTTCAATAACAACTTTAATTGGGCCGTGATCGGATGCAAGCCAATAGCATAGTGTGATCCCCTCACTATGTTTAGACGAATATTGTTGCCTTGATAAAATAAAGCCCTGATAGATTGCTTGTGTCAATGCACGATCCCACTTAATATACACACTGTAATTATATACATACTTTAGGCAAATCATTCCATGCTTTCTGACTCTCTAAAAAAAACTATTAGGCAAGTGCATCAGCATGTGGCTAAAAACCTGAATGATTATAGGCCGCGCAGCAGTCAAAATTACCTTGTTGCAGAAATTGCAAAAACATTGGCTGGTGAGTATCACAAAAAACAACGAATTTGCGTCATAGAAGCTGGCACAGGTACCGGTAAGTCACTTGCTTATTGTTTGGGGGCCTTGCCTTTAGCATTGGCACAAAAAAAGAAGCTAGTAATTTCTACGGCTACCGTGGCATTACAAGAGCAATTAATCGCAAAAGAACTGCCTTTTTTTAAAACACATTCTGGGCTCGACTTTAAGTTTGATTTAGTTAAAGGACGCCACCGTTATATTTGCGCCCATAAACTACATAATGCTGTTAATGGTGATAGCCAAACTCAAATGGACTTTATGCCAACGCTTACCTCTCCATTAAGTGATATGGAAAGCAAATGCTTGCAAGGGCTGTACGATGCTTACGTAAATAAAAAATGGCAAGGCGATAGAGATAGCTGGGCAGATACAATTCCCGACAGAGTTTGGAATTTAATTGCTTGCGACAAGCATGCTTGCCAACGTCAAATGAAAGCGCATTTGACTTGCCCATTTCAATTAGCTCGCCAACAACTCATGCAAATGGATGTATTGGTTATTAATCACTCTTTGCTACTGGCTGATTTAGATTTAGGCGGTGGTAAAATTTTACCCGAACCAGACAACACTATTTATGTAATTGATGAAGCACACCATTTAGCCCATATAACACGCGACTTTTCGTCTGCTGCAGCAACCATTAAAGGCACAATAGAATGGCTCGATAAGCTCACTAAATTCAGCGGAAAAATGGCAAAAGTGCTAGTAGGACAAAGAGCCATAGGTCAAAACTTTAAGCTTTGCGATAGTATAAACGATGCAAATAAAGACCTAAAAGTAGTAAGAGATATTCTTGATAATGCTGACTTTGAATATTCAAAAGACGACACATACCGTTTTGAACACGGTGAAATCCCCAAGTCGCTACACAGCAAAGCAAAAGATATAAGCGAAGCCACACAAGATGCACTGCGTTGTTTAAATAAAATGCACGACACCCTTACACAAGATGTGAGCGACGGCGACATAAAACCTTATGTTGCCGATCCTATTCTTGCTGAAAGCGGTCACTACATTAATCGCTTAGAGCAACTAAATAAATTATGGTTTAGTTATGCCAACAAAGGAGAAGGCATACCCCACGCACGTTGGATAAAACGCCTTGAATATAAAAGTCATCATGACCACCTTTTAAGCGACTGCCCCATTGAAGTAGGCTACTACCTAAAAGACAAACTTTGGAACGAGTGCGCCGGCGCTGTTTTATGTTCTGCCACATTAAGTGCACTTGGTTCGTTTGACCATTTTGCTTATGAAAGTGGTTTAGCAAAAGAGGAAGGCGTTAAATTTATAAAGGTTCCCTCGCCCTTTGATTACCCAAAACAGGCAACATTACGCATCCCTGTGTCTAAAGTTGAACCTACCGATAAAGACTTTAGCGATCACTTAGCAACCACTTTGCCACAGTATATAAGTACTAAAAAGGCAAACTTAGTCTTGTTTGCCTCGTACTGGCAAATGGACCATGTAGCAAAGTTTCTTAGAACAAAAGGTTTTAACTTATTAGTACAAGGTGAGATGTCGAGAGAAGCACTGCTTAAAAAACACAGCCAAAATATTGATAGCGGTAAAGGTAGTATTTTATTTGGTACGCAAAGCCTTTCAGAAGGTCTTGATTTACCTGGTAAATATTTAGAGAACCTCATTATCACAAAAATCCCTTTTGCTGTGCCTACCTCTCCAATAGAAGAAGCGCAAGCAGAATTTGTGCAAAGCAAAGGCGGTAATCCGTTTTTAACTATTACAGTCCCAGATGCTGCTAAGAAATTGGTACAAAGCTGTGGTAGACTGCTGCGAAAAGAGAGTGACGAAGGCTGTATTACTATTCTTGATAGGCGTTTAGTAACCAAACGCTACGGTAAAGCCATGCTCGACACCCTTCCACCATTTAAAAGACAAATAGACTATTAATGTTTGAACTCGCACTCGACCCGACAACTTGGGCAATTTTATGTGCTGTTGCATTGGCAGCAGGCTTTATAGATGCAATAGCCGGTGGCGGTGGCATGTTAACCGTGCCCGCATTACTTACAGCTGGTTTACCACCGCACCTAACATTAGGTACTAATAAACTCGCTGCGAGCTTTGGTTCGTTAACAGCAAGTTTTACCTATTACAAAAAAAACCTTTTTAGCCCCAAGTTTTGGTTGGCATCAATTATCGCAACCGCAATAGGCGCGCTACTTGGTACGGTTATTGTTGATTATTTAAGCATCGACTTTTTAAATAAGTTGCTACCAATTATTATTATTATTGTTGCCTGCTACAGCTTATTTGGAAATTTGAGCACCACACAAGGTGATGAGTTGCCAAAACTCAACAATGCAATGAAAGTAAAGCAGTGGGTCCAAGGCCTAGCACTCGGTTTTTTTGATGGATTAGCAGGCCCAGGCACCGGCACATTTTGGACCGCGTCTAACGGCATGCTTTATAAAATGAACTTGCTTCTTAATTGCGGTTTAGCCCGCTCTATGAACTTTGTGTCTAACTTTATTTCTCTTATAACCTTTGTAGCATTAGGGCATGTAAACTTTTTGCTTGGTATAACAATGGGCTTTTTTATTATGTTAGGAGCCTGGTTTGGTGCGCACTCTGCAATTAGGTTTGGCAGTAAATTTATACGCCCTGTATTTAATACCATGGTTATACTTTTAGCATTAAAACTCATTTACGAGGCTTATTTTTAGCATGCAAGTGAATGCATTAGAAAAACTACAACAGCAAGTTACTTCGCTTAAGCAACAAGCAGAGCAATTTGACAGAGCTAAATTGTTTGCTAAAAACCGTTATATGCAAGCACAACCTAGTCTATTTGACCGCGCTGTATTTCAAACTAAAAGCATGAACCTTGTTGATTACGTAAACGAAATAGAAGAAGAAGTAGCAAGCTTACCACCAAGCGATCACCGCCATGCTTATACCTACGCGCTAGAGCGAATTGCATCGCAAGTCCAGGCCGTATTTAATGTCATTAAATCAACACCAATTTGGGAAAAAGAAAATAAAAGCCGCTATAAACCTCGCCCAAAACAAGCTGTTTATAAGCAAGCTGTAAAAAAAGTGATGCAGTCTTCTCATGAACTTTACGACGAGTTAAAACAAAACCATGAGTTTGAACGCCGCTTAATGCTGATGATAGAAGAGCGTAAAATGCAAATGGAAAATGCATCCCCAGCAAAAGCTCAAAAGCTTAACCTTGAAATATTAAGTACTCACGCACGTTTAGGTCGATGCAGAAAAGCCATTTCAGCCACTGAAGACAAAATACAACAAGTAGAAAAACAGCAACTCCGTTAGGGCTTTGTCCATGCAGCTATACTACCACCCTCTTTATTCAAATTTGCCTTTGCCCGAAAAGCACCGCTTTCCAATTCAAAAATATCAACGGCTTAAAACCGAAATAGAACATTTAGGCTTTTTACCAACCGCATTCAAGCAGCCCGCCAAGGCACGCCCCTCGCAATTAGCCTTATGTCATAGCGAGCAATATATTAATAATTTTTTAACTGGGAACTTATCTGATAAAGCGATAAAAAAGATGGGCTTTCCTTATTCGGCTCAATTAGTTGAACGAACATTGCTGTCTGTCGGTGGGAGTATTCAAGCAGCAGAAGAGGCTTTAAAAAGCGGACTAACCTGCAATTTAAGCGGTGGTTATCACCATGCCCATAGCGATTACGGCAGTGGTTTTTGTATATTTAACGATTTAGCCATAGCGGCCACACACTTATTAAATACTTATAAAGCCAAAACTGTGCTGATTTTTGATTGCGACGTGCACCAAGGCGACGGCACAGCGCAGATTATTAATCAGCAAAGCCATAAAAATATCATTACTTGCTCAATTCATTGCGAGCAAAACTTTCCGCGTTTAAAACAGCAATCTGATTACGACTTTTCTTTACCTGCTAAATCTGGCGACGATGAGTATATCGACACATTAAAACACGCACTTGCGCTGTGTGTAAGTATCCACCAGCCAGATATTATTCTGTACAACGCGGGCGCAGACATTTACACAAAAGATGAGCTAGGTTTATTAAATGTATCTATTACAGGTGTTTATGAACGAGATCTTTTTGTTCTTGATTTTTGTAAGCAACATAACATTCCCCTTATGTGTGGTTTAGGCGGCGGTTACCAACGTAATTTAGACAGCTTAATCAATGTGCATAAACAACTATTTAAAGCGGCTATCGATTTATAACAATCCTTAGTATAGACTTACTTAAATGGAACATAACAAAGCGGTAGGAACATGCGATTACACGACGATATACATAACTATTACGAAAAAATTGTTGTTGAAGAAATCATAAAACGAAAACTAGACGAAAAATATGACGACGACGTTATGGCCGACTTTTGCTGTACCGTGTTAAACCAACTGCCACCTCGTTACATTCGTTACGACGTAGATATGGCGTTTTATTTACCACAAGCTGAACGCATACACATGGAAGAACGTGTTCAAACCGCTATTGATGTGGCTATTAGTCAAATATCTAAAAAGAAAAATTTAAATGACCAACCCTCTTGAGGAAGCGCCAACGCATATTAAGCTCGCTGTTGATTTAATTATGATACTGGAGCAACACGACGTAGAGCCTGAAGAAGTCTTAAAAGCGCTCGATATAGTGAAAAGTGACTTTGAAAAGAAGCTAGTTAACAACTAGCTCTATTCAACTGTGTCTACTTCATACACAGTGACCGCTCCGTCACGTTTAGTGCAATCAATTTTAATTTCGCCAAATGTTCTTCTAGCTGATGTTGACCTTCGGCAAGTCATGTTTTGAGCTTTAACACCAAACTGCTCAATGTAGAGCGCAACAATTGCATCTATTTGCTGCTTCTCTTCTAATGTTGCAGCGGCATAGAAAGTATCATATTGATGTGACCAATTTTCAACGCCAGCTTCTGCAGCTACACCTAACCACCCCATGCCAAGTTTGGTTGATTGGTCTAAATATTGACCTTTTAAAAACATAAACGCTAGGGTGTATTGTGCGCTTTTATACCCTAGTGCTGCAGGCTCTTTTAAATTATTAAAAGCTTGCTCGTACAGCCCATTTTTATAGGCTTTAATACCGTTATATTCTTTTTTCTTCATTGTATTATCGCTGTATAAAGTAACTGGGGTCGACCCACACCCACTCAATAAACTCACAGCCAAAATTACTGTAGCCAGTAAACACCTAACCATAACTAATCCTTTATTATTTTTAATATGCGAGTACCGAATCTGGCTTACACTCTTCGTAAAGCCTGTTATTCTATAACTCTATTCGTATAATTAAAATATTATCATGAGCTTAGCAAGTTTACTTCGATTATTTTTTCTGGCTGCAATTTGGGGCGCGTCATTTTTATTTATGCGCATGGCCGCCACTAGTTTAGGGCCCGCAGTCTTAATAGAATTTAGAGTAGGCTTTGCGGCACTCACACTATTTATAGTTGCGCTGTATTTAAAACGTCGCTTGGCGTTTACTAAACACAAAAAGCACTTTTTTATAATTGGCGCTCTTAACTCCGCCCTGCCTTTTTTACTTTTTGCTTATGCCGCGCAAACTATCAGCGCATCTACGTTATCTATTTTAAATTCTACAACGCCTATTTGGGGCGCAGTTGTGGGTATTATCTGGAGTAAAACCAAGCCAACTAAGAGTATGGTTTTAGGCTTGCTGTTGGGTTTAGTAGGTGTGGCAATTTTAGTTGGGCAAAACCATCTTATACTAAATACTCAGTCACTTATTGCTATTGTAGCAGCGCTAAGCGCTTCATTTTGTTATGCCATTGCATCCCATTACACAAAAAATGCGCCAAAGCTTGCACCGTTTGATAACGCACACGGCTCAATGTGGGCAGCGAGTTTTATGGTACTGCCCCTTATACTTTTTATGCCAATGCGTGAAGTACCAACCACCAACGTTATACTTGGCGTTTTAGCCCTTGGCATAGTGTGTACAGCGCTTGCTTATATTTTATTTTTTAAACTTATTGAAGATATAGGCCCAACCTCAGCTTTAACGGTCACGTTTTTAATTCCGCTATTTGGCATTTTTTGGGGACATTTAATTTTAGATGAGCAAATTGGGCCAAACACGTTACTAGGCGCTTTATTTGTTATTGTGGGCACTATGCTGGTTACTGGATTTTTACCGCGAAAAAAGCACCTAGCTAAAACACGCTAAGTGCTTTTACAAAGCGCTTACTTTTGTGCTTTTTTGCTTAAGTTTTCAATTAAGTCTTGTGCGCTATAGCTATTGTCGCTGGGTTTAATGCCTTTGCCCATTTTAATATCAATCAGGGTGTGTACTTCTTTGCGTTTATCATTGTTGCTCACCTGCACGCCTACACTGCTTGTTGGGCGTGCGCGTGTTTCGCAAGTTAATAAACCGCAGCTTCGCTCATATTGCTGACTGTGTGATGCACTAATAGTTGACGCGGGTGCTTGCGATTTAGACTCAACAAAGGTTTCTTTATTCGTTACAACAAACCAGTCGTAGCCTTGCGCTTGGGTAAGTTCAGCCGCGCGTAACAATGCATAGTCACCGGCATCTGCTACGTTGTTTGACACACTTTTAAACTCTACGCGGTATTGATCGTTACTAATTTTTTGCTCGCTGTAACCTTGTGAGCCATTATTCGCGGCGCGGTAATCAGGTTTAGATGCACAACCCGCCATAAGTAAAATACTGATAATTAAAATAGATGTTTTCATAATTCACCTCGTTTTATACACATTATTATTTGTTTAACTGCCACTTTGCGCTAATTGCTTGCTGCTCTTGCACTCTATCTAGTGGTGCGCCGCTGATCATGCTGTCTATAACAGCATCTAACTCACTGTTATTAGACGCCGCTTGATATTGCGCGCCATTATTACTTTGCTGCGTGGCTGTTTGCGCTTTAATTTGCCAACCGCTTTGCGTTTTACATGCAATACTTGTTTGCGTTGTGTTGTTTGAACTTAGTGCATACTGCCTACAAAGCTCGCCTTGCTGATTTTTAAAACTAAGCTGCGCGCTAAATACTGAGCCATCAATTTGCTCATACTCTCCACTACTTAGCTGTGTATTAAGGGCTGAGGCTATGCTACTGGCTACTAAATTTTGCGACTCATTGGGTTGTAAATAACTAGTCATTGCAATACCAAATACCACGGCAACACTTGCAGCTATTGCTAAGCTTTTATTAGCCGAGTGCTTAGCCTTTTGCCAAGGCGTTAACGCCACTATATTGCTATTCGACGTGTTTTTTGTCGTTGCTGTATCAAGCTTTGCAACCGTTTTAGCTAATGAGTCACTAAGGGGGGCGTCATCAATACTTGTGGCGTGCTCTTTTACTCGCATGTCTACTTCGCTTAGCTCTGCAAGTCGCATTACTAGTTCATCATCGGTTTCAAGGGCTTTACGCACTTGTTCCATTTCGTGCTCGCTTAGCTCTGAGTCTAAAAAGGCGCTAAGTGTTTCGTCGTTAATGTTCATACTTGCTCCTTTTTAAAGTCGGGTTTTATTAAGTTATAAAGTGTACTGCGTGCTCGTGATAATTTACTCATTACACTGCCTATAGGTATATCGAGTGTATGTGCTACGTCTTTATAGGCCATACCCTGCACTGCCACCAGCGATACGATGGCGCGTTGCTCTTCGGGTAATTGCCCAAGTGCGGTATTTACATTTTTAAGCATTTGTTTGTTTTCGAGTGTTTGGTGCTCATTACTTGTAATTGGCTCTGGTAATATATCGGCCTGGGCCGTATTTTGCCTTACCTTGCGTGAGCGGTATTCGTCTATCCACACATTGCGGCAAATTTTAAACGCCCATTTAGCAGGCTCAACGTCATCCGGAATGCCTTTTACTAATAGTTTTTCAATTGTTATTTGCACTACATCGTCTGCATCTGCTTTACTACCCGTTAGCGAATAGGCAAAACGCCTAAGCATGGGCAATAAGGTTTTTAATGTTTCGTTCATTGATTTTTACCCCTTTTATAAAGAAGACGATTCAAAAAAACATTTATTCCCAAATAATCAAAATAATTTGAATAATGAAATATTTTTATGTGTTAAACGTTAACTAACTAGCATAATAAATTTAATAAAAGTAACCCACTATGAACATGAAAAAAGTCCGCGTTAAACACATCATAGCCGCTTCGCTTTGCATATTTAGCGCAACGAGTTCTGCCAATATAGTCAAAGTCGATCAAGTGCTTGGGCAGTTAAACCCAATAGAGCAGCGTATTGAACAAACAATAGAGCGCGCACAACGCCTGCCGCTTCCGGTGCCTGTACCACAAGTGTCGATTGATGAACTAAAAGCGCAAATTAGTGAGCCAATTAGCAGTTTACCTAATGTGCTTAACATTAATATAAATAGTCAAAACACCGCATTTGTTGAAGTAGAGCTAGAAAACGGCTTTAGAGCAATAGAGCGCCAATGGTTATTAATGGCAAATAGCCAACAACTTAATACCCTACAGCAGCAAAATGTGACTATTGTATCGGTAAAAAATTACAACGCACTTAATATGAGCTTAGTGCGCTTTAACGTCCCTCAAGGTGTTAATTCTAAAAGTGAGTTATTAAAAGCGCTTAACTTAGATGAGTCTGCAATACTTGACC
The DNA here is from genome assembly GCF_057554385.1 of Pseudoalteromonas sp. 4NS20-0020. NCBI lineage: Bacteria > Pseudomonadati > Pseudomonadota > Gammaproteobacteria > Alteromonadales > Pseudoalteromonadaceae > Pseudoalteromonas > Pseudoalteromonas sp. 4NS20-0020. Next base: position 403,525 of record NZ_BAAJMI010000005.1, on the reverse strand, counting down.
GAAACCACATTTACCAAGCACAAATAGACGAGCCTACCATTAAAGTAACGCAAAATAAGCCTATTGCGCCCTACTGCACACAACGCGTAAAAATAGGCATGATCGACAGCGCCATTAATACCAAACACAGTGCTTTTGAAGGTGCAAATATCACTACGCAAAGCTTTTTACCACAAGGGTTAAGCTCGCCAAATTTACACGGCACCGCCATTGCAGGGCTAATTACAGGTAAAAGCGCAAAACTTAGCCCGCTTTTAGGCAGTGCCAAGCTTTACAGTGCCGAGGTGTTTTATAGGCAATCTGAATATGCTCAAGGGGCTACATTATTTGCCATAGTAGAGGCACTTAACTGGCTAGTCAGTAATAAAATACCCGTAATAAATATGAGCCTAACGGGGCCAAATAACGCAGTTTTAGAAGCAAGTATTACTGCAGCAATAAAACAAAACGTGTTAATTGTAGCTGCTGCAGGTAACCAAGGGCCGGCGTCGCAGCCGTTATACCCAGGTGCGTATAAAAGCGTGATAGCGGTAAGTGCTATTGATTCACAAAACCAAATTTATAGATGGTCAAATAAAGGCGATTACATAGACTTTGCAGCCCTTGGTGTAAATGTTGTTACAAGCCAAGGCAATGGAAAATTTGGTAGGGAGTCGGGTACGTCAATGGCGGCGCCGCATGTAAGCGCGGCATTAAGTTGTTTATTGTTAAAGCATGGTAATAATAAAACCAAAGCACTTAACGAGCTTACATTGCTGGCCAAAGATTTAGGCGAGCAAGGCAAAGACACCACCTTTGGTTATGGTGCCATTTACCCACCTAAAAGTGCACTTTAACTGATGCCGATAAAACCGATTGCGTATAGGTATTGCTACTAAGCTTTGATTGATAATCGCCATATTCAGCCTCGGCTATGAGTGTTACGTGCTCAAATAAAGCTAGGTTATAAAACGCATTAACGATATTTCGGTGCTCATCTCGTGACGGTATTTGCTCAAAAAAATCATCCGTTGTTTGCTCATCGTAATCTTTATTTTGATAACGCCAGCCTGCCCCCACTTTGTTAGCCATATTAAAGGCCGTAAATTTGTGCGTAACTTTAGTAGTAAAACCGTAGCCGTTAAAGTCGTATTGGTTGTCGTCGGCGTTTTCTTTATCGGCACTTAGCGTTGCCATTAGCATGGTTTGGCCGTTATTTATAAAATGATAAAGCGCTACATCGCCGCCTACGCCGTCGGCATTACGTGCTTTTGCAGTAGCAAAACGTTTAGCTTTGGTTTTTACACTCATACGCAAATACGTATGCGGGTTTAAAAAATGGCCATAGTAGGCGCTGGCTTGATTAAAATGTAAAAATGGTTCGCCATCTACATTTGCTTTTGCACCATCGTAACGAACCCCTAGCTCATGGCTATTAAAGCTATAGCTGCCATCTAAACCATATTGATGCAGGTCTAAATCGTATTGATCAAATTCATCGTAGTCTTGTTGTTCAAACTTATAGCTTGAGGTTAATTTAGTGCTTTTGGTTACTTGCCATTTTGCACTAACACCGGCTGCGGTTTTTATGCCGCTGTCGCTTTGCGACGAAATATCATCAAGCTCCTGAACAGAGAGCGCCGAGTTACTTAATACCCCAACGTCTGCATCTGCATTTAGCTCAAAGCTACGTTTAAAGGGTTTATTTTGCCCTGCTGTTTTAACGTGGCTGGTTTGAGCAAGCACCGCTTGGGCACTAAAAACACACAATGTGGCGGTTATAACTGCTTTCATATTTATTCTCCAACAGGCCGAATAGGTTTCCCCATTCGGCATTTGTGCAAGCACTTGGCGTATTAAAGGCCTAGGTCTAAATCGTTAGTAATGTTGGTTACTACTTCACTTGCGGTGCTAAGTGCTACATCGTTACTAATTTGATCAGTAACCGCTGCACTCACCTGCCCGCTAACACTTTGTTGTACTGTGCTTTGTAAACTACTAACCGTACTGTCTTGCACACTGGCAATTAAAGATTGCTGAACATTGCTTACTACTTCATTACTGGTATTAATTGCATCACCCATTTGCAGTGCAGAGCTCACTGAGTTTGCAGCCGTATTAGTAATTGCTAATTGGTTTGTAAGCTCACCCGCATTAAGCGCATTTGTTGCATCAGCTTGTGTAACTGAATCGGTAGCACTGCCCACATTTGAAAGTAAAGAGGCATCGGCTGGTGTGTCGGTAGTGTCTGGCTGAGCGCCTTGCTCAGAGGTAACAGAAAGTAATGACGACTGGCTCACAGCGGTTGTTAAATTACCTGCCGATGAGGTTAACTGCGCTGTTGCATCAAGCGCTGTATTGACTGTGGTATTGCCTGAGGTATTTAAAGACGAGGCCGATGCATTTAATACATTATTTAAAGATGAGCTGGCAGATGCAACTAATGTATTTGCAGGCTCTGCGGCCTCGCTACTTTCTTGCGCTGGAGTTTGCGTGTTATTCGCCGTTGAATCAGTGTTTTGCGAATCATCAGCCGTTACTTGTGTATCGTTAGATACGTTTGACTCGTTGCTACCACTGGCTGTTAAACCGTTTTGTGAAAGCGCAATAGATGTAGATGTTTGTTGCTGCGCCGACGTTGACTGAGATAGTTCAATATCAGCGGCGTGCACTGCACCTGTAAAAGTACACACACCGCTTAACATCATTACGCTTACAATTTTATTTAATTTAGTCATTGTTTTGTCCTCTAGTTTGTCGGATTGACATAAAGAAGACGATTTACAAAAACACTTTATTCCAAAAATAATTAAAAAATTATAATAACGTTACTTAATTACTTAAGTTTCATGAGCTTAAATATGAATTACTCGTTTACTGCGTTAGCGTTTCACTGTTTTGGATCAGCAATAACAGCTCGGCAGTGGCGGTAGCATCGGCCAATGCGCGGTGATGGCTGGTTAAGTTTAAATTAAAATGCGCGCTAAGGTTACCAAGCGAATACGACTTTAAGCCTTTAAACGCTCTGCGCGATTCAACCACAGTGCACATTTTGGGCATTTTAAAAAAGTGCCCTGCAACCTCGCATTCTTTTTTAATAAAACCGTAATCAAAGTTCACGTTATGGGCTACAAAAATACTGCCTGCAAGTTTATCTAGTAGAGGCTTGGCTATATCGGCAAATACAGGTGCGTTGTAAACCATGCTATCGCTTATGCCGGTCAATTTAGTAATAAAGCTTGGGATATGGCGCTGCGGATTAATAAGTGTCGTCCAGGTATCAATTACTTTACCGTGCTGCACTTTAACAATGCCAATTTCGGTAATGCGGTTACCGCCTTTTGAGCCACCCGTGGTTTCTATATCAACCACGCTGTAAATACGGTTAGGGTCTACAAACCACTTAACTGCAGCAATATGTACTGTAAAACCCACATTTTTTAAATTATCAATGGTGGTTAATTGGTTGCGCCTAAGCTTATCGCCTGGGGCTTTTACCTCTTCAAAATGTACTTGGCCATTATTAATAACCATTAAGTCGGGGTAGCCGTCTTTTAGCTGTAAATAGTGTTTGCTCATAGCCGTTAAGTGCGCAATTAACGCTTCAAGCGGGCTGTTTAAAATAAGTGCCTCTAGTGGCTCTAATAAATTGCTGCGCCATCTAAATAAACCATTGGGCTGCTCAAAATACTGTGCGGCATGCTTACATACCAAATTAAGCAGCGCCTGATTAGTGTTACAGCTTTTTAAACGTGCATCAATTTGCGTGCTTTGTGCTTCATAAAAATTACCAAGCTGTAAAACTTGCGGGTAAATATCAAATTCATTACACGGCGGGTAAGGCGATTCAATAAATAACTCGTGCCAAAATACTAAGCCAAACAAGCTTTGCCATAAGGTGTTTTCGGTATTAAAAACCGTTAACCCTTTTGCACTGTAATGCTCATTTACGCCTTGCTCTACATCGCCTCGGTAAATTTCGTCAATTTCAAGCACACACTGGGTATCGGCCAGCATGGTGCTTAAGCGCGAACGCGTTTGTTTATTAAACTTACGCATTAAAAAGTCATCAGCAAAGTACAGTAAATCGTCGGTGAGCGGGTTTTCTATAATTTGCTCTAGCTGCGCTTTAACCCACGCTTTATTACCTAGGCGGTATTGCTCTCTTATTTGAATTTCTTGTGCTTCGGCGTAATCGGTGCAGCCTTCAAGTAGGCTAAAGGCAAGTTCGCTATCGGTAATTTTAAGTTGTTTATACAGCCTAACTAGCAGTTTATTTTTAATGTCGTGCGCTTGTGCGCCATGCGCCGGTTGCGCCAATACTAAATGCGCAAGCTCGTTGTAAGGGGTTTTGTCATCAAGGGTTTCATCTTTTGTATTACCGGCTGTTTTGCCGATATTTTTAAACGCTAAACGGTAACGATTTAAAACATAATTAGATTGCGCCTCAGAGAGTGTATTAAAGCGCGACAAGCTCTCGCTGTGCCCTTCGCGGGTAGCGGTTAACCCTAAATCGCGCATAACAAAGCGGTTTTGATGGTTTACATCGCCACTACTTAAGCGCCCTGCAAATAAAAACTCAAAATACTCGTAATAATCTTCACGGTTATTTATCACATATTGGCTATATAAAGGGGCTAAATCATCTTCGCGCTCACTAAAAAATTGGCACGCAATAGTGAACAACTCCCCTTTAGCTGCGCTTTTTTTAAAGCTTACTTGCTCACTGTAATTACTGAGTAACTCCACCAGCATGGGCTTGGTTAAATGCGCTATAAGCTGCTTGTAATGCTGTGCGTTTGGCTCATATAAAATACCCGCTGTTTTTAGCGTATAAATAGCCTGATGCGGCGAAGTTATTTCTTCATAATTAAGCGATTGCGCCTGCACTAAATAAGGCTTGCGCGAATACACACGCGCCAACATGCATTGGCTTTGCTCATCTAGTTGGTTAATTTTACTAATAAATTCACTATGTTTAGGCTCAAGTAAATGCATACATTTACTTGTTACAAACTCAATAAGCTCTCTAAAATGCGCTAAATAGTATTTTGCTGGTAATTCTTTTTTCATAACATCGCCACAACTGTATATAAAAACAGTATCTAGCATTTGTGCTTATTATTCAATCTTAAACTTGTAACTAAAACACGCTATAGTGAGCGTATAAAAGTAAATTTATTAAAAATAAAGGACTTACCATGAGCGCGCACCCATACGATGTTTTATCACTCAATAACGGCGCAAATATTATTTTTACGCCTTGCCCTGGTACAAAAACACAAAACCTAGCAGATTCAATCGCTACATTAAAAGCCGCTGGCACTCACATGCTACTTTCGCTTATGCCGCAAAAGGAGCTTGAAAAAAACAACGTACAAACAATTAATAGTGAGTGCCAAAAGCACGATATAACTTGGTTCCATTTACCTATAAATGACGACGAAGCACCCAAACAGCCTTTTATATCAAGCTGGAACACACACAAAACAGACATATTACAAGCCATACAGCAAAAACAAACCATTGCCATACATTGCAAAGGCGGCACTGGCCGCACAGGGTTGGTTGCTGCGCTTATTTTAAATTCAGCAGGTTACACAAAGGATGAAGTTTACAGCTTAGTACAAGGTATTCGCCCTAAAGCACTGACTATAGAATTACAAAAAGAGTACTTTGAAGAATTTATGATTTAGGTATTTACGAGGTGTAACATTAACCTGGCATGGCTTTGATTTTAAATCTAGAACTAAAAATGCGTTTATTCAACGTTTCTTAAATAATAGTTGACCTTAAAAGGTCAACTATTATTGTTGTTATTAAATTCAACTTTGGATAGGATTTCCAATACTTTCTAAATGCTCTGTTTGGCCAGCAGTAAGTGGGTAAATCGATTTTATAAAACATTTTTTTGTAGGTTGTTCAATGGTAGAAATTGAATCCCCTTCCTTATGTATAACAAAATTAGAAAAGCGGTTTAACTCAATTCCATGAGATTCATTTAGGTCATGGCAAGTGCCCTGGGTTTCAATCAAATAATCTTTTTTATGTGCCGCTGAAATAATTAAGAATTTATCAGAAAGTGGTTTCCAACCTTTAAACCTAAAGCTATTGATTTTATCTTCACCTGCTAAGTTTTCTTCAGACAAGTACTTTGCATATGCTTGGTCTTTTTCTTTCAGTGAAATATTGCTTGTTGCTGAACAGCCTAAAAGCACTGTTGCTGCTAATGTAATAACTAAAATGTTTTTCATAAATTATCCCTATAAATTAAAATAATTAGGTAAATTACAAATGTATATTTATTGCGAAAACATACAACTTAGTAGAGCTTAATTTTTACACTCACTCTAAGAAGAACAAAAAATACACAGCCAATCTTACAGTAGAATATTATTTTATCTTTGTCATCTTTTTGTTAACATTTTAGGTAAATTTAAAGTGTTTTATTTTATAAAAGAGGTGGCAATAAATCCCCTTTTATAACTTTAAGATATATGAATTAGCGTCTACCCGCTGCAAACAACACATTAATAGTCAGCACAGAACCACAAAGCTACTAATAGTTAAACGCCCATTAATTGGATCGCGATCATAACCGTTAGCCGCATTTATATTACCAGAATGCAATAAGTTGCTTGGATATATAACAACCCGATTTAGCTTTGCCTCTACACTGAAAATTTGCTCAAACAAAGCTGTGCTGCCATTTATATAATGTGGGTTTTTATGAAGCTTTTGTGCCATGGCTTGTTGCTTTATAGCTTGCCTATAAGGGATAAGTCGCTCTTTTGTTATGCGTTCATACCCCAGGGCTTTATGTTTATAAAATGAAGTACCCCCATGTGTTTCATCACATAAAAAATGCACCATAGCAAGTTGCTTCATATTAGGTGTGTCAAAATGGGGAAGCATTTGTATTGGCCTGAGTTTATCAGGTTCAGTGCATGCAATTGAAAAGGCAGAAAGTATTACATCAAACTCGCTTTTATCTACCATATTAAAGTGTGAATTAATAATTGGCGACAGTGCTTTTAGCTGCTCTATATAACTAAGCGGTGCTGCTTTTCTTACTCCTGGATAAAAATCACTTTCTTGTGCGTAAAATGTTTCCCTCGTATTTTCAGAAAACACAGCAAAATTAATTAGCGCATCTACATTATTAACAAAATCATCAATAACAATTATTGGGTTTTTTTCCTCCCCTACAGTGTGTATGTGTAACACCATATTTTTGTTAAGTGTAAAATCAATCATCGGCTAAATTAAGCACCGCATTTTTACGCTCTATTAATGGGTATATCTGACCAAGTGAGGTTATTACTGTATAAATGGCAGGTAATAAAGCACTTTGATGTAAAAGCGTAATTTGATCACTATTAAGTTGTGAGAGCTTTTCTTGATTAATAGTGTATAGGCCGTTTAACTTTGTTTTTTTGTTATTTTCAAACGTTACTTCAAGCGATAATGGCTGTAGTAGTTCATACTTTAACAACGCATCAATTAACTTTTTATTGTCTATTTCGCCTTGTAGTAAATGCCCTAAACACTGCTTTATTTGTTTAAAATAGCCACTTTCTTCTGCGCTTTGGGTATAAATTGGTTCTAAATTATTTTCGCTTTGCGCAGAGTTATCAACTACTGCAGGGCTGTTTAAATTAATACACACAGGGTATTGCGTCTGCTGCGAATGCGTATCACCAACAAAAAATGGCTGACGCTGTAACTGAAGCGGTAAATATACGCCCTGCCACTGTGATTGCTGATAAAACAAGTTCTCATGTTGCTCAAAGCCTAATAAAGCATTGAGTGTAAACTCGCCTGTTTCTGAGTTTTTTGCAAAAACTATAGGCTGCTGAACGGCAATTTGGCTAAGCTCCGCCATAACTACGGGGATCATATTAAGATTTTTAGCGTGTGATTGTGCTTTTTGTGTATCTATTTTTATATGCTGATGAGCACTTTGCTCTAATGCGACTAAATTTTCCATGCGTGTCTCTTTATTGTTTTTATGTGTAATTTTTTAAACTAGATAGCACTAAAACCATGGTGCTTAATTTTATTAAGTAGCTCTCGGTTACTAGGTAAGTTAGTGACTGCTTGGTTTATCATGCTCTTATTTTTATCAAACTGACTTTTAGCGAAAACAGTGTCTTTAAGCATATAGGCAGTTGTGCTGTAATCACTTTTAAAGCCCATGCCGTATAAAACATATTGATAACTGGCCGCTGGAAACACCTCATTATTACTTGTAAAGTCGTGATCAGCAGGAGCGCGGTATTGCCACAACTTCATTAGATCTTGTAAGCTTTGAGGAATCGTTTTTGGGTCTCTGTTATCACGCCAAAATGCGTTATCGTCACGGTTTGATAAAATATAATGCAGTTTTAAAAAGTCGATTATTTTTTCCCACCTATAGGTAAACGTCTCGTTAAAGCGTTTGGCGGTAATATCCATAATATCGCGGGTCTGGGGGAGTTGTTCGCTTATCATCTGTGCTGACATTTCAACTAATACCAATGCAGAGGCTTCAAGCGGCTCTAAAAAACCAGCTGAAAGCCCAACCGCAACACAGTTGTTCTGCCAAAAGTGTGAGCGGTGGCCGCTTTTAATAGGGATTTTTCTAATTGTTAACGACTCTATTTTATCGCCAACATACGCTTTGAGCTTTTCTCGTGCTTCAGCTTCGCTACTATATTTACTCGAATACACGTAACCTACACCACGGCGGTGTTGTAACCCTATATCCCATATCCAACCTGCTTCTTGCGCTGTTGAGATTGTGTGGGATGCAATGCTCTCATCTTCATTCTCATAAGGGACTTGCACTGCTAAGGCGGTATCGATAAACAGCACATCATCGCAAGGCATAAAAGGAACCCTATAATGCTCGCCTAATAACAATGATGAAAAGCCGGTGCAATCAACAAATAAATCACCGCTAATTTTACCTTGTTGCTTTGTAGTAACACTTGCAATATCGCCATTTTTAGCATTATTAACCTGTGTTACATCAGCCAAAATATGTTTAACACCAAGTTCCTGCGTGCAATGTTTTTGTAAAAAAACGGCAAATTTTGCCGAGTCTAAGTGGTAGGCATAATTAGCTATAGCAGCATATTCTGGGGTGCGAATTGTTTTAGGGGCAAGCCCTTGCTCACAAATAGCTTCTTGGTAACACACTGCATTTGAAAAAGACGTGGACTCAGCGGCATTATTTAACCAATGCCCTGCCATATCTGTTTTTGAAAAGCCCTGTGGCAAAACTAATGGGTGGTAATAAAAATCATCATTGCTCCCATCCACCCACTTGGCGAATTTTGCACCTTGCTTAAAGCTTGCTTCACACTCGCGTATAAAATCAGTTTCGCTAATACCAAGTGCTATTAATGTACTGCGCATGGTAGGCCAAGTACCTTCCCCAACACCTATAATTGGTACATTTGGAGACTCAACGAGAACAACATTAAGGCCATCCGGGGTATTACTTTTGTGGTGCGCCGCTAATCGTCCGGCTGTTAGCCAGCCCGCTATACCACCACCAACGACAACCACTGTTTTTATTTTTTTATTTTGCTGGTTCATACTTGTTACCTATAAAGGCATATTGAAAAAGTGGCTATTACTAATTGTAAAAGCCACTTTATTAATTAAAGTTAAAAACTACCGCGAATACCTAACGCAAAACGTCGTCCGCTATCTTCAACCAACAATAATTGATTAGAAAAACGACCACGCTTGTGCACGTATTCTTCGGTTAAGTTAATACCTTCAAAAAATACCGATACATTTTCGGTAATGTCATAGCTGCCGCTAGCATCAAGTTGTGCGTAATCTTCTACAATGGTTACACCATCGCCATTTAGCTGTGTTAGTGACTGTACAAAGCTATCGCGCCAGTTATAAGCTAAACGCGCTTGAAATGGCCCATTCTCATAAAAGCCAACCACATTATAAGAGTCGCTTAAGCCTGTTAATGCAAAAACTTGAGTTATATCTGCAGAGTCTAACTCTGCATCGCTGTCTACAAATGTTGCATTAACCATAAAGCCAAAGCCACTATCAAAACTATGTTGTAAGGCGACTTCCCAGCCATCAACAATCGCCGATTCGCTATTATTGGGCAATGTATTAGTGAATACAGCCGTAGAGTCGGCAGCATCAGGGTTATCTACATCGTTACCTGTAGAGGGGTCAGTTAACAATCCGCCATCAGACAACTCAAAAGTTAAGTCTTCGGTCGTATTAATAATGAAGTTAGCAACATTTTTTCTAAAGTAACCCGCAGATAAATAACTGGCATCAGCGTAATACCACTCTAATGATAAATCTAAATTATCAGAGGTAAATGGCTCAAGCGCAGGGTTACCAGAGCTTGATGTTAAATTGCCGCCTTGACGAGTTGTTTCAATTACTGTTACAGGCGACATACTATCGAGCGTTGGCCGTGTAATTGTTTGTGATACCGCAGCACGTGCTATTATCTCATCACTTATTTCAAGCTTTACACTAAAGTTAGGCAAAATCGCTTCGTAATCTGAACTTGCTGAAATATTTTCTACAGCGCCAAAGTTAGCGAGCATTTCTGTTTTATCTAAAATGGTTAATGCACTAACCGGCTCATCTGTGCCCTTTACTTTTACATCAGTGCTTTCGTATCTAAAGCCCGCTGTTGCGTATAAAGGCATGCCTGCAAGTTCAGCTTCAAAGTCGAACTCTGTATAAAACGAGAACGTATCTTCAGTGATCTCAAACGACTTATTACGTTTAACTGCGTCAAAACTAATAGGCTGACCATTCGCCGCAGCTATTTGCTCAAGGTAAGCAAAGTTTGCCTCGCCATCGTGTGCAAGCCATGACGTTGGCATTCGACCGCTGCCGCTTACATCACCTAAAAAGTCATCCCCTGCGTCAAATACGAATTGCGCTAAGCCATCCATACTTGGATCATCCGGGTAACCACAAAAAGTACAGTGAATACCAACACCTTCGTTGTCCCAACGATCAAGGTTTTTAGTTTCTGTTGAATACATAGCGCCAAATTTGACCGAAACTAGGCCAGAGGTGCCATCGTTATACCAAATGTTATCCCAGCGAAATTGATCCACGGTATCTTCTACAGCCCAACCACGGCGTAGCATTACATGTGCTCGGCTATTGGCGGTATCTAAATGGTTTGATACGCCATCGGGCGTAACAGCAGGGTTATAGGCAACACCGTCAAGCTCTTGCTGACCGCTGTAAATATTGGGATTAGCAGAGGCAAACTCACTTGCGTAAGGTAGTATGCCGCCATCTACTTCAAATCGAACTCGGTTAGCATAGCCAATCAAGGACAGCTGATCGCCACCACCGTTATTAGCCTCACGCTCAGCCTTTGAGTGGCTTAAATCAAATTTCATATTTAAATTATCGTTTACATGCCAATCAAAGTTTAAACCTAATGCGCTAGAGCTTGTTAAGCGATCAAACTTTTTAGCATGCATATCAGTAGCAAGGCCTACCTCTTGATATAAATCAACCACAGTACCATTTTCGTCTACGGTTGGGCCTGCAGCTCCGCCAAAGCCTTCTATGTTTGGCGCTGTAAACCAATGCCCGTATGACGTGGTGTCTGCTTCTACATCGAAATCAGAATAAAGCCCATCAGCTGTTATGACTAAATCATCTGAGGGTGCATACTGTATAACTAAATTTGCATTAGTACGTGTACGTGTTTCTGTAGTAACTTTATGATCATAGTTACGCGGCGAAAAAATATTACCGGTGTATGCTTGCCCGCTTTGAGTTTGCGGGTTTGGGACGCCTACATTTTCTAACCAGCCATCTACCTGCGCCTGGTTTAAGCGTGTTTCGCGCTCTTGGCGAGAAACAGCAAATAACACACCCAGTGTGTCATCATTAAACGTATTGCTGATTAACCCAGATATCTCAGGTGTGGTTTCTTCACTATTTTCATCGTAAATACCCTTAACACTGCCCGCAACTTTAAAGCCATTAATAGCAAATGGGCGCGCTGTATTTACATTGACTGTTGAACCAATACCACCTGACTGCTTTGTGGCTGTTGAGGTTTTAAATACGTCTAAGCTTTTAACCAGCTCTGATGCAATGGTATCAAAACTAAACGCACGGCTTTGATTTTCAGAGGCCATTTGGCGTCCATTTACAAGCACTGTATTAAACTGAGGGCCAAACCCACGTACTGTAATGAGCTGCCCTTCACCGCCTGAACGGTCTATTGAAACCCCTGTAATACGCTGTAAAGACTCAGCTAAATTTGTGTCAGGAAATTTACCAATATCTTCAGCTGAAATGGAGTCAACCACGCCACCCGCTTCTCTTTTGGCATCCATAGCTCGGCCAAGCGAGCCTCTAATTCCGCGTACTTCAATTATTTCTGGTTCTTGTGCTGCTGTCTCTGCTACTGCAGGGAGCGTTGTCATTGTGCTTAGTACAGCTAGTACAGCACTCGACACGCCATTTTTTTTATAGTTAGCCATGTTGTCAGTTCTCTCGAAGCTTGGATCTATTAAAATAGATATTTGCCCATCTTCGCTAACATGCGGTTGCAACCCTGTGCCATCGAGTAAAATCTGTAATGCGTTTATTATTGAATACTCGCCAGCAATAGTATTTGTTTGTAACTGCTGAATTTTATCCAGCGGAAAAAGCAAAGTAATATCGGCTTGCTCGGCAAAATTTATTAGCGATAAATCGGCCCTTTGTCTGGGAATATTAAACACTGCTTTATCGTTTACAGGGCTCGCTTTTACCTCGGTGGTGAATAAGCTAAAAACCAGCACATAAATTGGTAAACAAAGCGGCAAATGCACATATTCCTTGTGTATAGTTTTTGGCCATACACTGAACAAAGACGAGTGACTTTTTATTTTCCTCCATAAATATTTTTTATTTTTTTTAAATAAATTATTTTTTTGACTTGCCATGCTAATTTGTTTTTGCCTTGATTATTTTTATTGTTAGCGCGTTTACTTGTATTTTTAAACGATTAAAAATACAGTCCAAATTGCCATTTTTTACTTATTAATTAAAAAGTTAAAGTTTTTAAAATGAATAATCAGTACCTGGTGAGGTATTTGTAATGAAAAAAACTGTAGTACACTTCGCCTTTACATTACAAGCTTTATGCCCCGTGCGGTTAATGAACATTAAATTTAAAAAATAAAATGCTGATTTATTTTTTAAATTTAATGGCGGATTTTTTCTTACCATTCGTCTTAGTTTGTAGTGGCAAAACAATAACAATAATTGCCGTAAACACACACACGAGACACACACTAAATGACGAAAGACACACTTTTTTATAAGGTCTATTTGGCCTCGCGCAAAAGTCTCTCAAATGTAGTTGCACGCATAGTGCCTCCACATGAAATTGAAGATATAGTGCAAGAAACTTATGTGCGAATTTGTCAGATTAAAAACACTGAAAACATAAGCTCACCAAAATCTTTTATTTATAAAACGGCGCGAAATTTAGCGCTCGATTACCAAAAGCAAGCCAATATACGCCTAGTCGATGGGATCGACAACATGGAAGCGTTAGAGCAACTCTTAGCGGAGCATCAGCAAGACGAAATGTATGAAAAAGCACTAACCGATAGTGAGTTTTCTAATTTTTGTGAAGCCATACGGCTTTTACCTGTGCAGTGCCGCAAAGTGTTTGTATTAAAAAAAGTGTATGGTTATTCGCAGCGAGAAATTGCTGCTCAATTAAACCTTAGTGAAAGTACCGTGGAAAAACATATAGCAACAGGCATGAAACGTTGTACGCAATTTATGCGTCAATCTAAAAAAAGTGTTTATGAGCAACCAAATACTTCTTCCCAGCTAAATGCAGGAGGTAGGAATGACTAATATTCATCACATAAACGAGCGAAACACTAGCGACGATTCGCGCCTTGATGAAGCCAGTGAGTGGCTGGCTAAACTTGATCGTGGATTGACTAAATCTGAAGAGCAAGCGCTAAAGCAATGGTTAGCACAATCTTATAAAAATGTAGAAGTGTTACTTGAGGTAGCAAAGCTGTGGGATAAAATGGACGACCTCAGTCGTTTGTCAGATTTATTTCCACAAACACCAGTAAAACAAAAACGTCTCCCTATGTGGTTGGGTGCAACTGCTGCTTCTATTTTATTAGCGGTTGCACTTAGCCTTTTTCAAGAAGCGTTTAACTTTTCATTTTTTTACCCAGTTAATCAGTCAGCAGTGGTTGCTAAACAACTTAATTTTCAAACCGACGTAGGTGAAAGTAAGGACATACTGCTTTCTGATAAAAGCAAAATCACCTTAAACACAAATAGCTTCGTTCAAGTGAGGTATACCCAACACTCTCGCGTAATAAATTTACTGCGTGGCGAAATTCATATAGACGTAGCTCACGATAAAATGCGTCCTTTAAGTGTTATCGCTGGTGATAAAGTTATTCAGGCTGTTGGTACTGCATTTAATGTAGAAGTAGGTCAAAAGCAAATAGAACTCATTGTGACAGATGGCAAAGTCCTTGTTGCAGAGCAAAAAGCCGAATCGTTACCCAACCTTTCCCTGGGGACTAATAAACAAGGACAGTATTTATCAAATAGTTCAACTTCGGTGTCAAAGGGAGAAAAACTTGATTTAAGCTTTAAAGGTAAAATTGCTAAAGCGGTCGAAAAAGTTGATCCTATGGATGTAGCCGCTAGATTATCTTGGCGCAAAGGTAGCTTAATATTTAGAGGTGAATCACTTGCTGAAGCAATGGCTGAAATCAGCCGCTATACAAATATAGATTTTGAGCTTTCAGAAGATGACCGTCTCAAACAAGTACAAGTAGCTGGCATGTTTAAAACGGGCGATATTAAAGGACTATTAGAAGTATTAAACAATAATTTTAATATTGATTATGAGAGAGTTAGCCCTGATAAAATTCGTCTAAAATACGCTGCACCACACGTCTCAATTTAGTAAAGTACACAATAATAAAAACCAGGACACACAATTATGACATCACCTATCTCGCCGAGCAGTCATAGCTCGGCGCACACATTGGGCACATGCTCTCTTTTTTATGTAATTTTTATATCGGCAGTGGCTGCTATTGGTGGCTTTTTATTTGGTTTTGACTCGGGCGTTATTAACGGCACAGTGTCGGCGCTCGGTAATGCCTTTAATTCCAGTGGAGTAGCTACGGGCTTTAATGTGGCATCGGTATTATTAGGGTGCGCCGTGGGTGCGCTTGCAGCAGGGCCGCTGGCGGATAAGTTCGGACGCCGTGCAATTATGATCATCACCGCGATTATTTTTGCTATTAGTGCCTTTGGCTCGGGCATTAGCGAAAGCTCGGCTGAATTTATTTTTTATCGCTTATTTGGTGGTTTAGGTATTGGTGCTGCATCAGTACTGGCGCCAGCTTATATTGCAGAGATTGCGCCACCAGCCCTTCGAGGTCGTTTAGCTACACTTCAACAACTCGCTATTGTATTGGGTTTGTTTGCTGCGTTTTTAAGTAACTATTTAATTGCTGATGCAGCAGGCAGCGCGCAAAATATTTTAATGTTTGATATAGCCGCTTGGCGCTGGATGTTTTGGGCTGAGCTGGTGCCTGCAATACTATTTTTAGTGGGGGTGTTGTTTATTCCTGAGTCGCCTCGTTATTTAGTGGCGCAAGGTAAAGTAGACGATGCAAAAACGGTATTTAGTAAAATATCTAACAACAACCTAGATACCCAAATAAGCGATGTTAAACGCTCCTTGCACAGTGATAAAAAGCCAAGTATTCGTGATTTATTTATTGATGGCAGTAAAAAGGTACACCCTATTGTATGGGCGGGTGTTGCGCTTAGCGTATTTCAGCAATTTGTAGGTATTAACGTGGTGTTTTATTACGGCTCTGAGCTTTGGCAAGCCGCTGGGTTTGACGAGTCGCAATCGTTATTTATAAATGTATTAGCGGGCACCACGAATGTTGTATCGACTTTTATTGCTATTGCCCTTGTTGACAAAATTGGCCGTAAACCACTATTGCTTGTAGGCAGTGTAGGCATGTTTGTTAGTTTAAGTGCGCTTACTTATATATTTGGCAGCGCAGGCCTTGATGAAGCAGGCAAGCTTGCACTTAGCGATAACATGGGGACGTTTGCGCTTATAATGGCTAACTTATTTGTGGTATTTTTTGGCTTAAGTTGGGGCCCTGTTGTGTGGGTGTTATTAGGCGAAATGTTTAATAACCGAATTCGTGGTGCAGCGCTTGCTGTTGCGGCAAGCGCACAGTGGATTGCTAACTTCGCCATTACCATGACCTTCCCTATTATGCTCGCTAATATTGGCCTTGCAGGTGCGTACGGCTTTTATGCGTTATCGGCACTTATTAGCATATTTTTTGTGGCTAAATACATTACTGAAACCCGTGGTAAAACACTTGAGTCTATGTAATTAGCAAAATAAAAAGCGGTGAACCCTTTCACCGCTTTGTGTTTTTTAGTTAAATGATTGATTCAACAGTTGTATGCAAGGATTAAGAAGTTACTGCGCTAAATATTGGATTCACTACCCACCCTTAATATTCCTTTTTACTATAAGTAATCGATTTAAATTCCTTTTTTGAATATAGAAAATTAGCTATTGTCCGCCTTTTCCAACTACGTATGTCTGTCAAAATGAAAAATAAGTTAGTATCTGGTTTGGCCCTAACCTTTACCCTAGGTTCTTTTAACGTACTTGCTACCAATGGGTATTTTACTCATGGTTATGGCATGACCCACAAAGGCATGGCGGGTGCGGGTGTTGCGATATCGGAAGAGTTGATGTCGGGTGCAAATAATCCTGCTAGCTTTAATGTAAATGACACTGAAATTTCAGTTGGGTTAGAGTTATTTTCACCTGATAGAAAATACACAGCTTCATCTGTAGGTACGTTTTATCCTAATGCGCTTTATCTTGAAGCAAAAACCCAAAAAAGTGATAACACGTTATTTGCTATTCCTGAATTTGCCATTGGCCACCAGCTCAATGACAAAATAAATATTGGCTTATTAGTTTACGGCAATGGCGGCATGAACACCGACTACAACGCCGAGTCAGAACCCGAAGGCACATTTTATGCTGGCACGACTGGCGTTGATTTAAAGCAGATGTTTATTAGCCCAACTATTAACTATCAGTTAAATGAGCAAACAAAAGTGGGGGTTTCACCTATTTATGTTGTTCAACAGTTTAAAGCGACAGGCCTTGGAAACTTTGCGCCTTTTTCGCAATCGCCCCAAGCGCTTACAAATAATGGCACCGACACCAGCACAGGTTTAGGTGTACAAGTGGGTATAACTCAAACCGTAGGCACATCGTTTAGCTGGGGTGCCAGTTACCGCTCATCGGTGTCTATGGAAGAGTTTGATAGCTATAAAGGTTTATTCGCAGAAAACGGTGGCTTTGATTTACCAAGCTCGATTCAAATTGGTGCCGCTTATAAGTTAACGCCTACAAACCAGGTTGTATTTGATTGGCAAAAAATAAACTACAGTGAAGTTAAAAGCATTGCCAATCCAATGAGTAACTTAATGTCTGCACCTTTAGGTGCAAGCGCAGGTGCAGGGTTTGGCTGGGAAGATATGGATATATATAAATTAGGCTATCAGTGGCAGCGCACTGCAAAACAAAAAATTCGCTTTGGTGTTTCATTCACGCAACAGCCTATTCCATCGTCTGAGGTGTTATTTAATATTTTAGCGCCGGGTGTACAAGAGTGGCATTTTACAACAGGTTTTAGTCATGAAGTTAGCGAAAAAGTACAATTAAACGCTATGGCTTTTTACTCGCCAGCTAAAAAAGTATCGGGTGCAAACTTTTTAGCGCCTAATCAACAATTATCAATTGAAATGCAGCAGTCTGGTGTTGGTGTATCTATTGTTTGGGGAATTTAAAATGGTAACCGAATTTACGCCCATTTCAGCCGCTTTAGGCGGTGCTTTAATAGGTATAGCCTGCGCACTATTACTGGTTTTATTTGGCAAAGTAGCAGGTATTTCAGGATTAGTTAAATCGTTGTTCACCCCATTAAAACCCGATAATGTATGGAAAGTATGCTTTATTGCAGGCTTACTAATTGCCGGCGTTGCTACCTCATTTATTGCACCTGAACTATTAGAGGGCGATTTAAATATACCCTCTTGGTTAATTATTGTAGCGGGACTTTTAGTGGGTGTAGGTACTTCACTTGCTAATGGTTGTACAAGCGGGCATGGCGTGTGTGGCATGTCGCGTTTTTCTACTCGCTCTTGGGTTTCAACATGTGTGTTTATGCTTGTTGCCGTTATCACTGCTAACTTAATTGGATAAAACATGAAAGCAATTACATCGGTGTTTTTAGGCTTTATTTTCGGCTTAGGCCTTATTATTAGTGGAATGACTAACCCTGATAAAGTACTCAACTTTTTAACCTTTGGCGAGAACTGGGATGGCAGTTTAATTATTGTAATGGCGGTAGCCATGGGAATAATGATGTTGGCGTGGTTTTGGGTTTCTAAAAAAGACAGCCCATTTTTTGGTGAAACATTTAGCCTGAGTAATCTAAAAAATGTAGATCGTAGATTAATTACGGGCTCTGTTTTGTTTGGTTTAGGGTGGGGATTGAGTGGTATATGTCCAGGCCCTGGCTTGGTTCAATTAGTGTCACTCAAAATGGAGTTTTGGCTGTTTTTTGCCTCGGTACTGGGTGGAATGTGGTTGGCCAAAAAAATATAATCCACTATTGCCGAGCTTGTCTCGGCAATACACCTTTTTTATTCTAAACATAGGTACATAACTTGCTGTAATAAATATAAATATATTTATTAGGTTTAAGTTATGTTCAAAAATACGCTTGACGTTATTAACAACACCCCTTGGTTGAGTACAGTAGCTTACCTTTTACTCATAACTATACTCTTGTTTTTTATTCGTTTTTTTATAATGTATTGGTTAAAAAAGTGGACATCAAAAACCACTTTTACATTCGATACCCTACTTCTTGATTCAATATCTAAACCACTCACACTTTGCACATTTATTGTGCTAATCACCATTTTGGAGCACGATACATTCGTTATTGACCCCGAGTTAGCGAAGCGAATTCCGTTCAACAGCATCAATATTGTATTAGCTTTACTTGCGCTTATTTTCTTTTTAAATCACTTTATTATTGGCACGGTTAATCACTACGCTAAACAATCAGCCGTTATATTCAATTCTCAAAGTATTATTAAGGGGGTTATTCGCGTTACATTGTTTTCAGTAGGGTTGTTGGTTTTATTAGGCACATTGGGTATTTCAATTACACCTATTATTGCATCTCTTGGTATTACGTCATTGGCGGTGGCACTTGCTCTGCAACCCACTCTTGAAAACTTTTTTTCGGGCGTACAGCTCGTTATAGATAAACCCATACGCGTAGGTGATTTTATTGAGCTTGAGTCAAAGGAGCAAGGCTTTGTAGAAAAAATTGGTTGGCGCTCTACGTGGGTTAAAATGCTGCCAAATAATATGATTATTATTCCTAATAGTCAGCTTTCTAAATCGCGTATTATTAATTACTTTTACCCCGAAAAAGAGCTGAGTGTACCTGTTGATGTAAGCGTTCATTACAGCTCAGACCTAGAATTTGTAGAACAAGTAACGCTTGAAGTTGCGCGCCAAGTACTGATTGACCATGAGTGGGGCGTTGATGATTACAATACCTTTGTGGTGTATCACACCTTTGATAACTCAAGCATTAACTTTACCGTAATGCTGCGCGCAAAAGAATACTTTAATCGGTTTTGGGTTAAATCTGCTTTTATTAAAGCGCTACATAAACGCTATAACCAAGAAGGTATTGTGATCCCCTTTCCTATTACAGCTATTAACACAGCGCAAGAAGCCGCTAATTTTAATAGCGATAAAAATTAAGCGCGAGATAAGCTCGCGCTTAAATTGCTTTAAAATTTATAGGTTACTTGGCCTACTAATTCTCGTGGGCTGCCCGGGAAGTGACCGTTACGCTCACTAAAGCCACTTACTGCGTATTTTTTATCGAATAGATTATTAATATTTACACTTAATAACACATCGTCAAAGCGGGTAGTCCAGCTCATGTCGAATACGGTAAATGGTTTAACTTTTTGGCCATCTTGGCTTATTTGCTCGCTTACGTAATTTGCGCCAAATGCTATAGACGAGTCGATGCTATCAAGCGCAAAACGCGACCATAAACCAGCCTGATGGCGCGGCGCATTAGCAAAGCGAGAGCCATCACCGTAGGTGCTTGAAATAGTATCGCCCGTTACTCCCTCAACAACTAGCGTATCGTTATAGGCGTAGTTAGCAGTGAGCGTCCAGTATTCGGTTAAATCGCCCACCAGCGTTGTTTCAAACCCACGGCTTTCTACCTCACCAATATTTAAAAGTGCTGCAATGCCATCACCCGCGCCAGTGTCGTCAGGGTTGCTCATTACCACGTTTTCTTTATTAATTTGGTAAATAGCAAAGGTGCTCATAATTTTGCCATCTAACCATTGGTTTTTCATACCAATTTCGGTTTGTTTACCGGTTTCTGGGGTTAAATTGCCCTCGCCCTCTACATCTTCTTGATCGCCTGATGATGCGGGGTTAAAGCTTTCTGAGTAATTTATGTATACCGATGTGTTTTCAACAGGTTGGTATGTAACAGCCACGCGCGGTGTTACATCGTTATCTGAGTAACTGTAACCGGTTTCTTTGTTTAGCTCTTTAAAATGGTCATAGCGCAGGCCGGCAATCACGGTCCATTGCTCGTTAATGCTTACAACATCTTGTACGTAAACACCAAAACGGTCGGTTTCAACACCATCGCGGTTCATGTCTGTCAGGTTATAAGTACGTGGGTCGGTTTCGCCGTAATTTAAGTCAAATATGTTTAAGTTAGCCACACCGTCTGCTTCATAACGGGCACGTAAGTAATCGTACTCGGTATCAACTATGTGGTAGTCGCCGCCAAATAATACTTGGTGTGCTAATTGGCCTTGCTCAAAGCTATAAACAAAGTCGGTGGTTAAGCTTGTTTCTTCGTTGGCGCGGTATTGCTTACGGTATTCGCGTTTAATAGTTTCGTCATCAATGTTTGCTTCACCATCACCGTTTGCATCTACCCAGTTTTGCGACTCATGGTAAGCTTGGTCACGCTCGTTATCCATGTAACGAAGTGTGCTACTTACAGAAAAATCATCATTAAAGTAATGCTTTAGCTTACCTTGCAGCACTAACGCTTCCATGTCTTGATAGTCAAATGATTCGTTTGCGTTGTATCTAGGGTCAACTAAAAAATTACCGTTATCACCTACCGGTACACCACGTAAACGGTTACCCCCTAAGTCTTGCTTGATGTAGTCAACACTTGTAGTGAGTGTGGTTGAATCTGTTAAATCAAATAATAAACCAGCGGTAAACTCACTGTTTTTTGAATCTGCATTATTACGAAAGCTGTCTTGCTCCTCGTAATAACCACCTATACGATACGCCACGGTGTCGGTTAAACCGCCGGTCATATCAAGTGATGCACCACGTGTGTTGTAATTGCCAAGCGTTAGCTTTAGCTCTTTGCTTTGCGTGTACGAAGGCTTTTTAGTCACATAGTTGATCATACCGCCTGGCTCACCACCACCATATAACGCAGAGGCTGGGCCTTTTAATACTTCTACACGCGCTACATTAAATAATTGTGGTACACCAAAGCCCGAATACGGGTCGCCGCGGACGCCATCGTAAAATACATTGGCATCGTCTCTAAAACCACGAAAAGTAACGCCTGAATAACTATACTCACTTACCCCGGCTATTGAACGGTATAAATCGGTAATATCGCGCGCGGCTTGGTCAATAATAAGCTGCTCGGTTAATACCTGTGCAGATTGCGGTAATTTAATAAGATCTAAATCCGTTTTAGTCCCAATTTTACTTTCGGTTTCTAGGTAAAACTGCTGAGCGCGGCCTGTTACTTCAATTGTTTCAATTTCGTTATTTTGCTCGGCAAATGCCACATTAGAAAAAGCAGAAAAAGACGCAGCAATACTGAGCGCCAAATATTTTTGGTTAAACATGTTGATCCAGAGAAGATGATTACAAGGCAACGCAAATGATAACGACTATCATTACCACATGCAATGTAAATAATTTCATATTCATCCTTATTTTTCGAATGAAGAGTATTCAAGCAACACACTAAATTGGCAACTCAGCTTTGAATAAATTAATTAGCATTACTGGAATACAATATTGATATAATATAACATATCTAAAAATACAATTTAGTAAGATTATTAAATGATAAATAAACTGCCCGTCACAGTGATATCAGGTTTTTTGGGGGCTGGTAAAACTACTGTACTTAGCCATATTCTTAATAACAGGCAAGGAAAAAAAGTCGCCGTAATAGTTAACGATATGAGCGATATAAATATCGATGCCGCAACAATTAAAAGTGGTGTATCGCTCAATCACAGTAACGAAAAACTGGTCGAGATGAGTAACGGTTGTATTTGCTGCACCCTACGAGAAGACTTACTTATTGAAGTGGGCAAGCTTGCCAATGATGGGCGTTTTGATTACCTCGTCATTGAATCTACAGGTATATCTGAGCCCCTCCCAGTTGCCGAAACATTTACCTTTGCCGACGAAAACGGGGTTTCACTTGGTGATGTTGCCACCCTCGATACCATGGTAACTGTGGTTGACGCCGTTAACTTTTTAAACGACTACGAACAAGCAAACGACTTACAAGATACTGGCGAATCGTTAGGTAAAGACGACGAGCGAAGCGTTGCCGACTTACTTGTTGACCAAGTTGAATTTGCTGATGTTATTTTAATTAGTAAAACTGATTTAATTACAA
Source organism: Pseudoalteromonas sp. 4NS20-0020 (assembly GCF_057554385.1). NCBI lineage: Bacteria > Pseudomonadati > Pseudomonadota > Gammaproteobacteria > Alteromonadales > Pseudoalteromonadaceae > Pseudoalteromonas > Pseudoalteromonas sp. 4NS20-0020. The sequence goes on along the minus strand of NZ_BAAJMI010000005.1, from coordinate 380,672 downwards.
ACAATGAATTAAATAAACTTACTGCTATTTTAAATACGCTTAACACTCAAGCTAACATTATTCCTATATCAAACGGGCATATTAATATTAACCAAGTGCTAAACACCGGCTTATTTAATTTTGAACGTGCCCAACAAGCACCGGGTTGGCTTAAAGAAATGCGTGGTGAACATATTCCCGAAACCGAAGAGTATGGTATTGGCAGTTTTAATTACACTGCGCGCCGCCCATTTAACCCTGAAAAGTTTTATAACTTTTTGCACAACACCGAGCAATTTGGCAAGCTTATTCGTTCTAAAGGTTATTTTTGGCTCGCAACACGTCCTTTATTTTGCGCGCAGTGGAGCCAAGCTGGCGGTATAGCGCATTACGGGTTTGCAGGCATGTTTTATAAAGCAATACCTAAAAAAGACTGGCCCACAGAGCCCGAACTACTTGCTGATATAAACAGTAAATGGGTAGAGCCCTTTGGTGACATGCGCCAAGAGCTTGTTTTTATTGGTCAGTCGTTAGATAAAAAAGCCATGATTAAAGCGCTTGATGACTGCCTTCTCCCGGAAGATGCCGTACTTAAAGGTAAAGACTTTTGGAGAACCTATAACGACCCGTTTCCTATTTGGGAGGAAGAGTAATGAATGCCCTAGCCCCAATAACTGCGCAAATAAAGCCTGCGGAACCGCTGTACCGAAAAGCAGCTAAAGAGTGTGACGCCAATGTATTGCCACAAATTTATAACCAAGACACTAACATTGTTATTTGGCAAAGAGACCTTGAGCAAACATTAACAAATGCAGTTAATACACTCATTAGCGCAAATGCTTTAAAGCCACTTGAACTTGCGGTATCGCCCGATGATGCGTTTGATCAATTAATAAAAGCGCTTAAGCCAGAAGATAATAACCGCGATGAAGTTAAAGCTCTGTGTGAAGATATCGCACTGTTGGTTGAAATGTTTTGCTGCCTGTTTGATTTAAAACGCGCCGGTTTAAGGCTAAAAATATTAGATAAACCTATGTGCCCGCGTTTTCATGTAGACAAAATTCCGTGCCGGCTAGTTACTACCTATCAAGGTGTTGCTACGCAGTGGTTAAATCACAGCGATGTAAACCGCTCAAAGCTCGGTACTGGTAATTTAGGTAAGCCTGATGAGGAGTCTGGCTTATTTAATAGCCTAAATAATATTAACCAGCTAACCGAAGGCGATGTTGCACTGCTTAAAGGCGAATACTGGGATGAAAACGAAGGCGCAGGTTTAGTGCATCGCTCACCCCCTATCCCGACAACTATGAGTAGCCCTAGGTTACTGCTTACTCTCGATTTTATATAAAATTAAAGCGCCATTCATAAAGGCCATATTTTGTCTGGCCTTTATCAATTATACTTAACCTATCTTTGTAAGGTTATTAGCAATAACACTATATAACCCCTGAGAGTTAACCGGTTTTGAAATAAAGTCATCCATACCTACATCTAAACAACGCTGCTTATCTTCTTCATATGCATTGGCTGTAATAGCGATAATTGGAACCCTTTTATCTTCCCCTATTTCATTTTCGCGAATGCGTATAGTACATTCATAACCGTCCATATTAGGCATTTGACAGTCCATTAAAATTAAATCAAACACATTACTTTTTAATGTTTTAAGCGCTTCTAAACCGTCGTTTGCCATTGTAATAGTAACAGCTGTTGGCTCTAGCATTTTTGCAATTACTTGGCGATTTATCGGATTGTCTTCTACTAGCAAAATATGCTTATTGATCAAATCTGGTAAAGATTGCTCTTGTACACGTTTTGCTAAATCGACAATTTTCGCTTCAGGTGCATGTATCGAAAACTTAATCGTACTGCCCAAACCTGGCACGCTATTGAGGGTTATTTCACCCTCCATTTTTTTAATCAAACCTTGGCAAATAGCCAGCCCAAGCCCTGTACCGCCATACTTACGAGCTACGCTAGCATCTGCTTGGGTAAACTCACTAAAAAGTAATAGTTGCTGCTCTTTTTCAATCCCAATTCCGCTATCAGACACACTTACCGTCAGTTGCTCATCTTTGTAATCAAACGATAAACGCACAAACCCAGCCTGAGTAAACTTTTGTGCATTTGACAATAAGTTAATAATTATTTGATTTAAACGTAAGTCATCTACATTTAAGCAATCGGGTAAGTCTGGGCTGCGCTGAATAATAAACTCAACATTGTTAGAATGAATAATGGGTGAGAATAACGAGTGTATATTTTCTATAAACGGAGCAAGCAAAGTAGCACGGGGGCTTATTTGCATAGCGTTAGCTTCAATTTTAGAAAAATCTAAAATATCATTTAATATTTGTAGTAAATTTTTTGAGCTTTTTTGTTGTGTTTCAAGAAGGTCACGCTGCTCATCGGTAAGGGTGGTATCACGAAGCAATACCTCACCCATACCTAAGATGCCGTTCATAGGCGTGCGCAGTTCATGACTCATATTGGCCAAAAACTGTGACTTAGCTTTATTAGCTTCATTAGCAGATTTAACTGCTTTTGTTAGCTCATCTGTTTGCTCTGCCACTTTAACTTCCAATTGCTGGTTAAATTGGCTTAACTGTTTATTTAGATCCTGATTTTTAATATTAGACGCTTGTAAGCTCTCTATTGAGTCCCTTAACGCACTTCCCAGCATCTTAAACTGCTCTTGTAGCTGCAGTACTTCGTACCAACTAGACTCTGTATTAAAATGTTGTTTTTCTGATTTATCAAAACCATGCATTAAATTAGTTAAACCAATAATTGGCTGAACTAATAAGTTAGACAAATGATGTATAAACAACACCACTAAAAATATCAACACTGCACTAAATAATATTGTTGGTAACCAAGCACTTGCTACTACCTTTGTTAAGTGCTTACGATTGTAAAACGTGATGACCTGCCATTTACTAACAGTATCAACATACTGATTGGTATGAAATACTTCATTATTAACAGAACGGAACAGTTGATTATCGCCCAAGTTACTTATCGTAAAATCTAAAGTTTTAAAGTCAGCCAAAATGTCAAATTGTGCTAATGAGCTAAAAACAATCCTTTGCTCAGCATCGAGTATAATTAGCTCACCAGTTTGGTTAAACAAATTCGGTATATATTGCTCTAAACGTTCAAGCTTTAACGACCCTTCCACTACACCATAAAACTCATCATTTCTGTAAATAGGCGCAGAAAGTGCAACTATAGGTTCATTACCAAGGCCACGCCCCTGAAACACACCACTGCTATAACCTTGAGGATACTGTTTAGCTTGAGAGAAATAAGGGCGGTCGTTTACAAAGCGCTTTTCTTCACTAAGTCCTTCTAATAATGTGCTGGGAATACTTTTAGCTACATAGCCATTTGGCATTGCATATAAGCTTGTAGTAAAACCTGGGTATAAATCCATTAACTGCGTTAACTGTTGTTGTATAGTAATTCCACCACCTATGGCATCACTGCTCATTACCACCGCGTTTTTATGAAACTGTAAATAGTCATTCAACTGTGTGCTAATTGATTTCGCTTTTTCTTCAAGCTGAGCATTTACCTCATACTCTATGCGTGAATGATGATCGTTCACTAAAAAAACACTTGTAATAAGGACAACCAAAACAATAATGACGCTGACAACATAGCTAAGAATACGGGCTAGTGGGCGTCCTTGATAAGCACGACTAGCAAAGGGAACAAATATGCTCATCAAATCAACGAGTGCTAAGCTTATTAATGCATTTACCAGGTATTTAAACACTGCAACAATAAGCGTTAGCGATGCTAAATCCATTACAAACTGGCCTATACCCCAAATGATAGGCAGCCCAACTAAAAACCAAAATACGGCACCTAAGGGTAAAATAGGTTTAGAGCGTCTTAAACAAAAAATATAAAGCCATAAAAGCTCCAACAAATAAACTATGCTGGGCCAACAGTGCCCCCACCTATAGAGTAAAAAGCTTGAGACAATTGCGAGCGTAAGGCAGGAATAACGCAGTCCAGTGAATACTAAGCTGCATAAAACAAAAAATTGTCCAAATAAAAATTCAGAACTATCGAAAAAATACAGGGGTAAAAGGTTAACCAACCCGCCTATTAACCCTAATAAAATAGCTAGTGCCCACTTACTTCTTTGAGACATTACAACAACCCTTGGGCATCTGATTTAACATGTGTAGCGTTAACGTTAACGTATTATTTCATTATTGCGCAATATCTAAGTGTTGTCTATATGGCAGAAATATACGGAATATCAGAAAATAAACTTGTGTGTATTTGGTTAAAGTTTTTTAAATTGATTAGCTGTAGTCACCCAAATGAGGAATTTGGGTGGCAGTCTTACCAGCCACATCTCGGCACACACGTCACAAACTGTGGCTGCTCCCTTCCGGGCCTGACCAGGTTCGCCTGCTAGTGTTGCGAGAGGACCAATAAGACTACCATTGAGGGCCTTGGTTGGCGCGGAAGAGATTATCTCTACTTTTACTGTGTTATTCAAGGGATAATCAAAAAAGAAGGTGCGATTGCATACTTCATATACAATCGCGGCTTTTAAATTTAATTTGTGACTGTTATTTGCTCTCTAATTGCGCTTTTATATTACGAAGTGCTGCTTTTACTTTTTTCATGTTGTCTGGACCCATGCGTAAAAGCTGTTTTTGAGCAGCAGGAAGTTGCTCCCACTCTGAAAACGCATACTGATAAGTTACTGAGTCACGTAAAAGTGGTAAGGCGCCTTCAGGCTCCGGAGTATCAAGTAGTAAATCGATAGCGTCGTTCAATGTTTGTTTAAACTCGTCATCGCCATAACCAATTTCAGTGTATGCATCGTTAATAAGTGGCTGGTACTCTTCAAACATACGGACTACTTGCGCTGCACTTATGCTAGTAAAAATTTTTACATACGGTGTGTAACGCTCATAACTATTTGGATCAATTGTTAAAATATCCCCTTCGGTAACACTAAAGCTTTCTTGGGGTTTAATAACAGGATTATGTTTTTTAGCTACTTTGCCTTGAGCTAAGTTGTCAATAAAAACAACACCTCGACGAATAACATCATCAGTGACTAATAGGCTCATCACAGAGTCACTTAGGTACTCGTCAATTTTGGCAACAACCATAGTATCACTATCGTTTAAGGCAGGTAGCGTAGCTACTTCTGATTCGGGTTCAACTATGCGCTGCGCTGGCACTTCGAGCTCTGCGGGCTGTTCAACTGTTGTTGGCTCTTCTGGCTCAATTATATCTGGTTCATTTAATGGCTTAAGTTCCATTATTGGCCGCTCTTTAACGGGCTCTGTTGCTTCTATGCGCGCAACCGGTTCGTCACTTGGTTTGAGTAATACAAATGCAACCACACAAGCAACAACAATTAGCGTAATAATGGCAAAAAGTAAGTTACTGTTTGTTGAGCGTTTTTGAACATCTGGTGAGTCTGACATACGAACTCCATAAAAAAAAATGCGGTATCACTTAGAGTGGGCTAAGTGGATTAAATTCATTCTGTTCGAGTTTTTTATTAAATCAATAGTTATCTTAAGTTAGACATGCTGAATTCAGCATTAAATTATACAGTTATAACTCTATAAACAGTTAACCTTTGATTCTTCTAGCTTAAAGACTTACAGTTAATAAATAAAGTAAAGACGTTGAACAGTTTAACCACCAATATGAAAATTAAGCAAATAGATCCCAAAAAACCTAAAACAGCCTTATTACTCACTGGTGGTGGTGCTCGAGCGGCGTATCAAGTAGGTGTTTTAAAAGCGCTAGCGCATAGTATGCCACGTACGGCACCTCTTCCTTTTAGAATAATAAATGGTACGTCTGCAGGCGCAATAAACTCTGCAGCCTTGGCTTGTTATGCCTCTTGTGCGCACTTAGCAGTGCGAAAATTAGAATCGGTTTGGAAAAACTTTTCGACCTCAATGGTGTATAAAAGTGATTTTTTAAGTGTATTTGGCCATATTGCGCGTAATATTTTAACTAGCTTTCAATCAGAGCATATTAACCACCCACCAGCAAGCTTGCTTAACAACCGCCCTTTACGTGGTTTACTTAACGAAATTTTAGACCTGCATCGCATAGAGCGTAATTTACACCGAAACTATTTAGAAGCGCTTTCGATTACAGCCTCAAGCTATACCACAGGTGATTCAGTCGCTTTTTTTCAGTCAAATACACAAACAGCTTGGCAAAGAGCTAAACGAGAAGGCCGCCCAACACGCATTAATGTTGAGCATTTAATGGCATCAAGTGCTATTCCAATGGTGTTCCCAAGCGTGAATATTCATAACCACTACTTTGGTGATGGTTCTATACATCAACTATCGCCACTTAGCCCTTCAATACATTTGGGTGCCGAAAAAATATTTATCATTGGTGTAGATGAACCTAAAGAGCCGCATCTACCGGGATATACTGCGCATTATCCTGGGCTTTCTGCTGTAGCTGGACACTTACTTGATAGTGTATTTACCGACACCATGCAGTCAGATTTAGAACGCTTAGATAGAATAAACCGCACTTTGGGGCTTTTACCTGCACGAGATAAACACCAAGAGCTAAAGCAAATAGATAGCTTTGTTATTAACCCCTCACAAAACTTTAATGTTATTGCAGCGCAGTATTACAACGATATGCCATGGGCGATAAAAGTATTATTGCGTACTATTGGTGTTAAAAAGCACTCTCAATCAAGTTTAACGAGTTACTTATTATTTGAAAAACGCTACACCCAGCACTTAATGGAAATAGGGTATCAAGACGGCATGGCTAAGCTACCTGAAATAAGAGCTTTTTTAGGGCTCGATTAATTTATTCAATGCCGTCTAATAAAAAATGTTCTACGCGTTCCACACGCCTTGGTTTACCTTGCAAAACGAGTATATCGTTGGCAAGCAAGATAATTTGATCTGAAGGGGCATCTATTTCTCGATCTTGGCGTCGTAATGCCTTAATAGATACCTTGCGCTTTACTAAATTAAGCTCATTTATACTTTTATTAACCGCATGTGCTTTATCGGGCAGAGCAACCACATGCAAATACTCTAATTTATCTGAATTACTTTCATCGTTGTTTATATGCTCACCTGTAAAAAAACTTTGCAAAAATTGATAACGATTTCTTCGCTCATCACTCACTCGCCTAATAATTCGGCTCATGGGTACACCCGACATAGACAAAACATGCGAGACTATCATTAAACTTGCTTCAAGCGTTTCTGGTACAACTTCAGTGACACCAAGCTCTCGTAGTTTTTCAAGCTGGCTATCGTCTCGGGTACGTATAAGTATTTTTACCTCTGGAGCTATTTGCTTTATTGCATCTATCACTATTTGTGTTTGTTCAAACTCGGTAAATGTAATAATCACCAACCGCGCTCGCTCTACGCCCGCACACTTTAAAATATCTTTTTGTTTAACGTGGCCAAATATTACAGGCTCACCTGCAGCCTTACCTTCTTGAACAAGTATGGGGTTACTTTCAACAGCAACATATTCAATAGCTTCTGGCTTTAAAAAGCGCGCTATAGTTTGCCCTACCCTCGAAAAACCACAGATGACTACATGGTTTGTGTAAAGTGCACTTACTTGTGGCTCGCCTTCCCATGCAATGCTTGGGCTATTTAATAACCCTAAACGCCTTAAAATATAGGGTGTTTTTTCAATTAAAAATGGTGTTAACGCCATCGATAACACACCAAGGGCAATTAAAAATGAAATGTGTTCGCTGGTTAATAATTGATGCTGCCTACCCAAGGCAATTAATACAAAACCAAACTCACCCATTTGCCACAGCATAATGCCACACGCTAATGAGTCCTGCTTTCGCTCACCCATAAGTTGTGCACTGATGGCAACCACAGCTATTTTTAAAACCAATAATCCAAATAATGCGCCAACAATAATAAGACCATTGCTAAACACATAGAGTAAATCGAGCTGCATGCCTACGGTAACAAAAAACAGCCCCATTAAGATATCGCGAAATGGCCGTATATCGGCTTCAAGCTGGTGCCTGTAATGACTTTCACCAAGCATCATCCCGGCCAAAAATGCACCTAGCGCCATTGATAAGCCAAACATATAGGTTAGTAAACCCGCAAACAAAGCAACTAGTAGCGTAGTAAGTACAAATAACTCATCAGTGCGCACTAAGGCTATTTCGCTGAATACTTTAGGCAGTAACCATTTACCAATAGCCCACAGTAATACGCAAACAAAAGCCCCTTTAGTTAGAGAAAATGCTAACGCCCACCCAATTGTTTGTGAATCGCTTGTGGCAAATAAAGGAAGAATAATAAGTAAAGGGACTACGGCAATGTCTTGAAACAACAATACACCGATTGCTAATTGCCCTCTGCGCTGATTAAGTTCCCCACTTTCTTTGAGCAACTTAACAACTACCGCTGTTGAAGACAGCGCCATAATCGAACCAATAGTAAAGCTGGTAAGCAAACTAAAGTTTAAACAGTACAAAATTATAATAAGCACTAAGCTTGTTACAATCACCTGCAGTGACCCTAAGCCAAATACAATATTACGCATGGCCATTAACCGAGATATTGAAAACTCAAGCCCTAAGCTAAAAAGCAAAAATACAATACCAAGCTCTGCAACAAAGTCTATTTCGTGCGTATGTTCAAGCCATCCAACGCCATGGCTGCCAGCTAAAACACCTGTTGCTAGGTACGCCAAAATTGGCGGCAAACCGATGCGCTTAAAAAACCACACAAAAATAACCGCAGCGACAAGTAAGCCAAAAAATTGAGCATTAGTACTTTGCAAATTTGGCCTCCGGCTTCAATTAAACTAGGGGATGTAGTTTAACTATAGCAAGCAATTGTTTTTAAGCTAATTTTAAAATATGGCACAAAAATCGCTTAATACTTGTAAAGCAACACTCTCGGGGGAGAATTTAATGGAAAATGTCCATATTTTGACGCAACGTGTCTCTGGTCGCGGCGACTTTTTGCCGTTTTCGGCTGAACACACACCAAATAATGAAACAACGGCAACACACGAGTTAGTCGCTGAGCTCCAGACTAGTTTAGTTATTGAAGATGTATTGGCCATATACGCAAAATTTACAAAAAAGCTTTTAAACTTTACGGGATTGCAGTTTCAATCAACGCTTGGCACTGCACAAACGTCTGAAAGCGATACTAATAGCACGCCCTATATTTTTGACTTAACGATTGGAAGAGAGCACTTAGGGCAACTTATATACTTTAGTAAATACCCTTTAGGCAAAGCAATTGAAAGCAAGTTACGCTCGCTTCACTCTGCGCTAGTGTACCCACTACGTAATGCGATGATGTATAGCCGCGTACTTAAATTGGCGACAAAAGACTCATTAACGGGTTTGAATAACCGTAGTCAATTTAATGACATTTTATCTCAAAAGCTCGAAAATTGTCGCCGCTATCAGCGCCCTTTCAGCTTAATGTTACTTGATCTAGATAATTTTAAGCAGGTAAATGACAAGTTTGGCCACAAAATTGGCGACGATACTCTTAAAGAATTTGCAACAGTATTAAATTCAAGTATACGCGCTACAGATACCGTATTTAGGTTCGGTGGCGATGAATTCGCAATACTAATAGAAGACCCTGAATTCAAAACTAATCAGGTTGTATCTGAACGTATAATGCAATTTGTAAAGCAATCTAGCTTAATGTCAAAGCATGAAGTTACGGTTAGTATTGGCTATACCTTAGCAATGAGTAATGACTGCGATATAGAAATCTTTTCTCGCGCAGATAAAGGCTTGTACAAAGCAAAAGCGTCTGGCAGAAACTGCGCTAAAGCATATTGATTATAAGGCTTTTTTAAAAGGCTTAGCTTCCCCCGCTAAGCCTTTTTTATGTAAACCCTTGCCCTATTACTTAATAGACTTTGCAGGTAAAAATTTATAAATTGTCAGTGCCACACAAAAACCTAAAAAGTAACCACTCACTAAATTTATTAAGGATGCGACGGTATCAAGAGGCGTAAATAACACTAAAACGAGTGGTAAACTCACCCCTAATATAAAAAATATGCCGCCTTTACCTAACCAATAAGCCATTAATATAGCCGCTGATACAGCACCGCCCAAAATAGCATACGCTAAAGTGACAATGTTCAAATCAAGCAACACATTAGCAACTATCGCTATTAGGGCTGTTAATAGTATGCCTAGTGGCGCTTTATTGACTAGCGATAATCCAACATGTGGCTGTTTACTCATTTATTTACACTCCCAATAAACACCATTTTCATCATAATGTTTTTCACTTATAAAATAACCAACCACTTGTACTAGTTCATCATTATAAAAAATAAGCGGCACTTGACTTCGAAGCCAAGGCGCTACTTTTGCGTCCTTAAACCAGTGCTTAACGCTATTACTTCCGGGCTTTTTAAGAGGCTTTATACGAGCGCTGTTATAATTAAATCTTACTGAAACCTGCTCATTGGCATGCGGTGCTCTTATTCCTACACCACTTTGCTTTGTTAATACGCGGCCATCGTTGAGAGTGAGTTCATGAGTGATTAACTCATCATCATTCACAATGTTTTTTTGAGTTACAAAGTATAAATACCCTTGGTGGCGCCTAACCTGCCCATCAACTAAGTCAATTTGAATTTTAGCATCGGCCTGAGCGTTTATTGCCTGATTAATAATTTGTGACAATTGCTTTTGAGATGGCATTACTTGGGTAAATAAGCTAAGCCACGCACGAACCACATTTGTTATGCGCACGTCGCTATAATGAATTATTTGGCTAATACACAATGCTTGCTGGTCATTTAGACTTTGGCTTAGATCAATTTGAGTGTACTCATCAAGTAGCGCTTGTTGTTGCTGCAATAACTCAATGCTGCGCCCAGCACACTGTTCAAAACCTTTAAACCGCATAGCCAGTTCAGGCACTACACGTGCACGCAAAAAGTTACGATCAAAACGCTCATCGGTATTTGAGTCATCAGTAATGTGCGCAATATTAAACGCTGTGGCAAAGTGCTCTATATCACTGCGCGTAATGTTTAAAAGCGGCCTGTAGCATATTCGCCCGCTTTGTAGTTCACGCATTGCTTGCATTGCGCCTAACCCTTTTAAGCCCGAGCCACGCTTTAAACGCAGTAAAAACGTTTCTATTTGGTCGTTTAAATGCTGGCCTAATAAAATAACACTTTGCGGTGCGCTTAGTTCATCAAGTGCTTTATAACGTGCCTCACGTGCCTGCGCTTCAAGGCTTGTTCGTGTTTGCCGGCTTATTGTTACCTGCGCGGTATTAAACGGTATATCTAGCTCAACGCATAGGTTTTGGCAAAAAGCCTGCCAGTCATTAGCGTATTCGCTTAAGCCATGATTAACGTATATTGCACTTATCTTTAGCTTTGGCATTTCTTGCTTTAGCACGTGCATTACATGTAACAATACAACTGAGTCGACCCCACCCGAAAGCGCCACAGTAAAATTAAACTGTTGTTGCTTAAAAAAGTGCTCTAGAGCGTGTTTAACGTGTTGATAAATGGCTGATGATTGCATGCAATACGCTATAAAATTTGTGTTAGAAGTATTTTAAAACAAAAAAGCCGCATAAGCGGCTTTTTTTAACATTTAATGTAATAGCTACTTTATTAGCAGTAACCAAACGACATTAAACGTTTGTAACGTTGATCAAGCATGTCTTCAAGCGAAAGCGCTTGTAAGTCTGCTAAATCACGTTTTAAACGGGTTTTTAAGTTACGCGCCATCGCATCGTAATTACGATGTGCACCACCTAAAGGCTCATCAACTAAGTTGTTGATTAAATCTAACTCTTTAACGCGCTCAGCGGTCACGCCCATAGCTTCTGCAGCAAGTGGTGCTTTATCGGCGCTTTTCCATAAAATTGAAGCACAGCCTTCTGGCGAAATTACCGAGTACGTGCTGTATTGCAACATATTAACTCTGTCACCAACACCAATCGCTAATGCACCACCTGAGCCGCCCTCACCAATAACCGTACAAATAGTTGGCACTTTAAGCGCCGCCATTACTTTAAGGTTACGTGCAATTGCTTCAGACTGACCACGCTCTTCAGCGCCAACACCAGGGTATGCACCTGGCGTATCGATAAAGGTCATTATTGGCATTTTAAAACGCTCAGCCATTTCCATTAAGCGAAGTGCTTTACGGTAGCCTTCTGGTTTTGGCATACCAAAGTTGCGTTTAATTTTTTCAGCTGTATCGCGACCTTTTTGTTGGCCAATAACCATCACTGGTTCGCCATCTAAACGTGCAACACCGCCTAAAATAGCCGGATCGTTAGCAAAAGTACGATCGCCTGCAAACTCGTCAAATTCCGTGAAAATACGCTCGATATAATCTCGAGTATAAGGACGCAACGGATGACGCGCTAACTGCGATACTTGCCAAGCGCCTAAGTTTGAGAAAATTTCCTCTTTTTGCTTAGCACTTTTTTCTTTTAATTTGCTGACTTCCTCTTCTAGCTCAAGGTCTAATTCGCCAGCGCGGCTTATGCTTTGTAATTCTTCAATTTTTGCTTCTAATTCTGCAATCGGAAGCTCAAAATCAAGATAATTGAGGCTCATGCTCTAAACTACCTAATCAGTTAAATTCTAGTTCTACATCTTGTGCCGCCATGAGTGATAACTTGTGAATCAAGTCGTCGCTCGGCGTGACACACCATTCGATCCCTAGGGTTAATTGCGCCAACGCATCTGGGCGTTGGTAATAAACCTTGATCGGACACGTTCCCATTTTATAAGGTTCGAGTACTTTTTGTAATTTATCGAAGAAACCTGCCTCGATTTGCACCATGTTCAGCGTCATTTTAATCGCTTTAATACGTTTTTCACGCGCTTGAGCAATGGTGTTTATTTCTCTGGCGGTCATTGTAATGCCACCGGAGAAGTTATCAAAGCTGACCTGTCCAGATATTACCAAGATATTGTTAACTTGAAGCATTTCTTGGTACATTTCAAACTGTTCTGGAAACAAGCGTACATCAATACGGGCGCTCTTGTCATCTAAAGTTATTAAGCCCCAACGGTTGCCTTTTTTATTAATTAAGGTCCGCGCTGAAATAACTAGACCAGCGGCAGTAGAGAGTACATCACGATTAGTTGGTTGTAAATCCACCAGCTTTCCGCTGGTGTAATACCTAAGCTCCTTGCGATACTGATTTATCGGATGCCCAGTTAAATAAAGGCCTAGGGTATCTTTTTCACCTTCAAGCCATTCATTGTCGGTCAGACCTGTGGCCTTAATGAAGGCTTGCTCTACTTCGTCTGGTTCAGTAGCCAATAAACCAAATAAATCGCTTTGTCCAAGTTGCTCTGCCTTGTTGTGCTGATCGGCCGCGCGCATAGCGTCTTTTAAACTTGCCAGTAATGTTGCACGCCCTGCTTGGTTTTTTTCTGGCCCAAGCTTATCAAGTGCACCGGCATAAATTAATTTTTCGGTGACACGTTTATTGAGACGTTTTAAGTCAACGCGAGCACAAAAATCAAATAAATCCTTAAACGGGCCGCCCTTTGCGCGCGCTTCTAAAATAGCGTCTACTGGCGCTTCACCTACACCTTTAATTGCGCCAATACCATACACAATTTCGCCTTGCAGGTTTACCGTAAACTTAAATTCACCGGCGTTTACATCGGGCGGTAATAAGGTAAGTTTCATGTTTTCACATTCATCTACCAAAATTACTATTTTGTCGGTGTTATCCATATCGGCCGACATTACCGCAGCCATAAACTCAGCTGGGTGGTGCGTTTTCATCCACAGCGTTTGGTACGAAACCAGTGCATACGCTGCTGAGTGAGATTTATTAAAACCATAACCTGCGAATTTTTCTACCAAGTCGAAGATTTTTATCGCCAGTTCGCCATCAATACCATTATTACGCGCGCCATCTTCAAACGTTGAACGCTGCTTTGCCATTTCTTCAGGTTTTTTCTTACCCATTGCACGGCGTAACATATCTGCACCACCCAGCGTATAGCCTGCGAGTACCTGCGCTATTTGCATTACTTGTTCTTGATACAAAATAATGCCGTAAGTGGGGTCAAGTATTGGTTTTAAGCTTTCGTGTTGGTACTGCGCATCTGGGTATGAAATTTCCTCTCTACCCAGTTTTCGGTCGATAAAGTTATCTACCATGCCTGATTGCAATGGACCTGGGCGGAACAAGGCTACTAATGCAATCATATCTTCAAAGCAATCGGGCTTAAGGCGGCGTACTAAATCTTTCATGCCGCGCGATTCTAGCTGAAACACCGCGGTTGTTTCGGCGCGCAGTAATAGCTCTATGCTTTTTTTATCATCCAGTGGAATAGTGTTTATATCAACAGGGTCTTTGCCTTCGCGCTGCATACGCACGTTGGTCATATCCACTGCCCACTGCAAAATGGTCAAAGTACGTAAACCCAAGAAATCGAACTTAACAAGGCCCGCGGTTTCTACGTCGTTTTTATCAAACTGTGTTACCGGAAATTTACCTTCATCGTCACAATAAAGTGCAGCAAAGTCGGTAATGGTGGTCGGCGATATTACAACACCACCGGCATGTTTACCGGCATTACGCGTACACCCTTCTAGGATGCGACACATATCGATTAAATCTTTTACCTCTGAGTCACCATCGTAAGCTTCTTGCAAACGCGGCTCTACTTCAAAGGCTTTGGCAAGGGTCATCCCCGGATCGCCTGGGATCAGTTTCGAAATACGATCAACAAAACCATAAGGATGACCAAGTACACGACCTACATCGCGTATTACCGCTTTTGCGGCCATAGTACCAAAAGTAATAATTTGTGATACCGCATCACGCCCATACAATGCCGATACGTGATCAATTACTTCGTCGCGTCTGTCCATACAAAAATCGACGTCGAAATCGGGCATTGATACACGTTCTGGATTCAAAAATCGCTCAAAAAGCAAGTCGAACTCAAGCGGATCCAAATCGGTAATTTTAAGTGCGTACGCAACTAACGAACCTGCACCTGAACCACGACCAGGTCCAACCGGAATATTGTTATCTTTACTCCACTGAATAAACTCCATTACGATTAAGAAGTAACCCGGAAAACCCATTTGGTTGATTACGCCAAGCTCTACGGCTAAACGTTCATCGTACTCAACACGTTTTACTTTTCTATCTTCTTCGTCAGGGAACAAAAACTGGAGTCGTTCTTCAAGGCCATCTTCTGACACTTTAACCAAAAACTCATCAATATTAAGAGAGCCTGTTGGATAATCTGGTAAAAAGTATTCGCCTAACTTTACAGTCACATTACAGCGCTTAGCTATTTCTACCGTATTTTGCAGTGCTTCAGGTATATCGCTAAATAGCTCAGCCATTTGCTCAGGCGTTTTTAGGTATTGTTCTTCTGAGAAACGTTTTGGACGGCGTTTGTCATCAAGTGTGTAGCCATCAAATATAGCTACACGAATTTC
The DNA here is from genome assembly GCF_057554385.1 of Pseudoalteromonas sp. 4NS20-0020. NCBI lineage: Bacteria > Pseudomonadati > Pseudomonadota > Gammaproteobacteria > Alteromonadales > Pseudoalteromonadaceae > Pseudoalteromonas > Pseudoalteromonas sp. 4NS20-0020. The sequence goes on along the minus strand of NZ_BAAJMI010000005.1, from coordinate 365,209 downwards.
GTGCGCTTCAAAATTTTCAGGTTTTAGAAATACCACTTCGTTGGTTGCAACAACGGGCAGCTGCTCTTTAGCTGCAAGCTCTACCGCCATGTGCAGGTAATCTTCTTCAAGCGGGCGGTTAGTTCGTACAAGCTCTAAATAGTAATGGTCGCTAAAGTGCTGCTTGTAAAAGCTAATTACGCTTTCTATAACGCCCGGATTATTTTTTAATAATGCCTTACCTAAATCACCGTCTTTTGCGCCCGAGAGAATAATTAATCCTTCTTTATGATTAGCTAACCATTCTCTGTCAATTACTGGACGATGGAATACATGACCACGCTGATACGCCTCAGAAATTAATAGCGTTATATTTTTATAACCCACATTATCTTTAGCTAAAATTGTAATGCGACATGGCTCATCCGGAAATTCAGGGCTGCGCAGCCAAAAGTCAGCACCCACAATCGGCTTTATACCCGCATTATGGGTCGCGCCATAAAAGCGTACTAATCCACAAAAGTTCATTTGATCGGTAATAGCAATCGCGGGCATTTCTAGCTCTTGCGCCTTAGCGACTATTGGCTTGGTTTTAGCTAAGCCATCAACCATCGAAAAGTCTGAGTGGACCCTTAAATGTACAAAATCAGGTGCTGCCATTATTTTGCCTCGCCTTTCGCTTGCATAAGTACACGCTGCACGGGTTTAAAACTTTTACGATGTTCATCTATTGCGCCGTACTGCTCAAGTGCTGCAAAGTGCGCTTTAGTTGGGTAACCTTTATGCCCTGCAAACCCGTATTGCGGGTGGCGTTTATCAAGTTCAAGCATTTCATCATCACGCGCTACTTTGGCTAAAATAGAGGCTGCTGATATTTCGGCAACCAGGCTATCGCCTTTAACAACCGCTTGAGCAGGCATAGTGAGTTTTGGTAAACGGTTACCATCTATAAATACAAACTCAGGCTGTGTGCTTAACCCTTCCACAGCGCGGCTCATAGCAAGCATGGTAGCGTGTAAAATGTTTAAGTCATCAATTTCTGATGGACTACAACGGCCATAGGCATAACATAATGCGTTTTCTTTTATCTCTGTGGCTAATGCTTGGCGCTTTTTGTCTGTTAATTTTTTAGAGTCGGCTAGACCCGCTATTGGTTTAGTTGGGTCAAGTATTACTGCTGCGGTAACAACATCGCCAACAAGCGGGCCTCGCCCTACTTCATCAACACCGGCAATTAAGGTTACATTGGGTCGTTCAATTTGCATGTATTAACTCCGCCACAGCATTGGCTGCTTGCTCGCTGGCATTTAATCTAATGTTTTCATGAATTTCTAAAAAACGTGCTTTTAATTGTCTATTGTCTGTTTCTAGCATTGGGGTAAGTGCTTGAGTTAAGTTTTTAACATTACAGTCGCTTTGTAAAAATTCAGGCACTAATTCTTCATCGGCCAATAAATTTGGCAACGAAAAATATTTAATGTTAAAGGTAAACAGGGTTTTAAAAATCCAGTAGCTTAATGGTTTTATTTTATACCCAACAACCATTGGCTTTTTATACAGCATGCCTTCGAGTGTGGCTGTGCCAGACGCAAGTAAAATGGCATCTGCCGCTTGCATTGCTAATTTAGATTGCCCATCTAGCAAGCTAACATTAAGGCTAGGCGCTGTAGCATTTAAAATATCAGTAAACTGCGCTTTGCGCTTTTCGTTTACCAGTGGAACCACAATTTTAAGGTCTGGGTTTTGAGCTTGAAGTTGCTGCGCTGTTTTTATATAGGTTTCACTCAGTAAGCCCACTTCGGAGCCTCGGCTACCTGGCAATAATGCCAGTACTTTGTCATCAAGACTTAAGCCTAGTTTTGCACGTGCTTGGCTATCGTCGTGCTCAAGCGCTATATCGTCTGCTAATGTGTGCCCTACAAACGTACACGGTACTTGATGCTTGTCGTAAAATTCTTTTTCAAACGGCAATAGTGCAAGTACTAAGTTAGTAGCTGCGCTAATAGTATGAATACGTTTTTCTCGCCATGCCCAAACTGAAGGGCTTACGTATTGAACTGTTTTAATGCCTGCATCTTTTAAAGGTTTTTCAACGCGAAGATTAAAATCAGGGGCGTCTATTCCAATAAATACATCGGGTGGGTTATCTATAAAATGTTGAACCAATTGTTTACGAATTTTCAGTAAACGCGGTAAACGCCCGAGTACTTCAACCAAGCCCATTACAGACAGCTCATCCATATCGTATAGAGTTTTACAACCTTGAGCTTGCATTTTTGGTCCTGCAATCCCCTCAAAAGTGGCATCTGGAAAATGTACTTTTAATGCTTTTATTAGGCCTTCGCCTAAAATATCGCCCGACAGTTCGCCTGCCACTATACCTATTCGTAGTTGTTTTTTTTCTTTCGTCATTTGCTTTTTAGTTCATATTTTAATCGGGCGTCATGAGTTTAGTTTACCGCGTTTTGGTATGTGTTTAAACGCTTTAAATAACTCGTTTTTTAACTGTAAATATAATCTCTATTGTTGTTTATTTTTAATACTGATGTAGCATATAAATTATATATTAAGTTTTACTAATATATATTGACAAGCATTGTGCAATTGTGAATAATATTGCAAACTTTCAGTAATTACTGAAAGTTCATTCAATCATTAACTCTGCCAATAACTCATTGCCCAGTTAATCCGTCACATTCAAGGAGCATAAAATGATAGATGAAACCTTTGTGGATCTATCGCGACTACAGTTTGCTGTTACCGCACTCTTTCACTTCATATTTGTACCGTTAACAATAGGTATGACTTGGATCTTAGTTATTATGGAATCAGTTTATGTTATGACTGGTCGCGAAATTTATCGTGATATGACTAAGTTTTGGGGTAAGTTATTTGGTATTAACTTTGCCATTGGTGTTGCCACAGGCCTCACTATGGAGTTTGAATTTGGCACTAACTGGTCTTATTACTCACATTATGTGGGTGATGTATTTGGTGCTCCTCTGGCTATTGAAGGGTTAATGGCATTCTTTTTAGAATCAACCTTTGTGGGTATGTTCTTCTTAGGATGGGATAGACTTTCTAAACGTCAGCATTTAGGCGCTACCTTTTTAATGGCACTGGGTACAAACTTATCAGCATTATGGATATTAATTGCTAATGGTTGGATGCAAAACCCAGTAGGTGCTGAATTTAACTACCAAACTATGCGAATGGAAATGACCAGCTTTGCAGAGCTGGTATTTAACCCTGTTGCACAGGTTAAGTTTATTCACACGGTATCTGCAGGCTATGTCGCCGCGTCTATGTTTGTTTTAGGTATAAGTAGTTGGTACATACTAAAAGGTCGCGATTTAGCATTTGCCAAACGTTCATTTTCAGTGGCTTCAGGGTTTGGTTTAGCCTCAATTTTATGTGTTATTTTACTTGGTGATGAATCAGGCTATGAAGTAGGCGAAATTCAAAAAGTAAAATTAGCAACTATTGAAGCCGAGTGGCACACAGAAGAAGCGCCCGCTGCGTTTACTGCATTTGGTTTTCCTGACTCTGAAGAGCAAGTAACCCATGCCGCTGTAAAAATACCCTATGCACTGGGCATTATTGCTACACGCTCATTTGACGAAAAAGTTACGGGTATTTCTGATTTAGAGAAAAAACATGAAATACGTATTCGTAACGGCATGATTGCCTATGGCTATCTTACTAAACTAAGAAACGGCGAAGATACGCCTGAAAACATTGCTAAATTTGACGCAGTAAAAGATGACTTAGGCTACGGTTTGTTGCTTAAACGATATACATCTGATGTTGTTGATGCCACAGAAGAGCAAATTCAAAAAGCAGTGAAAGATTCATTCCCAAAAGTAGGCCCCATGTTTTGGTCGTTTAGGATTATGGTTGCGTGTGGTGTCGCTATGCTTGCTGTGTTTGTATTAGCATTTTACTACAATGCACACCGTATTATTGAGCAAAAACGCTGGTTACTTTGGGCTACAGTGTTAAGTATTCCATTGCCATGGATTGCGATTGAATTTGGCTGGATCGTTGCAGAATATGGACGCCAACCTTGGGCTATTTCTGAAATACTACCGACTTTTTTAGCCACGTCGTCATTAACGGTCAATGACATTTTAATTAGCTTAACGGGCTTCATCATTTTTTACACTGGCCTTGCCATTGTTGAAGGCTGGTTAATGATTCATTTTATTAAAAAAGGCCCAAGCTCATTACATACTGGTAAATACCATTTTGAGCTGCCAAACAACACACAAGCAAAAGGAGAATAATCATGATTTTTGATTATGAAACATTAAAAATGTTGTGGTGGTTGATCATTGGTGTGCTTTTAATCGGCTTTGCAATTACCGATGGTATGGACATGGGGGTTGCTATGCTCCTTCGCCTAGTTGGTAAAACAGATTTAGAACGACGCACTGTAATTAATACAATTGGCGCACACTGGGATGGTAACCAAGTTTGGTTTATCACCGCAGGCGGAGCATTATTTGCGGCTTGGCCAATGGTGTATGCGGCCGCTTTTTCGGGGTTTTACTTTGCCATGATGCTGGTGCTATTTGCACTCTTTTTTAGACCTCTTGGTTTTGATTACCGCTCTAAAATTGATTCTAAGCGCTGGCGTAATAACTGGGATTGGGGATTATTTGCAGGTAGCGCAATTCCGGCTTTAGTATTTGGTGTAGCATTTGGTAACTTGTTTTTAGGTGTACCATTCAATATTGATAATTTATTACGTGTAAGTTACCAAGGTTCGTTTTTTGGCTTGTTAAACCCATTTGCACTCCTCGCTGGTTTAATTAGTATAGCTATGCTTATTGCACATGCAGGTATGTGGTTACAACTTCGCACAGCAGATGCGGTTGCAGAACGCTCTGGCCAATACGGACGTTATGCATTGATTGCATTTATTGTTTTATTTGCCGCGGCCGGATTTTGGGTGGCTAATTTAAGCGGCTACCAAATTGTGTCTATGGGCGATACTCAAGGCCATGCTGATCCGCTCGCTAAAGTAGTTACCACAGCAAAAGGCGCTTGGCTAAATAATTACACTGAGCGCGCATGGACAGTAACCTTCCCTGTTCTAGCGTTTGCTATGGCATTGAGTGCATTAGTATTTTCAAAGCTCAATAAACCAGCGTTAGGGCTTATTTCGACTGCACTTATGTTAGTAGGTGTCATTATGACGGCGGGCGTTTCATTATTCCCATTTATTATGCCATCAATTAACAACCCAAATATTAGCTTAACAATTTGGGATGCCGTTTCGAGCCATAAAACGCTTAACATTATGCTTGTAGCCGTGGCCATTTTTGTACCATTAATTTTAGCCTACACCACGTGGTGTTATGTAAAAATGTGGCGCAGAGTAACCGTAGAAGAAATTGAAACTAACACTCACGGCAGCTACTAAGGAGACTGAACTATGTGGTATTTTGCTTGGATTTTAGGTGTACTTTTAGCCTGTACCTTAGGGGTAATAAATGTAATGTGGTACGAATTTCATCAAAATAAAAACAGCATTGCTGATGATGAACAACCGATGCATGATTTATTGAACGAGGCTAACTCGACCAACAATGACGACTAACCCCCGACCAAATCGCGCGCAGCAACAAACACTGCGCGCTTTTTTAAAAACACAAAGTAAACCTGCCTCATTATGGTTAAAGCTCAGTATTGCACTGGGTACTTTTAACGCTATTTTAATGATTGCCGGAGCATATTTACTCGCTCAGGCTATTCATAACGTAATGTTTGAAGGTAGTAGCTTAAGTGAAGTCACTCACTTGCTGTGGCCATTAGCAGGTATTGTTTTGCTTCGCGCTATTTTTTTAGCGCTAAGTGAAAGGCTAAGTGCTTTTGCTGCCCTTAAAATAAAGTCGGCTATGCGCCAAACACTGTTAACTAAATTAAGCTTGCTGGGCCCTAGTTATATTGAGCAACACGGTCAAGGTGCAACTTTAAATACATTGCATAATGGTGTAGAAGAACTTCACGACTATTACGCTAAATACCTGCCTGGTGTTGCTTACAGTGCCCTTATTCCACTAGCAATCTTGGTTGTTATTTTTCCGACCGATTATAAAGCGGGATTAATATTTTTATTAACAGCTCCGCTTATCCCTTTTTTTATGATTTTAGTTGGATCAAAAGCAGAAGCGTTAAATCAAAAGCGTTGGCAACAACTTGCTGTTCTTGGTAATTACTTTTTTGACAGAGTACAGGGATTAACCCAGCTAAAACTATTTAATGCAACGCAAACCGAATTAAAACAAATAGCTAAAATTTCTGATGACTTTAGGCATACCACGCTTGGTGTGTTAAAAATTGCGTTTTTATCATCTTTTGCCTTAGAGTTTTTAGCTACAATCAGTGTGGCTTTAGTGGCTGTAATTATTGGTTTTAGGCTTTTTTTTGGCACACTTGATTTTTCTACTGGCTTTGTTGTGCTGCTTTTAGCTCCCGAGTTTTATTTACCGCTTCGTCAATTAGGAAGCCATTATCATGCTCGCTTGCAAGGTATTAGCGCCGCTGCTGACATGGTGACTATTTTAAATGCCCCCTTACCCTATCAAGATACTGAACTAGTTAACAATACAACCGAATACACCACGTCTGATACTATTGATTCAATAAACATTAAAAATTTAACCTACATTTACCCTGACAGTAACGAAGGCATTCACGATGTCACCTTAAGCCTACCAAAAAAAGGCTTGGTGGCAGTTGTGGGTAACAGTGGCTCAGGGAAAAGTACTTTATTTGATTGCCTGCTGGGTTTTCACCCCCAAGTAATACCTTGTATTTATATTAACGGATTGCCATTAGCAGCAAACGATATTACCCAACTACAGAATCAAGTTGCGTGGATACCACAAAACCCAACACTATTTTTCGATAGCATTGGCGCTAATATAAAATTAGCCAAACCAGACGCATCACAGCAAGAGCTAGAGCAAGCAGCGCAACAAGCAGGCGCCCTTGAGTTTATAAATACCCTACCCTCTGGGTTTGATACGTTAATAGGAGAGCAAGGTGAAGGACTCTCTGGAGGGCAAAAGCAACGTATTGCACTTGCTCGGGCATTTTTAAAAAACGCCCCTATATTAATGCTTGATGAGCCAACAGCGCACCTTGATAGCCAAACAGAGCAACACATTCAACACGCCATTAATATGTACGCTAAAAACAATTTAGTACTGGTAATCGCACACAGATTAAACACTGTAAAACACGCCGACAATATTATTGTAATGGACCAGGGTAAGGCCACTGAGCAAGGTAGCTTTGAAAAACTAAGCACTCAACATGGCGTGTTTTATAATTTGCTAAATGCCGCTAAGCAAGGAGGTTCCGATGAGTAACTTTATTAGATTGATAAAGCTCTGCCGCCCTCATTATAAAGCCATGCTACTGGGTACGCTGTTAGCAACAATTACGGTGCTTGCGAACGTTGGCCTACTGGCTATTTCAGGCTGGTTTTTAGCATCTATGGCAGCTGCAGGTATTGCTGGCGTGCAAATGAACTATTTTACACCCGCTGGCACAATACGTTTTTTAGCTATCGTAAGAACGGCTTCTCGTTATGCTGAGCGCTTAGTTACTCATAATGCGACTTTTTTATTGTTGAGTGAAATTCGCGTAAATATGTTTGCAACACTCAGTAAGCTCAACAATGTTGATTTAGCCATGAGCCGCAGCGCTGATTTACTGAATCGACTACAGAACGATGTTGACGCACTCGATAAATTTTATTTGAACGTGTTAATGCCCATGATGGTTGCTTTGTTAAGCGTGCCAATCATTTTGCTTTTCATGTCTGCTTATAATGCAAATGTAGCACTCATTTGCTTTATGGGAATTTTATTAATTGGCGTTGTCATACCTGCGCTTTTAAGTGCTTCACTTACAAAAAATAGTCACAAAGAAACACACCTTAGTGCACAGTTACGGGCCGAATTATCAGATACCTTAACAGGCCTCAGAGAGCTTAGTATTTATCAAGCCCGTACTGAGCAGTTAAATAAATGCGATAGATTAAACGAGCAGTACAACCAACAATTATTTGTTCGTCATAAGGCGTTAGCAAATGCAGATGGACTGACTCTACTAATAGTACAAATGGCCATGTTAGCTAGCATAGTGACGATAGCCCCATTGGTTTATACTAATTCCATGGTTAACGTAGAACTTGCCATGTTAACGCTTTTTGTATTAGCAAGCTTTGAAAGCGTATTACTACTGCCCAATGCATTTATAGAGCTGCCTAATGTACTAAAAGCCGCAGAGCGGTTATTTACCCTCCAAGATAAAACATCTGATCAGAGCAATAATTGTAGCGCTTTAATTGATACTCAGTTTGATAAAAATAATATTGCGCTAACGCTTAATAACATTAGCTATAAATACGATGAGCATAACGCATTAAATAATGTCAGTTTTATGCTTAAATCGCGGCAAAAAGTAGCCATTGTAGGTCGAAGCGGGAGCGGTAAAACCACCTTAGTTAATTTGCTAACCGGTTTATGGCCACTTCAGCAAGGTAGTATTACATTGGGTGACCATAATAACGCGCAAGACCTTCACTCACTTAGCAGTGACAGCCGAGCAAACGTTATAAATATATTAGCGCAGCAACATCATATTTTTGATGGTACATTAAGTGAAAACTTGCGTTATGCAAAGCCAAGCGCTACAAAAGAAGAAATGCTTGAAGCCATTAACCTTGCACAGCTAGAGCCTTGGTTTAATGAGCTACAAGAGGGTTTAAAAACACGTTTAGGGACAGGCGGCAGAAGCGTATCCCAAGGACAATCAAGGCGTATAGCGATTGCGCAGGCTTTATTACAAAACCCAGCTATTTTAGTACTTGATGAACCCACTGAAGGGCTAGATAACCAATCTAAGCAAACCGTAATGAACGCCATTATGCACGTAATGAGTGACGCAAGCGTACTTACAATTACCCACGACCCTGCTCTTCTAGCGCAAATGGATAACATTATTTGGCTAGAAAATGGCAAACTTGTAGCGCAAGGTAGCCACAAAGAGCTTAGCGAAAAACATCAGGAGTATGTGTCGCTAACCACCCGTTTTTAATACGCTGATTGAGACATCAATAACGCCGACTTTAGGGTCGGCTATTTTTTTAAACATACCTAACGATAAATCAATAACCCGCCCTCTAACGTACGGGCCCCTATCGTTTATTCTTACGATTACCGATTTATTGTTAGCTAAGTTAGTTACCTTTACCTTAGTACCAAAATCTAACTCTAAATGTGCAGCAGTGGCAGCGTTTTGATTATAGGTTTCGCCATTTGCCGTTGTGCGGCCATGGTATTTATTAGCGTAATAAGAGGCTTTCCCTAACTGAGTACGCTCTCCATTAGCTGTGGTAACGACAGGTTGGCTACTACACGCAACCAAGATAGACAAAAAACTGAGGGGTAAAATTAACTTCGTAAGAAACATAGCGGTGCTTTAAATATAGTAAATTTTCGCAAAGGTTAACCTTACCTCGCTGAGTGCATACTGAATTAAAATATTTTAAAAGCAATAAAAAACCACCGTCGATTTCTCTAAGGTGGTTTATTTAAAAACAAAAAGTGCTTATCTTACGATCCCGCGCTCAGAGCTTTTAACAAAATCTATCATAGTTTGTACTGCAGGGTATTTAGCCGCATCTTCACTTAGTGATTCAATTGCTTCATCAACACCTAAACTCTTACGATAAAACGCTTTATACGCTCGGCGAACAGCCATTATTTCATCGCTTTCAAAGCCTCGGCGTTTCATACCTTCTTTATTGATTGCAGCAGGGCCTGCTGGCATACCAATCGTGGTCACAAATGGTGGAACATCTTTGTTAACACCAGAGTACATGCCAATAAACGCATGAGCCCCTATTTTACAAAATTGATGAACCCCTGAATTACCACCTAAAATAACCCAATCAGCAACATGAACATGGCCTGCAACACTGGCATTATTAGCAAAAATTACGTTATCGCCTATCACTGCATCATGTGCCACGTGGGTATAAGCCATAAATAAGTTATTACTACCAATTTTTGTTACGCCTTGGTCTTGAATGGTACCACGGTGAATGGTTGCACACTCACGGATAACATTATTGTCACCAATGATTAATGTAGTGGGTTCGTTGTTGTATTTTTTGTCTTGACAAGCTTCACCGACAGACGCAAATTGAAAAATATGATTTCCAGAACCAATGGTCGACGGTCCTTTAACAACAACGTGAGATTCAATAATACAGTTATCACCGATAACAACATCATTGCCTATATAACTATATGGACCAACTGAGACATTGTTGCCTAGTTTAGCGCCAGGTTCGATTATTGCTGTAGAATGGATCACTATTAAAACTCTCTTCTCGCACACATAATTTCGGCACTACATACTACTTTGCCGTCAACTTTAGCCTCTGCAGCAAACTTCCATATATTGCGGCGCTCTTTTAAAAACTCTACATGCAAATGCAATGTATCACCAGGCACAACCGGTTGCTTAAAACGAGCGTTGTCTACTGCTGCAAATAAGTAAAGCTCGTCTTCGCTGCGATTTTCAACTGTTTTAAAACCAAGAAGACCTGTAGCTTGTGCCATAGCTTCTAATATTAGCACACCAGGGAAAATAGGCTGGTTTGGAAAATGGCCAGTAAAAATAGGCTCGTTTATAGATACATTTTTAATGGCATGCAATGTCTTACCCGGAGTAAAATCAATAACACGATCAATTAAAAGCATCGGGTAACGGTGTGGTAATAAAGCTAAGATTTCTTGAATATCAAGGCTATTTAATTCGTTTGCCAAAATAGCATCCTTTTATGTGTTCAACGTTTATGACTTAGCCAGTGCTTCAAGCGCTTTCAAACGAGACTTCATGTCTGATAGATTACGCAAGTGAGCAATTGATTTACGCCATTCTTTGTTAGTTGTATGGGGCATACCTGATGAATAAATACCGGGCTCGGTGATTGATTTTGTCACCATGCTCATACCCGTAATTATAACACCATCACATACTGACATGTGACCATTAATTGCAGTCATACCACCAATTTGGCAGTTTTTACCTATGGTAACACTACCTGCAAGAACAGAGCAGCCAGCAATTGCTGTGCCCGAGTTAACTTCAACGTTGTGTGCTATTTGACATTGATTATCAATAATCACATTGCTATGAATAATTGTATTATCAAGTGCGCCCCGGTCAATTGTAGTGCTGGCGCCTATTTCTACTTTATCGCCTATGATCACAGAGCCTAGCTGAGGAATTTTAAGCCACTGCCCACGCTCATTTGCATAACCGAACCCATCGCTACCAACAACACTATTTGCCTGGAACAAACAATCCGATCCAATTTCAACGTCATGGTAAATAGTCACACTAGGCCAAAGCTTTGTCCCGGCACCTATTTTAACACGTTCTCCGATAAAACTGTTCGGACCAATTTGCGCGTTATCACCAACAACTGCACCAGCCTCTATAACTGCATTAGCGCCTATAGCAGCACTTTTACTTATATTTGCACTAGGGTGAATTATTGCACTTGGATGAATACCCAAAGAGGCAGAACGTGGTGTTGTATCCATAAATTGCGCAAGCTTTGCGTAACTGACATACGGATTTGAAACAATCACTTTATTACCATTAAAATGCGCGGCATCTGCTTGGTTAACGATAACAGCACTGGCTTGAGTGGCTTCAAGTTGAACACGATATTTTGAGTTCGCTAAAAATGCAATATGCCCAGTACGGGCATTTGCAAGTGTCGCTATTTTTGTTATTTCTAAAGCGCCATCACCCTGAAGTTCGGCGCCTAGAAGTTCCGCAATTTGCGAAAGCGTATAATTTTGCATAGAGTGATTATTTCTTGCTAACAGCTGTTACTACTTTAGATGAGAGGTCTGTTACTTCTTTAGGGTTGAAGTAAATTGTAGTGTCTTTTACTTTAACTTCATCAAAGTCACCGTCTTTAGCAATCTCTTCAATTGTTTTAATAATTAAGCCCTGAACTTTTGCAAGCTCTTGGTTTTGACGAGCTTTGATTTCTTGCTCTAAAGGACGACCTACTTCAGCAAGGTTTTTTTGCATACCTTGAATTTTATCACGAAGTGCATCTTTTTGAGCTTGGCTCATCGTTGTGCTCTCACGCTTAAACTTCTCAGCTTCAAAGCGAATATCACCTTGTAACTTTTCAAGCTCTTGGCGACGCTCAGCAAACTCGCTTTGTAGTGACTGCTCAATTTTAGCCATTTGAGGAATTTGCTTGTAGATTTCTTGCATATCTACAACACCTACTTTATGCGCAAGAGCGCTAGCAGAAGTACCCATCATTAACGTTGCTAAAACAGCCACTGCCGTTGATTTAAATAATTTAGTCATAAAAAACTCCTTTAGAAAGTGTTACTAATATTAAAACTGATGGTCTTCGTATCGTCATCTTCTTCTTTTTGCAATGGATACGCAAAACTAATCAGCATTGGACCCATTGGAGAGATCCACTGTAATGATAAACCGGTCGATACTCTAAAACGCATAGGATCTGAATAATCATCCAGCTTATTGCGTTGATCTACGAGTAAGTTTTGATAACGGTCTACGCTAAACTCTGTGTCCCATACGTTTGCAGCATCAACAAAGAAACTGGTACGCACTGAACTTGTGTTTTCTTCATCCAAAAACGGTGTAGGAACAATCAACTCCATACCCGCCACCGCTTTGGCGTTACCACCAATTCGACCTTGTGGTATTAACTGGTCAAACTCTGACGCACTATTGATAGGACCTGAGGTAGAACCATCTGGGTTTAGTGTCCCAGGAATCGTCGTTGCAATACGTGACACAGCTTGTGGCAATATTGTATTACGGTCAAAGCCACGTAGTTCCATTTCCGTAATACGGAAGAACTCTTGGAATGGAAGCGTTTGATCGTATCCATTTGTTGACCCATAACCATTACCATAACCGAGCGCCGCACGAGCTGAGAAAACCCAGCGGTGATCGTTAGATATTGGCCAATAAAAGCGTGAATCGTAATTAAGCTTGAAGTAAGTTAAATCTGAGTTTGGTGTAGTTCCCGTTAAATTTAACGTTTGGCGTGAACCCGCTGTCGGGAATAAACCACGGTTAACCGTTATACGTGACCAACCAACACTTAATTCATATTTGGTAAAGTCAAAGCCTGCATCAGGGTTTTCAGGGTCAAAAAATGTCTCACGTAATACACGCGTTTGCTCGTACTCGGCAATATCTGACAGCTCTTCTTTTATCCAACGAACACCAAAATTAACCCGGTTGATTGCATCAATCGGAAAACCAATATTTGTACCTAAACCATAACTTTTTGATTTGTAATCTACAAGACTAAACTTACTTGCGTCGTAGTTTCGGTAAAAAATACTGCTGCCTTGTGAAACACCATCTGGTGTAAAATAAGGGTCGGTATACGATAAACTGACACTTTCAGAGCCAGTAGAAGTATTTAAATTTAAACCAATTTGGTTACCTGTTCCTAAGAAGTTAGATTCAGTCACACCAATATTAAACTGTAGACCTAGGTATGAACCATAAGCAAGGCCAGCATTAAAGCTACCGGCAGATTGTTCTTTTACTGTGAAATCTACGTCAACTTGATCGTCTACACCTGGCACGGGGACTACATTAAAATCAACAGTTTCCATATAAGGTAAACGTTGAATTTGTAGCTTTGAACGTTCGAGGTTTTGGTTTGATAACCATGCACCTTCTAGCTGCGTCATTTCGCGGCGCAATACTTCGTCAGCGGTGTTTTGGTTACCACCAACAATTATACGACGAACATAAACACGCTTACCTGGGTTAACGGATAAAGTTAACTGAACTTCTTGCTTTTCGTCATCAATTTCAGGAATTGTGCGCACTTCAGCATTTGCATAACCAAAACGTGCTAAATAACTTTTAATGAACTCTTCTGAAGATGTTACAACAGAACCATTGTAAAGCTCACCAGCTCTGAGTGGGATAACGCTTTTAATTAAATCTTCACGACCGAGTAAGTCACCAATAAAATCAAAGCCTTTAACCTTGTATTTAACGCCTTCGGTAAGGTTGGCCGTAACATATACAGATTCACGCTCTGGGCTTACCGATACCTGCGTCGAATCAATATTAAAACGTAAGTAACCACGGTCTAAATAAAAGCTGCGGATTTTTTCTAAATCACCTTCAATGGTTTGTTTTTGGTAGCGATCGCTACCCATAAATTGCCACCAAGGTAAATCTTGCTGAGACTCAGCAAGTTTTAATAATTCCTCGTTAGAAAAAAGTTCATTACCCACTAAGTTAATTTGGCGGATAGACGCGGCATCACCTTCATCAAACTCCAATTTAAGTTTTACGCGGTTACGTGGCAATTTAGTAACGCTGATATCAACCGTTGCATTGTATTTACCAATACTATGGAAAAACTCTACTAAGCCTTTTTCAATATTATCAATTACGGTTTTATCTAATGGTTCGCCTTGGCGAATATCTTGTTGATCAAGCGACTCGTTAAGTTGCTCATCTTTGATATCTTTATTGCCTTCAAACTCAATAAAGCTAATTGTTGGGCGCTCTGTTACTTTAAAAATAACGTTGTTGCCATCACGTAATGCTTTGATGTTGTCGAAGTGACCAGAACGATAAAGTGACTTTATTGTTTTTGAAATTGTGTAGTCATCTACATTATCGCCTACGTTAATAGGAATATGAGTCAATGCAGCACCAAGTGCTACGCGTTGTAAGCCTTCAACTTTCAAGTCTTCAACAATAAAGGAAGTTTGGCCTAGGGCGGCAAAGCTTGCACCCAATAAACTTGAAACTGCCAAATGTTTTTTTATAGCCATTTTATTATCTTTATCCTTTACAACTGTATTACCGCTTAACACCTAAAATACGGGTGCGTTACAATCGTGTTCTAATTAGTAAATGTTGCGCTGTAATTACAAACGCGATACATCATTGAACAAAGCGAAACATGTTAGAAAAATGAGTAGCAACGCTCCCACTTTAAAACCAAATTCTTGTGTCTTTTCAGAGACCGGCTTTTTACGAAAAAGTTCAATTATGTAATACATTAAGTGTCCACCATCAAGCACTGGCAGAGGTAATAAATTAAATACGCCCAAGTTAACGCTTATCAGGGCTAAAAAGCTTAAAAAAGCAACTAAACCATAGCTTACGCTAGTCCCTGCTCCCACTGCAATACCAACAGGACCACTTAAGTTTTTAACCGAAACCTGACCCGTAATTAAATTAGCAATCATGTCAAAACTCAGCGTAATCAACCGCCAAGTTTCTTTTGTACCGCGAACAATACTATCTAGCGGTCCAAAACTTCGGGATTGTACATACCCCTCTGGCCATTGCTGAACAACAGGTGCTACACCTAAAAAACCTTGTTCTATACCATTGTTGCCAACACGCCCTTGTGGGGTCACTGTTATGCTTTTTATACTATCTTGTCTTTTTACACTAAATTGTAAAGATTTGTTAGCCGATTGCGTAATTACATTAACTAATTGCGGCCAATTGCTTATAGTTTCACCGTTTACAGCCAAAATAGTATCGTTAACTTGCAAATTTGCTTGTTCCGCTGCCGAATTTTTAGTCACCGCTGCAACCGTTAATGTGGCTTGTGGCCTAAAGGGGACAATACCCAAAGAGGTTAGTGGAGGAACATCTTGTTGGTCGAGCTTCCAACCATCAATATTGAGCGTTTTGACTCGTGTTTGTAAGTTTTCATCGCGAACTGTAATCTCTACGCGCTCTTCACCTAATCGCGACATAAAAGCAAACGTCGCGTCTTGCCACGTGGTTATATTATCATCACCAATTTTAATAATGTGTTGGCTTGGCATCAGCCCGGCTTGCTCTGCTCGGCTCCCTTCAGTAATACTGCCTACGACTGGTTTTACCGATTGCACACCCACCATGTACATCACCGCTAACGCAAAAATAGCAAACAAAAAATTTGCCATAGGCCCAGCTGCAACAATGGCAATACGTGCCTGTACTGACTTTGAGTTAAACGATAAATGTCGCTGATTTGGTGGAACATCGTCCACACGCTCATCAAGCATTTTGACATATCCACCTAGTGGAATAGCTGCTATGACATATTCTGTATTGTATTTATCGTGCCATTTAATTAAGGGCTTACCAAAACCAATAGAAAAGCGTAGCACCTTAACACCGGCCTTTCGTGCTACCCAAAAATGGCCATACTCATGCACAGTAACTAAAATGCCTAATGCCAAAATAAATGAGCCAAGATTCCAAATAAAATCAAACATACTAATGAGCCACTTTATTTATAAACTGAGTTGCGCTGAGACGTGCAAGCTCATCGCATTGCAATATTTCATCTAAACTCTGTACGTTGGTGTATTGAGCCGACTCTAAGGTTTGTGCATTAATTTTATAAATATCTGTAAAACCAATTTTACCTTTTAAAAATGCAGCAACAGCTATCTCATTTGCAGCATTAACGGTCGTTGTTGCCCCCTGCCCCGCCGAACATGCATCAATAGCAAGTTGCAAATTAGGGTAACGGGTAAAGTCAGGTTTGGTGAACGAAAAATCACAAATATCAGAAAAATTAAGCGATTTAACACCTGCGTCAATTCGTTTTGGGAACGCTAATGCATGGGCAATAGGCGTACGCATATCAGGGTTACCCATTTGCGCTAAAATTGAGCCATCATGATACTGAACCATTGAGTGAATAATGCTTTGAGGATGAATAACAACGTCAATATCATCGCTATTACAGTTAAATAGCCACTTGGCTTCAATAAACTCAAGGCCTTTGTTCATCATAGTTGCGGAGTCTACTGAGATTTTTTGACCCATAGACCAATTAGGATGAGCTACCGCTTCACTAACGGTCACATCTTTTAAGGTACGTATATCACGCGTTAAAAATGGACCGCCTGAACCGGTAAGTAAGATTTTACTGACACCATTATCTTGCAGGTTTTTATCGCTTTGAGCATTTTGTAGTGAGTGAGGTAGACACTGAAAAATAGCGTTATGTTCGCTGTCGATTGGCAGTAACGTTGCTTTGTGCTTTTTAACTTTATCAATGAACAATTGGCCCGACATAACCAGCGATTCTTTATTCGCAAGCAACACTTTTTTACCTGCTTCAACCGCACTGAGTGTAGGTAACAAGCCTGCGGCTCCAACAATGGCAGACATAACTATATCTACATCAGGGTGCGCACATAAATCACTCATTGCCTGTTGTGAATGCATAATCAGAGTTTGGCACGCTGTACCCTTTAAATGCAATGACAGTTCTTCCGCTGCACTTTGTGTTGCCATGACAGCATAAAGGGGTGAATGCTTAATACAAAGCTCAGCCATTTTTTTTGCATTTTGACCCGCTGTTAAAGCAAATACATCAAACAAATCACTGTTTTTTGCTACAACATCAAGTGTACTTAAACCAATTGACCCCGTAGCACCTAAAATAACTAGCTGCTGCTTATGACTCATAAACTTAAAGTCCATGCATAACACATTACAAACATAGGCGCGGCTGCTGTTAAGCTGTCAATGCGATCTAAAATACCGCCATGCCCAGGTAAGCATTTGCCACTGTCTTTAAGGCCTGCTTCACGTTTAAACATACTTTCAAGTAAATCGCCAATTGCCGAAAATAGCGCTATAAATGCCGTCATAATGGCGTAAATCGGCCATACGGCTAAATCCACGTCGGTAAAATGACAAAACGCCATAACAAATAATACTGATGCAACAATACCACCGGCAAGGCCTTCAATTGTTTTATTTGGACTTACTTTTGGCATAAGCTTGTGTTTACCAAAACTTTTACCTGTAAAATACGCACCAATATCAGCGCTCCATACAATACCTAATACAACCAAAATCAGCATAGAGCCAAAGTGAGTAGATTCAAGGTATTGCGCACTACGAAGCGTATTGAGCGCAAGCCATAACGGCACTAACGTCAGAAGCCCTGCAATGCCACGCATTACTAGCCCTTCATTCCACGCTTTTGCCATGGCTGGATAACGCCATACTAAGTAACTAGCAACAATCCACCATGCAAACGCCAAAGTAAATAAATAATTAGCATCGCCCACTAGCTGACCATTTTGCCAAAGCGACTCTATCGGCCAGTGTAAATTGAGCACAGCGAGTAAAGCTGCAACAAGCACAACAAAGGCGCCTCTTTTTATTTTGTCGCATAGCCCCATAAAAGCTGACCACTCCCAAGCGCCTATTAAAACGATGGCGGCGGCAAAGTAACTAAATAACGTCAATGGTGTATAAAAAACCAAGGCGAGCGCTGCGGGTGCTAACACTAGCGAGGTTAAAATGCGTTGTTTTAACAAAATTGTGACCCTTAATCTATTTAGGTTTGAGCGAGTAATTGTTTTATTTGTTCGCCCGTACAACCAAATCGTCGCTCTCTAGCAACGTAACACGCAATGGCCTCAGCAAATGCTGCTTCATTAAAATCAGGCCAAAGTGTTTCGGTAAAGTAAAGTTCTGCGTAAGCTGCTTGCCATAGTAAAAAGTTACTAATGCGAACATCGCCCCCCGTTCGAATAAGTAAATCGGGTTCAGGTTGATCGGCCATGCTCATATGCTGCGCAATACGCTCTTCAGTAATATCTTGTGCGTCTATGTCACCGCTTGCAACTTGCATTGCGAGTTGTTTAGCCGCGTTTGCCATATCCCAACGGCCACCATAATTGGCAGCCACATTTAAACACAACCCTGTGTTATTTTCTGTCAGTTGCTGCGCACTATGTACTTTGTTTTGCAACCCTTCAGAAAACCGAGATAGATCTCCAATGATGGTTAGTTTTACATTGTTTTTGTGAAGCTTTTTAACCTCTTTTGTTAATACAAACAAAAAAAGCTCCATTAACGTATTTACTTCGTCTTCAGGGCGGCGCCAGTTTTCACTGCTAAATGCAAATAAGGTTAACGATTGTACGCCTAATTTAGTACAAAACTGAACAGATTGACGAACAGCGTCCACGCCTTTTTTGTGCCCATACACACGAGGCCTATTTCTAGCTTGCGCCCAACGCCCGTTCCCGTCCATGATGATAGCAACATGCTTAGGTAAACATTGTTGTGAAATTGTATCAGCGTTTAAAGCCATAAATATCGAGTATTCCATAAAAAAACGCCGCCTAGTATAACCCAGACGGCGTTTCAAAACTAATATATTTGTATACACTAGCTCAGCTTATTTAGCTGTTTAGATTTCCATCAATTCAGCTTCTTTCGCTGTTAATTGAGTGTCCATTTCTTTGATAAATTTATCTGTTAACTTTTGGATTGCATCTTCGCCTTGGCGCGCTTCGTCCTCAGAGATATCTTTATCTTTTAATAGTGCTTTAATATCACCATTAGCATCACGGCGAATATTACGAACAGCAACACGGCCGCCTTCAACTTCGCCACGTACAATTTTAATTAAATCTTTACGGCGCTCTTCTGTAAGTGGAGGAAGTGGCACACGAATAACTGTACCTGCCGACATAGGGTTTAAACCTAAGTCAGACGCCATAATCGCTTTTTCAACTGCTTGTGCTAATGACTTGTCAAAAACACCAATGGCAAGCGTACGTGAATCTTCAATTGTTACATTTGCAACTTGATTTAACGGTGTAGGAGCACCGTAGTAAGACACCATAATGCCATCTAAAATTGCAGGGTGAGCACGGCCAGTACGAATTTTAGAAAGTTGGCTACCTAGTGCTGTTACACTCTTTTGCATGCGCGCTTGCGCATCTTTTTGAATATCGTTAATCACGGTTCAATCCTAATTATTTGATTACTTCATCTGAGGCTTGTGAAGAGATAAGTGTTCCTTCTTCTTCACCCATAATTACGCGTTTTAACGCGCCTGATTTATTCATGTTAAATACGCTTAATGGCATATTGTGATCGCGGGCTAAAGTAAATGCCGCTAAATCCATAACTTTTAATTCTTTATCAATAATTTCATTGTAGCTTAAGTGACGGTAAAGTGTCGCTTCTGGGTTTTTCACAGGATCGTCACTGAACACGCCATCAACCTTTGTTGCTTTAATGACTGTATCAGCTTCAATCTCAATACCACGTAGACACGCAGCAGAATCTGTAGTGAAAAACGGGTTACCCGTACCCGCTGCAAAAATAACAACGCGGCCAGTTTTTAATAAGCTTATTGCTTCAGCCCAGTTGTATGCATCACATACACCATTAAGTGGAATAGCAGACATTAATCGACAGTTTACAAAAGCACGATGCAGCGCATCACGCATTGCAAGGCCATTCATTACCGTTGCAAGCATACCCATGTGATCGCCTACTACACGGTTCATACCCGCTTCAGCTAATGACCCACCGCGTAAAAAATTACCGCCGCCAATAACTAAACCCACTTCTACGTCGAGCTCTACTAACTCTTTAATTTCTTGTGCCATACGGTCTAAAACTTTAGGGTCGATGCCGAAGCCTTCGTCTCCCATTAAAGCTTCACCACTTAATTTGAGAAGAACACGTCTAAAAATAGGTTTGCGATTGATAGTCATAGTTTTGGGGCCAACTTTTATTGAATTATGGATAAAAAATAACCGCGCTTATGTTAAACATAAAAGCGCGGTTATTTTAAAGAATTTCTAAGCGTGAAGCAAAAGCAAATAGTACTTTAATTGCATCTAATTTCCTTGTCCTTCACAGTTAGTCAATCTTACTCACCTTTAGCAGCAGCAATTTGAGCAGCAACTTCAGCAGCAAAATCTTCTTCTTTTTTCTCGATACCTTCACCAACTTCTACACGTACGAAGCCAGTAACTGTTGCGTTTTTCTCTTTAAGAACATCGCCAACAGATTTTTTAGGTTCCATGATGAATGCTTGACCAGTAAGAGAAACCTCACCAGTAAACTTCTTCATGCGACCAACAACCATTTTTTCAGCGATTTCAGCAGGCTTGCCTTCGTTCATCGCGATATCGATTTGAACTTGCTTCTCTTTTTCTACAACATCTGCAGGAACATCAGCAGGTGTTAAGTACTCAGGGCTTGAAGCAGCAACGTGCATTGCAACGTGCTTAAGTGTTTCTTCATCAGCAACACCAGCAACAACAACACCAATACGCTCACCGTGACGGTACTCAACTAGGTTTTCACCAGCGATGTACTGTAGGCGACGTACGTTGATGTTTTCACCAATTTTAGTTACTAGCTCAACACGGTCTTCTTCAAACTTAGCTTGTAAGTCTTCGATAGAAACTGTTTCAGCGATTGCAGCGTCAGCAACTTTGTTAGCAAATGCTAAGAAGCTTACATCTTTTGCAACGAAGTCTGTTTGACAGTTAACTTCAACAAGTACCGCAACACCCGCATTTTGCTTGATGATGATAGTACCTTCAGCAGCAATGTTACCTGCTTTTTTAGCAGCCTTTGCAGCACCGCTCTTACGCATGTTTTCAATCGCTAACTCGATGTCACCATCAGTCTCAGTTAACGCTTTTTTACAATCCATCATGCCAGCGCCTGTACGCTCGCGTAATTCTTTAACTAGGGCAGTAGTTACAGCCATTAGTAAATCCTCAAATCTGAAATCTGGTTTAGATAAGCGGGTTACCCGCTCTACAAGAATAGCAAGTCTTCATCCTATTAAGATGAAGACTTGATGACAGCTAATTACTCAGCTTCAACGAAATCGTCATTCTCAGCTTGAGCAACGATGTTATTCTCGCGACCTTCAGTGATAGCAGCTGCAACAGCGCTAGTGTAAAGGGTTACAGCACGGATAGCATCATCGTTACCAGGAACGATGAAATCAACGCCGTCTGGATTAGAGTTAGTATCTACGATTGCAACAACTGGAATACCTAGGTTGTTAGCTTCACGAATAGCAATGTGCTCGTGGTCAGCATCGATAACAAAGATCGCGTCTGGAAGACCGCCCATGTTTTTGATACCACCAAGGCTCTTTTCAAGCTTTTCCATTTCGCGGTTAAGCATTAACGTTTCTTTCTTAGTTAATTTCTCGAAAGTACCGTCTTGGCTTTGGATTTCAAGGTCTTTAAGACGCTTGATTGATTGACGTACTGTTTTCCAGTTAGTCAACATGCCACCTAACCAGCGGTGGTTAACGTAAAACTGATCGCTTGCGATAGCAGCTTCTTTAACTGCGTCGCTTGCTGCGCGCTTAGTACCAACGAAAAGAACTTTACCTTTGTTTGCAGCAGCGCCACTTAAAAACTTAAGTGCGTTGTTGAACATTGGTACAGTTTGCTCAAGGTTGATGATATGTACACGGTTACGAGTGCCGAAGATGAAAGGCTTCATCTTAGGGTTCCAGTAACGTGCTTGGTGACCAAAGTGAACACCAGCTTGAAGCATGTCGCGCATTGAAACGTTTGCCATTTTATAGATCCTCTATAGTTGTTTAGGGTTAGGCCTCCACATATCCCATAGCACCAACACCGAAGTATTTAAACTTCTAATGCACCCAAGTGTATGTGACGATACGTGTGTGTGTTAAAATCAAATTGTGTTTGCCTTAAATACAAAAAATCATTTAAGAATTTATTTGTAAAAAGACGGCGCGCTTTATACCATATTAAAATTAAATACTCAACATCGCGTGCAAAAATTATGCAGCGATAAAATGTTAGAAACGCAACTTTGGAGCCTCAATGAGCGCTATTATCAAGACCCCTGAAGAAATAGAGAAAATGCGTGCAGCTGGGCGTTTAGCAGCAGACGTACTTGAAATGATCGGCCCACATGTCGTGCCGGGGATCACCACTGATGAGCTAAATACTATTTGTCATGATTATATTGTTAACGAGCAAAAAGCAGTCCCTGCTCCTTTAAACTATCATGGTTTTCCAAAATCAATTTGCACCTCTGTTAACCATGTAATTTGTCATGGTATTCCTAACGACAAACCGTTAAAAGAAGGTGACAGCGTAAATATCGACATCACTGTTATCAAAGATGGCTACCACGGCGATACATCCAAAATGTTTCACGTAGGTAAACCAAACATTCAAGGTAAGCGTTTGGCTGAAGTAACACAAGAAAGCTTATATCTTGCCATTAAAATGGTAAAGCCGGGTGTACGTTTAGGTGATATTGGCGAAGCAATTCAAAAATACGCCGAGAGCTTCAACTACTCAATAGTACGTGAATATTGCGGCCATGGTATTGGTAGCGAATTTCACGAAGAACCACAGGTTATGCATTACGGTAAAGCCGGTACCGGTGAAACATTAAAAGCGGGTATGTGTTTAACTATTGAGCCAATGGTTAATGCGGGCAAGCGCCAATGTAAACTGCTTAAAGATGAGTGGACGGTTGTAACACGCGACCGCAGTTTGTCTGCACAGTGGGAACACACGTTATTAGTGACTGAAAATGGTGTTGAAATTTTAACGCTACGATCAGATGATACTATCGACAGGATTATCGAACACTAATAAACCTACGCAGTTGATAGTACGTTTATCAATGTGGAAGGTTCAATGAGGAGCCAGCCCACGTGGCATTACCCAACAAAGTAAAAAAGTTGCTTAGCGATGCTGAGCAACTAAGTGACTATCGCGATTGTTCCAGCTATTTTTACAAATGGTTGCATAACGAATTTTCAAAACAACCAGTTGGTAATTTAATTAATGCCCGGGCTGAGTTTATCGACCGCCTGTTGATCAAATTATTTCATGTTTATGATCTATCTCATGAGCCTGATTTAGCGCTGATTGCCGTAGGCGGTTACGGACGGGGTGAGCTTCACCCTTATTCAGATATCGACTTCTTACTGCTTGTAACAGAGCAACCAAGTGAAGCGGTATGTGAAAAAATAGGTCAATTTGTCACTATGCTGTGGGATCTTAACTTAGAGATTGGCCACAGCGTTCGTACTATTGATCAAGCAATAGAGCAAAAACGCGAAGACGTCACCTTTGCCACCAGCTTGCTCGAAAGCCGACTAATTTTTGGTAACCATATTGAGTTTGAAAAGCTTAAAAACTTTATACTCGAAACGCCAGTATGGGGCTCTAACGACTTTTTTGAAGCCAAAGTACAAGAGCAAAATCTGCGTCACCGTAAATGTCACGGAACAGCGTACAACTTAGAGCCAAACATAAAAGAAAACCCAGGCGGTCTTCGCGATTTACAAACTATTATTTGGGTAGCCAAAAAGCATTTTAGAGCAGAAACCCTCCAAGAGCTCATAAACCATGGCTACTTAACCCATGAAGAGTTTCAAGAGCTTTCAGAGTGTTTAGAAAACCTATGGAACATTCGCTTTGCCCTGCACTTAGCCGCTGGACGATCAGAAAACCGTTTACTATTTGATCACCAGCCCCTCGCTGCAGAAATACTTGGCTTTGGTAGCGATGGTAAAGCGTCGGTTGAACGTATGATGAAGCGCTTATTTCGCATAATGAGCCGTGTACGCGAACTTAATCAAATGCTGCTTTCGTATTTTGAGCAAAGTATTTCGCCACTAAGCAGCGAAGCCGTTGTTGAAGTACTCGACAGAAATTTTGAGCGTGTTGGCCATCAAATTCGTGTTAAAGACCCATCTGTATTTTTTAGGCGCGATCAACTTTTTGTTCTGTTTGAGCACATTGCTGAAAATCCAGAAATTACCCATATTTATCCAAGCACCATACGTACTATTCGCCAAGTACGCCGTCGTTTGTTGGGTGACCTGCAAGATTACGCGGCCTGCCGTGAAGCCTTCTTACGCTTGGTAAAACACCCTAACGGTATGGGCCGCGCATTCACATTAATGCATAAGCACGGCATGCTGGCAGCATACTTACCGCAATGGCGTAATATTTTTGGGCAAATGCAGTTTGATTTATTTCATGCCTACACGGTAGACGAGCACACCCACAAATTAATCAATAATATTTACCAATACTTTGATAAAACGGGCGTGAGTGAGTTTCCAATTTGTAGTGAAATAGTCACTCGAATGGATAAACCCGAGCTTTTATATTTAGCCGGTATTTTTCATGATATTGCGAAAGGCCGTGGTGGCGATCACTCAGAGCTAGGGTCGGTCGATGCTATTGCATTTGCTAAGTTACATGGGTTCTCATCATCCGATGGCAAGCTTATCGCATGGCTTGTTGGTAATCACTTACTTATGTCGGTAACTGCACAAAGAAAAGACATAAACGACCCTACAGTAATCAAAGACTTTGCAACACGTGTAAAAACAGAGCGCCAACTCGATTACCTTTATTGTTTAACTGTGGCAGATATTCGTGCCACTAACGACAACCTATGGAACGATTGGAAAAACACCTTATTGCGCGAACTTTATTTGCACACACAACGTGCATTGCGTTTGGGCCTTGAAAACCCAATGGACCAACGCGACCAAATTCGTGATAAAAAGCACCAAGCAAAACAACGCCTGCTTAATTTAGGGTACCTTGAAGAAAAAATTGACTTAATTTGGAGCCGCTTTAAAGCAAACTACTTTACTGCATTTAGCGAGCAGCAAATATCGTGGCAAACCGAGCATTTAGTAAATAGCACCGATTTAAGTCAACCGAGTGTGATTGTGTCGAATGCGCCTATGCACGGCGGCACGCAAGTGTTTGTTTACAGCCCATACTCGGGTGCCCTATTCGCCCGTTTAGTAAACATAATTGGTACTAAAAAAGCACAGATCCAACACGCACAAGTACTGACCACCAAAGACGGTTATGTACTGTTTAGCTTTGTTATTCTTGAAGTCAGCGGCGACCCTATCGCAAGTAGCCGCGCGCAATCGATTAAACGCGGCCTTGAGCAAGCACTCAACGATCCGCGTAAAAAAATTCGCTTTAAAAAGAGTCGCTCACAACGTTTTAAAGACTTTAATATCAAACCCAAAATTGTGCTGCGCCCACATGCTAGAAAAGATCGCAGCTTAATTGAAATACAAGCGGTTGATATACCCGGTCTACTAACCAAAATAGCCGAAGTTTTCCAAGCACATTTACTCCATATTCATGCAGCCCGCATAACAACGGTAGGTGAACGTGCAGAGGATTTCTTTGTCGTATCAAATAACGAATACCAAGCCCTGACTGATGAAGAACAAGCAAAAATTCATCAGGCATTACGTAAAAAATTCAACGCCGAAACAGAATAAGAGGACACACATGTCAGATTTAAAAACAATGATCGAAAACGCATGGGATAACCGCGACAGCATTAGCCCAAACACTGTATCTAGCGATGTAAAACAAGCCATTATTGACGCGCTAGAACTACTTGATAGCGGTGCCGCGCGTGTTGCTGAAAAAATATCAGGCGAATGGGTTGTGCACCAATGGCTTAAAAAAGCAGTTTTACTATCTTTTCGTATTCGCGACAACCAACCAATGAACGACGGCGTTAATCAGTTTTACGACAAAGTACCGCTTAAATTTAGCGACTACACGCCAGAGCAATTTCAACAAGGCGGCATGCGCGTAGTGCCTAACGCAGTAGCACGTAAAGGCAGCTTTGTAGGTAAAAACGTCGTACTTATGCCCTCGTACGTAAACATTGGCGCATACGTTGACGAGGGCACCATGGTTGATACATGGGCCACTGTTGGCTCATGTGCACAAATTGGTAAGAACGTACACTTATCTGGCGGCGTTGGCATAGGCGGCGTTTTAGAGCCACTACAAGCTAACCCAACCATCATTGAAGACAATTGTTTTATTGGCGCACGTTCTGAAATTGTTGAAGGTGTAGTAGTTGAAGAAGGCGCTGTTATTTCAATGGGCGTTTATATCAGCCAAAGTACTCGTATTTACGACCGTGAAACCGGCGAAATTCACTACGGCCGCGTACCTGCAGGCGCAGTAGTTGTACCAGGTGCACTACCATCAAAAGATGGCACACACAGCCTTTACGCTGCAATCATTGTGAAAAAAGTAGATCAACAAACACGCGAAAAAGTAGGCATTAACGCCCTACTTCGCTCGATTGATGATTAAATAGAAAACAATGGCATTAGTATAAATTATTGATGAAAAAATAAGGCTGTGAACCTTTTTAGATTTAGAGCCTTACATTCTTTTAAAGCGTTCGTTTATATACGTTAATTCCCAAAAGCTACATCTACCATTTTGAATAGTGATCTTCTGCTAAGCCCCACTGCCCGTTGAGTGTTATCACTTCATTAGGAAGCGTTATTTGACCGAAATAACGACCGATTTTTTGTGTGAAATTCGTGGCCACAATGAGTAAATTAGTTTTATCAAAACGTTGGCTTACAGGTTCAAAAGTAAGATTAATCAGGCCGTCGTTTGAGTGAAGTTCCCACTTGTCACAATCAATTTCGTTACCATAACGATTAAACTTAAAATCAACCATATCAATTTTGTATAGCTTTCCGTCAAGCCAAATAGCATTTTCAGTAAATCCTGTTTCAATTACACCTGCTGAAAGGTTTACTCCCAAGTAGCGCCCATCAGGTAATTTGCAGGCAAGGCTTGCCCAATTCCAAAATGTTTCACGACGCATATAGCCTGCACTCCAATCTACACAGGCCAATGCGTTCATATGGCTAAAATCGTAGCGGGTATTTTTTAATAGAAGCGTGCCAGAGCAATTTAGCGCGGCCGATTTTTGGGTGAAATGGAAACCAGTATAACCAGCTCGAGCACATACACTCAAAGGAAGGTAATTATCTGACTCGTTAATTATTGCATCAAGGATCAGCGTGGTACTTATTTTAACTGTTACCTTTCGTTCACCGGGTCTATCTGTGGTATTAACGTAAACGCTGTTATCACCCTTTTTAAAATAACTATTGCCAGAATTTGGCAGCGGCTCAATTAATGTGTTTTTAGAAAATAAATTTACAAAGCTGTGCTCGTCTAACTGCTCTGTTTTTAAATTGTAAACATAAACAAAACAGTTGCTGGCAATTTTTAAATCAACGATTGCAAGCCCAATAACTAATTCATCGCAAGTAATGCTTATAAACTGAAACTGGTTAAACTTAAATCTTTTTGCAAGTTTACCGCATGGCTTATCCATTGCGTTTCTTAAATCAAAATCTAAGTAATTAATATGCTCAATCCCCTGTGGGAATAAACCAAAGTTAGCCTGACCATCAGGGTTAATCAGCTGCAATTTTTTTGGCATGTAACTTATCCTTTCATTTACAGCCTATATTATTCTCGGGCATAAAATAATCAACCTAAGAAGATAATTACATGGTAAATATTCGTTTTGTTATCCATATGCTTTTTGTCGTAACAATTTTGATAATAAAAGGCGGTAGTTTACCAACACCAATAAAAAAGCACTTATAAAAATAAGTGCTTTTAGGTTTGCTCAATTAATTTTTAATTACAGCGCGTTAAATACGTCGTCTGTTTTAGCTGCACAAATAAAATCGTTTTTGTGCAAGCCTTTAATTGAATGGCTCCACCACGTTACAGTTACTTTGCCCCACTCGGTTAATAAACCAGGATGGTGGCCTTCGTCTTCTGCCATGTCGCCTACTTTGTTAGTAAACGCGATAGCTTGTTTAAAGTTTTTAAATTTATAAACACGCTCTAGCTGCATAATGCCGTCGCGTACTTCTGGTACCCAGTCTGGTATTTTTGTAATAAGCTGTGCAAGCTCTTCGTCAGACACTTTTGGTGCATCTACGTGGCAAGCTTCGCATTTTTGTTCACTTAATGAAGACATTTTAAATCCTTACTTTAGCGTTTCTTTTAAATTAAAGTTAACTGGCTAATTTTTCTTTTGGTGGAAATTTTGGGTCATGCAAGCCAAGCTCTTTAGCTTGCTCAACCAAAGTCATAATATCCATTTGCGATATATCAAACAGATCATGAATCGAATTAATGGTGTAGTACTGCGGTTGCATAATATCAATGCGATAAGGCGTACGCAGTACATCAATTACGCTCATAGGCGTTATTTCTGGTGTATCTGAATACACATACTGCGTTTCACCCGGGCTTGATAAAATTCCGCCACCGTAAATACGCAGGCCGTTTTCGGTTTGCATTAAACCAAACTCAACGGTAAACCAGTACATGCGTGCTAGGTAAACACGATCTTTTTTCTGCGCTGCATACCCTAATTGCCCGTATTTGTGTGTGAACTCGGCAAAATCAGGGTTTGTTAGCATAGCGCAGTGGCCAAATATTTCATGAAAAATATCTGGCTCTTGAAGATAGTCAAACTCTTCACGGCTTCGAATAAACGTGGCAACCGGAAACTGTTTATTTGCTAACAACCTAAAAAACTCATCAAAATCGATAAGTGCAGGCACAGGCGCTACTTGCCAACCGGTGGTGGCAAGAAGTACCTCGTTAAGCTCGCTTAGTTGCGGTATACGGTCGTGTGGAAGATTTATTTTTTTAAGTCCTTCCATATACTCATCGCAGGCCTTGCCCTCTATGCACGCAAGTTGGCGTGCTACAAGCTCAGACCAAATTTTATTTTCTTCATCACTCCAATGTATAACACCATTTTCGTCTGGTGTTTTGGATGTGTATTTACTTGCTTTAGCCATAAGTACCTTCTGGGTTGTGAGCCCTAAATCGGTGTCAGTGTGATACTCAAACCTATTGAATATCGAGTGACCCCATACTATGTAAAAGTGAAGAAAAGTTTAATAGACAAGCTAACATCTGTACTTGGCGCGATCACCTCATTCGTAAAGTTAAAATTACACACATGACACATTATAATTACAGCTATACATATAAAGGCTTTACACGCAGACTTACATGTAAACAAATAAATACAGCTAAAAAATTTGAGTAAACGCCTGGTCTAAATCACTAATAATGTCGTTAACATCTTCAAGCCCAACAGAAAGCCTGATCAACCCGTCACTGATACCAGCGGCGGCTCTCTCTTCTGGTGAATAAGGAGAATGGGTCATAGACGCAGGATGCTGAATCAGTGTTTCGGCATCGCCTAGGCTTACAGCAAGTGTACAAAGCTTCATACTATCAATAAATTGCGCACCTTGTTGTA
This sequence comes from Pseudoalteromonas sp. 4NS20-0020, assembly GCF_057554385.1. Classification (NCBI taxonomy): domain Bacteria; kingdom Pseudomonadati; phylum Pseudomonadota; class Gammaproteobacteria; order Alteromonadales; family Pseudoalteromonadaceae; genus Pseudoalteromonas; species Pseudoalteromonas sp. 4NS20-0020. Next base: position 335,161 of record NZ_BAAJMI010000005.1, on the reverse strand, counting down.
AAGTGCCTTTTATTTCAAACGCAATCACGCCACCTGCCGCTTTCATTTGATTACCAATAAATTTATTTCCTGGGTGTGATTTAAGGCCGGGGTAATAAACAATATTAACTTGATGATGCGCCTCTAGGTATTCAGCCACTGTTTGTGCACTCTGACAGTGACGCTCCATGCGTATGGCTAAGGTTTTTAATCCGCGATTTATAAGCCATGCGTCGTGTGGGCTTATGGTTGCACCAATGTCTTTTAGTACGGTCATTTTTATCAAGGTAATATGCTCAAGCGATCCACACACAAGTCCTGCCACCACATCGCCATGGCCATTTATGTATTTGGTTGCACTGTGCATAATGATATCAATGCCATATTGTTTTGGTGATTGCAGCAATGGCGTTAAAAAAGTGTTGTCTACCACGCTAATTAAGTTGTGCTGTTTAGCAATAGCGCCAATAAGTGCTAAATCAATCACAGCCATTGTTGGGTTTATTGGTGTTTCTACAAATATCATTTTGGAATTAGGTTTAATGGCAGCGCGTAGTTCGTCCTCGCAGGTCATATCAACAAAAGTGACTTCAATTCCCCAGCGCGGCAACATGTGTGCAAAAAACGCGAACGTACAACCGTATAATGCGCTTGATGCTACAAGATGGTCGCCCTGTGATAAAAAGCTCAATACCGATGCCGATACAGCGCCCATGCCTGTAGCCGTTGCCGCAGCGGCTTCGCAGCCCTCTAGCTGTGCTATCTTTTGTTCAAGTTCGGTGGTCGTTGGATTGCCTAGGCGGGTGTAAATATAACCGGGTTCATCACCTGCAAAACGTGCGGCACCTTGTGCAGCATTTTCAAAATGAAAGGTGGAGGTTTGATACAAAGGCGACGTAAGTGCGCCATGCGGGTCGTTTGCTTTTTGCGGGCCATGGATACATTGTGTATGAAGATGATGCTTGGTCATTATCTTTGTGCTCATTTTTATTATGTGTTGTTAGTGACATAGATAAAAACGTACCACAGTTTAAATCACAAGCATGCCGGATGCTCAGATGGCTATTTGTGCAAAGTTTACCCATTTACCTGTACACAAATATTTCCATGTTATTGTGTGGGCTCTGTTTTTCCTCGTTTTAAAATTTTACCTGCAATGCTCTGAACGGTCCCTTTCAATAGGCTGCGCTTGTGTTCTAGTTTAGGTAATGGGCGGCTTAACTCCATTGCTTTATAGCCAATTCGCGCTGTAAAAATCCCTGCACTCACACCTTGTGCGGCTCGCCCAGATAGCTTACCAAGCAATTCTGCACTGAGCGCAGTGGCTGCTAAATCAGAGACAAGCTCTGCACTGCCTACAAACATCACTTGTTTTATAAGCATACGGTAAAGCTTAATCCGGCTTGCGTAACCAAAACCAATGCCATAAATTTTACCTATTTGCTCAATTAACTTAGTACCACGCCAAAGCACAGCCATCATATCCACCAGCGCAATGGGGCTCAGTGCAACTAATAAAGCTGACTCAGTTGCAAAACGGTTTATAAGCTTTTTTGCTTGTGTGTCTTGCGTTATTAGTAAGCTATTTGCGTAAAGGGTCATTATTTCTTTATCACTGTGATGCTGTGCAACTTGCTTTTTAAAGCTGTCAAAATTATTAAGCTTTTGGTGCTTGTTTAGCTTTTCAAGCCACGGCAATGCGCCGCCTACTTGCTCGCTATTTAAGAGCCTGTCAGCTTCTTGGCGGTGTAACTGATTGCGCTTAAGGCTGCGCAACATTCTATATTCGCGCCATAACATGCGCCCAATAAGAAGCACACCACTTACCACTGCGGTTAAATACACACCGCCTAAAACAATCGACTGTTGAAATGCAAACATTAATGAATAAGCAAATTCAAGTAACACCAGTACTAAAAAGCTTATGGCAAACACCCCTTTAAGCGTTTGCCATTTTGACTTTTTATATACCGGCTCTAGGTCTATTTCATCTTCAATAAACTCTTCATCAGGTTCTTCAATATAGTCACTTTTACCTTGAGCCACTATTTTTGCGGGTACAAGCGTAGCTTCAATTTTTTCATCAGCTTGAGTATCAATTCGCCTACCTGCTTGAAAAGTTTGCTGTGTGTCGCTCATGATAATTTGTCTCCTAATAGATACTGCATCACATGATCAAGGCGAATATGTTTAAGTTGCTTGTCGGGGGTTGGCATAGGCGCAAACGACAAAAACTCAAACCCCTGCGCTGGCCACTCATTTTTATTAAGCATGCGGTTAGGTGGTTGTGGGGGTAAGTAGGTTATCCAATCTTGCTCGTTAAGTGGCTTGCCGTAAATACACTCTAGCGTTTGGCCTTTATCGGTAACTTGGCGCGGCTGCGTTGCAGTAATTGACGACATAGCCATTGTTTCTATTTGTACGCCATCAAATTTTAAATAGTTAGTTTGCTCATGCACTAGCGAATCAAGTAGAAGTGCTAAGTCTTTGTGGTGCTTGGCACTTATGTGATCTGACTTATTAGCCGCGAAGAGTATTTTATCTATGTTGGGTTTAAATAAACGCTTAAAAAATCCCGACTCGCCGTAATTAAAGTGAGCGAGTAATTGGTTGATTACGCTACTTTGCTCTTGTAGTGTTTCGTGGCCTTCGTTTAAAGCACTTAATACATCAACTAACACTATTTGGCGGTCAAAATGTTTAAAGTGCTCGTTATAAAAAGGCTTAACCACTTCTTTTACATAGGCATTAAAGCGCTTAATGAGATGCTCTAAATTTGACCCCGCAATAATATCATCGCTATTAACCTGCTTAAAATTAACAGGGAAAAACAATAATAGCGGCGCGCCTTTTAAATCACCAGGCATAAGCATTCGCCCAGGTTGTAACATAGCTAGTTTGGTGTCTTTTTTGAGACCCACAAGCATATGTTGATAAAGTTCAGCAATTTGCGCAAGTACGCTCTCATCCACAGGCGCGTTTAAATCAAGCTGATCAAGCGCATTTAAAAATTCACTAGAGGTGTTCACACGCGGGTGCTGTAATAACAGCGGATATTGTTGCTCGCACCACTGGCTATAGCTTTGCTCAAGCATAGGTAAATCAAGTAGCCATTCACCTGGGTAGTCAATAATGTCTAAATACAGAGTAGATTGTGGTGAAAAGTGCCCACGTAACCCAGAGGCACTTTGGTATTTAATAGCCAAACGCAAGGTGTTAATACGCTCGGTTGATGCAGGCCATGTAGGCATCCCATCACTTGGGAGTAAAGCATTGAGTGCTCGCGGATAGTCAAAGGTAGGGACCTTTAACGCCTCTTGCGGTACAACTTTAGTGGCTATGTGGCGCTGCTCTCGCATTACATCAAAAAAAGGGAGGTTTTTATCGTTAGCTTGTGTAGTTAACTGCTTGACTAGAGCTGTAATAAAGGCGGTTTTACCGCTACCGCTTAACCCAGTTACAGCCAATTTTACATGCTGATCTAAACTACGGTGAAGGGCTTTTTGGGCATTGCCTTTAATACTTTTAAAGGTCTTTTTAGCAAATGAAGTACGACTCATAATGGGCTAGCACTTCATTGATGCTTAATCACCGAACAAAGTGCTATTAAATCCTTTAAAGTTTGTTGATTTCACGGCTTACCGTAAACTCGCTTGAGGTAACATGGCGTTCCATATCCTGAAGGCGTGTATCTACTCGCGCTAAACGCTCTTTTAAATCTTGTAAAGCGCGGCGCGGTGGCTCACCCTTTTGCCATACTTTAAATTTTACCTCTAACGGATCGTCAGCTTTTGTTGAGCTGCTCGCATGTGCAGTCGTTGGCTCTTTTTTGTCTAATATAAACCACGCTGCAATATACGCTACCACAAACAATGGGCCACCTGCTAGCAGTACCGCACTAACAAATATAATGCGAACTAACCATAACTCCATATTAAAGTAGTCACTTAATCCCGCACATACTCCGGCTATTTTACCGCGTTGTGGGTCTCTTAATAATTCGCGTTTGGCATTCATACTTTGCGTCTCCATTGTGGTGACTCTTGGTCTAGCAATGCTTCAAGTGTTTCGACTCTATCAGCCATACGTTCAGCTTTGTGTGCTAGTTCTAATAACTGGCGATGTTCGTGTTCACTTAACCCTTGGCTTACTTGTTTTTTGCTACGGTAGTGTAAAATTAACCACAGTGGCGCAACAAAAATCATAAACAAGATAAATGGTGCAACTAGTATCTCTGGATCAAACATAACCCTCTCCTGACAATCCGTTCAAATTTGTTAAGCAGTGGGGCACATTACATGCCCCTGCGTAAATTACTTATCAGCAAGCTTCTTTTTAAGTTCAGCTAGCTCATCATCAATTTTTTCATTTTTTTGTAAATCAGCAATTTCGTCTGCTAACGTTTGCTTACCTAAATCGTAAGACTCTATTTGAGATTCTAGTCCATCAATTTTAGTTTCGTAACGTTCAAAGCGATTAAGTGCATCTTCTACCTTCGAGCTATCAAGTGCTTTTTTCACTTCTAGGCGCGACTCAGCTGAACGCTGACGAAGAATTATTGCCTTTTGACGTGATTTAGCATCAGCTAACTTTTCTTGTAACGTGGTCACTTCTTGCTGAAGCTTCTCAATATGAGACTCTACATGCTCAAGTTCACCTTCAACAGCCGTCACTGCATCTGCCGACTTTTGCTTTTCGAGCAATGCTGAACGAGCTAAATCTTCGCGGTCTTTACTAAGTGCTAACTCAGCTTTTTCTTGCCAGTCACTTACTTGAACTTTAAGTGTATCTAGGCGGCGAACAATTTCTTTTTTCTCTGCCAGAGTTTTAGCTGACGTAGAGCGAACCTCTACTAGTGTATCTTCCATTTCTTGGATAATCAGACGCACCATTTTTTCTGGGTCTTCTGCTTTATCTAAAATGGCATTGATATTAGAATTAACAATATCTGCAAAACGTGAAAAAATTCCCATAACATTTACCTCTGTAATTAAAACTTAGTTAGTCTGCTTTAACTAGTATCAATATGCTTGCCAACTTTTTAAAAACTAAAATACACTGTATTTTCATTAAGTTAAACTAAATATACAAATTACTTTAGTTATTCATAATTATGAAATACACTAACAGTTAGTAAAAATGACTAAGACTTAGGGAATATGAGCCAATATCGCCAACAAGACAATTTACTGGGCCAATCAGACAGCTTTTTATCTGTGTTGGATCAAGTATCGCAACTAGCTAATCTAGATAAGCCGGTGCTTATTATTGGCGAACGAGGCACAGGTAAAGAGCTTATAGCTGCCCGCCTGCATTTTTTATCTAAACGTTGGGATCAAAACTACGTAAAACTAAATTGTGCTGCATTAAACGAGAACCTGCTCGAAAGTGAATTGTTTGGTCATGAAAGCGGCGCATTTACGGGGGCCAGTAAACGTCACGAAGGCCGTTTTGAACGTGCTAACAGCGGTACACTATTTTTGGATGAATTAGCAAATACATCCGCCATGGTGCAAGAAAAACTCCTACGCGTTATAGAGTACGGTGAGTTTGAACGTGTTGGCGGCAAGCAAACTGTAAAAGTAGATACTCGCCTAGTATGCGCCACCAATGAAGACTTACCACACCTTGCTGAACAAGGTGAGTTTAGAAGTGATTTACTTGATAGATTAGCATTTGATGTAATAACGCTTCCCCCACTGCGTGAACGTCAAGACGATATTATGCTGCTTGCAGAGCAATTTGCGATGAACATGGCACGCGATTTAGAGTGGGAGCTATTCAGCGGGTTTACTCGAAGCGCTACAGAAACGCTTTTATCGTATAACTGGCCTGGTAATATTCGTGAGCTTAAAAATGTGGTTGAACGTAGCTTATATCGCCACGGTAGTGAACATATTCCCGTTCACCAGATTATTTTGGACCCATTCGAAAGTCCATTTAGACCCAAAGCGCGTATTAAAGCACCAATAGCCACTCAACATATTAGTGCTGAGCCTGTTTCTGTTGCAGCGCCTGTAAACGTTTCTGAGCAAAAAGTTGAAGCCAATATTCAATTTCCTTGTAGCTTAAAAGAACGCTCAAATGAATTTGAAATAAATATGATTAATAAAGCGCTTGAGCACAGCCAATTTAATCAAAAGAAAACTGCAGAAGTCCTTGGTTTAACGTATCATCAATTACGTGGGTATCTAAAAAAATACAATTTGTTGGATCAACAATAGTTAGAGGTTATGCGTGTGCATAAATTTTTACTTGCTTTACTAGCAGGCACTTTAGTTGGCTGCTTAGATAGTGAAGAACGCGTTATTGAAGAAAAAAACCAAGGCTTGGTCTATTGCGCCGAGGCAAACCCTGTGTCGTTTAACCCACAAGTGACAACCACAGGCTCAACTATTGATATTATTGCCAATCAGCTTTATGACCGCTTAATAAGTATTGACCCGGTTACTGCTGAGTTTCAGAGCGAACTCGCAACAGATTGGAAAGTAAGTAAAGATGGTAAATCGGTCACCTTTACTCTTCGAAAAGACGTACCATTTCATACCACCGCGTACTTTACACCTAGCCGGACTTTTAACGCCGATGACGTAATTTTTACCTTTAGCCGCTTATTTGATGTGTACAACCCTTATCATTTTGTGGGTGATGCCAGTTACCCTTATTTTCAAAGTGTAGGCGTTGATCAGCTTATTCGTAAAATTGTTCGCGTGTCTGACCACCAAGTTAGATTTGAATTATTTAATGCTGAAAGTAGTTTTTTAGCTAACATGGCCACTGACTTTGCGGTTGTTTTATCGGCCGAGTATGCAATGAAACGCAAAGCGGCAGAGCAAGAAGAATTTTTTGATCAATACCCTGTAGGCACTGGTCCCTATATTTATCGTGAATATCGACGTGATAATTTAGTCCGCTTTTACCGTAACCCCGATTATTGGAAACACGACGTTGCCCTTGAACAACTCGTTTACGACATTACCCCTAATGGCACAGCCCGAATCGCAAAACTCCTTACTAAAGAGTGCGACTTAGCCGCTCATCCTAGTAGTGCTCAGTTGAGTATTTTAGCCCAGCGTGAAGATATTAATATTGAAAAAGAAACCAACCTCAATGTTGGATACTGGGCTTTTAACACAGAACGCCCACCTTTTGACGACATTCGAGTTCGCAAGGCGCTTGCACATGCAATTGATACAGATAAAATAATGCAAGCGGTATATTACGGTAATGGAACACGTGCCGAATCGATGTTACCACCAACCTCGTGGGCTTTTAACGCTCAAACAAGTATGCCATCATTTGACCCTGACCTTGCTAAAAAGCTACTCGCTGAAGCCGGCTTTTCTGATGGGTTTGATATGAATATTTGGGCCATGCCAGTGAGTCGTATTTATAACCCCAATGCACGTAAAATGGCTGAATTAATGCAAAGTGACTTACGCAAAGTAGGTGTTAACGTCAGTATTGTAGAATACGAGTGGAATACGTTTATTCAGCGAATTGGAGAGCACAGACACGATAGCGTGCTCCTCGGCTGGGCAGCAGATACGCCAGACCCCGATAACTTCTTTAGCCCTTTATTAAGCTGCTCAGCAACATTTAGTGGCAAAAACCCAGCCAATTGGTGCAACCCTAAATTTGATCTATTGCTGGCGCAAGCACTCGATACGACAGACTTAAATATGCGAAAAAAATACTACGCAGATGTGCAGTCGCTTATCATGGATGAATTACCCTTGTTGCCCATTGCTCATGGGTTACGGTTTCAAGCTAGCAGTGCCGATGTAGACGGCATAGAGCTTGGCCCATTTGGGGCTATTTCGTTAGCCAATGCGAGGAAAAAGTAATGATCCTCGATTATATTTTACGCCGCCTTGGTTTATTACTTTTTATGTTGCTCATGCTCAGCATTTTTACATTTTCGTTGGCGTACTTATTCCCTGGTGATCCATTAAGTAATTTAAGTGGCGTTCCGAGTAATAATTTTTCTCAAAATACGCAATTAGAAGATAAATACTTTTATAACAGTAATTATTTTATGCAATACCTCGCCTTTTTAGGGCGAGTTTTTCAGGGTGATTGGGGATTATCGTTTGCCTCTGGCGACAATGTTTTTTCACATATTCTTGATTTATTACCAGCGACGTTAGAGCTTAGTGTCTATGCACTTATTGTGTCTATATTTGTTGGCGTGCCTGCAGGTATTATAGGCTCAGCGTATTACAATCGCTGGCCAGATAAGCTTATTAATTCAACCACCATTGTGGGCTATTCTATGCCTGTATTCTGGTTAGCTTTATTACTAATTATGATTTTTTCGCTCAAATTGGGGTGGTTTCCTATGTCGGGTAGAATGGGGCTTCTTTATGAAATTCCAGCAGCCAGCGGGTTTATGCTCATTGATATCATGCTTGCCGGCTTTCCGTATAAAGGAATGGCATTTGTAGATGCATTACACCACTTAACACTGCCCACAATTGTGCTTGCCACATACCCAACCACCGTGCTTGTAAGATTTACCCGCGAATCAATGTTGAAAATAATGGATCAAAATTTTATTAAAACAGCACGCGCGAAGGGATTAAACAGACGCCAATTAATCATGCATCATGCACTGCGCAACGCGCTTTTACCGGTAATTAAAAAAATTGGTTTGCAATTCAGTACACTAATAACACTTGCTATGATCACCGAAGTTATTTTTTCGTGGCCTGGTATTGGCCGCTGGTTGATAGACAGCATTTACCAGCGCGACTTTCCTGCAATTCAGGGAGGCCTAATGGCTGTATCCTTATTTGTTATTTTAGCCACTATAACAACCGAACTTCTTTATAGTTTATTCGACCCACTCTCACGGAACCAAGCCCATGGCAAAGTTTAAGGTATTTTCTGAAGAGTCGAATAAATCGCCACTGGCGCGATTTTGGCGAAAATTTAAAAACAACCACCCTGCCCTTGTTGGTTTATGGGTGTTTTTGGCATTTGCCTTACTCGCTGCCAGCGCACCATTTTTAGCGCCTTATGGGGTAAACCAGCAGCACAGTGATGCGCTACTTATTCCACCTTCGTGGCGAGAAATGGGCGATGTGCGTTTTATTTTAGGCACTGATGATTTAGGACGCGATGTGTTGTCGCGTTTAATGAACGGCGCAACCTATACATTTGGTTTATCGGTAGTCGCTGCATTATTGACCACCATAATTGGTGTATTAGTCGGCACATTTGCTGGCATTAGTCGAGGTATGCGTTCAAGCTTTTTAAACCACTTACTTGATATCACTCTTTCAATACCGTCTTTATTATTGGCTATTATCATTATTGCAGTATTAGGCCCGGGCTTGATGAATACAGTATGGGCTATTATTTTAGCATTACTACCGCAGTTTATTCACTCGATTAGAAACCTAATAGTAGAAGAGCTAAGCAAAGATTACATTACGGCGTTTAAGCTCGACGGCGCTTCAAATTGGCATATTATATCGCGCGGTATTTTTCCTAATATTTATGAACACATAGTGGTTATTTTTACTATGGCACTGTCTACGGCCATACTAGATATTTCTGCGTTGGGTTTTTTAAAGTTAGGCGCACAACCCCCAACCACTGAATGGGGTGCCATATTGGCAGAAAACCTTGGCCTAATTTATTTAGCACCTTGGACGGTTGCCTTACCAGGCGTATTATTATTTTTAGCGGTATTATCGACCAATTTAGTAGGCGATGGACTTAGACAAGTGCTAAAAGAGCGCAAGGCCGATTAAATGCAATTATTAGATGTTAGAAATTTAACCATTGAACTGCGCACTTCAGAAACAGTTATAAGAGCAGTTGATAGGGTCAGCTTTAGCTTAAAAGAAGGTGAAGTGCATGCGCTTGTAGGTGAGTCAGGCTCAGGTAAAAGCCTAATCGCAAAAGCAATTGTAGGTGTATTAAACGAACGCTGGAATATAACCGCTGATAGAATTCACTGGCGTGGTGTTGACCTAATGCGCCTAACTCCGGAGCAACGCAGACAAACGGTTAGCAAAGATATTGCAATGATCTATCAAGATCCTAGCCGTTGCCTTGACCCTACAGCGAAAATTTTTAATCAAATTGCTGAAACCTTACCTGAAGTTGCTCGCAAGGGGTTCTTTTTAAAACGAAATCGCGAACGAAAAGACCGCGTTAAAGCACTTATCCATAAAGTTGGTATTAAAAACCATGAAGCGGTACTAGACAGCTACCCTCATGAGCTCTCAGAAGGTGTGTGCCAAAAGGTAATGATTGCAATGGCAATTGCCCGAACACCTAAGCTATTAATTGCTGATGAGCCGACTACGGCACTTGAGAGTACTACCCGTGCGCAAGTTTTTAGGTTATTAAAAAGCCTTAATCAACTCAAGAATATGTCTATCTTAATGATTTCACACGAGCTTGAAGAGATTGCTGATTGGTCTCATGGGATTCATGTTTTATATTGCGGGCAAATGGTTGAAGCAGGTCCAACTCATAAAATATTTAAGCAACCTCGCCATCCATACACCCAAGCACTTTTGAAAAGCTTGCCAGATTACGAACAAGGCTTGGCTCATAAAGAACCGTTTTATGCGCTTAAAGGTACTATTCCTACTTTACAACATTTACCAATTGGTTGCCGACTTGGGCCACGTTGCCCACAAGCACAAAAAGAATGTGTAGTTACACCTGCTCTCACTAAACACAGTGGGCACAGCTACGCTTGTCACTTTCCGCTTATAAAGGAGGTGAAGTAATGCAGCCTACTCTCAAAGTACAAGCGCTATCTAAAACATTTGATGTGCGAGCGGGTTTATTTAAACGCAAAAAATTTGAAGTGCTAAAAAACATTTCTTTTTGTATTGGTAAAGGTGAAACCATTGCCGTAATTGGTGAAACAGGCTCAGGGAAAAGTACGTTAGCTAAGTTACTTGCCGGTGCCGATAACGCAAACGCTGGGCAAATATTACTTGAAGGCAATATAATAGAAGATAACGGTATTCGTGATAACCAATGTCGTCACATTAGAATGATTTTTCAAGACTCAGGGGCGTCGTTAAACCCAGGTTTAACTATTGGCGACATGCTTGATGATTGCTTGCAATACAATACGGACTTTGATGAAGAAGAACGCTCAGAAAAAATAAATACAACACTCTCTAAAGTTGGATTGCTAGTCGATCACCAACATTACTATCCACATATGTTCAGTGTTGGCCAGTTGCAACGTGTGGCTTTTGCCAGAGCGCTTATTTTAGATCCTAAAGTGATGGTGCTCGATGAAGCCGTATCGTCTTTAGACCCATCTATACGAGCCCAAATAGTAAATTTATTACTCAAGTTACAACGTGAAACGGGTTTAACTTATGTCATGATCACCCATCACCTTAGTTTAGTACGCCATATTAGTGATCAAGTCATAGTGCTAGATAAAGGCGAGGTGGTTGAGTATGGTTTAACAGAAAATGTATTTAATAACCCTCAGTCAAAAATAACGCAGCGTCTATTAAGCTGTTAATGCAATTTTTTGTTATGTAAGTGCATTTTAGAAGGTCTTGTTATTAACTTTTACTTTTTAACAAGGCCACTCCATGCTCAAACACACTACTTAGTATTACTCCCCTACTGATTTTATCAGCCTCTGCTATTCCCGAGCCCTCTAACAAAGTTAAAAACTGGATTGGCGGAATTGATCATTTAGGTTTAACTGTTTCAGATTTAAATTCATCTAAAGCGTTTTTTACTGATGTGCTTGGTTTTAAAGTGCTGGGAAATGATCCAACTTATCCTGCGTACTTTTTATCTAATAAAAAAACAACCATTACATTGTGGCGAATTAAGAATAATGAAAAACGTGTAGAGTTTAATCGAGCAGAAAATTTGGGCCTGCACCATTTAGCACTCAGTGTTGAGAGTATTGAAAAGTTAAGCAAGCTGCATAAGCACTTAAAAATGCAAAATGATATTACTATAGAATTTGCACCAGAGAATTTGGGTAAAGGCCCTGCGCAGCACATGATGATAAGAGAGCCTAGCGGTAACCGTATTGAATTTATTGCAAGGCCTATCTAGCGCCCTAAAATGATTAGTATTATTACGCAGTGGTATAAGCACACCCGAATTTAAAGCAATAAAAAAGGCGCTCAGAGGCGCCTTTTTTAATAACCAAAATTAACTTATTCAGCAGCTTGTTCAACTACTGGTAAATTAAGTTCAGCTTTAGCTTTAAGCGACTCTATGAAAACCATATAGTTTTTGTTTGCTTGAGCCATTGTAATGCTTTGTTTAGCTTGTGGGTCAATATCAGCCGTTACTGTAGCATCTGTCACTGAGTTAAGGGCAACAATCGCTGCATCACCGTTATTTAAGTCAACAACATCTACCACTGCAGTGTCTGCTGGGTGAGCCATTTTAAATGCCTGAGTAACAATCGCTGGCGAGACAGCAAAACTTTGACGATTTAGTTGTGACTCTTGACGAAGCGTTAAGCCTTGCTCAGTTGCAATATCATTCAAACTTTTACCTGCTTGAATTTCAGCAAACAAACTACGCGCTTTATCTTTGGCAAGCTCAGAGGTCTTGTCATTTACCAAGCGTGTTTTAATCTGTTCACTTACATCACTTAATGGTTTAGTTGACGCTGGCTGATGCTCGTTAATACGCACGATAACAATGTGCTCATCGCCCAACTCAATAACTTCAGAGTTAACTTTGTCTTCAAGTAAGTCAACAGATGTTAGTGCAGTAATAACAGCCGGTGTATTTAACGGCTCAGGTAAAGCGTTCAATGCTAAAAGAGGGGTTGACTGAACTTCTAGTTCAGCAACTTCTGCTGCATCATCTAAACGATCTGAAATTTCAAACGCGATTGCACCCATTTCGGTTTGCTTATCGTAAAACGCATCAATTTTTTCAGCACGCTCTAATTCAGCACGTAAGTCCGCTTTTACATCATCAAATGGTTTAACTTGTTGTGGCTGAATATCAGTCAGTTTAATGATGTGATAACCGAACTCTGACGCAACCACTTCTGAAAAATCACCTTTCGCTTCAAGTGAAAATGCTGCATCTTCAAATGCAGGATCCATTACATCACGTTCAATCCAATCAAGGTCACCGCCCATCTCTGCGCTAACGATATCATCAGATGAAGACTCTGCGAGTTCAGCAAAGTCTGCACCTTGTTGAAGCTCAGCATAAAGCGCATCGACTTTAGCTTTAGCTGCATCATCGTCTTCACTATTATCTATTAATATGTGTGACACACGGCGTTTTTCAGGCTCAACATATTGCGCCTTATTTTGCTCATAAGACGCTTTCACATCTTCTTCAGTCACTGAACCAACAACAATATTTTCAGCTTTCAATTCGACATAGTTCACCGAGATAAGTTCTGGTGATAAAAACTGCGATGCATTTAGGTCATAGTAATCTGAAACTTCTTGCTCTGATACTTCAACATTATCTGCAAGTGACTCTTTATTAATTACTAAGTAATCAATGCTACGAGTTTGTTGTTGAAGAGCAATAGCACTTTTAAGCTCGCTTTCAAGCGCAAAGTCTGTGCCTGCAACTGCTGATACTAACTGACTGCGTGTCATGTCTTCGCGAAGGTATTCACGAAAAGTATCTGGTTGGAAGTTCATTTGACGAATTACTTGTAAATAACGATCGTTATTAAATTTATCGCCAAGTTGGAAGTAAGGCAATTCTAAAATTGTTTTACGAACTGTATCATCGCTCACGCGAAGGCCTAATTCTGCCGCTAACTGTGATTGCAATTCTTGTTGTACTAAGCGGTCAATTACACCTTGACGAATTTGTGCCATATAATTTGGATCTGCAGCAATTTGTGTAAAGTACTCACCAAATTGTTGCTCTAAACGATTACGTTCGTTTTGGTACGCGCGGTTAAATTCCGTTTGGCTAATTTTAACTCCGTTTACTTCAGCAACAGGTTGTTCCGTGGTTTGACCTAGGTAACTACCGATCCCTGCTAAAGCAAAAGATAAAATCACCGCGCCTAAAATTATTTTGGCTACAGGTCCTTGCGAACCTTCTCTGATTTTCTCAAGCATTTGTTTATCTCTTTTTGATCAAGGCTCAATACCTTGTCACATGTAAAAAAAGCGTATCTTACCAGATACGCTTTTTCACTTGAAGTAACTAGCGGTAAAGTTACTCAATTCAACTGTTAGGCTGATTAAGTAACTTTACTTTCGCCATAACTAATCTGTTTAAACTATTGATTAGTTTACTGCGTCTTTAAGCGCTTTACCGGCTTTGAAAGCTGGAATGTTTGCAGCAGCGATTTGAATAGTTTCACCAGTTTGTGGGTTACGGCCAGCTCGTGCAGCACGTTCACGTACTGAGAAAGTACCAAAACCAACAAGTGCAACTGAGTCGCCATCTTTAAGCGCGCCAGATACAGATTCGATGAATGAATCAAGTGCACGACCTGCAGCCGCTTTAGAAATGTCAGCATCAGCTGCGATTTGATCGATTAATTGAGATTTATTCACAATATCATCCTCTTTCATTGTTATTATCAAGAGCGATGGTTTTTTAAACTAACATCACTTTTTTGAAAATTTTAGAGCAAACTTGTAATGCTCACATGATTATATTTTTCTTGAGCCTAGGCCACATAAGGCCTAGGCTTGAAAACCAGTGCTTAACTTATCATACCGTTTAGATTTGAAAAGCCCTAAAAAGCACTTTTTTTACGTTTTTTACTGCTTTTTCTCTGTTTCGACTGAAAAACTCTCAACAGGATGTACCAAAGCAAGTTTTAACACCTCATCAATCCATGTAACTGGGTGAATATCAAGACCTGCCAGTACGTTATCTGGGATCTCTTTTAAGTCACGTTCGTTAATTTTTGGAATAATAACGGTTTTTATTCCACCACGGTGCGCAGCTAGTAACTTCTCTTTTAAGCCACCAATAGGCAGAACTTCACCACGAAGCGTTATTTCGCCAGTCATAGCAACATCAGCTTTAACTGGATTACCTGTTAAACTCGACACCAGACCAGTCACCATGGCTGCACCAGCACTTGGGCCATCTTTTGGTGTTGCACCTTCAGGAACGTGAACATGAATGTCACGCTTTTCATAAAAATCACTGTTGATGCGAAAAGTATCAGCACGATTACGCACAACGGTCATTGCTGCTTGAATCGACTCTTGCATTACATCGCCAAGTGAACCGGTGTAAGTCAATTTACCTTTTCCCGGCACGGCTGCACATTCGATTGTCAGTAAATCACCACCAACCTCAGTCCATGCAAGACCTGTAACTTGGCCGATGCGGTCACCATCTTCTGCTTTACCATAGTCAAAACGTTGAACGCCTAAGTACTCTTCTAAATTATCTTGATTAATAGTCACCGTTTTAGTGTCTTTTTCAATCAGAATATTTTTAACAGCTTTGCGGCACAACTTAGAAATTTCTCGCTCTAGATTACGGACACCCGCTTCACGTGTGTAATAGCGAATAATGCCGATAATTGCACTATCATCTATTTCAATCTCGTTGTCTTTTAAGCCGTTGCGCTTTACTTGCTTAGTGATCAGGTGCTCTTTTGCGATATTAAGCTTTTCGTCTTCGGTGTAACCTGACAAACGAATAACTTCCATACGGTCTAAAAGAGGACCAGGGATGTTAAAACTATTCGAAGTAGCGACAAACATAACGTCTGACAAATCAAAATCTACTTCGAGATAATGATCGGCAAAATGGCTATTTTGCTCAGGATCGAGTACTTCTAACAATGCTGAAGCTGGGTCGCCGCGCATATCTGAAGACATTTTATCGATTTCATCTAATAAAAATAGTGGGTTTTTAACCCCTACTTTTGTCATATTTTGAATTAGCTTACCAGGCATAGAACCAATATACGTTCGACGATGGCCTCGGATTTCGGCTTCATCACGAACACCGCCTAACGCCATACGAATGTATTTACGGCCAGTAGAACGGGCAATCGACTGCCCAAGTGATGTTTTACCCACACCTGGAGGTCCTACAAGGCACAAAATTGGCCCTTTAAGCTTGTTAGTACGTTGTTGTACCGCTAGGTACTCTAAAATACGTTCTTTTACTTTATCAAGGCCATGATGCTCACTGTCTAATATTTTTTGTGCACCAGCTAAATCTTTTTTAACTTTTGAACGTTTTTTCCATGGCACGTTAATTAATGTATCGATGTAAGAACGCACAACCGTTGCCTCAGCGGACATTGGCGACATCATCTTAAGTTTATTAAGTTCTGTCGTGGCTTTTTCTTGTGCTTCTGATGACATACCCGATTCTTCAATGCGTTTTTTCAGCGCCTCAAACTCATCAGGAACATCATCAAGTTCACCAAGCTCTTTTTGAATGGCTTTCATTTGCTCGTTGAGGTAATACTCGCGCTGAGATTTTTCCATCTGCTTTTTAACACGGGTACGAATTTTCTTCTCAACCTGCAATAAGTCGATTTCACCTTCCATTAGGGCCATTAGGTATTCTAAACGCTCTGTCACGCTTGAAATTTCTAGCACTTTTTGTTTTTCAGGTACTTTTAAAGGCATATGCGCAGCCATTGTGTCTGCAAGTCGCGCTGGTTCATCAATACCTGATACCGAAGTGAGCACTTCTGGTGGAATTTTTTTATTGAGCTTTACATAGCCTTCAAATTGGCTAATTGCGCTTCGAATAAATACATCTTGCTCTTGTTCATCAATTAAATCTGATTCAATAAATTGAGCATCGGCAACAAAAAACTCGTCGTTATCAACGAAGTCTTTGATTTCAGCGCGCTGTGTGCCTTCTACCAATACTTTTACTGTCCCGTCAGGAAGTTTTAATAATTGAAGTACAGTTGCAATAGTACCAATGCGATAAATATCATCTTGCTCTGGTTCGTCTACAGTTGCATCTTTTTGTGCAACCAAGAAAATTTGTTTGTCTTTATCCATTGCCGCTTCAAGGCATTTTATTGATTTTTCACGGCCTACAAAAAGCGGGATCACCATGTGTGGGTACACCACAACATCGCGCAGTGCTAGCACTGGGATTTCGACTTGGTCGGTTCTCTCAAGCGTCATTATATTTCTCTTCGCACTTCATTTATTTAAAAGATTACTCAAGTATATGGGGATAACCACATTAAAGTTCAACAATTTTCCCCGACTCGTTTAAATTAATTATAAAAAAAGGAGCCCTAGGCTCCTTTTTAATGCAAATAGCTCAAAAACTATTCAGATGCTGCTTTATCTTGATTATTATTTTCATATATCAAGATTGGATCAGACTCACCTTTAATTACCGTTTCGTCAATAACTACTTTGCTGACATCATCCATAGATGGAAGTTCGTACATGGTATCTAGTAAAATACCTTCTACGATAGAGCGAAGACCACGTGCACCGGTTTTACGAACCATCGCTTTGTGAGCGATAGCAGATAAAGCATCATCACGGAACTCAAGCTCTACATCTTCCATACCAAACAACACTGAGAACTGTTTAGTAATCGCGTTTTTAGGCTCACTTAGAATCTGTACGAGTGCAGCTTCATCTAACTCTGTGAGTGTAGCAACTACAGGTAAACGGCCAATAAATTCAGGTATTAAACCGTATTTCACTAAGTCTTCAGGCTCTACGTCTTTAAACGTCTCGCTTAAAGAACGCGTTTCTGCAGACTCTTTAACACTAACGCCAAAACCAATGCCAGTATTTTTATGGCTACGTTGCTCAATTACTTTATCAAGCCCTGAAAACGCACCACCACAAATAAACAAGATTTTAGACGTATCTACTTGTAAAAATTCTTGCTGTGGGTGTTTGCGTCCACCTTGAGGAGGCACAGAAGCAATCGTACCCTCAATCAGCTTAAGTAATGCTTGTTGCACACCTTCACCCGACACATCGCGCGTGATTGATGGGTTATCTGATTTGCGAGAAATTTTGTCTATTTCATCAATGTATACAATGCCACGCTGTGCTTTTTCCACATCGTAGTCGCATTTTTGCAATAGTTTTTGGATGATATTTTCTACATCCTCGCCCACGTAACCGGCTTCGGTAAGTGTCGTTGCATCAGCCATTGTAAACGGTACGTCAAGTAAACGAGCCAGCGTCTCTGCTAGTAATGTTTTACCACTACCAGTCGGACCTATTAGCAAAATATTACTTTTACTAAGCTCAATATCTTGCTTGGTTGATTGATTACGAAGACGTTTGTAATGGTTGTAAACAGCAACAGACAATACTTTTTTCGCATGGTCTTGGCCGATAACGTAGTCGTCTAGGTGTTTTCGAATTTCTTTTGGAACAGGTAGTTTATCAGACGAGTCATGCTTAGGAGCAATATCTTTGATCTCTTCCCTGATAATATCGTTACACAACTCTACACATTCATCACAAACGTATACTGAAGGGCCTGCAATTAATTTGCGTACTTCGTGCTGGCTCTTGCCACAAAAAGAGCAGTATAACAATTTATTACTTTTGTCGCCGTCTGTAGGAGTGTCAGACATTCAGCTACCTCATCTTATTACGTTGGCCACCAAGATTTATGGTGGCTATTTCAATACGCTTAACTATAACAAAATTTATTGTTTTTCGCATAGTAACTAAAAGTGATTAACAGGTCCCCTGCTCACCAAGCGCTTACTTTTTATCGCGATTTGCAAATACTGAGTCAACTAAGCCATACTCTACAGCTTCTGAAGCGCTCATGAAGTTGTCACGATCAGTATCTTTTGAAATCACATCTAACGGCTGACCCGTGTGTTCTGCCATTAAGCGATTTAGCTTATCTTTAATAGATAGTATTTCTTTGGCGTGTATTTCAAAGTCAGACGCCTGACCTTGGAAACCACCTAAAGGTTGGTGGATCATTACACGTGAGTTAGGTAAGCAAAAACGTTTACCTTTAGCACCAGCGGTAAGCAAAAATGCCCCCATGCTCGCTGCTTGTCCTACACAAATAGTACTCACATCAGGTTTGATAAAGTTCATTGTGTCGTAAATTGCCATACCAGCAGTTACTGAGCCACCCGGTGAATTTATGTATAAGAAAATATCTTTATCAGGGTTCTCTGATTCTAAAAATAGCATTTGCGCTAAAATTAGGTTTGCCATGTTGTCTTCAACTTGGCCTGTTAAAAAAATAATACGCTCTTTTAAAAGTCGCGAATAAATATCATACGAGCGCTCACCTTTTGGTGTTTGCTCAACAACCATAGGGACCAATGCATTTAGGGGATCTGTAATACCAGTATTCATACTTATTTAATTCCTTATGCGCTTATACTTATCCTTATTATAAGGAAGCATAGTTATCGTTTTTCGCAAATTAAGAGCCAAAAACTAAAAATGGCCCGGGCACGCTGTTTAAACAGTGTAACACGAGCCATTTAATCGTTAGCGAGAGCTTAAGTCAATGACTTATTAAGCACCTTGCTGCGGATTCATGATGTCATCAAATGCTTTTTCAACGTCTGAAACATTTGCTTTAGCTAAAATAGCTTCAACAGCTTGCTCTTCCATTGCAACATTACGCATTTGTTGCATAAGTTGATCATTTGCTTTGTAGTATTCTACTACTTCAGTTGGATCTTCGTATGCAGAAGCCACTGTTGCAATTAATGCTTCAACTTTAGCATCATCAACTTTAATGTCGTTAGCTTTGATTACTTCGCCTAATAAAAGACCAGTTTTAACGCGTGTTACAGCTTGCTCATGGAACAATTCAGCTGGAAGCTCAGGCATGTTTTTAGCGTCGCCGCCAAAACGTTGAGCTGCTTGCTGACGTAATGCGTCAACTTCTTGATCAACAAGTGCTTTTGGCACTTCAATTTCGTTGTTTTCTAAAAGACCTTTGATTGCTTGGTCTTTAACGTTAGCTTTAACCGCTTGGTCAAGTTCACGCGTCATGTTCTTTTTAACTTCTTCTTTAAGCGCGTCTACGCCGCCTTCGGTAACACCGAATTTAGTTGCAAACTCTTCGCTTAATTCAGGAAGCTCTTGCGCTTCTACTTTTTTCACTGTGATAGTGAATTGAGCTGCTTTACCTTTAAGGTTTTCAGCATGGTAATCTTCAGGGAATGTTACATCTGCAACAACTTCTTCGCCTGCTTTTTTACCAACGATGTTATCTTCAAAACCCGGGATCATACGACCTTGACCAAGCTCTAATGGGAAGTCATCAGCTTTACCGCCTTCAAATACTTCACCGTCGATAGTACCTACGAAATCAACTGTTACACGGTCACTTTCGCCAGCAGCTGTATCAACTTCAGCCCATTCTGCGTGTTGCTTACGAAGAGTTTCTAGCATGTTAGCTAAATCTTCGTCAGTTACTGTTACCGCTGGTTTTTCAACAGCAATTTTGTCTAAACCTTGAACTTCAACTTCAGGGTAAACTTCAAATGTAGCTGAGAATTCTAAATCTTTACCTGCTTCAAGTGATTTAGGAGCGAATGAAGGCGCGCCAGCAGGGTTAATTTTTTCAGCAACGATTGCTTCAATGTAGTTACGTTGCATTACTTCGCCAGCAACTTCTTGACGAACTGCAGCGCCAAAACGCTTGTTGATTACAGATACAGGTACCTTACCAGCACGGAAACCATCTATACGCTGTGTTTTTGACAGTTGTTGTAGGCGTTTTTTTACTTCGGTCTCAACGTTCTCTGCAGGAACGGTGATAGTTATACGGCGCTCAAGGCCTTGGGTCGTCTCAACAGAAACTTGCATGATTTACCTCAATATTCAATTTTGGCGACTGTTCGCCTTCCTTACAAACAAAGTGATCTGCATGAGTCTTGATAAAGTTTAAGCGATTTTTCACACTTAAAAGCATCCGTCGCTACCATGAGATACCATTGCTGCTTTGCCCTTAGGGCACTATGTTAAACAATAGACGCGGCATTATAACCTAATATTTATGATAGTCGAGTATGGGGGGCAATTATTTGGGATAGATTGGGTACTACAGCACCTAACCGAGTAAAAAACAGGCTAACCGTTGTTTTCAGAGGTTTAAGTGAGTTTTATTTATAGCAATAGAAAAATAGATTTTAAAAAAATACTGAGGAGTTATAAATAAGAAAATGGTCGGCGATGCAGGATTTGAACCTGCGACCCCTTGGACCCAAACCAAGTGCGCTACCAAACTGCGCTAATCGCCGACATTGAAGGCTAAGCTTCTTTTTTCATACTGAACAATTAAACAGAGCGTTTAAAACCACTTTGAGAAAGTGGTCGGCGATGCAGGATTTGAACCTGCGACCCCTTGGACCCAAACCAAGTGCGCTACCAAACTGCGCTAATCGCCGATATTCTTGTAAATGGGGTGACTGATGGGGCTCGAACCCACGACAACCGGAATCACAATCCGGGGCTCTACCAACTGAGCTACAATCACCGCTATATTTACATGTTTTCAAATGGCGCACCCAGAAGGATTCGAACCTTCGACCGACGCCTTAGAAGGGCGTTGCTCTATCCAGCTGAGCTATGGGCGCATCGAAAACTTCATAGTTTACCAATAAGCTATTCGATTATAATTAAATTATAAAAAAATGGTCGGCGATGCAGGATTTGAACCTGCGACCCCTTGGACCCAAACCAAGTGCGCTACCAAACTGCGCTAATCGCCGTTACTTACTATTCTCTACGAGTGACCTCGTTGACAACGGGGTGCATAATAGTGATTTGACGGGGTTAGGTCAAACGTTTTTTTAAGAAAACAAATCAAGTGGTCATTTTTAGCCCACAATGGCTAAATATTATAATAGAAGACTGAAATTTAAACTATTTAATTACTCTAGTACTATATAGATCAAAAGCAACTTGGCGCTGCAATGCTTTTCTGCGAAAATGGCTTGGTAATATTAAATGAAAAATAAAGTTATTATTCTCTTTATAAGCATATGCCCCTTTTTATTATGCGTTCATTTGTAAAGTATCGGTATCTAGTTAATTAACCCCAATTAAAGGTCAACCATGACGGCAAACATCATTGATGGTAAAGCAATCGCAAAACAAGTACGTAGTACAGTTGCACAACGCGTAAGCGAACGCGTTTCTAAAGGATTACGCGCCCCCGGACTTGCAGTGGTCCTTGTCGGACTTGATCCAGCAAGCCAAGTTTATGTTGGTTCAAAGCGTAAAGCCTGTGAAGAAGTTGGTTTTATTTCAAAATCATTTGATTTACCTGCAGACACAAAAGAAGATGCTCTTTTAAGTTTAATTGATGAGCTAAATAATGATGCTGAAGTAGATGGCATTTTGGTGCAGTTACCTTTACCTGATGGACTCGATGCAGAGAAAATTTTAGAACGCATTACACCACACAAAGACGTTGATGGCTTTCACCCTTACAATATTGGCCGTTTAGCACAGCGTATGCCTGCGCTTCGTCCTTGTACGCCAAAAGGGATTATTACTTTACTCGATTCTACCGGTGTTCGTTATAAAGGCATGCATGCGGTTGTGGTTGGCGCATCAAATATTGTGGGCCGCCCTATGTCGTTAGAGCTATTACTGGCCGGTTGTACGACTACTGTGTGCCATAAGTTTACACAAGATTTAGAAACTCATGTACGACGCGCAGACCTGCTGGTTGTAGCTGTGGGCAAACCTGAATTTATCCCTGGAGATTGGGTAAAAGAAGGTGCCATTGTTATAGATGTAGGTATAAACCGTTTAGATACAGGTAAACTAGTAGGCGACGTTGAATACAGCATTGCAGAGCAAAAAGCTCACTTTATTACTCCTGTTCCTGGCGGGGTTGGCCCAATGACCGTGGCCAGCTTAATTGAAAATACATTAGAAGCATGCGAAAAATATCATAGCTGAATATAATTCAAATAAAAAAGGGTTGCCATTCGGCAACCCTTTTTTATTACAAGCGAGTAATTTTAAGCCTTACGCCACGTTGTCTTACCCGCCGAGTCTTCAAGTATTACACCTAATGCATTAAGCGCATCACGTGCTTCATCAGCAGCAGCCCAGTCTTTACTCGCACGAGCATCATTACGTTTAACAATTAAGGCTTCAATCGTTGCAACTTCATTATCATCTTGCCCGCCTTGTAAAAAAGCCTCAGGCGCTTGTTGTGCAACGCCTAGTACTTCGCCTATAGTACGTAATATAAACGCAAGTTGACCCGCCAGTGTTGCATCGCTTTCTTTTACGCGGTTTAGCTCTTTTGCCAGCTCAAATAAAACAGGTAAAGCCTCTGGAGTATTAAAATCATCATCCATTGCTTTTCTAAATTTAATAACGAACTCGTTACTCTCAAGCTCACACTCGATGGGTTTAACGTCACGTAAAGCAGTATAAATACGCTCAAGCGATGAACGCGCTTGGTCTAAGTTTTCTTGCGAGTAATTAAGTTGGCTGCGGTAATGGCCTGATATTAAAAAGTAACGAACCGACTCAGGGTCGTACTCTTTTAGCACATCGCGTACAGTAAAAAAATTATCTAACGATTTAGACATTTTTTCTTTATTTACTTGTACCATGCCGGTGTGGATCCACGTATTTACATACTCACCATTATTGGCACAGCATGACTGCGCAATTTCATTTTCATGGTGCGGAAACTGTAAATCAGAACCCCCACCATGAATATCAAAATGTTCACCTAAATGCTTTGAGCTCATAGCTGAACATTCAATGTGCCAACCTGGGCGCCCTTCTCCCCATGGAGATGACCATGAAGGCTCACCAGCTTTGGCTTTTTTCCATAAAACAAAGTCCAATGGGTCATCTTTATCTTGTGCCACTTCAACACGTGACCCTGACTGAAGCATGGTTAAATCTTGCTGAGAGAGCGCGCCGTATTGCTCAAACGTTGATACATCAAATAACACGTCACCATCAGCTGCTACATACGCATGCCCTTTAGCTATTAAACGCTCAACCATTTCAATAATTTCACCCATGTGCCCTGTCACTGTTGGTTCTACATCCGGGCGTAACATGTTTAGGCTATCAAAATCTTCATGCATGGCTTTGGTCATGCGCAGTGTTAAATCGTTTATTGACTCTTTATTTTCATTTGCACGTTTAATAATTTTGTCGTCAACGTCGGTAATATTACGCACATATTTTAAATTGTAACCAATATGGCGAAGGTAGCGAACAATGACGTCAAAGCCAACAAATGTACGCGCATGACCGATATGACAGTAATCGTAAATGGTGATACCACACACATACATGTCGATTTTACCATCGACCATAGGTTTAAATTGTTCTTTTTGTCGCGTGAGTGTGTTGTATATTTGTACCATTTAGTTGGTGTCCTTCACTATTATCAAGAAAATGTATGTTACCACTTGAAAAGCATGGGCTCTAGCGCTTTGTTAATCTTAGCTAACTAAGATAAAATAGTGCGACTATTTAAACCAGATATAGGAAAGCACATGGTTGTTCTACACACAAACTTTGGTGACATCACCATTAAAATGTTTGAGCAAGAAGCTCCAAACACAGTAAAAAACTTTTT
Organism: Pseudoalteromonas sp. 4NS20-0020; assembly: GCF_057554385.1. Lineage (NCBI taxonomy): Bacteria > Pseudomonadati > Pseudomonadota > Gammaproteobacteria > Alteromonadales > Pseudoalteromonadaceae > Pseudoalteromonas > Pseudoalteromonas sp. 4NS20-0020. Next base: position 310,675 of record NZ_BAAJMI010000005.1, on the reverse strand, counting down.
AGAGTATGCAAACGCAGGTTTTTACAACGGTACAATTTTTCACCGTGTAATTGATGGCTTTATGGTTCAAGGTGGTGGCTTTGTTTCAGGTATGGAGCAAAAAGACGTTAACGATCCAATTCAAAACGAAGCTAACAACGGCCTGTCTAATAAAGTAGGTACTTTAGCTATGGCACGCACACCAGATCCACACTCTGCTACAGCACAGTTTTTTATTAATGTTAACAACAATGATTTTTTAAACCACAGCAGCGAAACGTCTCAAGGCTGGGGTTACTGTGTGTTTGCTGAAGTAGTTGAAGGCATGGACATTGTAGAAAAAATTAAAGGTGTAGCTACTGGTAGCAATGGTTTTCACCAAGATGTTCCTCTTGAAGACGTGATCATCGAAAGCGTTACTGTTAACTAATAGTTCGCTTACCCACATAACGTGGAGTATCAGCGGGTGTCATTGCAACATGCATGCGCCCGCTTTATTTTTATCGAAAAGATATCCCTATGACTCAAAAAACGTATTTTATTGCTGATTTACATTTAACTGAAAACAGACCTGATATTAGCGCTGCTTTTTTTAAGTTTTTAGAATCTAACATTTTGAATCAAGACGTTGATGCGCTTTACATCTTAGGTGACTTTTTTGAAGTATGGGTAGGTGATGACTACGTCACTGAACTTGCGCGCAGTGTAGCTACAAAGCTTAAAGCAATAAGTGATTCAGGTATTCCCGTCTATTTTATTCATGGTAATCGCGACTTTATCCTGCGAGAACACTATGCAAATTTAGCAGGTATGACACTGTTAGATGAGCAAACTGTTATAGACCTTTACGGCACACCCACTGTTATTTTACATGGGGATGAAATGTGTACCCAGGATATTGAGTATCAAAAATTTCGTAAAAAAAGCCGCGGTTGGTGGTGGCCAAAATTAATGCTTGCCATGCCATTATGGTACCGAAAAAAAATAGCTCGCAATGCCCGTGAAAAAAGTAAGCTTAGCCAAGCAGATAAACCGATAGAAATTTTAGACGTTGTTGATGATGCTGTCCTTTCGACATTTAAGAGGCACAAAGTTGTTAACATGATCCATGGTCATACGCACCGACCAAATATTCATACATACTCACTAAATGGACAAACGCTTACACGCACTGTTTTAGGTGACTGGTACGAACAAGGCTCCTACTTAATTGTAACACCTCAAGAACAAAGGCTAATAAACACACCATTTAAATGAGCTATATAAAGCCATTTTTAGAGCCTCAATCCATAAGTGTAGTCCCTTTAAGGCCCTATATAGCATTTAAATAATACGTTAAAAATTGAATGTGGGTACTCACTTAATTTTTAGGCAACGTAATTGTAAATCGAGTTTTAAATTTATCCTCCCATTGAGGATCAGACTCTAAAACCAATTGCCCTTTTAAAATTTTAGTGACCCATTGAGAAACCATATAAAGCCCAAGCCCTATGTTCCCTTTACCGCGCGCTGATGTATGAAAGGGCTCAAAAATAACAGATTGCTGCTGCTGATTAATCCCGCATCCGCTGTCTGATACTATAATATTTACATCTCCCTTATCACTTTCCTCAACCTTAATTTCAATCTCACCAGATTGATTCTCTTCAAAAGCGTGGTTAAGCGCATTCATTATAAGGTTTTCAATAACCTGTGAAATAATCCCAGGGCGACTTTTAAGCGTGCAGTTATCATTAAATAGGGTTTTAATTTTAACCTTTGAAGTTTTTAATCGAGAGTTCAGCGTAATCAACAAATCTTTTATTATTGTTTCAACATTGCATTCAATAAATTCTTCATTGTTTCTATCAATAGCCATTTTTTTAAAGCTTTTTACAAGTACAGCAGCTTTATCTAGGTTTACCCTGGCTAAGCCTAAATTATCATCTAAGCTTGATACGCTGTTCTCTAGTAGAGACTTTGTTAAGCCAGTTTTTATACCTTCATTGAGGCGGCTCACCACCGACTCTGCGTTAGTAACAGAAATAATAGCACCGCCAATAGGCGTATTCATCTCATGAGCTACACCCGCAACAAGCATGCCTAATGAAGATAATTTTTGCGCTTCAACAAAGCTATCCTGCAAAAGTTGCTGCTGCCTAATGGTATTTGAAAGTTGATTATTGACAGAATCCAGCTCCAACTTTTCAGCGCGTAACTGGTCAAATAAATCTTTTAGCGTTTTTGTATAGCAATATTCTCTATATAAAATAAAGCCACCAATGAATAAAAGAATAATACCGCCAATACCAGCATAACCTAGCGCCGTAAAGTGTATTTTATTCATCAACTTATCTTTACTTTTGATGTAAATATAAATGACTTCATTAAGGGTTTCATTATGCCTTTTTGAAAAAAGTGCGGGCAGCTTGTCTAACGAATAAATGTTTGAATCAAAATATCTTACTGTATTTTCTTGTTGGTTTTGCATAGACTCCCAGAGTGATGGGTTATAATTAGCAATTGTTAGCTCTGGCAATCCAAGCATAAACCCCCACTCTTTAGACTTATCATTGTTAAAAATCCAATACCCATCTTTGTTTACAATATTAATTTGAGCGTTTTCAGAAGAGTAATTTCTAATTTTCTGAAAAAAGTCAGATAAGTTAAAATTAATTATAATGAGGCCATCAACTATAAATTCGCTTGAGCTGGTTCGATAAGTAACTCTAATGGTGGGTTCGTAGGGCTCAACTATTGAACCATACTCCATATTTAAATCAATTCTTGATAAAAACGAATCAGGTGCCTCTATCGATATACCTTGCCTAAAATAATAGCGCGATATTTTGTTTTGTAATTCACTTTGCTCAATTACTTTAGCTTCTCCATCTTTGAAGTCGACCCTAAAGCGTTCGTTTCCTACAATATCAATCCACCGAATTTGCGAAATGATAGGCGATAATAACCCAAAATTAACGAAGTAATCATTTATGCTTCGTATGGATTCTCGGTCTCTAAACATATACCTGAGCTTATTGCCCCTTTTTAGGTTTTTGTTGTCTGCTAAAACTTGTGTTAGTTTTTTTATACTACTTAGCTCTTTTACAAACTCTGTCTGCACTAGAGATAGTTTGTCGTCTTGATAATCTTGAACAAGCGCAAGCCTTGATTGGTAAATTTGCCAATATACTAAAAAACTAATAACGCCAGCAGCAACCATAATAAACAATGCTTTAATATATAGCTGTTTATTATTTAAACTAACAGAAAGTCTATGATCAAACTTTTCCATGTTGCTTTAACCATGTTGTTAAATCGTCAAAAAACAGTGGTTTTGAAAAGTAATAACCTTGGGCTACATCACAACCTATTTTTTTAACCCATTCACACTGCTCTAGTGTTTCTACACCTTCAACAATAATCGAAAAATCAAATCGTTTGGCTAAGTTTACAATCATTTCTAGGATGTATTGGTTATTAGCATTGCGCTCAATATCAGTTAAAAAACATCTATCTATTTTTAAAATATTTGCAGGTATCTCAGTTATGTGTGAAATAGATGAATAACCTGTTCCAAAGTCATCAATGCTTACTTTAATACCCAGCGCCATAAATTTATCTAACGACTCTCTAATTAAATCGTAATTACTGATCGCTTGAGTTTCAGTAATCTCTAGCTCAAGCATTTCTGGAGGTATATTGGCATCTTTTAACTTATGAAGAATTTTTTTACAGTAGTCCGGGTCAACTAAATCAAAGGCAGATGCATTAAAAGCAATTGGCAGATTTACGCCTATATCACTTAACTTATGAATGGTCGAAATTATCTTATCGAAAATAACGCTGTCTAATTCACTAATTAAACCAGCTGTTTCAGCAAGTTCAATAAATATCTCTGGGCTTACAAAACTTCCGTCTTCTAATTGCCAACGAGCCAATGCTTCAAAGCCCACAGGGGTTAATGTTGCTAAGTCCATTTTCGGCTGTAAGGCTACTTGTAACGTACTAGCACCAATTACTCTTCTTAATCGGGCCATTAAACTATATCGGTTAGTTAATGCTTCTGTTTTTTCTTGGGTATGCTTGATGTATTTTAACGATGCATTATGGCTATCACTTAAGCTAGACTCAGCAATACTTATTATTTTTTCGGGTACAATATTTAAAACAGAACTTAGCGCTAAATCAAGAATTCTCAAATCAGCATATTGCTTTACAGAGGTAATTATACATTTTTGCCTTATTAGGCTAGCTATCATTTCGTCAGTTATATCGAAGTTTGCGTTTATAAGTAATCCAAAGCTGCTGTTATTAATAATGGCAATACGCGCTGAATAACCATCAAAAATAGTCATTAAATTTTTATAAACTTCTTTTAATAGCTTTTGACAAAAATCGTGGCCAAACGAAAAAGCTTTTTCTTCAAATTGCTCAACTTCAAAAACTAATAAACGTGTTTGATACTGCTCGTGGAGGTTCATATTTTTTATTTCACGAGTGAGCCAGTTACGATTGTGCATGTTTAACGACACATCGGTATATGCAAGTTCAGTAAGCTTGTTAAGCAGTGCTATATTACTAAAGCCTGTGCTTACATTTTCACTGAATACTTTTAATAAATATTCATTTTGCTCTGATATTTCATTGTCCGATTGAACAATCGTTATATAGCTTTCCCCAGCTATTTCTTTGTTACAAAAATAAAATACCGTGTGGTGTTCAGAAAAAACGTGCCTTTTTTCATCTAAAGCTCGCTCAAAATCACTGTAGATTTGTGGAAGCAAAACCCTATCGTCAATAAGCTTTCCCTCATACCCATCAAAACAACCATTAGCTGTCGAAATATGCGCTCTGATAATTTCGCCATCACTTTGGGTAGAGCACATAATCCCCCCTCCCTCGGTGACGTTTAAAATATTACTGATTTCTTCTAAAACAGCTTTAGAGAAAGATCCCATATCGTGTTTACTATTTATGCTTCTTGAAGCATCTAAAACAAGTTGAAGACCTTTTCTGGCTGAAGATATTTGTGAAATGTATTTCCAGGTGCGTAAGTTGCTTGTAACAATGGATTGTAATTTTTCAGCAGAGACGTCTGACTTATTCCAATACTCGTCTATATCAAGCGTTTTCATTATTTGCTGTTCGGGAGCAAAACCTGGTTGACCTGTAAGTAAAACAATACGCATGTCTGCGTTACCAATCACCTCTCTTATAGTACTTACAAGCCTGAGACCTGAGTCATCATCTTCCATTACAACATCTATAAAAGTGAGTGCTATATCTGGATGCAAACTAAGCACTAAAGCTGCTTGTGAAACCGAGTTAGCTGTGAGAACTTCTATTTCACAATTATCCTCTGGTCTCATTTCTTTTAAGCTGTTGGTTAAAGCCTGCTGATAATTTATATCGTCCTCAACAGTGAGCACTTTTATTTTTTTTATTGTTGAGCTGTCTTCTTCAAGCTCCTCATCAAATACAAACAGACTGTTGTTATCGGACATCCTACACCGCCTATATAAAAAATATACAACTAAATTTAATAGATATAGTTCATAAATTTGTATGTAACTATTTACTATATATAGTAGAAGGCGATTTAAGTTTGGTCTAATTTTTAGTGCTTTATCTCATCAGTTATGCAAAAAATAAAGCACTGGGGGGATTATGCTGGAGTACCACTATGAAATTTGAAGTCTTCATCTGCTGATACAATAAGTTCAGCTTCAATTTCACCAAATTCCTTAACCCTTTTCGAAATATCAAAATCGGCAATATCTTGCGCCAAGGCTAGATAATCTTGATAATGACGTGCCTCTGAGCGCAGTAGCGAAATATAAAAATCACCTAGGCGTTTATCTACATGGGGCGCCAACTTTGCAAAACGCTCACACGAGCGTGCCTCAATGTAAGCACCTACAATTAATTTGTCGACAAGTGCATTTGGCTCGAATGTTTTAACATTTCGTAACATCCCTTTAGCGTAACGACATGGTGTAATACTTTGGTACTCTACACCATACTCATCCATTATTTCTAAAACTTGGTAAAAGTGATGTAACTCTTCTTTTATGAGCAACACCATTTTATCAATTAAGTCTTGCCCGTAAGGAGAGTTAGACTTGGGAATGATTGATTTAGTGAGCTTGTTTTTTGCTGCTAAATCACGCCAGTTACCTTCACGTTTATAAATAAGTGTTTCGAATGGTTTAAGCCAGGCTAAAAGTGCATCACCGCTTTCTTTATCTACTGCATACTTACGAATTAAAAACATTGCTGACTGAGCTGCTTTTAACTCACAAATTAAGTGATCTATTAAAATAACTGACAGATTTTCTTTTTTGATTGCTTTATCTACCCACTGAGTCGGTGTTTTGCACAATAAAAAGTCATGAATAGGCTCTAACAGCTGGCTATGTGACACGTTTGATACTCGTTGCTAATTAAAATTAAAGAACCTGTATTTTAACACGAATTCACGGTTTGATTAAATCAAAGCCAGCTTCATTTATTTGTTAAAAATTAGTTAACTTGACTTTGTACACTATGTGGCCCATAACTGTAAATGAACTGTATAAAAAACACACCGTAACAAAAACAATAATACCTTCCTAAACGGAGTACACACTATGATATTAAACCACCTATGGGGCTTATACGCTCACCCACTTGAAGAGTGGCAAACAATTGATAACCGACACGAAAGCTTGACCTACAGCTTGTCACATATTTTACTCATTGCTTTGTTTCCATCAACAATGGGGTATTACTCGTCTGTTTACTTGGGCTGGAGCATTGGCACTGGTGGTCTAGTATTTTTAACACATGAGAGCGCGCTGTTAATAGCTATAGCCATGTATGTAGCTTTAATTATAGGTGTATTTGCACTTGCCTATTTGGCCCATTGGATGGCCGTTACTTTTGGCTCTAAACCCACCTTTACTCAAACGCTTGAACTAGCGGCTTACACAGCAACACCGGTATTTATGTCTGCGCTTGCCGCTTTTTGGCCTGTGCTTTGGTTTGTTGTATGTGCTGGTATTGTTGCACTAGCCTACTCGGTTTATTTACTTTATACCGGAGTACCTATACTCATGCACATACCTGAAGAACGTGGTTTTATTTATGCAAGCTCGGTCGTTACTTGTGGGCTTATCCTACTAGTCATCATATTAGCTGCCACTGCGATTCTTTGGACAAATGGCATTGTAAGCCCCATGTTCACATAATAAATTTTAAGTAACTCGATTAAGTAATATTCAACCAACAAAAAAGGAGCTAATTAGCTCCTTTTCTAAAATAAAAAATACTCGAAAGTATTAATCAGTCTCGTTTTCTTCTTGGTTATGTATCTCTAACCCTGATGACATCGCTGTTTCGCGTGTGCTTTTAGCTGTATCGTTTCTCAGTTTATCTATTCGGTTTAAATAGTTTTGATCTATATCACCTGTTATATATTGCCCGTCAAACACAGAAGTTTCAAATTGAGTTATTTCTGGATTTTCTTGGCTTACAGCGGCCATTAGATCTGTTAATGACTGAAAAATCAATCCGTCAGAACCAATACTTGCGTTTATATCTTCAACCTCACGGCCATGCGCAATAAGTTCAGCTGCCGATGGCATATCTATACCATAAACATTTGGAAAGCGTATTTCAGGAGCTGCTGAGGCAAAATATACATTTTTAGCACCAGACTCTCGCGCCATTTCCACAATTTGCGCTGATGTGGTACCGCGCACTATTGAATCGTCAACAAGTAATACATTCTTACCTTTAAATTCACGATCAATTGCGTTTAGCTTTTGACGCACTGACTTTTTACGCATTTCTTGACCAGGCATAATAAACGTACGGCCAATGTAACGGTTTTTAACAAAGCCTTGGCGGTACGGTAAATCAAGTACACGAGCAATTTCAAGCGCGACGTCACACGAAGTTTCTGGAATAGGAATGACAACATCAATGTCTTTATCTGCCCACTCACGTGCTATTTTTTCACCCAGTTTGGTACCCATGTTTACGCGTGTTGCATAAACCGACATTCTGTCTATTGTTGAGTCTGGACGAGCAAAATAAACAAATTCAAAAATACAAGGCGAGTAAGACACTTTATCTGCACAATTTAATGAGTGAAACTGTCCATCTTCCGTCACAAAAATAGCTTCACCTGGGGCTACATCGCGAATAAACTCAAAGCCATCAGGTTTTAGTGCCACACTTTCTGAGGCAAACATGTACTCTGTGCCTTTTTCAGTCTCGCGTTTACCAAAAACAAGAGGGCGAATACCGTTAGGATCACGAAACGCTACAACGCCGTGACCGATAATCATAGCAATGGCTGCATAGCCACCCGTTACTTTTTTGTTTACCTCAGCAACAGCTGTGAACACATCTTCAGGGTCTAGGTGCAACTTGTCTGAGCGACTAAGCTCATGTGCCATAATATTCAGCAATATCTCAGAATCAGACGTTGTATTAACATGTCGACGTGCTTCTGAAAATAACTGTTCTTTTAGTTCTTCAGCATTTGTAAGGTTTCCATTATGCGCAAGGGCGATACCAAATGGTGAGTTTACATAAAAAGGCTGTGCCTCAGATGAACTAGAAGAGCCTGCTGTTGGATAACGTACATGGCCAATACCAATGGTACCTTGTAGTCGCTTCATGTGACGTGTGTGAAATACATCTTTCACTAGGCCGTTTGCTTTACGTAAGCTAAACGTATTATTTTCAATGGTAATTATTCCCGCGGCGTCTTGCCCACGATGCTGCAAAACAGTTAAGCCATCATATATCGCCTGATTCACAGGAGACGTTCCGACTATTCCAACGATACCACACATGTAATTTATCCTCGCCGATTAACGGTTTACTGAATTTAAAAAGCTGGAGTTGTTTTCGAGGTACGAAAAAAACCATTCAACAACAAAGCCAAATTCTGGAATCAAAATAGAATTACCCCACCAGTGCGTATTAGGTGCACCAGTAAAAGCATCAAGAAAGAAGAGTAACGCGCTCACGACCAACACGCCTCGTAGAGCACCAAACACTATGCCAAAGACACGGTCAGTACCCGATAAGCCAGTACGAAGTACAAGCTGACCTAAAATATAGTTTAGTAAACCGCCTAACAGGAGCGTCGCAAAGAAGAGTATGGCAATGGCCGCCGCATTTCTTAAAAGGGGTTCAGAAATGCTTGTTAGGAAGGAAGCTAAATATTGGTAAAATAAACTTGAGATGATAAACGCGCCTGCCCATACCGCTAATGACATAGCTTCTTTTACAAAGCCGCGTATTAAACCGATGATGGTAGACAGTGCAATGATGCCAAGAATGGCGTAATCAACCCAGATCATAATAACCAATTAGTCGCTATTTTGGGGCGCATTCTATACCCAAACATCCTCAGTATGCAAGTTTAAACGGGAGATAACCGCAGCCATCCTGAAACATTTAATTAACATTTTGACAGTTAATAAATTGGCCTAAGTAATTGTGTAACATCAAAGAAAAAGGCCCTATTGTTTAAGGCCTTTTTAATTAGTTAGTTACTTCGTATTGGGTTATTTTACCGTTAAGCTTAGTAAGCTTTTTAAGTTCTGGTAATTGCTTTTCCAACTCAGTTTTATCAAGTGACGGACCAACAAATACTTTTGTTAGCGTTCCGTTAGGTGTTTTTATAGGTTTAGTAAACGTATTAAACCCTTTTGAAGTTAATTTAGCCTGTAATGCTTTAACATTTGCAGCATGAGAAAAACTACCTAACTGCACCACATAGGCCATATCAGTTAGGTTTTCATCACTTTTACGCGGCGTAATAGGCTTAGGTGCCTCTTTAACTACTTTTTCGGGAACCTTAGTCTCTTCTTTCGCTTTAGCAACTTGCGGTTCAGCAATATCAGTTTTTGTAGCTTTAGGTATAACTGACGCTTCAACTATTTTCTCTTCGCTAGCAAAGTTACTTTGTGCAATAGTATCGTCTTGCTCTAAAACGTCATCATCAGGAGAAATATCTTCAATGTTATCTTGCTTTAACGGTTCAGCTATAGCTACTTGATCATTAATTGAGTCTTGCAAGTCAATCGTTTTGAACTCAGGTCGCTCTGGGATCGCTTTAAAGCCTTCCTTGTAATGCACTTTTTCGCCATCAAGTATGTTTGGGATAAACACAATCGCTGCGATCACCACAATACTTGTTCCAACTAAGCGATTTATAAAACTTGAGTTCACCGATATCCTCTCTATTTTTTAAAATAATTAATAGCATCTGCTACTGTAAAAAATGAACCAAATACAATTAAAATAACATTGTCTTGTTGCTTAGGTAAAATAACACTCAGTGCTCGTTCAACGCTTTCAAAGCTTTGTACCTTGTCGTGAGTAGATACGCTTTGTAGGGCTTCTTTTAAGTTATTAGCACTATCACCACGAGGGCCGCCTAAGCTAGCAAGAAACCAATCATCAACAAGATGGGCTAGCTCTTTGAGCACCGCTGCTTTATCTTTATCAGCAAGCATAGCGGCTAATGCATGAACTTTAAAGCCTTTATCTTTGTAACTTAATAACTTATTGGCTAAATAGCGAGCTGACTCTGGATTGTGAGCGACGTCTGTAAATACCAATGGCTCTGTGCTTAACTGTTCGAAGCGCCCTTCCACCACCAAGTTAGCTAAGCAATTCTTTATTACATCAACATTGGGTAATAAATTTAAAACGCTCAACACTGTTAGAGCAGTCGCTGCATTTTGCGCGGGTATTGCAGGTTTATTGAGTGTCAGGTTATGTTTTTCAAACTGCCAATTAAACGTTTTGTCGTGCTCTTTAAAAATAAAGTCAGTGCCTGATAATGTCATATTGGCACTAATCTCGTTACCGTAATCAATCATTGTATGCGGGATACTTAAGTCCCCAATGATAGCGGGGGTATCTTTGCGGAATATACCCGCTTTATCGTACGCCACCAGCTCTCGGGTATCGCCAAGGTATTCTTTATGGTCTAAATCGATGGTTGTAATAACACTTGCGTATGGCGTTACTATATTTGTTGCATCAAAACGCCCGCCTAAACCAACTTCTAATAATACATAATCTACTTCAAAGCGCTTAAAAATAGCCAGTGCTCCCAACGTACCGTACTCAAAATACGTAAGCGGTGTGCTACCCCGGCCTTGCTCTAGCGTGTTGAAGGCATCAACATGGTATTGATCATCAAGCTCTTGACCATTTATGCGAACACGTTCGTTATATCGAATTAAATGAGGAGAGGCGTAAGTACCTACGCTGTAACCTTGCGCAAGTAGTAGCGATTCTAAGCAGCGAGCGGTAGTCCCTTTGCCATTTGTGCCACCAATTAGAATTATTTTACTGGGGGTATTTAGTAAACCAATATTATTGGCAACATCTGCAACGCGCTCTAAGCCCATTGCAATGTTGGCTGGGTGAACACTTTCTAAATAAAAAAGCCAATCATCAAGGCTTGATGATTGGCTAGGAATTGTATTTGTCATAGCGTGTAATCAGTAAAGCTGAAATTTACGCTACTCTATGCTCTTGTTCGGTAGAAGGCAAGTTCATAAATTTAGCAAGCACTCGAGCTAACGTATCACGCATTTCACGGCGGTCAACAATCATGTCTATTGCACCGTGCTCTAGTAAAAACTCACTACGCTGAAAACCTTCTGGTAAGGTTTCGCGAACTGTTTGTTCTATTACTCGCGGGCCAGCAAAGCCAATTAAGGCTTTTGGTTCAGCAACGTTAATATCACCTAGCATTGCTAATGAAGCCGATACACCACCCATTGTTGGGTCGGTCATTACCGAAATAAATGGCAATCCTTTCTCGCTCATTTTAGCAAGTGCTGCACTGGTTTTGGCCATTTGCATAAGCGACATAAGTGCTTCTTGCATACGTGCACCACCTGAGGCAGAAAAGCACACTAATGGCATGTTGTGCTCTAAACATTGGTCTACGGCATCAACAAACCGTGCGCCAACAACCGAAGCCATTGAACCACCCATAAATGAGAATTCAAAAGCAACCGCAGCAACAGGAATGCCTTTTAAGCGGCCCTTCATTGCAACTAGCGCGTCTTTTTCGCCACTTGATTTTTGGGCTGCGCTAATACGGTCTGAGTATTTTTTAGAGTCTTTAAACTTTAATACATCTTTAGGCTCGTGCTCAGTACCAAGCTCCGTGCGGTCACCTTCATCTAAAAAGTGCTCTAAACGTTTACGGCCGCTCACACGCATGTGATGGTCGCATTTAGGACATACGTTTAATGATTTTTCTAGTTCAGCTTTATATAAAATTGAATCGCAAGCTGTACATTTAGCCCAAACGCCTTCTGGAATTTCTTTACGACCTGACGACTTAGTCGTTTTAGGTAAGATTTTTTCTAACCAACTCATTTGCAACTCTCTTAATGCTGTTCTGTGTCGCGAGTCTGCTAATAAGTAGCAGACAGATTTTTTCAATTAAAACATGAATTACACAAACACGGTATAAAAAACTGGTCTTAGTAGTTAGAGGAAATTAAATTTAGCGATTAATAATTCTAACTAAATATCAACATCAGGTAAAAATAATGGCCCTAGTGGGGTTTTAGGAATATTAAACTGCTCTGGGTAATCAACATCGACTAAATACAAACCAGCGGCTTTAGCTGTTGCACTGGCTTTTGCACGCTCTTTTAAATCTAATAGCTCTTTTAGCCATACAGGTTGGTGCTTGTGTAAGCCAATATCCATTAAGCAACCGGTTATATTGCGCACCATATGATGCAAAAATGCATTCGCCTTAATATCAATTACAACGTAATCACCTTGGCGCTGAACAGATAAGTGATGAATTGTACGTTTAGCGGTATTAGCTTGGCAGTGTAATGCTCTGAATGATGTAAAGTCATGCTCACCAATTAAATGCTGACACGCCTCTTGCATTACCTTTTCATCTAGCTTGTGATGGAAATGAGTAACACCCTCGTTCATAACAGCTCCACGGTATGGATAGTTATAAATAACGTAGCGATACCTTCTTGCGGTTGCACTAAAACGTGCATGAAAGTCTTCTGCAACAGGTTGAGCAAATCGAATAGCAATATCTTTAGGTAGCAAAGTGTTCATACCCATAGTAAACGCGACCATTTCACGAGATGCACTGGTTTCAAAATGAACAACTTGGCCTGTTCCATGCACTCCTGCGTCAGTTCGCCCTGCACACACAATTTCAACTGGGTGGTTACAGATACTCGACAGCGCCTTTTCTACTTCTTGTTGTACGCTATTTACGTGCGATTGACGCTGCCAACCACTATAACGTGCGCCATTATATTCAACCCCAAGTGCTACTCGCATATTTATCGTTTTACCTACTGTACTAATTAACGGCGCATTTTATGCTATCTCGCGGCGCAATAAAAGCGACCGTGATGTAATCATATAAAAACAATAAAAAACCCATAATCAGCATCACCAATTATGGGTTTATCGTATTGAAATTAACACAAATGCTATTGTTGTAATTTTGCTTGCAAACTAAGCGCTTCTTCTTGAACTTCTTCAGGCCCTTTTGCTATTACGTCTTCAATCACTTTAAGCGCGGAATCGAAGTCGTCGATTTCAATATAGGCACGTGCTAAGTCTAACTTAGCGGAGTAACCTCCACTCTCGGCATCAACGTCTGTTGGATTATCACCAGCAAGTAATGCATCAAACTCACTTAAACCTAAATCTATGTTTACGTCATTGTAAGGCTCATGCTCAAGTTCAGCATCGTCACTTTGCTCAAGTAATGAGTCAATATCTACAAAATCGTCTTCACCTAAAGGTTTTGCGTCTTCAGCTTCAGGGACTGGCTCTTTATGATTAAACACTTCTTCATCAACTAAGTCTTCTTTCAATAAAGAATCAAAGTCAACATCAAACTCGCTGCTATCTTCTATAGCAAGTTCATCGGGAGCGGCTAACTCATTGAGCAATGAATCGAAATCGGTTTCACTTAAATCAGCCATAAATTCATCATCAAGTGCTTCATCTGATACAAGGTTAGTATCACCCTGAGAGTCAACTTGAGTTAGTTCAGCTTCACGATCAACATTAGTTTGTTCATTTATTTCATCGTCCGATTCACTTATAAATGCTGGATTGTCTAGCCCAACGCTGCTATCAGGCGCTAAATAGTCCGCATCAGCGTTATTCGACTCTGAGAGTAAATCATCAAGTGTGTCATCGTTTAAGTCGTTAAGATTGTCGAGCTCACCATCTAGTTCATTAAATTCATCAATTAACAGGTCGTCATTAAAGTTAGTTCCCGCGCTGTCTATATCATCTTCAGCTGAATTTTGATTATCAGCTTCGTTGTTATCAAGCTCTGGAGTTAACGTATCGTCACTGGTTATTTCACTATTATCTTCACCTGAACCTGAGAAATCAGCACCATTATTCGGTCTATTAGGAAGTAGCTCTTCAACTTCTTCTGATGAAACCGCATCATCGTTAACTTGAGCAATTGATCCCTCAACCTCGTCATTGATTTCAAGCTCAGCATCTAGTTCATCTAGTTCATCTAGTTCATCTAGTTCATCTAGTTCATCTAGTTCATCATCAACAGTTTGCTCGATGCCTAAATCAGATGATTCAAACTCTACGCTATTAGGTAAATCAGTGCTATCAGCGTCATCATCTGAAACTGGCACCTCATCTATTTCAACAGGTAAAGGATCAAGTTCTAAATCAACACCGGTTTCTGCTAAATCGTTTTGTGAGTATTCAAGGTTTTCTTCTAAAAATTGGTTTTCATCAGTAACTTCAGGCGCTGCAACTTCAGCCTTGTCATTAGTTTCTAGCACTAATTCTGATTCATCAAACTCATTATCAATTAATGGTTCATTATCAAAGTCATCTTCTAGGCTATCTAAATCAAAATTTGATGAAAGTGCTTGCGATAGTTCTTGCTCTGTTTGGCTTGGTGATAATTCTGGTTCATGCTCAATGTCGACTTCCTGAGCAATCGCACTGCCGCCATCATCTAAATCTTGTTCAAATTCTTTAGTATCCGTTCTCTCAATGTCGTTTGGGGGCGTTTCTAAAACTTGCTCTTCAACGCCTTCGACACCCACTGAATCAAACTCTAAATCAGCGCCTAGTAATGAATCTTCGTCCGTATCCTCTGGGACTAAAACGTTGGCTTCTTCATTAATTTCAGGCTCTAAACTTGACTCGTCAAAATCGCTATCAATTAATGGCTCATCATCAAAATCATCTTCCAAGCTATCTAAATCAATATTTGATGAGAGCGCTTGCGATAGTTCTTGCTCTGTTTGACTTGGTGATAGTTCTGGCTCTATGCCTGCATCTAAAGTTTCATCAATTGTGGTATCACTAACAACTTCATCTAAATTTAATCCATCTAGCTCTTCGTCGTTATCAGTATCACCATCTGGCGTCTCTGAAACAAGCTCCTCAAAGTCTTCTGCATTGACAGAATCAAATTCTAAGTCGGCGTCTAACCCTGCTGAATCAACCTGTGAATCATCAAAGTCCTCTTGCGATAACAATGCTTCATCTGTAATTTCTGGTAGTGGTTCTTCACTTTCTGAATTAGTATCAAGTCCAGAATCTGACTGTTCAAACTCACTATCGATTAACGGCTCATCGTCAAAGTCATCTTCTAGGCTATTTAAATCAATACTTGATGAGAGCGCTTGTGATAATTCTTGCTCTGTTTGACTTGGTGATAGTTCTGAATCAAGCTCTTCATCAGCCAGCACATCGATATCATTATCCGAAAAATCTGAAACCTCTTCTGCAAACTCTTCGTCATCATCTAATTCATTATGCTCTTCTTTTGTCGCGAATTCTTCAGCATCGCCTATCGCCAATAGCTCATTGTCATCAATTATTGGGGCTTCATCAAAATCAGCAGTGGCATGGGGCTCATCATCAAGTTCCTCGTCAAAGTTACTCAAGTCTGCGCCCTTAGAAATAGAGTCAGCTAAATCTTTTTCTGTTTGACTAACAACATTTTCACCTTCATTGTTAGTAGCCTCTTGCGTTTCAGCCCCTTGATCTTCAGCTATTTCTAACTCAGGGTAATCGTCTAACTCTTCACTAGGCGTTATTGATTCTGTTTCTAGTAATTCATCCTCAAGGGATAAATCAGAGTCTGTGTCTTCTGCTAATGGATCATCACCTAGATCAACTTCAACCTCTTCAATTTCATCGTCCAGATCATCAAGTGTCCAATCAGGGCTTTCTACGTATTCTGAGTCTTCTGGTTGTTGTAATTCATTTAAGAGTTCGTCTACACTTTGCAACGCATCATCGTTATATTCATCCAGTAAATCTTCTGGATCTAAAAGCGTGTCTGATGTGTCTGTAAAATCATCGGCCCCAAAGTCTTCAAGCACTTCATTAGGCTCTAGCTCTTCTTCAAGTGCTGGCTCCTCTTCAAGCTCTGGCTCATCTTCAAGCTCTGGCTCTTCTTCAAGCTCTGGCTCTTCTGCAAGCTCTGGCTCTTCTGCAAGCTCTGGCTCTTCTTCAAGCTCTGGCTCATCTTCAAGCTCAGGCTCTTCTGCAAGCTCTGGCTCCTCTTCAAGCTCTGGCTCTTCTTCAAGCTCTGGCACTTCTTTAAGCTCGGGCTCCTCTACAAGCTCTGGCTCCTCTACAAGCTCTGGCTCATCTTCAAGCTCTGGCTCACCTTCAAGCTCAGGCTCTTCTGCAAGCTCAGGCTCTTCTTCAGACTCATTCTCCGATTCAGATTCATCAATCAAAGCTGAAGCTAAAGACTCGACATCATCAACATTTAACTCTTCTTGTGCATCAGCTAAATCATCGACAGAACCGGCCAAAGCAGTATCAATGTCATCGTTTTCTTCGACTAACGACTCTGTTAGCGTTTCATTTGTTGAATCGTCATCTGCTTCATCAATTAAGCTGTCGATGTCATCCAAATCAAAGTCATCGCTTTCTTCAACTAACGACTCTGTTAGCGTTTCATTAGCTGAATCTTCATCTGCTTCATCAATTAAGCTGTCGATATCGTCCAAATCAAAGTCATCGTTTTCTTCGACTAACTCATCAGTTTGCGTTTCATTAGCTGAATTTTCAACTGCTTCATCAATTAAGCTGTCGATATCGTCCAAATCAAAGTCATCGCTTTCTTCAACTAACGTATCCGTTGGCGTTTCATTAGCTGAATTTTCATCTGCTTCATCAATTAAGCTGTCGATATCGTCCAAATCAAAGTCATCGCTTTCTTCAACTAACGACTCTGTTTGCGCTTCATTTACGGAATCTCCATCTGCTTCATCAATTAAGCTGTCGATATCGTCCAAATCAAAGTCATCACTTTCTTCAACTAACGTATCCGTTGGCGTTTCATTATCTGAATCATCATTTGCTTCATCAATTAAGCTATCGATATCGTCCAAATCGAAGTCATCACTTTCTTCAACTAACGTATCAGTTGGCGTTTCATTAGCTGAATCATCATTTGCTTCATCAATTAAGCTGTCGATATCGTCCAAATCAAAGTCATCACTTTCTTCAACTAACGTATCCGTTGGCGTTTCATTAGCTGAATCATCATTTGCTTCATCAATTAAGCTGTCGATATCGTCTAAGTCAAAATCGTCACTTTCTTCAGAAGTTTTATCAGACGTGTCTACTGGTTCGGCACTCGTTTGATCAAGTAAATCATCTATATCAAAATCATCGGTCGCAAGCTCTTCGCTCAATGCTGCCATTTCATCGTTAGATTCTAAACTATCACTTTGTGGCTCTTTTTCTGCTGGTGAATCAAACTCAGGTAAGCTGTCATCTTCGTCAAATAGGCTATCTAAGTCATCATTACTTAAAATATCATCAGTGCCAGACGGTTCTTGGTCTAAATCTAAATCAATATCGTCCAAGCTATCATCAGCACTATCGTCAAATCCTTGTTGCGTGAAAATATCGACTTCATCGTCTTCGTCACTTTCATCATCAAAAATAATATCGTCGCTAAGAAGGCCTTCTAACTCGTCTTGATCAAGTAAGTTATCTGAATCATCAAGTTCGTCTGAGTCATCTTCTAATAAATCATCATCTGGAAGCATGTCACCTTCGAGGTGATCATCTAATTGAACGCTCAAGTCATCCAATGGGTCTGGAATGATTGGGTCATCAAGTGGATCAGTTGCTAAGTCATCCTCATTAGAATAAGTTGGAGTTTGCGGTAAAAATTCATCATCTGCTTGAGACTCTTCTTGATTGCCTTTTCTTTTGCGAAGAAACATAACAATTGCAAAGATAATCAATAATCCGGGAATGAACATTAACAGCCCAAGCACAATAGGGTTTGACAACAAGGCTAGTAAGTCAAAACTGCTTTGAGGTTCAACCTCTTTAGCTTTTTGCTGGGCAATTATTTCATTTTGTTTAAGTATTAATTCCTTTAGCTGCAGCTGTATTTCACTATCTTGCCCTAATTGTTGGCGAACATTTTCGAGCTCTTTAGAAATTCCAGTCAGCTGTTTTTTAAGGTTATTATTCTCAACTAAAATCTCTTCAACATTTGTTACTGAACTTTTAAACTGTTGCTGTAACTCAACTAATTTATTAGTTTGGTCGGTTTTGATTTCTTTTATTTCTTTTTGTAACTCTTTTTTGGCGTCGTCTACATCAACTTTACGCGCTTGTGTAACTTGTGTTTGAGCTGATGTTATTTCAGTTTGTGTAAGTGTTCCGTTTTTTTTCTTTTCCCATAACTCGTCATCTTGCTCAGAACGCTGCCTAGCTAGTTGAGTATTCACACGTCTAATTTCAGATAAAGTGGGTATTTTTAAATAGGCCCCACTTCGCATATGATTGAGGTTTTGATCTAAAAATGAGTCGGGGTTTTTGTTATACAAGGCCTGCATAACTTGATAAATACTTACAGAGTTATCTGGACGCACTTTTACGGCTATGCGCCAAAGTGTATCGGTGGGTTTAATCGGACCAATAGACCGCCCTTGAGCACCATAGTCAACGCCTTTAGGCCCCTTTAATTGGGTACTATCTTGTGTATATACAGGCGTTACTACCAGTGCAGACGCTAATATTATAAGTATAGCCAAACCGCGCATGCTGATCCTTTAATGTCTAAATGTTACAAAGCACTCTTAAATAGGTGCGTAAACATTGATTACTCTTGCCTTATCAGTCTAATGACTGACTCACATTTGTTATTACAATCTATTTTTGTTGCAAGCTCTATTCCAATTACAAACTATAAACCACTTAGGGCACAATATCCATTGCAACACATTGAAAAGAAATGCCTTAACAACACATTTTTAATATTAATTTATTGAGTATTATCAGTAACTTTATTAAATATTATAAAAAACGGCAAAAAAGTGGCACTCTATTTAAACAAAAAGCGGCAAACACATAGTGCTTACCGCTTTTAAAGAGTGCTTACATTTAAAAATGTTACATATAATTTTCTATTAATTCTTCAGCTATTTGAACGCTATTGGTTGCAGCACCTTTACGGGTATTATCACTAACAACCCACATATTTAAGCCATGAGGGTGTGAAATATCAGCGCGCAAACGGCCAACATATACAGTATCGTTGCCACTGGCATCGGAAACCGCTGTTGGATAATCACCTTCATCGTCAATTAGCTCAACGCCTGGTGCATCATTTAACAGCTGTTTAACGTGTTCGAAGTCGTATTGCATACGTGTTTCAATATTAATAGATTCAGAATGACCAAAAAACACAGGAACACGCACACACGTTGGGTTTATTGCGATTGTTGTATCACCTAATATTTTGTGCGTTTCGTTTACCATTTTCATTTCTTCGCGGGTATAGCCGTTATCTTCAAAGCTATCTATTTGCGGAATAACATTAAAGGCTATTTGCTTAGGAAATATTTCATTATCCATTGGGCGTGCATTCATCAAGTTAGCTGTTTGCTTTGCTAACTCATCAACAGCTTCTTTCCCAGCCCCTGATACCGCTTGGTAAGTTGATACATTTATTCGATCAATACCATACGCATCGTAAATTGGCTTTAGTGCCAACATCATTTGAATAGTCGAACAATTTGGGTTTGCAATAATATTACGATTTCTAAAGTCGGCAAGACTTGAGGCGTTTACTTCAGGTACGACAAGGGGGA
This sequence comes from Pseudoalteromonas sp. 4NS20-0020, assembly GCF_057554385.1. Lineage (NCBI taxonomy): Bacteria > Pseudomonadati > Pseudomonadota > Gammaproteobacteria > Alteromonadales > Pseudoalteromonadaceae > Pseudoalteromonas > Pseudoalteromonas sp. 4NS20-0020. The sequence goes on along the minus strand of NZ_BAAJMI010000005.1, from coordinate 290,555 downwards.
TTTCAAAATCATTTCTAAAATGCGAGGTATTATCAATAACTATACAACCTGCATCGGCTGCAATTGGGGCATATTTTTCTGAGACGCTCCCACCGGCAGAAAACAATCCAATATGCGCTTGGCTAAAATCAAAGCCCTCAACGTCTTGTACTTCAATTGTCTCACCACGAAACTTAATGTCTTCACCTGCACTGCGGCTGCTCGCAAGCAAAAATAGCTGATCAACCGGAAATTTACGATCTGCTAAAGTTTCGATAATTTGACGTCCTACTAAACCAGTAGCACCAAGTACGGCAACGTTATATTTTTGCGACATATTTTTTCCTCTTTAAACGATATTAAAACACCGTTAAATTAATAATTAGTTGGTTAGATTAAAACCAAGTTGACCTAAGGCAGCTAACTGCGAGCCATCACCATTAACGGTTAAGGTGCTAAATTCTCTTCTTACAGGATAGTTTTTACGTAAACTATCAAAACCATCCGACTCTAGATGACGAAGTAAAATCCCATCATCCCTTCTTACATCGTAAATTGTGTGCACCAAACGTGCGATGTCTTGCTCTGTAAAACTCTCAGCAATAGCCACTTGCGTTATAGCTGGTACGGGCAAAAAATCGATTAAAGATTTTGAAGCCTCAACGCCTTTAAGCTCACACAGCTTTTGGTAAAGCATTTGTGTGCCTCTGGCCTTGCCTTCAAGTGTATGGCCTGCAATATGCACACTGGCGTAGCGTACATGTGCAAGTAAGTCTGTTAAAATATTAGGTTCATTTTCCCACACATCAAGCACTAAATCTAAATCAGCCCCTGCTTCCATTAAATCGAGTAAAGCACTATTGTCAATAACATCCCCTCGGCTGGCATTAATTATCGTAGTAACCGGTTTTAAGGCGTTAAGCCTTACTTTATCCATCATGTGAAGTGTTTTATGTGGCCCTTTTTTAACAAGTGGCACATGGAAAGTTACAATATCTGATTGTGCAAGTAGCTCATCTAACTCTACATGCTCATTCAATAACCCTTGTGCATGTTTTAATGGATCGCACAAAAGCAGCTTTACATTTAATGCTTTTAACTTTTTAGCCAAACAACTGCCAATACTCCCGACCCCTACTATGCCAATAGTTTGGCCTGTTAATGGGCGGGCATTTTCTTGGCTTAATGCAAATAAACTACTAATAACGTACTCTGCAACAGCAACAGCATTACACCCTGGAGCACTTGTAAAAGCGATGTTTTTGTCTTGTAAAAGATCTGTATCAATATGATCGATACCAATAGTCGCAGTACCAACAAAGCTTAATTTATTCGCTTTTGCTAATAGCTCACTAGTAACATTGGTAACAGATCGTGTGAGTAATACTTCTACGTCTATCAGTTGGTCAGGTTTTAAGTTACGCCCATCAAACCGCTCAACCTCACCAAAATCTGAAAAGTACTGCTCAACTAAAGGCATGTTTTGATCGGCAAGAATTTTCATCACAGAGTCCATTTGGCAATTTAGGGCGCTATTGTATCGAACAACCAGACCTTTGCACAAACTAAAAAGGCCGAATCAAAAACTGATCCGGCCTTTTTAGCAAAATAAAATATAATGTTTAAATTACATTGTATTTTTACGCAAACTTCAGTTTATAACTCAAAATCTTTTTTGAATTTTAAACCAAATTCGCTGCGGTCATTACTTCTCATAACACCAACAAACCCTGATTGCTGTAAACGACCTACATCGTATACTTCATTCAGTACGTTTTCGCCATAAAGTGTTACTTCCATATCGCCATATGCGTTAGTGTAAGAAATATTAAAGCCAACTAGCTCACGCGAATCAATCGTTTCACTCTGACTATAAACTGACTGACCTTGCATTTCACTACGGTATGAATAATTAGCATTTAGTGCAACCGTTGCACCACTGTCTAAATCCATAAAGTATGATGGGGCAACCATTACAGTCCAACGAGGTGTTAATGCCGGTGAATCACCTTTACCAATACCTTGAACGCCTGCATCAACTTCAGTAATCTCTGAATCTAAGTAACCTACCGCACTTCTTATTGTGAAGTCGTCCGTAATTGCAACGGTGGTTTCAAGTTCTATACCTTGCGCTTTTGATTGGCCCGCATTTTCAACAATAGTTACAAAACCACCACCCGCTGTTGGGTCAGAAAACGGAAGTGCTAAATCAGTGTAATCAGTAACAAATACCGCTAGCATCATAGATACGTTTTCGTGTACTTGGCCTTTTAAACCCATTTCGTAGTTAACGGCTTTAGTTTCGTCGAACGATACAAACTGATCAGGTCCACCAAATGGACGTGGTGGGAAGCCACCAGTTTGATAACCTTTTTGAATTTGACCATAAACGTTCATGTTGTTACTGATTTGGTAAGATGCATTAATATCCCACGTCACAGCGTCAAACTCTGCACTTACGTATTTACGTTCAGCAAATGTAGGGAAAATCGCATCGGCATCTTTCTCATCTTTTGAGTATCGAAGGCCACCACCAATACTTAAATCATCTGTTAAATCGTAATTTGTATTAAAATATACAGCGTATGAGTTTGTTTCTTGGTTTATTTCAAAGTCACCATAGCCACCAAATGAAGGTGTAACACCATCGTTTAATAAACCATTAGGTGTGTTGAATGGGCTAAATACAAATGGACCAGAACGAGTGAAACCGTCTTCATTAAAAAAGTAAAGGCCTGATACAAAGTCCATATTGTCGTAAGTCGCATTTAGTTGAATTTCAAACGAGTACTGATCTGCGCCCCCCTCTTCTGGGAACTCAGATAAGTTAAGAGGTGACGCATCATCATCAAGTCCACCTTCGTATTCAGAAGTACGGTAACTTGAAATAAATTTAGCCGTGTACGTATCATCGATTGCCCAATCAGCAGTAAATGACGTACCCCACCCTGAGTAAGACGTTGATTCAATACCAGCAACGGTAGTACCTAGATCATCAGGGTCTGATGGGATCATGTCCTGTGTTAATAAAGGAAAGTCACCATTAAATACATCATTTGCATCAAGCGGCTCAGTTAACTCAATAGTGTAAGGAGATTGACCCGACTCGTTATCAACACCATCAAGTGAAAAAGTAAACGCTAAATCGCTATTAGCCTGCCATTTAAGGGCAACACGACCACTAAATTCTTCTTCCTCACCAATTTCTTTTTCAGGGTTCGCTAGGTTTACTGCTTCGCCAACGCCGTCACGCGTTTTATATGACGCACTTGCTGACATACTTAACTCATCGTTTAGTGAGTTATTAAAATAAACATCGCCTGCAATACGGCCACGGCTACCTAACTTTGCAGACGTTGTTAAAATACCTTCATCGCCCGGCTGTTTTGTAATAACGTTTACTGCGCCACCTAACGTGTTACGGCCATATAAGGTACCCTGTGGGCCGCGCAGTACTTCAACACGCTCAACATTTGGTAATGATAAGTTAGACCCCATTTGACGACCTAAGTAAACCCCATCAAGGTATACACCCACACCTGGGTCAGTAGTAATAATGTGATCTTGTAAGCCAATACCACGGATAAATACAGAAGCATGGGCTGCATTGCCTACACCGTAACGTGTGATATTTAGATTAGGGACGTATTTACCTATATCTTCAAGGTTACTCATATTGGCTTTATCAATTAAGTTAGCACCAATTGATGTGATAGCGGTTGGAGATTCAAACAAGCTCTCTGTACGTTTACGAGCTGTAACTTCAATTTTTTCAAACGCATCTTGCTTTGCTGTTGTTTTGGTTTCTTCAGCGTTTACTGAGGTAGTCAGGGCAGCAACTATTGCTAGGCTTAACTGTGAGAGTTTGCGTAGTTTCAAAATATTCTCCAAAGGATACCGTAAATTATTTATTATGCATTTACTGGTGCAACCAGTAAGTTTTGGGCATAAAAAAAGATGCGTGGTAGCATCTTTCCTCTGGAAGGGCATTATATTACACAATTGTGAATTTATGTATTTATTTTTTGATAAAAGTAAAAACGTACCTAATGGAGGAAAAGCTAACACGTTGCAGCTATACTTGCCTCTTATGCAATTACGGCATAAAACCTCACGCTGTAAATATATGTTATGAAATTAAATTGGTTGTAACTTATTTTGATATTTTACTTAAAATCATTAACCTACATTAAAAATTTCAGGTATATACCGCAAAAAACAATAACAAAGTATTAAGTTTATTAATTTTTATTACTAACTTGCTAAATTGATTAGATATAGCTCTATTTCACTTCTATAATACGCTTGAATCAACATCTAATTAACTAATAGGAAATACATATGAAAAAGCTATCTGTAGCAGTAGCATTATGTGCGGCTTTAGCAACAAACTATGCTAGCGCCGAAGTTCGAATCAATGGCTTTGCATCAATTGTCGGTGGAAAGAGCCTTGATAGTGACAGCACCTTATATGGATATGATGATGACATTTCATTTAAAAACGAAAGTGTCTTTGCATTACAGCTATCAGCTGACCTAATGGAGAAACTAACGGCCACAGCTCAAATTGTTGCCCGTGGTGAAAATGATTTCGACGCAGAATTTGAATGGGCTTACGTAACTTATGAACTAAGCGACGAATTACAAATTAGCGCGGGTAAAATGCGAGCTCCATTTTTCCGCTATTCAGACTTTTTGGATGTTGGTTACGCTTATCGTTGGGTACGCCCACCTCAGTCAGTTTATGGTATTCCTTTTTCTACATATGAAGGTTTAAGCTTATTGCACAATACACAGCTTGGCGATTGGGATTCAACGGTGCAGCTAATGTACGGAAGCTATGACGGCGAATTAGATGCAATTACTGAAAAAACTCAAGGCGAACTTAACGATTTTGCTGGCATTAACTGGACACTTGCATATGACTGGTTCAGTGTACGTGCTGCATACTTGGTTGCAGAAACATCATTTGCACTTGACGGAACAGACCCTAGCGGCGCTGCGTTAAATGGCTTAGAAGCAGCACTTCGTGCAAACAGCTTAAACACGTTAGCTGACGATATTGCAATTGACGAAGATGACAGTTACTTCCTAGGCTTTGGCTTCTCAATTGATTATGATAATTTCTTATTAGACGCTGAATATACACAGTTTGAAGTAGAAAACAGCATTTTAACTGAGCAAACACAATACTATGCATCTGTAGGTTATCGCTTGGATGACGTTATAGTTCATTTTACGTATGAAGATAATGACGATAAACATGATGCATCTCGCTTCGATCCAATTGCAACAGTGCCAAGTCTGAATGCTGCTATAAACGGTGCATTGACAGGTGTTCAAGCGCAAAGCAATGTATACACTATCGGCGCGCGTTATGACTTCCACCCTTCTGCAGCATTTAAAATTGACTTTAGCCGCTTTGAAGACGATGTAACCGATACAGAAACTGATGTTGTTGCTGTTGGCGTTGATCTTGTATTTTAATTGGAGCAAATAATGAAAAAATTAATTTTAGCTAGTGCACTTTCATTGTGCTCAATTAATGCTTTTGCAGAAGTTGCAGTAATAGTTAACGCTGGTAACGCAAATGCTTTAGATGCAGATACAATTAAAAAGATATACCTTGGTAAAGCCAAGTCATTTGGTGATGGTACTAAGGTAAATCCAGTAAACCAAGATGGTACCGCTGCTGCAGATGAGTTTAACGATAAAGTTGTAGGTAAATCTGGCAGCCAGCTTAATGCTTACTGGTCTAAACTTGTATTTACAGGTAAAGGGACACCTCCAGAGAAATTAGGCTCAGATCAAGCTGTAATAGATTTTGTAGCAGCTAATGCTGATGCTATAGGTTATGTAGATAGCGCAAAAGTTAGTGACAATGTAAAAGTGGTTGCGACCTTTTAGCCGGTTAGCCCGTAAATTAAAAAAACCACCAAATGGTGGTTTTTTTGTACCTGTAAAAAGTTATGTCTGTTGGCTTAACAAGTTCATCTCGTGTCCAATCTTGCGTTCTAAGTTGTTCTATTGTTGCAGGCTGATGAGACATACCTAGCTAGCCTTCAAAACAACAAAGCCTCCAAAAGGAGGCTTTAATAGAGACTTTAGCTGTTCAGGTTAATTATTCAATTCTGAATTTGGCTGTAGCGTCTAATAAGTTATCTGATAAGTAATGTAGGTTTTTAGCTACATCTCTTACAGCCAGTAATGAGTCCATGGTATCTTCAAAAGAAACGTGCATATTAGATACATTTTCTACAACCATGGCTGCAACCGATGTTTGCTCTTCAGTTGCTGCTGCTATTTGTGAGTTCATGCCATTTATTTCTAGCATTTGCTCAGCAATTTTCTCAATTGATATTCCTGTTTTTTCAGCCGCTGTTGCATTATCTGTTGCCATATCTCGAGCTGAAGTCATCGCAGTAACCGAATCATTTGCAGCGGTCGTCAAAGCACCTAACAATTCGCGTATTTCATTCGTTGAATGGGCGGTTCGTGAAGCAAGTTCTCGTACTTCATCAGCTACTACCGCAAACCCACGGCCATGTTCACCAGCACGCGCAGCCTCAATAGCCGCATTAAGCGCAAGTAAGTTGGTTTGATCGGCAATTGAAGTAATTACATTCAATATTTGTGATACGTTTTTTGTATCGTCCGCAAGTTTATTAATTGTTGTTGCTGCTTGGTTAATTTCATCACTTAGCGTACGAGATGCATTGACAGACATTTGTACCTGGGTACGGCTTTGCTCTACTTCTTTTTCTGCTGTTTCAGCCGCATGTGATGCATTTGCTGCAGATTGAGAAATATCACCAACACTTTGCTTCATCTCTTCCATTGATTGCTTAACAATTTCAGCATCTGTTGTTTGTTTTGTTGTTGCGCGTTCAGCCTGCTCCATACCCTGTACTAAACGGGTAGAGTTTTCCATCAATGGCTCACATACAGCAATTACTTCAAGTACGGTTTCTTTTAACAGCGCAATAAAAGCATTAAAGTTAATAGAAACTTGACCAATTTCATCTTTAGAATTCACGGTTAATTGAGTACTTAAAGAGCCTTTTCCATTTGCTAATAAGCTTAAATTATTTGCAGCATCGCTTGCTGATGAGCCAATGTTTTTCGCAATCCAAATCGCCATAAATAAAAGCAATAATAAAGATACAATAGATACAACAAGCATTAAAGTAAGGGCATTATCTGAGCGCGTATTAGTGCTTTCAACTAATTCAAAAAAACGGTTATCTGCCTTTTGTTGGGCTGCCTTAAAGCTCTCTAAAACAGAACCATAAAGACTTGTTTTTAACTGGGCTTGTTGCTGAATTTTACTAAAATCGGCCGTGCCATTTACCATACCATTGGCAATTGTTGCTGATATCTTTTCGTAGTCGGCTAATTCTTTCGCTACATCATTGCTAATGTAGCCATTACTCATTTGCTTAATTAAATTTATATTTGATTCAATCGTTTTGTAAGTGTCATCAGCTTTAGTTATTAAGTCTTGTTCGCCAAATGTAACTGCTTGGGTGTAAAGCTCATCTAGTTTTTCTAAAAGCCCTACGTTCGCTGATGTTAACTTTACAACCTTATATGAAGAGTTGCCCATTTCATCTAAAGAAGCTCTATTATCATCTATGGCAAGAAAATTAATTAATACCATAATTATAAAAGCAACAACTGCAATACATGTTATTGCATGTATTTTTTTAGTTATGCTTAGGTTTTGAAAAGAGAAGCCTGAAGCCATACTATTTACCTTTTTGAGTTATCTAAATATATTATCGGCTCAATACTGATAAGTGTGAGTTAAATTTGTAAAATTTCTAGTTTTTTTTTCATTTTAATCATTAATTAAGCTAAAAACTGAAATTAACATAAGTAAATTGACTTTATTGGGTACACGATGTGTTTCCTGTTAAAAATATCACCAAAGAATCTAAATTATTGTTATAACCAAACGTTTTAAGTGCAAAAAACAACCAAAGCAAATTTTAGGTATAAAAAAACCAGTAACATAATTGCTACTGGTTTTAAATTTGGTGCGGATGGGGGGACTTGAACCCCCACGCCCTAAAGCACTACCCCCTCAAGGTAGCGTGTCTACCAATTCCACCACATCCGCATTTTAAATTTTTGTTCGCTTGTTTTATCTGTTTGAGGTTAACAAATAGCTGAACAGTAAACTGTATTAGTTTGGTACGTCTGAGTTACTTTCTTTATTAGAAGTAACTGGAACATCTTCTTCAACCGGCACCACTGTTTCTATAGCAGGTGCTGCTTCTAGATTTTCCCATTCATCAGTCTGTTTAATCTGACCGGCTGTTAAGTTACCTAGAACAATACTCAACACAAAAAAGACTGTAGCTAGGCTTGTTGTTGTCTTTGTCATAAAGTTACCAGCACCTGAAGAACCAAACACAGTTCCAGAAGCGCCTGCACCAAATGAAGAACCCATATCAGCACCTTTACCTTGTTGGATTAAAACCATACCAACTAGAGCTAAAGCTACAACTAAATAAACTACTAATAAAATTTCGTACATCTTATACGGTCCCTTTTGCACTGTTACAGATCGCAACAAAAGATGCTGCTTTTAGACTAGCGCCCCCAATAAGGCCACCATCAATATCTGGTTGTGCAAATAATAATTCGCTATTTTTTTCGTTAACGCTTCCACCATATAAGATGGTAAGCCCTTGTGCTAAATCACTGTCTAAAGACGCAATTTTGTCACGGATAAATTTGTGAACAGCTTGTGCCTGTTCTGGCGATGCAGTCTTACCTGTGCCTATGGCCCAAACGGGCTCGTATGCTATCACAGAATCTTTCAGCGCTGCTACACCTAATTTTTTAATTACCGCATCTATTTGAGCAGCAACTACATGTTCTGTTTGTCCACTTTCTTGCTCTGCTTCACTCTCGCCAACACAAAGAACGGGTATTAAACCAGCCGATTGAGCTCTAGCAAATTTATCAGCAATAACATCGCTGCTTTCGTTATAAATACTACGACGTTCTGAATGGCCAACTAGCGCATAATTTACGCCAAGGTCTTTCAGTAGTTGTGCATCAACTTCACCAGTAAAAGCGCCTGGCGTGTTTTCAGATACAGTTTGAGCACCTGTTATGACACCGCTTGCAATCATTGCTGAAACAAGTGGGAATGGAGGAAATAAAATAACATCTATTTCTGGTGATTTAATACTATTTATAGCATCCGACATGTCTTTGACTAGCTCTATTGAGCCATTCATTTTCCAATTGCCAGCGACCATTGCCTTACGTATTGCCATTTTCCACTCCACATTAGAAAGCGGGCGAGATATTAACTTTTCTCGCCCAAAGTTACAAGAGGTTATTGTTATCAATCAGGTTGTTTGCTCATAGATTCGACAATCTCTGCAATCTTACGTGCACTGTCTAATACTATTTTTTCTTGCTCTGCTTCAACCATAACACGAACGACAGGTTCAGTGCCTGATTTACGGAGTAAAACGCGGCCTTTATTGCCTAAGTTTTGTTCCACTTCTTCGACTGCCGCAAGGACTTTTGGCGCCGTTGTAGGATCGGTACCCAGTGTATAACGCACGTTAATCATTTTCATTGGGTATTTTGTAAACCCGGCGCCTAAATCTTGAAGCGTTCTATTTTGTGCAACCATAGCAGCCAGCACTTGCAAGCTTGATATAATACCATCACCCGTTGAAATTAAGTCTAGATTGAGTACATGGCCTGAACTCTCTCCACCAATTTTCCACCCTTTTTGCTGAAGTAATTCCATTACATAGCGATCGCCAACTTTGCTTCTAGCAAACTCAATGCCTTTTGCTTTTAGTGCATTTTCAAGACCCATATTTGACATAACAGTACCAACAACACCGCCACCTAAAATATGATCGTTCGCTGCCTGACAAGCAATTATATAAACTAAGTCGTCACCATCAAATACACGGCCATTATGGTCAACCATCATTACACGGTCGCCGTCACCATCATAAGCTATACCTACATCGGCTTTATGTTCAAGTACTTTGCGTTTTAACGTGTCTACATGAGTTGCACCGCATTCATGGTTTATATTTACACCATTTGGCTCACATGCATGCGTAATTACATCAGCGCCGAGCTCACGCATAACTGATGGGGCAATATGATATGTTGCGCCGTTAGCGCAATCTACAACCACTTTTAATCCCTCTAAAGACAACCCTTGTGGAAATTGACTCTTACAAAACTCAATATAACGTCCGTCTGCGCTTGCCAAGCGTGTTGCTTTACCTAACTTATCTGAGGCCACACAGGTCATTTGCTCATCAAGCATTGCCTCTATTTCAAGCTCTACAGCATCATCAAGTTTTAAACCTTGACCATTAAAAAATTTGATACCGTTGTCGTAATATGGATTATGTGATGCGCTTATTACAATACCAGCTTCAGCCCTAAATGTTTGTGCTAAATAAGCAACGGCCGGCGTAGGCATTGGGCCAAGCAGAACAACATCAATACCGGCGGCTATTAAACCTGCTTCAAGGGCTGTTTCAAGCATGTAACCAGAAATACGCGTGTCTTTACCAATAATAACTTTTTTTGTTCCACCTTTTGATAGCACACGTCCTGCAGCCCAACCCAGCTTCATTGCAAACTCAGGGTTGATTGGCGCTGTTCCCACTAAACCACGTACGCCATCTGTGCCAAAATACTTTCTTTGTTTCATTCTATTATTCCTTTTATACACGCTTGGTAAACACCAAGTACATCTGCAGTTTCTTTTACGTCGTGAACACGTATTATTTTTGCACCATTTTGTGCGGCAATAAGTGCGCCAGCTAAACTGCCGGCCATTCGTTCGCTTGTGTCTCTGTTTAACAGGTTACCAATCATCGACTTGCGAGAAAGCCCTGCTAATAATGGCAAGCCTAATTTATTAAAATCATTAAACTTGGTCAAAACTTCGTAGTTATGGCTTAATGTTTTTCCAAATCCAAAGCCTGGGTCAAGAATAAGCTGCTGAGTTTTTATTCCCATCGCCTCACAGGCACTAACGCGACGTTTAAAAAATTCATTAATATCGCCCATTAAATCACTGTATTCTGGAGATATTTGCATACTCCGGGGCTGACCCTGCATGTGCATTAAGCAAATTGCGATATTTTCAAATTGTGAAACAACATTCAGTGCGTCAGGCTCTTGTAATGCGCGAACATCATTTACCATATCTGCACCAGCTAAAATAGCGTGTCTCATCACCTCAGCTTTACTCGTATCGACAGAAATAACACAATCACTCTGAGCACGTATAGCTCTTATTATTGGAACCACTCGTTCAAGCTCATCATCAAGGCTAACTGCCTGAGCACCAGGTCGAGTAGACTCACCGCCAATATCTATTATTTTTGCGCCATCAGTTAATAGCTGTAATGCACGCTGCACAGCGATGCTGGGCTCTATAAATTTACCACCATCTGAAAATGAATCTGGGGTTACATTTAATATACCCATAATCACAGGCTCAATTAAATTTAGTTCTCGACCATTTGGTAAATTAATAATGTTGTTCATAATGAGCCTTGTTTGCTTTTCAGAATTCAAACAAATCTAACTAAAAATTAGAGCGAAATTGAAACCGATACAAAAAAGCCCCGAAGTACGGGGCTTTTTGAGTATTTTAACGATTATTCAGCTTTGTCATCAACATTTGTTTCATCTTTTTTAGATGATTCTGTTGTTGATTGGCTTTCATCACTAACAGATTCCTTTACAGAGTCTGTTTGTGGTGCTTTTGGCTCATGACGGTCATGAGCATCGCGTGGCTCTCGCACTGGCTGGCGCGCCATTAAGTCGTCAATTTGCTTAGCGTCAATCGTTTCATATTTCATTAACGCGTCTTTCATTGAATGAAGAATATCAATATTCTCTTTCAATATTTTTTCGGCACGTTCATAGTTTCTATCTGAAAACAAACGAACCTCTGCATCAATTACTTTAGCTGTATCATCCGACATGTTAGATGCACGACTACCGCCACCACCCATGTACATTTCGTTTTGATCTTCGGCGTAAAGTAGTGGTCCAAGTTTTTCACTTAACCCCCAATGTGTGACCATTTTACGTGCTATGTCTGTTGCACGTTCAATATCGTTACTCGCACCGGTAGTCACTTTGTCTGCACCGTAAATAAGTGCTTCAGCGATTCGGCCACCATAAAGGCTAGAAATCATTGATTCTAATAGCTCTTTAGAATGGCTAACACGATCTTGCTCTGGTAAATACATAGTCACACCTAGCGCACGGCCACGTGGAATGATAGATACCTTATAAACAGGGTCATGCTCTGGCACCATGCGTCCAACAATTGCATGGCCGGCTTCGTGGTATGCCGTCATTTCTTTCTCTTGCTCGCTCATCACCATGGTCTTGCGCTCTGCGCCCATCATGATTTTGTCTTTAGCAGCATCAAACTCAGCCATGTTTACAACACGTTTGTTACCTCGTGCGGCGTAAAGTGCGGCTTCGTTGACTAAGTTAGCTAAATCAGCACCCGAAAAACCGGGTGTACCGCGAGCAATAACAGCTGCATCAACGTTGTCACCTAATGGTACTTTACGCATGTGCACTTTAATAATCTGTTCACGACCGCGTATATCAGGTAAGCCAACTTCTACTTGACGGTCAAAACGACCTGGGCGAAGTAATGCAGGGTCTAATACGTCTGGGCGGTTAGTCGCAGCAATAACGATTATGCCTTCATTACCACCAAAACCATCCATTTCTACCAGCATTTGGTTTAATGTTTGTTCGCGCTCATCGTTACCGCCGCCCATACCTGCGCCACGTTTACGACCTACTGCATCAATTTCATCGATGAAGATAATACAAGGCGCTGCTTTTTTGGCTTGTTCAAACATGTCACGCACGCGCGATGCGCCTACACCAACAAACATTTCAACAAAGTCAGAACCCGAAATTGTGAAAAAGGGTACTTTTGCTTCGCCGGCAACAGCCTTAGCAAGCAACGTTTTACCTGTACCTGGCGGTCCAACCATAAGTACACCCTTAGGTATACTACCACCTAATTTTTGGAATTTAGACGGGTCGCGCAGGAAGTCCACCAATTCGGTAACGTCTTCTTTTGCTTCATCACAACCAGCAACATCGGCGAACGTAGTTTTGATTTGGTCTTCGCTCATTAAACGTGCTTTGCTCTTGCCGAATGACATAGCGCCTTTGCCGCCACCGCCTTGCATTTGACGCATGAAGAAAATCCATACACCAATAAGCAGTATCATCGGGAACCAAGAAATAAATATGCTTGCTAAAAATGATTGTTCTTCAGGCTTTACACCTTTCACGTTTACATCACTTTTAAGTAAGTCATTTAAAATGTCTTTGTCGTAGATTGGCATAATGGTTTGAAAGCGCTCACCATTATTTTTAGTACCTGTGATTGTTCCACTGGTGCTCTCGATTGCCACTTCTTGTATTGAGCCATTTCGGGCATCTTTTACAAACTGACTGTAACTTGTTTGACGGTCGATTTGCTCGCCACCATTAAAGCTCTGAAAGACTGACATAAGCACAACTGCAATGACCAGCCATAGTATTAAATTTTTCGCCATATCGCTCAAGGGGTTAACCTCTTGTATCCAATTAATTTAAATTCAACTAAACGCCAAGCAACTGTACTACAGTTTGTATCCAGTCGCTACTATATATACTTCCCGAGAACGGGCACGTGAGGCATCAGGTTTGCGTATTTTCACTGCTTTAAAACTATTACGTACATCCTGCAAGTATTGATCAAAGCCTTCGCCTTGGAAAACCTTAACAATAAATGCACCATTTTTCTTTAGAACTTGATTACACATATCTAGCGCAAGCTCAACTAAATACATACTTCCAGCTTGGTCCACTGAGTTATTACCACTCATGTTCGGTGCCATGTCAGAGAGTACCACATCAACATTTTTTCCATCAATGCGTTTTAATAAAGCATCTAACACGGCTTCTTCACGAAAGTCACCTTGTAAAAAATCAACACCCGCTAAAGAGTCCATAGGTAAAATATCACAAGCAACAACTTGCCCCTTGTCACCTACCTTCTCGGCTAAATACTGTGACCAACTACCCGGAGCAGCCCCTAAATCCACCACAGTCATACCAGGGCGAAGTAACTTGTCTCTATTTTGTACTTCATCTAATTTAAAAACCGCTCTTGAACGCCAGCCTTTTTTTTGCGCTTCCTGAACATATTTATCATCAAAATGTTCTTTCAACCATCGCTGTGAACTGGCTGACTGTTTTTTATTTGTCATAAATTACACGCAACTAATTAGTAATATTCTCTAGATGGCGTTAGAATACCCTTAATTCAAGCCATATTCAGCAAAATTTGTATAAACATGACATTATCAAATAAACAAAAGCAGTTTTTAAAAGGCGAGGCACATAGCCTTAAGCCTGTAGTTTTACTAGGTTCTAACGGTTTAACCGAAGGCGTAGTGATGGAAATTCAAAGTGCACTAGAAATTCACGAATTAATCAAAGTTAAAGTACCAACTGACGATCGTGAAACCAAAGCGCTTATTTTTGAAGCTATCGTTCGTGAAACAGGTGCGACAAAGCTTCAAACAATTGGCCACACTATTGTGCTTTATCGCCAAAGCCCTGAGAAAAAAATTCAACTGCCGCGTAACTAATTTACTTCCTGAGTAATTTATTGCGCTTAATAAAAAAACCAGCTATTAGCTGGTTTTTTATTATTTATTTACCTCTGAATTCTAAAAGGTAAAATTCATTTCTAAGTCTTTGAGTAAATATTTGATTTCTGCATAATGCTTTTTTTTGCTTAACAAAAAATAGCGTGAAAACTGCATTTCACTCATTGGTTCTATTTCTTCATTTGAAAGCAACGTTGCAAGTTCTGGAGTTGTATTGCTATGACCAATCACAGCAACTACGCCATTCAAAGACACTATCTGGTTTTTTAAATCTGCCAAATCTCTAGCATTGTAAATCTTTATTTCAGAGCCAAAATGCGCAGCAAGTGGGCCTGCTGTTTGTAAAGTACGTTTATAGTTACTACTAAATACATGTACCTTATCAAATTGCTTAAATAATGTGACTAGCTGCTCTGCCCGTTTATAGCCTTGCTGAGTTAACGCTGGGTTTTTACCTGCTAGTTTTTCACTATGGCGAAAAAGGTATATTTTTTCTGGAGCCGAAAATACATATTGGCTATTAAATAAAACTGCACATAACAAGATAAAAACACCGTATTTTACTTTCATATTGTCTGCTCACGTTTGTATGTTAATAAACGATTAATAAACTCGGTTGTTAACTCATTAATTAACCCTGTTTCAGCGTTTAACACTAAGCTAAAGCCAATATTTAAATGAGGGAATACCACCAAATCACTTCGGTATCCTTGCACCCAACCACTGTGGTAATACAAGGTTTCATTATCGTAATTGTATACTCGCCAACCTAAACCGTAATAAGCTTCGTTTAACTGTTTTTTCCACACCCTGCGGTACATTTCTTTTTTTGTGCGTGTATAGGGCCGAGTTTGTTTAGACAAAGCATCAAGTGACAACACTTCAGGATATTGACCTAATTGTGCCTTTAACCAGATAGCCATATCGCTTGCACTGGCATTAACACCAGCTGCTGGTCCAACTTTGTAGTAATTTTTTTTAAGCTTTGCAGTATACCAACGTTTTTTCCCACGTACGTGCGGTAAAGCGTAATTACTATCAACCAGCATGGCTTCATAACCCAAGCTAGCATCAATCATATCAAGTGGCTGAAAAATGCCTTCATTTAGCCATTGTGAATAATCTTTATTTGTACTTTTTAAAATAACATCATCAATTAAACTAAACATGACGTTTTGATAACCGTAGCATATACCAGGCTCGCAAATAGGTTTAACCGTCACTAACTTTTGTACTATATCGGGATAATCCATTCGCGACTCAATTAAATTGTCATATGCGTTTGGCACCAAGCCGCTAGAATGGCTAAGTAAGTGATAAACTTTTAAGTTGTCTTCGTATTCTGTACCTATAAAATCAGGTAAGTAATTACTGACGGAGTTATCTAATTTTATGAGCCCATCACTAGATAATTTTGCAGCCAGAGAGCCTGCAAATGTTTTAGACACCGACGCCAGTCTAAAACGAGTGTGAACATTAACCTTTTGACCATTTCGGGCTTTTGTTCGTCCGACCGCATGGATGTAATCACTATTGCCTAAATTAACTATCGAAAGTGCAGCTCCTGGAATGCCTTTACTCGTGAGTTTTTTTTCTGCGTAACGGCCATACTTTTTTACAAAACTATCCCAATTTGGGTCTTGCTGCGCTGCAAAACTAACGGTTGCATGCACAAAACACACTGCAGTTAAGCAATACTTTAAAAGTGGTAAGCGCTTCATTTTTTAATACTTTATCTTTTTAACTGCCTCTGTATGCATAATATCATGAACTTTTCTTTGGACTAACGTACAATACAAAAATTATTGTACTTTTTGTGGGTGTTAAGTATTTATGCGTTTTTTAGTTGTATTACTTTTTGTTTTATTTTCATCAGGTTGTGCCATTACCAAACAACCAGCAGAACCTTTGGCTATGCCGTTAAAGCCAGCATTAACAACGCAAACATATCAGCTTAAATACCAAACAGATCATGCTTCACCAAAAGTGAAGTCGGTGCAATTGCCTGCACACAAAGTTTTACAAAATCAAACTGTAAAAATAATTACCGATAAAGCAAGTGTAACCGACACTCTACTATCGCAAATAAGCCAAGCACTTAACGATAAACAGCTTAAAGTTACGAGTAAAAATAACAGTGATTACACGCTGACTATTCAAAAGCTCGACTTAACATTTAAAGAAAACACACAGTATTCAATTGCCACACCTGAAAAGCCATTTGTCTTGTTTGAAAATATTGCAAAGCAATACCCAACGCAGCAATGTGCATCTATTTTTGCAGAAGTTAATATGCGTTTAACACACAAAGCGTCTGGCGATGTGGTGTGGTTTGCAACGTCGTCAATAGATAGTGCCAGCTTTCACCGAGAGCCGCTAATTTACAGCTTAAGTGAAGAACAAAGAATTACAAACGAACTAGAGGTTGTTGCATTTATCCACCAGCAAAACACAGAAGAAGCACGTTTAGCTAGAGTGGGTAAAGAGGTGAAAATCCCTGAGTATCAAATGCTGTCTAAATTATCTAGCCTAAGTAAGTTAAGTGGTCCGTGCAGCCGCACAGAAGTCAGTGCTCTAACACCTATGATGCAATTTTACTTAAGCAGTATCTTAATAGATAAAATTAAAGTTCAGTAAAAGTAACATTTGCTACATTTTTTTACAGATTAAGGGTATACCTTAACAATATACTACGCACTATAACAACAAATAATCAGGCTCAACGTGGATGAAATATACCTTACTTAACCGTACTCTTTTTAGTATTGTCTTGTTCAGTTTGGGCCTTATAGCGACCTCAGCCCAAGCAAGTAATCGTTATTATGCAGACAACACCCTTGAGCCCACTCAAGGCTTTGCATGGGACTGGAGCGCAGGGGCAAGTTATTTTGTAGAAGATACTTACCTAGTCGGCACCAATGCCTACGACACCGATTTAGAGCTCGATTTAAGCCTTGCTGTATCCTACGACCGATTTTATCTCGACTTTGATCATAACCAACTCAGTGGCGGTCTTATTATCGGCTACAGTATCATTGATAAGTATGATTGGGGCTTGGACATACTAGGCACGAACACCCAAGCAGGCTTTGACGAAAAAGGCCTTGGCTTTTATAACAATGGTGTAATTGCAGAGCTTAATGGCATAAAGTCTCGTCGCTATGATTTTGGTGTTGGTCTAAGGCTTACACGCCGATTCGAAAACTCTCAAATCTCATTTGAATACCTTTATGATGTTTCTGGCGCCCATAACAGCTGGGTTGTTAACACCTTCTTTAGCCAAATTTTACCGTGGCGAAACTGGGAATTTAGATCCGGTGTTGGCGTAAGTGCTTATTCAGCTGATTTTACAAATTATTATTTTGGCATTGACCAAGAAGAAGTAGCCGAAAACCGACCTTTTTATGATGCACATGCAAGTACCAGCCTAATATTTGAATTTCATGCTGAATACCCAATAAGCCAAGATTGGGTTTTTCTAGCTGGCTTTCTTTCCACATGGTTTTCAGCAGAAATCGACGACAGCCCAATTATTTCTCAAGGGTATCAGCATAAAGCCAAGGTAGGCCTACGTTATGTTTTTTAGATGGTTTTGTTTACTAATAATTTTTCCTGTATCAGCGCTTGCGCAATCTAGCGATACACAAAATACTTTAACCGCGGTTCCTGATACGTGCGTAGCTCTTCGTGAAGGCCGCGATTGTTATGCCGACGTTGTTATTACGTGGCACCAACCCATTATTGGTAATTATTGCCTACGCGATGCAACATCAAAATACATTATGCAATGTTGGCTCAAACAGCAACAAGGCACATTAAATTACGCGTTTGATTCTAAGCAAAGTATCGCATTTGAACTATTTGATAGTAATACATCAAAAATAATTGGCACTGCAGAAGTAAAACTTCAGTGGGTATATCAAAACAGACAAAAAAAGCGTCGCTGGCGATTATTTTAGCCACTGCATTAAGGATAATTTATGGATAATTACGGCACTATTTTATTAGTAGAAGATGATGCATCATTGGCTCAGTGGGTAGCCGAATACCTAACTGAACAAGGCTACACTACCCATGTTTGTCACCGAGGTGATGAAGTTGTCAGTCAGGTAAAAACCTTGAACCCAAACATTGTCCTACTTGATATTATGTTACCTGGTCAAGATGGCATTAGTGTATGTAGAGAACTTCGTAGCTTTTATAATGCGCCTATTATTATGCTTACAGCACGTGATGAAGAAATGGATGAAGTTATAGGTTTAGAGGTAGGTGCGAGCGATTATATAATGAAACCAGTACGCCCGCGCGCTTTGCTCGCTCGTATAAAAGCGGCGCTTCGTCAAAGCAGTGAGCCCAATAAATTGGAAAAAGTAGAAAGCACAATTTCGGTCGGTTCGCTTAATATTAATACCGAATCGAGAAACGTGAAATTTAACGGCGAAGACGTTAATATTTCCAGTGCTGAATATTTACTCCTGCATTATTTGGCAAGTAATGCAGGCCAAGTTGTATCACGTGACGCGGTTTTTAAAGCCACTAAAGGACGTGAATACGACGGACTTGATAGAAGTGTCGATGTGCTTATTTCTGCACTAAGAAAAAAGTTTAGCGACGACCCACAAAACCCTGAAAAAATTAAGACAATTTGGGGGCGTGGTTACTTGCTCGTCTCTACTGCATGGTAACTTACAGCTGTATGCTTAAATGAAAAAGTTTTACATATCACTACTTGGCAGCGCACTGGTATCTATTGTGGTTTTAGGGTGGCTTATAGACGCCTTTAGCCAGCAAGCACACACCCCACAAGACGAATTTAGTGTGCAAAGCAAAATGATGATGGGGTTTAGTAAACAACTGGCAAATATTCCCACCTCTGAACGTGGCGCATATGTTAAGCAGCTAGGTGAAGAGTTTGATCTATCAATCGATTATAAACCTAATGAATCACTTGCTTTACCTCCTTCATTATTACTTCAAATGCATGCTGTTGGCGGATTGATTTTAGAAGATCAGCAAGGTTTTTATATGCTGTATAGTAACCAAGCGCTAAATCCCTTTCATATTTCTATGCGACTTAAAAAAAGCGCAGACACAGATAAACGAAACGATATATTTTTAACTTTGCTTTTTTATGCTGGCTTATGCATTTTAATGGGATTCATTATTGCGCCACTCGCTAAGCGACTAAGTGTACTCAATGAGGCTGCTAAACAGTTTGCATCAGGCAATACACAAGCCAGAATTAACGCCTCGCATTTCACGTATATAAGAGATGTAGAGTTAACGTTTAACCGTATGGCGAGCCAAATTGAAAAACTTGTCGCTGAGAATAAATTAATGGCATCAAGTTTATCGCACGATATACGCACCCCTATTGCCTGTCTTCGCTTTGGCTTAGATGCCGCCTTAGATACCCATGATGAAAAAAAAATAAAAACCTATTTAGAGCGTATGGAAAACGATTTAGATCACATGGAATCCATGCTTAAAAGCTACTTAGCGTTTGCAACACTTGAGCAAAACGCAAACAAATTGACGTACTCTTCTACAAATATAAAGCATTACCTTGAAAACATTTTAGTTCAGCTTGCCCCAAAGTTAGAATCACAAATGCTAACTGTTGACCTTAATAGCTCAACTGACATTATTGTGGCCGACCTTCATTGGTTAGCACGTGCTATTACAAACCTGCTGACCAATGCATGCGATTTTGCCGAACAATATATCTACTTGAGCGCCAAGGTTCACGAACGCCAACTTATCATAACTGTTGAGGATGATGGCCCAGGGATTGCTCAAGAAAACTTTAAAAATGTATTAAGCCCATTTTTTAGAGAAGAAGATCATAGAAACCGCGCAGATAAAAGCTATGGCCTTGGCTTGGCTATTGTTGAAAAGGTCGCTGACTGGCATAACGGTACTATTTCTGTCAGCAAAAGTAAGCACTTAGGCGGAGCCTGCTTTACCCTTAGTATTACCCAGCATTATAAATCGTAAAGTATAAATTACGCGGTGTAATTAACATTTTTAAAACAAAATCAACCCATTAATTTTAATCTACTCCTAACATTTACTAAAAACAGCGCATTAATCACACCACTGGAAAACTAAATTATGTGGGATAAGCAAATAAGCACTTTTTATTTTTTTACATTTCCAGTAGATTGTCAGCGCCGTTAAAAAACAGAGAAGTATAATAATATGAGCGCAGTTAGAGGCGAGTTTAGTTCTCGCTTTGGATTTATTATGGCCGCCGCCGGCTCTGCCGTAGGTTTGGGCAACATATGGGGCTTTCCCACACAAACAGCCAGTAATGGTGGTGCCGCATTTTTAGTTGCCTATTTAGTGTTAGCTTTCTTTTTAGCTTATCCTGCGCTAATGGCCGAACTCATGATTGGTCGACACGGACAAGCTAACGCCGTCGTTTCTTTAACTAAAGTATCTAACAAACCTTGGCAAAAACACTTTGCATTTATTGTCGGCTTTGGGGGTATTTTATGCGCCGGCTTTATACTTAGTTTTTATGCTATTGTTGCAGGTTGGATGCTCAGCGCAACAGCCCAACCTATCGCCGCCTTGGCCGGAGCCGACGCAGCATCAACTTGGCTAAGCGAGCAATCACCTACTCGCAATGTTATTTTTACCCTTGTTTTTATTGTTTTAACAATAGCAATCATTAGCCGTGGTGTTGAAAACGGTATCGAAAAATGGTCAAAGCGCTTGATGCCCGCTTTATTGGGTATTTTATTTTTATTAATTGCTTATGTACTGACTCAAGAAGGTGCAATGGAAGGGTTAAAAGCCTACTTGTTACCTGACTTTTCGTCTATTTTTGACACCCAGTTGATTGTTAGCGCATTAGGTCAAGCGTTTTTCTCATTATCACTTGGCACAAGCGTTATGATTATATACGGCTCGTATATTAGTAAAAAAGAAAACCTAGTCTCTCTCGGTGCATACGTAACGTTAATTGATGTGTTTATTGCCTTTGTTGCTGGTTTACTTATTATTCCTGCTATGTATGTAGCTCAAGCACAAGGTGTTGAGATATTTTCTGCCAGCGGAAAATTGCTCTCAGAAGATACTTTAGTATTTCAGGTATTACCCGCTTTATTTGATGGTATGGGCAGTGTAGGTTTATTTGTTGGCTTTGCATTTTTTGCCCTAATGAGTATAGCTGCGCTCACTTCGTCAATATCAATGCTTGAAGCACCTGTTTCCTATGCTGTAGAACGCTTTGCCTTGAAGCGCATTCAAGCAACGTGGGTCATTGGGGCCTTGATAGCAGTTGTTAGTATTACGATTGTGTGTAACCTAGGCGCATTATTTGGTTTAGTGATCACACTTACCACTAAGGTTGCGCAACCATTACTTGGCTTAATGTGCTGTATTTTTGTAGGCTGGATTTGGTACAGAAATTCATTACTACAAGCCATTCAACAGGGCAATCCCGAGGTACAAACTACGCTATTTTGGAAAATATGGCCTTGGTATACTAAGTTTGTGTGCCCTATCGCAATAGGTGCAGTGTTTGTCCACTCGTTATTAAGCTAACAACAACTCATATAAAAGCCCACACTTGTGGGCTTTTATATGAGTATAAATTTAACTAGCCTAGTTAATTTTTAGTATCATATCTTGATGCGGTATACCGTCCTCTAAATATGCATCCCCTGTACACTTAAAACCAAATGACTTATAAAAGTCCAACAAATAGGTTTGCGCACCGATAACTATGTCCCGTTCAGGCCAATGCGTTTTACAACACGCTATTGCCTGTTCAACCAATTTACTAGCGATCCCCTTTCCTCTGTGATGCTCACTAACTAGAACACGTCCAATTGCGCTGTACTGTCCGTTTTTTTCATAACAACGGGCGTAGCTCATTAACTGCATATTATCTAACGTATAAATATGCTGAGTAGTTTCAGAAGTATCAACATCATCCAGCTCAGGGTAAGGGCACCTTTGCTCTACAACAAATACGTCTACGCGCCCTTTCATAATTGAAAACAAGGTATGAGGGGTCAGTTTATCAAATGGTTCACAGTTAAAATGCATGGTAATCCTTAAACAAAAACCCAGCAGAAGCTGGGTTTAGTATCGCTATAGTACGAAATGAAAATAAAATTACATTCATCGCTGTATAGTGTAAAAAAGTATTAAGCGAATAAACGCTCTAACTGATCACATAACTGAGACAAGTTTACATGGTCATGTTCAATGGTTACATCAATATACCCATCGCCTCTAAATGCACGGTCAAGCTCAATTAAAACGTGAGTTTTGTGGGCTTCTGGTACAAATGACAACTCGATTTCTTGAATTCCAAATAAACTTCTGCTGTTAGGTTTATATTCAAGCTCTTGGTAACACCCTGAAACAGAAGCAAACGTAGAGGCACGTAAAAAACCTTTTTCAACATCGGCTTTAGATAAACTAAAACCTAATTTATCCATTGCCTGCATACACGTTTTCACTGCTTCATTTGGGTAAATATGAAGATGGTCTTTGTCTGTTGGATCTAGTGCTAAATCGATATCTAGTCCGGTTTCTAACCAAACATGGGACTGGTTGTAACCCGCGTTAATTTCAGTGATCGGTGTTTCTGAATGCAAACGCGCTTCAAAAGGTATGCTTTTTACGTCACCGGGTTCCAACTTACCTATATCGGTAATTCGCCATTGATCAATTACATGATTAGTAAAATAATCACCTTCATCTCCAGCCACTTTAACACGGGTCATTAGTAGTAAATCTAAGCCTGCAATTTCTTGGCTAACGTCACCCGCTGTAATGACAATATTAGCGTTAAAAAGTTGACCTGGTTGCAGATGTTCAGTCTCTAAAATAGTGTCAACTTTTGCTGCACCAATACCCACTGATGCTAAAATCTTTTTAAACATATAATTCTCCTTAAGCTGAGCCGCTCTTAAATATGCCCTAACTTAAACGTCTTCGTTATCTCATCTTAACCATAATTAAAAGCCGTTGTCAGTTTAAAAGTAGGATTTAAATGCTTTTAAGGGTTAAATACGCATAATTTGTGCATTTATCATCCAAGCAAGGTGTTAAAAGCGACTAAATAAACAAAGCTCAAGTGGTAATTTAATTTTCATTAATCGCTGTTTTTAGCTACACTGCAGTACCAAATGATGTAATTTTAAGTATTATGGAACTAATCTACTTTGCTACCGCATTTGTGTGTGGTTTTGCCGTATATCAATTAAAACTCCCCCCTCTTATTGGCTTTTTGCTGGCGGGCTTTGCGCTTAATCTAGCTGGTTATAAAAGCACAGAATTACTTGATACAATTGCCGCATTGGGCGTTACTTTATTGCTGTTCAGTATTGGCTTAAAACTTAAAGTCAAAAGCTTAATAAAACCCCAAGTGTGGGCACCTGCTTCCCTTCATATTATATTTAGTAGCGCTATTTTTAGCGGTTTCATGTTGTTATTAGGTGTGTTTGCCCTGCCCCTTTTTGTTGACTTAAGTTGGCAAAGTGCCTTGTTGGTCGGCTTTGCTCTTAGCTTTTCAAGCACTGTATTTGCGGTAAAAGTATTAGAAGAGCGCGGTGAAATGGCCAGCCTACACGGTAAAATCGCTATTGGTATACTTGTAATGCAAGATATTTTTGCGGTTATATTTTTAGCTATTAGTACAGGAAAAGTACCCAACATTTGGGCGCTAGCTATTGTTATTGCCTTGCCTTTAATACGCCCTATTATGTATTTTATGCTCAACCGTTCTAAGCATGGTGAACTACTTCCTTTATTTGGTTTCTTTTTTGCGCTTGTTGCTGGTTATAACGCATTTGAATTTGCAGGCCTTAAAGGTGATTTGGGTGCGCTGATCATAGGCATGATGTTTGCTCCACATAAAAAAGCGGGCGAGCTATCAAAATCCTTACTCAACTTAAAAGATATTTTACTTGTCGGTTTTTTCTTAAGCATTGGTTTAAATGCTGAATTAACAGTTGATTCGCTTATCATTGCCATTGTGCTTATTTTTGTACTCCCTGTTAAAGTTATTCTTTATTATGTGTTTACGAATGCGTTTAAATTACGAGCACGTACCTCGCTACTTACCGCATTTACCTTATCTAACTACAGTGAATTTGGCTTGATTGTATGCGCTGTTGCAGCTTCAACAGGTATTATTACCCCTGAATGGTTAGCCGTTATGGCTATTGCGGTATCTATTACCTTTGTTATTGCCTCACCCCTTAACAAACGCTCTAATGAATTATATGTAAAAATAGAAAGTTGGTTAGTAAAGTTTGAAAGCAAAACACGTCTAGCCGAAGAATTACCAGTAAACCTTAATGATACAAAAATTGTTATTTTTGGCATGGGTCGTATTGGCACCGGTGCTTATGAAACTATCAATATGACTCACCCCAATTTAGTAGCGGGTATTGATATAAAACCCGAAGTTGTCGATAAACATATAAGTAGAGGCCGTAAAGTACTGATTGCAGACGCTACCGACCCTGATTTTTGGCAACGTGTAAACCACTCTCACGTTGAAATGGTCATGTTAGCAATGCCAAAACACATGCAGAACATTTTTGCATTAGAGCAGCTTCAAGCGTCAGGCTACACAGGGCAAGTTACTGCAATTGCAAACTACCCAGATCAACAAAAAGAGCTTGAAAGTATGGGGGTGCACTCAACGTATAACTTTTACTTAGAAGCCGGTAGTGGTTTTGCTGAACATGTAAAACAAGAATTGTTTGGTGAAAAATAGTATTTACTATGTGTAAAGGCACAAAAATAATTCTTTTTCATTAGTAAATAAATAAAAAGCAATTGTATTTACATTCCTTTACAAGTGCATGCACCACGTCTGCAAAAAACAGGTAAACTGTCTTCGTTGGTTAAATATAACCCATGTTAAATACAACCTAGTTAGACTCCAGCTAACAAAAGTTGTGTCGGGCTTTTTACACCAACAAAAATTCTTAAATCAGAGGGCCTACTCCCTCACTCAATAGGCTGTTTCTTGCCCGTCACAGCCTATTTTATTACTCTAAAATACCTTACACTAACCCCATTGATACACTTAAAAGCAAACCTATGGATCCGGAACAATTAAAAATTGCCGTAAACACTAAAATGCCATTTGGAAAATATTCAGGTCGTCCATTATTATTACTTCCCGAACCTTACTTAGTTTGGTTTAAACAGCAAGGTTTTCCAGATTCAAAACTAGGCAGTCAGTTAGCTATGATGTACGAGGTTAAGCTAAATGGCTTAGAGCAAATGCTTATGCCATTGCTAGAAAAAAAATAAAATTTTACGAAACTATTTTATAAATTGGCGGTCTATTTAATTGCTACTTGTTGATTTTGGTTTTAACCACAAAAAAAGCGCCTTTTGGCGCTTTTTTTATTTTTTAGTTTTGCTCTATGGGTAAGCTAATAATGAACTTTGCTCCACCTAAAGACGAATGTTCAATACGATAACTTCCCTGATGCCAAGCAATAATTTTAGCAACAATCGCTAACCCAAGGCCAAATCCACCTGTTTTTTTGCCTCTACTTTTATCAAGCCGAGTAAAGGGCTTAAATACGTTTTCTCGCTCTATTTCAGCAATGCCCCTGCCATCATCTTCAATTACAAACTGTACTTCGTTATGCTGAGTAACAAGCGATATTTTAACTTGGCTATTAGCGTATTTAATTGCATTACCAATTAAATTTTGAAAAGCGCGCGCCATAAAATGCGGATCACATTGGTAAATCAGGCTACTTGGTAATGCTTCATCCAAACTAATTTTCTTATCAAAATTAAGTTTTTCAACGCTAACTTTTATTAACTCAACCAAATCAGTTGGGTATGGTTGTAGGCTAGGTTGTTGAGAGTCTAGTTTTGCGTAATCAAGCATCTCAGAAACTAAACTTTCAAGCTCATTAATATCGCTGTTCATATTAGCAATATAAACTTCACTTTTTTCATCTGATAAACGTTCATCTAGCATTACTGTTGCAAACTTTAAGCGAGCTAAGGGGGTTCTAAATTCATGAGAAACCGACGAAGTCAGCTCTTGTTGAGCGTTTAATAAAAAACTGATACGTTGTTGCATTAAACTGAGTGTTTCAGTAATTGGTAAAAAAAATGATTTGGAGGTATCAGAGAGTTGAAAGTCTTGAGCACCTTCAACGGCTTTACAAGCATTACGCAATTTAGAGAAGTCACGCCAAAGTAGAAAACTCCATAAGCCTACGGGAATACCCACAATAATGAGCAATAATACGTATGGCCATACAGAGGTCGTTACGGAGGTATCTAATCCTATAGGCCCTACCTGCAAAAGCTCATAGTCATTAAGCGTAATATACCAAACAACTCGCTGTTGTTTGTCATATAAATATAGGTAGTGCTGACTATTTAACTGAGCCAATTGCTCTTGAGGTAGTGCTAAATCAGCACGACTAATAACAAGGCTTTTGTAGTGCTCCTTTAATTTTGCTAATCCATTGGGTGTTTGTGAAAGCAGCCAAAGAGACTGCCCAAATTCGTCATCAAGAAAAACGTGCTGTTGCGATTCATCATATGGCCATAATTGTTCTATAACACCGCTAACAACAAACAATGAAACCACAATATAAATATATAAACTTGCAAACAGCTTTCCCATTAATGCCTATTAACCTTGTATTTAAAGATCCCACGCATCGGAAACAAATAAGTAGCCTTGACCCCATACTGTTTTTATACGAAATGGCTTGTCGCTATTATCACCCAGCTTTTTACGGATACGCGACACTCGAACATCAACGGTGCGATCGAGCCCGTCATATTGGCGACCAATCATATGTTGGTGTACATGCTCTCTACTAAGCACTTGGCCAGCGTTTGAGGCTAACAACCAAAGTAACTCAAACTCATGCGACGTTAACACAATCTCTTTGTCAGATAATTGCACTATACGGCTAGTCTTATCAATGATTAAATCACCAAACTGTAATTCTTCACTCGTTTTTGTCACTGTTTGACCACGGCGTAATAGCGCATTGACTCTTGCGAGTAACACACGAGGCTCAGCTGGTTTAATAACATAATCATCTGCGCCAAGTTCTAAACCCAACACTTGGTCAAAATCTTCGCTTTTAGCGGTTAACATTAAAATTGGTAAAGAAAACTTATCACGCACTTGACGACACACGCTAAATCCATCTTTGCCCGGCAACATAACATCTAAGATCATTAAATCGGCGTGATTATTTTCTAAATAACCAAACACCTCATCACCACGTTCTAAAACTGCGACTTCTAATCCATTATGTTCAAGGTAATCTTTTGTGAGTTGCTGTAAACCAAGATCATCTTCAACAAGTAGAATTTTTGGCATTGATTGCTCCTAAATTAAAAAAAGCTCCATGGTGAACGAAGCCGACGCCTACTTTTTTGTACATGAGTACTTTGTACTTCAACCTGTGCTTTAGCTATTAACACGCCAGATTCCGAATTGATTAAGGAGTATATGGTTTCGACCTGAACACGCGCTTTATAATTAAACTCTCCTGCGCGCTGCTGTTGCCAGCAATGTATCTTTTTACTCTGTTCATATATGCAAACATCCCCCACCACATCGCCCTGCCATTCAAACTTTAAATCAAGATCGCAAAAGTCCTGTACCTGAGAAATGACACATACTTTGGGTGACACAGTAAACGACGCAGCTTGCGCATTACTGAGGGGGATAAGTAGTGGCGCTAAAAATAAAATGACCATTAGATGTTTCATATTAAAAAGTGCGTTCGAATCCTATAAATGCAGTCATTGAATAGTCACGCTCTAAAAGCGGACTATCATTAATAGCCGAGTAGTCATAATAAGCTAAATGGAAACGAACAGAATATTCATCTCTTAAGGGTAATCGCCCATCAATTTTTGCATAAGGTTGCCAACTGCTGGCAACCTCAACTTCGCCCAATAAAGTTTCGCCGTCTTTAAGGCCATAATAATAGGTATTTAGTTCCGCAGATTTATAATTTAAACCAAACGATGGTTTAATATTTACGGGCCCAAGTTGAGTATGGTATTGCCACTGTAATGCACCGCGAACACCGTTATAAACATTTGTCACATCATGCAGTAATTGAACAGAAAACACTTGGTGATCACTCACATAATGATAAGCAAGCCCTGTGTCTAGCGCTAGGTTGCGTTTATGTAGGTCATTTAAATTAACATTTTTTACTGATGAGGCCTCTGCAGCCTGCAAATAAAAAGGGCTATCTGCACTGCTGCTTTGCAGCGTAAGCACATTACTTGGATGCCAATCTATAAAAAAACGAGACTCAGTATTAAGCTCGCTAACAACGTTAAATTGGTGTTTAGAAGTTTGAAGTAAAGAATAGCCTAAACGACCATTATCAAAAAACCAATCTTCAGCATAAAACGCTATTTGAGGAATAACGACTAAAGGAACATTATCACCACCACGCAAAGGATTAGTGATCACACCGACCCCTGCGTTAATACTAAAAATTAGCTGATGAGATTGAACATGCTGCTCTGAGAACTCTTGATCCGAATACGTATTTGGCTTGGCACTTAATGTAAAACAAGTGAGCAAAAAATTTAAACAAAGAATGGTAAATAGAGAGAAATTAAACCGCATCAGCGTAAATCAGAACATAAAATTATTCATTTACGGATAGTAACAAGGTTACCTAAAACTATCTGTAGCTGATTACAATCATTCACACTTTTTATACACAAAGTAAAAGTTTAAACCCCTTATAAAAATTAGATATCAGGGGCTATTTCTACTCGGTTGCGTCCATGTGTCTTAGCAATATAAAGTGCTCTATCGGCACGCTCAACCAGCACTGAGCTTTTTGTAAACGGTCGTAGCATAGCTAAACCAAAGCTTGCTGATATTGCACGCTTGTTGTTTACATCTTGTTTTTTACGAATAGCTAATTTCGCAATTTCTTGCCTTATACACTCAGCAAAAGCAACTAAATCATTTATGGTGTCAAAATAAGCAGTAATACAAAACTCTTCTCCGCCGTAGCGATACACTTTTGCTTTGTCAGTTAAATTTTCTTTTACTTTTTTTGCCACCAGTTTAATAACTTCATCGCCTTTTTGGTGGCCAAAGTCATCGTTAAATCGTTTAAAGTGATCAATATCAAACATAATCAGTGCAGCAAGGGAGCTTTCTGTCGTTTGCTCTGAGTACTCACGGCAAAAGTCATTAATATCAGAGTCAAATTTACCTCTGTTATAAAAACCTGTTAATGGGTCTGTGTCGGCAGCTTCTTTAGAAAGATTAAGCGCTTCTTTTAAGTCTTTAATTTCATTATATGCAACCGATAGCTTTGTTTGAAATTCGCGAGCAGAGTCTTGCATTGCAATAGACTCATCAGTCAAACGCTCAACACAACCAAGAATATCGTTAAAAGAGTTGGTATCTATCAGGCTGTTTATTTCGTTCTGCGAGTCAATCAGTGAAGTACTGAAACTTTTAGAATGACCAAGTGTGATACTTATATCTTGCTGGATATTTTCAACCGTATTATGAAATTTATCCGACATTTCCTGAAAAAGAGCTAAATCTTCATCACTAAGATGCTTATCAAATATTTCTTTTGCTTTACTTTGAGTGCATGTTTGGTGCTCTGAAATAACTTGATCTAATTCAATGTTTAAAGACGGTTTATTACCCTGAAAATAGCAATACCAAATAGCATAATTAATAGGTGTTACCGGCATACGGTACTTCACCATCATGGGTACTGCTTTTTTTAAATACTGAGCGGAATGAGAAAGTGATACAGCATTATTCATAAAGAACTCTCAAGCGTCATTTTTATTATTAGCATTCAATGTTAAGTAATAGTAAACCTTTACGCAAGCCATAATAATACTATTTTATGAACTTATTTAACGGTAAAAAAATCTAAATCGCTTTTGCGTCTAAAGTTTGTGCAATATTCCACAAAGCACTAATAGCGGGGTCGTTGAGCTCTTTTCTTAAAACGGCTAAGCCAATGTCAAAGCCTTCAGGGGCTTGCATTTTTGGTGTGAGTATCTGTACTTTGTCTTTTAGTGGGCTGTTATCTAATACTATTTTAGGAACCATTGCTACACCAAATCCTAGGCTAACCATAGAGACCATTGCCTCATGCCCCGCCACTTGTGCATAAATTTTTCCGTGAATATTGTTTTTTCGCCACCACATTTCTAGGCGCTGCCTAGAAAAGCCTTGTTCTGGCACAATAAACTCTAATTCAGACCAATCAAGCTCTGTATTGTTTGATGTTAATTTTTCAGTAATCGTACATTGAACTTTTGGCCCAATAAGCACTAATGGTGAATGGCCTATATCTACAAAAGCAATTTGCGCGGGTAATTTTCCAGGTTTAGCTGCTATTGCCATTGATTCATGACCATCGAGCACACGGTTTATAGCTAACGCAGGGTCGCCCGTATTTAAAGTTATTTCTATATACTGATGCTGCGCTCTGAGTTGCTCTAAAATTTGATGCAAAAAACTATAAGAGGCG
The DNA here is from genome assembly GCF_057554385.1 of Pseudoalteromonas sp. 4NS20-0020. Classification (NCBI taxonomy): domain Bacteria; kingdom Pseudomonadati; phylum Pseudomonadota; class Gammaproteobacteria; order Alteromonadales; family Pseudoalteromonadaceae; genus Pseudoalteromonas; species Pseudoalteromonas sp. 4NS20-0020. Next base: position 259,333 of record NZ_BAAJMI010000005.1, on the reverse strand, counting down.
GTAACAGAGCAATAAATACTGACTTTTCCATAAATATGTTGCTGTGGCTCTTTCACATTAGCTTTAAATCGTTGCCAGTTAGCAAGGGTAGCAGTGGCGTAATCAATAAAAGACTCTCCCTCTTTTGTTAATTTTACACTGCGGTTATCGCGCATAAATAGCGCAACGCCCACCTCTTCTTCTAGGTGTTTAATATTACGACTTAATGTAGGCGCACTCACATGGCAAAGCTCACTTGCTCTAGCAAAGTGCAGTGTTTTAGCCAACGCTAAAAAATATTTTAAATGCTTATGATCCATAGCAACACCAGTATTTCATATTTTGAAATACTTTAATTCAAATATATCATTTTACGCAAGTAACATTTTTAAATATGGTGTTTACAAGCGCAAAATAAAGCGCATCTAACAAACATATTTATAGGACACTAACAATGGCGAATTACTTTAATACCTTACCTTTACGCGAACAATTAGCGCAATTAGCGCAATGTGAATTTATGGACGCAAGCGAATTTACAGACGGTGTTAACGCACTTAAAGGTAAAAAACTAGTTATTGTAGGCTGTGGCGCACAAGGTTTAAACCAAGGCCTTAATCTACGCGATTCAGGTTTAGACGTGTCTTATACGTTACGCGATTCAGCTATTGCTGAGCGCCGCCAATCATTTTTAAACGCATCTGAAAACGGCTTTACTGTAGGTACTTACCAAGAGCTAATTCCAATAGCTGACGTAGTACTTAATTTAACGCCAGATAAACAACACACATCAGTCGTTAACGCCATCATGCCGTTAATGAAGCAAGGTTCTACACTTGCTTACTCACATGGCTTTAATATTGTTGAAGAAGGCATGCAGGTTCGCGAAGATATCACAGTAATCATGGTTGCACCTAAATGCCCAGGTTCTGAAGTCCGTGAAGAGTACAAACGTGGTTTTGGTGTACCAACACTTATTGCCGTTCACCCAGAAAACGACCCACAAGGTCATGGCCTAGCGCAAGCTAAAGCCTACGCTGCTGGCACAGGTGGTGACCGCGCAGGTGTGCTTAAATCGTCATTCATTGCTGAAGTTAAATCAGACCTTATGGGTGAGCAAACTATTTTATGCGGCATGTTACAAACGGGTTCTATTTTATGTTTTGACAAAATGATTGAAAAAGGAATTGATGCAGGTTACGCATCTAAACTAATTCAATTTGGTTGGGAAGTGATCACAGAAGCCCTTAAATACGGCGGCGTAACAAACATGCTTGACCGTTTATCTAACCCAGCAAAAGTGAAAGCATTTGAACTTAGTGAAGAGCTAAAAGTTATTATGCGTCCACTTTATAATAAGCACCAAGACGACATCATCGACGGTACATTTTCACGTGTAATGATGGAAGATTGGGCAAACGATGATGCTAACCTTCTTAAATGGCGCGCAGAAACCGCTGAAACTAATTTTGAAAAAACACCCGCTGGTGATGTAGAAATTTCAGAACAAGAATTCTTCGACAACGGTATTTTAATGGTCGCTATGGTTAAAGCAGGTGTTGAACTTGCGTTCGAAACTATGACAGCGGCAGGCATTATTGAAGAGTCAGCATACTACGAGTCGCTTCACGAAACACCGCTGATTGCTAATACCATTGCACGTAAAAAGTTATTCGAAATGAATCGTACTATTTCAGACACCGCTGAATATGGGTGTTACTTATATAACCATGCTTGCTTACCATTACTTGCTGACTTTATGAAAAATATTGACACAGATGTAATTGGTAAAGGCTTAGGTGAGCAAAGTAACCAGGTAGACAACAAAGCGTTAATTGAAATTAATACAGCGCTGCGTGAGCACCCGGTTGAAATAGTAGGCGCTAAATTACGTGGCTACATGTCAGCAATGAAAAAAATTGTTTAACGTTATCCTTTAAGTTTCGCTTGTTAGAAACCAAGCTCACATGCTTTGCGTGTGGGCTTTTTTATGCCTTATAGTTTAGTTAAAAAGAGGCTATTTTTTTGTTCATTCGCATTATTTAACTCTAAATAAATTGTGTGCTAACATCATATTCTACTTCGTTGTAAAAAATTATTATAAAATGATACAAAACCTTTCTATTACTCAAAAAATTACAGCACTTGGCAGTGGCATCGCTATTTTTGTTGCAGCACTCATTGGCATTACATCGTTATACAGTTCTGAAGATATAATAGAACAACGCATGATTGAGTCAGAGCTACCAGGTAAGCTGCAAACAATTAGTAACCACATTGGTGGTGAAATAAACATGCTAATTGGTGCTGCAGAGCAACTCTCATCTAACGAGTTTATTTTACAATGGTCACAAACTAATAATAACGATGCATTGCTTTTAAAAGAGCTTAACCGCTTGGTAGAACAATACGACTTAGCGACTGCATCGTGGGCTAACCGAAACACCGCACAATACTGGAATCAAGAGGGCTTTTTACGCGTACTAAAAAACGATGAAGCCGATGGGTGGTTTTTTGCTTTCAAAGAATCAAGAAAACCCTACTCTATCAGTATTTACCAAGAGTCAGTGAACGACGTAAAAATGTTCATTAACCATCAACAAGTAAATGGTAAAGGTTTAGCAGGACTTGCAAAAAGTATCACTGACATGCAAAAGCTACTGCAACAATTTAAAATTGAGCAAACAGGGTTTGTATTTATTGCTGATAAAAGCGGCCTTATTCAATTGCACAAGGATTCAAATAAAGTAGCAAAAGCAAATGTTGATTCGGTGTATGAAGCGAATATCAGTAATGAAATATTAAGCTCAAACGGATTTAGGTTAAAAGAAATCGACCTCGATGGCCAAGCCACTCTCGTAGCAGCGACCCCGATAGAAAATACTGACTTATTTATTGTGGCTCAAGTGCCAAAAAGTGAAGTATTTGCAAGTGTAAGTACGCTTCAGTGGCAAATATTTACATTTACTTTAATCATTGCCTTAATTGCTAGCCTAATTAGTTACTTATTAGCGCGTTCGTTGTCTTCGCCATTATTTAAAATGGGCGAATTATTCTCTCGTTTAGGTTCTGGCGACGCAAACTTAGCATACAGGTTACCCGAATCAAGCCAAGCCGAGCTTAATAACTTAAGCGCGGGTTTTAATCAGTTTATTAGTAAAATTGAAGTAGCCATTGGCCAAGTTGCCACAGAAAGCCACGATATAAAGCGCAGTTCTGACCATGTGTTTGAACAAGCCAAACGAAATTCTCAGGCTATAGACAGCCAAAAAGAACAAACTATTTCTGTAGCCGCAGCCATTAACCAAATGGGTGCAACAGTGCAAGAGATTGCTCAAAGCGCAGCTAACGCCGCCAAACTTACCGATAGCAGTCGCGAAAACACAATGCAAAGCCACAATCAGGTAATGCAAAGCCAAGCAACTATCTCTGCGCTTGCAAGCGACATTGACGGCATAACAGAGCAAGTGTCACTACTCTCTAAAAAGACGGTTGATATTGCCAGTATTATTGATGCGATTCGCAGTATTTCAGAACAAACAAATCTATTGGCGTTAAATGCGGCAATCGAATCTGCTCGTGCTGGTGAGCATGGCAGAGGGTTTGCGGTTGTTGCCGATGAGGTAAGAGCGCTGGCAAACCGCACTTCACAATCAACTAACGAAATTCAATCAATGATTGAAGAGCTGACCCAAATATCAGATGACGTAGTAAAAGATATTAGCCAGTCAAAAGATAAAGCGCAGCAAAGTGTGGGGGCCATGCAAAACTCCGTTGAGTTACTTGATGTGATTAGCGAAACATCTAATCAAATAAATGACATGGCAACCCTAATTGCAACGGCTACCGAACAACAAAGTAATGTAGTAGCCGATGTAGGGCGTAACATTGAGCAAATTAGCGAAATTAGCGACAACGCCATGAGTGAGCAGATGAATACTGAGCAAGCTATTCGTGACCTAGCAAGCAGCGCTCAAACATTAGATGCCTTAGTGGCAACCTTTGAAAAGCACCGTTAAAACCTCTGAACTATACCAATTCGCTTAATCAATGATCCCAATGGGTTGATATCAACGCGAATTGGTATTAAACACCTCCTCTAAACAAAATTGCGACTACAATTAGTTTGGAGGTGGTTATGCAAACCAATCAATTTAAGTTTTTGATCATATTTGTAGGGCTGTTTACGCTGAGCGCATGCAGTTCAACACCGCTTGTCGCGCCACCAGTTAAACTGCTCCAAATAAATTCGTTTGAGTCACATACTCTAGAATCACCAGAAGAAATTTTTACCCTCAGCGACAGCCTCAAGCAGGAGCTCAAAAGCCATTTAAAAAGTAAGCAATCTACCCAAACGCTAGCACACAATATATTGAGCTTTTTACTTAAAAATGGTGATGATTCGCTTTCATATCAATCGGGGGCAACCCTCACCGCATCACAAACCTTTAAAAACTTAAATGCAAATTGCTTATCGCTCTCTATTTTAGCGTATAGCCTTGCTGACTATTTAGGTATAAAAGCGCGGTTTAATAAAGTTCATATCCCAGAATATTGGGCTCTTAACAATGGATTTAACTTACTGACAGGCCACATTAACTTAAGTATTGATACAGTCATTGAACCTTCTAACCAGTCGGTATTTATTTACCAAGGCAAAAAACGCTTAATAATAGACTTTGACCCTAATAGCCGCCAGGCTCGCTTTAAAACAACACCTATTAGCAAAAACACTATCACAGCCATGTTTTATAACAATAAAGGGGCTATTGCACTTGTTAATAAGCAGTACGACTTAGCTTATAACTACTTTCGTAATGCAGTTAAAGTCGACTCTAGTTTTAGTGCTGGGTGGGGGAACTTAGGCGTGTTGTTTAGACAGTTAAACTACCTAGCTGAAGCTGAAAAAGCCTACAACTACGCAATTTTTCTTAATCAAAACAACAATACTGCACAGGGTAACTTAGCTGCTTTGTATCAGTTAACAGGCCGGTCGAAGTTAGGTACTGACATCTTAAAAAAATTACACATCAAGCGCCAAAACAACCCTTATTACCATGTATCCCTTGGTAATACCGAGTTTGAACATTCCAATTTTGCGCTAGCTTTAACACATTATAAAAAAGCCTATAGCCTTGCACCTTCATTACACGAAAGCCACTTTGGCCAAGCTAGAGTGTACTTTAAATGGGGAAACACCCAAAAAGCGATATATCATCTTGAACAGGCAGGCAAAAAAGCTGACTTTTTACATGACAAAAAACGTTATGAGAGTAAATTAAACGTATTACATTCATTAACAGCAAAGTTATGACCATTAAATACTTTTTATGCTTAATTTTAATATGTGTGTGCGCTAATAGTTATGGGAATGCCCTTCACACTCAGCTTATTGATGATTTAAACCATTTAGCAAGCAATCCGCTCATGGGCCGAAAAACAGCAACAGAAGGTGCAGCAAACACGCGAGCATACCTACATAGTAGGCTTTCTAAGTTTAACTTAAATGTAAGTGAGCAAACGTTTACTTATAAGTCAGGCATTTTTGAGCATGCACAAGGCATTAATATTATTGCAGTCCCCACCAAATCTACACAACGTAAAAAAATAATTATTACAGCCCATTACGATCACCTTGGTAAGCGAGGTGGGAAATATTATTTTGGGGCAAACGACAATGCAACAGGCGTTGCTGCCCTGCTTTACTTGGCGTCTTCGTTACAAAATAAAGAATTCCCTTACGAATTGGTATTTGTATTAACTGACGCAGAGGAAAATGGCTTACATGGCAGTAAACACTTTGCACAAACGCTTAACTCAAATAACGTTTTAATGAATATAAATTTAGATATGCTTGGGGTGAAAAAACATAAATCCCGCGTGTATGCATTAACATCCTACTCATTAAAACAAAAACTTAAGCCCGTATTCACCGCCTTAAATAACACTAAAATAACAATCAAACCTGTCTATTCGTCAAAACAAATGAATCGGCTAATTAAATCACAAAATATTGATTGGCATAAGGCAAGCGATCATTATTCATTTGCGCAAAACAACATACCGTATGTTTACTTTGGAATGGGTCACGACCCTCACCACCACACAACTAAAGACACCGTACAGCACATTGATATACCTAAGTATGTAAATACCGTACTCGCAATAGAGGGCTTTATTAAACAGTTAGCGCACCATCATTATGATGATTTAAACGCTGAAACATAAGCCTCTTTTTTTGCCCTTGGTAACTTTTTTATTTTACACTCAAGCTTACTCGCTTCGCTTTTACTCCCAACTTCCTGCTGATGAATAAGTATAAGAGGCCCTTTACCTTTTAAATTTTTCGCCCCTTTACCCGCTTGATGCGTTGCAAAGCGCTTATCTACATTAGTAGTAATGCCGGTATACCAGTGCCCAAACCGTGTTTGCACTATGTACAAGTGCCATAAAGTGCCTGAAGTATGTGTTTTTGGCTCTAGGGTTTGTAAACTTTTTTCATTATTGGTGGTCAAAATATTACCTTAATACCCTTAACTCAAAACAATTGCTTAAAAGGGTTTTACCTTCAGTGACTAATCGGTATCATGCAGATTATAAAAAATAAGGATCACAACAAACAATGCAGTCGTTAAAAACTTTTTCTCTTTGGCTTATCGTCGCTTTAACTCTTAGCTCTGCAGCAGGTTGCTCTAGCTGGGTATACAGAATAAACATCCCTCAAGGTAACTTTTTAGAGCAATCGGATGTTGAAAAGCTTCGTGTAAACATGACTCGAGACCAAGTTATTTATGTATTAGGCCGTCCTATTGCCACAGATGCTTTTGATAACAACACATGGCGTTATGTTTACAGCTTCAATAAAGGCCGTGAAAACGAGCAACATAAAGAGCTAGTGATTAACTTTGAAAATGAAAAACTTGTTTCGCTTTCAGGTGACTACGATCAGCCAGAAAATTTTAACACCCCTTTAGAACAATAATATTGTCGCTAAAGTAAAAAGGTAAGCTTTGCTTACCTTTTTTTATACCTAAATTATCGCTCGAGCGGGCGACCGCCCGTTATTTTATTGGCTCGGCCTTCTTCTTTTGCCTTTTCAGCGCGTTTTCTTCGTGCATCTTTAGGGTCTGCAATTAATGGACGGTATATTTCAATACGATCCCCATCTTTTAATTCGTAGTTTGCCTTAACCGTTCTATTCCATACACCTAATGTAAGTGCATTTGCGTCTATTTCAGGGCACTTTTCAATAATACCCGACTGAATAACCGCTTGTTCGGCCGTGCAGCCTGGCTGCACCTCAAGCGATAAACAGGTTGCAGTGGTGGGTAAAGCAAACACAACTTCAATGTTAATCATATTCGCGCTCCGTATACTTCTTTAGCTCGCGAAGTAAAGGCACTTACCATATTTTTTGCAACATCATTAAAAATTTTACCAAACGCGAGCTCAATAATTTTGCTCGAAAATTCAAATTCAAGCTCTAAATAAACTTTGCATGCATGGGCATCTAATGCTTGAAAATGCCAACGCCCTTTAAGCGTTTTAAATGGACCATCAACCAGTTTTAATAACACGGTTTGTTCGTCTATAAAGGTGTTTTCGGTGGTAAACCACTTTTTTATACCCGCCTTAGATATTTCTATACTCGCGGTCATGTTATTATGCTGCTGCGAAACAATTTTTGAATCAGAACAATTTGGTAAAAACTGAGAATAAGCTTCTACATCATTAACTAGATCAAACATTTCTTTAGTGCTGTACATAACCAGCGCACTTTTTTCTATTTGTGGCATACTCACTCCCAAATGTGTGGGCGAATTTTAGCAAGCTTTGTTCGTTTCCCCAAACTTTCATGACGCATAAATTAGATCTAATTTTTTAAAATCATTACTAAAAATCGATGTAAAACATCTCACATTACGTATATTATAGGGCACTATGGCTAAGAAAAATTCATCAAAATCGACAAGCAATACCATCGCGCTAAACAAAAAAGCGCGACATGAGTATTTTTTACACGATAAGTTTGAAGCAGGTGTCGAACTACAAGGCTGGGAAGTAAAAAGTATCCGAGCTGGTAAAGTAAATATCTCTGAAACTTATATACACCTTAAAAACGGCGAAGCATTTTTACTTGGTAGTCAAATTCAACCATTAAATAGTGCCTCTACTCACGTTATTTGCGACCCTATGCGTTACCGAAAGCTTTTACTAAGCAGACGAGAACTTGACCGCTTAGTGGGAGCAACTGAACGTGACGGCTATTCATTAGTGGCTACAGCCATGTATTGGAAAAAATGTTGGGTGAAACTTGAGTTTCATTTAGCAAAAGGTAAAAAAATGCATGACAAACGCGAAGACGGTAAAAATAAAGACTGGTCGCGTGAAAAAGAGCGCTTAATGAAGCACAAAGTTTAAATAAAACGCCTAACTCAGTTAGGCTTTTTTTTATAAAAAAACCAAGCGCCATTTGTTTTATTAATACACAACAAGACCATTATTCAGCCTAAATATACCTATAAATAATTTATTACAATTTTATTGTGAATCAATTAATTTAATTATTACTCTCAATGAGGTTGTATTTTTTATTTCTAAAATAAAGCATATGCGCCTATTTAAACCTGCTTCAGCGCATAACATCTGCTTTAAAATCATCCAAAATCACACTAAAACCCATACTAAAATCACATTTCAGTCTCATTGCTAACACTTAAGTTACATGATATTAATGTCGTCGCTTGTTATATCAATCCGCTTAAATATGGGATTTATTTAACAATTTAAAAGGATTGGTATTGAGCAACTAAACTTATTACATATCAACAAGGATTTAAGGATGAAGCAATCAATTGCATTTACGCCAAGTATTATTATTGGCGCAACACTTTCATTATCAGCGGGCTTTACAACAACAACTTACGCCGCTGAAGAAGCAAAAAAAGTAGAACGCATTGAAGTTACAGGCTCGCGTATTAAACGCTCTGACATTGAAGGCCCATCACCGGTGCAATCAATCAGTAAAGCCGATATTGAAAACATGGGTTACGATAACCTTCAACAACTACTCGAAAGAATGCCTGTTGCAGGCAGTGGTACTTTTTCTACACGTGGTAACAACCAAGATTCGACGGCAAATGGAGCTGCCGCTGTAAGCTTGCGAGGCTTAGGTGCCGACGCAACACTTGTACTGATTAACGGGCGCAGAGTCTCAATTAGTGCGTTTGCAGAAGGGATAACTAATTCATTTGTCGATATAAACAGCATTCCAGTATCGGCTATTGAACGAATCGATATTTTAAAAGACGGAGCATCTGCAATTTATGGCTCTGATGCTGTAGCCGGTGTTGTTAACGTTATTTTGAAAAAAGATATCGATGGCGTAGAAGTAAACTTAGGGTACGGCGGCACTGACGGCCCTAACTATGAAGAAACAACAGCAAGTGTTGTTTGGGGTACCACTAGCGAAAAAAGCAGTGCGTCAGTAATCATTGATTACTTTAAAAACACATCGCTTTCATCAGATGAAATGGGCCGCTTGGGTACCGCAAACCAATCACCTTATGGCGGTGAAGATTTCCGTTCATCTCGTGGCTTCCCTGGCTACTTTTACGTTGATGGTGTAAAAACAATTGACCCAGATTGCCCAGCAGAAAACGCAACTGCAAGCGGAAGCTGTTTATTTGATTATGGCCCGTTTGGCTACATAGCCCCAGCCGCTGAGCGTATTGGTGCAATATCGCAATTTGAATATCGTTTTGACAATGGCATTACGGGCTTTTTAGAAATGGCCGTTCAGCACAATACGTCGGTTGCAGCGGGTGCACCAACCCCACTTGACGAAGATGCAGGCTTAACGGTACCAGCAAATCATCCTAATAACCCATTTGGGCAAGACATCGAAATTGGCCGCTACCGAACTGTAGACGCGGGTGCCCGCCAATGGGATATTGAATCAGACACAATGCGAATTGTAGCTGGCTTAAAAGGCGAAATTAACGACTGGAGCTGGGAAACAGCAGTACAAAAAGGTCGCAGTAAATCAATGCAAACCGGCGACCGCTCGCAAGGTTGGGTTCGTACAGATTTTTTACAACAAGAAATTGATGCAGGTAATTACAACCCATTCGGCGGTACATACAACGATCCGGCAGTTGTAGACAGAATTACCACCAGCCTTGTTCGTCGTGGCGAATCGCATATGACTTCATTTGACGCAAACATTACTGGTGAAGCATTTAGCTTTGGCGACGATGTTGTGATGATGGCCGCAGGTATCGAATACCGTGAAGAAGACGTCAGCGATATCCCAGATGATCAATTCCAACGTGGTTTAATATTTGGTACTGAATCTGTATCTGCATCAGCAAACAGAGACCAGTACGCCGCGTATGTTGAGTTTTCAATTCCACTTGCAGAAACCCTAGAGCTACAACTGGCTGGTCGTTACGATGACTACAGCGACTTTGGCACCACTACCAATCCAAAGGTTGCACTTCGCTGGGCACCAACCGATGAAATTACGGTTCGTGGTTCATGGGCGCAAGGCTTTAGAGCCCCTTCTCTTGCACAAGTTGGTTTAGGTCCATCTCAAGAAAGTCAGTTTTTTGTAGACACGTACCGCTGTCAAGCAACAGGGAAAGACTGTAGCGCACTTGATTACAACATTGAGTTTGCAGGTAACCCCGATCTACAACCAGAAGAATCTGAATCTTGGAACGTTGGCTTTATTTGGGCACCAACAGCCGAATTTGGTCTGAGCGTAGACGTGTGGAGCATCACACAAGATAACAAAATTGACGAGCAAGAATTTGGCCCTATTTACGCCTCTGAATGTAATAACCAAAACAGCACCGTATGTGTTCGTTTATCACCAAATGGTGGCGATGCGTTAGGTACTATTCAAAAAATATTTAGCACCTTTGAAAACGTATCATCGCAAGAAGTGTCGGGCGTTGATATTTCAACAAACTACAATCACTCGCTTGACGATTTAGGCTTATTAAAATTCAATTTAGAATGGGCATACCAAGATAAATTTGAAAAAGATGGCCGCGATTATACCGGTGAATATGGGTACCCAGAGCACCGCTTTATCTTCTCAACAAACTGGGAAATGGGCGCGTTTAACACTAACTTAAACATTAGTTATGTTGGTGAGTTTGAAGATACACCAGATATCGACTTCGATGGTAACTTAGATTTCGATACTAATACATCACGTATGGTTGACTCGCAAACACTGGTTGACTTACAAACGTCTTACCGTGTTTCTGACTCTGCTAAAGTATCGTTAGGTATTAATAACTTATTTGATGAAGAGCCACCATTTGCAATTGGTGACGGTGATTCTGACTTATACGGTTACGCCTCGGGTGTACATAACCCACGCGGTCGTTATATCTATACTAAAGTAAGCTTTTCTTTCTAAACGCTACACAAACAAAAAAACCGCCAACTGGCGGTTTTTTTATTTAAACAAAAGGGCTAAATTATAGCTCGCCTTCGTTTTCAGAAAGGAACTTAGCAACACCTTCAGGGCTAGCATCCATACCTTTTTTACCTTCAGTCCAACCAGCAGGACAAACTTCACCGTTCTCACTGTGGAACGCTAGTGCATCAACCATACGGATCATTTCGTCAATGTTACGACCTAGTGGTAAATCGTTAACTACTTGATGACGTACGTTACCTTCTTCGTCGATTAAGAACGAACCACGAAATGCAACACCCGCTTCAGGATGTTCAACGTCGTATGCTTTACAAATTTCGTGTTTAACGTCTGCAACTAGTGCGTATTGTACTTTACCAATACCGCCGTCAGCTACAGGCGTATTACGCCATGCATTATGAGAAAACTGAGAATCGATAGAAACACCAATTACTTCAACGCCACGCTTTTTAAACTCTTCAAAACGCTTATCAAATGCAATAAGTTCAGAAGGACATACAAACGTGAAATCTAATGGGTAAAAGAAGATTACAGCTTTTTTACCTTTAATTGTTTCGTGTAGATTGTAGCTATCTACAATTTCACCATTACCTAAAACTGCTGCAGCGGTAAAGTCTGGTGCCTGGCGGCCTACTAATACACCCATTTTATTCTCCAAATATTTTGAGTTTGTTTTCAATTGCTTTCGCAATGCTGGTACATATATGGGCGCTAAAAGTTAAAAACCAATAGCACCTACACATAATTGTTTTGTATATTAGATATAAACTTTTAAAAAAGATAATCGTATTTACCGATGTGGGCAATCGAAAATACCGAACATTAAATTAAAACACCGCAAATACAAAAAAACCTGCATATGCAGGTTTTTTTAAAATGTTTAGTCCATTATATCCGACGGCATATCGCCACGAATTTTCTGCCAAATTTCACCCGTTTGATGACCATATTTACGCATCATCGAAATTGCACCGTCGTGCTCATTATTTTGCGCTAATACAGTTAAATCTTTATAAAACTGGCGGGCAAGCTCGCGGGTACCCGGATCTGAAAAGTAATGACAACCGATTTTAGAATAGAACCCTCTAAAACCGTTTAAAATTAAAACATAAATTCGGTTATTACCTGCAACGGCCAATTCATGATGCACTTTATAGTCATAATCAGCAAATGCTTGTGCCGTATCTTCAAGTTCGTGACTTAATGATAAAATTTCAATAACACGCTCAGGGTTAAGCTTAATTGCAGCACGGGTATAAATAGCACTTATATTTGTTCGTGCAGACAATAGCTGATCTGTCAGCTCAGGCATTTTATCTTCATCTAAACGTGCTAACGTTTCTAATATGTTTAAGCCCGACGTTTCCCAAAAGTTATTAACCTTTGTTGGTTTGCCGTGCTGAATAGTTAGCCAGCCGTCTCGCGCTAAACGCTGTAACACTTCGCGTAATGTGGTTCTTGTTACGCCAATTAACTCAGAGAGCTCTCTCTCAGCTGGTAGAATTGAACCTGGAGGGAAATCGCCATTCCAAATAGACTCAACTATGTATTCTTCAGCAAATCCTGCTGGGCTTTTCGCTTTAAAAATTCTCATCCAATTCCCACTCGAATTAATCTACAACGTTTCGCTTACGCGAATAACTGACTGATTGTACCAGACGAAACTCAACTAACAAGTAAAGTAAGATATATTGTTAAATTGAACATACACATCAAGGTAAAGTTACTGAACGGCAAGAGCGACTGGCCATTTAAAAGGAACAAAAATCGCTTTTCATAAACAAATTCATTGAAAATATCAAATTACAATCAGGTTAAACATGGGAGAAATGTGCAAACAACGAGAATTAATTTAGTGGCTGAACTAACAGCCAATTGTAGACATTGAAGATTTTAAATGTCTGAAGTCAAGATCTGACCCCCTAACTTTCTAGATTGGGTATATCTAGGCATTTTAGCCTCCTCAAAGTGATGAGGAGGTGTCCACTAAAACGGGTGAGGAGCATTGTCCTTTTAAGCAACTTGTTATACGTACATTACTCAAGTTCCGGGATTGTTTTAAGCACAGCCTGATTATACATTAATAGCGCCTGTTCTTTAATTGGGCTGGGTAAGTCACAGATAATCTCCGGAATCTCACGTAACCCTTGTTCCAAACCTGATACCATTTGTGATTTTGTTACTTTTTTTGAAGTAACGAAATCCTCAATTTGTTTAAGTGATTGCTCCCAACCTTTAACTAACTCTCGGATAGTTTCATTGTCCAAGTTTTTAAGCTCATCACTTAAGTCGAAATAGGCTTTTAAATATCTATCGAATTTCGTCATCCTCAAAATTTACACCTATATCGCAGTACGTATAACGTCCAGCTCACCGCGCGTAGTAATATTGGCGACTTTACTGCGTGTTTTTGCAGGAAAGGTGCAAACATTACGGAGTCCGGTGGAGCTGTTTGTTATGTTTTTAATAGGTGGCAACTTCACTTAACCACCAGTTTAATTCGTCGTCTAACTGCCAGACTTCAGGAGCAACACAAGACTTTTGAATTACTCTTTCTTCAGTATGAATATCAAGCGCTTCAACTTCTAATTCGCCTGTTTCCCAAAGGGTTGCTCTGGCGACAAGTTTATCGGTATCTAAATCTATGTATCGTGCTTTCTTGGAATCACCAAGTTCGGCTGTGATGGATGCTTTATAGCCCTCACAAGTGAATATTTTCTGCTTTGATATCTTCCACACTTCTAAGTGGTTTAGTAGCTCGTTCATAGTTTTTTAAACATAACGCCACGCTAATGGGCAAAAAATTGTTGGCTAAAATAAGCGACGCAGGAGCAAAAGCCAACTGTTTTTTGTCCTGTTGAGCGCCTTGTTAGGCATACTTATCACTACCTTCCCAAGACACTTGAACCGAATAACCATGAAAGTGAAGGATAATACCGTCCCCCATTTCAACTCCATTGCTAAATGTTTGTTCACTATTTTCGAAATTTATATCGCCACTATAGTCACATGGTCCGAAAAAATAACCAGTGGAATTAAGTTCATCTACCAGGGCACCAACTCGCACAGTTAAAAAACGCGCTAAATGCTCTCGGCCATGAACTTTTTCATTTTCAAAGTCAGTTCGGAGTTTATGATTTAACTCTTCTTGAATTTTGAGCATTTCAGAATAATGCTCATTACTGGCAATATCTATCATTCTTTCCCTGTATGCCTAACGCTTTGCTAAGGGGCAATTAACAGTTGGCTATACTTGCGCGAAGCGCCAAGCCAACTGTTAATTGTCCCAGTGAGTTTACGAACGAACTTGAGCAACTTGTTAGGCATACTATGTTATTTCCGTTTCGTTCCATGAGTTTAGCGCCATTATTAGTAATACGATAGTAGCGATCCCACCAACGGGAAAAGTGATAATAGCTAACCAACCAGATGTACCCAAAACATACAAAAGCCCACCAATATCAAAGCCACCAACTATACAAGGGTAAGTTCCAGATTCGTCAGTTTTGCAACCTGAAACAGTAGAAAGAAAGCTGGCTAAATATATACAGATGATTGGGAATAAAGTTATGACAAGAGAAACTACGGCCAAAACCAACCTGTTTTTAGACTTCAATGTCACGACTTTCTCCTTGTATGCCTAACGCCCTAATAATGGGCAAAAAATTGTTGGCTAAAATGTTGAGGAACGAAAACAGCCAACTGTTTTTTGTCCTTATTAATTAGCTTGTTAGGCATTTTTACTCCTAGCTTTGGCTAACTTAAAGAATGTTACCAAAATACCAAAATAACCGATAGACATTACACTATGTAAAATAGGCTTTTCCCAAAACGTACCGGTAAATAACGATGCTAATGGAATGATAGCGAAAATTAACCCAGCTAGCCTCAAACTGATTGGCGACATAAAACCATATTTATTATTTGGATTGACTAATAATAAACGAAAAGAAAGAGCGCAAACCCAAATACTACCACCCAAAAATACACTACCTATTAATATAGTAAGTGCTGAAACCGGTACATTTGGAGCTATAAGCATCATAGAAGAGCCTATAACGCAAAAGACTGTAAATGGGACTAAAACGATACCTAGAGGAATAGTTACCCATCTAGGGAGTACATTATCAGGTTCGATTTGATCATCCATGTTCATATATGCCTAACGCCCTGTTAACAGGCAATAAAATAGTTGGTTAAAATAAGCGACGAAGGAGCAAAAACCAACTGTTTTTTGTCCTTGTTTAACAGCTTGTTAGGCATACTTAGCTGAAAAGTTCAGCATTTTTAAAATGTGCTGCTATGTGGGTTTGAATTTCTTGTGGATTTCCCCACAGCTCAGATACACTAAAACGCTTTTCAAATACATCGATTGAAAGTGGTATTTCAATAAATTCATTGGCATTTTCTGGAGCAGTAATAACTGCTACACACATACCCACAATATAACCGCTAGGTAAATTCCATTTATCCGTGCCAATCAAAATGGTGCCATTTGAATTAAACTCAAGCCTTGGATCTAGCTCTCCTTCATGAGCAATTGACGTTCGTCCGAATTTATATAAAGCGTCAGTAATACTTATATCATTGCACTTAATATCTGAAAGGCAGTTACCTGTAGCGATTATTGATATTAGCTTTTCCTCTTCTTCAAGAAACGCTTTAATCCGTTTACCAACGCCATCTTTAGAACGTCTGCGTTTAGCGGTTTGATCTAATGCTGGAAATAAATTAACCAACGCACCTTCTAGATCATTCTCTTGAAGATGTTTAATAGATTGAAGAATTCGTCGACTTACGCCGGTTGGTTTTTTCATTGTATGCCTAACATGTTTATAGCGAGCTAATCGCGCGTATTTCTACCATAGCGTAGCTCGTTTTCTTATTGGTTTATTGTTAACAAACTTGCCAACTAATTGCCAGTGTTATTAAAATTCATACATGCGCGTTTTCTTCTCAGTATAAAACGAGCGACTGGGTCGTTTTCTTGACTATGCGAGCGACTGAGCTACAGCTGTATATACACACAGCTCCAATTCGATGGATTGAAAATGAAAACTCGTTCTGCGTATTTAAATTACATTGCGGACTATATGCTCACTCGACAGTATTCACTAAGAACTATTAATGCTTATTTGAGTTGGATCACAAACTTTATTCACTTTCACAACAAACGCCACCCAAGCTCAATGGGAAATTCAGAAGCCGAAGCGTTTTTGGACCATATTGTATTAAAACGTAACATGTCAGCTAAAACACAAAGTGCAGCTTTAAATGCGCTAGCTTTTTTATATAAACATATTGTCAAAAATGAACTTTCGTTAAACTTGAACTTTGCTCGAAGTAAACGACAACCCAAATTACCTGTTGTAATGACACCCGATGAGGTCAAACAATTGATGATTCATCTATCTAAGCGATATTACTTAATCGTGGGGTTGATGTATGGTAGTGGCTTGCGAGTGATGGAAGCTGTGCAACTGCGAGTAAAAGACATTGATTTTTATTATAAATGTATTCAAATTTGGAACGGGAAAGGCAATAAGCATCGTATTGTTACACTTGCAACTGAGTTACTCCCGTTACTTAGAAATCAAATAATGCAAGTTGAAGAATATTTGCGATTAGATTTACAAAACGAACAATACGCAGGCGTATGGATGCCAAACGCTTTAGCCCGTAAATACTCGTCAGCTAACAAATCACTCGCGTGGCAGTACTTATTTCCTTCCTACAAATTAAGTAGTGATCCAGAAACTGGCGAGATACGGCGTCATCACTTCCATCCAACATGTGTTAGAAAAGCGGTTAAAAAGGCATTAAAGCAAACCAATATTACAAAGATTGTGACGCCTCATACCTTTCGTCATTCTTTTGCAACACACTTGTTACAAGGTGGAGCAGATATAAGAACGGTGCAAGCTCAGTTAGGTCATACAGATGTTAAAACCACGCAGATTTACACTCATGTTTTACAGCAAGGGGCAAACGGTGTTGTTAGCCCATTAAGCAAAATTTTCTAGCGTAAAACCCACCGTGAGGCAAAAGTAGGCAAAGCGCCTGTTTTTTAGTAGTTAAAATGTAAATCCATCAAAACCACAATATGCATAAAAACATATCACCGAGTATTTCAACATAGCCTTTTAAAGTGCAGGGACATTTTTTGCAGGGTAACAATAAAACTTTTTATATACCTCTTTTTGTTGCCGCGTACTTTTTCGTGCGTCATAATCTAACGCCTTATTTATTAGCGGACTTTTTATGAACTGGCTTGCGCATTTACCGACTCAACGAACACCTTGGCTTTTATTCACTGCGATTGTTTTTATGCTAGAAGTAACCGCATTGTTTTTTCAATATAAAATGGGGTTAGCGCCCTGCATTATGTGTATTTATCAACGTACCGCGGTTTTAGGATTACTTGGCGCGGGTATTGTTGGGTCAATTAATCCACAAAGTAAAATAATGCGTATAGTTGCTTACATTGCTTGGGGTGTATCGAGCATTTGGGGGTATTTAATTGCCCGTGAGCACATAGATATGCAAACGACAACAGATCCGTTTGCGTTTAGCTGCGAGTTTGAGCCTAACTTTCCATCGTTTATGCCGCTGCATGAATGGATACCGAGCTTTTTTGAAGCCACTGGCGATTGCGGTAACATAGATTGGGAGTTTTTATCGCTCAGTATGCCCGCTTGGATGGAAATTATTTTTGGGCTATTCGCTCTAACATTTTTTATTGTATTAGGTAGTCGCTTAATACTAAAAAGAACGGTTTAATAATTATGTTTACCTTTTTTTCTAGCCAACTTAAACAGTTGCAACATTTAAAAATACGCGAGAGACAGCTTGTTATAGCACGGTCTTTATCAATGCTGTCACCTACCGACCGCGTATTACTGCGTATTATCAAAATATTGCTATTAAGCCCGTTGTTTTTAATATTTACACTTTTTGAAGGTTGGATAATCATTCCCTTTTTAATACTCGGAGGGCTTTTTTATCCGTTATTAACCGCTCCGGTCGATATAAATTTTGCCAGAAAAAACCTAGACGAAGCACTACAACAACATGAAAAGGGCGCTTAGCGCCCTTTTGCTAAAGTTTAACTTTTCCTTCTAACTTACCCATTACTTTTTTGCCAATTCCCTTCACTTTGGCCAAGTCCTCAAGGCTTGTAAATAAACCATTTTCATCTCGGTAATTTACTATTGCTTGTGCTTTCTTTTTACCAATTCCAGGAAGTTTAGCCAACATTTTTGCATCTGCATCATTAATACTTACCGCTTCGATGGGAGACATAGATTTGCTCACTTCAGGTAATTGCGCGTAAGAGGTAGTAATGGGTAGGATACTTAGCAAACTTGCTATAAGTAAAAGTTTAAATATTTTCATTTATTCGTCCTTATTGTCCATTTTAGAACATATTTATTTTAATTATTAGGGAAGACCATAAATGACAAACGCGAGGCTAGCCACTTTGGAAGTACCTAAATGCATTATCACTTTTATCCGAAATCCTTAAAATGCAGCTGGTACAACCAAGTGATATATTAAATAAAGTTAAGTTACCGTTTTTTGTCAAATTTAAGACACTTAAAAATTACAACTCTGCGCTTGCATATTTACTTGCAAACCTTTACTGTATATAAAAACAGTAATCTTATGGTTTTTTATAAACCACAGTGCCAAGCAAGTTTGCAGGAGAAATCATGGCTGTTGTTGTTAAATATGTTGTAGAACGAAACGGAGTCGAGCGTATGACGTTTACTACTAAAAAAGAAGCTGATGCCTATGACAAAATGCTAGACATAGCAGAATCACTTGAGCTGATGCTAGAAAAAGTAGACGTGCCATTGAGTGAGCAACAAATAGAATCGCTTGCGTTAGAAATAGCAAAAAGTAAAGACGACTTTATGTCGGTACTTAAAGGTGCCAAAGAGCCTACTACTAAAGCGGCAAGTAAAAATAAAAAATCAGATAACGTTGCATCTATTGACGATAACAACGCTAAACAAGCAAGCTAAACATTTTGCAAATAAAAAGGGAGCAACTTAGTTGCTCCCTTTTTTATAGCTTTTATAAAAACGAATATTAATTAAAGCTCTTTTTCAACTTCATCAAATAACGTTGTTATATCTGAGTTAGGCTCATTGGTTGCTAAACTTACAACTACAA
The DNA here is from genome assembly GCF_057554385.1 of Pseudoalteromonas sp. 4NS20-0020. Classification (NCBI taxonomy): domain Bacteria; kingdom Pseudomonadati; phylum Pseudomonadota; class Gammaproteobacteria; order Alteromonadales; family Pseudoalteromonadaceae; genus Pseudoalteromonas; species Pseudoalteromonas sp. 4NS20-0020. The sequence goes on along the minus strand of NZ_BAAJMI010000005.1, from coordinate 239,721 downwards.
TAGCAATACTTGCAAGTATAAAGCCTGGGACAATTTCGTACATTACGCTACTTAAACTTTCACCGTTGATTGTGAATGGGCCGTAAATCCATAGTAAAACAGTAACTGCACCCACAACCATACCTGAAAGCGCACCCGCAAAGTTCATACGTTTCCAGTAAAGGCTAAACAATACAAGCGGGCCAAATGCAGCACCAAAGCCAGCCCATGCATTACTCACTAAGTCTAAAATAGAGCTGTCTCTATCGTATGCGAGGTAAATAGCAAGTATTGCAACAATAGACACACTAATGCGCCCTACTAGTACAAGCTCTGCGTCACTGGCTTCTTTACGTAAAAATGTTTTGTAAAAATCTTCAGTTAGTGAGCTTGAGCTTACTAATAGCTGAGATGAAATTGTACTCATTATTGCAGCTAATATTGCTGCAAGTAAAAAGCCAGCAATAAGTGGATGAAACAACAGCTCTGACAGGATCAAGAATATAGTTTCAGGATCATCCACAACTATATTATTTTCATAAGTGTATGCTGCACCAAAAATACCCGTACCTACCGCACCAATTGCAGCAACAATCATCCAAGACATACCAATACGACGTGCTGTTGGCATATCTTTAACACTGCGCACCGACATAAAGCGAACAATGATATGTGGTTGACCAAAGTAACCCAAGCCCCACGCCATTGCTGAAATAATACCTAGCGCAGACCCTGCGCCTATCCAACTTAGCATGTCTGGATTAACACTGTTTAGGGTTGACTGCAGTGGTTGCTCTAATAAAGAGTAAGCTACAGCGGGTACTAAAATAAGTGCAATAAACATAATACAGCCTTGCACGAAGTCAGTTAAGCTAACCGCTAAAAAGCCACCAAAGAGTGTATACAAAACAACAACACCCGTTGTGATGTATAGCCCCATTTCGTAGCTTAAGCCAAATGAGCTTTCAAATAGTTTACCACCGGCAACAACACCTGAAGAGGTATACAGTGTGAAGAACACAATAATTACAACAGCCGACACAACACGGAGTAAATTTGATTCATCGTTAAATCGGTTAGAAAAGTAATCAGGGATGGTAATAGAGTCATTCGCTTTTTCAGTGTAAACCCTTAAACGCGGCGCGACTAAAAAGTAGTTTAACCATGCACCGGCAATTAAACCAAATGCAATCCATGTGCTACTTAAGCCAGTAACAAACATGGCGCCAGGTAACCCCATTAAAATCCAGCCACTCATATCTGAAGCACCCGCTGAGAGTGCTGCAACACTTGGCGACAAGTTTCTACCACCCAGCATATAACCAGAAACATCACTTGTTGACTGCTTATAGGCATATAAACCAATACCTAACATAACAACAAAATATAGTGACAATGAAATGATCATTCCTGTTTCCAAATTCGCCTCCATAAAACAATTAAAAGTAGCAGGCTTTTGATCCGAATATTGACTCTTAAAATTTTATAATAAAGTCACTATTAGGATAAAAGCATTCCTTCGGACTATATCATGCTTGTAAGAAAAATCTCTATTTGTTGTATTTTCTTAGTTTAAAAATAATCATATTGAAAACAATTGCTAAAAAATAGCCAAACGCTTTTATTTAATAATGATATTTTATTATTTAGTAAAATATACAGCATGCTATTTTGTATGTTTTCTAATATATTATTACAATAGCGACTGACTCGACTGACACGGATTTTTTTATGTATTTTTATGCTGCGCGCCAACCTATTTTAAATCGTGATAAAGAGCTTATTGGTTATGAGCTTTTATTTCGTGATGGCGTAGATAATGTATTTCCAGATATAGATGGTGACGAAGCAACTACACGCTTAATTGAAGGCAGTCAGTTTAACTTTGGTTTAGAAGACTTAACCGATAACAAACCCGCTTATATTAACTTTACACTAGAAACCTTACTTAAGGGTTACCCTACCCTGTTAGGTAAAGACACCATTGTTGTAGAAATACTTGAGACAATTCAACCGGGTAAACGTTTACTTGCGATTGTTAAAAATCTCAAAGACAAAGGCTACACCATCGCGCTCGATGATTACATTCACCAGCCGGTATGGCGCCACTTTTATCCGTTTATCGATATTATTAAAATCGACTTTTTAACGTGTGATTTAGCAACAATAAAAACCATTATAAAAGAGCTAAAGGCGCACCCTCATATAAAGCTTTTAGCTGAAAAAGTAGAAACCTACGAAGCATATAGCTTAGCGTTAGAGCTTGGCTTTGATTATTTTCAAGGGTTTTTCTTTTCAAAACCAGAAATGGTGCAAAGTAAAGCGTTACCACCATCAGAAATGGCACTTGCAGAATTACTTTACCAAACGTCAAGCGTAGAGATGGACCTAAAAAAAATCACCGATGTGTTTGAACGTGATGTAAACCTGTCTTACAAACTACTTAGATACTCAAACTCAGCAGCCTTTGCACGACGAGCTGAAATAAGCACTATAAAACAAGCACTTATTGTTTTAGGTGCTCAAGAGATCAAAAAACTTCTCTCTTTGTTATTTGCTGCACAAGTATCGGCTGATAAACCGGTAGAGTTAATTAGGCTATCACTTACACGCGCTCGCTTTTGTGAGCTGTTAGCTATTTCACATGGCCAAATGAAAGACACCGGCATGGCATTTTTAACCGGTATGATGTCGTTAATGGATGCCATTTTAGATGAAAGTATGCAAAGTGTGATGCAAAAGCTTCCTTTGTCTAACGATATTAAGGCAGCTCTGTTAGATAACGAGGGGTTATTAGCGCAATACTTAAACCTTGTTAAACATTACGAAAAGGCTGATTGGTCACAAGCAAACGATATTTCAACAGCACTTAATATTGCCGATAAAGTACCTGATGCGTATCACGAGGCACTTAGTTGGGTGAACGAGCAGATGAGTTTGATGGTTAATACCTAATACTTGCAAAGCATTATTCTATAAAAACGCCAGCATTAAGCTGGCGTTTTTATTTTGATTTGGCTTATAAACTTTCTAAAAAGTCTTCATCAAAGTCGGCAGGCTCTTCTTTAATTGGCGGGTTACCATCGTAAAGTTCGAATAACTGACGCTGAAAATAAATATCTTTTACAAATAAATACGGGTCAAGTGAGTCATTTAAAAGCCCTTCTTGCGCCATTAATGAAGCACGCGCTTCTACCGCTTTTAACGCAAATACTAGCACCGTTTGTGGCGTAGTTAAGGCAATTTCAGGCAGAACAAAGTTGTCTACTACGTCACCGGTTAAGTTTCTTGCTGTAGTAGGCCCCATTGCAGGTAGCATTAAGTATGCACCATCACCAATGCCCCACACACCCATTGTTTGGCCAAAATCTTCATCTACTCGATTTAAACCAAGCGAGCTAGCAACATCAAAAATACCAAAAATGCCCACGGTAGAATTCACTAAAAAGCGCGCAAGGCTTACACTTGCGTTACCCGGTTTACCCTGTAGCCCAGCATTTACCATATCAACCGGTGCCGTTAGGTTATCAGTGAAGTGAACAATGCTTTGACGCACAGGCACAGGAGTCACAGCAACATAACCAACCGCTGCTGGGCGAAGTATGTAAGCGTCTAAAACATCCATATTAAAGTCATACAACGGACGGTTAATACTTTGCAGTGGATCTCTTTCATCAACTTTACTTTCTGGTACTTGCGCACAACCGGCCAGTATCAAAAAGCTTAAAAAAGCTAAACTTTGTCTTAACATTTTTCGTCCTTAAGGTATTAATGTATCTATTTTAAGTTGGTATTCACTTACACTTTCACGCTTTAATGAGCCAGAATGCCCTTCTAATTCGCCTGAACTTGGCATAACAGAATCATCAAGCGAAATACGCGCCGATATAATAATATCTTCTGCGCTAGATAAGTTCATACCTTCAACCATGGCAGTGCTATCGTTTAACTCAACTGTAACAGGGAATGAATATGAAGTAAGTTTTACAGCAGCAATCGGCATTGGCGAACCATTTGCCGCTTTTGCAAATACAAATAAAGTCCCCTTTTCAGGCAGTTTATTTATAAGCTCACTGGCAACATTAACGGTAACAGCAATGCTGTTGGCTTTAGTTACTGGCATTACCGAGCCTTCGCTTTGCATTTGCAGTTCAATATCTGCAATACGCTGAGATATTAAACCATAGCGAGAATCATTTTTTTCCATACTGGCTAGTAATACTTCAAAGGCGGCTTTAGCTTGAGGCCAGTCCTTTCGCTCGTAAGCAATGAGCGCTAATAACGAAATAGCATCTAAGTTAGTCGGTTCTGCGTTTAACACTTTAGACAACATACCCGCTGCACGCGTCATATTCGCTTCGCTGCCTTCAAGTAGCAAAATTTGGCTGTAACTTATTAACACCTGTTTATTATCGGGGTTCATGCGCAGTGCTTTATCAAATGACTGCTGAGCCATATCAAATTCATTCAGTGACATGGCAACACGACCAAGTAACATCCATGCCATTTCGTCATCGCCTGAACGGCTTAACTTGGTGCGTAACGCCAGAGCAAATGCTTGTAGCTCGTTTTGAGTAAGCTGCTCGCCTTTTTGCATTACAGCGCGCTCACCGTATTCGGTCAGGTTATCCATGGCATCGTGCCATGCTGAAATTTGCTGTTGACTACCCGTTAAACTGTAAAAAATACCGCTTAGTGCAATAACAAATGCGCCGCCTGTCAGGGCAAAAATACGGTTGTTACCTTTGCTAATTAATGATTTTTCTGGAGAAAGCTCATTAAGCAAACGGCGTTTTAGTTCAACTATCGATTCAGAATAGTTAGCATCATCTATACGTTGATTATCTAAATCGGTCTTTAAATCAACCAAACGTTGTTCGTAAATACTTATAAGCTCGGCATTTGCGTTGTGAGTAATTGTTTTAACACGCTCTTTTTGTAAAAAAGGCAGAATAACAAACGCCAGTGCAATCAGTGTGAGTAAAGCAAAACACGCCCACATTAAAATCATTTAACTTTGCTCCTGACGTTTATTTTGTTCAATTAGCTTATTTAAAAGTACTTCATCTTGGTTGCTCCAAGTCTGCTTTACAGACGCTTTACGCTGACGAATTACAATAAAACCAAACCCAACAATAACAATTAATACCGGCAATACCCAAAGTACTAGTGTTGCAGGTGTAACAGGTGGGTCGTAATGAACAAAGTAACCATAGCGGTCAATCATGTAGTCAATTACTTCATCTTTGGTGTTGCCTTCTTTAACTAGCTCTACCACTCTCTCTCGAAGGTCTTTAGCAACGATAGCGTCAGAATCAGCAATGTTTTGATTTTGACATTTAGGGCAACGAAGTTCTTTTGTAAGCTCTTCAAAACGAACCGCTTGCTCGTCGGTATCAAATACGTAGCGATCAGTTTGCGCTAATGCACTCGTAGTCAGTAAAAGGCTGAGTGAAAACAATAGCCACTTCATTATTTTAGCTCCTGCATCATAGGTGCAAATTTAGAACGCCATACTCGCGGATTAATATCACCGGTATGGTGTAGCAAAATAGTGCCGTTTTTATCGATTAAAAATGTTTCTGGCGCACCTGAAACACCCAAATCTAACGACAGCGTTCGATGTAAATCCAAAATATTAAACTGATAAGGGTTACCCGCACGCTTAAGCATATCTTGTACTTCAGTACGTAGTGCTTGCATGTCAAACGGGCCATCAAAGTCGGCGTCGTAGCCTTGCACATAGTACAAGCCAATAATTTTAACGCCTTGCTCTCGCAGCTTTGTTAAGTAGCCCAGCTCAGCTAAACAGGTTGGGCACCAAGTGCCCCATACATTTAGTAAATATACCTCGCCTTTTAACGCTTCGTTGGTCCATTGCTTGTTGTCTTGCATTAAATCAGGAAGCGTAAAAGCAGGCATTTCATGGCCTATTCGCCCAGTTTGTATTTCGCGTGGGTTTGCAAATAAACCTTGGTATAAAAACACACATACAAAAGCAAAGGCTAAAAGAGGCGCTATGGCTAACAATTTACGGTTCATAACACACTCTCCGCTGCTGCTTTTCGAGCTGTTTTTGCAGATGTACGGTAACGTTTATCAAACAAAATCATGAATCCTGCAAGTGAAATTAATACACCACCAATCCATAACCAACGCACAAACGGCTTGTGGTATATGCGCAGAGACCAAGCCCCTTGGCTTAATTGCTCGCCTAGAGCAAGGTATAAATCACGTGTGAAGCCAGCATCAATGGCAGCTTCTGTCATAAATTGCATGCCAATATCGTATTTACGTTTTTCGGCGTACAAACGAGTGACTACATCATCGTTTTTTAGCACCGTAACAACACCAGCATGGCCACTGTAATTAGGTCCACGAATTGTTTTAACGCCTTCAAAGCGATAGTTGTATTGATTAAGCTGCACTATATCGCCCTGCTTCATCGATACATCACGCTCAACAGAGTACGCAGAGGTTAACGCAACGCCCGCAATAACAAATGCCATACCAATGTGGCCTAGCACCATTGCCCAATAACTAACACCTAAGCGTTTTAACCCTTCTTTTAATGTGCCATGCACTGCGGCCTTAGTGTAAATGTCAATCAAGGTTGAAACAGCAACCCACACACCCAGCGTTGTTGCTAATAGCGTAAGTGGTGTCACTTCGTCGTAAGCTGAGAACAACCATACACAAGTAATCGCCACACTGGCCAAAATACCTACAACAATTTTATTTTGCAAAAACGCCCATTTGTTTTGCTTCCAGCGTAAAAAAGGACCAATGCCCATTAAAATAGCAAATGGCACAAGTAGTATTGCAAACATTTTATTAAAGAACGGTTCACCTATAGAAATACTGCCTAAGCCCATTTCTTTGTGCACCATAGGCAATAAAGTACCCAATAATACAATTAAGGTCGCCACAACTAAAAAGATATTGTTTAGCCACAGTGCCACTTCGCGCGATACAAATTTGTAGCGTCCTTCGCTATGAACTTGCGATACACGTAATGCGTAAAGCGCTAAACCACCGCCAACAACTATTCCTAAAAAGGCGAGTATAAACAGGCCCCTGTCGGGATCAGTTGCAAACGCATGAACTGATACAATAATACCTGAACGCACAATAAACGTTCCCAGCAAGCTTAACGAAAATGCTGCAATTGCCAGTAATACGGTCCACGATTTAAAAATGCCGCGCTTTTCTGTCACGCTTAGCGAATGAAGTAAAGCGGTTGCAACAAGCCAAGGCATAAGCGACGCGTTTTCTACTGGATCCCAAAACCACCAGCCACCCCAGCCAAGCTCTGCATAAGCCCACCAACTGCCAATAGTAATACCTAAACTCAAAAAGCCCCACGCGGTCATTGTCCACGGACGTGACCATTTAGCCCACGTGTTATCAAGCTTACCTGTTAACAGTGCTGCAATAGCAAACGAAAAAGCAACCGATAGCCCAACATAACCCATGTAAAGTAATGGCGGGTGAATGATCATACCGGGGTCTTGTAAAAGCGGATTCAAATCTCGCCCTTCTACCGGAAAATAAGGAAGTAAACGTTCAAATGGGCTTGATAATAGTAAGGTATACATCATGAAACCAACACCTAAAAAACCAAGCACGCCTAAAACACGGGCACGTAGAACCCAAGGTAATGACTTTGAGCGAGCAGCAACAACAGCAGTCCAACCTGCTTGCATCACTAACCAAAGCAATATTGCTCCTTCATGGCCGCCCCAAGTCGATGTTATTTTGTAATACCATGGCAGTGTGCTACTCGAATGATACGCCACATAAGATACGGTAAAGTCGTCAGTTAAACTTGCGTAAATAAGCGCAGCAAACGAAATTAATACAAACGCAAACTGACCAATAGCTAAAGAGGGGGCAGCACGCATTAAGCGAAGATTACCTGTATGCGCGCCCCAAAGTGGAAAAATACATAATAAAACGCTCAGCACCATGGCAAGCGTTAAAGAAAAATAACCAATTTCTGGGATCATAGCTAATTACCACTATCTAAGTTGTATTTTGGTTTTTCATGCTTAATACCTTTAACCGCTTCAGCAACTTCTGCAGGCATGTATTCTTCATCATGCTTGGCCAGTACTTCAAACGCTTCAATGACATTAGGCTCAATTAAAACACCTTGCGCAACAATACCCTGCCCCTCACGAAACAGATCAGGCAATATCCCCTGATATTTCACAGTCACTAATGGACCTGTATCAATTAATTTAAAACTCACTTCTAAGCTTTGCTCGTTTCTTTCAACAGATCCTGGGACCACCATGCCGCCAATACGAAGCTTTTGACCAATAAAAGGTTTTTCTTTGTTTGGGCCTTTGCCATCAATCAATTCGCTTGGGGTATAAAATAAGTTTATGTTTTCTTGTAAAGCATAAAGCACTAAACCTATGGCAGAACCCAAACCAAATAAAATAGCAACAATCACTAATAAGCGTTTTTTACGTCTAGGGTTCATGATGCTTGCTCCTGCTTGGCTTGTTTTATACGCTCTTCACGCACAATTTGTTGCTCTACTGAAGCCATAATATGCTTAGTATCTCTTAAAGAGCTCACTAAAATACCCAGTAAAATAAGTGCGCATGTGCCAAATGAAAGCCATACATAAAATCCATAGCCTCCCATTGCAATAAAATCAGAAAAAGAGTCAAACTGCATAATTACCCCCTATTAAGCAACTGGCGCACCCATGGGCGATGCTTTTCACGTTGCAAAATTTCATTTTTAAGACGAATTAAAGTGACTGTGCCAACAAACGCTGCAAAGGCTAAAATATTTACCATTAATGGCCAAAACATACTTGAGTCGACCGCATTGGTATTAAATTTAGTGATGCTTGCTCCCTGATGGAGGGTGTTCCACCACTCAACCGAAAAGTGAATGATTGGTAAATTGATCACCCCTACAATCGCTAAGATAGATGCAGCGCGGCCCGCTGACTTTTTATCTTCAAAAGCGTGGTATAACGAAATTACGCCCAAATATAAAAATAATAAAATAAGCTCCGATGTGAGTCGTGCATCCCACACCCACCAAGCGCCCCACATAGGTTTACCCCATGCAGCCCCGGTTATAAGTGCTATTGCAGTCATACATGCGCCAACTGGTGCAATTGCTATAACGGCAAGTTCTGCGTTTCTGAGTTGCCATACAAGCGCAACAATGGCAGCAATGGCCATAGAGGAATATGCCCCCATTGATAAAATGGCAGAAGGAACGTGAATAAAAATGATACGGTAGCTGTCTTTTTGTTGGTAATCGGCAGGTGCAAAACCAAGCCCCCACACCCAACCAACGAGCATACTAACAACCGTAACTACGGCAAAATAAGGCAGTAACGTATTGCATAACTGGTATGCACGCTCTGCTTTAGCATAGGGATGTAACCACTTCCACATTAACTTATACTCACTTTTAAAGCTGACGATATGGCGATTGGTGCGCTAATAATAGCGATGACTAACATAGCACCAAGGATGGCAAGTTGCCCGCTATAATCCAGCGACATAACACTGGTATCGATAGCCGACGTTGCAAAAATTAGAACAGGAATATACAAAGGCAGTACGAGTAAACTCATCAAAATACCCCCTTTTTGTAGCCCAACAGTAAGCCCAGCACCTATTGCACCAATAAAACTTAATAACGGTGTACCCAATAATAACGTTAAAACAGTGGCCACCAGCGCATTACTATCTAAATTAAGTAATAACGCGAATAACGGGGTCATTAATACAAGGGGCAACCCCGTCACAACCCAATGTGCAGCCACTTTTGCAAGCACTGTAAGTGACAATGGGTACGATGAGGCAATTAACTGCTCAAGAGAACCATCATTAAAGTCATCTCTAAACAGTTTATCTAAGCCCAACATAGTAGAGAGTAAAGCTGCAACCCAAATGATACCGGGCGCCATTCTAGCAAGCAGACCGGGCTCAGGACCTATTGCTAACGGAAACAAAGAAATAACAATTAAAAAAAACAATATTGGGTTTACAATTTCAGCTCGCTGGCGAAAGGCAAGCTTTATATCTTTAGTAAAAACCGCACTGAATAGTAACCAATAAGAGTGTTGACGAGTCATCAGTGGCGGTACTCCAATGTGATTGTTTGTAAATCACTAAAGTGAGTAGTTAGGTCTTGGTGGGTAGTTAATAATATGGCGCCATTATTATTTAAATGTTGAGTAAATCGCTGCTGCAAAAACGCAACACCGCTTTTATCGAGCGCAGTAAATGGCTCGTCTAACACCCATAAATTTGCGTTGCTTAGCCAAAGTCTAACTAACGCAACTCGTCGTTGCTGGCCTGCCGACAGCATTCTAACAGGCACATCTTCAAGACCGACCAAGCCTAGTTTTGCTAAGATTGGGTATAGGTCGGGCTCATTTGAATAACCGTTGATCCGTAACCAAAAGCGTACATTTTCAACAGCGCTCAACTGAATGTTAACACCCGTTTTATGGCCTATAAAAAGTAAGTCGTGGGCGAACTCTTCATAGTATTTATTTATTGAGCGTTCTTGATACAAAACCTCGCCTTCATCAGGCGCAGAAAAGCCAGCGATGATACGCAATAACGATGTTTTACCAGCCCCATTAGGACCCGCTAATTGCATGATTTGACCGCTTTTAAGGCTAAAATTAAGGTCCGCAAACAAACAACGTTCTTGCTTGATGCAGGAGACGGACTTAATGTGTAACAAGATGACGATTCTCTCTGCCAAAAATTAGGAGTTAGTCTACCATAATGATAGGGTAATACGAATATTGCTTTAAAATCGATTCACTTAAAATAGAGAAAACTTGATTTAAAATAATGAATACGCCAACGCAAATAACATTATCCAATTCATTGGTTATCAATTCATCAACTAATAACCAAACCAATGAGTTACCACAAATACCAAGTGAAGTACTTGCGGCTAAAAACATTCAATTTTCCAAAGACTCTATCACACTAGAAGTGCTGGTTAATAAGCAATGGCAAACGCTCAGACTAGGCACAAGCAATGCCCCTCAATCTTTAGATAAAATTGCTAGCGCGCGCATTCAACTAAGCGCAGACGGAAAGCAGCTATCTATTTTGCCAAATGCAGCAACAATTAAACTTAACCAGCCTGCCCAATTACAACGCTTATTAAATTTTATTAGTACCGGCGCAGAAGTTGAAAGCAAGCCACTTTCAGTTCAGCTTGCTTTAGCACCTGCACCAAAGCTAATTATTGATAAGCTCAATGCTAATATTGCCATTAATAAAGATGTTGCTCAGCTTCTCAGCACAGAGCAACCTTTAAAACTAGTCATAAGTACCAACACTAAAGGCGCACAAATTGATGTTATTAACCGCTTTGCTGATACCGTCCATACCCAGCCGTTAAGCCAAACAAAGCTGGTTAAAATGCTAGCAAGCTTGTTACCCAATGCACAACTACAGGCAACGCCTAAATTAGCCATTTTAACGCATCCGCAAAAATCAGGCTCTTTCACCACGCAAGTATCAAACACGCAGCTTGCTGAACTGCCTAACTCGCCCGTGAAAGTGACTGTTGCAAATCAAGCCGATAAGCTTGTAATAACAACACAAGCTCAAAGCGTAAAAGTGATGCTGAGTAACTCTTTTACTAAACCTTTTAATGAATTACTTACTGCGCAACACGCTAATTTACAAACCGCGCCAGCGCGGTTCAATAACACCGCTAAAGTAAGTCCGCTGGTGAGTACTCATAGCCCTATAAAGTCTTGGCTGCAAACTAGTTTTAGTGATTTAAAAACACGAATCAATGATGCAGTAAATTATTTTGAAAACAAATCGTTTGCAAACGAAAACAAAACTCAAATAGCACCATCACTCACTTTACCAAAACAGTTTATCGCCCCGTCTCCACCAACGAGTAGAATTAACTTAATTGAAAATGCAGGTATACAAGTTGCTAATAGTGCGCAAAAGCCAAGTACTGAACTTGTTAATATTTTACCTAAGCACTTCTCTCAATTGCCCCCTATTGTGCAGTTAACACAGCTAATAAAAGCAAATGTTGCTGTTTGGCAGCCTCCTGGTGGCAAAGTTATCAGTAGTCATTTGCCTATACCCAATGCTATTACGGCAAATACACCAGAACATAACCCCCAATCAATCGAAAAAGCCTCAGCCCAAAGTAAAGCAGAGGTAGGTGCACAATCAGGCGCACTGTTAAGCACTCAAACAAAGGCAGAACCCGCAACCAAAAATACAGAGCAAGTATTAAAAACCCAAACAGTGCAAGTTCAATCCACCTTGAGTAAAGACCTACAAAAACAAACTACAATTAAAGAGCTAAATTCTCTTCCTGTTACAAAAGCGAGGCTTAGCCATACTCAACAAACTAATGCAGATAATAAACTGGCCACAACACTCCCTACCCTAAAAGCCACTAGCCCAGCAATCCAACAAACACATGCTGTATCTTCTACACCAGCAAGTAACACCCTATTTAATACAGTATTTAGTAACACAACAACTATTGCCTCACCAAGCCAAATGTTGCAACCTATTGAAGCTAAGATATTAACGCCGCTTTTAAAGCTGCCACCATCGCATGATTCAACTCACACACTCACTGAAGAAAAAATTTCATTGAGCAGTCAAATAGCCGATATTCAAGTTAAAGCGACTAAGCAAACACCTGACCTCAATGCGCTGGTTAATCAAGCTTTTAATCGTATGGTATCAAGCAGCAACGTTAGCCCGACTGCCGTGCAAAGAGAGATATTAGCGACGCTGCAGCCTCACAGCCTCACGCATGACACCCTGCAAAGTAGCTTTACCAAAGGGCTTGAGCAGCTAGCGGTTAGTATTTTGGCGGCGCCTATTATTAACCAATCTGTAGCCCCAATTACCTTTGACTCAAAAACAGGCATTGATGCATTACTACAGGTGCTTATGCCTACATTTAAAGCTGGCAAAGCAAGTTCAAAAATACTAGAGCAACTTCAGCAATCACAAGTGCAAGCGCTTGCTGGAGAGCTAACTCAGGTTAAAAACACGCTCACACAGGTAAGTGTTTCAACACCAAATCAGCAACCCGAAAGTAACCCGCTGGCACAGTTTTTACTTCCGATGAAATTACCGCCAGAAGCAGCCCAAACAGAAATAACGCTAGGGCAATATAAAAAGCCATCGGCCGATAAGCTAGAGCCTAAAAATGTCTGGTTTGTTAGATTAAATTTTGATTATGCTGATCTCGGTCAACTACAAATTACCGCCGAGCTAATGGACAAATCGCTCGATTGCCAATTATTAGCATCAAGCCAAGAAGTGAGTGCCATTGCCCACCCTCACCTTGATAATCTGCGCTCAAAACTGGCTAAACACGGCTTACAAGTTGCTGAACTAAACCTAAAACGAGGGGAGGCAACCCATGCTGCTTTTTATAAATCCCATGCAATTATTAATATTAAGGTGTAGCTATGAGTGATTCCCCTAAGAGCAAGTCGGCAATTGGCCTTTTATACGAAGCAGGAAGCACGCCTTCAGTGAGTGTTAAGGGGTTTGGTGAGTTGGCGGAAGAAATAATCGCTGCAGCAAAACAAAAAGGGATCATGATCCACGAAGATCCCGATTTAGCTAAAACCTTATCGCACCTCGAATTAGGTGAAGAGATTCCAAAAGAGCTTTATTTTGTGATTGCAGAACTGATTGCGTTTTCGTATGTATTACGTGGGCAGTTCCCACCAGGGTGGCAGGACTTTCAAGGTAAGCTAAATATAAAAGCTTAAAATTGAAAAAGGCGCAAAGCGCCTTTTTCATTTACTTTGGTAAATTAGTCATTTTTTTCTGTTCAAGCATTTCTTTCCAGTGCATTACTTCGCTGGGTAAAATAGGAGTTTTACCTTCAAAGCCAGCCACTTCAAGCATCTCTTCAATACTTATAACACCTTTTTTGCTTTTAAATACGCCACGTACGTACGCAATCGCATGCAAACCACGATCAGAATGAAATTTCTGCTCAATGTAAAAATACTTATGATCCCAGCCCACTAACTTAGTGCTAATAGTGTATTTTTGCATGGGTTTAATATCACGAATGTAAGTAATAGCTGTTGCATTAACAATAGGAAACCAACGTCGTTTCATTATTTGTTTTAGCAAACCTACTCGCTCAGTCATCCACGTACGCGACAAGTCCATCATGGCTAAATAGCGCGAATTAGTTAAATGTAAATTAATATCACAATCAGTAGGAAGTGCTTTGTAATCAATATCTACCGTATCGAGTAAATCTTGATAGTGTTTATTACGCTTAATTTTAAAAAATAATAATAGGAGTCGAATATATAAGTTCACAACAAAGGTCTTACCAGCAAAATTTAATCGAGTGTATCACAAGCACTTGCTAAGACGTATGTTCTCCCTTACTCTTTATCACTCATATATATAAAAATAAAATGCTTATGAAACCTCTACTACATATAATTACGTTTATTGGATTACTCGTACCAAGCTATTCAGCGCTAGCTGATTTTTCATTACCCGGCAAAGGCACTATTACCTACTCAACGGGTATACAAAAAGAATTTGACTTTGGTTTTGCTTGGCAACAAAAAGCTGAACAATTTAAAATTGGCGCTAAAAGCTACAATATGCAAAGTATTCCAAGTTCATACTCAGTTGCAATTACACTATCAAAAGATGAAAGCCAGGTATGGGTTCAAGAGTTTAACAATGGGTTTATTGAAGGGTTTAATTGGCAAATTGGTGAGCATACTGTGTCACTAAAAAAACAAAAGTTTAGCGACCGAGTAAAAGGCGACTATGTAATTGAGCTTAACAACCGTAGTTACTTTTTTACGCGCAACAATGCCAGTATTGTTATTAACTTTAATGAAGACGGTATAGAAACGATTGCTATTGATGGTGTTACAAAAAACATGGGGACTAAAAGCTAGTCCCCTGTTTTAATTTTAGAGTCATCTAAACTTTAACGGTTTTTCTGTTTATACCGTAGTCACGCAACTTATTTGCCACTGCGGTATGACTAAGCCCTAAGCGTTTGGCTAGTTGCCTTGAGCTTGGGTAAGCAGGGTAAAGTTTACGCAGCAACGTTGCCTCAAAACGCTTCACAGCTTGATCAAGCGAGCCTTCAAAGTCTGACTCCAAATACCCTAACTCATGTGTAAACGTAGGTAGTTGTAAATGCTCTAAACGTAACTCGCTATCATCTAACAATGAGACTGCGCGATAAATAGCATTTTCAAGTTGGCGAACATTACCAGGCCACGGATATTCTTGTAAAAAACTCAAACACTCTTGTGATAATAACGGAATAGCATGGCCATTTTGCTGGGCATATTTTTGGATAAAATGCTCTGCCAGAGGACCCACATCGGCTTTGCGATCTCGCAATGGAGCAATTTCGAGAGTTAATACATTAATTCGATAGTATAAGTCTTCTCTAAACACACCTTCTTGTACCATTGCGGGCAAGTCTTTTTGAGTAGCGGCTACAATACGAACATTAACCTTTACTTCGTTCTCATCGCCTACTTTTCTAAACGTTCCGTCTTGTAAAAAGCGCAAAAGTTTAGTTTGTAACTGGGTCGACATTTCACCCACTTCATCTAAAAATACGGTACCGCCGTCAGCTTGCTCTAGTACACCGCGTTTAGGCGCTGCATTTTCTTCGTAGCCTGCATAACCAAAAAGCTCAGACTCCGCTACATCATCAGGTAACGACGCGCACGAAAGCGCAATAAATGGCTTCACAGAACGGTTTGACGCATAATGACACGCTCGCGCAAGTAACTCTTTACCTGTGCCTGTTTCACCCGTGATGAGTATGGGTGCTTCTAACTGTGCCATTTTTCGTGCTTCACGCACAACACGGCGCATAGCAGTACTAAAGTTATGAATGGTGGCAAAGCTTTCTTGTCCGTAGCGTCTAAATGCACTAACTTGCTGACCTAAACGGCTTTGCGACTTAATGTTGATAACCGCACCAGCTAAAACATCGCCTTCGCTGCCTTGTGGCACGGCAATTGGTAAAATATCTGCAATAAAGTCTTCGCCAGCTACTTCAACCCGAGTCGTTTGGCCTAACACTTCCTTACCTTCTAACCAACGCGTAAAGTTAAAGCCCTTTAGTAGGTTATTTATGTTAGCGCCAATAACTTCTTTTTCACTTAACTGCAGGTCTTTACAGGCAGCATCGTTGCATAAACGTACCCAGCCCTTAGCATCAATAGAAATAACACCATCAGGTAATGCACGTAACAAGGTATTTAATTCATTATGCTCTCGCTCAGAAGGGAGAAATGCGGTAGTGCGTACATCATGCACACCATCAATCAGACGGATAGAAGGCATGATTTTTTGAAACTGCTCAAACTCTATTTCTGGGAAGCTCACATACATACGGCAATTGACAGAATCGACCTCAATACCTTTTAAATCAACACTGTAGTTAACTAAAATATTAAGGATTTCTTGGGCTATACCGATCCGATCAGCACAGTGAATATCTAGACGCATACATCCTCAAAGCAGGAAAAACTAAATTAGCCGAATAATACGCTAAGTCGCTTTGATAAGGTAGCTTATTGTAAACATTTTTGGACAAGTCTGCGTTTTAATTAACACATAAGAATAACAACATAAACACGCTACACAGCAGAGCTAGCCTGCTGCATAGCTAAATTACTTTTAACCTTGAGGGTAAGCAGACCATTCTTCGCCATCAAGTTGTATGTAAGGTCGTTTATTCACGTACATCATGATTGTGCCCGCATTTTCGGCAACTTTTGGGGCTTTTGGCAAGTTTTCAACTAAATTGGCAATGCTGTTATTACCCCCAAAAACATTTGTCTCAAGTGTTTTTGCAACAATTTCAGATAAGGCAAAGTAACTAGTCGATTCGTTAATCATAATCTGCGAGTAGCTTTTAACGTCTGGGCCAATAAATTTAATAGCAGCTGGTACAGATACAATAGTAGGGCTTGGTATTTCACGAAGGCCAGCAAACTGTACCTTGTCACCTTTTAATGCTGCACCATGTTCGGGTACTATCATTAACATGACATTACGGCCGCGCTTTTCAAGGTTTTGAATAAAACGATTAATATCAGATAATAAATTAGCGTGCCTGATTGGGTAACTTTCAAGGCTATTCATGCGTTTTTTATTAGCCAGCTGGTTACCATCGTGAAGGCTTGTTGTGTTGTAATACATTGCACACGGCTCACAATCTTGCGCTTCATTTTTAAGCCAACTATCTAGCACCGCACCGTCAGAATAAATAGGACTGTCATCAAAGCCGTATTGCGCTACTGGAAGCGAATCAATATTAAGTGGTTTATCGTTTAGGCCACCAAAGCGATTAACCAAGCCTTTAAAGTCATCAAAGTGGCCATCGTGGTTCATCACAACGCTGCTTTGATACCCTAATTTTTCTAAATTTTTAAATAGATAACATTGCTCTGGTGCATCACTAAATAAAGCCGTTTGGCTTGTTTGCCCACAGCTTGCGCGTAAAAGCCTTATAGCTGCAGGCCCACTGTATGATGTTGCTGAGTTAAAATCTGAAAACACCACATCAAAATCATTAAACATGTCTTCAACACTAACGCCAATAGCGTTCAAGTCATCAATCGCCATTGAACAAATATTTAAAACGATGACATCGAACAGTTCGCCATTAACTTGCGAAGGAAAATGGCTAATTAAATGGCTTTGTTGTTGATAAAAGTCTGACAATTTTTGATCAGGTGTTTGGCTTTCGCGCGTAATGACTTGTGCTTGATTAGTAGGCCCATTTCTAATTGTTGTATTTGTAGAGTAGGCATTTACTACTGTGCCTGGTTGTTCACCCTCTCCTTGCCATCCTATCAAAAGCAGCCCAACAATTGTTATTGTTGTAAAACGTAACCACTGAGATGTATACCAAAAACACACGGTAATAACGAATAATGCCAATAGCATATCTACACTGATTACACGTGCTAAAAGTTCAAAAAAATAGCCAAAACTGAAATCTTGAACATTACCAGCTTGCTTTGTCAGCCTATTTATTGGGGGCAACCAAGAGTCTTGGTAAAGTATGACAATCGCAAAAATACCACCAAGTACATGTTTTAACTTTTCAATAATCGCTTTTTTAAATTTGATTGCTAAAAGTGCTGCAAGGGCTGCATTGGTTAATACATTAAAATCAATTGCGCCGTAATAAAACAAGGCAAATTTAGCTAAGAAATAAAGATTCCACGCTCCTAAACCTGATAATTTCACTGCTCATCCTTCTTTTTTTTATTCGGTGTATAAGGTTCAAGTACTTCGTGTTTAAAAGTAAGCTTGTAATAATATGTTTTTACTCTGGCCAATATTTGAGTTGCCGACATACAAAGCACAATACCGACTATAATTGCCAAAATAACGGTAATAAAAAGCTGATTAATACTCATTGGTTAAGCCTTTAATCTCATTACAAATGACACAGCATCGGGGCGCGCATCATTTGTAAACTCAGGAGTGTCTAACGACTCAGTAATCCCTTTTGACACACCGGGTTCAAACTTATAGCTATCATTCTCTGTTAACTGTTTAGAATAATCAGTAACATGTTTACCGCTATAAAGCCGCCTTAATTGCTTACATTCTTGCTGTATATGAAAATGATCTGAAATGACATTTTGTTGCACAAAAAAGTCACTCGTTTGTAGCTTGAATAAATGCTTAATTGCATTATTTACGTCGTTCTCTCTACACGCATGCAAGTACAAATACACGGTGTTATCTGCAAGGCTAAATACATCCCCTTCACGCTTAATATGAAACAAGTGTAAAGGGTGAATGGGCTCTATGCGGGGTAATAACTCAAGCTTAACCAACACGCCGCTAACACCCAGATTAACAGCTGAGTCACTATGAACCTCTACTTGGCGCGTAAATTCATCAAAAGGTAAATAGCCTTTAGAAAACGTATTTTCAGTATATTTCAGAACGTGCTCGACAGATGGCGGTAACGGTCTAGAAAATTGAAACCCTTGAATAGATTGAATTTGAGATAATAATCGCGAAGGTTCAGAAAAGCTATACAAAATAAGGTTAACGCCTAAAGTTAAAAATAAACATTCATCTTGATGGCGAATAACGCCATCAACATTTTGTACTACCAATTTCAACCAACGACCGCAGCTTTTCCTCAGTTCAAAGCACTGTTTACCAAGCAGTGCTAAATCTGTGTAACGCGTAACAGCAAACACCAATGTTGCCGCTTTTAATTTGGGGCCTTTGTCAAACAGCTCATTATTGTCTTTTGCGGTATAATAATGCGTAGGCAATTTTGTACCGATTGGCACCGCGCTTTGCACTAACCAGACATCGTCCTCATCTGGAAAATGCGAGCCATTGAATACTTTTAGATCGTTTACAGTTCCCTCTTGTACCAAAAACTTATTATCTTCAAGCGACAGTTGAAACTGCATATCAGCAAATACACCCGTAGTGTGGTGCCAATAATCGTACTCTAAAACGCGGGTAGCGGAATCATTATCTACAAAAATTAATCCATCAAAAGATTTATTAAGCTGCCTTATTAAAAATCGATAGTGTGTTACTTCTGGACCAGATAGCAAAAATAATAAGGTAACCCCTGTTTTTTTTGCAAACTCACTGTAATCGTTCATTATTGTTTTTGTGCTAGCTTCGCTTGCTGCACTAAGTAGCTCTGTGTTGAAGTGGATAAACACTAGCGCATTTTTTAATTTTTTATACGCGCCTATCTCTTTAATTATACCTTTGTTTATTCGCTCTATTGAGTAATGCTGTGTCTCAGATGAGAGAGAAAATGGATGAACTTTACTGCGTTTGTACGCAGTATTAATTGCTGCAGAAAATGACGACTCAAAAAAAGATTCAACGTCTTGAGAAACAATGTAAATATCGTTTGCGCAATTTTGGTTAATTGCATGTAAAGCAAATTCAACCACAAAATTATCTAAAGGCGCTAAAACAGCATAACTTGAAGCCGATTTTAACTCTTTTGCAGCCGGCTCTAAACCCGTTATGTTAAAGTTATGCACTTAAAAAGCCCTCAAAAAAAATACTTTTTTACTAGTTTTGCCTGCTATTCTATATATAATAGCCAAATATTGTCCACTTTTAATAAAAATAAATATTACGCTTACAAAGGTTGTAATGAATAATTTAGCTACAAAAAGCTCACAAATACTCACATCAAGTGACATAGAAAACCTAGCTCGCCGTTTTGGTGGGAAAAGTGACGACTATATAGAAATTATGAATACACAAAAAAATCAAAAAACAATTAACAAGTATGCGCTATTGAAAGAAATTGATGACGCATTAAAAACATCTAAAGAAAAAAAATAAAAAAGGTAAATACCATTGCAAAGGATTTTTATTAAAGGTATCAAAGGCGGCATAGGTAGCACATCAGTTGTTGCAAACTTAGCGTGCGTTTTGAAAAAATCTGATGTTGATGTGGTTGCCATAGACCTAGATACTAAAAGTGACCTTGGTTTACACTTTGGCCTTAAGTGGACAGCCACAAAAGGTTGGAGCAACGAGAGCACTTTTGACGATGCGTTATTACATTTTCGCAAAGACAGCGATGGCGTTCTTTTTTTACCCCATGGCGATAACGAATCAACGTTAGATGAAATTATATCCACAATTAACAATTGCGAAAATCTGGATTATAAAGAATCTGCTTGGATAATATTCGACTGCCCTTCACATATTAATATTTCTCACTACCCGTTAGAAGAAAACGATATTGTTATTGAGCTAGTCACTTGCGATGCAATTTGTCATAGCCTCATATACAAGCGCCTTCAAACTCTTAAGTCAGTAGAGTCAACTTGGAAACACTTTTTTGTCGTTAATCGTTACAACGCAGCCTCAGCGTTAGAATTTGATCTATTTTCTCTTTGGCAATCTACATTGCCATTTATGGCGCCGTTTTTTATTAACAGCGATGAAGTTATTAAAGAGGCCACAGCTAATCGTAATGTAGCCCTTAATTGCGCTCCATACAGTGTAGCGAACGATGACTTTGAAACACTTGCCGGTTGGCTTGTAAGTAAGGCGGCTAACTGACGATGAGCTTTACTCTTTTTTATAAAAGGCCTATACACAGTACATTGTATATTCTTTTGAGTATATTATTCACTGATAAGCTTGTGCGCTATATTTTATTTAAATTTCATAGTTACTTTAATCAGCACAAAGTAAATGTAATTGAAGCCTTTTTAATGCCCTTCATAACTTTGTTCGGTTCATTATTTGTGAATATAAAAAAGAACAAAGAAAACTTTGAGTTAGCGTTATATAACTATTATCCACACTTAAGGTTACCATATAGAACTTATATCTATTCCAATATTATACGCTTTGTTATTCAGAGCATATTTTTGCTTTTTGCTGTTCATAAACCCAAAAAAAAATCAGTGTCTATAAAAAAGCATGCTGTAAATTATTTTTATGATGGAGTCAGTTACAGCCTAAGGCAACTTCGTTGGTACGACCTTAAATTAGGCCGATTAATAAGGCGCCTTTTTTCCAAAAACAACAAGCCTAAAAAAAGTGCTTTTAAAACAATGGCCGACGCTCGTATTTGGCAGAACAAACTTATTAAATACATCGTTGTTGCACTGATATTATTCTTGCTTGCCATATTTGTTACTATTCCGTTTAGCCTTGAAGCGCAAGCGGTGTTTATTAGCTTTATTTTACTGGTTGCTTACGCGCTCAAACGCGTAAAAGGCCATATGGCCACGATTGTAATGATCACCTTATCTGTCACTACATCTTCTCGATACTTGTGGTGGCGATACACTGAAACACTAAACTGGGATGACCCCTTAGCACTTACATTAGGTGCTGGCTTGTTACTAGCAGAAACATACGCATGGATGGTACTTATTTTAGGTTTTTTTCAAACCATTAATCCACTTGAAAGAAAACCTGTCATGTTGCCAAAAAATACTGACCTATGGCCAACGGTAGATATTTACATTCCTACTTACAACGAGCCTTTAAGTGTTGTAAGGCCGACTACCCTTGCCGCATTAAGCATAGATTGGCCAGCAGATAAGCTGAAAGTCTATATTTTAGATGATGGTAAACGTCCTGAGTTTGGTGAATTTGCTAAACAAGTGGGTGCGGGTTATTTAACAAGACCAGATAATAACCATGCAAAAGCCGGAAATATGAATAGTGCTATGCGCTACACAGATGGTGACTATATTGCCATTTTTGATTGCGACCACGTACCTGCTCGTTCATTTTTGCAAATGACCATGGGACAGTTTTTAAAAGACAGTAAAGTGTGTTTAGTACAAACACCACATCATTTTTTCTCAGCAGATCCATTTGAGAGAAACTTAAATAACCACAGTCAAATTCCAAACGAAAACATGTTGTTTTACGGGCTTATTCAAGACGGAAACGATATGTGGGATGCTACGTTCTTTTGTGGTTCGTGTGCGGTACTCAAAAGAGAAGCACTTGATGAAATTGGTGGCTTTGCTTTTGAAACCGTCACCGAGGATGCTCATACTGCACTGCGAATGCAACGCGCAGGTTATAAAACTGCCTATATAAATATTCCTCAAGCTGCTGGCCTTGCCACTGATAGTTTATCGGCTCATATTGGCCAGCGAATTCGTTGGGCACGGGGCATGGCGCAAATATTTAGGCTCGATAACCCGCTGTTAGGCAAAGGCTTGAACATCCCTCAGCGACTTTGCTATTTAAACGCTATGCTGCATTTTCTATCAGGTATTCCGCGCATTGTATTTTTAACCGCGCCACTGGCACTCATATACTTTAATGCATACATTATTTACGCGCCATTTTTAGCTATTTTTATCTACGTTGTACCTACACTTATTCAAATAAAAGCAACTAACTCACGAATACAAGGTAAGTATCGCTATTCGTTTTGGGGCGAAGTTTACGAATCTGTGCTTGCTTGGTACATATTAAAGCCAACAACAGTTGCTTTGTTTAATCCTAACAAAGGTAAATTTAACGTTACCGAAAAGGGTGGCTTAAACGATAAAGAGCATTATGACTGGGGTATTTCTAAGCCATATTTGGTTTTACTCGCCATTAATTTAGTAGGTATGTTAGTTGGTATTTTGCGCCTGTTTTTTGGCGACCCTACGCAAGTTGGTGTACTGCTGATTAGTATGGGGTGGGCGCTTTATAATATTATCATTTTGGGTGCTGCGGTTGCCGTGGCAGCAGAAGCACGCCAAGTGAGGCATTCACACCGCATTAAAGCAAACTTCCCAGCGGGAGTTCGCTTAGCAAATGGCCACACATTAAAAGTAAAAATTACAGATTACTCCGATAACGGCGTAGGAATAGAAACCGACCATGCACATGCTTGTCGTGTAAACGATAAAATAGAGTTATTAATGAGCCGCGGTAATAAGCAATTTTCGTTTACTACCCATGTTTGTAATACTCGGGGTAATCAAATTGGCTTAACCATTAAAGATTTATCTCTTGAAAAACAGCGCGCGTTTATACAATGTACATTTTCACGAGCTGATGCGTGGCTTGACTGGCAAAATAACTTTAGACATGACCGCCCATCTTACAGTTTTAAAGAAGTGCAAAAAACAAGCCTCAGAGGGTTTAGTAACTTGCTCTTCCACGCACCAAGAGTGCTTCAACCTATCATTCAGTTTATGACTAATTTAGTTGTATACGTAAACTCATTTACTCCAAAAAGACCAATAGTGCATAATAATTATGATTAAAAAGTTGCTTAATATATCCCTAACATTGTCGCTTATTTGTTGCGCTTATTTTGCGCATGCAATTGAGCCATTACAAAATAAATCAATGTTCATTAATGGATACCCTGAGAGCGCTCAGGTGTCGAGTTTACGCTTAGAGTTTGAAGCGTTAGGCTTTACAGGTTTTAGGCTCAACGGGGTAAATAATAACTCCCGCGTTGACTTTACAAACCGAATAGATAAATTGAGCACCAATTTAAAGCTTAACTTTTCGTATACTAACTCGCCTTCATTAATCGCGAATGTTTCGCACTTAAAAGTATACTTTAATGATAATTTAGTCACTGTTTTACCTATTAACGAACAACTTAGTATTGTAAAGAACACAGTGCAGCATAGCCTCGATCTTAACGCTAAATACATTCAAGATTACAACCAAGTCCGCTTTGAATTGGTTGGTTATTACGACCTTAGATGTCAAGATTATTTCAGCCGCACCATTTGGACTGAAATTAATAGATCAAGCAACATTATGCTCGACCAAAAGCAGCTTGCTATTGATAGTCGTTTAGAATACCTCCCAGAGCCGTTTTTTGATGAAAAAGATTACAATAAACTTAACCTACCCTTTGTATTTGCTAAAACACCCAACACCCAAGCAATTGAAGCAGCAGCAACGCTATCGAGTTGGTTTGGAGCCCAAGCTGATTGGCGTGGATTTAATTTTCCCTTAACGTTAAATAAATCGCCTGATCAACACAGTGTGGTTTTTATTACTAATGATTCAAAACCTGATTTTTTGAAAGATTACCCAGATGTTGAAAAACCAACGATTGAAATCATTTCAAACCCATTTAATCGTTACTATAAAATGTTACTCATATTGGGCCGTGATGAAGCTGATTTAAAAACAGCGGTGACTGGCCTTGCATTTGGCCACAAAGTAATGACAGGAAGAAGCGCAAGTATTGAAGCCATAAATCAGTTGCCACTTCGAAAAGCGTATGATGCACCACGCTGGCTTAGAAGCGATCGTCCAGTGCATTTTGACGAGCTTATTGACTACCCTACGCAACTACAGGCGCAAGGTCTTAATAATGGTCCAGTAAAACTAAACATTCGCTTTGCACCTGATCTATTCACGTGGCGTGAAAGAGGAATACCTATTACTCTTCAGTACCGTAGCACGCCAGAATCAGAAGCCATCGACTCTCGTTTAAATATGCTAATAAACCAAGAGTTTATAAGTGGCTTTTTACTCAATAAAAACAACGACTTATTACAAACAACGCAAGCGTTGTTGCCACTAGTTGCCAATACCGACACCACACAAAGCACAGAAGGCTTTTCTGTCAATGGCATTAATTTAGCTAACAGAAATGAACTTAACTTTGACTTTAGGTTTGGTGTACTCAAAAAAGGCGAATGTGCTGTTGCACCTCCTGGCGGTGAGTTTGGTGTTATTGATGGCGATTCAAGCATTGACGTAAGTGAATTTGATCACTATATCGCATTACCAGATCTGAACGTATTTGCTAATAGTGGCTTTCCTTTTACCAAATATGCTGATTTACAACAAACACTTGTGCTTATTGATGAAAACCCAACACCAAATGCTTTAACCGTTTTATTTAACTTAACGGGTCACTTTGGCGCAATCACCGGCTACCCAACCCATAGAATGAGTGTTGCTCATTTAAATGAGGACGCTGATTTAGATGATAAAGACATACTCGTTATAGCTAAACCTAACAGTATTGCTAATGACTTAGATGAAGATGCACAAACAAATGTTTTACTGAACAATAATCAGCGCGCAATTAAACAAGCAATTTATAATGGTGCATACGACGAACAAACGACCGATAAAGTAGAAGTTAGTATTAAAAGTAGTGGCGATATGGCTGTTATAACAGGGTTTCAATCACCGTTTGACTCAGACCGCTCTATTGTCTCGTTGAGTGCTACGACGCAAAATGCATTTTCTATACTTGACGATGTTCTAATGAACTCAGAAAAATTAGCTCAAGTAAAAGGTAGTGCAGCCATTATCAACTCACAGGGTATTAAAACCATTCAAGTAGATGAGCAATACTTTGTAGGCCATATCCCAGTCCATACATTAGTGTGGTTTCACTTATCTGATCATCCATTTATTTTGGCATTACTGTCTATTTTAACGCTATTGCTGATCTCATTTATTTTATGGCGATTATTACAAGCACTAACTTACAAGCGTTTAGCTGAAGGAGACGAATAATGAAATCACTCGTTAATATGTTTTTTACTGTGATGGCACTATTTGCTTTCAATGCCAACGCACAAGTTGAACAGTGCGAACCTTGGCAGTCGTGGCAAGTGTTTAAAAATCATTTTATAAGCCAAGACGGCCGCGTTATTGACTTGGGCAGTGATCAAAGTATCACAACCTCTGAAGGCCAATCATATGCACTATTTTTTGCGCTTATTGCCAACGATAAAGCCGCTTTTGATTCTGTTTTAAATTGGACCCAAGAGCATTTATCAGAGGGCGATTTAAGTACGCGTTTACCAGCATGGAAATGGGGACTAGATAAAAACCGCGTAGGGGGTATTTTAGATTCAAACCCTGCGTCAGATTCAGACCTATGGATTGCCTACAGTTTATCGCAAGCGGCAATTTTATGGGATGAACGCCGCTATAGTATTTTAGCCGCAGTGCTTGCTCAACGTATAATCAGAGAAGAAACCGCCTACATAACGGGCCTTGGCCTGTCTTTACTCCCCGCACCTGCCGGTTTTGAGTTTGACAATGAGCGCTATAAGCTAAATCCTAGCTACTCGCCGTTATTTATTTACCAGCAATTTAAAAAGCTTTATCCACATTCACCGTGGCATCAACTGCACGAAGGATCAGCTAAGTTAATTTTAGATACCGCACAGCAAGGCGTTAGCCCTGATTGGGTTATGTTTGATTCAAACCGCGGTTTTTACTACGACAGAAAAAATACAGATTTAGGTAGTTATAATGCAATTCGTGTTTACCTTTGGGCAAGTATGATGGCAAAAGATGCACCCTACAAACAAGAGCTTCTTACTCAGTTTGCACCGTTTGTGGACACTATTGAAGAGCGTGGCCACGTCCCTTTAAATACGTACGCTCAATCAGGTAAATCTGAAAAAAGAGGACCTTTGGGCTTTAACGCTGCCCTGTTGCCTTTGTTAGCAGAGCAAGGTAATGATGAGCTAGTAATGGCCATTCAGCAAAAGCTAATGATTGATAAGTCTTTTACGCAAACACGTTATTACGACAGTGTATTACATTTATTTGGTGAAAGTGCTGTAAACAAGCGCTTTAAAATAACGGCTGATGGAACGCTATTACCTACTTGGAGCACTGAATGTCGTTAAGGTTGGCCTTAGCTTGTACATTGGCACTAAGCACTAATTTAAATGCCGCAACAATAAATGATATTGATACACAATCGGTTGATTGGTTATTAAACCAAATTAGTATTGGTGAAGCACAACAAAACAAAAGACTTGTTGAAGATAGCCTGCAAAAATTGGTTGCAATTGCCCCTACCCGAATAGAAACGCAATGTGCGCTTGCACATTACGACTTTACGAATGGCAATACAGACCAGGCAAACTTGTTATTAAGTAAGCTTGATAACCAACTAACACAACAAACACCTTGCGTAAAAAAACTCAAGGTTATGTCTCGTATTCAAGGTAAAGACAAGGCAGTAATTCAAGAAGCAAAGCTGCTTGCTCGTGCCGGCAGGTATGAACAAGCACGTCAAATTTACAATAAAATATTTAATGATGTTTATCCTACTTTAAACTTTGAGCTTGAGCATTTAAGCTGGTATGCCCAGGACAGCGCTCAATGGCAAGGGGTTAAAAATGGTTACAAACAATTATTAAAACGCTATGACAACCTAGGCACTATAGAAGTTGCTTATGCTAGACATTTACTAAGACGTAACCCACGCGATAAAGCAGCTATGCGTATTTTAAGTAAGTATGGATCGACATCGGGTTTTAGTGATGAAGTTGAAGGTATTTGGCTCTCTGCATTAAAAAATATGCCAATAAACAGTAATACTGACAAGCAATTTCAGCAATACTTTATACTTTACCCGTTTAGTAATAAGGGAGAGTTACAGTATCAAGACTTTAAAAAGCAATTAAAAGCACGCCAAAAATTATTAGCCGACCCTGCTTATCAGCTCTGGTTAAAAGGCGATAAGCTACTCGAACAAGAAAAGTTAAAAGCAGCAGAACCTCTTCTGTTAAAAGCCTTAAAAGGCCGCCCTACTGACGGCGAAATCATGAACAGCTTAGGCATACTTTACCTACAACTAGGTGAAAATGGTAAAGCCTATAATTATTTTACACGTGCACAAAAATACACTGCCGACTTTGCAGAGCGAAATACCCTTAAAAGCATGGCTAAAACAGCTAAGTTTTGGCTGTATATTCGCCAAGCAAGAGACGCAATAGACAGCAGTGAATTTAGAGTTGCCAAATTAAAACTCGATTTAGCCGCCGCATTAGAAGAAGAACCTAATACCGTACTGGCAAATCGTGGCACCTTACAATTTGCCCAAGGGCTATATTCACAAGCTGCGCTTACCTACCAAGTGGTGCTTAAAAGCGAGCCGTTAAACGAAGGCGCCCTATTTGGCTTACTTGAAATTGCAAAGCTTGAACAAAGTGAAAAAACGCTCACCTCTTTCTTTAATCGACTTTCATTTTCACAAAAAGAAATATTAAGAGCGTTATATTTAAGCTCATTAAGTAGCGTGTATAGAACTAAGGCAACAAAGCTAACTGAAGCTGGTGAATTAGAAGAGGCTGAAAAAATATTAAAAGAGGCTATTCAAGCAACACCAGAAGAGCCTTGGTTATATTACGACTTAGCGTTTATATATCAACAAAAAGGACTCACCGACAAAGCCCGCTCATTGTTTAATAATGTATTGTGGCAATTTCCGCTAAATTCACAGCTTAGGTATAGCCATGCACTGTTTTTGCGTGCTTTAGACGATTACCAAGGTGCGCTTGCTACGCTTCAGTATATTCCATTTAAATCTCGCGATGCTGACATTGTATCTCTTGAACAACAGTTGCAACTTAATGAGTCTTTAGCTCAAAGCGAACGTTTTATTAATTCTCAAAATAAAGCGGCTGCTATTTATCACTTAAGTGCGTTAGAAGCGCAAAATTTAACGCCACCAATGAAAGCGGAGCTAGCACGAAGCTGGTTTAGCATAGAAGAACAAAACCACGCTTTAAAACTCATGCGTGACGCCTTAGCTGAAGACCCCTCATTATCAGCCTATTGGCATATGCTGTATGGAGAATGGCTTTTAGCACAGGGTAATAAAGCTCAGACTACGGATTGGTTTAATCGCTATCGGCTTCCTGAAAATGCCTCTGAGAGTGAAATAGATCAGTTTGTGCAATTACAAAATGCCTATTATTCTGAGTATTTTAGTGGCAGTGATCTTATTGCGAAGCTAAATCAGCTTGATCAAAAATACCCAAGTTCATCAGCTACAACAACTGCGCTAATAAATGCAAACTTAGCACTTGAACAAAACCAATCTGCGATTATTTTATACGAACAAAAAGTAAAAAATAATCAGCTAATTGAACCTCAAGCTTTAATGGCAATATCCAAAGCCTACAGAGCGCTTGGTGATGATTTCCAATCGAAAGAAGTCACACAACTCGCCATTGAACAAAGTACAACGCAAGAAAGTTATTTTCAGCGTCAAATTATGGAGTCGTTAAACGATTTTAACTACGCAGGTGATGCCCTTTACTTAGCCGAGCAACTTATTCAAAAAGCACCTAATGATTTAGAGCTTCGTTATTTAGGGGCGCAAGTTGCCGCTAATTTTAATGAAACAGAGCAAGCACAAACGTGGTACGCACAAACGCTTTCACCTAATCGTCAACTGAATGAAAAAGAACTCTACGCATCACTTTCGCGCATTAATGAAAACGACGAGTGGTATATAAACGGTGCCAAACGAGAACTACTCAGCCAACAAAACAAAAACCAAGCCTACATTGCCGTTGGTGTAAATTTTAGCGGACAAGTAAGTACTGAAAGTGAAGCCACATTGGGCGCTGGTTTAGTCCCTATTGAAGCGTACTTTCCGCTTTGGCAGGGGCAAGGCTTTGTAAAAATAGATCCTACAAGTATTAGCGCGCAAACAACACGATTTGACGAGCAATTTGCTGGCAGTCGATACGGTCAAGGCGCTTTGTGTATATTTACCTGTGGTATTGACGAGGTAAGCCCCGAGCAAGATGGCGTTGATATTGGCATTGGTTGGCAAAACGAAAACTGGCGCGTAGATATTGGCACAACACCACTGGGCTTTTTAATCGAAGACATTGTATGGGGTGTTAATTACTCGGACGACTTTGGTGACTTTGGCTATAGCCTTGAGTTAGAAAAACGACCAGTAACCAGCTCAGTACTCGCCTATGCAGGTCTTGAAGACGTTAATACAGGTAAAATTTGGGGGGGTGTGCGCTCAACCGGTTTAACCGCTAATGTTTCTCATGATTTAGGCGGCAATTGGGGATTTTGGTCTAGTGCTGACTTTACATTGTATAAAGGTCAAAACGTAAAAGATAACCAGCGCTACCGCTTGATGGGCGGCACCTATTATCGTGTAATAAGTAATCAAGACCGCGAATTTACAGTGGGTGCAAGTTTATTGCATTGGGCCTATAAATTTAATTTAAGTGAAGAAACCTGGGGCCACGGCGGCTACTACAGCCCACAGAACTATATTGGGTTATCGGTTCCTTTAACCTACGATGCACGATGGGGTGATGACTTTGTATACCGCGTAAAAACAGGCGTGTCGTATTCACAAACTAAAACGCAAGCAATCGACTTTTTCCCTAATGATCCTGACCTTCAAGCAGAGGCCTTTGCGCGTCAACTTGAAACCGGTGTAGATCCGGCCTTTGATTCAGATACCAGTGCGGGCGTATCGTACAATTTAGAAGGCAGCTTTGAATACAGAATAACCCCACATTGGTTCTTTGGTGGTTATTTAGCTATTGACCGTTCTGACTTTTACGAACCTAATTTTGGCCAACTGTATATCCGTTACTACTTCAATCCTGTCTACGGGACACTCGAATTTCCGGGTACACCTATTATCCCTTATGCTGAGTTCTAACTTAGCATAAGGTGATACACCGCTCAGTACTTCCCCTCGCCTTGAGGTATATGTATACTTGAGCGCAATTGTAGCTAGGATAAGGGTGTGTCTCTTACCTTGTGGTGTTATAGCCATACAGCAAATCATTATCTTAGATACAAATAATATACTGGTGGTCGAGCACTTTAACCTTATAAACAGGCTAACTTAGCTAAAGCAAAAAATTATAAGGCCATCACAACAATTCTTTAAGTTAGGAAGTAAATATGAGTTCAGCTCCAGATAGTGGCTGGTTTGGCCACCCTAAAGGACTTTCGACATTGTTCTTCACTGAAATGTGGGAACGAATGAGTTATTACGGTATGCGAGCTATGCTCGTATTATTCATGACAGCAAGCTTACAACAAGAAGGCCTTGGCTTTACGGTTGCATCAGCGGCTGCAATTTATGGTTTGTACACAGGTGCGGTATACTTTTTAGGCTTACCTGGCGGTTGGTTAGCGGATAGATTATTTGGCGGCCAAAAAGCGGTTTGGTACGGTGGTATTATCATTATGTGTGGCCACATTATTTTGGCCGTTCCACATGAATATTCATTTTTTATTGGTTTAATTTTTGTTGCAACAGGTACGGGCTTACTCAAGCCAAATATCAGTGCAATGGTAGGCCAGTTGTACAGCGATGCTGATGAGCGTCGTGATGGCGGTTACGCTATTTATTACATGGGTATTAACTTGGGTTCTTTAATAGGCTACTACGTATGTGGTTACTTTATGGAGAACGTAGGTTGGCACTGGGCATTTGGTGCAGCAGCTGTTGGTATGGCCATTGGTTTAGTACAATACAAACTTACCCTTAATAACTTACCAGAGCACAGCGCTTTACCTGCTAATCCATTAAGCGCTAAAGGCACTTCACGTACTTGGGGCGCTATCGCTTTGTTTGTGGCTGTTGTTGCGGGTGTTACCATAGCCGCTATGACGGGTGCCATTATTATAAACCCTTCAGTTGTAGCCGGTTATACAGCTGTTATATTTACTGTTATATTCTTTGTGTACTTTGGCCTTATTTATTTTAAAGGCAAATTAACAGGCGAAGAAAAACAAAGAATGTGGGCACTATTTTTAGTCTGTGTTGCCTCTGCATGTTTTTGGTCTGGTTTTGAGCAAGCTGGCTCTTCATTAAACCTATTTGCCCGCGATTACACTGACCGACTTATTGGTACTTTTGAAATTCCAACTACGTGGTTTCAATCTTTAAATTCAATATTTATTATTGTTTTATCGCCATTTTTTGCTGCGCTTTGGATAAACCTATCTAAAAAAATGATATCGCCTACTTACAGCGTAAAATGTGCATTTGGCTTGATTATTATGGCCTCAGGCTTTTTAGTCATGTTTATGGCAGCACATTATGCAGCAGAAGGCTTAAAAGTAGCGCCTTACTGGTTGGTTACTACGTACTTTTTACACACAGTGGGTGAGCTTTGTTTAAGCCCTGTGGCATTAAGTGCAGTGAGTAAACTGTCGCCTCGTCGCTATACGGGCCAGTTAATGGGTGTGTTTGTTTTAACTTACTCTATTGGTAATGTTATCTCGGGCATACTTGCAGGTAACTTTGATCCAAATAACGTTCAAGAAATCCCTACCCTATACTTACAAATTGCATTATTTAGCATTGGTGTAGGTATTGTTTTAGTGCTTATGAGCTTTAAAGCGAAAATATGGGAAAAACAAGGATTAGAGACCTAATTCAGTTAATCCTTTTGTACTAATAATTATTTACTGCATATTCCAAATGTAGTAACAAATAAAAAATGCCCCCATAATTGTTATGGGGGCATTTTTATACAGCTATGCTCCCATACTTTTAACTGATATTATGCATTAATAAATTGTTAAATTAGACACCCGAGGACTGCTGTATATGTTATTGGACAAGTTATTAAAAATAGCTGCAATACCATTTTTGCTCTTTATGTTAAGTGCATGCGGTGGTGCGAGTGATGCAGTAACGGTTAATCCAAACGATCCTGTTGAACCCGAGCCAACCCTACTTTCTTTAACTGCTGCTAACGGCTTAAACTCAACGTTAGATAACGGGGGTTTTGAATTAATTATCCCTGCGAATATAGCTTCATCAAATAGCGAAATCACTTACGAAAAAACAACACTAGATGATGCCAACGCACAGTTAAATATAATCTCTGATTTACACACCCTTATACCCGACCCTGACATTTCATTTTCAGACTCCTTCACTATTAGAATAAAAATACCTGAAGACTATGTACTCGGTGGGCAATTATTCATAGCCAGACAGTTAGGTCTAAATAGTTGGGAAACGATTACTAACTCAACCGTAAACGATGATTATGTCAGTGCACAAGTGAATCAAGTCGGCACTTATGCAATTCAAATGCAGCGTAAAGAAGCATTCGCCGATATTGGTCCAACATGTGAAGCGAGCGCAACAACACAATCGGTACGCTTTGTTCATGTAGCAGACTTACATGCTCGTTTTGGGTATCAGGAACAATACTTTAGCCGTATTAAAGCCTATTACAATCAAGTCGCCAACCAAACACCACATACCCTATTTACCAATGGTGGTGACGATTATGAAAAAGGCACGGTAGCAGAGCAACTTTCACAAGGTACAGCAACCGAAGAAGCCATTAAAGCGATGCAGTTTGACATTCGTGTTGTGGGAAACCACGACTATGCATGGGGGCCAGAAAAGCTACTGAGTTATTCGCAAGATGATAAAGCAATTGTGCTTGCAAGTAACACTCGCTATGAAGGGGAGCAACTTCAAGATTTTGCCGCTGTGAGCTTTGCAAAAGTGCAAGTGGGCTGTGTTACCTTAGGTGTATTTGGCATGACGTCGGTGCCATGGAATGAATTAGATGAGCCACAGCAAGACGATCCAATTCCTGATTTTATAAAACAATTTAAAATGAGCTGGGAGTGGCAACAAGTTGCACAAAGCATTGTAGACCAATACCGTGATGATGTTGATTACATGGTAATGCTAAGCCATTTAGGAGTAGGCCTAGATACAGATATGGCAACTGAGGTTGCAGGTATTGATTTAGTATTAGGGGGCCATACCCATGGCGGCGAAAGCTTTGATACACTAGAAAATGGCGCCATTGTTATTCAACCTGACTTTTATGCAAAAGGGATAACCGACTTAACACTTGAGTTTAATCTAGCTGATAAAACAGCACCTGTTGTGAACTATCAAACGATTGCCACTGAAACCATCACTGAACGTGATGAACCAACAAAGCAAGCCATAGATGAAATTATGGGCCGTTACGCGCCTGATGCACAAACCGAAATAGCTATTTCAGAAAACTACCCTAGTGCAATTGAGTTAGCTGAAATAACAGCATTAGCCGCGCAACACGAAAGTTCAATCACAGCCGCACTTTTAAACCCCGAACTGGTTCAAAAGCGTTGGACACCCGGCACGCTCACACAAGAAGATTTTCACGAAGCATTTTACGTAGAAAGACAGCCTTCAAATACACCCGGTTTTAACGCAATATATAAAGTGACAGTAACAGGTACAGACTTAACATCTATGTATGCAAGCCAACCTGACTGGTTTTTACTCACACCCGAAAACATTCAAGCAACCAGCAATTATGATGTCGCTTTATTTAAAGGCGCAGCGCTTAACCCTGAATTATTTTTTAATGGTGTTACATTTTTAAACGTAGAACCCATTGCCGAAGCATGGTGGTTACTAGATCAGTACGCCCGATTTAGAACAAGCCAGTGCTTATACCTAGATACCAACAGTCAACTGTTTTCATGTACAAACGAAGAAAACATAACGGTATGGAATTTTGATAATACAGCAAGCCCACTTACAGCAGATTTTGGACCTTCAGTACTCAGTTACTTCGATCCTGAAGAAAAAGACTGGGGCCCAGAAGAAACTCAATATAAAACCACTACCGAACTCGGCATTAGTGATTTGAGTGATGGGCCGTCAGGTGTAATGGCATTTTCAAGGCATGCACCAACCGAAGGCCTACATATTAACTTAAACACACCCGCTAACGGCGATTATGCCGCTGATGGCATGGTTTCAGACTACACACTTGTAATGGATTTATACTGGCCAGCAGAAGGCCAAGATATTTACCGTGCGGTTGTTCAAGCGGATACCGTTAACTACTTAACCGACGATGCCGACATATTTATTGACCCAAGTGGTGGTTATGGTAAATCAACCAGCGACAGCGGCTATTTTGGCAATACACAATCCGACTCTTGGCATCGTGTCGCTTTAGTATTTTATACTGCACCTACCAATGGCGTATTTGAAGTGTACATAGATGGCGAACTAGTGGGTGTAAAGGAAGATGGAGAAATAAACAACCGCTGGGCACTCAAAGACGCTGTACTGCTGTTTAATGATAACAACTTTGAAACCGAGCCAGGCTACTTAAATGCCATGCTTTATGCCGGCCGTGCAATGAGCCGCGACGAAATAAAAAGCTTAGGTAATGCGCAGCAAAAACTCACTTACGAGCAAGCAACACGCGTACTTAATCAAACCATTGAACGCCATTACCAAGCTGCGCCTGAAATAAAACCAAACGTGTGGTTACAACAGCGTAGCAAGTTTTTTGGTGAACGCGTCAAAAATGTAAATAATTAATTACACTTAACCCTATTTCATACCACTTCAAGAAAGAGAGTTTAACTACTTAAACTCTCTTTTTTATTACTATAATTCATAAACTTAATCAAAAAACAGTCACTAAAACTGTTTACTTTTACAGCGTAAAAATTTTCTACGGTATTGACTCAAAACAACTTGGCCACAAGCGTCCTATAAAATTTACACACCACTCAATTACTAAATACCTGGCTGCTCTTCCCCTAAATCTAATTCTGGTTAATTATCTTGCCATTAACACAACAACAAATAATCACAGTGCTTACATTGTGGGAGTAATTAAAATGAGTGAAGTAACTAACTATTTAGGTTTAGTCGGTATTGAATTTACTGAATACGCCACGCCTGATGCAGATTACATGGATAAAGTATTTACTGACTTTGGCTTTTCAAAGCTTAAAAAGTTTAAAGGTAAAGACATTGTTTATTACAACCAAAACGACATTCACTTTTTACTGAACAACGAGCGCGAAG
Source organism: Pseudoalteromonas sp. 4NS20-0020 (assembly GCF_057554385.1). Lineage (NCBI taxonomy): Bacteria > Pseudomonadati > Pseudomonadota > Gammaproteobacteria > Alteromonadales > Pseudoalteromonadaceae > Pseudoalteromonas > Pseudoalteromonas sp. 4NS20-0020. The sequence continues at coordinate 203,607 of NZ_BAAJMI010000005.1, read as the reverse complement.
GTTTTTCTGCTGAATTTGCTAAAAGCCATGGTCCAGCAATTTGTTCAATGGGTTGGCGTGTAGAAGACGCCCAAAAAGCATTTGAAACAGCTGTAGAGCGTGGTGCAAAACCTGCAACAGACTCTACACACAAAAACCTTCCTTACCCTGCAATTTACGGTATTGGCGACAGCCTAATTTACTTTATTGACCAATTTGGCGATAAAGGCACCATTTATGAAAGTGACTTTGAAGATTTAGCAACGCAAACGATTGTTGAAGACAAAGGCTTTAAGCGTATCGACCACCTAACTAATAATGTTTATAAAGGCACAATGGAAACATGGGCAAACTTTTATAAAGATGTGTTTGGTTTTACAGAAGTACGTTACTTTGACATTAAAGGTCAAAAAACGGCGCTAATTTCATATGCGCTTAAATCTCCATGTGGCACCTTCTCAATTCCAATCAATGAAGGTAAAGGCAACGACAACAACCAAATTGACGAATACTTAGGTGAATACAATGGCCCAGGCGTTCAACATTTAGCATTTTTAACTGATGATTTAGTTAGCTCGCTAGACAAGCTAGATAAATCAACTATTGCAACGCTCGATATTATTCCTGAATACTACGACACCATTTTCGACCGTGTGCCGTGGGTAAAAGAAGACAAAGACAAAATTCGCGAACACCAAATACTGGTTGATAGCCAAAGCGAAAATTGTTACCTACTACAAATTTTCTCTAAAAACTTATTTGGCCCAATTTTTATAGAGATGATTCAACGCGTTGATGATGGCGGTTTTGGTGAAGGTAATTTCCAAGCGTTATTTGAATCAATTGAACGCGATCAAGAGCGCCGCGGCGTTTTATAATCTTTTTGAGTAAATTAAAAGCAGCGACCTTCGCTGCTTTTTGTCGTTTTAATATTTAAAATGTATGGCTTAAAGTGCAAGTATGCTTAAATAAATACTCCATTGTTGCCATACAGTTAAACCAAAGGAAATGTAATGAGCCTAATTAACGAAACCCATGATATTAATTTAACAAGCTGGGTAGAGTCAGCGAATGTCGCCAATTGCGACTTCCCTATTCAAAACTTGCCATTTGCCGAGTTTCGTCGCAAAGGCACTAACGAAGTATTTCGTGGCGGTGTTGCGATAGGTGATCAGGTTATCGACCTTGCAAAACTAAATGAGCTAAATGTATTTACAGGCGACGCTAAAACAGCACTCGATGCAGCGAGCGAGTCAACGCTAAATACATTTATGGGTTTAGGGCAGCAATATTGGTCAGCACTTCGTTTAGCCCTTTCAAAAGCATTACGCGAAGGCGCTGATTGTCAAAAAGATATTGCGAGCGTATTAATATCGCAAGCTGATATTGAATTTTCATTACCATGTCGTATTGGTGACTACACCGACTTTTACACTTCTATTTATCATGCAACAGCAGTAGGTAGTTTATTTCGCCCTGATAACCCACTATTACCAAACTATAAATGGGTACCAATTGGTTACCATGGCCGCTCTTCATCTATTGATGTGTCTGGGCAAACATTTCACCGTCCTAAAGGACAAACTAAAGCACCCGATGCAGATGTGCCCTCGTTTGGTCCATGTAAACGCCTTGATTACGAGCTAGAGCTTGGCATTTACTTAGGTAAAGGAAATGCGCTAGGCGATGCAATTGCAATCGAAAATGCAGAAGACCATGTATTTGGTTTTTGTGTATTTAACGACTGGTCTGCCCGCGACTTACAAGCTTGGGAATACCAACCATTAGGTCCGTTTTTAGCGAAAAACTTTGCATCAACAGTGTCTCCTTGGATTGTTACAACAGAAGCACTCGCACCGTACAGAACAAGTTGGACCCGTGATGAAAACGATCCTCAACCTATGGAATATCTAGAGTCTGCCGCTAATCGCGAGCAAGGTGCATTTGATATTCAAATGGATGTAAAAATTCAAACCGAAAAAATGCGTAGCGAAGGGCACTCTCCTACCCGCGTATCTACCTCTAGCTTTAAGCACTCTTACTGGACTGTAGCTCAAATGGTAACTCACCACACAGTTAACGGGTGTAACTTTATGCCGGGTGATATGCTGGGTTCGGGTACGCAATCGGGCCCAACACATGAAGAAGCGGGTTCTTTACTTGAACTTTCTCGTGGCGGTAAAGAAAAAATAACGCTAAGCAATGGCGAACAACGCAGCTTTTTAGAAGATGGCGATAACGTTATTATGCGCGGCTGGTGTGAAAAAGAAGGCTTTGCGCGTATTGGTTTTGGTTCAGTTGAAAGCACCGTTTTAGCCGCAAAATAATCTCAATCAAACATACTTAAATGAAAGGGCTGCTTTTAAAAGCAGCCCTTTTTTATTAATTTTTGAACAGTTACAATTTTTTTCTGGCTTTTTAAGCTCAGATTGATACATTATTCCGGTTAGTAGCCAGTGTTTATATGCCATGTCAGTATTTATAAAGTCTTACAAAAAACTTTTTCCAGCTCGCCAACTCCTTATTCGTCAAAATGGCGAGGTTAAGCATGTTGTTTTAGCGCCTTGGTTACAACTTTTTGCAATAGTGCTTATTTTAGCAACACTTGTATGGGTGAGCATTTCTAGCTTTCGTGTATATACACAAACTAACCATATCTCTGACATAGAAAAAAATCAGCTTAACAAACAAGCACTATGGGAACAAAAAGTTAGCGAGCAACAACGTCTTCACGAGCAACAACTCAAACAGCTAGTAACTCTTGAACAAAAACAAGCGCTACTTCAAAGCATGATCGAATCTTTACCTGCTTCAATCAGTCAAGACGTTATTCAGTTAGGTGAAGAGCTTGAGTCACCTATTAACGAAAATAAAAGCGAATTTCATGAACCCTTAGTTGATGAAGACCCTAATGCTAAGCAAGTTAATTTAGGTAAGCCTATTAGTTTTGAAACACGTTTGACACATTTAAATAAGCAATACGAACAAAGCTTTAATTACCTAGACAAAAAAATAAACGAACGACATAGCGCTATTCTAGCCATGCTTAAAGGCGCAGGCCTTGATGCCGCTTTGGAAGAACACCTAGCAATTAACTCTTTGCATATTGCTCAAGGTGGCCCGTTTGATGTATTCGATGAAACAAATATACCCGGTCATTTTTTGGCTATAGTTGATAAGTTAGTCGCGTTAAATAATCTAGAAAATTTATTAACTGAATTACCTAACACCCTGCCCTTACCCGCTGCAAAATATTATATTTCAAGTAGCTTTGGCTTACGCAAAGACCCAATGAATAATCGCCGAGCATTTCACAAAGGCGTAGACTTAGCGGGTTGGCACAAAACCGAAATTTTTGCTCCGGCCGACGCTGTGGTTCTTCGTGCAGGGCGTAATGGCGGATATGGTAACTTTATTGAACTTGAACACAAAAATGGCTTAGTAACTCGCTTTGGCCATTTAAATAAAATAAAAGTAAAAAAAGGCCAGCACATTGCCAAGCACGATGTAATTGGTTTAATGGGGAGCACTGGTAGAAGTACTAGCACTCATTTACACTACGAAGTATTGGTTAATGGCGAACAAGTCAATCCTCTAAAAATAACAAAGGCGCTTTCTCGTGTTCGGTAGAAAAAAATCAACAAGTACTAATCTAAGAAAGGCTAATCATACCCCCTCTATTATTTCTGAAGATGTGCGCCTTACTGGCACTTTAATAAGCCAAGGTGAGGTTCAACTTGATGGTCGCATAGATGGCGACATAAAAGCCGAGCAGTTAGTTATAGGCTCCTCCGGTGTAGTTGAAGGAATTGTTGAAGCAGTAGGCATTGTTGTTAAAGGCACTGTTATTGGTTCTATCAATGCAAGCGAAGTAAAAATACAAAGTGGTGCTCACGTCCATGGCGACGTATTTCATGATTCATTGAGTATAGATGCTGGCGCTATAATTGAAGGCAACTTAAAGCAACGCACTGAAAAAGAGACGGTAGAGTTAACTGCTGAACCAATTGAAAAAGAAGTTAAAACACTGATTGAAGAAGATGACAGCGGCTTGTCGTTTGTAAATAAACAAGCCACGGATAAAAGCGAGCGGTAGGCTATTTTTTCTCAGTAATATACATTGTAATATCTGCAGTGAATACGAGTTCGTTGCGGGTATTATAAAGCTTTACTGGTACTACTAAATCTTCTTTATCAATCCACTGGCGTGGTAAATCAATTTCAGCAATAGCCGTAACGTCTGTATCAACCTTTGCCAAATATTGTACGGTCATTCCCTTTGGTATCCAACGATGGGTTTTTACCGGTACAGTCGCGTCAACCATCACCCCTGCACATAACTCAGCCAAATTACACTGCGCAATTGCATGAATAGTTCCAATGTGGTTATGAACACTACGACGATTTTTAACAACAGCACTACAGTGCCCTTCTCGCAGGTCTAATACGTAGGGCTTCATTGAGCCAAAGTAAGGTGCTTTAAAACAAACAGCTTTAGTAAAAAGCCAATTGCCAAAGGGTAAGTTTTTAAATTTATGCCACGTTTTAACTAGTGGTGATTGATTTGCCATTTTTATTATCCAGTTACAGTTACTTTATCAACGCTAACACATCAGACCAGTTTAAAAAAGCCGTTTTAATTACTGCTTTTATTATGTGTTTAACAAAAAATACGAATGACGACGTATGCATAGGCCAAAAGCCCTTTCTTTTTTACGAGTGCCCCCCTAAAATACGCGAAAAAGGAGACTCAATGCATACACAGCCCGCAAAACCTAATCTAACTTTATTACTTATCTTAGCGTTGCTCGTTATTTTTTGCCCTATGGCTATTGATATTTATCTGCCCGCTTTTCCTACCATAGCAGAGCAATTTTTGGTGACTGAGCAACAAGTGCAGCAAACTGTTGCCATTTTTATGTTAACCGTTGGACTAGGTCAATTAATTGCAGGGCCATTAGCAGATAGATTTGGCCGAAAGCCTGTCGCATTAGTGGGTATTAGCTTATATGCAGGCTCTGCGTTACTTGCTTACTGTGCCCCTTCGTTTGAAGTATTACTTTCTGCTCGTGCATTACAAGGGTTAGGTGCATGCGCCACATTTGTTGTCGCTTTTGCTATTGTAAGAGATAAATTTGGTAGCGAACGTAGCGGCCAAATTATTACCTACTTAAATGGCATTGTGTGCTTTATTCCTGCGTTAGCGCCCATTTTAGGTGCTTGGTTAACTGTTAAGTTTGGCTGGGAAATGAACTTCTTATTTTTAACTGGGTTTGCATTGGTAGGCTTTATTGTTACGTTGTTCTTTTTTAGAGAAACACGACCAGCTGATAGCGTTTATCAGGGGCATATTCTCGATTTAAGACGCTTTATACCTATTATTTCAACGCCACTATTTTTATTTAATAGCTTGCTTTGCATGGTTACTATGTCGGTTATTTTAGTGTTTGTCACCCTAGCACCTGGCTGGATAATTACTGAGCTTGGCGGAAGCGTAGCTAATTTTACATTTTGGTTTTCACTTAATGCCGTTTTAAGCATTATTGCCAGTTTTATTATGCCACTGTACATTAAACGCCACCCCAAACGCGCTTTAAAAATAGGGTTACTGCTATTGGTTGGATCGGGATTACTTATGCTCCTTTTTAGCCAATATAAATCAGCTTTGGCGTTAATGATCCCCATGTTTGTGGCTGCATTTGGTTTTGCGCTAACTCTTGGCTCTGCAGCAGGTAGAGCATTAAGTCTGTTTCCTAAACAAGCGGGCACAGCTTCAGCATTGCTTGGTGCAATGCAAATGAGTGGTGCAAGTTTGCTGGTATTTATTACTCAATTTTTACAGTTGCAGACCCCTATATTAATTAGCGTCCACTTTTTATTATTAGTCCCTTTTAGCTATTTATTGTTTCGCAAAGCGCAGTTTTCATAACCCCCAACAAAAATTCATCATTAATGGGTAAGTAATTTTTATTTACCCCCTTCACTGCACATTAATTACCCAATCAGAATTATTTCATTTTTATTAACAATTCACTGTTGCAATCTAGGTACAACTGCTCTATCGTTAAATTAAGTTAACAGGTGGTTAACAAAATAATTCTAGGATGTAAAAATGAAAAAAAACAAACTTGCCTTAGCATTAATTTTATCTGGTTTATGTACTGCAGGTAATGCAAGTGCACAAAACGAACGTTTCATAATTCAAGTCGATAACAACAAAAAAGGTGTAGTAAAAGCACTTACTAAAAAACTCGGTGGTGATATAAAAGTTGACGGTAACGGGTTTATTGCCGCTAAATTTACTGGTCACGATTTAGTAAGCTTAAAAGGTTTGCTAAATAACCCTCACATAAAACTTATTGAAGAAGACCAAAAACGTGTTCCTTTATCATTATTCAATGATGACGCTGGCAATGCAATGCAACAACAAATTACACCGTATGCTGTTTATCAATCTCAAGCTGATCAGGTAACATTTGACGCAAATGCGGGTATGAAAGTATGTGTTATTGACTCTGGTTTAGACAGCACAAACCCTGATTTCATTTGGGGAAATATCACTGGCGATAATGACAGCGGCACAGGTAACTGGTTCGATAATGGCGGACCACACGGTACTCATGTGGCGGGTACCATAGGCGCTGCAGATAACAACTTAGGTGTTGTAGGCATGGCACCAGGCGTTGCTATGCACATAATAAAAGTGTTTAACGAATCTGGCTGGGGTTATTCATCAGACTTAGCACAAGCTGCTAACTTATGTTCTCAGGCAGGTGCAAATATTATCAGCATGAGTTTAGGTGGTGGTGGCTCAAATAGTACTGAGTCAAACGCTTTTGCTAATTTCACTAACGCTGGAGGCCTTGTAGTTGCAGCGGCAGGTAACGATGGCAATAACGTTCGTTCATATCCAGCTGGCTATCCATCAGTTATGATGGTAGGCGCAAATGATGCAGATAATCAAATTGCTGACTTTTCACAATTTCCAAGCTGCTCATCAGGTAAAGGTAGACGTGTTACAACTGACGAAACAGTATGTGTTGAAGTGACTGCTGGTGGTGTAGATACGCTTTCAACATACCCTGCTGGCATGGCATCCGCAGCAAATATGTCTGCTGACGGCACACCCTACGCTTCATCCGCAATGGAAAATACTGGTCAAGCATCAGCATCTGCGTACTTTATGGGAACTGCACAAAATATTGATAATGGTGCTGCTGGGAAAGTATGTTTAATCGACCGTGGTGTCGTTTCCTTTTATGACAAAGTAGCAAACTGTGAAAACTCAGGTGGAATAGGCGCTGTTATCATTAACAACGAAGCTGGTATGCTTTACGCAACACTAGGCGATACAAACAATACAACAATTCCGGCTGTGGGTGCCGCATTTGAAGATCGCACTGCACTGCTTGGCAGCACAACGATTACAATAGATATTGGCTCATCAGATTATGGATTCATGAGTGGTACATCAATGGCAACGCCTGCAGTGTCGGGTATTGCAGCTCTTGTATGGTCAAATCATACTGACTGTACGGGTACAGAGATTCGTGATGCTCTAAAAGCAACTGCACAAGATCAAGGCGCAACAGGGCGTGATGATTACTTTGGACACGGTATTGTAAAAGCAGCCGATGCTGATGCCTATTTAACTGCGAATGGTTGTGCAGGTAGTGGTAATGGGGGCGGCGGTACCGACCCAGAGCCTGTAGGTGACATAACGCTTTCTGCTTCAGGTTATAAATCAAAAGGCACCAAGTATGTTGACCTTAATTGGGCTGGCGCAGCAACAAGCCAAGTTGATGTTTACCGCAACGGAAGCAAGGTGACAAGTACAGCTAATACTAATAGCTTCACTGATAGAATATCTACCAAAGGTGGCGGCACATATACCTATCAAGTATGTGAAGCTCAAAGCACAAGCGCTTGCTCTAACAACTCAACCGTTACTTTTTAATAAAACGTAACTTAAAAAAGCGGGCAACAGCCCGCTTTTTATTTACCTAGTTGCTTGATAAACTCACTCATATTTAGCAATCAATTCTAATAATGATTAATCCCGACTTTCTCTTCTCTTTTTTAATTGCTAGTTTTTTAATGGCGGTTGCCCCAGGTCCTTCGAATGCATTTTTAATGGCACAAACATTTGCAAATGGCCGCACTGCAGGTATGCAAAGTGCGTTTGGTTTTGCATTAGGTGGGGTTGTACATACCTTTTTTGCAGTAATAGGCTTAAGTGCTATTTTAAAAGCATCACCAGTTGCCTATAGTGCTGTTCAATATGCTGGTGCAGCTTATTTGTGTTATTTGGGCTTTATGATGATAAAAAGCACGCTAAAAAACACGACTACTGCCACTCAAACTCAAAGTGAAGATAAGCCACACGTAAGCACTGCTAAAAAGTCTAATGTTATGTTTCAAGCCATGATGACCGAGGTACTTAACCCTAAGGTCGCTTTATTTTTTATTGCATTTATTCCACAGTTTGTAGACCCGAGCTTATCATCAGCCACTTTTCAGCTCGCATTTTTTGGCCTGCTATACCCTATTTTTGCTTTTCCAATAGACTGCACGTATATTTATTTTGGCGACAAAATCGCACAGTTTTTTAGGCAGCATCCAAACAGTCAACTTTGGATTGATAGAGTAACGGGAATGATATTTATTGCCCTCGCTATTAATCTACTCTTATAACTTTCCTAAATTTTGCTAACAGTTGATGTAACTATGAGCATTTAGGCACAAATAAAAAGAATTAATATGGAACAAAAAACGCAATCTCTCCCTGCAAAGAAAAATATTGCCCTTGTTGCTCACGATGGCAAAAAAGCCGCGCTAAAGCTGTGGTGCGACAAACATAAAAATACACTTAGCAAGCACACCTTATACGGCACAGGTACAACGGGGCATTTAATTCAAAAAAGTACAGGGCTTGATGTTGTTCAGCTTTTAAGTGGCCCAATGGGTGGCGACCAACAATTGGGCGCAAAAATAGCAGAGCATGAAATTCATGTTTTAATATTTTTTTGGGACCCTTTAGCTTCTCAGCCTCATGACCCTGATGTAAAAGCATTACTGCGCTTAGCGGCAGTGTGGAATATTCCTGTAGCGTGTAACGAGGTAAGTGCTGATATGCTGTTAAGCTCTCCTTTAATGGAAAACGAGCTTGAGCGTACCTTGCCAGATTACGAAAAATACCTCGCAACCCGACAAATAAGTCTATAAGCCTTTTAAGTTACTTATAAAGCATGCTGGCCCATTTCGTCAGGCCAGCAGTTACACTACCAAAATGGTCACCATTGACCATATTAATATCACCTAAGTGCTCGCTAAGTGCTGCTTTAATTAGTGGAGACTGCGCACTGCCCCCCGTTAAATAGATAACGTCTGGTGTTGTTTGTGCATCGTTTATTGCTTGTTTTGCCAAAGTGACTATTTGGCTAATACTACTTTCTACAGCTAGCGATAAATCATGAACAGATAAGTTTTTACTAAGTTCAGTATCTAAAAAGCGCAAGTCACAGTTAAAGTCAGGTGTTGACGAAAGGGCTATTTTTGCGGCTTCACCTTGTTGAACAAGTTGATGCCCTTGCTTATTTTGTTGTAAGTTAATTAAGCGCTTATAAAGATCTGGTGCACTTACATCTCGCAACTGTGCATTAAGCTCTCGCGCCTGACTTTCACTGTAAAATTGGCTTTGCAAATTAACATCGTTAATTTTACATGCCTGCCAAAATGGCTGATTTGGCAAAGGTAATCCCGACTTAAATGTACTGCCAAGCCCTAATAAGGGCATTAACCCATGAAAGCTCAATGCAATATCTAAATCGTTTCCGCCAACACGTTTACCGCTGTGAGCTAAAAAGTCGTTATCGCGCTGACTATTTCCTCTAAAACTTGGACCCATTTGCACAAACGAACAATCACTGGTCCCCCCACCAATATCTATAACCAACACTTTCTGATCGTGTGTTAAATCACTTTCGTAATCGATACCTGCTGCTAGCGGTTCGTATAAAAAATTAACGTCTTTAAAGCCAGCACGTTTTGCAGCTCGCTCTAAAATACCCACAGCTTGCTGGTTCGACTGTTCACCGCCTACCGCCTGAAAGTTTACAGGGCGGCCAATAACAGTTTGAGTAAGTACTTTTTCTAAAGACTGCTCTGCGCGTTGTTTTATTTTTAAGATCATTGCCGTTGCAATGTCTTCAAAAAAGTTAATTTGGCCTTGCTTTAAACCGGTTGCACCAAAAAACGATTTGGGTGACTTAACAAAGTATCCTTCCTCAGGAAATTGAACGTATTCACTAATTGCTTCACGACCAATAAATAAGGTCTCATCTGAAGGTTGTAAATCAAGGTCTGATTTAATTCGAGGCAGTGAGTTTAAAAGGGCTTGGCGCTGAGATTTAAAATCTTGTTCATGCGCGGTTCCTTTTAAATGCTTAGCAACAAAATCAACCACCAAAGCACTGTGATGCGTATAAAGTGTAGAAGGTAAGTAATGCTTGCCTTGCTCTAAAGGCACTAACTGAACATTATTATTGTTCATTACACCCATAGCACAATTTGAACTACCGTAATCAAAACCTACAAACATATACCACCACACATTACCAAAAAGGCCGCGCAATTTAGCATATTTAAGATCACTTTTAAATTGCTATATGCTTTCTCGCACTCTTAAAAAGCTAGCAAAGCGAGGAAGGCCATTTTTAGTCAACCCATGAAAACGATAGGTAACGGTGCTACCAATGGCCGGTGGATTTTGACGTTGTGCATCGCTAAATCCTGTACCAATTAAAAATAGCTGCCCAGAGGCTGACTTAACGCGCAGCGCACCAAGCATCCCCGTGTATTTCCCTTTACCCGGCAAATGAGCTATGACAACCGCCTCAGCATCAAGGTAAGGCTTTAACTTTAACAAAGCACCACTTCGTCCACTTTTGTGTTTAGCATCAGCTAAGTGCAACATAACGCCTTCAGCACCCTGCGCAGTTATGTTATTAAAATAGTCAGAAAGCTGTTTGTTATTTTTAAATCGACGCTGTTTAACAGCTTGGATATGGGGCTGATTAATGTGTGTAACAAGTTGGGAATAATTTTTATAACGCTCGCTAAAAACTAAGGTTTTATCTGGCATATCAAATATCTTGTAAGTGACGGCTTGCCAGTCTTTGTTATTTGGGATTTTAGTTCTTACTATACCGCTTAATGCAGCAAAGTGTTCTCGTTTAGTCCAAAGCTCGCCATCTAACCACGTATTGGGCAGGGATGCAGTAAACCAATGTGGTGCATTAATTATATTCCCTTTGCGAGTAACAAACTGTGTGCCCGTCCATATGGCTCTTACACCGTCAAATTTTTCGCTGACTAAATACGCACTAATATCATTGTGCTTTTCTTCATCATACACTTTGGCTAATAATGCAGAAGGCTGAGAAGTATAAGCCGGGCAGCTAAACAAAATAACCGTAATAAATAACATCCATTTTATAGCAATCATTAGCGCATCCAAGCTAGGTAATAGTGACTTACACTATAGTTGAGATTGCACCCATTGCCAAAACTCATCAAGGTTACCCATGCAATAGGTCGCTTTGCTAAAGTCATGATCTTTGGTGTGGCTATTAGCAATAGCAACCACCCTTAAACTTGCATTATTTGCGGCGCTTACGCCTGTAAATGTATCTTCTACGGCTATCGCATTTTCTGACTTTACGTTTATTTGCTTTAAAGCGAGTAAATACGGGTCGCCTGCAGGCTTAGGGTTAATTACATCGTCTTTAGTAACAAGTGTGTCAAACAGCTCATAAAACCCTAACCCTTTTAGAATTGGCATAGCTTCGCTTGTTGCACTTCCGGTGACAAGCGCCATTTTTAAGCCACTATTTTTAACCGCTTTTAGCGTTTGTTCTACATATGGCATAAGCGGTGGTAAGTTCGTTTTGACGTATTCACCAAATAATCGATATTTTTCAGCAGCTAAAAACTCAGCACTAACTGATAAATTATTCTCACTTTTAATTTCAATTGCCGCTTCTAGTGTAGGACGCCCTGAAAACCGCTGACAAAATTCATCTTCTAAATAACTTACCTCAAATGGCGCTAACAGTGTGCTCCAACATACAAAATGCATCGCTTCTGAATCGACTAGCGTGCCATCCATATCAAATAAAACGGCCTGTAAGCTCATGATCTCTCCTTAAATTAAAGTGCTAAAAAAAGGTGCTAGAGCACCTTTTTTGTTTTTTCATTATTACTGCGTTAAACCCGCCGGCGGCTCACCAAAAGCTTCTTCACCGGTTTCAATATCAACTAACTCATAGCCACGGGCTTTACGAACCACCTTAAGTACAGGTTTTTCAAAAGCAGTTTTTAAGCGCTCCGAGTCATCTTTTAATTCATCAAGCGTTGTACCAAACGGTGCTGCGCCTGTTTCTGACCAGTTAGTTACTTTACCATTTAGGTTATATTCTACTTCGTGTATTTGATATTGCGCCGCTTCATCTTTTGTTGCTTCACAAAAAATCACACGGTAATTCCAAAATCCAGCCATTATATTTCTCTATCAATAAACCAATTATGCGCTACTTTAACAGCTCTAAAAGGGATCACAAAATAAAAAGCCTGCACAAGGCAGGCTTTTAAATGTAAATTTCTAATCTATTAATTAGAAAAATTTAACTTTAAATTCAGCACCAACATAACGCTCTTCATTAACAATACCCGTGTTATTGTTAAAGTCGATAGCGCCTATTGCTTGTTGCTCATCAAATAAGTTACGAACAAAACCAGCAACTTCATATTCGTAGTCACCTTCTGCCCACCTGTAACCTGCACGAAGACCAACTTCAGTTAAAGGCTTGCCTTCAAACTCTACAGATTCATATAAGAACATGTTAATTTTGCTGCGGTAAGAAATATCACCGTTTGCAAAGAAATCACCATCTTCAAGCTCTTTAGTGTAACGAAGCGTAAAGTTAGAGATCCACTCTGGTGCATGCGGTAAGCTGTTACCGTCTAAAATTGCACGATCTTCAGGCCCAAAGGCACCTGCAACTTGGAAAGTTGGATCTGTCACTGTACATTGGCCACACACAGCTACCGCTAAGTCATTATCTTTAAGCTCAGTTTTGTTATAGCTTAAGTTAAATGTTGCATTAAGTTCGTCGCTTAATACCCACTCAGTGTCTAACTCAAAACCGTAGCCTGTCGTTTTGTCTGCATTAATTAAGCGGTTAAAGTTTGCACCACCACCTACAGCGGTCAATTGCTGATCGCTCATTGTGTAGTAGAACACAGTTGCATTTACACGACCTTGTCCGTCTAGCACGTCTGATTTAATACCTGTTTCGAATGAAGTCACTGTTTCAGAATCAGCGGTTGTTACTTCATCACCAAACAAAATACGACCTTGCAAGCTTGGTGCACGGAATGTGTTAGCTACACGGCTGTACCAGTTTACGTCTTCGTTTACTTTGTAGTTAGCAGATAAATCCCAGCTCACGTGGCTATCGCTAACATCTTGCTCGATAAATAAAGCACCACCGCCAATAGGGCTTAGTGTACGATCTGCAGAGAAGTCTTTTTCATCATCAGAGTAACGAAGGCCCGCTGTTATTTTTAAATCATCAGATACAACATAATCAACAGAGCCAAATACTGCCCAAGCAGTTGTATCTTGTTGCTGTTTAACATACCCATTTAAAGCGCCGGCAGGTGATGAAAACGTGTCATAGCTAAAGTTTTCAATTGTTAGCTCTTCGTCAAAGTAAAAAACACCTACTTGATAGTTTAAGTCGCCATCAAAGTTACTTGATAAACGAAGCTCTTGAGTAATTTGATCTTGCTCAGGAATACCATCAGCACTTTCTGAAGGGAAAGGAATAAAGCCAGGCCCCATGTAATCAGGAAGGAATACAGCACCGTAACCACCGTCAATATCACCACGAGAGTATATTTCAGCGCTTTCCCATGCAGAGATAGATGTTACAGTGTGGTTTTCAAGATCCCATTCGAGTCTTAGGCTCATACCTTCAGACTCTACTTGTTGAGTAGAACGAGCACCGGCATCTTGATAAACAACATCATGCTCGTAGTTATCAACCAATTCGTTAGAGCCAGACTCAATTACGTTTGCACGAAACGCTATAGGCGAACCATCTAAATCCCGTGTGTGATAGTTTAAAAGCGCAGAAAAATCATCGCCTTCGTATAAAAACTGAATACGTGCTGCTTTTTCAGTATAACCGCCCTGTTGATCTTTAGCTTCAAAACCAGGTGCTTGGTTATCAATGTAATCATCTTTATCTTGCCATAATAATGAAACGCGAGCAGATAAACGATCTGTTAACGCACCACCTACAGCACCTTCAGTATCTACAGCGCCACGGCTACCGTATGAAACCGCACCGTAACCGTCGAACTCTTGGCTAGGTTTAACTGAGTCAAACTTAACAAGGCCTGCTGGCGTATTACGGCCAAATAAAGTACCTTGCGGACCACGTAATACTTCTACGCGTTCAACATCAAATACAGGAAAGCCTTTTAAAATCGCATTTTCTTGAACAACTTCATCAACAACTAACGATACAGGTTGAGACGCATTTAAATCGAAATCCGTGTTACCTAAACCACGTACGTAAAAACGTGGGAAAGAACGGCCAAATGAAGATTCGATAGACAAGCTTGGAATTTTTGCGTTCATAAAACGAATATCCATGCCTGCCGAGCTGTATGCATCAAGGTTATCACCTTGCAGTGCAGATACAGCTACAGGCACCTCTTGAGCATTTTCTACACGTTTACGCGCAGTAACTTGAATAACTTCTAATTGGTTATTTTTTTTAGCCGTTTCTTCTTCAGCAGCAAATGAAGAAACAGAAGTGCCAGCAGCAGATAATAGTGCGGCATTAATGATTGTCGCTATTGCAGATTTTTTAATTGCTTTCATGTCGGGTTTTAACCTTTTGTATGCACTCTTGATCAACGATTTTTTGTGTTGCGCAATGTATTCATTGCGGGCTCGTACAATTTTTCGCGACTTGGCTATATGCGCGCGGACCTCATTATCGAGAGTACAAAAACGAAATAATGAGGCTGAACGAACGAGTGAGATTATACCACTGTGTGATAAATTTACTGCATAAAATCTTTGTAATTTTGAAACTTTTTTGCAACATTTAACCACAAGATAGCGACTTTTTATTACTTTTTAGATGTAAAAACCCAATTATAAGGACATATGTCCTTATCAATAAAACTGCAAATAAAGTAGCAATTTTAAACTTTTAACTTAAAAACCTAACTTAGGTACGCTTTTTGCTAACGAAGAAAAAACCGCACTAGGCGGTTTTTTCCTCAATGCTTTATCACGTTCGTTTTAAGGCTATTTCTCCATCTATATGAATGTCTCGTTGAGGGAACGCAATCACTACATTATTTTGCTCAAATACATCGTACAGACTAAAGCGAATATCACTGCGCACAGTTCTAAGCATGGTTTCAGATTCAGCACATACCCAAAAAACAGCGTTAAAAACTAATGAGCTATCGGCAAAGTCGTCAAAAAGCACTGCCGATTTTGGTGTTTTTAAAATCGCTTTATGCTCATCAAGCACCTGTTGGATGAGTTTTTTAACTAAAACTACATCCGATCCATAAGCAACACCTACGCTTACCGACGAGCGTGCATTCCCATCAATTAACGTCCAGTTTGTTACGGTGTTTTCTAATAATTGGCTGTTGGGGATCAACATATGTACGCCATCATTTCGACGAATCCGCGTTGAACGTGTATTAATAGTTTCGACGACACCCTTGGCACTGCCTACTTCTAAAAAGTCACCTATTCGAATAGGACGCTCCCACATTAATATCCAACCGCTTATAAAGTTATTAATTATATTTTGCGCACCAAACCCCACACCTATTGCAATAGCACCCGATACAAATGCAAAAGCCGTCAATGGAATATTTAATACTTCTAGCGAGGTAAAAACTAATATGGCGATACTTAAAATAAAATAAATACGCGTAAATAAATGAACAGCATCTTGGCTTATTTTTTTGGCGAGTAAAGTTCTTTTTATTAACTTACCAATGTGTGTCACCACAAACCACATTGCAAATAAAATAAGCGGCACCTGAATTATTTTTGCCACTGTGAGTTGTATATCGTTGTAACTAAATACAACAAAAGAAAGGATTTCGTTTATTTGTTCTAAATTCATTTATTTTCCAATCAGGGGGTCTTTAATATTATTATAGAGTGAATGTGTTTTAATTAACTAACATTAGCACGCCACAATGCAATTTAACTGACTTTAAAAATTACACTTTGTTATTTTGCAGTACTTGTGCCACCAAAAAACAAACAACACAAGCTACTTTTACCTACCTAAACATCTATTTTTAGCTAATTTGCGTTTAAATCCTGCATAATCTCGATAAACTTTATTGTATATAAATCAAAATTTGGTAAGTTAAGTGGGTTTTTCGACTCGAAAAGCCTATCCCGGCTAATCTTTCTATGGAGTTATTATGCGTAAAACCCTAATCGCCACTACAATTGCTAGTGCATTATTACTATCTGCCTGTTCAGAAAATAAATCAGAAACACAAACAATGGCAAAAGAAAGCGCAGCACAAGTGCAAGACGTAAACGCAAGCAATGTGTTATTCAAACCAAGTCCTTTACAATACATGGCACCTGAGTTTGATAAATTTGGTACTAAAGATTACGAAGCTGTCTTCGACGCGGGTATTGCAGAGCATACAGCTCAAATTCAAGCAATTGCTAATAACCCAGAGCCAGCAACATTTAAAAACACATTAGTTGAAATGGAACTATCTGGTGAGTTATTGAACCGTGTATCAACGGCATTTTATAACTTATCGGGCTTAATTTCAGATGACGAATACCAGCGCATTAGTAAAAAAATGGCGCCAGTATTATCGGCTCACTCTGATGACATTTATTTAAACGGTGCTTTATTTGAGCGCGTTCAAACAATCTACGATAACCAAGCAGCACTAAGCGCTGAAGATCAACGCCTTGTTGACTTTTACTACAAGCAGTTTGTAAAAGCCGGTGCTAAATTAAATGACGAAGAAAAAGCAAAAATGCGCGAAATTAACGCACAACTTGCTAACTTATCTACTGCGTTTTCGCAAAACGTTTTAAAATCGTTTAAAGAAGACGTGATTGTTGTTACTGACAAGTCTAAACTTGCAGGCCTTTCTGAGGGTGAAATTGCAGGCCTAGCAGCTGCAGCTAAAAAAGCAGGCAAAGAAGGCTACATGATCACGCTTGTGAACACCACGCAACAGCCTATTTTATCAAGCCTTGAAAACCGCGAGTTACGTGAGCAAATTTTTACTGCCTCAGCAAACCGTGCAGCACAAACAAATGGCCCTATCATCATTGAAGAAACAAACTTACGCGCACAAAAAGCAGAGCTTTTAGGCTACAAAGATTGGGCTTCGTATGTAATGACCTCGCGTATGGCGCAAACAACTGAAAATGTATACGGCATTTTAGATGACCTTGCCCCTAAAGCAGTTGAAAAAGCGAAAATTGAAGCCGCAGCTATCCAAAAAGTAATTAATGATTCGGGCGAAAGCTTCGAACTTAAACCTTGGGATTGGGCATTTTACGCTGAAAAAGTACGTGCTGAAAAATACGACCTAGACCCTGCGTTAGTTAAACCTTACTTTGAAATGAGCTCAGTAATTAACGATGGCTTATTCTTTGCGATGAATAAACTATACGGTATTACGTTCAAAGAACGTCAAGACTTACCGGTTTATCACGAAGATGTAACCGTTTATGAAGTATTTAACGCTGACGGCAGTGCAATTGGTTTATTTTACATGGACCCATACGCACGTGAAGGCAAGCGTGGCGGCGCATGGATGAGTGCATATGTAAGCCAAAGCGGCTTAAAAGGCACTAAACCTGTTATTTACAACGCGCAAAATATTCCAAAGCCTGCTGAAGGCGAGCCAACGCTTATGACCTTTGACGAAGTGTCGACTATGTTCCATGAATTTGGTCATGCGGCTCACGGTTTATTCTCAGATGTTAAATACCCAAGTCTTGCAGGCACTGCAACAGCGCGTGACTTTGTTGAGTTTCCATCTCAAGCACATGAAGATTGGATGATTGAGCCTAGCGTACTTGCTAATTACGCTAAGCACTACAAAACAGGTGAGCCAATTCCACAAGCATTACTTGATAAAGTATTAGCATCGCAAAAATTCAACCAAGGTTTTGGTACGACTGAATATTTAGCGGCTGCTTTACTGGATATGGAATGGCACTCATTTGGTTCAGATAAGAAAATCAGTGATGTTCAAGAGTTTGAAAACGCAGCGCTAAAAGCTCATGGTATTGATTACTACCCTGTACCACCGCGTTATAAATCAAACTACTTTAGCCATACATTTGCCGGCGGTTACTCTGCGGGTTACTACGCCTACCTTTGGACTGAAGTATTTGCAGCCGATGCATTTGCACACATGGAAAACAACGGTGGTTTAACACGTGAAAACGGCGACAACTTCCGTAAAGAAATCTTATCAAAAGGTAATAGCCGTGACTTAATGCAAAGCTACATTGAGTTTAGAGGTCAAAAACCAACAACCGACGCACTACTTAAGCGCCGTGGTTTAGTAGAATAATAACTTAACTTATTATTTTTAATATAAAAGCCCGCTTGCGGGCTTTTATTGTTTATACCTTAATTTATAACAGATAAACTTAGCCAATTAGTTATTACACAATGGTGGTTATGGGCTATTTATTTGCAGTGACCCTGCTTTGGGCATTTTCGTTTAGTTTAATTGGCGTATATTTAGCTGGGCACGTTGATGCATGGTTTAGCGTATTAATCCGTGTTGCGCTAGCTACATTGGTATTTTTACCGTTTATCAAACGCCTTCCTCCCGCCACCGCAATCAAACTTATGTTAATAGGCGCTGTGCAACTTGGGGTTATGTACAGTTTTTACTACCACTCATTTTTGTTTTTAAGCGTCCCTGAAGTATTGCTTTTTACAGTTATGACGCCGCTCTATATTACTTTATTAAACGATACCCTTAACAAACAGTTTAATCCTAAGTTTTTTATTGTTGCCTTAATTGCCGTGCTGGGTGCAATAGCAATTCGTTATGAAAATCTCGACAATGACTTTTGGCTAGGGCTGTTGCTTGTACAAGGAGCCAATTTAAGTTTTGCAACCGGGCAAGTTACTTACAAACGGTTAATGCAAGGCAAGCAGCTTGACGACAAGGCGGCATTTAGCTGGTTTTTTATTGGTGCGCTTTTTGTTGCAGGCTTATGTTACGCATTATTTGGTAACCCGAGCAAGCTGCCAAGCACAAATACACAATGGGGGATTTTAATTTATTTAGGGATAGTGGCCTCAGGCTTGGGTTATTTTTTATGGAATAAAGGCGCAACGCTTGTCAATGTTGGGGCGTTGGCGGTCATGAATAACTTACTCATCCCTGCCGGTATTATTGTTAATATTGTTATTTGGAATAGAGATGCCGATATTTTTAGGCTAAGTATTGGTGCAGCAATAATGCTTTTAGCGTTAGTGGTTAATCAAATAATGGCGAAAAAATAAGTTCACTTTTCTGTCGTTTAATTGTCATTAAGAGTTACTAAGGTAGTGCAACTTTTATTTTTTAAGGATAAACAATGAAGCGTATTACCTTATCTGCCAGTTGCCTTCTAATTGTTGCACTTACCGGTTGTGACGATGAAGTTAAAGTAGTCGAAAAAGACGTTTTAGTAACTAACACTGAAGTTGAAATTGTAGAAGTACCCACGCCAGTCGTTGTAGAAGTTGCCCAAGGTAGTAATGTTCAACTAGGCACACGCCCTGATTATTTAATTAACGACATGGCGCCAAGCGAGTTAAAAACACAATTAGCATCATGCCAAGATGGCCCATTTTATACGACAGACTTTTCAATTGGGCATCGCGGTGCGCCAATGCAATACCCTGAACATACTAAAGAATCTTATATTGCAGCAGCGCGAATGGGCGCAGGTATAGTAGAGTGCGATGTAACGTTTACAAACGATAAAGAACTAGTGTGTCGCCACTCACAATGTGACTTACATACCACCACTAACATTTTAGCTATCCCAGAACTTGCCGCCAAATGCAGTGTGCCATTTACCCCAGCCAATCCAAATACCGGGGCTTCCGCTTCAGCAAAGTGCTGTACAAGCGATATTAGCCTGAGCGAATTTTTAACCCTTGAAGGAAAAATGGATGGTGCGAATCCTAAAGCCACCACAGTGGCAGAATACCTTGACGGCACCCCAAATTGGCGTACCGATTTATACTCAAAAACAGGAACGCTATTAACCCACAAGCAAAGTATTGAGTTATTTAAAGAGTTGGGTGTAAAAATGACCCCAGAGCTTAAGTCGCCTCAAGTTAGCATGCCTTTTGATGGTATGAGCCAAGAACAATACGCACAAAAAATGCTTGATGAATACACGCAATTAGATGTTCCCGCAAATCAGGTATACCCACAATCGTTTAATTTAGACGATGTAAAATATTGGATTAACACCAACCCTGAATTTGCAGATCAAAGTGTTTATTTAGATGGTCGCGATAGTGAAGCTGGTTTTGACCCGAGCAATCCAGCAACATGGCAACCAAGCATGGCTGAACTGGTTGCTGACGACGTTAAAATACTTGCGCCTCCCATTTGGATGATGCTTACCATCGATAACGATAACAATATTGTTCCTTCACAATACGCAATTGACGCAAAAGCGGCAGGTTTGAAGCTCATAGCATGGAGCCTTGAGCGCTCAGGGCCGCTAAATGAAGGGGGAGGTTATTATTATCAGTCAATTGCTGATGTAATCAATAACGATGGCGATATGATGACTGTAGTTGATGTGTTAGCAAAACAAGTGGGTGTAATGGGTATATTTTCTGATTGGCCGGCCACGGTAAGCTACTACGCAAGCTGTAATAAAATGCCAGCCAGCATTTAAAAACGCATTTCAGCAGTCGTTTATTCTGCTGCGCTCAGTTACCATAAAGGAATTACCCAACCTTTTTAACTGAGCGCTTTTATGATCATCCAACAACATAATACCGACTTACCAACGCCAACAGGCCTAATGCGAACCACAGTGTATCGTCCACAAGCCGATGGGCAGTTTCCTGCCATTGTTTTTTATTCTGAGATTTTTCAGCAAACGGCTCCAATTGCTCGAAGTGCTGCACTTTTGGCAAGCCATGGTTTTGTTGTACTCGTGCCTGAGGTATTTCATGAGTTAAACCCTATCGGAACTGTACTTGCTTACGATGATGCAGGTAAAGACAAAGGCAATGCGGATAAGTGGAAAAAACCACTTGAGCATCACGATAGCGACACACAAACATTAATCGATTTTGTAAAATCGCAGCAGTATTGCTCAGGTTCAGTGGGAGCGATGGGTGTATGTATTGGCGGACATTTAGCTTATAGAGCTGCACTTAATCCCCAAATTAAAGCAGCGTTTTGCTTATACGCAACGGATATTCACAGCAATACATTACCAGCTCAAGAAGGAAACAATTCATTTGAGCGCATGGCCGATATACAAGGTGAAATACATTTTATTTGGGGTAAACAAGACCCTCATGTACCACAAGAAGGCCGCAGTAAAATTTATCAGCAATGTGTAACGACAGGCATTAACTACCAGTGGCAAGAAGTTAACGCGCAACATGCCTTTATGCGTGATGAAGGTGAGCGATACGACGGTGCATTGGCAATCGCAATGTACCAACAAGCCGTGGCGCTATTTAATCGCACTTTATAAACACTTAAAAAACGTCTTACTAAGTACTTTTCAGCATACCCAGCGCGGTATGCTGCTTTACAAAGTACGCTTTTAAATAATCAATAAATAACCTAAGTTTTTTAGAGCCTGTAGCACCTGGCGGAAACACCCCGTAAAGCTCAATATCTTTAGTTTTGTAATCGTCTAATATGATCTCTAGTAGCCCAGCTTGCACCTTTGGCCACGCATCATATAAGGGAATACGGCCAAGACCATGCCCTGCCTCTACAAATGCCGTGCGTGCTGCCGCATTATTTGTGCTTAAACCACCTTGCATTGTAATGTCGTGCTTTTTGCCATCTTTTTGAAGCGTTAAAGTTTTACTCCCCAGCTGATACACAACCCATTTATGCGCTCTTAACTCAGCTGGCGTTTTAGGTTTACCAAAATAGTTAAAGTAATCTGAAGAACCACAAATACAGGTACTCATTGTGGTCAGTTTTGTCGCTTGTAAGTTTGAGTCACTTAACGCAACACCACGAATAGCAATATCAAAACCATTTTTTATTATATCTACTACGTCGTCGGTTAGCTGTAGGTCGATTTCAATTTTTGGATATTGGCGCTTAAACGTATTTATAGCGGGTACAATTAATTGCATGCCTACATTAACGGGGCAACTCACTTTAAGTAAACCTTGCGGCTCGCTTTTTATATTCTCTATCTGTTGATTAGCGGCATTGGCTTGCTCAGTGATAACGCGACAACGCTCGTAGTACGCTATACCGGCCTCTGTAAGTGTCATTGTGCGAGTAGAGCGGTTTAAAAGTGTAACTTCAAGCTGGGTTTCTAATTTTTTTAAGTGATAGCTTGCCACAGCGCGTGTTAAACCTAATTGCTTAGCGGCGGCTGTTAAACTTCCCTGCTCTACAATTTGTGCAAACACCACCATACTTTTTAATTGCTCGAATGACACTTTCATGGCTTTTCCGCCTAGTTAAAATTCAACCCATTCATTGTATCAATTATTAAACCAATAAAGTCAAATTTATCATCGTTGTTTAAAGTAATTTAAATGCATATAGTAATGATACGAGTTTGGTGAATACCAAATACTAATTAACTCAATTATCGAAGGAATATAGTTATGGCTAAAAAAATACTTATGGTACTTACTTCACATGCGGATCTTGGTAACACAGGTGAAAAAACCGGTTTTTGGGTTGAAGAATTTGCAGCACCTTACTATGCATTTGTCGATGCTGGCGCTGAAGTGACACTTGCGTCTCCTGCTGGTGGCCAACCGCCAATTGACCCTACAAGCACACTTGCTGACTTTCAAACCGATGCAACTAAACGTTACGATGCTGACAGCGCAGCACAAGCGCTAATGGCCAACACACATGCACTAAGCGAAGTAAACTCAAGCGATTACGACGCAGTATTTTACCCAGGCGGCCACGGCCCATTATGGGATTTAGTAGATAACACCGATTCTGTATCACTAATTGAAAGTTTTGTTAAAGAAGAAAAACCAGTTGCTGGCGTTTGCCATGCAAGTGCTGTGTTTTTAAATGTTAAAGATGCAGACGGCAACGCATTGGTAGCAGGAAAAAAAGTAACTGGTTTCACCAACAGTGAAGAAGAAGCTGTACAACTGACCGACGTAGTTCCTTTTTTAGTGGAAGACGAGCTAATCAAAAAAGGTGGCGACTACCAAAAAACTGAAGATTGGGGTGTACTTGCCCTAGAAGACGGTTTGCTGATTACGGGTCAAAACCCTGCAAGCTCAGAGCTTGCTGCTAAAAAACTATTAACTAAATTGGGTTAATAGCATTTAAATACTAAAGGCCAACGCGGCCTTAATTAAGCACAGCATTTGAGCTGTGCTTTTTATTTGCTTTTCATTACCAAATACAATTCCTATACTGGCAACTGTTTAAGGTCAATTAGGGAAATTTATGACAACCAAGCCTACGTCTCTGTCATTACTAACAACGACTCGCTTTGCTATATTTAGCATTGTCGCTGCTTGCTTTGTACTTCAAGTTATTAATAGCCTTCCTGGTATAAACCTTAATGGTTTAGGTATTTACCCGCGCAGCATACAAGGTTTAATAGGCATACTTTGCGCTCCCTTTTTACACGGTAGCTGGTGGCACTTTGCCAGTAACATGCTGCCTTTTGCGGTGCTCAGCTGGCTCATTTGTCAATACAGTGTTAAACGGTTCTACTCTGTATTTATTTTCACCGCACTTTTGGGCGGGTTACTAGTGTGGGCATTTGGCCGTAGTAGCCTTCATGTTGGTTTGAGCGGCGTAATATACGGGTTGTGGGGTTTTATTCTCTGCTATGGCGTGGTCAGGCGTTCGCTAAAATCAATCATAATCGCTATCGTTGTTGCCATACTTTATAGCGGATTTATTTGGGGCGTATTGCCGCAACGCTTTCATATTTCGTTTGAAAGCCACTTATTCGGAGCCCTAAGCGGGTTGTTTTTGGGTTATAAATTAGCAAAAGCAGATAGACAAAAAGGTTTGTAAAAAACTATTTTAAGTGAATCAATCTAACAGTGAGGTTATTTATGAGCGATACAAACGATTACACACCAGCCAAGGTGTGGACGTGGGAAAGTGAAAGTGGCGGTAAATTTGCCAGTATTAATAGACCCATAGCAGGGGCAACTCATGACAAAACCTTGCCTATTGGCGAGCATTCATTTCAACTGTACTCGCTGGCAACGCCTAATGGCCAAAAAGCCGCTATTATGTTTGAAGAACTTTTAGAGCTTGGCCTTAATGATGCACAATACGATGCTTATCTAATTAATATTGGCGAGGGAGATCAGTTTGGTTCTGACTTTGTTGATATTAATCCAAACTCAAAAATTCCTGCGTTACTCGATCACTCAACAACACCGCCAACTCGTGTATTTGAGTCGGGCTCTATTTTACAATATTTAGGTGAAAAGTTTGACGCACTTATACCCAAAAGCCTTGTAGCAAAAACCGAGTGCCGTAACTGGTTATTTTGGCAAATGGGATCAGCTCCCTATTTAGGTGGCGGTTTTGGCCACTTTTATAGCTATGCGCCAAGTAAAATGCAATACCCCATTGACCGCTTTACTATGGAAACCAAACGCCAACTCGATGTACTTAATCAGCATTTAAGCAGTAACGACTACATGGCAGGTGATGAATATTCTATTGCCGACATTGCTATTTGGCCTTGGTATGGCTCACTTGTTTTAGGCGACTTGTACGATGCTGCTGAGTTTTTAGACGTTGCCTCTTATACGCATGTTGTTAGATGGGCCAAACAAATCGCTGAGCGTCCAGCGGTTAAAAGAGGTCGTCGTGTTAATCGCACATGGGGGCCCGAGGAAGAGCAGTTAGCCGAACGACATAGCGCAGACGACTTTAAATAAAGTGCTACAACGCATCAAAAAAGCCAGCTTAAATGCTGGTTTTTTATGTCCGCTATAAATATGGCGCTACTAAAATGATCACATTACCCTGCCTGAAAGTAGAATATTTAAACATATAAACCTAGTATAAATTTACTTACCTAAAAGCAGTGAAAAGCCGTGGTCAAACTAACAAAAGAGCAAATTTATAAGCGCCTTAACAATGAAGAAGATGCTAAAGCCTGCAAAGAAATTGATGAGTCTGCGTGTAAAGAGGTGCCCGGTAACTTCATTATTTTATTACTAAGCCAGCTGTTTAGTAAGTTTGCAGACGCACTACTCAATCCCAAAGTTACGCTTCCCTGGTTAATGCATAGCTTAAATGTACCTGGCAGCTTTATAGCTTGGCTTGTGCCAATAAGGGAGTCTGGCTCTTTACTTCCGCAGTTGGCCATTGCCGATGTGATCCGCAAATTATCTGTTCGTAAATGGGTGTGGGTAATTGGCGCTATTGCGCAATCGATATGTATTTTAGCCATGGTAGGCGTTGCTTTTGTATTAGAGGGAAAACAAGCAGGCTTCGCTATTTTAGGTTTGTTAATATTATTTAGTTTAGCGCGAGGCTTTAATTCAGTAGCAGCAAAAGATGTACTGGGTAAAGTAATTCCAAAAAAACAGCGAGGCAATATTAGCGGCTTAGCGGCAAGTATTGCAGGTTTGGCAACCCTAACCTTTGGGCTACTGATGTGGTTTTTTTCACAGCAGAAAGAACAAAACACAGTATTAATTGCCTTGGTATTGGGCGCAATAATGTGGATTGTGGCGGCCTTTTTTTATAGCCGCATAAATGAATACAAAGGGGCCACCGACGGTGGGGAAAACGGGCTACTGCATGCATTTACAAAACTTAAACTCCTTTACCAAGATAAGCAATTTGCCCACTTTGTTGTCACACGTGCTTTTTTATTATGCTCAGCTTTAAGCGCGCCATTTTATATTATTTTAGCGAGTCGCCAATCGTTTGAGTTTTCGTTACTTGCAACATTTATTGCTGTATCGGGGTTAGCCAGTTTAGTGTCCGCGCCAATTTGGGGGCGATTAAGCGACCTATCAAGCCAACGAGTTTTAGTGCTTAGTGCCATGCTAGTAACTTTTAATGGTTTAACGGTATTTGTTATTGCAACCTGGTTTAACCATTTGTTGAGTGCTTGGTGGTTGCTGCCTACACTTTACTTTTTACTCTCTGTTGCTCACCAAGGTGTACGCCTTGGCCGCAAAACGTACTTAGTCGATATGGCACAAGGAAACAAGCGCACCGACTATGTTGCAGTAAGTAACACGGTTATTGGCGTGCTTTTACTCCTGTTAGGCAGCATTGGATTGCTTGAGAGCTTTTTATCTACCGCTGAACTTATTTTGCTCTACAGCCTGCTTGGGTTTTGTGGCGCCATTAGTGCATTATTTTTACCTAAAATAGAGTAACCCTAACCATACCAACTTGCACTAATACCTAAAACAGCTTACTTGATTAAACTGCACTGCGGACAATAAACCTATCTTTAGCAAATATGTTCAGCGCTTAGGTTAATTAAGCTAACTAGCATAAACATTTTATTACAATTACTTACACCCTAACGTTAGTTTTTGCCGTAGTCTGAAAAGAGTTAAATATTCGCCTACTTAAAACTATACAAAGGGATTTACCATGTTAAAACCGTTTAGTGCATTACTTATATTGCTTGCGCCTAGTACTTTATTAGCGCAAACCATGTCGATTAAAACCACTGAAGGGTTAGTAACAACCGACTCGACAACGTTATTTGCTTTTAACAAAGAGCTTAAGCAGCTAGAACGCATTGATTTACTATCAGCACAAAACTCTCAGCTCGTTCTGCCTGACAATGCAATTGGTTTTGACGTGGCAACACTTGCTAATACAAGCGATAAGCAAGCGCTTGTGGTAGCTAGCGATGGCATTTACAAAGCGGATAAAGAAAAACCTTCACTTTTATTTGCATATACATCAGTAATAAACCAGTTAGAAGTAACAGAGTTTGAAAAAATAAACTTTATCATTGATGCCAACAAAGATGGCCTGAGTGATATTTTGCTCCCAGACTTAAACCAAACAACCCTTTATATTCAAACTAACAACGGCCAATTTACCCCTCATACTTTTGAAAAAAAGACGCAGTTTACTGGTGATTTTTCAAAAGATGGTCTCACCCTTGAAGTTGATATTAATAACCAACCTACAATTACAGATTTTAATCACGACGGCCTAAATGACTTAGTGTTTTTAAATAAAAAAGGCGCCGAAGTGCTTTACGCAAATACTAATGGTTACAACAAAGCCATGGCTGACGTTAATTTTAATATTGAGTTGGGCGAGCTTAGTAACGGTGAAAAACGCAAAATAAAGCAGCTTCTTGATATAAATAACGATGGCTATTTAGACTTTATTACCAAGCAATATAAGCCAGTGGAAGGTATGGATTCGCTCGATATTGACATAGCGCATAACCTTTATTTGGGTAATAAAACAGGGTTTAGTCAAACACCTATTAAATTGTTAAATACCAGCGGCCCTAGTCAGCTTGTATTTGAAACAGACTTTAATAACGATGGCTTAATAGACCTGCAAACAATGGACTTAGACATTGGCCTTGGCACTATTGCCTCTATGGCTATGGGCGGTGGTAAAACTGACGTAGATGTAGAAATGAATATTTATAAGCAACAAACCGATGGCTCATTTGCTAGTAAATCAAGTATAGAAATTGACCTTGAGATGGAAATAAATATGAGCAATGGCGATGCAACCCCACCCTTATACATAGGCGATATAAACGGGGATGACAAAACTGATGCGGTATATAAATACAGCAAAAAAACGCTCTATGTTTACTACGGCGAAGAGGACAATTTGCTTAACAAAAAGCGTAAAAAAATAAAATTAACCCTACCTAAAAAAAGTAAAGATATTTTGTTAGTTGACATTAACCAAGACGGTAAAAAAGACTTTGTATTTAAATTTACCGAAGAAGATGGCACCAGTAAAATTAAAACCCGCTTAAACTAACCACCTACACAAAAAGCCCAGTATTACTGGGCTTTTAATGTCAGCTTTTACACATACTTACGCTTTAATACTGAGTAACGAATCAGATTCAGACAAGCCAAACTTTTCTTGAACAGCCGATAGTATAGCGTCTTTATCTTCATCGTTTATTTGGCTTGAATACTGCTCGAGTAATTCATCAAGGTAACTTACTACATCTTCTGTATTAACTTGCTCTAGTGAATTTTGTGGCGGTGGAGGCGGTCTTTGCCCTTCAGGTCGGCCAGCATCACCAATACTTTTAGCATCAAATTCAAGCTCGCTCATTAATTCTGCCAGCTCTTTAGTGGGTGAAATACCCTGCTCTTCAAACGCAGCTTGAATGCTCTTTGCATCTTCAGAGGTTAAGTTTTCGGGATCAAATTGCGCTAGCGTTTCTTTTACAAAATCACTTTGTTCTGATGTTAGCGATACTGCTTGGCTTTTTTGCTGCGGCATAAAATTAGTAGCGTTATTGTTTATTGAATTGATCATGTTAGTTTCCTTTCAACGTTCACGACGAGGCGGTTTATGTTCACTTAATTCTTGCTCGCTGATTTCCCCATTACCGTCAGCATCAATTTCATCAAAAATAGTCTGTGCGTCACCGTGAGGTGGCTTTTTAGTATTAAATTCATCAAAACTAATTGCACCATTGCCATCGGTGTCGAGAGTTGAAAAGTCTGGCTTAGGCGGTTTGTTATTACTTCCTTTTGCAGCAATATTGGCCGAAAAAACAATGCTAAGTAATACAATCATTGCCGTTGATGTTAAATGCTTCATAGTAATAACCTTATATTTAGGGCGTGTTGATACCGTAAACTTACACCTTAAAAACGCAAAAAATGTGCAAATAATAAGGAAGTATTAAATAATTTAAAAAATTGATGTGTTCTAGGGCGTTCTGGTTGCTCAATTTACAATCAGCAGATAAGCTAACGCAAGCATGTGTAAATGCGCGTAATACTGCCCTTAATTCTCAAAGCTGATATACTGCTTGAGCATATAAAACAACTAATTACAGAGCACTTTCTTAAATAATGATTAATAACCAATTCCACTTAGCAGGCAAGCTGTGAAAACACCAAAACGCTTACAACCCCTTATCGATGACGGTTTAATTGACGAAGTACTTAGCCGACTAATGAGCGGTAAAGAAGCCGATGTATTTGTAGTTCGCTGTGGTGAACACATTCGGTGCGCAAAGGTTTATAAAGATGCTGTTAAACGCAGTTTTAAAAAAGCCGCACAATACCAAGAAGGTCGAAAAGTTCGCGGTGGTCGCCAAGCTCGCGCAATGGGAAAACGCTCAAGTTACGGGCGCCAGTTAGAAGAAGAAATTTGGCAAAATGCTGAAGTTGATGCTCTTTCTCGTTTAGCTAGAGCCGGTGTGCGTGTACCCGATACATATTTTTGTGTTGATGGTGTTTTACTTATGGAGCTTGTGTCTGACAGCGAAGGCGATGTTGCGCCGCAGCTAGGCCATGTAAGTATGAGTAAAGAGGAAGCTATAAAACAACATACACTGATGATGCATTACATTATGCTTATGCTGTGCGCGGGTATTATTCATGGAGACCTATCAGAGTTTAATGTGCTTGTTGACGATAAAGGCCCTGTGATTATTGATTTACCGCAAGCTGTAAATGCGTCTGCTAACAATAGCGCTGAAGCCATGTTTGCTCGTGACGTAAACAACATGCGTCGTTACTATAGTGAGTTTGCACCTGAGTTGTTAAATACCCAATACGCTAAAGAAATGTGGGCACTATTTGAAGAGGCAAAACTTACACCTAATTCTATACTCACCGGTGAATTTGAAGATGACAGCGAAGAAGCTGACGTTGATTCAGTACTAGACGAGATACAAGCTGCAGCCGATGAAGAGCAAGAGCGACTAGCGCGCATTAACTTTTCAGACGAAGAATAAAACGCCAACGTTTTTGTTAATCGCTTTGTTCCCTTATTGCGGGTGTACAAAGCGATAACCTACCCCATAAACAGATTGAATCACACTCTCTGTTTTAGTTAATTCATCCAGCTTTTTACGCAATTTTTTTATGTGGCTGTCAATCGTTCTATGACTCACAATACGCTGATCGGTGTACATGGTATCCATTAAGCTATCTCGTGAATAAATTCTACTCGGGTTATTAAACAAAGGTTTAAACAACTGAAACTCAAAGTTAGTTAGCTCGATGTCGTTATCTTGGTATTTTACTTTATAGGTGGTTTCATCTAATTGCATTACCGATGTTTGTACTGCTGAAACGTTGAGACGCCTTAAAATAGCTTTTACCCGCGCAACCAACTCTGCGTAACTAAACGGCTTACAAATATAATCATCTGCGCCTAACTCAAGCCCTAGCAAGCGATCTATCTCTTCTACTTTGGCCGATACCATAATAATAGGCACATTGGAAAAACGCCTAATCGCTTTACATAATTCGATTCCGCTTTGACCTGGTAACATTACGTCTAGCAAAATAAGGCTTGGCCTATTAATTTCAAGCCATGGAAGTACGTCATTCCCATGGTGTATTTGATGAGTATTAAAATGATGATTCATTAAAAAATCACTCATTAAATTAGACAACTTTTCTTCATCTTCAACTATTAAAATGTGTTCACTCATTGGCACCTCTATTCGTAACGTAAATTAAAACCACTTAATAAAGTAGGCAATTTAAAGATTAGGTTTAAACATTGTTAAATGGTTGGCAGGCGTATAATAATAGCTAAACCACCTAGGTCCGCTTTTTCTGCGACTATCTCACCGTTATGACCCTCAACTATATGTTTACAGATTGATAAACCAAGGCCTGAACCACCTTCTTGGCGGTTACGCGCACCATCAACTCGATACAGGTATTCAAACAAATGCGCTAAATGTGAAGACTCTACCCCAACTCCATTATCCTCAATACTCAGCTCAATAAATGACTGCCCTTTTTTACTTATGTTTTTAGCAGTTATTGAAATAGTCGTGCACTGAGCATAATGAACTGCATTCATTAAAATATTATCAAACAACTGCAGTAGCCGTGTTTTATCAGCCTCAACATTGGCGTATTGAGCACTATTTAATAGATAAAGTTTGATTGTATGCTGCTCAAATATAACCTGATATTTTTGCTCGATTGTATTTAACAGTATTGTTAAATCGGTTGGCTGCATGGTGTAGTGCATCCCCCCTAATTCGGCACTATTTAGCATATGTAAATCATCTATTAGGCGCTTTAAATGCATCGCCTCATCATTAGCTGAACTAATATTTTGGGTGTTAGGCTCACGTACGCCAAGTAACATTGCTTCAAGTTCACCCAGTAAAATACTCATTGGTGTTCTTAATTCGTGAGAAATATTAGCTAACCAGCGTTTACGTACTTGCTCATCTTTAGCTAGTGTAAAGGCCAGTGTATTAAAATCTTCACTCAATTGGCCTAATTCGTCTTTTCTATCAAGAGTCAGCTTAGTAGTGAAGTGACCTTGCGTAAGCTGATGCATCCCGGTTGCTATTTTTTTTACCGGGCTTACTAAATGCCGTGATAGTAAAAAAGTTAACAGCAACGTAAATAACGCAGCAGCTATAGCAATAAACCATAAGTAGTCTGTTTGCTGTTCTAAAAAATCAAGCTCGTAGCCATCAACCAGATTATCTCTTTTTGAAACAGCTAAATAACCAATGACTATATTTTTAACAGTAATTGGCGTATTGATATAGGTGAGTTCATCGAGATAACGCCCTCTTATCGGTTGCTTATTTTTATCAAGTAACGCGTAATGAGCAATATCGTTTGGTCTGGGAGGGCCTTTCATATCAAAGCGACCGCGTTCAGGTGGTGGTGGCCTCATTAACCGGCCTCTAGGACTTGGGCGCTCTGCAAATTCAGAAAATTGGCTGCTTTGTAACTCGGCTTCAACAAGGCGTCTAAAACTTTTATTGTCACGGATGACTTCGTCCCACGAGGCACTGCTTTCATATTGCTTTGCGAGCTTTGTAACAAGCGGCTCAAGTGCTTTTATTTCTTTTGCATTCACATAATCAATAACACCTTGGCCTATGCTCCATTGTATAAGCACCACCAGCCCCGCAATAATGCTAAAGGTAAAACTAAACAAAATTAAAAAAAGTTTATTGTGAATTTTCATGAGCAAGCGTTCACCTTAAAATTAAACCGCCACTTATAACTTGGCCATATTTAAATAAGCTTAACAACTAAACGTGCAAACAATGTGCACCTACTTAAAAAAATTGTACAAAAAAGGCGACCTAAGTCGCCTTTGTATTGTTTAGTTTTTTAAATGTTTATCAAAAAAATCTAAAAAAGCCTGCAGCGTTTTAACGCGATGTGCTTGATGCGATAAATAATGATCGCCATCGTCTAACTCAATATAAGTAACGTCTTTATTTTCATCGTCTAATTCATCTTCCATTTCCCGGCTATGGTAAACAGGCACTACACTATCATCGCTGCCATGAACTAATAATATAGGTCGGTTAATCTGCTTTGCATACGTTACAGGAGAGTTAGCTTCTAGCATATCGTCGTCTGTACCAAACTGCTTTCTGACTATTTCTTTATTGGTAAAGTAACGCGCTTTAAAAACAAGGTGTTCTAAATCACTTACGCCTGCAAAACTGGCAGCACATTTAAATGTTTCAGGGTGCTTAACAACCGCCATTAACGCTGCATAACCACCATAACTTGCGCCACCAATACAAATTTTTTCAGGTTGTGCAATACCTTGTTCAATAAGCCAATTGGCGCCATCTTGTAAATCGTCTTGCATGGCTAAACCAAAACCCTGAATAGATTGCATTAAAAACTCATAACCATATCCGCTTGAACCTCTAAAGTTTGGCTGTAATACAGCGTAACCATGATAAGCCAATAATGCAGTCCAATAATCAAAGTTAGCGTAATCTCGCGCCATTGGACCACCATGCGGAAATATTATAGTGGGTAATTTGTCGCCCTTTTTATACCCTACAGGCAACGTTAAATAACCTTCAATGGTTAATCCATCTCTCGCTTTGTAACTAATGCGTTCTTTACCGCCGTATACTGTTTCATCAATTTGCGGATAAGCATCGGCAATTGCGCTGACCTGGTTTTTTGTTCTATCTCCTAATAAATAACTACCTGACGACTTTGCTGAACTAACGTAAAGTATGTATTTTTGTTGATCTTTAGTGGTGCTTAAAATATCAATATCGTAGTCGTCTTTAGGAAGCGATACTCTTAAAGAGCGGTGAAGTTTATCTAAATCTGCATCCCAGTAGTTTACCCCGTCCTCTATGTGAGAATCAGTAAACCCTGCAACCTCACCTGTTTTGCTAGAATAAAAAATAGAACCATCAAAGTCGTATTTATCATTGCTGTAAATTAACTCGCGCTCTTTGGTAGTTAGGTTAAGTCTAAACAATGCATCTCGCCCGTTGTGCAACGCCGAGATATATAAAAGGTTAGGGTTTTTATCAAACCCTAATATAGAAATACTTTGCTCACTAAATACTTCGTAATCAAATAACGTGTCCCAGTCTCCGGTCTCAGCATTAAGTAATTCATAAGTAAATTGTGTTTCGTCCATTTTTTTAGCGATTCGCACATTACCTTGCCTATCGGCAAACCAATCTGTTACGTTATTGCGCTGTCTTTGTACTTTACTTTTGCGCAATGTATTAAGATCTAGCTCGTATACAGCAGGGTTATTTGGCACTGTAAAATCACCCTGTACCAAAATTTTATCTTCTTGTTCTGGTAGAAAGCTCACTATACGGTCTGCAAATTGTGGCTGACGCTCATCTCGAGAAGGGACAGCTCTAAACGCTAATTTAATCCCATCTTTATTTGTGAGATTGTACGAGTACAAAAGTGTAGATGTATATTTAGCCCCGCCAAATTGGTACTTAATAAACCTAGCACCCAGCAAAATAACGTTATCATTAGCCCAGCTATACCAATCAAAAAATACAGTGCGGTTGTCTGCATTTAAAATTGCTTTTGTATCTCCTGTTTTGAGATTTTTAACCATTAACACTAAGGTGCCTTTGTGGTTTCGAACAAAGGAAAGGTTCTCACCATTGGGAGATAGTTTAATTTGGCTAAAGTCTTTTAAGCCCGCAAAGGCTTCTATCGGCAATTTTTTATCTTGTTCGGCGAGAGTATTAAAGCTAATAAGCGTGATCAATGCAGCAGCAATAAGTTTACGCATCAAAAGTCCTTTTATTTTTATGTTTTTAAATCAGGTCCGTATTCTATAACTGAGGACGCTTAAGAACAAATTTATCTTTTGTCGTACTAAAGTAATCGCCACCCATTTTCCCTACAGCCTCTAATCGAGCAGGATCAATATAACCGTTTACTAATATTGCATCATCAACGCATATACCAACTATATCCAATAACATCATTTTTCCGCCACCGGTTTTTTCTGAAACCGTAATTACCTCACGCAAGGTACATTCATAGCGTACTTTAGAAGCCTCGACACTTGGCGGGCTCACTAATGTACTTGGCGCCTGTTGTATATTTACTTCATCAAACTCGCTTACGTTATTGGGGTAATTGGCACAGCTTTGGTTCATTTGTTTAACTAAGTTATGGCTAACAATATTGACCACACACTCTTTAGTCGCCAGTAAATTAGTTAACGTGTCTTTGTTAGCGTGATCACGCGGATTTACCTGAGTAACACTTAATACAGGAGGATTACAGCTTGCTACGGTAAAAAATGAGTACGGAGCAATGTTCGCAATCCCTTTTTCGCTTAACGTGCTGATCCATGCAATGGGGCGCGGGCTTATACCGCCCACTAAATATGAATATACATTGTGATCAGCATTGCTAGTTAAATCTAAAAACATGTTTTTCCTTTTTATTATTAAAACTAAATCGCAATTTAAAACCTTTACGTACTAACAACTTTAACTTTTTTATTTTAGTGCGTTTTTTGTAGCAAACAGTACCCGTTAATAAAAATACAAACGCAATAAAACACCAAATAACGTGAACATCAATATACTAATTTAAGCTAAGAGTCGTAAATTAAATGCGTGAAAAAATAAATATAGTGTGGTTTAAACGCGATTTACGCTTAAGCGATCATCAGCCATTAAAAAGTGCGTTTGACACTGGCCTACCTACCTTACTAATTTACAACTTTGAACCACTTCTGCTGGAGGATGCTCATTATAATGAACGACACTGGCGCTTTGTGTATCAGTCTATTGTTGATTTAAACTCTCAATTAGCGCGCTTTAATGCAAAGGTGTATATATTTAAAGAGAACATGCAGACTCTGCTTCAAAAGCTTAATGAGCAGTTTGAAATATCAAATATTTTTAGCCACCAAGAAATAGGGCTAAATAATACCTTTGAACGCGATTTAGCAATTAAAGCTTGGTGCCACCATAACCATATTAACTGGCAAGAATCGCCAACAGGCGCTGTTATTCGTGGTAAAAAAAACCGTGACAATTGGAACGAACGCTGGCAAAAAACAATGCAGGCTCCGCTTGCTATACCCAATTGGAAGAATGTTAATACCGTCAAACTTAAAAATTATAACAATCCAGAATTACCTGAAACTTACACTCAAGATGATGACAATTTTCAGCAGGGCGGCCCGCTTCATGCAAGAGAAGTTATGCAAAGTTTTTTTACCCAGCGCGGTAAAGGCTATCAAAAAGGAATATCTAGCCCTAGCTTAAGCCGCACCCATTGCTCTAGACTATCGCCATATTTAGCATGGGGAAATATAAGCCTTAGGCAAGTTTATCAAACTGCGATAGACGCTTATCATTCAAACCATCCCGATAAAAAAGGTTGGAAGCGCCCGCTTGCTGCTTTTGTATCTCGTTTGCATTGGCATTGCCACTTTATGCAAAAATTTGAAAGCGAATGCACTATGGAGTTTAAAGCACTAAACCCGGGCTATCATTCATTTCCGTATCGTACCGATAAACATGTAAAGCATGATATTGAGCGTTGGGCGCAGGGGCAAACAGGCGTGCCTATAATAGATGCATGCATGCGCTGTTTAAAGGCCACCGGTTATATTAACTTTAGAATGCGCGCTATGTTGGTGAGCTTTGTAACACACCATTTAAACATAAGCTGGCAGCAAGCAAGCTTTCCATTAGCTAATTATTTTTTAGACTTTGAACCGGGTATTCATTATCCGCAAATTCAAATGCAGGCATCGGTTACGGGTATTAATACCATTCGCCATTACAACCCGATAAAGCAATCTGAAGATCAGGACCCAACCGGCGCCTTTATAAAAAAGTGGTGCCCTGAACTTGAAAAGCTCCCTATTGAATACTTACACGAACCGTGGGAGCAAACACCAATGGAAGCGCTTTTTAACGATTTTAAACTGGGTGAAGATTACCCCGAGCCTATGCTTGATTTAACACTCGCCTCAAAAGACGCCCGCGAGCGATTATGGCAATACCGAGATCGTCCTGAAGTTAAACGTGCCATAGGGAAAATACTTAGAAAGCATGTTGCAATCACACCAAACACAAGCAAAGTAAAAAATAAAAACACCGCTAAAAATAACACTCAGGTTAAGTAACTATGGCGCATAAAAAACTAAACCTACCGCAAAAAATTTGCCCTATCTGTAATAAACCGTTTGCGTGGCGTAAAAAATGGCAACGAGATTGGGACAATGTCATTTATTGCTCAGAGCGGTGTAAACGAAATAAAAAGTGATTGCAATTTACTGGCGTCTATTTTGCAACATCATCTGAAATTAATGTTTTTTCGGTTTTATTTAAGCTTTTTGTAAATAACGCTTACCTAATCTGAAAAACTTACATTTAAACAAGGAGAAGATGATGACGATTAAAAAAACGGCAAACTCAACCTGGTCTGGCGATATTAAAACAGGCAAAGGCAGTATTTCAACGCAAAGTGGTGCACTTGATAAACAGCCGTACGGCTTTAATACCCGTTTTGAAGATGAGCCAGGCTCAAACCCTGAGGAGCTAGTAGGTGCCGCACACAGTGCCTGTTTTAGCATGGCGCTGTCGCTTGCATTAGGTGATGCTGGTTTTACAGCCGATAAAATTGATACCAAAGCAACGGTAAGCCTTGATGAAGTAGACGATGGCTTTGCAGTGACGCATATAGCACTTGAAGTAAAAGCACGTATTAGTGACATAGCTAATGAGCAGTTTCAGGCCTTATGTGAGCAAACTAAAAAAGGCTGCCCTATCTCAAAGCTGCTTAATACCGAAATTTCACTTAAAGCAACACTCGATAGCGCCTCATAACCAAACCATAGTTATTTTCAATAATATGCAACTTAAGCCAAGTAAGTTTTTTACTTGGCTTTGCATTCATTAGCCAACCCTTTTTGAGTTGTTTAAATCTAATAAATCGTTAAGTAGTGCAATCCCCATACCCAACGCAGGCCAAACTACCCATAAATAATTTGGCGAGGTAATTAAATTAATGACTGTTAACAATGCTAATACAGCTAAATAACGCTTTAGATTTTCAAAAAATGTTGATGTATTCATATTTACTCTCCTCTTTATGTATAGGGTTATTTTTAAGCATAAACAAAACAAATACAGCTGTTAAAAGTCACTCAATATTATGACAAGTGTCATTAATTAGGGCTTACTTATTAGTTACTTCTTACTACTTAAAATATAAAAACTCATACTTTAACTTGTTTGTGTTAAGATCGAACTTAAACTAACCTTAAATGCTTATATTAAAAAGGCCGAACTAAATGAATGAAAAATCAACAAATTGCATAAAAGTTACCTGCAGTAACTGTGAAGATGCAAACGCACTTGAGTTTGATTTTTCAATGGCGTTTCAACCGATCATAAATTGCCAAAGCAACAATATTTTTGGCTACGAGGCATTAGTGAGGGGACTAAACGGCGAATCTGCTTATTCTATTATTTCTAAGGTAAACGAAAGTAACCGCTATGCGTTTGACCAGCTTTGCCGTATTAAAGCAATTGAACTTGCTGCCAAACTAGGCATTACCTCAATGCTAAGCATTAACTTTTTACCCAACGCTATTTATAAGCCTGAGCGCTGCATACGTACTACATTAGAGGCGGCTAAAAAGTATAATTTTCCTATTCAAAACATCATGTTTGAATTTACCGAGGTAGAAAAAGTAGAAGATACTGCACATATAAAGCGTGTAGTTGATTATTATCAATCATTAGGCTTTAAAACCGCCACAGACGACTTTGGTGCAGGTTACTCTGGCTTAAATCTACTTGCTGACTTTCAAACAGATATCATTAAGCTAGATATGGCACTTATACGAGATATAAACAGCGATAAAAAACGCCAGTTAATAGTAACCCATTGCTTAAATATGTTTAAAGATTTAAATATTACTGCACTGGCTGAAGGTATAGAAACAGTAGAAGAATACGTGTGGCTTAAACACGCGGGGGTTGAGCTCATGCAGGGGTATTTATTTGCAAAGCCTGGCTTTGAGTGCTTACCCAATGTGAACCTTGATTTGTAAAGTAGAGAATAATCGCACACCTTAAATTTATACAAAGCTTGATCAATGCCGCTCATTGTAAAACGGCATTAATCTGTTAAGTCTAACCTACTGCTTACCTGACCATGCCTGCACTAATTGGGTTAATTGCTGTTTTATATCATTATTAGCAATTGCCTGACTTAGGGTTTCAGTTAACACTTTAATTTCGTCCTGATTAGTATTTTGTGCAATAACCTCACCTAACTGCTGCCCAAACATCGTAATTGTTTGATTAACATTATTAGCATTGAGTGTTTTATTGAGTTCGCTTAAATGAGAATGTGCGCTACTTTTCTCAATGACACTAACTAGCTCTGCAACACTGCTTTTATCTGGCGCTTGGTGTAATAAGCTTTGAAGTGTTTCATTAAGTACATTAAAGCCCTGAGAGCTATCTAAATTGGCCAAACCTTCGCCAACCGTGCCAATTGATGCATTGTAATCATAACTTAAGTTACTTTTACTAAGCTTACTTGCAATGCCCTCTAACGCCTCATGCAAATATCCCATTTGCTCAACCGCCATCATTACCGGGCTACCTGCACCATCAAGTTTATTTAACCTAACAAAGTCACCTTTAATTTGCTCATAGCGCGCTTGTTCTTGCGCTGTAGCGGTACCACGCAGTTCACCTAACTTAAGTAGATTCTCTTCAGAGCCTTTACTGAGTGTTTGAGCCTCACCTCGGTAATGATCGCAAATTAAATTCTCGAGCTCTTCGTCATTCATAGCTGCTACAACTTTTTCAGCCATTTTATTCATATTACGGTAGCTACCTTGTAGCTTGAACGGCGGCTCTGTACGGTAGTTGTTATCTTGCGCAGCTGAAGCAATATATTGCGCATTTACTTTTAATACGGTGTCTCTAATAGTGATCAGTTTATTAATTACCGCTTTAATTTCGTTTGCCTCAGCTTGTGAATAACCATACTCAAGCTCGTTAAGTGGTATATCTTCACCTTGGCAAATACGCACAAATTTGTATAAATCGTCCATATTTCTGTTTGCCAGCGGTGCAAGCACGGAGTTAGATGTAAGGGCGTTTTCTATAAAGCTCATTGCAAACTCTTGCTCGCACCCTGCTAACGTATCACCTAAGTTATAAATATCGGCCCTGTTAGCAAGCATATCCGGTATTTTAAAGCTCTCACCCGATTCGGTATAGGGGTTACCCGCCATAACCACAGCAAACTTTTTACCGCGTAAATCATACGTTTTACTTTTGCCATTCCACACGCCATCAATTCGGCGCGAGCCATCACATAGCGAAATAAACTTTTGTAAAAATTCAGGGTTTGTATGCTGAATATCATCTAAATAAAGCATTACGTTATTGCCCATTTCAAAGCTTTGATTGATTTTAGCAATCTCTTTTTCGGCAGTTGCGTTAATGGCTTGAGATGGGTCAAGTGATACTTGGTCGTGCCCTATTGACGGGCAATTTACTTTTACAAATGTTAAGCCTAGGCGGTTAGCCACGTATTCAACTAACGTGGTTTTACCATAACCAGGCGGCGATATAAGTAATAGCATCCCCATTAAATCGGTGCGTTTGTTTTTACCCGCTGAGCCAATTTGTTTTGCTAAGTTATCGCCAATAATTGGAAAGTACACTTTATTAATAAGCTGGTTTCGCACAAATGAACTCAAAGGCCGCGCTTTAAATTCATCTAATTGTAAGCGCTCTTTTTGTTTAGCTAAAATTTCACTACGTAGAGAATGGTATTGCTCAAAAGCAGGGACTTGTTCAGTAATATACTCTCGCGTGCGTGCATAAAACGACGCATAATCAACTTGAAGTGTTTGCTCACTTATTTGCTTATGCTGCCC
Organism: Pseudoalteromonas sp. 4NS20-0020; assembly: GCF_057554385.1. Taxonomy (NCBI): domain Bacteria; kingdom Pseudomonadati; phylum Pseudomonadota; class Gammaproteobacteria; order Alteromonadales; family Pseudoalteromonadaceae; genus Pseudoalteromonas; species Pseudoalteromonas sp. 4NS20-0020. The sequence continues at coordinate 162,936 of NZ_BAAJMI010000005.1, read as the reverse complement.
CATTAATCCACTAACAGTGTAATCGGCATTTACATCTAAAACGCTGTATTTGAAAGAAGTAGAGGCTGTTAAATGAAGGTAATTCGCAGCTTCAGCTTGAACTTCAGCGCTAATATTGCTGTGTTGTAAACAATAGGCATTTAGCCAACTTAAATAAAGTAGACCGCGCTCATCTGTGCTATTAAGTGTGGTATTAGCTTGGGTTAGCTCTTTGCTAAACCCCTTACTATTTGCATCACTATTAAACTGCTCGGCGAGGTTTTTAGCTTGCTGAGATACTATAAACAGAGGTTCATCTGCACTTTTTTGCTGCGCTAATTGCTTAATTAAATATGCTGCGCTGAGTTCACTTGATAAATTACTAAAGTGCACAAGCATACGAGGTATCGTATTTAAAAACTCGCTGATATATTCACTCAGTTGAGATGTTAAAGCGCTAATAAAGTTAATTGCGCCAAAGTGCGTTTCCATCAACAATGCATTTTTTGCTTGGTGATAAAAAGTAGCCAACTGTTCTGCTGACAATTGTGCGCTGTAAAGCTGCGCTACTACCCTACAACTCACTGGGTAAATGAGTAAATCAAGGGTGCTTTTTTGATTAAGTAAAGACTCTATTATTGCGCTTGCGTCATGATCGTGAATGCCCTTTTCGTAACCTTCTTGGTAACGGGGCTCTGCAAATTTTTGCACTACATTTAAAAGCGTACCGTTGTCTTTAGCTTGCTGTAATTGTGTAAATGTAAGTGTATGCTCACTATTTTCGCAGGCTAATAAAATTTGCGCAGCTAAATATTCACCACGATAAATAGTGCTGTTTTCAGACACGAGCGCTTGCTGCCACAAGTGACGGCTTTGCGCTAATGTTTCAACACTTTTTGCGTCGGTAATCGGCTCAAAGTAATCGGTCCCTGTTAAATGCAGCATTAGCTGCTCATCGCGAGGCAGTAATGTCAAATCAAGTAATTGCTTATTAACACTAAATGCGTGCTTACCTATACTTACCGTATTACCGCCATCGGTAAATATATCTTGTTTGTCACGTAATGAGCGAATGCCCTGATCTTTACTTGCTTTTAGTTTTGACTGAATATCATCGGCACGTATTTCGTCGCCAATATCTTTTAACTCTTGCGTAAGTGCACGCAACTTACTGATCATCGGATCAGCTGCAAAGTAGGTGTTTAACGCATCTAACTCAGTGAAACTTTGCGATCGTCGATTAACACCCTGTAAAATACGCTCTGCGGCATTCGCTAAATTAAGTGCACGGCGCTGACGCGCGTCTATTAAACTTTGCTTATGCGCTTCAAAGCTTTCGTAAACGTCGTCTCGCTTGGCTATTATTTCACTAAGGTATTCATCAAAATCGCTAAATAGCGACTCGAGCTCTTCTAGCTGTATTAGCAAACGCGATAATTGATCGTCACACGCCTCAGGGGTTTTTGCATTATTTAATGCATTAGTAATACTTTGTGAAAATAGTTTAAAACGAGCGGCAAACTCAGCTTTAGCCTCAACACTACCTAAGCTTTTTTGACGTATTTCTATACCTGCTTTTGCCCTATTAACTAACGCATATACACCGCTAATATCTTCTAAAATTTGAGTGCGAATACGGCTATCGTCTATGTCTAAATCAAGCATTGTGTGGTTAAGTAAATCAAGTTCCACACTTTGTTTATCAAGCTCGGCAACATAGGTTTTGAGTTCGGTTACGCTTTCACTCTTAGCACTTAACTCTTCGAGCTCTTTTAACTTTTTATGATACGGCTCAAGTGCTGTTGATTGCTGTAAAAAAGCAGCAGTAGCTTGGCTTACACCGCTCAAATGCTCATCTACATCAGCTTGTAACTGGTTAAGTGCATCGGTGTCTATGTACTTAATATCTTCAAGGCTGATTATTTGCCCTTTCAGTACTTTTAACGCGTCTATTGCCGTAACAAATTCAGACACTGCTTTAAAGCTATCGGGGCGAACCTCTCGTGTTACTTCTGTGTACTGTTTAGTTATATCTGCAAGTGCTTGCTTAGCTTTGTTCTGTATTTCAGTTACTTTTTCAAACTCATCAAGTACTTGTTCTGCTGTCTCAAAAATACTGTGCAAGCTTTGCGCTATGTCAGCAAACTCATTTTCATTAAGCCAATGATAGCGATCAAATATATTTCGACTTAGCGATATCATATCTTCGTAGTGAAACAAACTTGGGCTTTGCTCGTTAATCGCTTTGCATACACTATATAAATCTGAAATACCGCGTACTAAATCGGGGTTACCAATTTTTCCAAAAAAACTCGTTAAAGCAGGTGCATTGGCGGCAAACTCAGCTGATACAAATGGGCTTTGCCATATTTGGATCGGGTGTACGCGTTCAGCTTGTTCGTTATCGGCTTTGAAGGTTAACGCTATGCCATCGTTGTAAATACCATAACCGTGACAGTAGATTGGGTTTTGTAAGTTTTTATCAATAATATTGTAAGCAAATAAAGCATAGCGTCCTTCGCTTGGCTCATAAAATACATACAATACATCTTCGCCATTGGGCGATTTAACTTGGCGATGAAATTCTAAATCATCAATTTGTTCTTCAAATGAGCGAGCCTGTCCCGACTGCAAATAGTAACCACCGGGGAAAATAATACCATGGTCTTCAGGCAGCGTAACACATGCGCTACCAATGGCATCTTGACGCGTAACCTGCAAAGTGCGGCTGTTAAAAATAAAATAGCGCCACTGCTTTTCTCGGTATGGCAAAATTTTAAGTAAAATCAAGTCACCCACTTGCGCGTATTCAACCTCGCTATCAGCAAGCGATTGGTTTTTATCTTCAACAGGTTCTTGATGAATGCCTTCGCCGGTTTCGGTGCTGTTTTCTATTTTTATGGTGAGTGTGCCACCAATGGTTTCAACAAATACGGTATCAGCAATATTTATATGACCGTGACGCCCTTCAACATGGTCACTGCGGTCTGTTTGTTGCCATTCAAAATCATAATCGTGTGCATGCTTTATATCGCGTTCACCGCGATTATCAATATAATGAATAGTGTTATCTGGGTGTATCTCCCATCTAAACACTCGCACGTCAGAGAGCTTTTCACCAATCTGAAACAGCGCAAATAACTTACCGTTTTGCTGATATAGGTGCTGCAGCTTAGTTTGCTTGTAGTAAGTATAAAGCTCTTCAAAATCGCGAATAAAGCGAGTATCGTTTAAAAATAAGGTTTTTTCTGGGTAGGGTTCAATCTCAAAGTGGTCCTCTTGCTGAACCAATTTGTGCACACTAAATACATCATCAATTGAGGTTTCTTTTTTCAGACCCAAAAACACGTTGTAAGCAAAAATAACCTTGTCGCCTACAATCACAATATCGCGAGGCGTACAGTTTTGCTCGGTTCGCGCACGCACGCGCCCTTTAACTTGAAGCTCTGTACTACCAAACTCGCTAATACGCTGCGAATTAACGTTATCTGTTTGCGTTTTGAGTGTTGCGCCAAAATTATTTAAGCGACGCTTGATTAAATCGTACGATCCCTGCTCTAAAGCATGTTGTGTTGAGTCCGTCATTAAACCTTTCCTGCAGTATTACTTTTGTATGTGTGATCAAAAAAGCCGTAAATTATAAATTACGGCTATAGATTGAGAGGGAGTTAGTCTTGCGGGTCGAGTTTTATTTTCTCGTCAAGGCCGCTGCCCATATTGCTCCCTAGCATACTTAGTAATTGGCTTTTTTCAGCCGCTGTGGTGTTACTCAATTGCTTTAATAATTTACTCATATTAAGGTTTTTCATGGTTTCAGCTGAGCCGTTAGCGCCCGCTAATACTCCTTTCAAATCCTCAATTAAATTGCGATCTCCATTTAAGTGATCTTTAAATACAGTTTGTACTGTTTTGCTTTCATCTACTAAACCATCTATTGATTTACCTAAGCTTATAGCACTCATAAACTGGTTAAAGAACTGGCCATCGCCACCCATAATATTAATATCGGCATCGCCTAGCGCTTTGCTCATCACTTGAGCTTGATGCTCTGCTATGTCTTTACCTGCCTCAATTTTAGCCAGCACTAATTCTTTTTGCTGGTTTAGTTGGAGTGTAAAGCTTTCGTAGTCACGGGCATCTTGATCCATCGCATTAAGCGCCTGTAGTTTTTCTTCAAGACCTTTGGCCTCAGCAAGCATTTTACGCTCAAGGTTAATGGCTTCAACTTCACCTTGTTTCTCATTCGCATCAGCCATCGCTGTTTGTACTTGCGCTTGAGATAGCCCTATTTCACGGTTACCTTGCGCTTCGGCTTCTAATTTTTGACGAAGTACCTTGGCATCCACTTCACCCTGCATTGCGTTTGCTTGTGCTTTAGCTGTTATAACGTCAGCTTCAGCTAAGCCCTGTGCTGCGGTTTCAACTTGATGAGCTTGAGCAAGTATTTTTTTAGACTCTGCTTGCTGGTTAGCAATGCGCAGTTCTGCATTGGCCATTGTTTCAAGTTCACGAGCTTTAAATTCAGCGGCTTGCTCTTGCGCTTTAGCGGCTTCAATATCTTTAACTAGTGCTTCTTCTGCCTCCGCTTTAGCTCGGATTATAATGGCGTCTTTTTCACGTTCTGCACCTGCTAAAACCTGCACATCTTTAATACGCTCTTGCTCTTCAGCTACCGATTTTTCTACTATTACGCGATCGCGCACTACATCAGCAATTTCTTTGCGTTCTACTTCAAGTGCTTTTTCTTTGTTAATACGTAAAATTTCAGTTTCTCTTTCTCGTTCAATCACTTCTATTTCACGAGAGCGTAAAACTTTTTCTTCTTCAATACCTAGTACTCGCAGTCGGTTTTGCTCTGCAATATCAAGTTCACGCTGCTTATTTTGCTCGCTAATTCCAATTGATTCTTCAGATTGAATACGCGCCTGCTCTGATTTTAAACGCTCTTCGTGGCGTACTTTTTCAGCTTCGGCGTGTTCACGCGCTTTAACGGTTTCAATTTCACGAACTTGACGCGACATTGCATCTTGCTTTTGGCGTTCTATTTCAAGTGATTTCTCAGTGGCTTCTTGGTTTTGTATTTCTACTTTTGCGCGCTCATCACATTTTAACTGATTGGTTAATACATTTTGCGCTGCCGTCATTTCGGTAATACGGCGAATACCTTCTGCATCAAGAATATTTTGTGAATCAAGCTTTTCAATCGACGTTTGTTCTAGGTAATCAATGGCAACATCTTCAAGTGTATAGCCAGATAAGTCCTGCCCTATCACTTCTTTAATGTTGTCCCTAAATTCGTTTCGGTGAGTAAATAACTCAACAAAATCCATTCGCTTACCAACCGTTTTAAGTGCCTCTGAAAACTTAGCTTCAAATAATTCTTGCAGCGTTTCATGCTCTGATGCACGTGCACAACCTACTTGCTTTGCTACACGTAAAATATCGTCTTTGTTTTCATTAACACGAATATAAAACGTAATGGCGATATCGGCACGTATATTGTCTCTACAAATCAAGCCGCCTTTGTCTTTACGTTCAAGTACCATGCGCTTTGTTGAAATATCCATCACTTCCATTTTATGGATAACAGGGTACACAATGCCACCGGTAGTGGTAACGTCTGGCTCACTTTTCATTTTATTTATAATGAGAGCTTGGCCTTGTTCCACTTTGCGATAAAACTTGCCAACAATTAACAAAATAGCAAAAATGACCGCTATCGCTATACCTACAAACGTTAATATAGGTAGTAAGTTATCTAAAAATTCCATGTTATGTCCTAACGTAATTATCGATTTATTATGTGTTATTTACAGTAAAAAACGGCGTTGTGTTACCAAGGTTTGGCAGTAACAATATAACAATGCTGCTTTTTTATATGCTCAAGTAATATTACCGTATCACCTGCGCTGAAGGGGTATTCGTCATGCGATCTAATTTCAATGAGTTGCTCAGTGCCTTGAAAATTAACTCTGCCTTGACCAAACGTTGGCGTCACCTTTCCAGTAACAACGGTGCATTCAAGACCCAATAAGTCGCTACTGCGAGAAGTTTCTACACTTGAGAAAAAGCGTTGTAATGGTTTTGAAATAATAACTGCAATTGGTAAAGCAATAATCGCGCTTACTACCAGCATTACAAAGCCAAACACATAAAATAAAACACCATCACCAAGTAGGTAAGCAAAAAACTTATGTGCATAAATACTAATTAGCCAGCTAAGCATAACCACTAAACTAATTGATACCGTAATAGGAATACTGCCAAAACCAAAGTTTGACGCTGAATGGGCGCTATTTGAATTAGATGAACTGGGCTCTATGTCTAAATCAGATTCAAACATATCAATGTCAGCAAAGCCTAATAAAGTGATCACCCAAAAAAGGATTACAACCAAAAGCAGGGCCGTGAAAATAATGGTAGGAAACGTAAGTGCTAAATTCAAAAAGTCCATATTACTGCTATCCATCTGTATTAATACATTTACACAGTATGATTTTTAACATTTTGAAGAGAGTTTGTTAAGTTTTTTATAATAATTAGCCAGTGGTTTATAAAGAATTGTAAATAGCTCACCTCTATTTTAATTACCTCATTATAAACCCACTATTTGTAGGCATTTTTCAATGGTCAATTTAGCTCACTTACTTTTAGATTGAAGTGTTCTATCTGCACTTATAATTTTTTAACGCTAGCTACTATATCACTGCAAGTTACACCGATAATAATGACGACGATCAATACAATATTCGCTTCGTAGCCCAACTTTAACAGATACAAAAAAGCCGCCTTACTAGTTAAGCAAGGCGGCTTTCATATTAAAACACTTATGAGCTTACATATTACCAAGCTCAATCATCATTGCGGTATACATGCGTAAATTAAGCTCTAATTGCTCAAGTGTAATAAATTCATGCTCAGAGTGGCCTGTATAACGTTTTCCTGGCATTGAAGGTCCAAACGATACTGCATTATCAAATAGTTTTGCGTTAGTGCCTCCACCAATTGATACAAAATCGGCTTTTTCGTCGCCGGTAAAGTGCTTAAATATATCTAGTAGCTTTTGCGCATGCGGCGCATTGTCTAACAGCATAGGCTTACCTATCACTGTATCTATACTCTCGAGTGTAACGTTATTGTTAGCTTGCCATTGATTAACGGCTGTCTCTATTTGTTGCTTTAATACATCTTCACTTTTACCAACAGGGCGACGAGCATTAACAGCTAACGTTAGTTTATTCCCGCTGCGTTCAATGACGGTTGGAGCTACGGTCATTGGGCCCATAAAGTCATGTTTATAGGCAATGTCGCCAAACTGCTTACCGTGAAGATCTAACCCTATCAGTTGATTTACAAATTTAATAAGCTGTCCATCGCTGTTGTTTTCAAGCGCTACGTCTTTAAATAACTCGCTCAAGTGTGCGATAGCATTAACGCCCGATTCTGGCTCAGATGAGTGCGCAGACATTCCTTTTATACTTATTTTTAAGCCTTTACCTTGCTCTTCAAAATTAAACTCAACATCACTAAGCGTTTTAGCTTTCGCTTTTAGTGAGTCAATTAAGCTCTCATTAGCATTATGCAGTACTAAACTTGCATCTTCTGGTATTTGGCTTTTGAAAGCACCACCAGCAAGGTCGCTTACATACACTGCTTTTTGATCTGATATGGCATTAAATGTAGTAGAAATTAAGCTCCAACCTTTTTCAGCAACCACAACCGGGTATGATGCATCAATGGTTACTGCATACTTTGGTTGCTCGTATGTTTTCATGAACTCAGTAAGTGGGCCCCAATCAGACTCCTCAGCCAGATAAATCATCAGCTCAATGCGGTTATCAAGCTCTATGCCTTTATCTTTAATCGCTTTCATGGCGTAAAGCGCAGTAGCGATAGCGCCTTTGTCATCTTCGGTACCACGGCCAACTAATTTACCCGGCTCTGAGGTATCAATAATAAAGGGGTTTTGCTTCCACTTACTCGCATTAGCTGGCTGCACATCACCGTGTGTTACCACTGTTACCTTGTCTGTTTGTTTACCCATGCCAATAAGCACGGTGTAACCAAGGTCTTGGTAGTCGAACCCAAGCTCTGCAGCTTTCATTTTTAATACCGATTTAAAGTTAATAAAATCTGGGTTTTGTGGTGCGGGTATTGAATCTTTATTTACTGTAGGAAAAGCAACTAAGTTAGTTAGCGTGTGTACTTGCGCATTTTGGTAGGTATTTACAGCGTAATCGGCAACATTATCAATATTTTTATGTAACTGTGCGTGCGCGCTAAACGCGAACAAAAGAGCACTGGCTAAAGCTAACTTTTTCAAAACTTATTCCATTTAATTAATAACTAAGGGCTTTAATTATAGCGCCCACACAGCATTACAAATAGCGCTTTGCGGTAATTTAACAAACTATTAAGTGTAAATATTTATATGGCAGCTTTAATATGGATAGCGGTATAATAGGTGGCTTAAAATAATTGGGGTAGATTTGTGTGAATCGTCGTAAAAAAATAGTCACTAAATTTCAAAAGAAAGACAAACGCGCTAACGCTAAATTACATAAAAGTAATAAGCCTGCGTATGTGTCAAAAGCTGATCGAGAAAAGCTTGAGCAGCAAAATTCAATAACTCAAAGCGATGATAACCAAGAGCAGGAATAACCGACTCTTGGTTATAGTTATAAAATCACCTTAAAAAGCGACACTCATCCCTATATTAAATGAACGCCCCTGCCCTGCGAGCTGCTCAAAACCAGTACTTTCGCCTTTTTTAAGCTGCGCAATACTCACCCCACCAAGCGGTAGTTGATAGTACTCATCAAATAAATTACTCACTTGTGCACTTAACGTTAAGTCGCCCCATGACGCTTTTGAACCTAAATTTACAATATTGTAGCTGTCGGTTTGGTTTTCTAATCGGTTGTTATCGACGCGGGTTTTAGCATCATTCCATTGCCACGATAGCGTATTTTCAAAGCGGCCGAGTTGATGGTTAATTGCAAGCTTGGTATGCAGTGGTTTTATTTGATAAAGCGGCTGGTTGGTATCATCTCGCTTTGCACGTGTATTAGTAATATTTGCATTTAATTGCCAATTACCGAGTGCTTTAGATTGATGAATATTAGCGGCTAAATCTAACTTAACCCCATACAATACGGCATCCGTATTAGTAAATTTAAGTATGTTACGTGTTGTGTTTTCTAAGCCAAATCGATTAAAAGACCTGACGAGGTCTGCATCAATGTAGTCAGATGCATTGGTATACCAAATGTTAGCACTTACTTGCCAGTCGTCGTTTTGAGCCGATTTAATATAAGTAGAGCTTATTGTATGCGCGGTTTCTACTTCTAAATTTTGGTTGCCTATATAGCCATTGCCATCACCGTACCAACCAATCATGGTGGTTGCCATATTGCTCACACCCCAGCTGTATCGCTCATACAAATTAGGTGCTCTGTTTTTGCGAGCAAGACCAAGCTGTAGCTCGTCAGTATGAGTGAGCTGATAATTAAGTAATACACTTATATCAACCACCGTATCTGATTTATTGTGCTCAATGGCATTAAAAGCAGCAGCGGCATTTGCGTTATTCGGCTGCATTGGCATGGCGTTCATATTCATCATTGCCATGCCTTCATTGTAAGGCTGAACATCGTCAGCACGTGTTTTCACATGTTCAACACGTATACCTGAATTTAACCACAACTTAGTATTTATTTGGCTCTCAAATTCTGCAAATGCTGCAATACGCTTACGCTGACCATTATTTATATTAATGTAATCGTTAGGGCCCATCATGGCGGAACCTTCAACAGCAGACCACCAATCATCAATTCGGTAATCATAAAATGCTTGCCCAAGTAATAGGCTGCTATTGCTATCTAGGTTTAAACGCCATTTAATTTGAGAGCTTATATCGCGCGCATCGGTATTCATTGGCATCATGCCTGTTTTTTCAGGGCTAAAAAACCCCATTTCGTGTTTAACCTCATGCCAATTAAGTTGGGCTTCCAATTCACTGTTTTCCAATACACGCTTGTACTGGACCGTTGCGCCATAACTTGTATTATCAGTCATATCCATATACTGATTAGCAAAGCCCTGATAAGGTATTTTTTGGTGGGTTAACTTAACAACAAGCTGTTGTTTTTCGTCTCGTATTGCTGCAGAAAGCGCATGGTTTTGAACGCGATATAAAGTATCAAATACTAAATTTCCATTTCCGTCGTCGTAACTTTTGGCATCACTAAACGCACCTTGGTAATTAAAACTCAGGGTATTGCTCGCAATACGTGCTCCTACCCCCATTTTTCGCGCATTGTTTACGCTATTATATTGAGCAGATACATAGCCTGAGTGCCAGTGAAGCTCATTACTTTGGCTATACTGTGGTGAAATAGTATTTACGCTTATTACCCCAGCAATATTATCGCCACCGGCACTCACCGCTGATATACCCGCAATGACATGATAAGCCGTAATTTGATTAGCAGAAACATACGAAAGCGGAGGGTTCATATGATTAGCACATGCCGCTGTAACATCAGCCCCATCGACTAATACTTTTACTCTATCCCCCATCAAGCCATTTAAAATAGGCAAATTAGACACCCCACCTGCAGCAGAAAAATCCACACCTAAATCATTTAGTAATGATTCTGCAGAGCCAAGTGCAAGATGTTTATTTTGCGAATGTCCCTGAACTTCAATAATTTCTAAGGAGGTGTCGTCTGCAAAAACTACAGGAGAAAATATACTGCTTATAAATAAAGCCAAGGGAGTTAATAAATGTGTGTTTGGAGTCGTGCTTAAATCTGCCATTTTATAATTATGCCACTGTAATAGTTGAACTAATTATAATTCGTGTAGCCATATTAAAAGCGCGACAAATTGTCGCACTTTACTCATTTTATTTTAAATACGACGGCGTTATTCATCATCAAAAATATCTTCTATTTTTAATTCAAATAACCGCGCTGCTTTAAACGCCAAAGGTAAACTGGGATCAAACTTGCCTTTTTCTATTGCGTTAATAGTTTGGCGTGATACATCTAATAATTCTGCTAGTTTGGCTTGTGTTAAATTTCGTTCAGCCCTGAGTACTTTTAAGCGGTTTTTCATTCGTCGCCCTCATCACAGCTGTAGCGTTTGTTAAGTATGTAGGTACTAATTAAATAAACCGCGCCCATTAAAAACATTATGTCTGGTATGTCAGCTCGCACGTCGATAATCCCACTTAGCTGCAAATTACTATATGCAAGCCCGCCAACCACAACCGCCCCAAGCGTAAAACCCATTGCACTTAAATGTATTTTTTGCTGTAACTCATCAAGCCCCTGTAAGTTGCGTTTATTAGCTATGATCATTGCAATGCCCACAACAACATTTACGACAATAAAAAAGCCACTCATTGCGTTATTATGATCCCAAATTAAAACCGGACCAAACGAGCAAATGGCTAGCGATAGTAACCAAATAAGCGTCCACTTAGCTAAATTAGTCGTGTTTATTTTTTGACGCTGCTTTAACGTTAATTGTGTTTGCATTTTTTAACCCTCTCAAAAAGTAAAGTGTACTTTACTATACTTGTACAAAAACAACCGCAAGTCAAATAAGCTTTACATAAAGATTGGCTTTATTGACATTACAATGTGTTACAAATCTCCAGTAAAATGTATCCAGCAGCACTTCTAAAAAGATAAAAATAACAATAGAATTACGTTATTAAATATTAAGTAACAAGTAGCCATGATATTTAATAAATACTCTAAAAAATTAAGGATATAAAATGTTAATTACAAGGCTTATAGTTTTATGCTTATTGTTATTAAGCTTTAACTCATATAGTAAAAATACGTTAGAAGATTTCTTTGATAAAAGCGGATACGTTCAAGTTAAAATTTCACCTAGTGGGAAATATTATTCACTCACTTACAGAGAGGATACCGAAGTAAAGCTGGTCATCCTTGAAAGAGAATCAGGAAAAACAACGGCCGCATTTGCATTTGGTGAAAATCAAAAAATACGTAATGTTACCTGGTTAAATGACGAAAGATTTATGATGTCAGTAGCTAAAACAGTTGGCTTTTTAGATACCAAAGGCGGACGCCCATATTATGTTGTTGCTAATTACGATGGTTCAAAAAGACGTGAAATTCTATTCTCAAACACGTCCGTTTTAGAAGTCATTAGCACCCTTCCAAATGATAAAGAAAATATTCTAGTCGCCAAAGGTCACTTTAATGATGACTTTGCCGTTAATGTTCATAAATTAAATATTTATAACGGAAAAATGGATTATGTAGGCGGCCAACCCAAAGACGATGTCTTTGGTATAACTACCGATATTTCGGGTAACCCTAGATTGGCATTTCATTATGAAGAAGATGAAGAGCAAGAGCTTGGCAAAGGCGATTTAAGTGTTTATTTTAAGAAAAAAGTGAACAGCGATTGGCAGTCTTTAAATCTTGCTAAACTAAGCTACGAAAAAGGAGATGCATTAGGTTTTTTAGGTATGAACCTAGAGGGTAACGAGGCCTTCTTAATGAGTGACTCGGGCAGAAAAACTACTGCTATTTACAGCCTTAACTTTGAAAGTGAAGAACTGACACTTTTAGCGTCAAATGACAGTGTTGATATTTCAACGCCAATATTTGGCCCTAACAGAGATGTTATAGGGGCTACGTTTGACCCTGATTACCCTCAATATCAATACTTTGATGCAAAGGGTGAAAATGCAATATTTAAAGAGCTAAGTGACACATTTAAAAATTACCGATTACAATTTACAAGCCACTCTAAAGAAAAAGGTCTTTCTGTGTTTTCTGTAGAAGCTGATAATTCGCCAACTACTTTTTACTTGTACGATACTAAAAATAAAAAAGCGACTTTTATTGCCTCAAGCGCCCCTCAGATAGATAAAAAAAGCCTCTCTATGACTGAACCTTTTAAAATTAAAGCAAGAGATGGCGTTGAATTAAACGGCTATTTAACCATACCAAAAGGAGCTGCTGATAAAAACTTACCTGCAATTGTATACTTGCATGGCGGCCCACATGGACCTAGAGATTTATGGCAATACAACCCTGAAACTCAGTACATGGCTTCATTAGGTTACGCTGTGCTTCAAGTAAACTTTAGAGGGTCTGGTGGCTATGGCAGCGAATTTCAGAAGAGTGGTTATAAAAAATGGGGACGCGAAATGCAAGACGACGTCACCGATGCCACTTACTGGGCTATTAATGAAGGAATAATAGATAAAGATAAAATATGTATCTATGGTGGTAGCTACGGTGGTTACACTACGTTAATGGGCGTTATTAGGGAGCCAGACCTGTACAAGTGTGCAATTGGTTATGTGGGTGTATATTCAATTCCAGAAATGAAAGAAAGCGGCGATATCCCCACCAGAGAGTCAGGTCGAAAGTATTTAGACATGGTTCATGGTACCGACATGGAAGATATGCAAGCTCGCTCTCCTTCATTTAATGTTGATAAAATCAAAGCTAAGCTATTTATTGCCCATGGCGAGGACGATGTAAGGGTTCCTATGGAACAATATGAAGCATTAACATCAGCGCTTGATAAAATAGGCTATCCATATGAGTCAATGGTGAGAGACGAAGGGCATGGGTTTCATCAACCTAAAAACATCTCTGATTTCTACACAAAAATGGCTGAATTTTTTGCAGAGAGCCTAAAATAATACGCCAATAAAATTGTGCCAGCATAAATGCTGGCACTTTCATCCGCTCCATTAAAAAACAATTTTACTTAGCTTCCACTGTTTTTAATAGCATCCAAAAGTTATGCCCACCAGCATTAAATAATATAAATCGTATTTATTTAACTCTATCTAATGACTTAGCCTACCGCTTCACTTAAACTAATTGCCTCAAGTTTTTCTATATTCATTTCATAAATTTTTGCATTTATAACCCATAGTGCTTTTTTGCTCTGGCGTTACTTTTTTATATTTAAACATCTAATTCAAAGGGGGTTTATGAAACCTGATGTTACATCTATACCCAATCAGCTAAATAAAACGGCTATTTTAATTGTGCTGGCGTTAGGCACCTTTATTTTAGGTTTATCTGAATTTTCGATGATGCCAATGTTGCCCCTTATAAGCGAAACATTTGGTACTACACCTTCTCAGAGTGGTTATGCTATAAGCGCGTATGCTATAGGCGTAGTGGTTGGTGCACCTGTGTTAATGCTTACAACGGCTAATATGCGAAAACGAAAAGCACTGCTGATTTTTTTAAGTTTAATGTGTGTATCTAATGGGCTTAGTGCATTGGCTACGTCGTTAGAGCAGTTAATCATATTTAGGTTTTTAAGTGGATTGCCTCATGGCGCTTATTTTGGTGCTGCCATTTTGCTTGCATCTGATATTGCGCCGCAAGGTAAACGAGCCAGCTTTATGTCAAAAGTATTTATGGGATTAACCATTGCAACTATTGTTGGTGTGCCCGTTGTAACATTGGTAGGCCAAAATTTAAGTTGGCGTTACTGTTTAGCTGGTGCTGCAGCGATTGCTTTTGTTGCATTTATTTTAGTTTATAAAGTCGTGCCCAACATAGACAACGCTAAACCCTCTAACTTATTAAACGAGTTTGGTGTGCTCAAAAACAAGCTCGTATGGTCAATTCTAGGCATTGTTATTATTGGCTTTGGTGGTGTTTTTTGTATTTATACCTACATTGCTGACACCATTTTAGATGTAACAAATACAGCGCCTTATACTATCTCGGTGGCAATGGTAATGTTTGGCATTGGCTGTACACTGGGTAATTACGTTTTAGGAAAAGCTGCAGATAAGTCGGCAATAAAAACGACAGGCTTTGCGCTTGTATGCACCATTATTTTTGCATTTGCTTATGTTACGGCAAGTTATAATATTTGGGTGCTTTATGCGGTTATTTTTTTCATCGGTTGTAGTGTCGGTTTGGCGACATTAATTCAAAGCCTACTCATGGATGTAGCACCTGAGGGTCACGCGATGATAGGCGCATTAGTTCAATGTGCATTTAATACAGCAAACGCAATTGGCCCGTGGGTAGGTGGAATCGCGATTGCCAAAGGGGCTGCGCCAAATCAAACTGGCTATGTCGCTGCGGCATTATTTTTAGGTGGCTTAGGAATGTGGTTACTGAGCTATTTACAACTTAATAAGTCTCCCGATTTAAACACAGTTAATTAATCACAACACAAAAAGAGCGACTGATAAGCCGCTCTTTTACTTTCATATCATTAATTTTTACGAATCTAACGACGCCATATCAATTACAAAACGATAACGTACATCTGAATTTTCCATACGTTCGTATGCGGTGTTAATTTCGTCAATGTTAATCATTTCACACTCAGGCAATACATTGTTTTCACCACAAAAATCGAGCATTTGCTGAGTTTCTGCTATACCACCTATAAGTGAACCTGCAACCTGACGTCGTCCCATTAATAATGGCACTGTATTTAACTCTTCAACAGGCCCCACTTGACCAACAATAATTAATGCTCCATCTATGTCTAATAGCGGTGTATAAATTGATAGGTCGTGTTTAACTGGCACTGTATCAATGATCACATCAAATGCTGACTGTGATTCTTTCATTTCGTCATCATTTGTTGAAACTAAGTAATGCTGGGCACCAAGTTTAACAGCATCTTCTTTTTTAGATTCGCTTCGGCCTACAACAGTTACCTCAGCACCCATTGCTACGGCATTTTTTACCGCCATATGACCTAAGCCACCCAGGCCTACAACTGCAACACGGCTGCCTTTTTTAACGCCCCATTTATGTAGTGGAGAATACGTAGTAATACCTGCACATAACAACGGTGCTACGCGTGAGAGATCTAAACTCTGTGGTATTGAAAGTACAAACTCTTCACGAACTACAACATGCTTAGAATACCCACCTTGGGTCATTTCTCCGGTTTCTCTGTCTTTACCGGCATATGTGCCAACCATGCCCTCACGGCAAAATTGCTCTTCATTATTGCCGCACTGATCGCAGCTTTTACACGAATCAACCATACAGCCTACGCCAACGGTATCACCTTGTTTGTATTTTTTAACATCGCTACCAACCGACTTAACTTTGCCAACAATTTCATGGCCTGGCACGAGTGGGTATTTTACACCGCCCCAATCGTTTCTAACGGCGTGTAAATCTGAATGGCACACTCCGCAGTATAAAATTTCAATTTCTACATCGTTATTTCGTAAATCGCGGCGTTCAAACTCAAACTCTGTAAGCTCAGACCCTTGGCTTTTTGCTGCATATCCTACTGTTTTCATCATAACTCCATAGTTGTTTAAAAATTTAAAACGCATTGAGTATGTACTTTGAGGAGTGAATACAAACTGAAAAGCAGCCACAAAAAAGCCCAAATATTATTTGGGCTCAATCACATACTAATAATTAAGGTAGTGTTACTTAGTAAGCTCTGCGTTAATTTCGTCAATTAAAGTATTAATGCGCTCGGCATTTTTACCTAAATCGCTGCGACCAACACGAGATTTACTTCTTATATCAACAAATCGCTCAGTACCTTCATCAACAATACGAACAACAACATCGTCTTTAAAGCCAAACCACGTTGTGGTGTCTGTTGCTTCTATTAAACCAAGTGATTTATTAGCGCTTACCAATTCCCAGCCTAAGTTTTTAATTGCTTGCTCGGTTGCTGCAATTAAATCACTTTGCGACTGTGCAAAGTTAAGGGTTGTTAGTTCTGGGTAAGCTTTACGTTGTTGTACCGCGGTTTCTTCCCCTGCGTATTCAACTGGATTTGGTGCGTCAGCGCGAAGTGGTGCAATAGCAACAAATTTAGGCGGGTTAACCAAGTCGGTTGAAATATCATGAATTGGCGGCACATTTTTGGCTTTATTCATCATGTTAAGCGGCATAGCAATAGCAACCACAGAAAATACTACAGCAACGATAGCACTACCAAATGAAGCGGTTTTACGCATAAATATTAACTGTACTAGCAGTAAAACAAGTGCTGCACCACCCACATACACGCCGTATCTAAAGCCTGTAAAAGCAAGGCCTAAATCAACCACGCCAAACTTGTATAAAGGGCCTGGTAATACAACCAGTAAAAAGGCGATTAAACTCACCAAGCTGACTAAAATCTTCATTCTTGTGCTCCATTTTGTGTGTAATTGTTATTTTGTAAACAGCACTTATACTGCGCG
Source organism: Pseudoalteromonas sp. 4NS20-0020 (assembly GCF_057554385.1). Classification (NCBI taxonomy): domain Bacteria; kingdom Pseudomonadati; phylum Pseudomonadota; class Gammaproteobacteria; order Alteromonadales; family Pseudoalteromonadaceae; genus Pseudoalteromonas; species Pseudoalteromonas sp. 4NS20-0020. The sequence continues at coordinate 145,742 of NZ_BAAJMI010000005.1, read as the reverse complement.
TGCTTGATTATGGTTTACCATTAGCAACTAATTACATAAAAAAGTCCAATGTTGTGCGATCAAAGTTAGTCAGATTAGGAAATATATCGCTCAATTCAGATGATGAAACGCCAAACCATTGCGCCAATGAGGCAAAGTATTGCTCATTTGCCACGCTTGGGATGAGCCTGCCACTGCCAACGTCTTGCGGGCCGTCTAAATGCTGCGTTAAAAATTCACCATAGATATCGCCTCCTTTAACCGCTCCTCCCATTACTAGTTGATTGCCAGCCCAACCATGATCGGTGCCATCACCATTTGAGGTCAGCGTTCTGCCAAAGTCCGACATCGTAAAGGTCGTTACTTTGTCTGCCATATTTAGCTCTTGCATTGCGCTATTAAATTCGCTCAAGCTTTGCGCTAATGAATTTAACAAAAGCGGGTGGGTTTCTAATTGGTTGTCGTGGGTGTCAAACCCGCCCATTGAAACAAAAAACACTTGGCGCTGTGTTGCTAAAGTAGACTGCACACTAATTGCTTTTGCCACTGCGGCCAATTGCTGAGAAACACTAGAATCGGTGAATGGTGTTATCAGCTCTGGGGCAGTCTCTAACGCATTGTTCATAGTTTGAGTATTGTTAATAGCCGAATTAAAGCTTTTTGCATAAGCATCACTAAGCGGATGATGAGTATTGCCCATTATACGATTCATAATGTTAGTTACGTGGTCTGTGCGTGGTTGATAATCGCCAAATGCATTTATACGACTAATCCCACTTTTATTTAGTGCAAACGCTTTTGTTTGGCTGCCTGTTTGCCACAGATTAGTTCCATCTAACGACACATTGGCAGCAAACTGCTCCTGCTGATTTAAGCGCTCTAACAAACGTGCTCCCCAACCACTGTTCAGCGACTGTTTTTCACGGCCATACATCCAAGATGCTTGCTGATCATTATGAGAAAATAAGTGCTTAGGTAATGCCACTGCATTATTTTTGTAATCGTTATAACTTGTTGGCGCAAGCAAGGTACCCACCCCACCAACAAACGCTAAATTAGATTCATTAAAAACACGTTGAATAGGCGACAATGATGGATGCAACCCTACACCACCTGCAAACTGGGTTGCAGTATTTAAAGTAATTGGCGATGCAACCGCTAAATTTTGTCGGCTTTGTTCGTACAAACTACGCTGCTCACCTTCAAGGGGTACCAACATGTTGAGTGAATCGTTACCGCCGTATAAAAAAATGCATACTAGTGCTTTGTAGTCGCCTAGTTCAACTGCATTAACAGAGCCTGTAAGCGCTTGTAGTTGCAAACTAGTCAGTGCGGCTGCCGATACACCGCCTTTTAAACATAACGACAAAAATTGTCTTCTATTAATGCTCATTATGTCTCTCCTAGTACTGCAAATTAAATTCAGGTGAAATAGCAATCATATAAAGTAAATACGATACCCGTTCGCGATATTGATCGTCATCAAAATAGGCATCTAGATCTAATAATGCTTGGCGTGTGTCACTACTCATAGAGCCTGCAAAATACAATACGTTGTATTGATCGAGTAAGTAGTTAACCCCATTGCTTTGCAAGGTATTCATATCGTTAATGATGTAAACATAAATGCCATTTGGGTTTAAATCAGTGTGCGCCTCGGCAGTGCTCCACACCAAATCGGCAAAGTGTTCGTTCATAGTGCCTATGAGCGTTGCATCGCCGGCTATTTGTAGCTCAGGAGCCACTAATGAATTTATTCGCAACTGAGCAGGCTGGTAGTCAGGTCTAAAAAAGTTAAACACCGAACTCGACTGCATAGGCCCTTGCCCGTATCGGTCAACTAAATTCCATGTTTTGTAATAACCTTCGGGTGACCTTGCGTTTAGGTTTCGCCAAAATTGGACTGTTTTAAGAAGCGGTTCTTTTATTTTGCCTTGGTAGCTTAATACACTGCCATAATGACGAGCTTCATCATCTAAATATATAGCTTTTACTACTGCTGCTAGATCACCTCGAACGCCTTCGCCATTATCATTAAACACACTGGCAATTCGCTCTACATATTGCGGTGTAGGGTTTGATGTAATTAGTCGTTGTATTAACTGCTTACTGATAAAAGGCGCTACATTTTGATGGTTAAATAAATTATCAAGCGCTAGTTGTAACGACTCTTGCGCACTATACCCTTGGGGAATAATGTCGCCGTTTAATAACGTTTTTTGCTTTTGTGAATGGTACTCTTCAAATGCTTGCATAGGCGCAACATAATCACGACTTTTGCGCTTAAATGTTTCACTGCCTGCAAATGTCCACCCTGTAAATACACGAGCAAACCCTTCTATTTCTGCTTGGCCATACGTTGCAATAGTATTACCGTTAGCGTCTAATTTAGCGGTACCGTCTTGGTTTAGCTCATCAAGCCCGATAGTAAATAACTGCATAACCTCACGGGCATAGTTTTCATCGGGGCGAATATTAAGTGCATCATCGGCCTTTTCGTTACCCAAATGGCTAAGATAAGTGCCCATGATTGGCGATAAAGTTACCGCCTCAAGTAAATCACGAAAATTACCAAATGCATGCGTTAGCAGTAAATCGTAATAGGTCACCATGCCTTCTGGCTGAGAGCGTAAATCGTTATTGAGATCAGACACTACAAGTATTTCACTCAGCGCAAAGGCCACGCGCTGGCGTAGTTGATCGTCGCTTTGCATTACGGCTTTCCACCACGCGTCTATTCGGCTTATATACCTAAAATCTTCATCGTCATTACTAAACACCATATAGTCACGATGATAGTTAATGGGCAATGCCAGTTGGGCATCAAGCCATTGCAGCTCACTTTGACCTTGCGCGTTTTGTATTTCTACTAGCGTTGGCCCCATGCTTCCTTGATGCAACAACCGAGCTGCAGAAAATGCATCCATGCTATTGCGGGCAAAAAAATTGACCGTTTTAACGGTAGTGGCCCCTTCGTTATCGGTCGCGGTAACATTAAACGCATACTCTGAAGGCGTGTAAGTTAGTGCATCAGCCAATTTAACGCTAACTGAGCTTGCGTTTACTGGCTCATTTAACACCGTAGGCCCCGAAGTTTGTTGCCAAATTACACTTGCGATGCTGCCGTCAGCATCGCTGGCTGTTGCTTTTAGCTCAATAGTTTGGCTTTTTATGATATCACTGGGTAAGCCCGACAGGGTTAAAGAAGGAAGTTTGTTACCATTAACGGTTGGAGTATCATCTGAGCCAGAACCACCGCAAGCACTAAGAAAAAAGACTGAGCTTACTATCAAAACTAATTTATAATGCATGTTAAATCGCCATGATATTTTGGTTTAAGTAAGCAATTGCCTACTTAGTTTAATGCATTAATTGAAACACAAAATTTACATTTTTTCCTTTTATTTTTTGTAATCGAAACTTGACTAACGTTCAAAATTGCACAAACTACGGGGGTTAAACAGCCAGAGACTCACACATGAAAACAGAAATTAGTTATCGTTTTGAATCATCGCAAGTGGCCAACCGTTTTTTACATGAGTTAAAAAACTGGCCAGTGAACGATGTTAAAACACGTCTTTTTAATGGAGGTGATAGCGTAAAAGTAAGCTATGATTACGACGAAACAGGCTTCGATTATACCATTGCCGAACTTGATGATCTAGCCGAGCAACATGGAGGAAAAGAAGTTTAGCGCAGCGTAATATGTATTAAACTTTTTAGCATTAATAGTAACAATTCGCGATGGTGGTTTAATTATATTGATTTAATTAAGGCTCTGTCTCTTCCGGTGTTTTTTGCCTCGTACAGCATAACATCTGCATCTTTGATTAATGATTTGGCTGTGATGCTTTCATTATCCATAGCCTTTGCCGTTGCAAAAGCACAGCCTACACTTATAGTTAAAACATCACTTACTTTAGAGCCTTTGTGAGGTAATTTAAGCGCATTTACATTTTTTCGTAATTGTTGAGATATTAGTTCAAATTGCTCAAACGAAAGCTGGTTAAACAACAGTATAAATTCCTCACCTCCATAGCGTGCTGCTATACCATTATTTGATTGGGCGGTTTCTTTTAAAACACTACATAGTGCTTGTAAGGCACTATCTCCTTCTTGATGACCATAACAGTCGTTGTACAACTTAAAGTAATCAACATCAATTAGCATTAATCCCAACGTTGTTTTTTGATTGTGGGCATCATGCCACTGTAATGTGTAAATTTCTTCAAAGGCACGTCGGTTATAAATTTGCGTTAACTCGTCTATTTTACTTATTTTTTCAAGTTGTTCGTTTTGTTTTTTGACCTCTTTTATTAAGGAATTAAAACCATTTATAAGTACACGCATTTCTAAAAACTGATTTTTAAAATGAAGCGGTTGAAGGTCATTTTTAAGTAACATTAAATTGATTGCCGATGCACCATTAATTAATGGTGTAATAAAAAAACGATTAACAACAAAAAAACCTATTAAAGAGGCTACAAAAAACATTATTAAAATAATAATTAAATACAAGTCAAATAACACAGGCAACCTTTGATGGTGATGCTCAATATTCATTGTCAGTAATGGGTTACCATTTATGTCTAGCAATATTCTTTGTCGCTCAGTGGCTATTCCCTCATTTTGGATTCCACCATTTAAAACAAGTAAATTTTGTGTTGCGCTATCGTCATTTATTATTGAGTAGCTAAGTTTTACTTGCGCTACTTCTGCCATCATAGCAACTTGTGATTTCCTTACTTTTTTAATAAAAACAATACTACCAACAGGCTCTCCTGTTTTATTTGTTCGTTGAATTGCGTGGGATGCAAACATAACAGGACCATGCTCTGTTCTTAAAAAGCCGAAGCGTTCTGACGTATTTTTTTTATAAGGTAGGATAGTACGGTTAGGTAAATGAGTATTTAGATCAAATTCTGGCAGCTCAAAGGATTGCTCCTGAATGTAATCAAAAGTATGCCCATAAACTTGTTTAAAGTTCATGTCGTAAATAAATACACCATCTATTTTGAGTGATTTAAAGGTATCGTCCACATAATTTGACTCAATATAGTCTTTATCAAAGCTCGTCATGTAATCGTAAGAGTCATCCCACACCGCATAATCGTAATTTAGGGTTTTTAAGAAAACAAACTCTCTGTTTAAAGCAATTTCTAGGCTCAATAGCTCTCTATTTTGGTAGTCTTTAATGTTTTCATTTATAGTTGGTAACGTAAAAAAGTATCGATAGCTAACCAATAAACTAGTTACAAAGCACATTAAAATTAAAGTACCTATTATTACAAAAAATCTTAATGTCATTATTAGGCCCTAGGGTGTGAAGTAGCTTAATTCATTTTCTGAATAGCGCTTATCTATAGTTTTTTAAGTGTGCTTGGGTTTATTCTGCGCCAATATAACTAGTTTAATGATGATTCCGGCATTAATGTTATTGGCATAGTACAGCGCATTAGCGTACCTTCGCCAAGCTCACTTTCTACCTCAATTGAACCATTATGCTCTTTTAGCACGTTATAAACGATGGCCATTCCCATCCCCGTTCCCTTCCCTACTGGTTTTGTTGTATAGAATGGTTCAAAAATATGGCTTTTAGTTTGCTCGTCCATTCCACAGCCATTATCAGCAATTTCAATATAAATATTTTTTTCGTCTGAAAATAACTTGATGACTATTTTACCTTGCTTGCCATCAACTAAATCACACGCATATTTTGCATTTAGCAGTATATTTACAAACACTTGGTTAATTGCCGATAAATTACAATAACTCAATGGCAGCTCTTCATAATCACATTCCACCTGACAACTTTTTAGCTGATTGGCGAGTAACTTAATGGCACCATTTAATGACTCAGTAATATCAGCCATAGCCAATAAGTTATTTTTCGGTCTGGCAAAGTTAAGCAAATTATTTACTATGGCAGCGATACGTTGAAGTCCCTCATGAGTGTCGCCGAGCAGTTCATCTAAATCTTCTAAAATAAAATCTATATTCGTTTCTTGGTCGAGCTTAACCAATTGTGCTTCAAGCTCTGAAGCCGAGATAGACTTATCTATGAACTGCTTAGATATCTGCATTAATGAATGAAGTGTTGGTTTAAAGTACTTAATGCTTTCTACATTACTCATTACATAAGCAAGCGGGTTATTTATTTCATGTGCTACGCCTGCCGATAACGTACCGAGTGTTGCCATTTTATCGGTTTGCATTATGGTTACCTGCTGGCTTTTTAGCATGCTCAGCTTTTCTTTTAACTCTTGATTAGCGCAAAATAACTTACGTGTTTTATCTTCAAGTAAAACTTCTAACTGATCTCTTGCCGCTTTTTCACGCAAATACGCTTTTTTGTAGTTATAGTCGTCTTCAGCCATTTAAAGCCTCATACTTCACTTCAATAACGCACTTGTCGCAGCCGTCATGCATACATTCAACATGGTTTAAAGAAACATCAATACCGTAGTGCGAAGCCGCACCATAAATAAGCCCTTCTGCGCACATACATAACTGCCTTTTAGAACGGTAATGCATTAAAATAAATCCATCTTCAATCAGTTTAGACTCTATTTCTGGTAGGTTTGGTTCATGGTATAGCTTAGCGACTTCAACATGAATGACCTTATCAATCCCCATAATTAACTCTGCAAAACTATTAAAGCCTTTCGCAACCGTTGGGTGGCTTCTGTTTAAGTGGCCAAACAAATACTCACCAAATGCTTTTAATACTTCGGGCATAGTCATCGATAGGGCTGTCGCTACATCCTGGGCTAAACCAATTATCTCTTCATCTGGGTAACTTTGTGCAGAAATATACACACGGCCATCAGGGGCATTTTTTTCAAGTAAATCATCCCATGCCGCCATACCGCACTTTTCAATAACCAGTGCTTCTAAGCCTCTAAAAATTATGCCTTTCATGTTTTATCCTTATTTATTACTTAACCACCATTGCTCTATGTCGGGAAATAGCGCTAAGTCATCTATAAAATCAAACTCTTCAAGATTAAAGTTAAACGCATTATTGCAAAACACATGTTCAACAATCATGTGGATCACGGTTAATGATATGCTTTTTTTTGAGGGTAATTCATCAATCAATTGCGCGTCGACTATTTTTTGTTCAAACCCCCAAAGCGCCAGTAAATAAGCACTTAACACAAACTTAGGTACAACTTCGTTATCTAAGTCGCCATGAGGATCACTCGTTATAATTAACTCACCTATAACACTTAATAACCCTACAGCACATGCGAGTAATTGAGTTTGGCGATCTTGCTTTATATATTTTGCTAACGATTGCGATAACTCTGCTTTTTTATAGCCTTTGTCTATTAAGTGATTAATTGCTTTTTGTTTATTTTTAATAAGTAACTGATGAGATAACTCTGAAAAAACCACAATTGCTCTGAGGTTTATTAAGCCAATCCTTACAATCGCTTCTTTAACACTCGAGGTAGTACTATCAAACCCCATAAAAGCCGAGTTAGCAATTTGTAAAACTTTACCAGCCAGTAAAGGGTCGTGCCTAACATCTTTTTCTAAAATAGAAATATTAGGCTCGCTTTTATTGAGCTCATTGAGTAGGTTTTGCGTTACCTCACCTAAAAACGGAAGCTCAGAGAGTTGCCCTAAAATAATGCGATGCTCACAGCTAATAGGTAGTGTTTTTAAAACAACAGCACTATTTATTACGCTCTCTAAATGAGACTGAGCAAAAGGCTTAACTAGGTGAAAATGGATTACATTATTTAATTGTAGCTGGTAATTTCCACTCATATCACCTGTTAATAAACACCTAAGCGCAGATGGGCAGAGCTCTTTAGCTTGTTCTAAAACGTTTTTCCCGGTAGGAAGTTGCATCATCGAATCACAAAAAATAATATCAGGTAAGGCATTGTTATTTATTTGCTGTTCAAATTGAGTAGCAACTTGAACTGTGCACACATGAGCACTGGGGCATAAACGGTTAAGCGTGCGTATTAACGCACGTAACAGCAGTTCGTCGTCATCAATAATAAGAATATTGATTTTTAAATCATGCATCTACTACACCTAAAGCTATAACGTACTAGTTTATAATTAAAGCGTAGTATATTTTTATCAATACCCCTACTTTCAAAGGCGCTAATTAATAAAAAGTAAATGCATGGTTTTATTCATGATATTTACGGATCATCGCCACTTTACCGTTTTCAACTTCTATTACTTCCATCATTACTGATGTGTACTCTATTGGCTGCTTACTTTGTGGGTGAATGCCCTTAGCATGATTTTTATAACGAATCGCAAAGCCACTATTGTTAAATATAAAGGTATTGAGTAGCTCACTTTCATAGTGGGTATGCGCGCCTAAGTAAAAGCTCATGCCTTTGCGCATTAGTTTTTTGCCATCGGCAGTGCGAGAGTCATCTACTTGATACGGTATGTGCTGACTGCCAACATCGTCCGTTAATAAGCTAAGGTAGGCTTCAAGCTCTTTTTCACTTGCGTTAGGCGCTTGCGTTGCGGTCATGGCGCTGTAGTAATGCTGTGCAAATTTGTTTAAGTCCAGTGCCTCTTCAGCATCAACCAAAAAGGTACTCACTAATAGCAAACCAAATGTAAATAGTCGTTTCATCACTTCTTCCTTGTAGTTAAAAGTATTGATTTATTTATAGGTACACTATATTCATATGCTCAAAAATAAAACAAATATTTTTAAGTTAATAAACCTACATTTTGCTTTTTACTCTATTGGTTGCCGCGCTGTTGGCTGGGTCGTCGGGCCAAGAATGTTTAGGGTAACGACCCTTCATTTCTTTTTGTACATCGCGATAACTACTAGCCCAGAAGTGCGCTAGATCTTGCGTAAGTTGTAAAGAACGCTTACCTGGCGAGAGTAATTCCATAAGCAGTGGCAGCTTGCCATTTGCAAGCATTGGCGTACTTGTTAAGCCATACACTTCTTGCATGCGCACGCTAAGTTTTGCGGGGCCATCTAACTGGTAATTAATTTTTATATTTGAGCCACTCGGTACCGTTAACCTAAGCGGTAACAATGTTTTTAGGGCTGTTTGCTGTGTCCAGTCAAAACAATTTTGCAGTGCTTCAAAGTAGTTAAACTTTTTAAGCTGCTCCAGCGTTTTTATATCCTGTAAATATACGCCTAACCAATCATCAGCTGTTTCTATAAGTTGCTGCTCGCTTATTGCCGGGAACGTATCTGGCATAAACTGACTGGCTAAACTCATGCGTATTAATAATTGCTGTGCATCGGGTTGTTCATTAAATAATGCAAAACCATGCTTAGTAAATAAATTAAGCCACGCTTTGGCGCGCTCGGTTTTATCAAGCTTTTGTTTACTCGGTTGGCTTGTAAGCGTAATGGCGCCGAGCTTTACTTCGTCTTGATGAATAAAGCGCGCGGTTTTTTCATCAAACTCACAGCGGGTAAGCGTAGTAAACAAATGCGGTAAGTAATCTTGTAGCTCAAATGGGCTAAGTGCGGTGGCAGCAAAAATACGCGTGCCTTTATGGCCGCCCATGCTTGCAATAGCAAGATAGTCATCGTTATGCCAGTAATCGGTGTTTAAATCAGCGCCCGCACCATTGGCAACTAAATAGCCATTGCCGCGTTTTTTTGCAATGCGGTCGGGGTAAGCTAATGCCACCAGCAAACCTAAATACTCGGTGTTTAGCTCGCTGTTACTGTCGGTTACTTTTAAACGGCTTTGCCAGTATTTTAACTGCTGTTTAAATACTGGGTGTGGCCTTTGCTGTTGGCTATGTAGCGCTAAGCTTAGCTCGTTGGCGCTGTTTATTCGGCTCTCAAGCAGCGCCACTAAATAAAGTGCTAAGCGATAAATACCAGGGAGTTCTGTCTCAAGCGCCTGCGCTTTTAAAAGCATATGCGCTAAGCGAATATCCGCCCCAAAACCCAGCATGTTGCTGCCCAACTTGGTTAGCTTGCCTTTGCCGTCGATGGCTTCAAGCATAGTTAGTAAGCTCATTGCTTGTGTGCATTGCTGCGTTGTTGGCGTATCAAGCAAGGTGAGTTCGCTAATATTTGCGCCCCACTGTTTTGCCTCCAGCATAAGTTGGCTTATGTCTGAGGTGAGTATTTCGGGGTTGTCGTGACTGTTACGTCGCTCAAAGGTTTGTTTTGAACCAAGCCTGTACACCACACCTGGCTCTATTCGCCCTGCTCGCCCTGCTCGCTGCACGGCAGAGGAGCGCGATATACTTTGTGTTGTAAGCTCGGTTACGCCTGTTTTTAAGTTATAACTGGCCGCGCGGCGTTTACCGCTATCAATAACAATGCGAATGCCTTCAATGGTTAAGCTGGTTTCGGCTACATTGGTGGTAAGCACAACTTTGCGCATGCCCTCAGGCGCAGGAGCAATCGCCGCCTGCTGATTGGCTTTATCTTGCTCGCCAAATAACGTGGCAACTAGGCAGTTACTTGGCAAGTCATTAAGGGCCTGTTGTACGCGTAATATTTCAAATTGCCCAGGTAAAAACACCAGCGCACTGCCGCTTTGCTCGTTTAGTGCTTGTTTTATTAAAGGTGCAATAGCATCAAGCCAGCGACTTTCATCTTTTATGGGTATATATACTTCGTCTATGGGGTAGCTTCGCCCGCTTGATTGTATAACTGGGCAATCAAAAAATTGCGTATAGCGCTCGGTATCAAGGGTGGCCGACATAAGTAGTATGGTTAAATCGTCACGCAGTGCACTTTGAGTCTCTAAAGCAAAGGCCAGTGAGGTATCGGCTGCAATTGAGCGCTCATGAAATTCATCAAATATCAGTAAATCTATATCACTTAATTCAGGGTCGTTTTGTAGCATGCGGGTAAGCATACCCTCGGTGACTATTTCAAGGCGCGTATTACTACTTACTTTGCTTTCACCACGTACTCGCAAACCAACACTCTGCCCCACTTTTTCGTTTTGGCACTGCGCTAGGTAATTGGCAATATTGCGCGCTGCTAAGCGGCGCGGCTCAAGCATTACAATACGTTTAAAATGGCCGTCGCGCATAAGCTGTAGCGGCAACCAGGTTGATTTACCAGCACCAGGCGGTGCTTGTAATAACGTTATGGGGTTACTTTGTAATGTAGTTAGAAGTTGTTGATATATGTTTTGAACCGGCAGCACTGCTATTTACCCAAAATTGCTTTGTATGCATTGTAACAAAAACCAAAAATAAACGCGCCGCTAAAGCTCTGTGGTTATAAAGGGCATCATAATCAGAAATAATTACAGACCGGTCTGTACATTTTTTAAGGACATGCGCGCTATATTAATTACTACTGCCTCAATAAAAACATAACACCATGATTATAAATACAAAATTTAAATTTAACTTATTGGTACACGCCTTGCTCCTTTTATAGCGAACGTTAATTAAATCTAAGTAAGGAGAAACTTATGAACAGCGATCGTATGAAAGGTAATTGGAACGAACTTAAAGGTAAGGCGCAACAAAAATGGGGCGATCTTACTGACGACGATTTAGACAAAATTGAAGGTAGCCGTACAGAACTAGTGGGTAAAATCCAGCAGCAGTATGGTAAATCTAAAGAAGAAGCAGAGCGTGAAGTAGATGAGTTTGAAAAAACTCACTAATCGCTAACTTCTAAAAAAACCGCCATTTGGCGGTTTTTTTTGTTTAACGGCTAAAAAAGGACGTTATTTACGCTTTTAATTGGTTACCTATAGGCAGTTGCCTAATGCGTTTACCACAGGCAGCAAAAATAGCGTTACACAATGCAGGGGCATAAACCGGTGTTGCGGGCTCCCCAACACCTGCAGGTGGTGCATCGCTTTGTATTATTTCTACTTCTACCTCTAAAGGTGAATCGCTCATACGCGGCACGCGGTAATCATGAAAGTTACTTTGCTGCACGCGGCCTTTATCAAAGGTAATACCGTCGCTAATTGCAGTGGTAATACCGTAAATAGAGCCACCTTGCGTTTGGTTTTTAACGGTATCGGTGTTTACAACCGTACCCGCATCAATAGCCACCCACGATTTAATCACGTTTAAATCACCAGTATCCGATACCTCTACCTCAACCACTGTTGCCACATACGTTAAAAAGCTGCGGTGCGCAGCAATACCTAACCCGCGACCTTTTGGAAGTGTTCTCCCCCAATTTGCCATACTCGCTGCTTTTTCAATAACATGACGCAAACGGCTTGTTTCAAGTGGATAAACCGCTTTATCGCCACCGTAGTTATTATAGTTTGCGTTCTGGCTTGCGAAATCGATAGTACGCGCTGGCCCAATGGTTTCCAATAAATAATCTTTTGAGTCTTTACCCGCCTTGTGGGCAGCCTCATTTATAAATGACTGCACGGCAAACGCATGAAAAATATTTGTGACCGAGCGCATCCAGCCTATTCGAGCTTTTGCTGGTGCTTCACCTCGTTCCAGTTTCATATTGGGTGTTAAAATTGGATTATCAGTAAAACCTAGGTCTAGCTCAAAGCCACCAGGTGCAGATGCCCCTTCTTGAAAGGTAGACATAATTGGCGAAAACGCCGTGCGATGCAAGTAAGCCTCAATATTACCTTTTTCATTGAGTGACGCTTCAATATGTTGAGCCGATACCGCATGATAAAAACTGTGCTGAATATCATCCTCTCGCGTCCATTGAACGCGAATAGGTTTACCAGTTTTCATTGAAATGTAAGCAGCTTCTGCCGAAAAATCAGGTTTTGATTTACGCCCAAATCCGCCACCTAACATGGTGACATGTACGTTAATTTTACTCTCGTCCATACCAAGTAGTGCGGCCACAGTTTTCATATCGGCTTGCGGGTTTTGCGTTGCAGCCCAAATATCTACACTGTCTTTATTGTACATTGCAGTGGCACAAGGTGGCTCCATAGGTGCTTGAGTTAGGTGCGGCGCATAATAATCGGCTACTAATTTATTGCTCGATTTAGCCAATACGCTGGTGGTATCGCCTTTTTCGCGCACATGCGCTTGCGGCTCATTCACTGTTTGCAGTAACGACTTTTTAAAGCTCTCTGAATTATAATCGCCATTTTTACCATCATCCCACACCACGTTTAGTGCTTTACGCGCCTGCCATGCAGCCCACGTATTTTTAGCAACAATAGCAATACCGCCTTTTGGCTGAAATTGCGGCGCACCTTTTGGTACAGGCATTTCAATAACATCAACTACGCCATTAATTGCTTTAGCGGCGCTGGCATCAAACGATTTAACCACACCACCTACTACCGGCGGACGCTCAATAATAGCCACCAGCGCTTTTGGTTCGCGTACATCGGCAGCAAATGTGGCTTTACCGGTTACTAAATCGGTTAAATCTATGTGCGCCATACCGGTATTTATATAACGCCATTCTTTACGTGTTTTAAGTGTTAGCTTATCAGGCTCTGGCGGTGTAATACCAAGCGCTAGGTCTATTAAATCTTTATAGGCCAGCGTTTTACCCGAGCTGTGGGTAACCACGTGCTGATTAGCTTTACAGGTTTGTGGCTCAACTTTCCAATATTTAGCAGCTGCGTGCTGCATCATGTAGCGTACACTTGCGCCCATTTCGCGCAGGCGCTGCATGTTGTAGCGAATACTACGCGAGCCATCGGTATTTTGATCCCCGTATTTAGGATCGCCCTTACCTTGAATAACCACTACTTTATCCCATGCAGCTTCCATTTCGTCTGCCACAATTTGAGCAATGGCGGTACGAATTTGTTGGCCCATTTCAGAGCGGTGGCAGGTTATTTCAACCATGCCATCGGGACGCAGAGCTATAAATAAGTTAGCGCGCTTTGCTTGCTCAGAGGGTTGCTCTAACACGCCAGCAAACGCTCGTGGTGCACTGCCTACAAAATAAGTGCCTAATACTAATGCGCCTATTGCGCTGGTTTTTAAAAATTGGCGGCGGTTTAGGTCAAAGTACGTATTGTCGTTTTTCATACCTCTTCCCCTTGTTCATTTGGGTCAAAATACTCAACGCCCGCCATGGTTTTAGCCGCCGACTTAATTGCTTTATGAATACGCGGATACGTGCCACAACGACAAATATTGCCCGACATATTACTCACTATTTCATCATCAGTGGGGTTGGGGTTAGCGGCTAATAAGCTTGCCGCTTGCATTATTTGCCCGCACTGACAAAACCCACACTGCGGCACTTTATGCTCAACCCACGCTTTTTGTACAGGGTGGTCGCCTTGCTCGCTTAACCCTTCAATAGAGGTAATAGCACGCCCAGCCACAGCCGATACAGGTAATATGCACGAGCGCTGCGCTACGCCATCAATGTGTATGGTGCACGCACCACACTGCGCCATACCACAGCCAAATTTAGGCCCTGTTAAATTTAATTCATCTCGAAGATACCAAAGCACCGGCGTTGACGGATCGCCTGTAAACTCATGTTTATTACCATTAACGGTAAGCGTGATCATATTTAACTCCTTGGCAAAGCGCTTTAAAGGAATTCCTTGTTGCGCGAGAACGGTTTGAATACTTGCTACTTTTTTAGCCTACCACTTAGGATTGGTTTATTGAAATTTTTATCGGCGAACCGCCAATTTATAGCTGTTATTAAGTAGCAGCTTTATTAGGTATAAATAAGAAGGGTTTGTTGACTCTACTTAGCACTTATAACTCGCTCTTTTAATAACTGCTCATCATTTTTATATACTTCAAGCCAACCAGGTGGCGATGTATCGCAGCCAATTACAGTAACGTGCAATATGTAACTATAACGTCCGTTTTTAAACGTATAGTGGTGATTGCCGCCGCTACCCTCAAAGGTAATATCACCGTTAAATAAAACCAGTTCAGGCTTGTCCTTTGGCCTTTTATCCCTACTCCACACCACATAACGGTAATTTCTATCACCTAAATCATCAACGCGAATATGGTAGCTAGCCGTTTTCCAATCAAGCACTGGCTCTTCAAATGTATTAATACTTGAATTAAGTGATTGCTTGTCTTGTTCTATTAAGCGTATAGCAAATGCCTGCTCTTTGGCTGTGTGGTGATTTATACCGATAATTTTACCGTCGGTATCAACCCATACCACGCCGTTATTTAGCATAATGCCACGCCAACCTACGCTATCCCAATCGGTATTAATATTAGAGCTGCCAATAACGGCAACTAGCTCGTCGTCAAACACTTCATCAAAGCGGTTAATAAACTCAGCTTCATTTTTAATGTCAGTCAATGGATATTGCCTTTTTAAAGGGTAGCGAATATGCGCAGCAATCGCAGTTTTATCCTGCGCTTTAAAAGCAGCAATAACAGGTAAAACACTCTCGTGATACTTCTGCTCAAGCGCAAATGTGTTCGATGTGAAAAATAGGGATAGGCAAAGCAATATGTAATTTAGATACTTCATGAATAGTCCTTTATCTCATTTTTTTATCGAAGCAGTTCGTATTAGTTTGATACTTCTTTTGCCTCAATTATTTTTTGCAATTGATTAGCTAAATGATTTATTTCAGTAATTGCCTGATATAAGTCATCTGGAAGTATAACTATTACTTCGTTGTCCTTGGTATACCCATTTCTATGGACAATATCATGTCTTATATCGATAATTAATTTTACTTTTGTCGTGTCTATATTTATTTTACAACCAAGTACTTTTTCGTACATTTCCATGACTTTATCAATTTTGTGAAATAATACTTCACTAACGGACTTAATTGCCAACCCACTTAAATCTATTCCTGATTTAGATAAATCAAACAATGAATATTTCGTATTCCTTATTTGCTCCAAACGCTCTATCGCATTATTTAGATAGACATTGTTTTCAGATATTAAGCCTTTTATTGTGTCCCCTAAAAAAGCTTCAAGAAGTGTTACCGAGTATGAATAACACATTTTAATTATTAAGTTTTCATCTAGAGGAATTGGTTGGGAGAGTGAGTTTTTTGCAAGCTCCTTTACATTGCTTAACTCTGTCATAAAGTTTTGATAAATATCAACTGAGCCATTTTCCTTTAACCATTTTATTTCTGAAACCCACTCATATTCATCATTTAAATGGTCCTGATAAGCAGAATACATAATGAGTAAACTTTGCCATTCATCCGATTCTACTGTTAAATCTTGATCGCTGAGCCTTTCACGTACCCACTTTTCAGCCTGCTTATTTTGTTCTTCAAATAAAAATTCTTTAATAGAGCTCAAAATACTTCCTTATAATTTATGTTTAAATAATGGATATATTAACTATTTATAATACTTTAGAAATAAGTTTTCTTAATAAAAACAAAAACGAGCCAACTTGGCTCGTTTTGTTTTTACTGATAGCTGACAACTAAAAACTGACCGCTTCGCTATGATTCCGGCTCATACCCCAAGTTCGGCGATAGCCACCTTTCGGCCTCTGCGAGCGTCATATTAGTTCGCTTGGCGTAGTCTTCTACCTGATCCTTTTGCACAGCGGCTACGGCGTAGTATTTTGCCTCTGGGTGTGAGAAATACCAGCCCGAAACAGCAGCTCCTGGCCACATTGCATATGAGCTGGTGAGCTGCATGCCAATGCGTTTTTCGGTATCGAGTAACTGCCAAATTTTCTTTTTCTCGGTGTGCTCAGGGCAGGCTGGGTAACCTGGCGCTGGGCGAATACCTTGGTAGTTTTCGCGAATTAGCTCATCGTTACCGAGGTTTTCATCGGGTGCATAACCCCAATACTCTTTACGCACTTGTTCGTGCAGGTATTCTGCAAACGCTTCTGCGAGCCTATCGGCAACCGCTTTAATCATTATTTTATTGTAGTCGTCTTGTTGCGCGTCGAATGCATTGGCTAGGTCGTCTTCTTCAAGACCGCCCGTTACTGCAAATGCACCAAAGTAATCAGGTGTGCCTTTTGGCGCAATGTAGTCGGCTAAACAATAGTTAGCAAAGTCGGTTTTTTCAGTTTGCTGGCGTAAATGGCACGAGGTGTTTAACAGTTCTTTACGGGTTTCGTCGGTGTAAATTTCTATGTCATCACCTACACGGTTTGCAGGGAATAAACCAATTACACCTAAAGGTTGCAAAGTACCTGACTTTTCGAGGTCGTCGAGCATGTCGTTAGCGTCTTTAAATAAGCTTTGTGCTTGTTCGCCAACGACTTCGTCATCCATTATGCGCGGGTATTTACCAGCGATTGACCACGTCATAAAGTATGGGGTCCAATCTATATACTTACGCAACGTGGCGATTGGTACATTTTTAAACTCAGTCACGCCCAGCTTTTTAGGCACTGGTGGCGTGTAGTTATCCCAATCAAGCTGGGCTGCGTTATCGCGGGCACGCTGTATGGTAACCGGTTTTGAGCGCGGCTTTTTGCGCGCTTGTTGCTCGCGTACTTTTACGTACTCGGCTTTTGTTTTTTCTAAAAAAGCTGGTTTTAGCTCTTTTGATAATAAACTCGATACTACGCCCACTGCACGGCTGGCGTTATTTACGTACACTACGCCTTTGTCGTACTGTGGCTCAATTTTAACGGCAGTATGCGCTTTAGAGGTAGTAGCGCCGCCAATCATAAGTGGGAGCTCAAAGCCTCGGCGGGTCATTTCTTTGGCTACGTGTACCATTTCGTCAAGCGATGGGGTAATTAAACCCGAAAGGCCGATTATGTCTGCTTTTTCGTCAATGGCTGTTTGCAGTATTTTTTCGGCAGGTACCATTACACCTAAGTCGATTACTTCGTAGTTATTACATTGCAGTACTACGCCTACAATGTTTTTACCTATGTCGTGCACGTCGCCTTTTACGGTGGCCATAACCACTTTACCGTTAGTCGCGCCTTCTTCTTTTTCGGCTTCAATAAATGGGTCTAGGTAAGCCACTGCGCGCTTCATAACGCGGGCCGATTTAACAACTTGCGGTAAAAACATTTTACCTGCGCCAAATAAATCCCCTACCACGTTCATGCCATCCATTAATGGCCCTTCAATTACGTGAATAGGTTTATCGGCAGCTGCGCGGCATTCTTCTGTGTCTTCATCTATAAAGGTGGTTATACCTTTTACTAGAGCGTGTTCTAGGCGTTTTTCAACAGGCCATGTGCGCCATTCTAAATCTTCTACCCGCTCAGCTTGTGCCATACCTGAATATTTAGGTGCAAGCTCTACTAAACGCTCACCTGCACCGGGGTCGGTGTTAAGGATTACATCTTCTACGGCTTTGCGAAGTTCCTCGGGGATATCGTCGTAAACTGCAAGCTGGCCTGCGTTTACAATACCCATATCCATACCCGCTTTTATTGCGTGGTATAAAAACACCGAGTGAATGGCCTCGCGTACAGGGTTATTACCCCTAAACGAAAACGATACATTAGACACCCCGCCCGACACTTTACAGTGCGGTAAGTTTTGTTTAATGCGGCGTGTGCCTTCAATAAATTCTACGGCGTAGTTATCGTGCTCTTCTATACCGGTGGCTACGGCAAATATGTTAGGGTCGAATATAATGTCTTCTGGCGGGAAGCCAATCTCTTCTACTAATATTTTGTAGCTGCGTGCACATATTTCGTATTTTCGGTCTGCGGTGTCGGCTTGGCCGTCGGTATCAAACGCCATAACAACAGCAGCTGCACCAAAACGTTTAATAATTTTAGCTTGGTGTTTAAACGGCTCCTCCCCTTCTTTAAGCGATATTGAGTTAACAATAGCCTTGCCTTGAATACACTTTAAGCCTGCTTCTATTACTTCCCATTTAGAAGAGTCGACCATAATAGGCACTTTAGAAATATCAGGCTCTGAGGCAATTAAGTTTAAAAACTTAACCATGGCCGCTTTTGAGTCCAACATGGCTTCATCCATGTTTATATCTATAACTTGGGCGCCGTTTTCTACTTGTTCGCGGGCAACATTCAGGGCGGTCTCGTAATCTTCTTCCATGATTAAGCGTTTAAACATGGCAGAACCGGTTACGTTGGTACGCTCGCCGACATTGGTAAATACTGCAATTTGTTGGGTCATTGGCGGCTCCTTAATTTAAGTTACAGGCTTCAAGGCCTGATAAACGCATGCGAACATCAAGCTCTGGCAATGCGCGAGGTTTTACCCCTTCAAGCCCTTTAGCAAACGCACGAATATGCTCAGGCGTTGTACCACAGCAACCACCCACAATATTAATAAAGCCCGATTTGCCCCAATCTATAATCTCGGCTGCCATTTCAGGAGCCTCTAGGTCATACTCACCAAATTCGTTAGGTAAACCGGCATTAGGGTGTACTGAGGTAAATGTTTCGCATACGCGCGAAAGCTCTTCTAGGTATTGGCGCAGTAAATCTGGCCCAAGGGCACAGTTAAGGCCAATTGAAATAGGCTTAATATGGCGAATAGAATTATAAAATGCTTCGGTTGTTTGCCCCGAAAGCGTACGCCCAGAGGCATCGGTGATAGTGCCCGAGATCATTACAGGTAATGTGCGCCCTGCTTGCTCAAACGCTTCTTCTACTGCGAATGAGGCTGCTTTTGCATTTAGGGTGTCGAATATGGTTTCAATAAGTATTAAATCAGCGCCGCCTTCCATTAATGCAAGGGTAGACTCTACATACGCAGTAACCAGCTTATCAAACGTTACGTTACGGTAACCTGGGTCGTTTACATCTGGCGAGATAGAACAGGTTTTAGATGTTGGCCCTAAAACCCCCGCTACATAGCGTGGTTTTTCTGGATTTTTAGCGGTGAACTCGTCACATATAGCACGCGCGAGTTTTGCCGACTCTAAGTTTACCTCACGGCTTATACTTGCCATGTCGTAATCTTCCATCGAAATGGTGGTTGAGTTAAAGGTATTGGTTTCAATAATATCTGCACCGGCAGTTAAAAAGCCGCGGTGTATATCGGTTATTAACTCTGGCTTAGTGAGGCTTAATAAATCGTTATTACCTTTAATTAGCACGTGCCAATCTTTAAAACGCTCGCCTCGGTAGTCTTCTTCTTCAAGTTTATGAGTTTGGATCATAGTACCCATAGCGCCGTCTAAAATTAAAATACGCTCTTTAAGCGCTTCACTTAGTTCGGCTTGTTTGTTGGCGGCTGTATTATTCGGCATAGTTGTTAGTCCTCACATCTTGGCTAACTAAATTAATATCATACGGTGTGGTTTGATACACGTAGTAATTTAACCAGTTCGAAAAAAGTAAAAAAGCATGGCTTTGCCACGTTTTTGACGGTTGCTTGCTTGCATCATCATCGGGAAAATAGTTTTCAGGTTTTGGCGCATCTGGGCTTTTTTGTAAATCACGCTCATACTCCCCTTTTAGGGTGTCGGCATCGTATTCTGGGTGGCCTGTTATAAATACTTGGCTACCCGATTTGTTTTTTAATAAGTAAGCACCCACTCGCTCAGAGCCTGCTAATACAACAAGATCATCACACGCATTTATTTTTTTTATATCAATGTGCCCATAACGTGAGTGTGGTACTAAAAAGGTATCATCAAAACCGCGGGTTAATGCCCCGTGTTTAAAATGGCATTGGTGAGTAAATACGCCACACAGCTTATTGGGTTTTAAGTCGCGCTTTAAATTGTAGCTATGGAATAGCGCTGCATGAGCCGCCCAACACGAAAACATCGTAGAGGTAACGTGTTGCTCTGCCCAATCAATAATGACTTTAAGCTCTTCCCAGTAGGCAACATCTTCATACTCTAAATGCGCAAGCGGTGCGCCTGTAACAATAAGCGCATCGTAGTTGTTATTTTTTACCTCTGAAAAATAGCGATAAAAGGTATCTAGGTGTTCTTCTGAGTTATTACTGCTGCGGTGAGTGTCTAGGCGCAGCAGCTCTACATTTACTTGCAAAGGAGAATTTGCAAGTAAACGAATAAACTGTACTTCGGTTTCTACTTTATTAGGCATTAAGTTTAATATAGCCAAACGCATTGGGCGGATTTCTTGCGTTTTTGCACGGCTTTTTGGCATTACGAATACGTTTTCTTGGCGCAAACGTGCAATGGCTGGAAGCTCATCCTTTACGGTAATTGGCATATTTTTAACTCCTACTCATAAAAACTTGTGCTAATTATGAACTGAAAGCAAAAAATATCAACCTCTAGATGTATAGATGTCTAAATGAAATTTATTCATTATTACTTAAGTATGTGGCAAGCAATGAGTCACCCCCTTAAAAAGAGGCTTAACTCACTGCATTTAAAATAATGAACTAATTATTGCCCACTAATATTAAATTTTGCTGAGGGGGAATTAAATACTCAGCGCCGTTTTTGGTAATTACAGCCATTTCTTCAACCGAAATGGTTTTAAACTCGGTGTTGTTTAAAGGCCAACTAAAAAAACCATCAAAAGCAAACACCATTCCTTCTTTAAGTTTACGATGAGCAGCAGGCCTTACTTGGGCACTGCGAGAGCCACCTAAATTGGGCCCCGTATCGTGTGCAACATACCCTACTGGGTGGCCGGTACTCCATGGCACAGGCTCTGAGTTGTATTTATTCATTAATACGGTTTGAGCTTGATCCACGTCTATACCCTTTACGCCGGGTTTCATTGCATTAAATGCGGCAAAACCGCTATTTCGGGCATTAACCCAATATTGCTGAATGTTGGCTGGTGCAGAGGTTTCCCCTTCTTTAAGTACATAAGCAAAACGCTGAATGTCACTTACCCAGCGATTGTAGAGCTTTACGCCAAAATCAATTTGAATTACGTCGCCCGGCATAATGACTTTATTTGTAGAATGCGAATGCCCGCGGTCAGGGCCTGAATTTACGTTAGGATTTTGGTCGGCAGCCCATGCATCGGTTACACCTCGTGCTTTCATTTTAGCTTTTAAAAATTTAGCTACATCGGCATCGGTGGTTTTACCCGGAATAATAGTTTTATAAGCCTCTATTTGCCACGTTGCTGAAAGCATTGCGGCCTCTTTCATTATTTCAACTTCAGCAGGTAACTTAATTGAAAGCCATTGATAAACAACTTCTTCAGACGATACGAGCTTTGCTGTTTGCTTTGCGCCTAATAAGTTAGCTAATTGCTTGTATTGCGAGTGCGATAACCCATCTGCCTGTGCATTAAAGTCAGATACATTTATTGCTATACGCTCAAAAGGTTGTTTTTTTATAAACTCAGCCGCGTATTTTAACGCAGACACACTGCGTGGCACCGAGATCACTTTTTCATGTATGTTTAGCTCGTCAAGTGCTTTTGCTTCGCTTGAAGGTGAGTAGGCTACCGAATGAAACGCCCCTTTATTAAAATAAAATAAATATGCCGCTGGCGAACCTGCGTTTTCACAGCCAATATGGTCAGCCAATGGGTCGTTGTTATTTTCTCTACAAACAATAAGCCAAGCATCTACCTTAGCTGCTTTTAAAGCGTTTGGCAGGAGTTTATTTATTCTTTGTTTTCTTATTTCGGGCCAAGGAGAATCGACTGCGTTAGCTTTGGGGTTTGTGGTAAATAACGTAAGTAAAGCCAACATTGTTATTACTTTTTGTATAGTCATGGGTTTTTCTTATTTTTACTATGGTTTAAATACGTTAGCACACCCAAATAAAACTATACATTTAACGAGATAAAACGATAAAGATATATTCCCACCCGCCATTCGTTGACTGTTTCACCTCTCAACAACTACAATACAACATTAAAATTTTTATTATTATTTGAAGGCTTTCCTCCATGGTTTTACCTGATAAGTTTATTTTCTCGATGAGTCGAGTATCTAAAGTTGTGCCGCCTAAGCGTACAATTTTAAAAGATATTTCGTTGCACTTTTTTCCTGGCGCCAAAATTGGTGTGCTTGGTTTAAATGGTTCTGGTAAATCATCATTGCTACGTATTATGGCCGGTGTTGACCAAGACTTTGAAGGTGAGGCACGTCCTCAGCCTGGTACTAAAATTGGTTACTTACCACAAGAGCCAGTACTAGACGAAAGCAAAACAGTACGAGAAATAGTTGAAGAAGCTGTTGGCGAGGTAAAACACGCCCTTAATCGCCTTGATGAGGTGTACAATGAGTACGCAATGGAAGGTGCTGACTTTGACGCACTGGCTAAAGAACAAGGTGAATTAGAAGCAGTTATTCAAGCGCACGATGGTCATAATATCGATAACGTACTAGAGCGCGCTGCCGATGCACTTCGCTTACCTGAGTGGGATGCTAAAATTGAGCACCTTTCAGGTGGTGAACGCCGCCGTGTTGCTATTTGTCGTTTGTTACTAGAAAAACCAGACATGCTTATTCTTGATGAACCAACTAACCACTTGGATGCTGAGTCGGTTGCATGGTTAGAGCGCTTCTTACATGACTACGAAGGCACTGTTGTGGCAGTAACGCATGACCGTTACTTCCTTGATAATGTTGCTGGCTGGATATTAGAGCTTGACCGTGGTGAAGGTATTCCATGGGAAGGTAACTACTCTTCTTGGCTAGAACAAAAAGACGCGCGCTTACAGCAAGAACAAAAATCTGAAAAAGCACGTCAAAAATCAATTGCGCAAGAACTTGAATGGGTGCGTTCAAACCCTAAAGGTCGTCAGGCTAAGTCTAAAGCACGTATGGCGCAGTTTAGCGAGCTACAACAATCAGATTACCAAAAACGTAACGAAACAAACGAGCTATTTATTCCACCTGGCCCACGTTTAGGCGACCAAGTATTAGAAGTTACTAACTTACGTAAAAGCTTTGGCGACCGCGTATTAATAGACGACTTAAGCTTTACAATGCCTAAAGGCGCTATTGTGGGCATTATTGGTGCCAACGGCGCGGGTAAATCTACACTATTTAAAATGTTAAGTGGCGAAGAGCAGCCAGATAGCGGCAGTGTTAACGTTGGTGAAACCGTACAACTAGCAACGGTTGATCAGTTCCGCGACGATATGGACGAAAGCAAAACAGTTTTTCAAGAAATATCTGACGGACAAGACGTTTTAAAAATTGGTAACTTTGAATTCCCAAGCCGTGCTTACGTTAGCCGTTTTAACTTTAAAGGTAACGATCAGCAAAAGTTTGTAAAAGACTTATCGGGCGGTGAGCGTAACCGTTTACACCTTGCTAAATTATTAAAAGCCGGTGGTAACGTAGTGCTACTGGATGAGCCAACCAATGACTTGGACGTTGAAACACTTCGTGCGCTTGAGAATGCTATTTTAGAATTCCCAGGTTGTGTAATGTGTATATCGCATGACCGTTGGTTCCTTGACCGTATTGCCACACACATTTTAGATTACCGCGACGAAGGACAAATTAACTTTTTCGATGGTAACTATACTGAATACGAAGAGTGGCTCAAAAAGACCTACGGCGCAGAAGCAGCTCAACCAAAACGTATAAAATACAAAAAAATTGGTTAATCGCTAAATTAACTGAAATACCTTTAAAACCCTGCTTTACGCAGGGTTTTTTATGCCTTAAATAAACTATCTGTGTTTGTAGCTAGCAACTGTGTAATTTAAAGCTATGCTTATACCAATTTTATTTAAAATATTATGCATTTGATTGATGTTGAATCACTCGCTAACTAAATAAAAAATTATTCACATAGAACAACCATATGCCGTAATTTTAGTGATTATTAATGAGTTGTTTTATTCGCACTATTACTGAACACTAATTTAATGCTATTGATATTACTAAAAAAACAATAAGGCAGAGTCATGCAAGAACGTCGTCAATTTTCACGTATTTTATTTTCAACCGATGCGCATATAATTTTTCAAGAAAATGAGTACCCATGTACTTTGCTTGATATTTCATTGCACGGCGCGCTAGTTAGTAAATGTGATGTGTTAAATGATCAAATAGAGAATGATGCCATACTGCGTTTTATTTTACCCGACAGCGAAATTGAAATAAAAATGGAGACAACGATTTGCCATATAGAAGCCAATCACATTGGTTTAAAGTGTAAGCATATTGATATTGATAGTATTACCTACCTAAAAAGACTCATTGAACTCAACTTAGCGGACGATGAATTACTTCACCGCGAATTAGCCATGCTTATTCACGACTCACAAAAATAGACACTTTGAGGGGAGTTGATTACCATAGGGGAAACTTTATAGCCTGTGTGAATATGACTCTAAACCCTCATTTACCGTTAGTGTACCACCCAAATTACTCGTTTAGTTTTGATCCTAAGCACCGCTTTGCAATGAGTAAGTTTGCTAATCTATACGCACACGTAAAAAAACTAGGCTTAATTGGTAATAACCTCACACAACCTGTTTTAGGCTCTCCCGAGCCTTTAGAGTTAGTACATTGCGACAACTACATTCACGATTTATGGAACAATCGCTTAGACGATAAAGCCATGCGTCGTATAGGATTACCTTGGTCAGCTCAATTAATGGCGCGCACATTTACTGCCCCGCAGGGCACATTACAAACCGCTCGCTTAGCGCTAAAACACGGCATAGCCTGTCACCTAGCAGGAGGCACGCACCATGCGCACTTTGATTTTGGCTCAGGATATTGCATGGTGAACGACTTAGCCTTTACCACCCAGATCTTGATTAATAGCGGCGAAGTAACCAACGTGCTTATTTTTGATTTAGACGTACATCAAGGTGATGGCACCGCTGCTATGCTTGCGCATCAGCCCTATGCTTATACCTGTTCAATACACTGCGAAAAAAACTTCCCGTTTAGGAAATCGGCTAGCGATTTAGATATTGGCTTAGCAAATCATATGCAAGATGCCGAATACTTAGCCATTGTTGACGATACCTTAAGCTACTTACTTAAAGAACTGAACCCAAGCTTAGTACTGTACGATGCCGGTGTAGATATTTGGCAAAACGATGGCTTAGGTAAATTAGATATAAGTTGGGATGGGATAGCTAAACGCGATCATTTGGTTTTAAAACGCTGCCTTGAGCACAACATACCAGTGGCAACAGTTATTGGTGGTGGTTACGATAAAGATCATCTTCGCCTTGCACAGCGCCATGGCATTGTAGTTGAACAAGCGGCACGCTTTTAATATGAAATAAAAACTTAATATTGTCGTTCTTATTTGCTAACTAGAATAAAAACGACACCACAATGAAACACATTTTTATAGTTATAACACTTACCATTTTAAGTTTTGCGGTATTTGCAGAGCAATCTATTCAAGACTCAAACCATCCTGAACTCCCCGCCTTAACATTAAACATGGCCGATGGTACAAGTATAAAAACACAAAACCTATTAGGCGAACCTTATATTCTTCACTTTTGGGCTACATGGTGCCCTTATTGCAAAAAGTTACAACCCGCCCTTCAAAAAATACACGACATGGGCTTAAACGTAATAGCTGTAAGTTTTAAAGAAGATGATAACGCCTTTCCCGCCAAAGCATTAACCAATAGAGGCTATACATTTAAAACCGCAATACAAGCAGATAAAATTGCGACACAACTAGGAATACACGGCACACCCACTACGTTATTTATAAATGAAAAAGGGCATGTTGTTTGGGTGACCAATTCATCAAACCCAGATAATGCAAATATACATTTGAAAGCCCGCACTCTACTAAACTCAATTAAAGCTAAATAGCTTAATAATTAAGGGAGTTAATGCGCATTAAAATATGAGTTATATAAACTTTATACTACAATTTAAGCTCATAAATTAATTGGGGTTATTATGCGTTTAATATTTACTTTATTGTTGCTTTTGCTAAGTACTACAGCGTTTTCTGAAGAAGAAAAAGTAGAACTTCCACCATTAGACCCTAGCTACAATGCAGTTCACCCAATGGCACTTGTGAATAGAGGGTCTTCTATTTTTGCTATTAATCTTCCTTCTTATAGATCGCCACATGACTTGCAAATTGTCTACGAAGTTAAAAATTCAAACGTTGCTTTTTTAAACTTTGCGAAAAATGCCGACATGATCACTATTAAGCCGCAAAAGTTTAATATTCAACATTTAATGCGCGGGGATGAAATAACAATTACAGCCGACATTTACGAAGGTGATTACCGCCAAGGGGGCACTTTAATTTATGAAGCTAAACAACTTGAGCTTGATAAGCAACTGTACGCCAGAGAACTCAATGAGCTAAGCGAATCTTCGCAATGGCATGAGTACGATATGATTGAACTAAATGGTACAGAGCGTATTTATGTACATAAAATTCAAAAAGCACCAAGCTTCAACCACCTAATTTTTGTGGACTTGGTTAATGCCTGTATGCAGAAAGTTCGCACATCAAAACGAGTTCCTCCTGAAAACGAACTTACTTATAAATTTATAAACTGCGGAACCTTAAAGCCTCTTTTTTACGATGGCGAAAGTTTACTTAAATAAGCTAGTAAACATGTTTAGCAATTAACTCAAGCCCTTCTCGCGCGGCATGAGTTGATTGCCCTGCAAATCCCAACCGTATATAACTTTGCTTTTTTGGTATTAGGCTACGCGCGGCTTCTTGATAATAAAATTCAGGCTCTGCTTGAATATAAACTCCCTGCATTTGCAATGCGCTTTTTAAGCCATGCACTGGTTTGTTTAAATTAACCCACATAGCCATACCACCATCAGGTTTTACATATTCTATTGGTAAACCCTTTGATTGCATAAGGCTTAACTCGTTGTCCATTGCCTCGAATCTTTTCTTGTAGAGCTTGGTCATTCGCTTTAAGTGCGTCTCAAAACTCCCTTCCTTCATAAAGTGCGCTACAGCTAATTGCATAACAACATCGTTTTTATGATTCATTAACTGTTTCCAAGCACTTAGCTGCGCAATAACCTCTGGCGGTGCACAAATGTAGCCTATTCGAGCTGCAGAAAACATAATTTTAGAAAAAGTAGAGAGGTAAATTACGATACCTGCAGGGTCATCTGCCGCCATAGGCTGTAGTGGCTGACATTTATAGTGAAACTCATGATCGTAGTCATCTTCTATGATCATCACGCCATACTTATAACACAGCTGATAAATTTGCATACGCCGTGTAGGCGATAAAGTTACGGTTGTCGGATATTGATGCAGTGGAGTTAAGTACAACATTTTAATTGAGTATCGACTAAGTTGTGCTTTTAAATCGTCAACACAAAGACCATGCTCATCTTGTTTTATATCTACTAATTGTGCACCGCATGCCGCAAAAGCTTTACGAGCTGGCGGATAACCTAACGTCTCAACCGCAACAAAATCACCTTTATTTATAAAAACCTTTGAAATTAAAAATAATGCTTCCTGAGAGCCATTACATATTAGTAAATCAGTTACTTTAAGGTTACGTGCTTCGTGTAAATAGCTGCTTACTTGCTGCTTTAGCTCACTTACTCCGCTTATATCACCATAGTGAAACTTACTGGTATCTACATGATTAAAGACATAACTTAAAGAGCGTTTAAATTGTTTATATGGAAAGCAATTAAGATCAGGAAGCCCACCTGCAAAGTTATATTTGAAATCATTTAGGTTCATAGCAGGCCCAGGCACTGCTAACTCCTTGGCAAATTTATAGGGTTTAGGCGTTACAACAGGTACTTGCTTAGTATTAGCACTGCTTTGAATTGGTAGGGTTTGGGTTACCTTATATCCTGAGCGCTCATGAGACTCAACCCAGCCTTCAGCTACTAATAGCTGTAAAGCATTCATTATTGTATGGCGGTTTAGCTGGTAGGTTTGCGCCATTTTTCTGGCTGAGCTGAGCTTAGTGCCTACCGCAATATCGCCTTTAATAATTGCGCTACGAAGTGCTTGCGCTAGCTGCAAATACTTTGCTTTGCGCTGCTCATTAAACTCAATATTCAGCGGCTGCATATGTTTCCTTAATCTGGTATAGGTAAAAGTTACATTCTGGTTGTTTTTAACAACCCAAATAAGCGTACATTTGTTG
This sequence comes from Pseudoalteromonas sp. 4NS20-0020, assembly GCF_057554385.1. NCBI lineage: Bacteria > Pseudomonadati > Pseudomonadota > Gammaproteobacteria > Alteromonadales > Pseudoalteromonadaceae > Pseudoalteromonas > Pseudoalteromonas sp. 4NS20-0020. The sequence goes on along the minus strand of NZ_BAAJMI010000005.1, from coordinate 116,971 downwards.
CTCACAAATTGCAAAAATGGAACCAATAATGTTTACTCTGCAAACACATAAAACAAACAAGGTCGTTTTAGAGCCATTAAACCATAAGCACCTAAATGGATTATATAAAGCGGGCCAGCACCCTGATGTATGGCAGTGGGTATTAAGCAATTACACTAAAAGCCCTGAAATATTAAAAGAATGGTTTTTAACTCAGGCGCAATTTAATAACAACGAGCAAGTTGTTTTTGCCATTATTGATAAAAACACACAGCAAGTAGTGGGCACAACACGGTTATTTAAGTTAGATACACATAATTTAAGCGCTGAAATTGGTCATACATTTATTAGTAATGACTGGCAGCGTACTTACATAAATTCACATGCTAAATACTTATTACTTAATTACGCATTTGAAAAGCTAGGTTTAGTGCGTATTTTATTTAATACCCACGAAAATAATAAAAAATCACGCAATGCAATTACGCGCTTAGGTGCACGTTTTGAAGGTGTGGCTCATAAAGATAGATTACTAAGTGATGGTAGCTTTAGAAGCACAGCAAAATTTAGCATAGTCGATGAGCAATGGCCGGATATAAAATCACAACTAGAGAGGAGGCTTTAATGTACCCTCCGATGCATTTTCAAGAACATAATATTAAACGTTTGCAGACTTTAGTTGAGCAGTTCCCTCTAGCGAGTATTTTAATGCCTTGCTCGCAAAGTGACTTAAATAATGTATGTCGAGTGCCTGTATTATATGAACACTCACGCGATGTATTTATTGCACACGTCGCAAAAAGTAACCCGCTAACGTACTGCGCTGGGCAGTCTATAAAATTATTATTTAACGGTGAAAACTGTTATCTATCTCCTTCGTATAGTAATAATAAAACTTTGCCAAGCTGGCTTTACTGCTCATTAGAGGTACTTGCCAAGGTTGAAATAGTTGAGTGTAATAATCAAAAACATCATATTATGCAGAGACTAACATCGCATTTTGAAGAAAGTTTTGAGCCCAAATGGCAACTAAATGAAATACCAATCCAGTTACGTGAACAGCTTTACCAGCAACTATGCTTTATAAATTTTAAACCTATTCATTGGAGCGGTAATTTTAAACTAAGCCAAAACAAGTCTGAAGGTATAAGAATGGAAATTAAGAAAAGTTTAGTTAATGCCAAAAAGCATACTATTGCTGATATGTTTTAGTTTATTATTTACACGTTTTGCAGCGTTTTTATGATGAAATAAGCATAGGTAGAGTAAAAATAAAAACGGCTTAAACTCAATATAATTGAATTTAAGCCGTTTACACACTAATAATATCTTCACACACAATATAAAGATTCTGGTTTTAGACTGCGTGGCAATTGTAGGGAAATAAAAACAACCCAAGCTAAGTCACCACCGAACTTGAGTTGCCTTTCACACTGACAACATCTTCACACACAATATAAAGATTCTGGTTTTAGATTGCGTGGCAATTGTAGGGAAATAAAAACAACCCAAGCTAAGTCACCACCGAACTTGAGTTGCCTTTCACACTGACAACATCTTCACACACAATATAAAGATTCTGGATTTAGATTGCGTGGCAATTGTAGGGAAATAAAAACAACCCAAGCTAAGTCACCACCGAACTTGAGTTGCCTTTCACACTGACAACATCTTCACACACAATATAAAGATTCTTTGTGTTAGTTAAACACTAACGAATTCTGGCCATTGCCTATAAACACATTTTACTTTGCTAAAGCTATTGATTAAGCTCTTAGCCGTGTCTATGGGTTAACTTTAGAGTTATTACTCAAATTTCACAAGCGATAAAAATAAACCTGATAGATGAAAAAAACTAAACTATAGACCTTAGTCTAATAGCCATGCTTTAAGTAACGAAATATTTGCCTGTAAGGCACTCGGTAAATCTTTACTCTATTAGGCATAGAACAACTCAAAGCCCCTGTATGAAACTAGGTAAACCATTATTCTTTAATGTTATTTATGACAAAACCAGTCTGTTTCTTATTAAGTAAAATGAATTTTTTAAGTTGAATGTGTATTCGTTCCCTGAACAGCAGGCACAAAAAAAGCGCTATAAAAGCGCTTTTTGTTCTAAAAAAATATTTAAATTATTTGGTTTTCTTTCCAAGCTTGCTCTTTAGCTAAGCGCTTTTTTCGCTTGTCACAAGGATCATCGCAATCACAGGCTTTATCGATGCCTACCGAACCTAATCCACCGCAGCTGCTAGCCATCGATTTTCTTTGCACGATCATACCTACAGCCATTGCTGTAACAATTAAAATTAGTAAGCCAAAAGTAAGAAAAAAAAGTGACATTGCTTAGCCCCTATTGATCAGCAATAAATTAAGCCCAAACTATTTTTGAGCAGTTAATATTATATACCCAACCTCTATGGAAATAAACCAGCTTTGAATACTTACAAGTAGGGTTCAAATGCAGGGCTTGAATACGTAACTAAGCCATCAGGCGATTTAGCAATTAGATAAACTGCTAAGTTATTAGCTTGTGCATAAGCTTGTGCTTTTTCCATACCCATAACTGTTAAAGCAGTTGCTAAGCCATCTGCGGTCATTGCACTTGGGTGTAATACTGTTACAGAAACTAAGTCGTGCTTAATTGGCATTCCTGTTACAGGGTCAATCAAATGGGTGTATGTTTCGCCATCCATTATATAAAAGATACGGTAATCCCCAGATGTAGCAATTCCCATAGTGCCTGGTAGTAAAATTCGGTGCACTTCACGCTTACCTGGCTCTGCATCTGGTTGTTCTATTGCAATTACCCAGCCTTGTCCATTTGGCTTTTCGCCAGACATACGCAGCTCACCGCCAATCTCAACCATGTAATTAGTAATGCTATGGCTTTCTAGTAATTGCGCTACTTTGTCTATGCCGTACCCTTTAGCAGTTGCAGAAAATGATAGTTCTAGTCCATCAACTGTTTTTGCTAAACCTTGTTCATTTAATACAAGCTTATCTACACCAATATTTGCAACCATTGCCTGAAGCTCATCATCAGTGGGTCGTTTGGTCGGCTTTTTATCAGGGCCAAATCCCCATAAATCAATCAATGGTCCCATTGTTACATCAAGTGTATTAGTAGACTCACCGATACGAATGGATTCGCTTATAACGGCTCTGAAGTCTTCACTTATTGGCATAAATTGATTTGCAGGCAAGCGATTAAATGTATTTATCTCCGAGTCTTTAATGTATGTAGACATAGACTGGTTTACGTCGACTAATACAGCATCTATTTGTTCTTGTATTTGAAGAGCAGATATTGCCTCTTGCTCGTCATAATATTTAATATGATAGGTAGTCCCCATGGTTTTACCTTCTAAATAGGTTTCCTTTGGGACCGATTCTGCGCATCCAGATAACAGTAAAGTCAGCGTAATAATAAATAAGGCGATTATGCCCTGGGGAGTATTTACTTTGTTCATAACAACCCTACTTAATAGGTTAAAAATTAATATATAAGAATAAAAAAACCTCGTAACACAGAGTGCTACGAGGCTGATATTTTAACCAAAACTAATCTGTTTTGATATGCGTGTTAGCCACCGAAATCATCTAATAAGATATTTTCGTCTTCAACACCTAAGTCTTTAAGCATATTGATAACTGCCGCGTTCATCATTGGAGGACCACACATGTAGAACTCACAATCTTCCGGCGCTTCGTGGTCTTTAAGATAGTTCTCAAATAACACGTTATGGATAAAGCCAGTATAACCTTCCCAGTTATCTTCAGGTTGTGGATCTGAAAGCGCTGTGTGCCAAACGAAGTTATCGTTTTCAGCAGCTAGGCCGTCAAAATCTTCAACGTAGAACATTTCACGCTTAGAACGCGCACCATACCAAAAACTCATTTTACGCTTAGAATTTAAACGTTTAAGTTGGTCAAAGATATGTGAACGCATTGGTGCCATACCTGCACCACCACCTACAAATACCATTTCAGCGTCGGTTTCTTTAGCGAAGAACTCACCAAATGGACCTGAAATAGTAACCTTGTCACCTTCTTTAAGTGACCAAATGTACGATGACATTTTACCACAAGGTAGGCTTAGGTTTCTTGGCGGCGGCGTAGCGATACGCACGTTAAGCATGATGATGCCTTCTTCTTCTGGGTAGTTAGCCATTGAGTAAGCACGAATTGTTTCTTCGTCTACTTTTGACTCCAGGTCAAAGAAACCAAAATGATTCCAGTCGCCACGATACTCTTCAGGAACATCGAAATCGGCGTATTTAACATGGTGAGCTGGTGCTTCTATTTGGATGTAACCACCCGCACGGAAAGGCACTGATTCGCCATCTGGAATTTGTAGCTTAAGTTCTTTAATGAAAGTTGCTTTGTTATCGTTAGAGATAACTTCACAGTCCCATTTTTTAACACCGAAAATTGACTCTTCAAGTTCAATTTCCATGTCATTTTTAACATTTACCTGACACGCTAAACGACAACCTTCGCGGGCTTCACCTTTAGAGATGTGATCAAGCTCAGTTGGTAGAATATCGCCGCCACCTTCTTTAATGTGAACGCGACACTGACCACAAGAGCCACCGCCACCACATGCAGAAGATACGAAAATACCCGACTCAGATAGTGCACCTAATAGCTTACTACCTGCTGATGTTTTAATGGCTTTGTCTGCATCGCCATTAATACCGATGATGATATCACCGCTTGCAACTAGTTTAGACTTAGCACCAATGATGATTAAAACTAGTATTACAACGATAGCGATAAAAACACCAACGCCTAAGAAAATATCCATGATTGACCTCGCTATTATTACAGTGAAATACCAGAAAATGACATAAAGCCAAGACCCATCAAGCCAACAGTGATAAAGGTAATACCTAAACCACGTAAACCATCTGGTACGTCTGAATACTTCATTTTCTCACGGATACCTGCAAGTAATGTAATTGCAAGCGCCCAGCCCACACCAGCGCCAATACCATATACAACAGACTCGCCGAAGTTATAGTTACGCTCAACCATGAAGGCTACCGCACCAAAGATTGCACAGTTAACTGTGATCAATGGTAAGAAAATACCTAATGCGTTGTATAGTGGTGGAAAGAACTTATCTAATGCCATTTCAAGAATTTGCACTAGTGCTGCAATAACACCAATGAAAGTTAAGAAACGTAAAAAGCTAAGATCAGCTTCTGGGTAACCAAGCCACTCAAGTGAACCTGGTGCTAATACCGCGTGGTAAACCAAGTTGTTAACTGGTACAGAAATACCAAGTACAACAATAACCGCTACGCCTAGGCCAATTGATGTAGTTACTTTTTTAGACACGGCTAAAAATGTACACATACCTAGGAAGAACGCTAAAGCTAAGTTTTCAATAAAAACGGCTTTTACAAATAAACTAATATAATGTTCCACTTATCGCCCCTTACGCTTTAGCTTCTACTTGGTCTTTCTTATAAGTACGAAGTACCCAAATGAATAAACCAATGATGAAGAATGCACTCGGTGGTAAGATCAATAGACCCATAGGTTGGTACCAACCACCATTTTGTACTAATGGAATAATATCAACACCGAATAGTGAACCCTTACCGAATAGCTCACGAATGAAACCAACAGTAAGAAGTACTACAGAGTAACCTAAGCCGTTACCAATACCATCAAGGAAAGACATTAATGGTGGTGACTTCATCGCGTATGCTTCAGCACGACCCATTACGATACAGTTAGTAATAATCAGACCAACGAATACAGAAAGCTCTTTTGCCGTAGCATAAGAGAAAGCCTGCAGTACTTGGTCAACAACGATTACTAATGACGCAATAATCGTCATCTGTACGATAATACGCACTGACGATGGGATGTGATTACGAATAGTCGAGATAAAAAGGCTTGAAAATGCGGTTACCAAGGTCAATGCGATTGACATGATTAATGCGTTTTTTAAGCTAGACGTTACAGCCAACGCAGAACAAATACCGAGTACTTGAAGTGCAATTGGGTTGTTAGCGAAAACTGGCCCAAACAGGACCGCCTTCATTTCTTTAGTATCAGCCATTATTTCAATGCTCCATTACGTACTTTAGCAAGGAAAGGGCCAAAGCCGTTTTCGCCAGTCCAAAAATCAACCGCGTGATCAACACCGTTAGATGTTAATGTAGCACCTGAAAGACCATCGATTTTATGCTCATCACCGCCCGCAGTTCCTTTAACGATCTGGATTGGTAATTCTTTACCTTCCCACGTTGCAGTCCACTGTGGGTTTTGAATTTCACCACCTAGACCAGGTGTTTCGTTGTGCTTATAAAAGATGATGTCTTTAATTGTTTCACCATCGCTTTCAAGCGAAATAAAACCGTACATCAAACCCCATAAACCATAACCCTGGATAGGAAGAATAATTGCATCTGTAGAGCCATCGTCTTTTTTAGAAATGTAAACAGGTGCACGCTTAGTGATACGTTGTATACCAGCGATGTCCTTAATTCCATTCTCTTTTAAAGATTTGCTTAGCTCTGCATCATATTTACTTTTTTCAAAGTCAAAGTCTTCTACAGGGTCTGCAAAATCACCGCTTTGCATATCAATAAAGCGTGTTTCGATTTTAGCTTCAAACGTTTCAGCAACGTTATCAACTTTGCTAATACCCGCGGCTGCTAAAATATTGCTTTGAATATCTTTTGCTTTGTTTGCTTTTTGCAAAGGGCGAAGTTGCACTGACGTTAGCGATACAATTACTGCACACACCAAACATAATGAGACAACAACAGCTAGCGTTTTGCCAATTGATTCGTTATTACTAGACATTACGTGCCAACCTCCGCTTGATATTAGCTTGCACTACAAAGTGATCGAATAATGGTGCAAACAAGTTAGCAAACAAGATTGCCAGCATGATGCCTTCAGGGTATGCAGGGTTAACAACACGGATCATGATAACCATAAAGCCAATAAGCGCACCGTATGCTAATTTACCTTTATCAGTAAATGCAGCAGATACAGGGTCAGTAGCCATAAAGAACATACCAAATGCAAAGCCACCTAGCACCATGTGCCAGTACCAAGGCATAGCAAACATTGCATTAGTTTCTGAGCCAATTGTGTTTAGTATTGATGAAGTAATCACCATACCTAGGAATACACCTAGCACAATACGCCACGAAGCAATGCGCACGTAAATTAAGAACAAACCACCAATAAGTACAGCAAGCGTTGACGTTTCACCCATAGAACCTTGGATAAAGCCGTAGAACGCATTCCACCACATTTGCATGTTAGCGTAACCTAAGTCACCACCTAACGTACCTGCAAATGCTTGACCTAGCATAGTTGCACCAGAGAACGAGTCTACGGCAGTCCATACTGTGTCACCTGAAATTTGCGCTGGGTATGCGAAGAATAAGAACGCACGACCTGCAAGAGCAGGGTTTAAGAAGTTACGACCAGTACCACCAAATATTTCTTTTGCGATTACAACACCAAAAGTAATACCTAGTGCAACTTGCCATAAAGGAATTGTGGCAGGCAAAATTAGTGCAAATAGCACTGATGTTACGAAGAAACCTTCATTTACTTCATGCTTACGCACAGAAGCAAACAACACTTCCCAAAAACCACCAACAACAAACGTTGTTGCATAAATAGGTAGGAAGAAACACGCTCCGTAGAACATTTTTGCGCCCCAACCTGCATCGGCAGTCAAATCACCACCTAGTAGCTGGAACAAACCTACTTGCCAAATGTTAGCTAGCTCAAAACCATTACCAAGCGCCATAGCTGCTTGATGACCGATGTTGAACATACCAAAAAACATGGCAGGGAACGTCGCCATCCACACTAAAATCATCATACGTTTTAGGTCGATGTTATCGCGAACGTGAGTTGAACCTTTGTTTACATAACCTGGTGTGTAAAAAATAGTCGCGGCGGCTTCATACAGTGCGTACCATTTTTCGTGTTTTCCACCTGGTTCAAAATGCGGCTCGATATCTTCTAAGAAAGTTTTTAAACCCATTTTAGCCTTCCTTCTCGATCGTAGTTAAGCAATCGCGTAGGGCTGCGCCGTACTCGTATTTGCCAGGACAAACGAAGGTGCATAACGCTAAATCTTCTTCATCTAATTCAAGCGCACCTAATGAAATTGCACTGTCTAAATCACGAGACAATAAGTCACGTAATAATAGCGTTGGCAAAATATCAAGTGGCATAACACGCTCGTAGCTTCCAAGTGGAACCATGGCACGTTTTGAACCACCCGTAGACGTTGTCATTTTGAATAAACGACTCGGAGTAAGGTGAGACAAGAATGTACGCGTTACAGAGAATTTATCACTACCTGGTGCAATCCAGCCAAACAATTCCTTTTCGCGACCTTCAAGTAAAACAGATACTTGAACATGGTAACGACCTAAGAATGCATGAACACCAGACGACGTAGCACCTGCAAGTACAGAACCAGAAATAACACGGTTATCACCGTCTTCTAATTCCCCTGCCACTAAGTCATCTAATGAAGCACCTAATTGTGTTTTCACTAAACGTGGATTTTTAACGCGAGGACCTGCAAGAGAAACAACACGATCTGTGTATATTTCACCAGTAAGGAACAGGTGACCATACGCAATAACGTCTTGGTAACCGATATGCCAAACTTGCTTGCTAGCAGATACAGGGTCAAGGTTGTGAATATGAGTGCCTACAAGGCCAGCCGGATGCACACCACCAAACTCATGTACTTCTACTTGAGCAATAGATGAGCTAGGGATTTGGCTGCCAGCTTGCTTACAAACAAAAACTTTTCCATCGGTCAAACGCGATACAACAGCTAAGCCTGCTTCAAACGCTTGCGCATTTTCAGCAATAATCACTGCAGGATCTGCAGCAAGAGGATTAGTGTCTATAGCGGTAACAAATATAGAGCTAGGATTTGCATCTACAGCCGCTACTTTGCTGAATGGGCGAGCACGTAGTGCTGTCCATTGACCTGACTGAATAAGTACTTCTTTAGCTTTTTCACGATCTAAGCTTGTAAGCTCAGATTCAGAGAAAGAGTCAAAGGTGATTTGCTCACTGCCGTTTACTTCAATAACAACAGATTGCAGCACACGTTTAGCACCACGATTTATTTCTTTTACAACACCAGAAGCTGGTGCGGTAAACAGGACGCCTGGGTTCTTTTTGTCTTCAAAAAGTACCTGGCCTTTTTTAACTTGGTCATCCATACGAATATGCATGGTTGGACGCATACCTATAAACTCTTCACCTAGCACGGCTACTCTTTTGACGGGTGAACCGTCGTGAATAACTTGCTGAGGTGCGCCATCTAATGGTAAATCCAGACCTTTTTTTATGTTGATCATACGCACTTGCACTACATTAACGGAAAGAAACTGAAAAATCGTACCAACCACGTCGCCATTTAAGCTACCCCAAGTTATTTCAATGTATAAAAGAAAAACTCGCTTTGGTCATTAAACAGGCAACGCGGTAAAAACTCTTCACATATTGCCTTAATTTTAACACCATTGTGGGTGACTATGCGAGTGTATTTATGAAAATTATACGACTGAAACGCTTATTTGGTTTTGTTAGCTAGATTTAATAAAATTTAAGTTAGACCAAAGTGGTAGCTTAAGCAAAGAATGAGGTTTTTTAATTGATAAAAGTCGCATGAAGCGACTTTTAAATTAGGGCATGTTGACTTTATAGGATTAAAGCTTACTGAATCTTAAGGCGGTACCTGTTTAGCAATAATACTTATTTATGGGCAATAACCACACAACATCAGTTCTGTATTACCGAAATGCCAAACAGGATACTTAACATTTTACCAAAAAAGACAAGCAAGCCCTGACTATTCACTTAATTGATTAGTCAATCATATTTGCAATTGCTTGAACTGGCTCTACATCTTGGTCGTAATCAACTGACTCAATGCCAAAACCAAATAAGCGTAAAAACTCATTGTGATAACCAACGTAATCTGTCAACTCGTCAATCGTGCTGGTATCTACTTTGTCCCATACTGCTTGGATACGTGCTTGAACATCGTCTTCAAGTTCTTTGTAGTTTTGAAATAAGTGTCCGCCATCATCAAAACGCGGCGTTTCACCGTACAGGTTTTCGGTAAATAAACCATGAATTTGCTCAATGGTGCCTTCGTATGTTCCGTCCGCCTTCATTACCTTGAATAAAGCTGAAATATACAATGGCATAATTGGTATAGCAGAGCTCGCTTGTGTTACAACAGCATTGAGTGATGAAACATACGCTTGACCATTTAACGCTTTAGTTGACTCTTTTATCGCAACCGTTGCACGGTCTAAGTCTTCTTTAGCTTTACCAATAGTCGCGTGCCCGTAAATTGGCCACGTTAATTCTTTACCTATGTAGGTGTAAGCTGTGGTTTTAAAGTCATCTGCTAGCACGTCAGCGGCTTGAAGGGCATTAATCCACATTTCCCAATCTTCACCACCCATTACTTTAATGGTGTTGTCGATATCGTCTTGTGTTGCTGCCTCTACAGTAATTTCGTCAATTTCACGCTTTGACGTATTTAGATTTTTTGTTGTAACTGCATTGCCGATTGGCTTTAACGTTGATGAGTAAACTTCACCCGTGTTTGGGTCAGTACGACGAGGCGACGCTAAACTGTAAATGACCAGATCAACCTTGCCTAAATCTGCTTTAATCGTATCAATTGCTTTTTGTTTTATTTCGTTTGAAAAGGCATCACCGTTGATATTTTTAGACCATAACCCGGCTTCGTCTGCCGCATTTTGAAAAGCAGCCGTATTATACCAACCTGCTGACCCTGTTTTACGCTCGGTACCTTCTTTTTCAAAGAAAATACCCAATGTTTTAGCACCGCCACCAAATGCTGCCGTAATACGCGATGCCAAGCCGTAGCCTGTAGATGCACCAATAACTAACACATTTTTTGGTGCGTTTTTTAATGCACCTTGTTGTTTTACATAGTTAATTTGCTCTTGCACATGTTCACTACAGCCTACTGGGTGAGCGTTTGTACAAATGAATCCACGAATTTTTGGCTTAATGACCATTGATGATCCTATATCTTTTACTATAAAAATTAGCGCTAGTTTAAAGGCTAATACTTAAAACACTGATCTGATCAGTTAAATACAGTTGTAAATAACTGTCAAACCTCAATTAATCAATCTAATTTAGATCCCCCTAAACAGTTTGGCGATGCTGGCGCTTCGCCGTCATGTTCAGTGTATTCGTCAGGAGTGTAAGTATGAATAGCCAATGCATGTATGTGGTTTGCAAGCTCTTCTTTTAAAATTTCATTAATTTGACGATGGCGCTGCAAAAGGCGTTTACCTAAAAACTCCTCGCTTACCACAATAACTTTAAAGTGCGAGTCAGTGCCTTTGCTGTGCATATGACTTTCGTTAATAACATTTAAATGCTTACACGCAATAGCATTGCTGACTTTTTCTTGGATTTGTTGCTGCATTGACATATAAAACCATTATTTATAGCTAATTTATGAACTTATCATAGCAAGCAGCCCTGCCCATTGGCTAACTAAATTACGCAACTAGCCTTGTTTTATATACCTAAAGGTTAAACTTATTCGCGGGTGCACTAAGCTGGTTTGCTTTAAAATAGCATGCTGAAAGTCTCGCTGGCTATTGCCACTCATGACCAAACAACTACCACTGTGTAATTTTAAATCCGTTATTTTATTACTGGTTTTGTCTTTTAGCTTTAATACTCGCTCTGCCCCAAGCGATATACACACTATAGTGGGCTGCTGGCCTAACTCTATTTCATCATCACTGTGCCACCCCATAGTGTCGTTGCCATCGCGATAATAGTTGACTAATAAAGAATTAAAAGGCTGGTTTAAATGTGCCTCTAACCTTTTTCGCATTGCCATTAATGTACTAGGCCAGGGTTCAGTTATTAACTTACTGTTTGAATAGCCGTATTCAATTTTATGGTCGCCAATAAAGCATTGCAGGCGTGGGATTGGTCCAGTTTTAGAGTAAACCGTGACTTCTGGCTGCTGCCACTTAAGGTTTTTTTGCAGATAATAAAATAAATCGAGGCTTTTTTGTGCGCTAAGCGCCTTTGTTTGATAAGAAAAGCCATTAGGCAACTGTTGGGGGTTGGCGTTTTGCCGTTGCATGTTAGAATTTACCTACATTAGTTTACTGATACAAAAACCACTATGACGACGCAAGCCCAGCTAGGCGATAAAACTTTTACTCTTGAACGCTTCCCTTTGGATCAAAAAAACCGCAGTTTACAAGCGTGGGATTCGGGCGATGAGTACCTTATCAATTATGTTAACGAACATCATCCTGATTGTCGCTCATTGCTTATTTTAAATGACAGCTTTGGTGCTCTTGCCTGTAGTTTTAATCAATTAACGGTTTGTTCAGTTAATGACTCGTATATTAGCCACCAAGCTGCAGCATATAATTTACAAGAGAATAAGCTGTCTACTGTGCAATTTACACAATTGGACAGCCTCTCGGCACTTCCAGAAGACGTAGATTTAGTGTTAATTAAAATACCACGTAATGTTGGCTTTTTGCAGTTTCAATTAAGTGAGTTAAGCGAAGTTCTTGCACCAGGCACACCTGTTATTGCAGCTGGTAAAACTAAAGATATTCACAACTCAACAATTAAGGCGTTTGAACAGTTTATTGGTGAAACTAAAACAAGCTTAGCGGTGAAAAAGTCACGCCTTATTTTAAGTAGCGCAAAAGGCGGCTATAAAGCTGCTGATTACCCTGTTTCATGGCAACTTGAAGGCACCGAGTTTAATATTACAAACCATGCAAATGTGTTTTCGCGTGATTCGTTAGATATTGGTGCGCGCTTCTTTTTTAACTACTTGCCGCAAACACCAAAAGCTAAACAAATTATTGATTTAGGCTGTGGTAATGGCGTAGTTGGTGTTATGACCTTAGCGCGCTGCCCTAAAGCCTCTGTAACGTTTGTTGATGAATCGTACATGGCGGTCGAGTCTGCACGACTTAACGTAGAGCAAAACATGGCAGAACGATTTGATGATTGCGAATTTATCGAAAACGATTGCCTAACCGGCTTTGAAAAAAACAGTGTAGATATGGTGCTATGTAATCCACCATTTCACCAAGCACAAGCGGTTACTGATCACATTGCTTGGCAAATGTTTAAACAAGCTAAGGACACGTTAAAAGAAGGTGGTGAGCTCCGTATTATTGGTAATCGTCATTTAGATTATCATGACAAGTTAAACCGTATGTTTGGTAACTGTAAGCTATTAGGTTCAAACAAAAAATTTGTGGTTTTAAGTTCAACTAAAAATAGTGGGGTGTTATAACAATGACAATAATAAACCGTATATTTGGCTGTGCTGCATTTTGTATTTTAGCAGGCTGTGCAAACCAACCAAGCCAAGTCATACTTAACCCGGTTTACCAAAGTGGCCAAGTGAGCACTTTAAATAGTAGCCTGAGCACGAGTGTTATTGATGTACGTGGCGATACTTCTACCCTAACTCTAGTTGAGTCAGACAAAACCAAAACATTTGCAAGCCAAGGTATTACAGAGTCGATTAAAAGTGCACTAGACAGTGCACTTAGTCGTAATGGCGCGAGCATTTCAAATTTAGCCACCACTCGATTTGAGCTAGATATAAATGCCTTACAAGCAGTGGTTACTGAAACCTTAGTAAGCCATAAAAGTGAAGCAAAAATTGAACTGAGTGTTCGCGTAATCCGTGCTACAAGTAATTTTACAAAAAAGTATAGCGGTAATGCAGCGCTAGAAGGCCCGCTTGGCCACGACAGAGCTAAAATAGAAGGTCAACTCAATAAGTTGACTGAACAAATGATAACCCGCATTGTGTCAGATCCTGAATTAATACAGTTTTTAGAAGGTTAACCATGAAACGACTTTTTATACTTTGTTTAGCTCTTTGTTTTAGCGCAGCAAGCTTAGCAGCCCAAGAGGGCAGATTTGTACAAAAAGACAATATGTTTCCACGTGTTGAAATAGTAACATCACTAGGCAGTATTATTGTCGAGCTAGACCGTTCTCGTGCCCCTATTACAGTCAATAACTTTTTAACTTATGTATCAGATAAAAGTTATCAGGGTAGTATTTTTCATCGTGTTGAGCGCGACGAAGAAAACGAACGCGATTTTGTTATACAAGGTGGTGGATATGATAAAGACATGGAAGGCTTACATCAAAACGATCCTATTTTTAATGAAAGCGGGAACGGTCTAAAAAATGATATGTACAGTATTGCCATGGCATACCAAGACAGACAGCCGCATTCAGGTACTCGCCAGTTTTTCTTTAATATGGATAACAATGACCATTTAAATCCTGGAAGAGACTGGGGATTTGCGGTGTTTGGTACTGTAATGGATGGATACGAAACCCTTGATAAAATTATGGCTGTTAAAACAATTTACAACGAAAAAATTGGTTATGACTTTGTGCCAGAAACACCAGTGGTCATTTTAAATATTAAAATGATTGAGCCAACACCATTATAATTAATGAGGTGCGGTATAGCTGCACCCACTCGCCAATGAAGGCCCTATGAGCAACACTCTCTCTTTCAGCGAATACTTTTCGTATTTTAAAGATAAACGTTTAATTAATGTGTTTATTTTTGGTATTAGCAGTGGTTTCCCCTGGGTATTAATTGGCTCTGTAATGTCGGCATGGCTAAAGGATGAAGGCCTGAGCCGAATCATGATAGGCTTATTTGGTATTGTATTTGGTGCCTACAGCATCAACTTTTTGTGGTCGCCCTTAATCGATCGTACAAAACTGCCTATTTTATATAAGTGGCTAGGCCAACGCCGTAGCTGGATATTGTTTTGCCAAAGCTTTATGTTTTTAGGCACATTACTTCTTGCTGGCCTTGACCTCAAAGCTAACTTGGCGATTGCTGCAGCACTGTGTTTATTAATTGCAATTGCATCTGCCACACAAGACATTGCGATAGACGCATTTAGAATAGATACCCTAAGCGAAAGTGAATCACACAAAGCAACGGCTGCCGCAGCCATGGCAACCTCAGGATGGTGGACAGGCTACGCGTTATTGGGTGCGATTCCATTTTATATGGCAGATATTCCTTCACTCGGTTGGCCACAAGTTTACTACTTTTTAGCTGCTGTAATATTGGTATTAATGGGAGGAGTGCTATTTGCTAAAGAGCCCGCCTCTAATAGAGAAGCCGTTCACGAAGAACTAGAACGTGTTTACATTGAAAAGCTTGCTACTATTAATCAAACACCTCTCAATAAAGTCGTTGCCTGGTTGGTTGTTACAATTATTGACCCTTTTAGAACATTTTTTGCAAAAAATGGTGTTAAAACTGCACTAGCACTACTTGCTTTTATTTTCCTATTTAAAATTGGCGAAGCGTTTTTAGGACGAATGTCGATTGTTTTTTATAAAGAAATAGGTTTTAGCAATAGCGATATAGCTACTTTTTCAAAAGTTGGCACCGCTGTGCTCACCATTGCCTTTACCTTCGTAGGCAGCTTATTTAATCAAAAATATGGCATTGTGAAAGGGTTATTTGTTAGTGGTGTAGCCATGGCTGCATCTAATTTAGCTTTTTCTGCTATTGCATTAGTGGGCCCTAACTTAGGTTTATATGCTTTTGCTATAGTAATTGATGGCTTTACACAAGCATGGTCTCTCGTTGCTATGGTCGCGTTTATATCTATGCTATGTGACAGAGCGTTTAGTGCAACACATTATGCGTTGTTGGCGTCGCTGGGGAATTTAGGAAGAACATTACTTTCGAGTTACAGTGGGGTTGTAATTGATGATTGGCTAATGGGAAATTGGTCGTTATTTTTTGTATTAACCGCTTTAATGGTGCTCCCCTCTTTACTATTTTTGTATGCAATAAGACACAAATTGTATGAGCTTGAGAAAAACTACCATAGTAGCTATTAAGCTTAATGCATCCATGCATTAATATTTTGCTTAGCACATTTAATATGCCCCTGAATGAACTAAGCAACACACTATTAATCTACTTTAAGCAGGCTTAGTGCTTCATGTGGGTCAACTTCTAGCGCTGTACAATAACGAACAAACTCAACTACATCTAAACGGCGTTCTTGATTTTCAATTTTGCCGATAAACGAGTGAGGCGTTCCAAGCACCTGTGCAAGGCTTCTCATTGTGTGGCCTTTTTCATGGCGTTTGCTTTTAAGCCATGTTGTTAACTTAGCGTTCTCTTCTGAAGAAACAGTTTTCCCCATCATTTTACATCTCCTACTAGACGATTAGACAACACCACAAAAGCAGCAGTCGTTACCATAGCTGTAGGCAAGTAAGCAGTAACTTATGTTTTAAATAGCAATCTATCGCTTCTCAAAGCACTGGTTGCTACTCACTCCCACCCACATAGCTAAAAAACGACGCTTAAAATGTGGTAAAAGGTTTTTGTTATTAGAATGAAATTTTGCCCGTCTCATTCTTGGATACATTATATACTATTAACACTTTGGTTAAATAGTTAATTGCTCGCCTTAGTCAAAATCAACCCCAGTGAACATTTACAAACACTGAATATTTCAGCTAAGTTATCAAAAACATTAAAAATAATATTTTTATTATAAAAATATAAATAAGCATTTTTATAACAAATTTATTTCATGTTAATGTTATTCGTTTAATATTGGGCAATAATCAACACAAAAAAGGTTACATAATGTTCAGGCTTCTTTTTTTATTACCGATTATTTTATGTGCAGGGTGGTACTTATTCTTGCGCCATAATGGCGTGCCAATTAAGCAAGGTAAAAAAGGGTTTATGTATATTTTAGTACTATCTGCATTTGTACTGGGCTTTTTTGTATTGATGATGCAGATCACAGAGTATGCCCCCTCTAATTTATAGGCATAAAAAAAGCCGCTAATGCGGCTTTTTTTATTAGTCTGTGTTTACACACTAAAACTTGCACCACAACCACATGTGGTTGTTGCGTTCGGGTTAGATACAAAAAAGCGTGCACCTTCTAAGCCCTCAGTATAGTCAACTACACCGTCAACTAAATATTGAATACTCATAGGGTCAACCACTAGCGTTACGCCATTTTTTACAATTTCTAAATCGCCAGGATTTGCTTTTTCATCAAAAGTAAAACCGTACTGAAAGCCAGAACATCCACCACCCGTTACGTAAACACGCAGTTTTAGTTCTGGGTTTTCTTCTTCATCGATTAATTGTTTAACACGAACAGCTGCTGCATCGCTAAACTGAATTGGTAATTCTTCTGACATTTTAAAACCCTCAATATCGTAATGGCGTGATTATCTAATACCCGAGTGTTTTAATCAAGTATAGTCAATTAACGCTTTGCTCTAAGTTATACCCATAAATACATTAAAAATGACTGCATATCGCTTATATTGACTGAAAAAAAACAGCACTTTAATATGCAACTAGTGGCATGTTAAACAAGTAATTATTTTAACTAAAAAACTTCGTTTTATTATTTGCCATAAATAGCTAATTTAAGTTAATAATTTTATAAAATCACAAGGACTTAGTGGTTGGCTTTTGCTAAAATACAGCTGAAAAATGCACTGAGGAAAAAATGCATGTGGCTGGAGCAGCTCAGGCGTCGACTCGCACAACCTAAAACATCTGTACAATTATGCCTTTTAGGCGTAGTTGCTGGGTTAATTGCTGCATTTTTTATTATTTTATTCCGCTTAACAATTCTCTTTTTTCAAAGTTTATTTTTAGAAACCCCAGACGACTTTACAACCTTGCCAACTATTGAACGTGTTTTAATGCCTTTAATTGCAGCATTTTTAATTGCGTCATTTGCCGCTTTTACTGGTTTCAAACATTATCGGTTAGGTATCCCATTCGTTATTCATCGTATTAAACGTCATTACGGGCAAATGCCTTTATACAATACACTCAACCAATTTGTTGGGGGGGCTTTGGCATTAATCAGTGGTTTTTCGGTTGGGCGAGAAGGCCCATCGGTACATATGGGAGCAACGGGCGCCAGTATTTTAGCCGATAAGCTCCACTTACCACACAATGCCATGCGCACATTAAGCGGCTGTGGTGTTGCTGCGGGTATTGCTGCATCCTTTAACACGCCTCTTGCCGCCGTTATTTTTGTTATGGAAGTCGTGTTAAGAGAATACAAAGTTCATATTTTTGTCCCTATTATGCTTGCTGCAGTAACAGGTGCACTTGCTACTCAGTTCGTATTTGGGGGAGGGTCAGAACTTGCACTCATAACAATTGCTCCTTTGAGTGGTTGGCACTATCCATATTTAATTTTATGCGGTATGGCACTGGGCGCTATTGCATACAGCTTTAATCAAAACTTAATGTTAATTATTAAAACATTTAAACCTTTAAGTATGTTTCCTCGTTTACTCATTGCAGGTTGTATCGCAAGTTTAATTGCTTATGCCGTTCCACAAGCAATGGGATCTGGCATGAGCGCGATAGCTATTGCGGTGGAGTCGCCAGATAATGTGCAATTACTCACCACTATTTTAATTGCTAAATTACTAGCAACTTTATTTGCTATAGGTTTAGGTATACCGGGAGGGTTAATTGGTCCAGTTATTGGGTTAGGTGTTTTAGTTGGGACTATGATGGCGTTTTTTGCTCAGTTTATTAGCCCTGGTACTGATATTGCCGGAACTTATGGTGTATTGGGCATGGCGGGGTTAATGGCCGCCACATTACATGCACCACTTGCAGCGTTAACAACAGTAATGGAGCTTACATCGTCGCCAGAAATAATTGTCCCAGCCATGCTTGTGATAACAACAGCTTATGTAACCGCATTACAAGTGTTTGGTAATCGCTCTATATTTTTGCAGCAACTTGATTTTCAGGGGCTTCCCTATCATGTTTCCCCTGCCACAGAGGCGCTACAAAAGGTGGGAATTATGGATGATATGGATGAAAACTTTAAATTGCTGTTTTCAAACGACAAAGAGCAAATAAAAAATACACTCGATGCCATGGACAGCCAAACGCCATTGATTGTGTTTGACGAAGAAAACGGGTATCGACTTGCAGAATACGATTTAAGCTTAATGTCTGATCAAGCAATCAACCTGAACTATGTAAACTTACAAGGTATTAGCAGTCAAGCAACGTTAGCTGATGCCTTTGATATACTAAAAGATAAGCGCAGTGGCGCTTTATATGTATACAACCTGTTAGATAATCAACAAATAATGGGGCTGTTACGTTGGGATCAAATTCATCATATTTTAACCATCCGTAACAGCTTACTATAAATAATAAGGGTTATTATGAGCGCATTACTGATTTATAAAACGCTGCATATATTTTTTATGATTGCATGGTTTGCAGGCATTTTTTACTTACCACGGTTATTTGTTTACCACGCAATGAGCCAAGAGCGTGCATGTAACTCTATGCTAAAAGTAATGGAACGCAGGCTCCTTTATTTTGTAACGCCATTTGCTATTTTAACGGCTGTTTTTGGTGTACTAACGATTGTGGAATATGGCCGTGAATGGTTTAAATACAGTATGTGGCTGCACTATAAACTAGTGCTAGTTATAATTTTATATTTATACCACGCGTACTGCTTTAAATTACTAGCCGACTTTAAACACGACAGAAATACTAAAACAGATCGTTTTTACCGAATTTTTAATGAATTACCTGTTATTGCATTACTTATTATAGTTGCACTGGCAGTAATTAAACCGAGCCTTTGAGTTATTTGGTATAAAAAATACCGCATTAATTACACACGACTTAAAATCTAATATGCGCGATTGCGTGCCCCATATTATGGATTATCGCGCCCTTTTGAAAAACTAGGAATAACCCCATGTTAAGTTTCCAAGGTGAACATATTCTGTCTGTTAATCAGTTAGACAGAGACTGCATTGAACGTATTTTTGCAGTAGCAAAAAAGATGGAGCCTTATGCTAAAAAGCAAAAGCAAACAACGGTGCTTGAGGGCGCCATTTTAGCTAATTTGTTTTTTGAACCCAGCACACGTACGCGCGTTAGTTTTGGTACCGCGTTTAACCTGCTTGGTGGAGGCGTGCGTGAAACAACAGGCATGCAAAGTTCAGCTCTTGCTAAAGGTGAATCTTTATACGATACAGCGCGTGTTATTTCAGCTTATGTAGATGCGGTAGCTATGCGCCACCCAGACGCAGGCTCGGTGAGTGAATTTGCCGAAGGCTGTACCGTACCTGTAATTAATGGCGGTGACGGCCCAAATGAACACCCTACTCAAGCACTGCTAGATTTACTTACTATAGAACGTGAGTTACACCGCTTTGATCAAAACATTGATGGTATGCACATCGCTTTGGTTGGCGATTTAAAATACGGTCGTACTGTTCATTCGTTATCAAAACTATTGTGCCATTACAAAAACGTTAAATTTTCAATGGTGGCACCCGATGGCTTGCAAATGCCAACCAGTATTTTAGATGCAGTAGAAAATGCTGGCCATAAAATAGAGCTAGTGAACAAAATGGAAGGTAACTTAGCGGCCGATATCGTGTATCAAACACGTATTCAAGAAGAACGCTTTCCATCTCAAGAAGAAGCAAATAAATACCGTGGCGGATTTAGAATTAGCCAGTCAATTTATAACGCACACTGTAAGCCTAATTCAGTGCTAATGCATCCGCTTCCTCGTGATAGTCGTACTGAAGCTAACGAGCTTGATAACGACTTAAACAGCAACGACAATTTAGCTATATTTCGCCAAGTACAAAACGGCGTATTAATTCGTATGGCATTGTTTGCTTTAACGCTCGGCGTAGAAAACAAAGTTGAGCAATATGAAGTAGACGTGCCTTGGTTTAGCCGCAAACGCGACAGCTAACCCTTTTTTAAGTGACAATTTATAGGATTTTTCATGACAATTAGCCAAGACTTATTTGAACGCGCTCAAACCTCTATTCCTGGTGGCGTAAACTCACCAGTGCGCGCTTTTAATGGCGTAGGTGGCACACCATTATTTATCACAAAAGCTGAAGGTGCATTCACCTTTGATGCTGATGGTAATCGTTATATCGATTACGTAGGTTCGTGGGGCCCAATGATCATGGGTCACAATCACCCAGCTATAAAACAAGCGGTTCATGAAGCAGTTGAAAACGGCCTTAGCTATGGCGCGCCAACTGAAGCTGAAATTTTAATGGCTGAGAAAGTAAAAGCGCTTGTACCGTCAATTGAAAAAGTTCGCATGGTTAGCTCAGGTACCGAAGCAACTATGAGCGCAATTCGCCTAGCGCGTGGTTTTACTAATCGTGACAAAATTCTTAAATTTGAAGGCTGTTACCACGGCCATGCCGACTCACTTTTAGTTAAAGCGGGCTCGGGTGCATTAACTATGGGCGTGCCTAATTCACCAGGTATTCCTGAAGACTTTGCTAAACACACATTAACAGTATCGTTTAATAACATTGAAGAAGTGAAAGCTATTTTTGAAAAATACGCTGACGAAATTGCCTGTATTATCGTTGAGCCGGTGGCGGGTAACATGAACTGTATTCCACCTGTTGAAGGCTTTTTAGAAGGCCTGCGCGCAGTCTGTGATGAATACAAATCAGTGCTTATTTTTGACGAAGTAATGACCGGTTTTCGTGTGGCTCTTGGTGGTGCACAAGCGTATTACAACATAAAACCTGACCTAACATGTTTAGGTAAAGTAATAGGCGGCGGCATGCCGGTAGGCGCATTTGGCGGCAAAACTGAAATTATGGATTACATTGCTCCTGTTGGCCCAGTATATCAAGCCGGAACACTGTCTGGTAATCCAATAGCTATGGCTGCAGGTTTAAAATCATTAGAGCTATTAAGTGAGCCTGGATTACACGACAAACTAGAAGCTATTTCAAAAGCAATATGTGAAGGCTTTGAAGCAGGCGCTAAAAAAACAGGTATCGCACTTACAACAAACTACGCGGGCGGCATGTATGGCTTTTTCTTTACTGATGCTGAAAAGGTAACCACTTACAAACAAGCGACTGAGTGTGACCTAGAGCGTTTTAAACGCTTTTTCCATCTTATGCTTGAAGAAGGCGTATACCTTGCGCCATCAGCATTTGAAGCTGGTTTTGTATGTGCTGCGCACACGGAACAGGAAGTACAAGAAACTATAGCTGCAGCAGAGCGCTGTTTCGCAAAACTTTAATCGCCAGTATTGCCTAAACGGGGTTTATATACCTACTTTTAAAACAGGCAATCAATACTAAAGATTGAAAAAGCCCTTTAAGGGCTTTTTTTATTTGTAAATTGATATAATTGAATGATAATTAAGCATAACAAGGTCTACTTATCTTCACCCTACTTTATTAAATACAAGAGAGTCTTATGTCTGGATTACGGCAGTTAGCTGCGCCTGCAATGCGCTTAATGGCGAATCTAAAATACAAAACTAAAATAAGCATCACGTTTGGCATTCTCTTGATCCCACTTGCACTAAGCATGTTTTTTTTGGTGTCGTTATTGAGTAAAAGTATTGATGTGTCGAAAATGGAACAACAAGGTTTAAAAGGCTATCGGGCAATACTTACCAATCAAATACAAGGGACAACCGATAAAAATATAAATGTGGCACGCTCGCTGGGCTTTAAAATTAAAGACAGCGAAGTAGACGATGTCCTTGAGCTTGTGTCTATTCAATCTAACTTAGCGCTAGATAGCGAACTTGCCAGCGCCTATTTAAATCGTGCATTGGTAACCCGTGTCCCTGCTTTTATCACTCAAATAAACCTAACTGCCGCGAGCGCAAATACAGTACTGAACAATAACCAATTTACTCCAGATACCTTTATTGCACTTTCAAACCTAAGTAAATCGTTACCCCAATTTGAGCAGCAACTTTTAAAAACACTAGCTATTGCAACGTCAGCGGATAAATCGGTAAATAAAGCGCTTTCTCCCACTTTAAATGAACTACAAAAATCAGTCTCAGCATTTAAGAACGCGATAGATAAAAAACTACTGGAACCCGACGACATAGAGTTAACTCAGCGTGAATTTTCAGCACTCACTGACAATGTTCAAAAAAATATTAGCGCTTTAATCAACATCAGTATTCCAACTCTAGAATCGTTAATTAATAATAAAATACAAACCCAGCAGTGGACCAGAAACACTGTTCTGATCGCCTCTATAATAAGTTTACTGTTTGCTCTTTATTTAATGGTTGGGTTTTATTTTGCAGTCGTTGACACCATAAGTCGCTTCACTAAAGCAGCCACTAAAGCAGCTAACGGTGACTTAAAGGCAACCCTTAACTCAATCGGGAGTGACGAAATGAGCGTTATTGCTGAGCAATACAACGCCCTACTCAATGCCTTTTCACATCTACTTTCAGATGTTAAAGCCAGTACCAAAGAGTTATGCGATGCCACTCAGTCTCTTTCGCATGCCAGTAGTCAAACCAGTGACGACGTAATAAAACAGCAAACGCGGGTAAATGCAATTAGCCATGCGTTGAGCGACATGGCGCAAACTGCACATACAATTGAAGAATCAGCCCATCAGGCAACACTTACTGCACAAAATGCCGCTGAGCATGTAAAACAGGGGTCGAGCAATACCATGGAGCTTGCTCAATACATGCAAGATTTAAAAATGGAGTTTACTGAAAGTCAGCAAGCACTTGACCGACTAGCTCAAGATAGCCAAGAAATTAGTAAAGTAAGTAAAGGGATAAGTGAAATTGCCGACCAAACAAACCTATTAGCACTCAATGCTGCAATAGAAGCAGCTAGAGCGGGTGAACACGGACGTGGTTTTGCGGTAGTCGCAGACGAAGTAAGAACACTTGCATTACGCACACAAACACAAACACAAGAAATTCACCAAATTATTAGCTCACTGCAAAAGGCATCTGACGATACACAAGTTAAAATGCGTTCAAGCGTTGAAAAAATGGAGTTATCTGTCGAAGCCGCAAACCAAACAAATACTGTACTGCAAAGCGCAGAAAGAAGTATGGGGGATATAAAGCATCAAGGCGAGGTCATCGCTGAACGAGTTAAACAGCAAGCCAACGCGACGACTCAGGCACTTAATGACTCGCAAGAAGTTAATAACTTAGCTGATCATACATTAGTGTCAGCGCAATCAACGCTGCAAGACGCAGAGCAGCTTTCACGCTTATCGAATGATTTAACAACGTCAATGCGCTTTTTTAAGTCTTAGCTTTTAATATCTATAGCGCTAAATATCTATAAATAACAAAGCCGCTAAATAGCGGCTTTGTTGTTTGAGTTATCATTTTATACAGCGAGGCCTTGGCTCAAATTCACTCACTCTTAATGGAAGCTGTATCACTTTCCCACATCCTGGAGGAGCTTGTTTACCTGTGTGCTCGTTTACAAAGGCCCAACGGATTGAAGGGGGGCGAGTATCGGCAATGGCTTGTGGGTTGAGTGGTTTTAAATAACGGATATAGGCTTCTAGCGCCCCGGCACTGCCAGTTAAACCGGTGCTTTTATTATCATCGCGGCCAAGCCATGCAACGGTTACCGTGTTTTGATCAAACCCTGCAAACCAGCTGTCACGTAAATCATTGCTAGTCCCTGTTTTACCAGCTAGTTGAATAGACGGAAAGTGTAAGTTTAACCGCTTTGCTGTGCCGTCTTTTGTTACACGCTTCATTGCATATTTGGTCATGTACGCAGAGGCTTCATCAAAACGAGGCTCCGCACTTACTTGATGTTTATATAGCACGTTACCTACAGAGTCAGTAAGTGCTGATATAGACGTCAACTTCTTATACTCACCGTCATTTGCTATGGTGGTGTAAAGCTGCGCAACATCAAAACTAGATAATTCTAAAGCACCTAAGAGTAAAGACGGGTATTCATCTATTTGACCTTCCACTCCGAGTGATTTAAGCGTGTTTGCAACTTTATCCACTCCTATATCTAAGCCTAAATTAACAGCAGGAATATTAATACTATTACTAAATGCTTGATAAAGCGGGATTGCACCACGGTATTGGCGATCAAAATTTTCAGGCTGCCATACATTACCTTCTTCGTTTGTTACCTGTAACGGCGAATCATCAAGTAATGTGGCTAAATTATAATTTGGTGATTGTAGTGCTGTTAAATAAACTGCAGGCTTAACTAAAGACCCTATATTTCTTTTTGTATCCAGTACTCTATTAAAGCCTGAATATCGAACGTCACGCCCTGCTACAAGGGCCGATACGCCACCTTTATCTGAATTTACAGAGATCATAGCAACCTCAAGCTTATCTGTTTTAGGGCGTTTCTCTAAATAAGGTAAGCTTTTCTCAACCGAGTTTTCCATTGCTGTTTGTTTTTGTAAATCAAAGTAAGTAAACACCCTAACACCAGCATCTAGTATCTGCTGATCGGGTAGTAATTTATTTAATTCACGGTTCACCAGTTCTAAATACCCTGGGTATGATTTTTGTAAACTTTCTTTCATTGGCGCAATGTCAATTGAGCGCTTAAGGGATGCTCGGTATTCTTTTGTGCTTATTAATTTATTTTCCACCATGAGGCGAAGTACTAAATCGCGACGCTCCATAGTGCGCTCTTTGTAGCGGCGAGGGTTGTAATAAGACGGCCCTTTCACCATCGCTACTAGCAACGCTATTTGATCGTATTCAAGCTCATCTACTGGTTTTGAAAAATAAAACTCAGACGCCAAGCCCATGCCATGCACGCCTTGGTTATAAGATTGACCTAAATAAACCTCGTTTAAGTAGGCCTCTAATATTTGGTCTTTTGAGTAACGATAATCAAGAATAAGCGCAATAAACGCCTCATTGATTTTTCGCAGCAGCGAACGTTCACGGGTTAAATATATATTTTTAGCGAGTTGCTGCGTTAACGTGCTACCGCCTTGGACTGTGCGCCCTGCTCTAATATTGGTATATAGAGCGCGTAAAATAGAAAAAACAGATACACCGTGGTGTTCATAAAAATTACGGTCTTCCACCACTAGCAAAGTGTCTTTTAACATAGCAGGAAACTTATCAAGGGGAACAAATTCTCTATCTTGCTTCGAATCGTTACCAATGCGGGCTATTTGTACAGGTTCTAATCGAGCGTTGTTCAAACGCCTACCAAATTTATCTTTTACAGAGGCTACCTTTTGTCCCGCAAAACGCAGTTCAACAATCTTAGACTCCTCCAGCCCATCATAAAATTCAAACTCTCGTCGGTAAATTTTAATGCTATCAGCCGTTTTTACGTATTGGCCGGTCCGGCTGAGCCTATTAACAGATGAATAATTTAGACGTTCAAGTTCAAATTCTACTTCTTGACTTGATAAGAATTGCCCTGGGTAAAACTGCATTGCACGCGCATACACTTGAGCGGGGAGTTGCCATTTATTTCCTTCAAATACACGTGTTGTTTTTGAATCTAAATAAATAAAGTACATGGCCATAGCAATAAAAACAGCCAAACTCAGCTTCCAAAAAACTGACCATGTTTTTCTCATAAATGAGCGTTTAACAACAGTAGTTGCCGTTTTTTTTGTAGATTTGGGTTTAGCTTTACGTGGCGAACTGCTTGCTTTCGTTGCACGCTTTGAAGGGGTTTTACTACTAGGTGTTTTTTTATTATCAGCCATGTAAGTGTAATGTGTTCCAACGGTTTATTTACAAAGGGGAGCTTAGCATATTGGCAATAACCCTAACACCTGAAAAATTAACCTTCCCTGAAACGAAAAAAAGCTCTACCTAAAGTAGAGCTTTGATGAACACACTATATAAATTTAGTTATTACGAACAGATACAAACTCAGGGTAAGCTTCTACACCACAGTCGTGTTGATCCATACCGTTAAGCTCTTCTTCTTCTGTAACACGTATACCCATTGTGTATTTTAATATAGCCCACACAATAAGTGACGCTACAAAAACAAATGCCAATATAGTTACTAAGCCGATTAACTGATTAACAACGCTTGCATCACCGTTTGAAAGTGGAACCAGCATAATACCTAGTGCACCACATACACCGTGTACAGAAATAGCACCTACTGGGTCATCAATCTTAATTTTGTCTAGAGCTATAATGCTAAATACAACTAATGAACCGCCTAGTAAGCCTAGTAGACAAGCCATTAATGGAGAAGGTGAAAGAGGGTCTGCAGTAATAACAACTAAGCCCGCTAACGCACCGTTAAGTACCATTGTTAAATCAGCTTTGCCCCATAATACTTTACATACAAATAGTGCTGCAATTGCACCCATTGCCGCAGCCGCGTTAGTGTTAAGTAAGATTTGACCTACAGCCGTTGCGTTTTCTTTATCAGATAGTAATAACTGTGAACCACCGTTAAAACCAAACCAACCCATCCACAAAATAAATGTACCTAAAGTAGCAAGCGGTAAGTTAGAACCTGGAATTGGATAAACTTCACCATTTTTCCCGTATTTACCTTTACGAGCACCTAGTAAAATTACACCAGCGAGTGCTGCTGCTGCACCTGCACCATGAACAATGGCAGACCCTGCAAAATCAACAAAGCCCATTTCAGACAAGAAACCACCGCCCCATGTCCAGTAACCTTCCATTGGGTAGATAAAACCAGTTAAAACAACAGTAAATGCTAAGAAAGCCCATAGTTTCATTCGTTCAGCAACCGCACCAGATACAATTGACATGGCTGTTGCAACGAAAACTACTTGGAAGAAAAAGTCAGACTCTAAAGAGTGGTCGGCATCAGCAGCTTGCGTACCAATTAACGCGCCCAGTGATGGCATAATTCCGCCCTCAGCGTTGTCTACATACATAATGTTGTAACCAACTAACAAAAACATGGTACACGCGATTGAATAAAGCGCGATGTTTTTAGTTAAAATTTCAGTGGTGTTTTTAGAACGAACTAAGCCCGCTTCTAACATGGCAAAACCAGCAGCCATCCACATAACTAATATACCCGATATCAAAAAGTAAAATGTATCGAGTGAAAATTTAAGTTCTACAATTGTATTTTCCATAAGCCCCTCTTAAATTGCCTCTTCGTCAAGTTCGCCAGTACGGATACGAACTATTTGATCTAAGTCGTACACAAAAATTTTGCCGTCACCAATTTTGCCTGTTGATGCAATTTTTGTGATTGCTTCAACAACGCGCTGACAATTTTCTGTACGAGTTGCAATTTCAAGTTTGATCTTTGGAATAAAATCGACTTGGTACTCTGCACCACGATATAGCTCTGTATGACCTCGTTGACGTCCAAAACCTTTAACATCAACTACAGTCATCCCCTCAATTCCTAAATCAGCGAGCGCTTCACGCACATCGTCTAATTTAAATGGTTTTATGATTGCACTAATCATTTTCATAGCGGCCCCCTCGGACTCTTTATTGTTATCCTGTTGGGTAACATAATCCAACCTTTGTGCCACTATTTAATTTAATTTAAAAACAACAACTTAACCTTTAAAGCTAAACTCACCATAAAAAAAACGCACCATTTAGGTGCGTTTTTTTAACAACTCCGCTACATTGGTGCACATATAAAAACGACCCCAAAATTGCGCTATAATATAAACAGTTACCCGATACAGTTTCTGCCTTTGCTTTTTGCTTCGTATAACGCCTTGTCGGCAACACGCATCGCATCTTTTAAATTGGTATTTTGAAACTCTGCAAGCCCAATACTCGCTGTTATCGTGCAAGACTTGTCACTAATAGAAAAATCGTAACTCGCCATTTTTTTTCTAAACGCTTCTAAATATTCGCGTGCTCTGGCTAAATCGATATCTGGTAGAACAATGGCAAATTCTTCACCACCCACCCTTGCTACAGTAAAGTTTGCAAAAGTTGAGCGAATAAGAGACCCAACCTGCTTAAGCGCCTGATCGCCGCCTTCGTGACCAAATGTATCGTTTATATTTTTAAAAAAGTCCACATCGAGTAACGCTAGCGTATTATTTTGATTTTGATTTTTTAATAACTTTTCAGCATATTGATAAAAATAACGTCGATTATACAAACCGGTTAAATGATCTCTAAAAGCACTTTCTTTTATATCTGCAATCAGTGATAACTGCTCCATTGTTTGCAACACCCTGCAATGAAATTCTTCATTCATAAAGGGTTTAGTCAAAAAGTCGTTTGCGCCATATTTTATAAAGCGTGCTGATAAACCGTGCTTTCCCGCTCCAGATAAACCTATTACAGCTAAATCGTCTCGCCCTCTAAAATTACGAACTGCTTTAACTAGTTCAAAGCCATCCATTGTTGGCATGGCGTAATCGGTCATAAGTAGCTTTATATCTGGATCAGCTTTTAATATTTCAAGCGCTTGCTGGCCGTCATTCGCTGTGCTTACATCAAACAATTGCTTTTCGAGCATTTGTTTCATTAATGAACGGCTCAACATAGAATCGTCGGCAATTAACGCTTTACAGCCTTGGTTTCTGAGAAGTTGTGATACCAACTTAACAGCATAATGATAAGAATCACGGTTATCTTTTATAACGTAATCTACCACACCATCTTCTAGCATTTGCTGACGTTTGTACTCGTCTATCTTTGATGTAAGCACAACCGTAGGAATTGCTTTAGAAAGTGTATATTTGGCAACTTCGCCATTTGGGGCATCGGGGAGAGTTAAGTCAACAAGTGCTAATGAATAGTCGTACTTTTCTACATGCTCCTGGCATTCAGCCAATGACCAGGCAAAATCAACGGCAACATCTAAATACTGGGCAGTTAAGTGGCGTAAAACCTGCTGGACTACTTTACTGTCTTCAACCACTAATACTCTTTGCATAGACCTTCTCTTTGTTCTCATTATTTTTGCAACATCTGCTGCAAACACAAAATAATAAAACTTACTGGTACCACACTTTAAGCAGCAAAAATAAGTAAATAAAAAACATCCCAGAGCCATTGTTATTTAACGCTTTAAATATTAAAGCACATTCCATTAACCAGCTTGTAAATCAATAATTGTAATAAAAACAAACTTGCTGGCAAATATACCCGATTTTAATTCTTAGCTAAATAATTAAACAAAAATTTACACCATAAATAATTGATTATTTTACTTATCGGCTTATGGTAATTAACTCAACCATTAATATCGGCAGCTAGTCTCATTACTTTTGTTATTTTGCTTATTTTTATCTTTAATTAGGTTATCAAATATAATAAGGACACCTCATGAAGCTTAGTCGTATTTTACCAATCACGGTTTTTGCATTAATGCTCAGCCCGCTTGCTGATGCTGATAATCAGCGCCGTATTGATGTAGACAGTAAAGTAGTCACCCAACACAAAACTAAAATTAATGGTCAACGCTTTAATTATACGGTTGCCACAGGCACTCAACCCGTTTGGGACGACAACGGTGATGCCGTTGCTACGCTACAATACACGTATTACACGCGCGATAAAGTTGATGATAGAGCCAAACGCCCATTGCTCATTTCTTTTAATGGTGGCCCTGGCTCAGCCTCAGTTTGGATGCACTTAGCCTATACAGGCCCTCGCGTATTAAAAATTGATGATGAAGGCTATCCTATTCAACCCTACGGTGTAAAAGACAACCCGTACTCTGTGCTTGATGTTGCCGACATTGTTTACGTAAATCCAGTAAATACAGGCTATTCGCGAGTTATTGAAAATGAAAAAGGCGAAATGCTTTCTAAAGCTCAACAAAAAGAGATGTTTTTTGGCGTTAACGCCGACATTAAATACCTTGGCGAGTGGTTAAATACTTTTGTAAATAGAACAGAGCGTTGGCGCTCTCCAAAGTTTTTAATTGGCGAAAGTTATGGCACAACACGCGTATCAGGCCTTGCACATGAACTACAAAATAGCCAATGGATGTATATAAACGGTGTTGTATTAGTGTCACCAACAGACATTGGTATCAAACGCGAAGGCCCAGTTAAAGCGGCAAATCGTTTGCCGTATTTTGCAGCCACAGCGTGGTATCACAAAGCACTAAACGCCAACTTACAAGCAAAAGACTTAGATGAACTCCTTCCTGAAGTTGAGCAATTTACTTTAAATGAACTAATACCCGCATTAGCAAAGGGCGGTTTTTTAGCGCAAGACGAAAAGCGTCGTATTATTAAAAAAATGGCTGAGTATGCAGGCCTTTCAGAAACCTTTGTCGATCAAAACAACCTCGATATCCCTACACAATACTTTTGGAAGGAATTATTGCGTGACCGAGGACAAACAGTCGGCCGTTTAGACTCTCGCTATTTAGGTATAGACAAACGCGATGCTGGTGACTCACCTGACTACTGGGCAGAGCTGACTTCATGGTTGCACTCTTTTACGCCTGCGATTAATTACTACCTACGCGAGGAGTTAAACTATAAAACCGACATCAAATATAACTTATTTGGTAACGTTCATCCTTGGGATAGAAGTGGCAATAATACCGGTGAAAACCTTCGTCTTGCGATGGCTCAAAACCCTTACTTGAATGTAATGGTACAGGCGGGTTATTACGATGGTGCAACTAATTACTTTGATGCCAAATACACAATGTGGCAATTAGATCCAAGTGGAAAAATGAAAGACCGTCTAAGCTTTAAAGGCTACAGAAGTGGGCACATGATGTATCTTCGCCACGCTGATTTAGAAAGCTCAAATAACGACTTAAGAGAGTTTATACAAAACTCACTACCTAAAGAATCTAAAGCTGCCAAATATTAAAATATTGATCAACCACCTATAAATGGCTTACCTGAGTCATTTATAGGTGAACACCCTTCCAGTTTTACAATAACTTATTTAACGGTTAGTTCGCGTAAATTACAACTTCCAACTTTAATAACCGGTTCGATTGCGGTGTAGCTTTTAGTTTCTAACATTGTGCGTAAATTAACGAGCGTTTTGAAGGTACTTTTAAGCCCCACTTTATTGTATAGCCACGTTGGTATATTTCCCCCTGGTAAAGCATAAACCTGATACTCAATATTTAAATCTTCGCCCTTTTGTGTAAGTAACCAATGTGCGTTTAGCGTTTTTATTCTAACTACCCGCTTAGTTAATGGTAACTCTTCAGGACGCGATTCAATAGAAAGCTTGGTTTGCTGAGGAGAGAGTCTTGAGTAACACGAATAGGTAACGGCATCACGGTTTGCCACTGGCCAAGGGGAGTCGATATAACTATAAACAAGGTTTTCTGAAGGGCTTAAAGCTTTAATTACACGTACTTTAGACGTCTTTTCAAGCCAGCTTGAAGCAATACGCGTATCACTTAATAAATCTAAAAAGTCATTGGCTGTTACATCTTCAATATTAAGCTGACCTTTTACAATAAACGTATCATTAGAGAATTGCTGATATTCAATGCTTACTCCTTGCTCGTTTTTGTATAATTGCCAACGGGGCTCAGAGTAAACATTAAAGCTTAACAAAATAATTAATAAACTAATGCACTTTTGCATAGAGGTTAACTTGCAAAAGTGCTTTATCATCATTTTTGCCAATAAGGCTCTATGTCATACGAAGCAAGTCTACTTTGCTCCATTGCACTGACTAAATATTCAGACTTTTGCTCCAGCCAAGATTGAATTTTTGCAAGTTGCTCATCGTCTTGACCTGCGCATAATTGCTTTAAGTACTCTAGGGTACTGAGTTCATAAACACCATGCGAAATATCTAACCACGGCAACCTAAACTCAAGACGTTCTTCTTTATCGAACATCGATCCTAAGCAATTACCACTTAGCAAGCTGTTTTCAAGCTGCATTCGTAAATTAAGGTAGTCAAGTACACCTAGCGTTTGCTCTTTAGGCAATAATTGATGCAGGTTTTTCCAGTCTTTATTAAACAATCTTTCAGCAATAGAAGACACTGGATTTTCTGCAGCTTGGAGCTCTACCTGCCCCCAATCTTTTCGCCATTGCTTGTCAATCAACCACGTTGTTAACGAGAGCAATAAACGATTGTAACGAGCACTATGAAAAAGCGCATTAATGTCATCAATACTAGGCTGTAGCTCTTTTAAATCGTTAATAACTTGCGCCAAAGCTGGCGCCGCATTTATTTTTTTATAAAATGCATGACGTTTTGACGTATAAGTTTTTAACTGAATTGCATTTTCTACCCATGCTAACTCACTCAAAAGCCACTTAAGCTCGGTACGAAGCTGTTCGGTACTGTCTTTAGAAACTATATCGTCAAACAACCAAAAAGTATGGCGAATTAAACTAATACCATCAGTCACCCTTTTTAAGGTTTTTAAACTCGGTTTATCGAAATAACACTGCTCATGCTTTTGCACAAACCGAATACCAAAGTTCATTGCTTCTTTTAAAGCGCTTTCTTGGGTTGCAGAACGAGGAAGCTTAACAAAGCCAATCGACTTACTAGGCTTAAGCGGATTGTCGTCGGCTAAACGGTAGCCGCGTGCTGCTTTTGAATACAAACCGAGTCGAATACAGTTTTGGCTAACTAAAATATCAGCCAAAGCAAACAGCTCATTGCGGCTGCCTTCAATTAATTCTATTTCCAGCTCGCTGATCATCTCAACTTGACCCGAGGCTGCAATTTCGCCTTTATCAAGCACCACTTCAATTTTTGCACCAGCTTGCGTTTCAATTAACCACGTACGGCGAATAAAGTTAGTGCTGAAAATAGGATACAAATTTTGTGAAATTGCATCTACTTGCATGCCATGTGGCCAAATATCAGCACTAAACGCCATTAAATTAGGGCGGCTGGAATCAATAGGTAAGTTATATTCTGGGCGCTGATGAAGGCCCCCTACAACTTCGCCGGCAAGCTTGATAGTTTGTTCGCACTGATTGTCAGAACAACGGGTTCTAAAGCCAATATCAAGAGCTCGTAGTTCACGGCTTGGCGTATCATAATAGGCATTTTGCAAACTACGCGATGGTTTATTTATAACCGTTTTAGCAAATTGAGTAATTAGTGAGGGGATCAGTGGAACAACGGCATCTGATACCAAAAATTTCAGTTCTATCTCAGTATCCATTCGGTCTGCGGATTACCTTTAAAATAAATAAGTGGTCAAAATAAACAAAGCGCTCTAACAATGCAAATTTTTTAGGCTTATTAAGTGCTTTAATCATGTCAGGGTTACAATATCAGCCTTGCTTTTAAAAGGCTAAATCCCTACTATCTTGCATTATATGTGAATTAAAAAACCATGTTCACAACGGACTCAGTAAGAACAACAAGGTAGATAAATGCTAAAACATTGTTTATTCGGGCTACTTTTAACAGCCACTACGTTTATAAGCTACGCACAAGATGAAGCACAAACAGCGAGCTCATCAGATGCAAATACCGCTTACGTTATTGATAATTTGTATACATTTATGCGTTCAGGGGCGAGTAAGAACTATCGACTACTAGGCTCTGTAGACGCGGGAACAAAAATAACCGTACTATCTAGCGAAGAAAACGGCTTCATTAAAATAAAAGACGACAAAGACCGTGAAGGTTGGATTGAAACTAAATTTATCTCTACTACACCTGGGTTACATCAGCAATACCAAGCTTTAAGCAGCGAAATGAGCACCATGCAGGAAAATTTACGCCTTGCTCAAATAGAGCTGCCACAGCTACAAAAACAAAATCAAACCTTAACCGATCAAAACCTGCAATTATCAGCGCAAATTACAAGCCTGCAAACAACACTCGCGCAAGAGCGCACGCAAAAAGAAGCCGCTAGTTCAAAAGAAAAACGACAACTACTTACCTACGGCGGTGCGATTGCATTTTTAGGGTTGTTTTTGGGAATTATTTTAACCATTGTTTTGTCGCGCCGTAAGCGTTACGAAGGCTGGGCATAAATTAATTGAATGAATGTTGTTCAATAAAAAAGCCGCTATTAGCGGCTTTTTTATTCGCATATCAAATATTGAGCTATGCATAGGCTTAACTATAAAAAAATAGATTAACTTACGATTTTGCCAGCGGCTGTACTTCTTTATTTTCGTTCATCTCTAACTTTGGCG
Source organism: Pseudoalteromonas sp. 4NS20-0020 (assembly GCF_057554385.1). NCBI lineage: Bacteria > Pseudomonadati > Pseudomonadota > Gammaproteobacteria > Alteromonadales > Pseudoalteromonadaceae > Pseudoalteromonas > Pseudoalteromonas sp. 4NS20-0020. Next base: position 82,005 of record NZ_BAAJMI010000005.1, on the reverse strand, counting down.
CATTCATTCCCTTTAATAAACGACCGAATATATCAGCACCAGTAATAATACGCTTCTCATCACCCCATACCAGCACAACGTCGTGATCAATAGCACCATCAAACGATTTATCGAGCGAATGATTTGCGCGTATTTTTAAAATAACCTCACTTAAACGCAGTGTTTCATCCGTTACAATAATAGGTCTGTGGCAAAAATGGTAAGGGTCAAAAATATCTGGCTCAAATAATGCTGATCGTAAAAAACCATCTGCATCAACCACTAATAACGGCCACCCATCGTTGTTAGTCAAAATTACCCAGTTATAGCCCGATTTGTGTAATTTACGTAAAAACTCATTATCGGCTGATAATGTCAGTTCAGGAAAAATAGGTAAATCAAGTTTAGTAGGTAAAGAGATTATAGAATCTGGATCAATTATTTCCCCTTCTTTAGTTACACTGATTTCGTCTAAGCTAAAAAAGTTAAGTGCACCAATACCTTCAACATGTTGCACATCAGCTTCTTCTGCCTCAATGTGTTTACGTATTATTCCTCTAAGCTCGCTTTCAGCAAAATAGGTAATACCTTCTTTGCCCAGCCATGCATCAAGTACCAAGGCCGTTGGTTTAGCAACAACATAAAACAAAACTTGATAAAACTTTATTAATGGCGAAAGCATACTCGCCATTTTTAATGCATTACGAGAAAAATAAGCTTGAGGTGTTATCTCACCGATTATCGTAATCGCAATCGTTGAGAATAAAAACGAGCTAACGCCCATTAATACAGAATCAGAGAGCAACGTGAGTAAAACGTTAATACCCACGTTACCCCACAAAATGGTTGCTAGTAAAAAGTTAGAGTCGTTACGAAGTGCCATAACCTTAATTGCCGCTTCGTTTCTTTTTGAACTTTCCATTTCAAGCTGTAATCGGCTTAACGAAAAGAACGCCAAGTTCAAGCCCGAAAATATTGCCGATTGCGAAATGCACAGAGCAATAGCACACCAAATCATGACATCAAACGTCATTTTATTTTCCTGTTAAAAAGTTTATAGCAGCAACAAACTGCCTAAACCTAAAAAGGTCACAAACCCAACAATGTCGGTAACCGTTGTTAAAATAACAGAGCCAGATAACGCTGGATCTATTTTCATTTTGTCTAAAATCGATGGTATTACAACGCCCGCGAGCGAGGCCGCTACTAAGTTTAATAAAATAGCGACTGTAATCGTTACACTTAACATCAAATCGTTAAACCATAAGTAGGTGAGTAAACCAATTACAAATGCCCACACTAAACCGTTAACAGCCCCGACTCTTAGTTCTTTTTTAAGTAACGCATTGCGGTTTGAATCAGTCACCTGCCCCAAAGCCAAACCACGCACGATAACGGTTAATGTTTGACTACCCGCAATTCCTCCCATTGAGGCTACAACCGGCATAAGCACCGCTAAAGCAACCACTTGCTCTATAGTGGCGCCAAATAAACCAATAAACCACGATGCTAAAAATGCCGTTGCCAAGTTTATACCTAGCCAAATACCACGGTTTTTAGCACTTTTTCGCACACTGGCAAATAAATCTTCGTCCTCTCGTAAACCACCCGCCTTTGCGGTGGCTTCATCGGTTATTTCTTGGCGAAGTTCGTAAGCAGAGGCAATTGTTAATCGCCCTAATAATTTATTATCTGAATTTACAACCGGCATAGCCATTTGCTCAGAGTGAATTACGACTTCAGCAGCTTCATATAAATCATCGTCTGCATGCAACGATGAAAAATCATGATTTGCTAGTGTCATTAAATTATCGTTATCGTGTGCTTTAATAACATCGTTAATGGCCACTTCACCAATTAAACTGCCTTTGCGGGTCACTAAATAAATAACTTCGCTGTATTGCGGTACACCTTTGAATAAAAGTTTTTTTGCACCACCAGCGGTTAACTTGTCAGACACCTTTAAAATATCAAAACCTAGCCAGTGACCTAATTGTTCTGGTGGGTATTGCTGTGCTAAATCGTACTGCTTGGTTTGCGCTTCATCTAATTGCTTTTTTGCATAGTCGACAAACCGCTCTGGTATAACTTCTTCTAATTCGAGTAGCTCTTCTACATTTACTTCATCAAGTAATTTAAATGCATCACTGTCATCAAGTGTTTGCAGTAACCATAAACAACTGTCAGGGCTTAAATTTACAAAAATTTCATGCTGTGTATCTTCGTCAAGCAATTGCCAAATTTCGAGTCGCTGCTCTTTGGGTATTGCTTCAAACAATAAAGATAGATGCTCTGTAGAAAGTGTGCTTTGTGCGTCGATCAACAGTTTATTCTTACGTTCTGTGGTGTCGCATTGCAGTAAGTCGTTTATGAGTTGTGGAAGCTGATCTACCGGATACTCAATCATTAAAAAAACCTTAAAATTAAAAAGCACATTATTTACAGTTTACCTTCTCAATTAAAAATTGCAGAAAAAACGGTACTTTAATTAAGATGTGCATGCTATTTTGCGCATTGTATGGGCAAAACAAAGGCAGTACTATTTATTTTTATATAAATTAAAAGTATGAAATTAAGGTATTAGAAAACAAAAGGGAAAGAAGTTGGGCAACTATGAATACTAAAGCATACAAGCATTATTTTGTATGCTTTAAATAGGTGGGATTAAATTTCGATTAATAACCCTTTGTCTTTTTTTACTTTTTCAATAACCATATAAGTATGGTGTGTGCCTACACCGGGGATATCAACTAAGTCACCCAACACTTGCCTGTACTCTTCCATGTTAGATACACGTATTTTTAATAAGTAGTCGTAACCGCCTGCAACCATGTCACATTCTACAACTTGTTCCATTTTTAATATGTGTTCTTTAAATACTTTAAATACAGCAGTATTTGAGGTAACCAACGACACTTGAACATGAGCCACTAAGCTTTGGTTTAACTTAGCTTCGCTTAATTTAGCATAATAACCCTCAATATAGCCTTCTTGCTCTAATCGCTTTACGCGATCAAGGCATGGGCTTGGGCTTAAATTAACTTGTTTTGCTAAGTTAACGTTAGAAATTCTGCCGTTTTTTTGCAAAACGTCTAAAATTGCTAAATCAATGCGATCTAGCATGCGTAATCTATTTGGATTTGTCATACAGAATTTTATGCGGATAAGTTAAATTTATGCCCTGTAAATTATCGTAAATCGACAAATTTAACCAGCATATTCTGCTGAATTTTATTTAGAATGCACTCTCAATATCACTGGTATTTTATTGGTAATTAAATTTACTTTAAATCTTAACACTGCTAAGGGTTGCTTATGTTATTCAACGGCGATTTAACAACTGACTGTCCTATAAGACAAAAAATCCGTGACTTTTACCGCATAGACGAAAATGCGGTTATCGATCATATTTTACCGCTTGCAGAAGTAGGCGTTAAAGCACGAAGCCGTGCCTGGGAAAGAGCCCGCCAAATTGTTTTAAACATTCGTAAAGAACAAGATGGTCAAGGCGGTGTAGATGCGCTACTGAATGAATTCTCGCTTTCAAGTGAAGAAGGCGTAGTGTTGATGTGTTTAGCCGAAGCGTTGCTTCGTGTACCAGACAAAGAAACCCAAGAAGCCCTTATTCGCGACAAGTTAGCAAAAGGTGATTGGAGCTCTCATTTAGGCAGTAGCGACTCTTTATTCGTAAATGCATCATCTTGGGGCCTATTAGTAACTGGTAAAATGGTTAACTACACAGATAAAACCAAAGACCAACAGTTTGGTATGCTTAAAAAGACCATTGGTCGTTTAGGTGAGCCTGTTATTCGTAAGTCTGTAAACTTTGCAATGAAAATTATGGGTAAGCAATTCGTTATGGGTCGTACCATAAACGAAGCAATTGAACGTGCTGCCGACACAGAGCAAAAAGGCTATGTATATTCTTACGATATGTTGGGTGAAGGCGCGCGCTCAAGTAAAGATGCTAAACGCTACTTTGATAGCTACATGAATGCCATCCACTCAATTGGTAAAGCGGCAAATGGCCGTGGTCCTATTAAAAGCCCAGGTATTTCTGTAAAGCTTTCGGCTATTCATCCGCGCTATGAATTTACGCATAAAGACCGTGTAATGGCTGAAATTGTACCTAAGCTAAAAGAGCTTGCTCTGGCTGCAAAACAGTACGACATTGGTTTTACCGTTGATGCAGAAGAAGCTGACCGTTTAGATATTTCACTGGATATTATCGAAGCCGTATTTAGCGATAAAGATTTAGATGGCTGGCAAGGGTTTGGCTTAGCTGTTCAAGCGTATCAAAAACGTGCGATTTTTGTTATTGAGTGGCTAACAGAGCTTGCTACGCGTGTAGGTCGTAAACTAATGGTGCGCTTAGTTAAAGGCGCATATTGGGATACTGAAATTAAAACTACACAACAAGATGGTTTAGATCACTACCCTGTATTTACCCGAAAAGCGACAACCGACGTATCATATAAAGCATGTGCAATTAAAATGCTAGAAGCACGTGATGTGCTATACCCACAATTTGCAACGCACAATGCATACACTGCAGCAACTATTCTAGAAGTGGCTAAAGGCGATAACACAGGGTTTGAATTCCAACGTTTACACGGGATGGGTGAATCGTTATTTGACCAAATTGTAAATGCAGAAAAAATTCAGTGTCGTGTATACGCTCCCGTTGGCCAACACGAAGACCTATTGGCCTATCTTGTTAGACGTTTACTAGAAAATGGTGCAAATTCATCGTTTGTAAATGCCATAGTTGATACCTCTAAACCGGTAGAAACACTGCTGCCAGATCCGGTAGAAACGCTGCAAGGGCTTCGCAACAAATACAATACGCAAATTAAAATGCCAATTGATTTATACGGCGAAGAACGCGCTAACTCTAAAGGCATGGACTTAACCGATATAAACGTGATTACCCCGTTTAAAGAAAACCTAGACAACTGGTTTAACGAGCACCTAATAGATCAAAGCCAAGTTCCTGATGGAACACTTGCTGTTAAAAACCCAGCAAACCATAAAGAAATCATCGGCCATGTAAAACTACAAAGTGGCGATGAGATGAAAACACTACTTGCTAATGCAGAAGCAGCGTTTGAGTCATGGTCGCAAACCCCTGTAAAAGACCGCGCTAATTTATTACGTCGAATTGCTGACATTTTAGAACGTCATCACGACGAGCTCGTTGCTATTTGTATCAAAGAAGCGGGTAAAGTAGCTCAAGATGGCATAGACGAAGTACGTGAAGCAGTCGACTTTTGTCGTTATTACGCAGCACGAGCCGAAGAGCTCTCAGAAGATGAGCGCTTTGAAGCACGGGGTGTAATTCTGTGTATTAGTCCATGGAACTTCCCACTTGCTATATTTTTAGGCCAAGTGGCTGCTGCCATTGTGACGGGTAACACTGTTATTGCCAAACCGGCTGAACAAACAAGCTTAATTGCACTGCGTACAATTGAACTAATGCTATCTGTGGGTTTACCAGAGCACGTTGTGCAACCTGTTATCGCACGCGGTAGTGAAGTGGGTAAAACAATTGTTCCTGATGAGCGTATTCAAGCGGTTATGTTTACAGGTTCAACTGAAACCGGCACATTAATTTCTCAAACGCTTGCAGCACGAAACGACATACAAGTGCCATTAATCGCCGAAACAGGTGGTCAAAACTGTATGATTGTTGACTCTACAGCACTGCCTGAGCAAGTAGTTGATGATGTTATAAGTTCTGGTTTCCAAAGCGCTGGTCAACGCTGTTCAGCACTGCGTGTATTGTTTATTCAAGAAGACGTAGCCGACGGCATCATTGAAATGATTAAAGGTGCTTTGGCTGAATTACATATTGGCGATCCATCATTGTTATCTACCGATGTAGGACCAGTAATAGACGAAAAAGCACTTAAAAACTTAACCGAACATGTTGAGTACTTAAAAGGCAACGCAACACTTCATTACGAATGTAAAATTCCGGACAACAGTGAAAATGGTGCGTACTTCTTTGCACCACGTCTTTACGAAATAAAAGACCTTTCTGTACTTAAGCGCGAAGTATTTGGTCCATGTGTTCATATTATTCGCTTTAAAGCGAATCAACTTGATGACGTAATTGATCAAATAAACAATACAGGTTACGGCTTAACAATGGGTGTGCATTCACGTATTGAAGAGCGTTGCGAGTATCTTGCTAAAATGTCTCGTGCGGGAAATGTCTACGTAAACCGTAATATGATAGGCGCAATTGTTGGTGTGCAACCTTTTGGTGGCCGAGGCCTATCGGGCACGGGTCCTAAAGCCGGTGGCCCTAACTATCTACAACGTTTGGTGAAAGAAAAAGCATCGCCAGAAAACGTACAAATGACAAACCTAACGCCAGATGAGCTTGATTTACACCACTACAGTGGCGCAAATGCTCAAGTAGAAAAGCTAATGGCTAATTCAATGCGCGATGAAAAAATTTGGCGAGCAACCCCGCTAAACGATCGTGTATCTGCTGTTCGTCAGCTACTAGCCAAAATTGCTACGGTAGAAATTATTGATGACCTTGCTGACGATTTAGCTTTAACGCTAGCCGATGCGCGCGCACAGCTAAACCGCCTTGAAAAGCATATGCGTAAATTTACAACGTTGCCTGGGCCAACGGGTGAGTCTAACACGCTTCACTTAGAAGCTCGCGGCTGTGTTGTTTGTTATGCGGATAAGAGTACCTCTTTTAACTTTTGGGCGTTATCTATTATCACTGCATTAGCTGCGGGTAATACGGTAATTACAGTTGCCTCTGAAATGTTTTACGAAGAAGCTGAAGCATTCAGAGAGAAGTTTATTGCCACAGGTGTTGCCGAAGGGGTATTTCAGGTAGCTAAACCTAATCAGTTACAAGCTATTTTGGGTCACCCTCATTTAGCAGGTGCAGTTGTTGCAGCGCGTTCGTCGCGTTTAGGTTACTTCAGCCAGCAACTTGCACAACGTAAGGGCGCTATATTACCTGTGATCAGTTCTGAGTATTACGACACATTAATCAAGCGTCTTATTACTGAAAAAACAATTAGTGTAGATACAACGGCGTCAGGTGGTAATACATCCTTGATGACCTTAGTTGAAGATGATGATTAATTAAGCTAATACTAATTACTTATAATGTTTATTAAAGGCACCTTTTGGTGCCTTTTTTCTATTTAAAGTACGTAAAGTTTGCTATTTTCAATATAGATTTATTAGTTAAGTAGTTAAATTGAAAAAGCTCCCTGTTTCTAAATTACTCCCTGGTATGTTTGTGCAAAGCGTCACAAAACAAACGGGCAGAGTAAAAATAAAAAGCCAAGGCTGGGTAAAAACCCAAACGAGTATTGATAAGCTTATTAAGGCGGGTATTTTAGAGGTCGAAATTGACCCAGATAAAACACTCACCGAAACAGTGCCTGAAAAAGAACAAACCAAAACACCTGCCACAAAAATAAAACGCGATCCTTGGCAAAAAACGCATAGTGCAGCTCAAGAAATGAATAAAGCTAAAAAGCTTTATGACGAAGCTAAAACGCTGCAAATAAAAGCATTTAAAGATATAAAGTCCGGCCTGAACATTGATATTGCTCCATTTAAAGAGCTTGCTAGCGGTTTTATGGATTCAGTTTTTAGAAACCAAGACGCCCTAGCCTGCCTCACGCAAATGCGCCAAAAAGATGCATACTTACTAGAGCACTCTATAAACGTATCTATCTTAATGGGTATTTTTGCAAAACACCTTGATATTGAAAAAGACATTATTGTAGAGCTCACCACAGGTGCGCTGCTGCATGATATCGGTAAAATAAAAACGCCAGATGAAGTCCTCAATAAGCCTGGGCGCTTAACCGAAGCCGAATTTGAAATAATGAAGCAGCATGCGGTTTACTCTAAACAAATTTTGGAAGAGTCAGGTTTAACTGGTATTGCTGTAGATATTGCAGGCATGCACCATGAACGCATAGACGGAACTGGTTACCCTTTTGGTAAAAAAGGAAATGAAATAAGCCAGTATGTTCGCATGGCTTCTATTGTAGATGTATACGACGCCCTAACAGCAGAGCGAGTTTATAAATCGGGCATGGAACCCATTAAGGCATTTAAAATATTAAAAGAAGGCTGCCCAAATAGCTTTGACGGCGAATTACTAACTAAGTTTATTCAGTGTATTGGAATTCACCCTGTGGGCACATTAGTAAAGCTTTCAAGCCAAAAAGTCGGGCTTGTGACAGAAAGTAATCCCGCGATGCCATTAAAGCCGATTGTTAAAACCTTTTATAGTGCAAAGCACAGCCGTTATACAGAAGTGCTCGATATTGATTTGTCGAACAAACGAATTGAAGACTCACTCGAAACAACCGTAAAAGCCGGCGATTTCAACATTGATTTAGAGCGTTTTTACAAAAACTCCGTATTACCTTAAATAGTCAAAATAAGCTCAATGTTACTCATTGAGCTTATACTTTTTGTTACTCTGGCCAATCCTGCAAGGCTTTTAAACTAAACTCGTAACCGTCAAAATCTATTACGCTTTGCTCAGGTGTAATTTCTTTTACCATTAATGCACCAATACTATCACCTTCGTGAAGCTCTCGCCCATTTAGCTTTATCCAGCGTTTATCTGCACTTGATGAATAAATATGTGCTTGATACTTTATCCTAGGTAGCATTGCTTGTAGGCCATCTGGTAACAATTCTACAGGCTCTACCCGAGATGACGATTTAGAGGCCTGAGTTACCTCATAATCTTGGTTTTTATCGACATCTTGCACTGCCTGCGCAAACGCATTTTTAAGTGTAGTTGGCACAGCATCAAGCTCAGGGTCACTTTTAGGTTCAGCTTGCGTTACACCACTAATTGGCTTACCCAACACTTTATATTTACTCATATCAATAGTTGCTGACGACGTACTTTGAGTTTGTTCAAAACCGCCTTGGTTATAAGTTAACTGTGTATTTGAATTAAGTTGACCTTGGTTTGGCTGATTATAATTTTGCGTATTTACAAGCGAAGGTTGATTAAAAGTTTGTTGGATGCCACTAGCTGCACCTGTTGATGGCATTGGAATATACTGCCCAGTTGGTGTTAACAACATTTGCTGAATACCCGTGGGTGTTTGCACGTGCACTAACTGCCCTTCAATAGTTGCGGTGTTGCTTGGCGCTTTTTCAGGTTTAGGCTTTACATTCACCTCAGCTTGTTCAGTGGCAGGTAATGCTGCTGTCTGTAACTCAGTCGTTACTTGTTCATTACTTTGAGTGCTAACTACATTTGAGGGTTCAACAGAACCAGGTGATTGGACCCATTTACCAAAAGTAAATCCGGCCGCCACCGTTACAAAGGCCGCCAAGCTGCCACCCAAAACAAAGGCGATACGCCGGTAGCGAGCGAGTGCTTGTTGCTGTTTTAACTGCTCCGACTGTAAATCGTATTGCTCGGCGCTCATATCAGCTTGTTGAGATTGCTTTAATGCATCTAATAAATAAGACATAAATCACCTAACTATAAAATAAAGGAAAGCCCAATACCTGCGGCAAACAAAGCGCCGAAAGCAAAGCAATAAATTAAAATCGATGGCGACTGCTCAGGCTTATTCGTTGTTGCAACAAAGTCAGAAGGTAGTGATTCTTGCGCAGATTGTTTAACAATTTCAGCATCTACAACAAGTTGCTGCTTCGAAAAAGTACCCACTAAAGCTCGTTCACACACTAGGTTCATCAAGCGAGGTATACCGCCTGTCATTTTATGAACCATCTGCATTGCATCCATCGAAAACAATCCTTTATCGCACCCAGCAATGTGTAACCGGTGCTTGATATACGCCACTGTTTGGCCTTGTGTTAAAGGTAATAAGTGATAACGCGCGGTGATCCGTTGAGCAAGCTGCCTTAACTCATTACGTTTTAATAAATCTTGAAGTTCTGGCTGACCTACAAGCACGATTTGCAATAGCTTTTTGTGGTCGGTTTCTATATTAGTTAATAAACGAAGTTGCTCTAGCACATTGGGGGCAAGTAGCTGCGCCTCGTCAATAATTAAAATAGTATGGCCACCCGCCTTATTATTACTCTCTAAGTGTTTTTTTATTATATCGGTTAAACTTTTAAGCGTCGCATTTTGTGCATCATAACTAATCTTCAATTCATCGCAAATACTGGCCAACAACTCAAGTTCTGATAGCGCAGGATTATGAATCATCGCTACTTGTGTATTTTCAGGTAATTGCTCTAGCATGCTGCGGGTGATTGTTGTTTTTCCGGTGCCTACTTCGCCCGTTAGTAATACAAAACCACCGTCTTCACCCAATCCATAGGTTAAGTGTGCTAAGGCTTCTTTATGGCGCTCGCTTAAAAATAAATAATGAGGGTTAGGCGAAATCGAAAAAGGTTTTTCGTTCAGGCCAAAATAGCTTAAATACACCGCGATGTTCCTTCGTAATTAAATCACCGCCTATAATGGCAAAAAAACGCGCACAGTAACATCGTTGTGGGCGCTTTATTGTTGAAATAAAGTAAATTTATGTAAAAACAAAAAAGCGCAGCTACAGAAGTGACCTCCAATAACTACGCTTTTTAATAAAACTTATTTGGTCTTTATTTTTCGTAGCGAACGAGGCGCAAATAAACATCACTGGTTTTAGGGCGTAAACTATTTAGCCCACTGTCAAACTGATACACCCAAGCCGAACTCATACTACTTACACCCGATGTGCTAGACCAATAATTTTGAGATTTGGTGCCTAAAAAAACAACCTCATTTATACTTGGCTCTGTACAACTGTGCTCTAAAATACTGGCTAGCTCTTTAATATTAGGCACCTGCCAATCATCATAATTTGCAGTTGTATCGTTAGTCGCGCCTCGTAAAGCTTCTTGCCACGTCACTGCAGGCGTAGACCCTTCGCACAGTAATGTTTCTGTATTATAGGTTTGAGAATAACTACAACGCTGCCACATTAGGCCAGTTTCAGTGTCAGATACTGTACCATCGGCATTAACGGTAAACCTATCGGTTGGGGTTGTTGTGTCAGCACCGCCATAACATGTTTGCGCAGCTACATTAAAACTAAAGCCAAAAACTATAAACGTATTTAATAATTTTAATTTCATAACACTCTCCTATCGGCTTCTGACTAAACGAACATACGCGTTGTTTTCTTTTGGATAGGCAAGGTCATTACCATTGCTCATATCAATAATATAAGCTTGCGATAAACTGGTGCCATCTGCTGCAGTTTGAGATGTCCAATAAGGTAAATTAACATTATCAATAGCACCCGCTTCTGGCATATTTGGAAAGAAAGCTAAGTCAATTAAAACGCTTTGCCCTTGTTTACCATAATCTATTAACCCCAAAAGCTCTGTGTAAGTTGGTACCCGCCAATTTGTTCCTCCACAAAAATCGATAGCATTAACTTCATTTATATAGGTTTGTAGGCCACAGCTTGTGTCGTTAGGGCATGTTGTATTTGCTGTGCTGTCTGCATCGGTAGTTGTGTCGCCAATGTCCCAATAATAGCTGTTTTGCGCATCCCGTAACGTTGTGTTTGGTAAGGTACCAGACGAAGGTGATTTAACTTCCCAAACAAGCCCTGTGACGTTGTCACGAATACAGCTAAAGTCTTCACTTGAGTCATCAACTTCATCGGCAAACTGATTAAGTTTTGTATAATCAAACGCGAGATTTCCAATGCCTGCTTTATCTATACGGTTAGCAAAGCTATCTCGACCGAGCTCTGCGTCTTGCTCAGGAAAGTCATCACTGCCACAATTTATGCGCTGCGTATTGTTGTAACATTCTCCCATACCACTATCGTTTATCAGACCAAGCGCCTTTGGCGTTATATCAATAAACACAGTATCTGTATCGGTTCGTCCTTTCGAATCGGTAACGGTTACTTCAAAGCTAAGCGTGGTGTTGGTGTCCACATCGGAGGCAAAAAAGCTAGATACGCACTGTTGGCTATTGCTGAGTGTTTCGGCATTCCCAGTTAATTGTTGCCATTCACACTGATATGTATCAGTTACTGTTTCGCTATTGCTTGCATCTAATGTTACCTGATCAAATTCTTCAACATTTTGATCATCCCCTGCATTTGCCGCAACTAATTCATTGGTTTTATTAAGGCTCATCGTGAATTGAGTACTGGCTTCGCCACCCTCATCGTCTGTAACCGTTAAACGCCAAAGCAATGTCGTGTTTGCTTCTAATAAAGGGTGAGTAAAGCTTAATGTTGAATCATCAAAACTGGAAATATCTAAGTCAGGGCCTGATATAAGTTCCCAAAAATAGCCATTCACCATCCCATTTTCATCAGGATCACTGGAATCAACGCCGCTCAGTATGATGGTATCTTGGTATACAGAAGGGAGTGTATCTGGTGCTGTTTGTGTTATTACAGCAATAGGGAGCTGATTATTAGAGCTAACCGAAATTAAAACGTCGTCACTTACTGTGCTATTGCCAGTGCTTTGATAGCTGACCCTAAGTACAATTCCACTGTCTGCTTTAACATCAGGTGCCGTAAGTGTTTGCTCTGCGCCTTCAAGTGGAAAGCCGTCTATACTTGGCCCGCTTACTTGCTGCCACGTAAATGTACCGTCAGCAGGTGAGCCTTGGGCGGTAATTGTAAAATCAATTTTTTCGATTACTTGTATGTCCGGACCAGCATTCACAGAGGATTCAATATTTGTGGTACTGTCACCACCGCCGCCACCGCCGCATGCTGTAATAAAAATGCAGGAAAAAAGAGGGATTAACGCTAACGCTTTCATTCGTAGCACCTTGTGTGTCAAATAATTACCATGAGGTAATCACAAGCAAAAAAGGTGCCACTAAAGCTTACATGTAGGCGTCTTGATGAATACGAACGAACAATTTAGTGCCAACTTTGCTGTAATCAACTTTATATTCACGACCATCTAACGACTGAATAAATACTAACTGTTTTTCTTCACCAAATACTTCAGCGCTGCTTATATATACCATTTCTAGGTAACGGTCTTTTGCGTCGCGTCTATTTTTTGGTAGCTCCTCTTTAAACGGCTCTAATCCGTTTTGAGTCACTTTAATTCGTGGCTGATTTTCAGCGTTAACAATCACTAAATCAAGTTTTTTGTCTTTATGTATTATGGTATTACGACCACTTTTTAAAAAGGCTCTTTCTTGGCTCATTGTCTTTTCCTACAGTCGCAGTTTAATCTTTAAGCTGCGACGCTATAAACTGATGTGGCTCGCGCTTCCACTTATTTAAATTAGCGCTAAAAGCCCAAATATCTGTATCTAGTACACTGGCAGGTAGTAATAAATCATACCCTGTTAGCAGCTTGAGGTGCTTAGTCCTGTTTGCAAACATTGCTATTAAACCATTATAGCTAATTCCGCGCGCAGATCGATGTTGTGTATCTTCTACTAACCATTCTGATGGGCAATTGCCATTTTTGCAATGATTTTGAACAACCTGCATAAAAAAATGTCGTTGTTCTATAAGTAATTTACCCGCAATTCTAGGAGTTATACTCATTAAAAACTCATCAATATCATTTAGCTTTAGCCCAATCGCGTTTAGCTCTAAATGCTCTGAGCCTTTTTCTACTTTTGGAACACCGCAAGAATGAAAGTTTTTATAAGATAAACACCAGCCCCCATATTTATGCCTATATTCAATAGCAGACTCGCTCAAAATTAAGCTGTAATAAGGTTCTTGGGTTTTTAAAAAACCCACAAAAATAGCTCCAAGGCAGGCACTGACCAAAAAAATTTCAACAATGCTAATAGTGCCTGATCTTAGTAAATTAAATGCCATAATAAATACTAAGCCAATAGCGCCTACTATTAATATTTCAATACCATTGCGTGCACCTTTCGCACGGTAATTAATACGCTTTTTAGTATGTTTATCCATATCGATAAAAAACCATATAAAATATAAACATAATAATAGCCCATAAAATCACTTTCCTGGCTGTCATACAGGCCTTGCAAGATGTTTTAAAATTCATATATTTATCGCTTTAATTAAACAAAAACCGGTACACATATTTAATATTACTTATTTTTACGCTTAACGCACAAAATTATGAGACACATAACAGACTTTATCCGGTCTTATTTCGTACAATACTTATAATTAATTTTCAGGTATGAAAACGATGTACTCTAGACAATCAGGCAAAGCTCTTTTTCCATTCATTATTACACTACTTTTAATATTTAGTGTTTATTTATACTTACCCTCTAGCCATGGCGAACAAGCTAATTTTTCTAACATGTCTACACAGGTTTCTGCACATACAGTAACTTCGCAAGAAAACGCTGTAATGATAGAAGCAATTGGTAGCGCACGCGCAAATCAAGCTATTTATATCAAAAGCGCACAAAACGACTACGTTACCGACATATTTTTCAAAGATGGCGACTTAGTGAGTAAAGGTCAAAAACTTGTGCAACTGCAAAGCAGACAAGAAGAATTGGCCGTTGAAGAACTCAGTATCAATTTACAAGAAGAAAAGCGTCAGCTTAACCGCCTTACAGAACTTTCACGTACACAGTCTACAGCTAAATCGCTTTTAGAAGAGCAGTTATCTGTTGTAGACGCAACCAAGTCACAATTAGAAAGTGCTAAAACAACGTTAAGCGAAATGACCATTCGCGCACCTTTTTCAGGTTTATTAGGAAAACGCGAAATATCTGTAGGCGCTTATGTTAATAATGCAACCATACTCACTACCCTTGATGATATTAGTATTATAAAAGTAGACTTTAAAGTTCCTGAAAAATATTTAGCGCAGCTAGCCATTGGCATGAAAGTATTAACGCAAAACGACGCTTACCCTGGCCAAACATTTACAGGCAAGGTCACGCATATTAGTTCGCGTATTGACGCCGTTACACGCAGCATTGAAGTAACCGCTAGTTTTGCCAATAAGTCTGGCTTATTACGCCCAGGCATGCTGCTAAATACCGCACTTGAGTTAAGTACAAGCCAAGCACTTATGGTGCCAGAAAAGGCCGTTATACCACTGCAAGATAAACACTATGTGTTTAAAATTACAGATGGCGTAGCCAACAAAATAGAAGTACATGTTGCAAGCAGAAATAACGGTTGGGTAGCTATTGATGAAGGCTTAACCGATGGCCAGCAAATTATTACTGAAGGGCTGATTAAAATTCGCTCGGGCAGTAAAGTTAGCGTTAAGGGGTAATACGTGAAAATTACCGACACTAGCGTTAAACGCCCCGTTTTTGCGATTGTAATTAACTTATTGCTACTAACCTTTGGTTTAGTAGCATTTAGCATGTTACCGCTACGCGAATACCCTGACATTGAAACTCCGATTGTAAATATTAGCACCTCATATACAGGGGCATCAGCGGAGATAATCGAAACTAAAATAACCCAAGTTATCGAAAACCGTATATCGGGTATTGAGGGTATTAAAAGTATTAATTCGTCGAGCCGTAATGGTCGCTCAAACATTACTATTGAATTTAATATTAGCCGCGATATAGATGCAGCATCTAACGATGTACGTGAACGTGTTGCACGTGCACTCGACAGCCTACCTGAGCAAGTTCGTCCGCCTGAGGTATCTAAATCAAACAGTGATGAAAGCCCTATTGCATGGTTTGTACTTAATAGTGAAACCATGGACTCATTACAGCTTTCTGATTATGCACAGCGCTTTATTGTTGACCGCTTAGCCGTTGTGGATGGCGTATCTAATGTGCGAATTGGCGGCGAGCGTCAATACGCTATGAAAATTTGGTTAAACCGCCAAGCAATGGCTGCGCGCGGCATAACTTCAAGCGACATAGAAAACACTCTGCGCACAGAAAATGTTGAGTTACCTGCTGGTGAAATTGAATCAATTGATCGCGACTTTACGGTACGTACGGCCCGAAGCTACAAAGATCAGCGCGACTTTAAAAATTTAGTTATTAAACGCGGTGAAGATGGCTATTTAGTTCGCCTTGGCGAAGTAGCCGATGTTCAACTAGAGGCCGCCGACGACGAAAGTTTGTTCCGTGGTAACGGCCGCAACATGATTGGCCTGGGTATTGTAAAACAAGCTAAAGCAAACACATTAACCGTGGTAGACAACGCACGAAGTGAGCTTGAAAAAATCAAACGAAACCTACCTGAAGGCACAACAATTCAAGACAGTTACGACTCGTCTGTATTCATTAAAGAATCGATTAGCGAAGTATATAGCACGCTTGCCATTTCAATGGGCTTAGTTGTTTTAGTGATATTTTTGTTTTTAGGCAACATTCGTGCAACGCTTATTCCCGCTGTTACCGTACCGGTAGCTTTGGTAGGTAGCTTTATGTTTTTGCTCGCTATGGGGTATTCAATCAACTTGCTAACACTACTTGCGTTAGTACTTGCCATTGGTTTAGTTGTTGATGACGCTATTGTAATGCTTGAAAACATTCACCGCCGCATAGAGCTTGGCGAGCCACCATTACTTGCAGCGTATAGAGGCGCACGAGAAGTTGGCTTTGCAATTGTAGCAACTACACTTGTGCTTATTTCGGTGTTTGTTCCTTTAGTATTTATGGATGGCCGGATAGGCGCGTTATTCACCGAATTTGCAATGGCTGTAAGCGCAGCGGTTTTTTTCTCAAGTGTGACCGCGCTTACGCTTGCACCAGCATTGTGTTCAAAAGTTCTAAAAAGCGCCGACAAGCCAAATAAATTCAGCCAATGGATGGACCGCCAGTTTACTAAATTAGAGCGCAGTTACCGTAATTCACTTTCAACAAATATGACCAAAAAATGGGGTTTGTTAGTCAGCTTAGTTTTAGCGGGTTTTGTTAGTTATTCACTGTTACTGCAAGTGCCATCAGAGCTAACACCTAAAGAAGACCGCGGCACCTTTTTCATTATGATGAGCGGGCCTGAGGGTGCTAGCTACGAAAATAATGCCGCCAATATGGCAAAAATTGAAGAGCGCCTTATGCCTTACTCTGAGTCTGGCGAGCTAAGCCGTGTGCTTGTTCGTGTTCCTGGCTGGGGCGGTAGTGGCGGTGTTGCTATTGTTGGTATGGCTGATTGGGACAAACGCAAGCGCTCTACATGGGAGGTAATGGATGAAATTAGTGGCAAAATGCGCGAAGTCACCGATGTACGTGCGTTTGCTATTATGCGCAGAGGTATTGGCGGTGGCGGTTCATCTCGCCCTATTGAATTTGTTCTACAAGGTAATGATTATGCTCAGCTTGCCGATTGGCGTGACCGCATTATCAAACGTGCAGAACAAAACCCAGGCCTTGTTAGAATCGATCACGATTACAAAGAAACATTCCCACAGTTTTTAGTAAGCATTGATAAAAATAAAGCGGCCGATTTAGGAGTGTCTGTGTCTGATGTTGGTCGTACACTCGAAACCATGCTGGGTCAGCGTCGTGTGACAACCTTTATAGATAGAGGTGAAGAATACGATGTCATTTTGAAAGGTACAAAAGAAGACTTTAATAACCCGACCGATATTTCAAATATATACCTTAAATCACGCAGTGGTGAGCTTGTTCCGCTAGACAGCTTAATCAGCTTAAAAGAAGAGGCAACGGCCTCACGCTTAAACCGTTACAACCGTATGCGCTCAATAACCTTAAGCGCAAACTTAGCCGATGGTTACACACTCGAACAAGCACTTAACTTTTTAAACAATGTTGCCGCAGAAGAAAACGACATTGACGGCGCAATAGACTACAAAGGTGAATCTCAGCTTTATTACGAAGGCGCATCAGCAATGACCTACGTATTTGTATTAGCGCTAACAGTCACCTTTTTGGTATTGGCAGCGCAATTTGAAAGCTTTATGCACCCATTTGTAATTATGCTAACGGTCCCCCTTGGTTTAATGGGCGCGATGTTTGGCCTTTGGTCTACCGGACTGACGCTTAATATTTACAGCCAAATTGGTATTGTTATGCTCATAGGATTAAGCGCTAAAAACGGGATACTCATTGTTGAATTTACCAACCAATTACGCGACAAAGGTGTAGAATTTAGCGAAGCAATATTACAAGCGGCTACACAACGTTTACGCCCAATAATAATGACATCGCTAACAACGGTTATGAGCTCAGTGCCATTGGTATTAGCATCAGGCCCTGGCGCTGAAAGCCGTATGGTAATTGGTGTTGTGGTATTTACCGGGGTTATTGTTTCAACGCTACTTACTTTATTTGTTGTGCCAGCAGCGTATTATGCGCTTGCTCGTAACACACAATCACCTGAATATTTACAACAAAAACTTAATAAACAAGCAGCCGAAAAACCGCTTGAAGAGATCTAAGCAAGCTAACGCGTCGTAACCTTGTTGTTATGGCGCTAAGCTTTATGCTTTGCGTGACCTTTGTCAAATATTAGGAATAATTATGAGTTCAACAACGCAAGTAGCAACCTTTGGTGGTGGCTGTTTTTGGTGTATTGACGCAGCATTTAGGCGTGTAAATGGCGTGTCTGATGTAAGCTCGGGTTATACCGGTGGCAATACTGACAATCCAACATACAAATCAGTATGCAGTGGTACAACGGGCCATGCCGAAGTAGTAAAAGTTGAATTTGATAGCACCATTGTAAGCTTTGAAACATTGCTCGCTATGTTTTTTACTTTGCACGATGCTACGCAATTAAATCGCCAAGGTAACGATATTGGCACACAATACCGAAGTGTTGTTTATTACCATAATGACGAACAACTTGCGCTTACTAACACTATGATTGAACAGCTACAAACCCATGTTAGTGAGCCTATTGTTACCGAAGTCAGCCCGGTGACAACTTACTACCCTGCTGAGCACTATCATCAAGATTACTACAACGAAAACCCACAACAGGGTTATTGCAGTATGTTAATCGCACCAAAATTACATAAGTTTGAAACCGTATTTAAAGAGTTTTTAGCTGAGTAAAAACACAAAAAAGCCCGGTAAAACCGGGCTTTTTATTTAGATTATTTAAAACTGGTAATCTATGCCAGCAAAAAAGCGGCGCTCTGGCGTGTTGTAGTAATACACCTGCCCTGTTGTAAAGTCAGCGTTAGAATCAACTGCGTTGTATTCCTTATCGAATACGTTTTCTATACGAAGCGACACCGTAATTTCATCATTGACTTGGTAATTGCCCGCTAAATTCCAAAGCGTATACGAACCCAATTGCGAAACCGCCCCTGCTCGCTCACCGCGATATTGCATTGCTATGCTTGTATCAAATGCACCAAACTGTTTTGCAAGCTCCCAATTAAAGGTTCGTTTGGCAACGTTTCTAAGCGATTCGCCTGTTTCTTTATCCTCGGCACTTAGGTAAGCAAAATTCACATTACTATCAAAACCCAAAATTTGATTGGCTAAACTAAATTCAACACCTTCATATTGGGCTTCATTAATATTGGTGAGTGCAAAATTAGCGTCATAATCAATTTTATCTTCAATTTCATTTCTAAAAATAGCGACATCGACACGTGCAGTATCAAAGTCGACGTTTAAGCCAAGCTCACGATTCACTGACGTTTCAGGTTGAAGATTGGCATTGCCGTAAAGAGGAAAGTACAAATCATTAAATGTTGGCGCTTTAAAGCCTGTGCTTTGGCTTATTCTGAAAGTTGCGTCTTCAGATAAGTGATAGCCAGCTGCCGCTGTGTACGTTGTTTTATTACCAAATTGCTCATCGTCATCTTGACGAACAGTTAAATTGGCAAGCAACTCATCCGCATCGTAATATGCGCCAACAAATACAGCTAATACATCGCGCTCTTGCACTTCAAACGTGGTTGAGCTTTGTGATACGTCATCATTGTACCAATTAATACCACCACTAATGTTTAACGTGTCGTTTAAGCGGTATTGGCCGTTGTAGTCAATTTGTGAGCGCTTAGTAACAAACGTACTTGTTGTTGGCCCTTGAGAAAAATCAACATAACGATTGTCTGAGTCATCCGTTGCAAATGCTATATCAAGGCTGTGAGTTTGATTTTTATAGTCTTTATTCCAACCAGCCGAAAGCTGGTAATTTTTAAAATCCCCTCGCTCAATCGTACTATCGGCAGGACTAAAGCGGCTGTCGTAATCAGCAAAGCCTTCGCTGTATTGCCCTAGTAACTTAA
Source organism: Pseudoalteromonas sp. 4NS20-0020 (assembly GCF_057554385.1). Taxonomy (NCBI): domain Bacteria; kingdom Pseudomonadati; phylum Pseudomonadota; class Gammaproteobacteria; order Alteromonadales; family Pseudoalteromonadaceae; genus Pseudoalteromonas; species Pseudoalteromonas sp. 4NS20-0020. The sequence goes on along the minus strand of NZ_BAAJMI010000005.1, from coordinate 61,902 downwards.
AGTTACCGGAATGTGTGTCGGTATAGTTTACTTTAAAGCCAAGGTTTTTATTTTCAAAACCGTCTTCATCGGGTGCTGCGCCCTGAAGTACATCAAAGTTGTCCGTCTTTTCAAACCCTGCATTAAAAGCCGTTGTTACATCGCCTTCTTTTACAGAACCAGCAATCTGGTAGTCTTGGTACGCGTCAGATCCAAACGTAGCACTGACCGAAAGGTTATCTGACTCCCGAGTAATAATATTAATAACACCTGCTAACGCATCAGAGCCATAAATAGCTGCACGTGAACCTTTAATTATTTCTATGCGTTCAATACTATTTAATGGCACATTACTTAATGCTTTTTGACCAAGCGTTGCCGAACCGGTGCGTACACCGTCTATTAAAATGAGCGTATCACCTGACCCTGTACCGCGCAATGAAACACCGGCATTTTGACCAAAACCGCCGTTAGGGTTGACCTGAAACCCAACTTGAGTGGTTAGTAGCGTTGGTAAGTCGCGAACATTACTGGTTTCAATGTCATTACGAGTTATAACATTTACACTCGCTAATACATTAGTAATTGATTGTTCAAACTTATTAGCGGTTACCGTAATAGTTTCGATTGATTGCTCTGCAGCAGATACAGATAGTGACAGCGCAGCAGTAATTGCAACGCCAAGAGTTGTTTTTTTTAACATGAAGTTCCCCTTCTTTGCCCACCGCAAAGAACTAAGTAAGATTACATCAAGGCCGGTCTCCGGACTCAGTAAATACATAGCTTTATGTATTACTTTACCGTTGCGGGGGCAGTGTTGGGATTGTAGTCATCATGAAAACGCACCAACTTCCCGATTATCTTATTAAAAAAATCAAACCATTGAAAAGATTAATAAGCACCTTGAAAATAGGCCGCTATTGTGAGGAGTTTAATAAAAAATGTCAACGGACGTCTATACAGCTAAAAAGAAAATCAATTAAAAACAAAAACTATGTAGCGTTCATAAAAAAAGCCAAATAACCTGCGCGGCTATTTGGCTTTTTATTTATAAAGCGCCCAAAAGGCTTTTATAATTAATCGCGGAAGTTTTTAAACTGAAAAGGCTGACCCAAATCGGCAGTGCGCACCACTTGCATAGCAGCCTGTAAGTCATCACGCTTTTTACCCGTTACGCGTACTTCCTCGCCTTGAATAGCCGCTTGCACTTTTACTTTAGAATCTTTAATGGCTTTTACTACTTTTTTAGCCACATCTTTTTCAATACCTTGCTTTAGCGCAACGTTACGAAAAACATTTTTACCTGCACGGCTAATATCTTGTAACTCTAAGCTCGCTACATCCATACCACGCTTAGAAACTTTACCCGCTAAAATATCAAACAATTGCATAACCTGTGAATCAGCTTCAGCTTTTAGCTTAATTGTTTTGTCGTTTAGCTCAATAGATGCATCAACACCTCTAAAGTCAAAGCGAGTCTCAAGTTCACGGTTTGCATTATCTACCGCATTTTGTGCTTCGTTCATTTCTACTTCAGATACAATATCAAATGAAGGCATTGGTTTTCTCCTAACTATTCAATCTTAATTTTATGGCGCAATTATAACGCTAAAATTATAAATCTTTACATTTTTCTGCATCTTGTTCAGGTGCGATACTAATTTAGTTTGATATACTTAAGCTTCTTTTTTAAGCGACTCTAGGATTTTACGTGACAAGGCGTGTTTACCAAGCTGTTTTTTTACTCAGCATCGTAGCGTTTACTTTTTTATTTGCCAAAGAAATAAAAGGCGCAGCTAACCTATTTCCACACATTGATAAAGTAGCCCATTTTGGGATTTTTTTTGTGCTTGCCATTATTATGGATAAAGCGTTTAAGCTTCCCTTATACGCACAAATTTTGTTATTGGCCGGTTACGGCGCATCAATTGAAATAATGCAAGACGCGCTCCCTTACAGGCAGGCCTCTATTGGCGATTTTATAGCTGATTTTGCTGGTGCTGCTAGTTACTTTTTACTAAGAGTTATTTTTACACCTCGAAAAAAGAATCCCTATGACTAATATTTTAATTGTAGGCGATGGCGCTATTGGCTTGTTACTAAGCCACTTTTTAAGTCACAAAAATAATGTTCATGTTTTAACACGCAAACCAACCTGCAATACGCGTTTTTATAGCCGTAAAAATGCCCCGTCACATAACATTAATGCACGCTTTATTAATTTAAGCGATCTGGCGCAACAACCTAGTTATGATGTTGTTATTTTTACAGTTAAAGCTTTTCAGGTCCAAGATGCGTTTTCACAAGTAAAACCTTATCTTGCTGCAAATTCAATATTAGTCGTTTCTCATAATGGAATGGGAAATATTGAAGAGCTTATTCCTCAGCTGAACACTCAGCAAGCACTATACTTTTTAACCACCAGCATGGCCGGATTTAAGTCTACCCAGTACATTGTGCAACATACCGGTGAAGGGCAAAGCGTGATTGGTGGCTGTAATAAACTTGCAGCTAAAAACTCACAATTTGTATCACCACTACTTCAAGCAGTTCCCAATTTAAAAGTGGTCAATAACATTGAGCAACTTCGCTTTGAAAAGCTGTTGGTTAATGTGGCTATTAACCCACTAACTGCACTTCACAATATAAAAAACGGCCAATTGCGTGCCCCTGTATTTAGCGCAACGATAATGAGTTTACTCTATGAGGGCTGCAGGGTTGCTAACGCAAAAGGGTTGAATATTGCTTTAGCTGATGCGTTAAATAACGCTTACACCGTAATGGCGCTTACCGCTGAAAATTATTCTTCAATGCAGCAAGATATTGCTAATAACAGGCCAACAGAAATAATGGCTATTTGTGGGTATATTAGCGAGCAAGGCAAACGGTACAACATTAAAACCCCAGCTAATAATGAGTTACTTGCTAAAATTCAGGCAAAAAAAAGCGTGGTTTAAACCACGCTTTATAAACTATTAACGTATTTACTTAACCTTTAAGGACGATACACTTTTACCGTTGTAAAGCCTTGCTCGTGTAAAATAAGCGCTTGCAACTGGCTCATTACACCTCTATCACAATATAGGTAGTAGTCTTTATCTTTTGGTAGGTCGCCAAACTTCGTAGCTAAGCGGAAAAACGGTAGATGAATTACTTCAATACCTTCAATTTCAAGCGGCGCCGCGTCTTCTTCTTCTGGCGAGCGAATATCAACAACAACTGAACCTGGCGGTAAATCGGCAACCGACTCAGCCTCTTTAAGCTCTTGCTTAGCTTCTACGTCGATATCACGAACATCCATAACACGCGCGTTATCTATAACGGTATCAAGTACATCAAAGTCGAACTTTTCTTCTTCGCCTTTAATAACGTCTATTTTTGCTTTTACCGTTGGCTTTTTAGATATAACACCACAGTATTCTGGCATAGTTTCGGCCATTTCAGCGGTACCGATTTGGCGCGCAATGTTTATAATCTCTTGCTTATCATGCTGAATTAGCGGGCGTAAAATAAGCGTTTCGGTTACGCGGTCAATCACACTTAAATTAGCCAACGTTTGGCTAGACACCTGCCCAATACTTTCACCCGTTACAAGCGCTTGAATATTTAGCTTTTCGGCCACTGCGCTACCGGCACGCATCATCATACGCTTGAGTACAACGCCCATTTGGCTGTTCTCAACGTTTTCTAAAATTTCGGCAACAACAGGTTCAAAGTCGACCGTAATAAATTTTACTTTATGAGTAGAGCTGTATTTTTTCCATAAAAAGTAACTCGCTTGTTTAACGCCAATTTCGTGGGCAGCGCCACCTAAATTAAAGAACAAAAAGTGCGTACGCGCGCCTTTTCGTATCATTTGGTAGCTAGCAACACCTGAGTCAAACCCACCCGACATTAACGACAGCACATCTTCTTGAGTTGGCAAAGGGAAACCCGCCATACCCAAATGTGTTTGAGTTACAATGTAGGCTTTATCATCTTTTACTTCTAGACGAATAGTCACCTCTGGGCGGCTAAGTTTTACGCGGGCACCTTCAACGTGTTGGTTTAAACCACCACCAACGTATCGCTCTAAATCAGTTGAGGTAAAGTCGTGTTGGCCTATACGTTTTGCACGTACACAAAATGTTTTACCCGCTATTGTGTGGCCAATTAACTCGAAAGTTTTTTGATAAATTTCGTCCAAAGTACTAAATTCGACTTCGGTCACTTCAATAAATTGCACTATACCTGGAATGCGTTGCAAACCATCAATAAAGTCTAACCGAGTTTGTGCGTCAGTTAATTTGGTGACAACTGAAATGTTATCCCAGTTGTTTCTTACTTGTACTTTTTCGTCAATACGACGCAATACAATTTTAATGTTATTTTCTAACACTTTAGTAAAGCGTTTACGAACCGAGCGGCTTTTGATAGCTATTTCGGGGTGTAGTTTGACGATAAATTTAAGCATAGTTCACTCTTAGACTGCGGGAATTCGCGCTCCCAGGCATTTGGCGCGCGATTATAGCAAAAATTTTAACGTCTAGGAAACAGCCAATAAATCAAGCGTTATGCTACTGCCGGTGCTTGCTGTGCAAGTGCCGTGTACTTTTCGCGAAGTTGGTTCATCTGTACGCTGCTTTTTTCTGTGCTGTAGGCCCTAAATAAAGCCAATACTTTTAAAATACCATAATAAATATCTTGCTCAGCAAGCGAACCACTGGGTCTTCGTGCTTTTATGTAAGGTGTCCAAAAGCTAACAGTGAGTTTAAGCGTGTGGGCTAATTCAGTTACGTCTTGTTCGTCAATGGCGATCATGCCTTTATCGCGCAATCCCAAAATAACGTTACGAACTTGCTCTAATAACTCAAGCTGAAAATCAATATACGCTTGTTTTAAGTCGGTATCTCTAGAAAGAATATCGCCAAGGTTGTCGTAAAAAAAGTGAAAACGCCACATAAGTTCAAATAGCGAGTCGAGATAAGCAGTTAAATGACTAAATGCATCGTCGTCTTTATCAATAGGTTTAAAATGTGTACTTAAGTGATCACGGTAAAGCGCAAAAATATGGCGAATAATGTCTTCTTTATTTTTAAAGTGATAATAAAGATTACCCGGACTCATCCCTAAACTCGATGCAATATGGTTCGTTGTGATTGCACGCTCACCATTTTCATTAAACAACGAAATACTGGTGTGTATTATTTTTTCCTTGGTATTCATATGCTAATACTCAAATAGTCTATTGGCTACATTACACTCAAATTTGGATAGGCAGTATAAACAAAATTAACAATTAAAACACGCCCTAAACAACGCTTAAAATTACCGCTAATGGCTGCACTAGCAACTGGGCTGATTTGTTCTGTAAACACTGTTAAACTGCTACAAAATTATAATTTGTGAACCTTATGAACGTTACTGCAATTTACCCCGGCACTTTTGATCCACTTACTAATGGGCATACAGACCTAATACAACGTGCTGCCAAAATGTTTGACACTGTTTTGGTTGCTGTTGCTAATAACCCAAGTAAACAGCCATGTTTTAACCTTAAAGAACGTGTGGCGCTAGCAAACACAATATTAAGCCACTTAGATAACGTAAAAGTCATTGGTTTTTCTGGATTACTGGCCGATTTAGCACGCGATCACAATGCACACGTACTTATTCGCGGTATAAGAGCGGTGTCTGACTTTGATTATGAATTTCAATTAGCAAACATGAATCGCCGCCTAAACCCCGACCTTGAAAGTGTATTTTTAACACCTGCTGAAAAGAATTCTTTTATTTCATCTACTTTAGTTAAAGAAGTGGCGCGTCATCATGGCGATGTAAGCGAATTTGTAGACCCTATTATTGTAAAAGCACTCAAAGAAAAAGTAGGCTGCAATACTAATTAAGCCTAGTGAGTGCTTTACCAAAGCAAAAAATATAGGGGTATTAAGCCTCTAATAATACATTAAGCACGTGTGGTTAGTTTTTTAGTTAACCACACCAGTTTTAACAAATCTTTATTAGTAACAAGTACGACAGCCATTGTTATATCAACAAGCGGCATCACTAACCCGTAAACTCCCCATAACCACCAATAACCGCAATATGGGTTTACTATAAAATCAACATGCATTGCCAGAAAAAGCGTGGCGTTAATAGACAACCCCCCTACCAAGTAGTAAAAGCTGACAGGGATCACTTTTCCTAGGCTGTAACGCCAAATAATAATAGTCGCAATCGTAACCGCATCAAAAATAAATAACTGTAAATGCCTAAGTGGTGTATACATATCTATGTATAAACACAAAGTATACGAAACCATCATAATGAATGAGAGTTGAGTTCGGCTATTATCGGTTTTATTAATAGCCGCAGACAAGTTATATAAAAAGGTGAAAACAAATAGCCACGTTATAAAAATACCAAAAGGTTCAGCTATTGAAACCATCATCCAAAAGTAATCTTCCAAAAAACTACCCATTAAACAGAAACCTGTTTTTTACGATTAAGTACACTGTTTTTAAATTTGACCAGACCTAAAATATCTTTATTGATAATAAGTACTAAAGCCATAATGAAATCAACAATGAGTGTTGAAATACCGTAAACCATCCACAACCACCAATACCCGCAATTTGGATTTATAATACTATCAATATGCATGGCCATAAAAAGCGATGCATTAATACACAGCCCTACTATTAAATAATAAAAGCTAACAGGGATGAATTTACCTAAGCACAGCCGCCAAATAAAAATAACGGCAATGGTGACGACATCAAAGGCAAATAATTGAAGATAAGGCGCTGGAGTATAAGCGTCTATGTATAAACTCAACGTATAAGAGACCATCATAATGAATGACAGTTGAGTTCGGCTATTATCAGGTTTATTAATCGCTGCAGAAAGGTTATATAAAAAAGTAAAAACAAATAACCACGTAATAATTATACCTATGAGCTCACTTATTGCAGCGAGGCTCCACATAAAGTCTACCAAACTACACTTTCCTTATTTCACCGGCTTTGTTTTATGATTTAGCATAGTATTTTTTAACTTAACCAACCCTAAAATATCTTTATTTGTAATAAGTACTAGAGCCATTATGAAATCAACAATAGGTGCTGAAAAGCTATAAAGCATCCATAACCACCAAAATTCGTGTGTTGGATTTACTATAGTATCGATATGCATGGCCATAAAAAGCGATGCGTTAATACAGAGCCCTACTATTAAATAATAAAAACCAATAGGGATCACTTTACCTAAGCACAGCCGCCAAATAAAAATAACGGCAATAGTGACCACATCAAAGGCAAATAATTTTAGGAACAGTAATAGAGTAGACATGTCAATGAACAAACTCAACGTATAAGAAACCATCATAATTAATGACAGTTGAGTACGGCTATTGTCTGATTTATTAATGGCCGTAGACAGATTATATAAAAATGCAAAAACAAATAAACATGTAATAGGTATACCTAAGAGATTGCTAATTGCAGCGAGACTCCAAAAGAAGTCCTCCAAAAAACTACCCATTACCTAGCCACCGGTGTTTTACGATTCAACACAACATTTTTCAATTTAACCAACTCTAAAATATCTTTATTAATAATAAGTACTAGAGCCATTATGAAATCTACAATAAGTGTTGAAAAGCCATAAAGCATCCACAACCACCAAAATTCATAATTTGAGCTTACTGTTCGATCAATATGCATGGCCATAAAAAGCGCTGCATTAATACACAGCCCTGCTATTAAATAATAAAAGCCTACAGGGATGACTTTACCTAAGTACAGCCGCCAAATAAAAATAACGGCAATAGTGACTACATCAAAGGCAAATAATTGTAGGTACCGTAATGGTGTGTATATGTTTATGTACAAACTCAACGTATAAGAAACCATCATAATGAATGACAGCTGAGTACGGCTATTGTCTGATTTATTAATGGCCGCAGACAGGTTATATAAAAATGTAAAAACAAATAACCATGTAATGAGTATGCCCAAGAGCTCGCTAATTTCAGCGAGGCTCCAAAATAAGTCCTCCAAAAAACTACCCATTACATAGTCACCCGTGTTTTACGATTCAGTAAAGTTTTTTTTAATTTAACCAACCCTAAAATATCTTTATTAATAATAAGTACTAGAGCCATTATGAAATCAACAATAAGTGTTGAAAAGCCATAAAGCATCCACAACCACCAAAATTCGTAATTTAGGTTTACTATTATATCAATATGCATGGCCATAAAAAGCGATGCGTTAATACACAGCCCCACAATTAAATAATAAAAACCTACAGGGATGACTGTACCTAAGCACAACCGCCAGATAAAAATAACGGCAATAGTGACCATATCAAAGGCAAATAATTGTAGATACAGTAATGGAGTATACATATCTATGTACAAACTCAACGTATAAGAAGCCATCATAATGAATGACAGTTGAGTGCGGCTGTTGTCTGATTTATTAATAGCCGCAGACAGGTTATATAAAAATGTAAAAACAAATAACCACGTAATAAGTATGCCTAAGAGCTCGCTAATTTCAGCGAGACTCCAAAATAAGTCTTCCAAAAAACTATCCATTACCTAGCCACCGGTGCTTTTAAATTCAACACAACATTTTTCAATTTAACCAAACCCAAGAAGTCTTTTTTAATGAAGAAAACGGCAACCATGGCAAAGTCGTTAAAGTTGACTAGCCAAGAGTAAAGTACTGTAAAAAGCCACGGTTCGTAGTTATTATAAACCACGGTATCTAAATGCATTCCTAAAAATAGGATAGCATTCACTGAGAGCCCCGTTGATAAATAGGCGGATATAAGCCTCTCTTTAATAAATAAATTAAGTACCACTAGGGCAAAAATAGTAGCTATATCAAAATAAAAAAAATCGAGGTACTGAATTGTTTGAATATCTATAAAAAGGCTTGATAGATATGAAACCGTCATCACTAGAGATAACCAAACACGCTTTTTGTCAGGTGTATTAATGCTAGAAACGAATGAGTACAAAAAGGCCATTAAAAAACCCCACTGTACCAATGCTCCAATATAAAAACTTACATCAGGACTTAACATCAGGTCATCTAACATAATAATCGCTAATGTAATAAGAGCAGGTCATTCTGGTCGGTAAGTACATATTTAATTGGATAGGTTTGTATATGCTTGAAGCTAAGCGAAACAAAAAGGACATACAAAAAACCTATTTTACAAATACACTAATGTGCATAGATAATTGGGGCTAGCTTTAAAGCGTTTCATGATTTAGTTGTTTACCAAATTTTAGGAGTATGCTTTTATTTTTCCATTCTAAAGCTAAGTGACAATCGCCTTAATACTTTATAAAGTATAGGTGTCAAAATATAGTCATTAGTTATAGAGTGACCGCCCTTAAATTTATGCTTTAACGCTTTTTCAGCTTAAAAATAATTTTAAGCTAGGGCATTTTTGAATTAGTGCTTGGATTTAGTAATGTGCGTATTGCATTTTTAAGTTTATGCAGCCCTAAAATATCTCTATCAACTATTAAAGCTACAATCATAGTAAAATCTATAAGATTCACAGTATAAATATATACCTCCCAAAACCACCAATACTGGGTATTTTCATAAATTTCGCTATCAACATGCATTAATAAAAATAAGATTGTATTGATGCTTAAACCTAATACTAAATATAAAAAAGATGGGGTGGTTTTTTTTACTATTTTGTAAACTAGAATAAGTGCAAAAATTGTAGCAATGTCATACAAGGCAAAATTTAAGTAAAGTGAGTTTTTAAGAGAAAGCCATGTAAGGAAATAATCTGATAAAGTGTATGAACACATCATTACAAAAGAGCTAAATAAAAGGGTGGTGCCTTTTTTTAAACCAATTGTATAAATAAACACATTAAAAAAAAAGGCCATTAAAAAACCCCACATAAAAAATGCAGAGAGAGAAAATAACCCAAATAAGTCTTGTAAGAACATCTAACGCCTTAAATTATCACTTTGGTCTGGTGTAGCCCGGCTTCACAATACCAGCACGGTTTAGGTCAGCACTTGCCGCACTTAAACCTTCTTGCGAGAAACTTACTGTATCAGATTGTAGGGTTTTAGTGCTAGTAGTTTGTTGAGCCGCAGGCTGTAATTGTTGTGTTTTGTTGTATGCTTGCATTTGCACTTGGCTATTAGCTGAAATTTGCATGTAATTGATCCTTATAAAAGTTTAAATTTAATTGGCATAAAACTAAATCACACCATTGTGTAGGTATATGCACTACTCATGGTGGTAGTTGCTATTTTATAACTACGTAACTATTAGCAAGCTGTATACCAACTTTTATTTAAATTTTATTTTTAAGTAAATTACTAGGAGTTGACACAATCAAAACACCTCCGACCAGATTAACTCAGGCATAAAAAAACGCACAGGGGTAACCGTACGTTTTTTGTATCCAGGGAGTTTAAGCCACGAATTTACACGGGATCGCCGCTTTATTACTTGGCTTTAAAATATATTCCATTGCTACTTCGTCGCAGTTTTCTTTACGAAGGCACAATTCACAATCTTTCATTACTTTTTCTGGCAGGCTGTCTTTACTGCAAAAAACAAAATCTTGTTTTTCAAAAAAGTCTGGCACGCGAGTAAGCACAATTACGCGATTAAGTGCCAATTTTTTGGCTTTTATTAGTAAATGGTCAACTAATTGCCGCCCTTGCCCAGTTACCGCACTTTGCGGGTCAATACCCAAAGAGCGTATTTCTGCAAGGCCAGTATCGTATATATACAACGATGCACAGCCAGACACTTTGCCGTCTATTTCGGTTACAGCAAATTCATTAATCGAATGCACCATGTCGCTTTTAGCACGCGGCAAGTTTTCGCCGACCGTTGCCCAGTGTTGAATAAGTTTTGCAATTGATTCAACGTCATCTAGGTTGGCATCACGAACCGTTATCTGCTGTTTTTTTTTGGCTGCTTTAATTGCGCTAGTGACTTGCTCAATGGAGGTGCCGCCAACTGCTTGACGCGCTTTAATACAGGCGTCTATTTCAAGTACCGGATAAACATCGTCCTCAAACACATCATTTACTGATTTATATTGTTCAAGTGAGAGCTCCTCAAGGGTTTTATCTTCACTTATTGCAAGCTGCACCAGCACACCTACAAAATGATGCCCCTCTCTAAAAGGCACCCCCTTAGCAACTAAGTAATCAGCCAGCTCGGTTGCATTTGCATGGCCGCCTTTTGCTGCAGCTAATGTCCGCTCACCTTTTACTTTTACCCCTTTAATACACGCTTGTGCCATGTGAATACACGCAAGCCATGTTGGCATCGCATCAAAAATGCCTTCTTTGTCTTCTTGCATATCTTTATTGTAAGCAAGAGGGAGTGCTTTAAGGGTCATCATCATGGCGCTAAAGGCACCAAATACACGACCTGTTTTACCACGGATAAGCTCAAGTGCATCTGGGTTCTTTTTTTGCGGCATTAAAGACGAGCCAGATGTAACATTGTCGGCAAGCTCAATAAAACCCGCTTCACCTGAGTTATAAAAAATTAAATCTTCAGACATACGTGATAAATGAATCATTGAAATTGAAGCGCAACTTAATAGCTCAACAACAAAGTCACGGTCAGATACACCATCAAGGCTGTTTTTAGTTGCACCTGTAAAGCCTAAGCCTTGTGCAAGTGTTTGGCGGTCAATTGGGTAAGCAGTGCCTGCCAATGCGCCGCTGCCTAGCGGGCAATAGTTCATACGGGCTTTAGCGTCTTGCAAACGGCTTTCGTCGCGTTCTAGCATTTCAACATACGCCATGCACCAGTGGCTAAATAGTACGGGTTGTGCACGTTGCAAATGGGTATAACCAGGTAAAATAGTACCTAGTTCGCGTTCGGCCAACGCAACAAATTCAGCTTTTAATTGCGCAATGGCTTTTAAAATATGATCGGCAGTATCACGGCACCATAATCTAAAGTCGGTGGCTACTTGGTCATTTCGACTGCGACCTGTGTGTAACTTTTTAGCTAGGTCACCCACTTTCTCAATTAGAGCCGCTTCAACATGCGAATGAATATCTTCAGCACCTGAGGTAGCTACAGCCGTTGGGTCTGCTTTTACCTCTTCGAGTAACTCGTATAATGCCGATACTAATTCTTTGTGCTCATCGTTTGATAGCACGTTAACTTGTTCAAGTGCGCCAGCCCATGCAACAGAGCCAATAATATCTTGCTCTGCTAGTTGGTAGTCAAATGGAAGAGAGTCGTTAAATTGCTTAAACGCCTCGTCTGGACCCGTAGAAAAACGTCCGCCCCATAATGCCATGAAATATCTCCAAACCCTGAAATGCCCCTTTTACAAGGGGCGTAAAATTTACTTTTTAGACAACGCCGAAATTCTGCTTGAAAGCGAGAATAAACGAATAAAGCCTTCAGCATGTGATTGGTCATACACATCATCTTCGCCAAAGGTCGCAAAGTCTTCGCTGTATAGGCTGTTAGGTGATTTTTTCTGAACCGCAGTCACTTGGCCTTTATAAAGCTTAAGTACCACTTCACCCGTTGCTAATGTAGATAACGCCTCGGCGCCCGCTAAAATAGAGTCTTTAAGCGGCGTAAACCAACGTCCGTCGTACACTAGGTGCGAAAATTCGCCGCCTAATACTTCTTTCCACTTACGGCTTGATTTATCAAGTACTAGCTCGTCTATTGCTTGAAGGGCCGCCATGATCACCGTACCACCTGGGGTTTCGTAACAACCACGAGATTTCATGCCGACTAAACGGTTTTCTACTATATCAACACGGCCAACACCATGCGGTGACGCAATGTCGTTTAATTTAACTAAACAATCATAAGGTTTAAGCTCTTCGCCATTGACGGCAACCACTTCACCTTCAACTACTTTTAATGTTACTAGCTCGGCTTTATCGGGTGCTTGCTCAGGAGAGTTAGTCCAAGTCCATACTTGATCGCTAGGCTCACACCATGGGTCTTCAAGCTCGCCGCCTTCGTGCGAAATGTGCCATGCGTTAGCATCACGGCTGTAAATTTTTGTTGCTGAAGCAGAGCACGGTATATCGCGCTCGGCTAAGTAATCGAGTAGTGATTCACGGCTTGATAAGTCCCACTCACGCCATGGTGCAATGACTTTTAAATCAGGTGCAAGCGCTGCAAAGCACGATTCAAAACGTACCTGGTCGTTACCTTTACCCGTACAACCATGCGACAGCGCATCGGCACCTACTTTACGTGCAATTTCAACTTGCGCTTTAGCAATGATTGGACGCGCCATTGAGGTACCTAGTAAGTAAGTACCTTCGTAAATAGAGCCCGTTTTAAGCGTTGGGTAAATGTATTCACTTACCATTTCATCTTTTAAGTCAACCACGTAACACTCTGATGCACCTGATGCGATGGCTTTTTCTTCAACGCCTTCAAGCTCTTCTGCGCCTTGGCCTACATCGGCAACAAACGCGATTACTTCACAGCCGTAATTTTCTTTTAACCATGGCACGATAGCCGATGTATCTAGACCACCTGAATAGGCTAAAACGACTTTTTTAATTGAACTCATAGGTGTTCCTTAACAAAATTTGGATTTAGTAATGTAACTAGCAGAGCATTTTGCGCATGCATGCGATTTTCTGCTTGTTGAATAATTTTTGATGCTGGGCCATCCATTACCTCAGAGGTAATTTCAAACTCACGGTGTGCCGGTTGGCAATGTAATACCGTAGTAGCCCCTGTTTGATCTAGCAATGCTTGGTTTAACTGATAAGGCATATATTTTTCTTTAACTTGCTCAAGAGGCGTATCATCGCCCATAGACACCCATGTATCGGCGTAAACAACGTTTGCGCCAACCGCCGCTTCTACACGGTCACTCACCATTACTGATGCGCCATTCATAGCTGCTATTTGCTCTGCTTTTTTAAGAATTTGCGAATCCGGAGAACTGCCTTTTGGCGTTACTGCCACAAAATCAGTACCCAGTGTTGCAGCAAGTAACATAAGTGAATGAGTTACATTATTGCCCTCGCCTAGATAAGCTACTTTAAGCTCGCTCACATCGCCATGTACTTCTTGAAGCGTTAAAAAGTCTGCCAATGCTTGGCATGGGTGATACAAGTCACACAAGCTATTAACCACAGGAACAGAAGAGTACTCACCTAATGTGGTTAACGTGCTGTGCTGGTTTACACGCGCTACAATACCGTCAGCCCACGTTGAAATATTTAGTGCAAAATCTTTTACAGATTCACGTGCGCCCATTGCGCCATTTTGCTGATCTAAATAAACCGCATGACCACCTAAACGATTAATGCCAATATCAAACGATAAACGTGTACGTAAGCTTTGCTTTTCAAATAGTGTAACAACTGACTTGCCCGCAAGTACTTGGCTGTATTTTTCTGGCTTTGCCTTTAAATCACGCGCCAGCTTTAATAAATTAAGTGCGCCTTGTTGGTCTAACTCTAGACCGGTTAAAAAATTCTCTAACATGGTAACCCTATGGTGTAATCTTCGTTCCGACATGCTCGCCGTTTAGCAAAGCAGTTAAATTTTCTGGCTTTTGCCAGCTGGAAATATACACACCGCGTCGTAAGTGTAGGGCAGCGTGAAGACTGGTCTTAACTTTGACCTCCATCCCGCCCACAATTACTCCCTCTGCAATTAAAGTCTCAATGTGTTTTGTATCTAATTGGTGTAATGGCTGCTTATTAGCGTCAAGCACGGCCTCTACATCAGTCATAAAAATAAGTTCTGCATTTAAATTATTGGCGATAGCTGCCGCTGCCTCGTCTGCATTAACGTTGTACCAAAGCCCTTGCTCGTCAAAACCTATAGAGCTAACAATTGGTAAGCGCCCGACGTTTAGTAAATCGTTAATAATAGAGTCGTTGTTACTTTCGCACTTTCCTACTAGGCACAATGCTTTGAGCTTTTGCGATGCCGTTACGCCTGCTTCGTAAAGGCTTAACCCAACAGGTTTATGGCCAGAAGCAATAGCTTGAGCCATTAACTGCTTGTTTGCACAACCTGCAAGTGCACCAACTATGTGGGGCATTTGTTCTGCAGGGCTAATACGTAAACCTTGATGCTTAGCGCTAACAAAACCGGCTTCTTTTAACCATGTATCGACTAATGCCCCGCCACCATGGACAATTACAAAATTATGGCTTAGCTGATTAGACAACACATCAAATAACGCATGAGCTGCGTTTTCAGTGTTAAGTACAGCGCCGCCAAGCTTAATAACCCACGTTTTTTTAGCCATTAAAACGCTCCTTTTAAGCCTGTGGTGTGGTCTAAATTCATTGATAAATTAATACACTGCAGAGCTTGCCCTGCAGCACCTTTTAGTAAATTATCAATGGCCGCCATAACAATGAGTTGAGAGCCTTGCTGCTGCCAACCAATATCAACATAAGGCTGCTTTGCAACTCCCTTAATTGACGGGATCTTACTACCTAACAGGCGGATTAAAGGCTCGTTTTCAAGCACGCTGTAGGCCTTAGCCACTTGCTCACTTGTAACATTAGGTTTTAGTTGCACGTAAATGGTTTCTAAAATACCGCGAGCAAAGTTCCCTAAATGAGGGGTAAATAAAACCTGATGACCAAGGTGTTGCTCTATTTCTGGTCCGTGGCGATGATTAAATAAACCATATGGCGCTAACGACACTTCACAAAAATGAGTACCTATACTGGCTTTACGTCCTGCGCCAGTTACACCCGACACTGCATTAATAATAATTTTGTCGTCGCTTAACAAACCTGCTTGCTGTAGTGGCTTTAACGCATTCAGCGCCGCGGTAGGATAACAGCCAGCAACAGCCACTAAATTTGCATTTGCAATTTCGTTGCTATTCCATTCAGCTAAACCATAGGCCGATTCATTTAGTAACTCAGGGTGCTTATGTTCAAAGCCGTAATAAGTAACGTAATCATCATTGCTTGCAAGGCGATAACCACCCGATAGGTCAAACACCTTTTTGCCCATCGCTAAAAATTGCGGCGCTAAATCTACGCTTACTTTATGGTCGGTACACAGGCATACGTAATCTGCATTCGCATTAATGTCGTCGAACGCTGACTTTGTAAGAGGAAGTAAAGGAGTATCAAGCAAACCTAGGTGCTCTGGATATAAATCACTCAGTAATTTCTGTTTATCTAGGCTTCCTTCAGATACATAGCTACCTGACAGTTTTAAATTTGGGTGTTTAGCTACAAGGCTTGCTAGTTCTGCGCCGCTGTATCCGCTCGCGCCAATAATCGCTACATTCATTATTTGCTCATTATCTTAAAATCTATTACTACTAATTTATGTGTTCGCTTACACTAGCTTAGGTGCTAAGTAAGTCTTTTTTGTTAATGAATTTTGATTATCGTCGCATTATCTTCATTGTGTTACTTAATATATTTATGCTTAAAAAGTGAATTGATATTCATCATAAATACTTTTATATTGTTATGCAATTAAATTGAATAGTTATTTTGGAATTTTTTATGTCTTTGCCTTCGTTTATTTCTATGTACCAGCAATTAATTGCAGCCCCGTCTATCAGTGCAATTGAAGACAGCGAATGCATGAGTAATAAAAACGTTATCGAGTTACTTACCCACTGGTGTGAAACGCTCGGTTTTACCTGTGAAATAATAGAACTGGAAGGCAAAAAAGGGCGTTATAACTTATTAGCAAAACGAGGCGCCGGGGATGGTGGTTTAATGCTTGCTGGGCATACCGACACAGTGCCGTTTGATGACAGCCGCTGGAATCATGATCCGTTTAAATTAACAGAACTCGACAACAAACTGTATGGGCTAGGCAGTATTGATATGAAAGGGTTTTTTGCTTTCGTATTACAAGCTATAAGCGAAATAGATGAAAAAAAACAAACACAGCCAATTTTAATACTCGCCACTGCAGATGAAGAAACCACAATGGCGGGTGCTCAGCAAATTTGTAAGCATCCTAATTTAAAACCTGCTCGCTGTATAATTGGCGAACCTACTGATATGACACCAGTATTTACACACAAAGGGCATATGAGTACTGCAATAAGAGTTGTCGGTCGTTCTGGCCATAGCTCCGATCCCGAACGTGGTCTTAACGCCATTGAAGTTATGCATAAAGTGACTTCAAAATTACTGATCTTAAAAGAGCAATTAAAGAATAAGTATTCACTAAGCCACTTTGAAATACCTTATCCTACTTTAAATTTTGGTAATATTCATGGTGGTGACAACGCAAATAGAATATGTGGGTGTTGTGAAATGCATATTGATATGCGCCCATTGCCAGGGTTGAGTGTACAAGAGCTCCAAGCACTGCTGCTAGATGCAACAAAAGACATAAACGAGCAATACCCAAATTCAGTAAGTGTTATTGACCTACATGACCCAATACCCGCATTTACTGGCAGAACCGACAGCGCGCTAGTTCAACTAGCTGAAAAGGTAGCGGGCCAAAAAGCCATTGCTGTTAATTACTGCACAGAAGCACCTTTTATTCAGCAACTGGGTTGTGAAACCATAGTTATGGGACCAGGTTCTATTAATCAGGCGCATCAGCCTGACGAATTTTTAGCAATGGAAAAAATAAAGCCTTCACAGCACATCATTAGCAATATTATAAAAGCCTGTTGCTTTTAGCTAAGCAATAAAAAAGACGCTTAACAGCGTCTTTTTTTATAAATGCTAAATTTACTATTTCATGTATTTGCTTAAATACTTTTTAAATACTGGGTCTGTTTTAGCAAGCTCTTTTTGCTCAGCTAATATCTCTTTTAAAATCACACCCGAGGTAAGCGGATTAGCCAGTACAACCCTAAACACAACCGTAGGTTGATTATCGTATTGAGCTGGAGTCAAGCGAGTACGCGATACAAACGAGCGTCCAGATTCACGCTGGCGTTTTTGCATACTGGCTGTAAAACGATTTAGTGAAGCAAAAATATCAATCCGTGTTTTTTCATCAGCCTCAGCAATCGCTTGTTTTATTTGCTTAGGCACATAGCGATAAGTAAGCAAACATAGCTCAGGCTCTGAAATAAGTTCAAAATCTTCGTCTGCCTTGATTAAATCAGCAAAATACCTTGCCTTTTTTATGCTTCGATCGATTAGCATTTCATAGCCTTTACGGCCAATAACACGTAAGCAAGCATGCACTAACATAGCCATACCAGGGCGGCTACCCTCAAGTGTGTGGCTACCTAAATCTTTAGAGCCCTTACGCAATATATATTCAGCATGATGCTCTATTGCATCGGTTGCAGCGGGATCTTTAAACAACACTAAACCTGCGCCCATCGGGACATACATTTGTTTGTGGGCATCAATTGTTATTGAGTCTGCTCGCTCAATACCATTGAGTAAAGGACGATAAGTGTTAGATAATAACGTTGCCCCACCCCAAGCCGCATCAACATGAAAATGACAGTTAATTTCTTGCGCTAAATCAGCCATTTCGTTGAGGGGATCAATATTGCCGGTTTCGGTTGTACCTGCAACACCAATAATTGCCATTACTTTAATGCCTTTTGACTCAAGCTCGCGGGCTTTGTCTCGCATGGCATTTACATCGACCTTGTTGTCATCAGTTGTTTTAATACCAACTAAGTTGTCGCGCCCTATCCCTAATAAATCAACTGATTTACCTAATGAATAATGACCACGTTCTGAAATTAATACCGCTAAACCTCTGTATCCATAATGCAGCATACCTGCCACAATTCCTTGCGATGCAATACCGGTAAATTCACCATCGGCTTTTAACAAACGATTTCGAGCAATCCAAAGCGCAGTAATGTTTGCAACCGTACCGCCAGAGCAAAATGCACCTAATGACGTTTTAGCGCTGTGCATCCATTTAGAGTAAAACGCATCGTTTTGGCCATAGGCTAAATGATGCATCATACCTAACACCTGACGCTCAAGGGGGGTAAATGCCTTAGATGTCTCAATTTTTACTAGATTTTGATTTAGTCCCACCATCAACTTTGAAAGTGGCAGTAAAAAATGCGGTAAAGCTGATGTCATATGACCAATAAAACTTGGTGCAGCCGTATGCACAGAATGAGCAACAAGTTGCTCCATTATGTCTTGAGCATAAGCAGATACAAACGTGGGGTTTTCTGGGATCACCGCAGCTTGAAAGTCTTTTTCAATTTCATGTAATGGTTTTTCGATTGCCGCTATATTTTCGTTTAAAAAACCTGCTAAATTACTCGATATTTCAAGCTCAATTTTGCTTAAAGTTGAGTCAGGCGCTTCAGGTACAGTAAATATACGCTTGAGGCTTTCTTTAGAGGCGACGGCACAACGCTTTTGATCCATCTTAATACCTAGTGTGTGTGTTGCTAAAACACCTGTTTAACTAGTAAAAACGCCCAAATATGGCGGTAAGTTAAGCAATAGTGTTTCTAAATAATTGCGCTAACTGTACTGCAATATAAGTAAAATGTCTCGTTAAAAGCCTTAAAAGCAACACCACGCATGACAAAAAAGTGTTAATTTAATTAAAATTTTATTTAATCTAATAAATACTAATTATTTATTGGGCAATTTTGTATTTTAAGTATAATCATTAAAACAACAAAAAAGGGACAGGCAATGCTTAAGGGAAGAGTGAAAGTGAGCTGGTTAGTGGCTGGTTTTGCTTTATTTTTAGTCAGTTTAGTGGTCTATATTTACTACACCTACCACACAACCCGCGCTGAAATTATGGAATCTGTTGATGCGCGCCTTCTTAATGCTGCAGCCAGTGTTAAGCATATACTCGGTGATGACTACCTAAATACCATGAACCAAAACGGTCAAATTAATTTTTTTGACTATGAAGTCAAAAGCAGGCAACTTTCTGAGTTTGCACAAGCGCTAGATGTGGCATATGTATATGCAATGATATTAAAAAACAACCGCGTATATTTTACTGCATCTAGCTATACGCAAGACGATATGAACAATGGCAAAATAACGCAATATTTAGATATATACCCAGAAGCAACTGATCTCAACATAAGCGCTTTTTACTCCACTGAGCCGGTATTTGAAGTGTCGGCCGATCAATGGGGACACTTTAAAACTATATTTATCCCTTTTGTTGACGATAAAACTGGTAAAACTTACCTTACTGGCGCTGATATAACGATTCTTGATCTTAACCAAAAGCTAAGCGAAAGCGTCTCCAAAGCAGCAGCTATGGCAAGCTTCTTCTTTTTTATAGCTGTACTCGTTGCCGCTATTTATGTTTACTTACTTAAGCGCTCATTAGCAACCGACTCCAGTACTGGGTTTGAAAACCACATTGCGTTGGAGTACTTACTTAAAAAAAGTAACAGTCATCATATGCAGTTAGCTGTTGTCTGGGTTAATGAAATTGAAGATATAAATAGCTTTTACGGCACCGAAATCGGCGATAAAGTAATGAAAAACTTGCTTATGCATTTTAAGAGCCGCTGCTCTGCCAACTGTCATTTATACCGCTTAGCCACCAATAAATTGGTGCTGCTATCACCTAAAGAAACACCTTATGAAGAGCTGAGCGATTTAATCGAAACCTATAATGCCAATACGCCTTTATTAATTGATCCATTTATATACATTACATTGTGTGCTGGTATTGCGACGGGTAATAAATCGCTATTACTTGAAAATGCTCATATTGCTGCACTACAAGCAAAGCAAGGTAGACACACAGTTATTAATTATTCTAAAGCACTTCACGATGTTAAAACTCAATATCAATATAATGTAGAAATGGCCAAAGAAGTGCATGATGCATTTGATAACAACCGCATTGTACCTTACTTTCAGCCAATAATAGATACCAAAACAAATCAGATAGTGCAGTACGAATGTTTGGCGCGGATGGTTACCGCAAGCGGAGAGATTTTAAAACCCGATGCGTTTTTAAATGTAGTTACTCGCTCCAGAATGGACGGGTTATTAACCCGCACTATATTTTCACAGTGTATTAGCCGCTTCAGAAAAACGAACATTTGTTGGAGCTTAAATATAACAGCGCAAGACATGTTAGACCCAAGCTTGAATGAATTCATCACAAACGAGCTTAAGCGCTATCCGCACCCAAGCAATATCACTTTAGAGTTAATAGAAACCCAAGCGATTGCAAATTATTCTGAAGTTAAAGCATTTATTTCTATGGTTAAAAGTAAAGGGGTTAAGGTAATAATTGATGACTTTGGTAGCGGTTATTCAAATATTTCAAATGTTCTAAAACTTGAAGTTGACGGTATTAAGTTAGATGGCGGATTAATAAAACAGATAATACACGATAACGACATTTACTTATTTATTGAGCATATAGCGGCATTTGCTAACCAATTAGATTTACTGCTTATAGCTGAATCTGTCGAAAATGCAGCCATTGTAAATGCGTTAGAAAAAGCAAATGTGACGCTCATGCAGGGTAACCATTTTGCCCAACCTGCGCCACAATTTGCTACACCAGAAAATGCTGACTTAGTCTCTTAATTAACCAAACGTTAGTGATAAAGCTATTTTGAGTCGATAGAAAAACGCTTAAAAATAACTTAGGTTAAATCAATAATAAGCCGGTGACTTTGCTGACCACTGGCCCAATACTTTCGCTCAAACGGGGTAATTGCATCGTCGCTGTGATAAGGCAGCACTTCACAAATATGGCTGGTTAGTTCAAGCGCCCTTGCAAATTCTTTAACATATATGTCCCAGTTACTGCGTACTTCTAATAAGCCACCTAACTTAACAATATAAGGAAATATAGCTGCACCGTGCCATCTGCGTTGAATATGTTTAGATTTAGGCCATGGGTTTGGATACAACAAATAGTGGTGGCTAGGCTGCCAATTTGCTGCAACTGCTAAGCGCCAAAAATCATTTAAATCAGCCTGTACCAAAATATACTGGCCACTGTCGCTTTGCTTATATTGAACGTCGTGTTTATCAAGCCTATGCGACGACTTATCAATCCCGACCACAAGAGCATCAGGATGAAGCTTAGCTAAGTTAGCAGTACTTTCACCTACACCACAGCAAGAGTCTAAAATAAGAGGGCCATTAAATGCCTTAACTTTTTCATTAACCTCATCAAATGCCGCTTGCGTGTGCGCTGCAATGGGCTTTTTAAACTCGGCGCTTAAATGCTTATTTACTATTTCATCAAGCTTTTCGTGAATACCGGCCTGATTAGATACAATACTTCGAGAATTTGCATCACTCATTAGTGTCTTAGCCCCACACCTTTTTTGATTAATGTAAGCGCAACAGTAAATAGCACGGTAATAAACACTAAAATCACACCTAATGCGACGGTTAAATCAACATCCGATACACCTAAAAACCCATACCTAAATGCGTTAACCATATAGATGATGGGGTTGATTTGCGATACATTTTGCCAAAACTCAGGTAGCAAGGTAATTGAATAAAATACGCCACCCAAGTACGTTAGCGGAGTAAGTATAAATGTGGGAATAATACTAATATCATCAAAGCTATTAGCGTAAATAGCGTTAATTAAACCACCTAGCGCAAACACCGCCGAGGTTAAAATTACCGTTGCCATAATTACAAATATATTGTGTATTTGAATATCAACAAACAACAGCGATACACAGGTAACAATAAAGCCCACCATCATGCCGCGAGTCATACCACCGCCCATATAGCCTAGTACTATTATGTAATTAGGCACTGGCGCAACAAGCAGCTCCTCTATACTTTTTTGAAATTTAGTTGAGTAAAAACTAGAAGCCACATTAGAGTATGAGTTTGTAATAACCGACATCATTATTAAGCCCGGTACAATAAACTCCATATAACTAAACCCACCCATTTCACCAATGCGCGAGCCTATGAGGTTACCAAAAATAACAAAATACAAACTCATTGTTATGGCAGGTGGTACTAGAGTTTGCACCCAAATACGTAAAAAACGAATACACTCTTTAATCCATATACTTTTTAGCGCTACGCCATATTTAAACATTTATTCGCCCCGCCCTTGCTCTAGTAATCCTACAAATAGCTCTTCTAATCGATTGGCCTTGTTACGCATACTTAATACAGTATTGCCTTGTTCTGTAAGCGCACTAAACACTGCATTTAAGCCCTGTGATTTAGCTACTTCAACCTCAATAGTATGATCATCCGTCATTGTAAATTTATAACCTTGCAACGTGACTGGCTTAGCTGGCATTTTTAAATCAAGTACAAACGTTTCTTTATCAAGCTTTGCAAGCAGTGCTTTTATCGTCGTGTTTTCAACAATGCGACCGGTATCGATAATGGCAATGTTTTTACACAACAGTTCTGCTTCTTCTAAGTAATGGGTAGTTAAAATAATAGTTACGCCTTGTTCATTAATTTTGCGTAAAAACTCCCACATAGAGCGTCGTAACTCTATGTCTACACCCGCTGTTGGTTCATCAAGTATAAGTAGCTTTGGCTCGTGCATCAGTGCGCGTGCAATCATTAAACGACGCTTCATACCGCCTGATAAAGTACGCGCTTGTTTATCTTTTTTCTCGAGCAAACCAAGCTGAGCTAAATATTTATCAGCACGCTTATGTGCCTCGCTACGCGGTACACCGTAATAACCGGCTTGGTTTACTAATATTTGGGTCAACGTTTCAAATTGGCTGAAGTTGAATTCTTGTGGTACTAAGCCTAAATGCGCCTTGGCAGCTTCAAGATGGGTATCTATATCGTAACCAAATACCTCCACTTTACCTTCAGTTTTATTGACCAAAGACGAAATAACACCAATCGTTGTTGATTTACCTGCGCCATTTGGTCCAAGTAATGCAAAAAAATCGCCCTCGTCTACTTGTAAATCAACACCTTTAACAGCCTCTACGCCGTTTTTGTATACCTTGGTAAGGCCTTCAATATTTAATGCAATACTTTGCTTACTCATTACTTACCCTCACCATAACCCCAACGTTTTGTTAGTGTATGCTCAATGTTTAAATGATCTAAAATGCGAGCCACCATAAAATCGACTAAATCTTCTATGCTTTGCGGCTTATGATAAAAGCCCGGCGCTGCAGGCATAATGGTAACGCCCAAACGCGATAGCTTTAACATGTTCTCTAGATGAATCTCGCTAAAAGGCGTTTCACGCGGTACTAAAATAAGCTGGCCACGTTCTTTAATCACTACATCGGCCGCACGCTCTAGTAAATTATCAGATGCGCCTACAGCAATCGCCGATACTGACCCCGCACTGCATGGACACACAACCATTTTTTTAGGCGCTGCAGAGCCAGAGGCTACAGGACTAAACCAGTTATCTTTACCAAATACTTGTAATTGTTGTGGCTGTGCATCAAATAGCGTATTTAACTGCTCAGTGGCTTTGTCTTCATTTGCCGAGAGCTTTATGTTTGACTCAGTATCAAGCACAACCCGGGCTGCGCTAGAAATAAGTACATACACTTGGTATTGCTGCTCTAGTAACACTTCAAGGAGCTTTAAACCATATGGTGCGCCAGAGGCACCACTAAACGCTAAGGTGATTTTATCTTTAAATTGCAAATTATTCTCCGCTGAATTTATCAGCCAAACCATCTACTAGTTGCTGATGAAGGCCGTTAAAACCGCCATTACTCATAATTAAAATATGTTGATCAGGCTGCACATTTTCAAGCACCGTATTTATAATAGCTTGCGTACTATTAAAGCACTGCATGCCCGCTTTTTGAGCTTGCTCGTTAAGCGACCAGCCTAAGTTATCTGGTTCAAACAAAAGTACGTCATCAGCATCAGCTAATGAAGCGAGTAGCGTATGCTGATGTACACCCATTTTCATGGTATTTGAGCGAGGCTCTAAAATAGCAATAATTTTTTCATCGCCAACTTTAGCGCGTAAACCCGCCAAGGTTGTTTTAATCGCTGTTGGGTGATGAGCAAAATCGTCATAAACCTTAATACTGTTTATGTCGGCCTTGAGTTCCATTCGCCTTTTCGGACTTATAAACTCGGCAAGTGCCTCAATACTGTGGCTAACCGCAATCCCTACATGGCGCGCTGCAGCAATTGCCATAATCGCATTTTTAACATTATGTTCGCCAATTGCGCCCCAATTAACCGTACCTTGCCGTTCATTATTCAAAAGTACTTTAAACTCACTGCCATCGGGTTTAATTAGTTCGTAACCCCAATCAATGCCTAGCGTTTCGCTTTCACTCCATAGCCCTTGCGATATAACGTCTTCAAGTGCTTTGTCTTGTTTTGGCCAAATTACTTTACCGCTGTGAGGTAGTGTACGCATTAAGTGGTGAAATTGTTTTTTAATTGCGTTTAAATCATCAAAAATATCGGCGTGATCAAACTCTAAATTATTCAAAATTAATGTACGCGGTAAGTAATGGACAAACTTGCTGCGCTTATCAAAAAAAGCGGTATCGTATTCATCTGCCTCAATAACAAAAAAAGGGCTTTCACCTACCTTTGCCGACACACCAAAATTTTGCACTATGCCGCCAATTAAAAACCCCGGTTTTAAACCAGCATATTCTAATATCCAGGCAAGCATACTCGCTGTGGTTGTTTTACCATGCGTACCAGCTACCGCAAGCACCCACGAGTTTTGCAATAAGTTATGCTTTAACCACTCTGGACCTGAAGTATAA
The DNA here is from genome assembly GCF_057554385.1 of Pseudoalteromonas sp. 4NS20-0020. Classification (NCBI taxonomy): domain Bacteria; kingdom Pseudomonadati; phylum Pseudomonadota; class Gammaproteobacteria; order Alteromonadales; family Pseudoalteromonadaceae; genus Pseudoalteromonas; species Pseudoalteromonas sp. 4NS20-0020. Next base: position 36,294 of record NZ_BAAJMI010000005.1, on the reverse strand, counting down.
GGTAAGCTGTTGTCTAACACATATTCAACACACGGATTACCTCGGCTCATCGCATTACCAATCACTACCATATCGGGTTTTGGCTCTAATTGAGATACGTCGTAACCTTGAGTGAGCTCAATACCAAGTTCTTCAAGCTGGGTGCTCATAGGTGGGTAAACGTTTTGGTCTGAACCTGTTACTTTATGGCCAAGCGACTTAGCAATGGCTGCAATACCACCCATAAACGTACCGCAAATGCCCAAAATATGAATATGCATATACTTTCCTTAAACCGTATGCTCACTTTGCAGCTGTGCAAAGTTTAATGGCGCTATAATGCCAAATTTCGCGCTTACTTACCATTATATGTAGGTATTTTACTAATGCTTAAAGTCATTATCACAAACAAAAAAGCCTTCTAAATTAGAAGGCTTTTTGCAAAGTAAATTAAATTACATACTTAAAAAAACAATTAAACCCAAGCCTAAAACTAACCGGTAAATTACAAAAGGTAACATTCCCATTCGTTCAATCACTTTTAAAAATAAATAAATACACGCATAGGCAGATAAAAAAGACAGTACCACACCTAGTAGCAATGTACCCCAATCAACAACGTGGTCACCCAATGCAAGTTCTATTGTGTAATAAAGCCCCATCATTGAAATTACAGGAATAGCGAGTAAAAACGAAAAACGCGCTGCACTTTGCTTATTCATGCCTAGCATTAAACCCGCTGTCATTGTAATACCTGAACGAGAGGTACCCGGGATCATAGCAACGGCTTGCGCCAAGCCAATCATTAAAGCCGACTTCCAATTAAGTTGATAAATTGTTTTAACTTGTTTCCCTTTAGCATCAGCGTACCAAAGCAATAGGCCAAAAATAATCGTCGTGGCTGCAATGACCCATGCACTTCGAAGGTATAACTCAACAAAATCCTTAAGTAACAAACCAAATACAGCCGCTGGTATTGTTCCTAAAATAATCCACCAGCCGAGTTTACTGTCGTCTGTTTTGCCTTGTGTGCCAAACGATTTAAACCACGCACTGAGAATGTCAGCCACCTCTTTACGAAAATAAATAACAACCGCTATTAATGTCCCTACATGCACTGCAACATCAAAAGCAAGTCCTTGGTCTTCCCACCCTAATATTTGTGAGGGTAAAATTAAATGTGCCGAGCTAGATATGGGTAAAAACTCAGTAAAACCTTGAATTAGCGCTAAAATTATTATTTCTAAAATACTCATGGGTTAGAAAACTCCACCTTCCATAGTTTTTGTTGAGGGTTATTATATGCATTCCATAATTGAGCAATTGTTTGCCTAGCTACAGGGTGATAAAAACCGGGGGCAACCTCACTGAGAGGCTGTAATACAAATGCATTCTTAGTTATTTCGTCACGTGGTAATTGCGCGGGGCTATCGCAAATAACATCATCGTAAAACAATAAATCTAAATCAAGGGTTCTTGGGCTGAACTTTTTATCGTTTGGTGTGCGACCATTATCACGCTCTATTTTTTTTAGTAATGCACACACTTCAGCTAACGGCTTGTCTGTTTTTGCCCCAACGACCGAATTATAAAAGTTATTACCTACGAAACCGACAGCTTCGCTTTCAAAAACAGACGAGTGCTCTATATTCGTAAAATGCGTTTTAAGTGCTTTTAAGGCACTTTGCATATAGTGCTCTTTGTTGATATTTGACCCAAGGCTAATAAATATTTGCGCCATTTAAACGCTTGCCTTATTACGTGTTATTTCTACTCCAACAGTTTGCGCTTGCGCAACTGCAGCAGGTTTACTCACTCTTATTTTAACTTGTGTTGTATTAAACTCAGTTAAAATAATGTCTGCCAATTGTTCAACAAGTGTTTCAAGTAACTCAACAGGTTTAGCTGTACTATGCGCAATGACACGCTCGCTTACTTTTGCGTAATCAAGGGCTAAATTAATGTCATCATTTGCGGCGGCTGGTTTAATATCACTTAGCATTTCAATATCAAAATAAAGGCTCTGTTTACTTTCTTTTTCAAAGTCGTACACTCCAATAATAGTGTCGACGTGCAATTGAGATATAAATACCTTATCCATTGATACTCCAAAAGACCAACAACTGTTCTAACCACATAAACTAATTAAAAATTAATATTGTATATGCTTTAATCAGTGTTTAAATATGTAAAAATTCCTTCTACAATAGCAAAATAGCGCGTTTAGCTAAATTTGGTAGAAGTATATTAATTTTCACGATAAATTTTGCCGCCAATAATAGCCCAAAAACGATGTTAATTGCATTAAATGTAATGGGTATAACGATAAAAATATAAGGAACTATGTGTTAGCTATTTTGATGTTTGTTTTAGCGTACCTACTTGGGTCGATTTCATCGGCTATCTTAGTGTCGCGTCTATTTAAACTTCAAGATCCCCGTACACATGGCTCAAATAATCCAGGCGCAACTAATGTTTACCGCTTAGGTGGCGCTTTTCCTGCTGTTTTAGTTCTTGTTTTTGATATTTTAAAAGGCACGATACCCGTGTGGGGGGCTTATTTTTTACAACTTGAGCCTTTGGTACTTGGCTTAGTTGCCGTTGGCGCCTGTTTAGGCCACATGTACCCTGTATTTTTTAATTTTAAAGGAGGTAAAGCCGTTGCAACAGCATTTGGGGCTTTACTCCCAATAGGTTTATCCCTAGCTGGGTTATTAATTACTACTTGGCTAATTATAGTCGCAGTGAGTCGCTATTCTTCTCTTGCCGCCCTAGTCACCGTTTTACTCGCACCGCTTTATACGTGGTTAATTAAGCCACTCTACACGCTGCCAGTGGTTTTTATTACGGTGCTTATTATTTTTCGCCATCGAACAAACATAGTGAGACTATTTGCTGGTGAAGAACCAAAAGTGGGAGCTAAAAAAGCCCCCACTGATGAAAACAAACCAACATAACAAAGTACTTAAATAGGCTCGAGGCTATCTATTGGCCACCGCGGCTTAGTTTTCATATCAAGGGTTGCAAACTGCCCTGCTTTTAAACGTTGCATACCGGCATAAGCAATCATTGCACCGTTATCAGTACAAAACTCCGTACGCGGATAATACACTTCGCCCTTCATACCCTGCATGACTCTTTCAAGCTGAAGCCTAAGCTGGGTATTTGCACTTACACCGCCCGCAATCACTAAACGCTTGATACCTGTTTGCTTTAGCGCTCGCTTACATTTAATAACCAAGGTATCAATAACAGCGGTTTGAAATGCATGCGCAATGTCAGCTTTAGTTTGCTCGTCATCGTCATTTTCACGAATGGTAATCGACGCCGCAGTTTTTAATCCACTAAAACTAAAATCAAGCCCGGGTTTATCTGTCATTGGGCGAGGAAAGATAAATCGCTTTGGAATACCTTGCTCTGCTAATTTTGCTAAGCGGGGACCACCCGGGTAATCAAGACCTAATAACTTAGCTGTTTTGTCAAAGGCTTCACCTGCAGCGTCATCAACAGACTCGCCCAATACTTCGTATTGGCCAATTCCTTCAACTTTTACCATCATGGTGTGGCCACCAGAAACAAGTAAAGCAATAAACGGAAACTCAGGCACCTTGTCTTCAAGCATGGGAGCAAGTAGATGCCCCTCCATATGATGAACCGCAACAGCAGGGATATCCCATCCGTAAGCCAATGAACGACCAATTGAAGTACCCACTAATAGCGCCCCAACTAAACCAGGACCGGCTGTATAAGCAATACCGTCTAAGTCTTCAGGACCACAACCAGCTTGAGCAAAAGCTGCATCAATAAGCGGAAGCGTTTTACGAACATGATCGCGTGACGCCAGCTCGGGAACCACGCCACCGTAGTCAGCATGTACTTTTACTTGGCTATATAACTGATGAGCTAATAAGCCTTTCTCGTCATCATATATTGCTATACCTGTTTCATCACATGACGATTCAATGCCTAAAATTCGCACTGTACTTCTCCTGCTTTTTTATCACTACTTAACCAAAGTTCAAGTTACTTAATTTGTTTATAACGCCAAACCAATATTTGTTTGACCATCAACAACAGCAAATTTTTTCAGCGCCTTTACACTTTCTGAAGTAATACGCCCCATACTTTCAACAAAGTCAATAAGCTCGGCTAGCACTTCAATTTCGTACTGCATTAAAGGGTGCTCCCTAACAGCCGTGTTGTCTGCAATTTCACCTTCAACTGTCATCTGGTATTCAATAAAGCGCGCAACGGTTGCTTGTGAAATTTTACTTACACTTACAAACTCTTTATCGTCTTGTGCCATTAAACCATGCATCAAGCTCAGTAATGACGTTGCCGCATCAATAGCTGGGTATGTACCAAACATATCAAAATCAGCGAGTTCTGGAACATTAGGTTCCACTTTTTCAACTTGCTTTTCTAAGTCAATCTTACTTTTTGGCAGTAAGATTTTTTCCCAACAAACATTAAGCGCATTACGAAGTAACGTTTCATCACCAAACCCCGTAGCCTCACTAAATAAGCCATAATTTGGCAACATACGTTCAATTAGCGCACTTGCTAATACCGCTTTTTGTAAATAGTTTAGCTCTCTAATACGCTGAAAATTATTTGCTTTAGTCATTCTTTAACGTCTCACATGACCAACAAAAATCAAATGTTGATCCATTATGCTCATTACAGTTAGGACAAACCCAATCTGGAGCGGATTGTTTTACTTGCTGATAGTTTACCAATATTTGTCGCGCATGGCGCTCTTTTATCGCATAAACCTGTATACTCACTTGCGCCTGATCGAAAGGAATTTCCCCAAGTGCACCTTGAAGCATTTCTCCTACAATTTTACACTCTATTCCACCCGCTTGAATTAACCCCTTAACAATATTAGCCTCTAACGTGTTGGCTGCCTTATAAATTGTTATCCAATTAAAAGCACTATCTGTTGTGTTTTTATAAGTTTGCAATATCGACCTCGATTATTTTGTGTGTACAATACCTTGAGGTATTGAGAAATTTATTAAACAATATTCAAAAAGGCGCAAGCATGACACTTACAACTCCGGGTCTACTTTTTCCAGCTATATCTTTGTTACTTCTTGCTTATACAAACCGATTTTTAGTACTTGCGCAATTAATAAGAGAGTTAAATGCCAGAGAAGGCGAGTCAATTCGCCCTGTGGTGGTTGCGCAAATTACCAATTTAAGAAAGCGCATAAAGCTCATAAGAACCATGCAAGTTTACGGTGTAGGCTCTTTTTTATTATGTACCTTGTCTATGTTTGCTCTTTTTATTGAGTTTAATACCACAGGAATTATTTTATTTGGCGTAAGCCTAACCTGTTTAAGTTTATCTTTACTAACGTCTTTATTTGAAATTCATATTTCATGTGATGCAATAGAAATTGAACTTCAAAATATTGAAAACAAACCATTAAGTAACAGAGCAAACAAAAACTTTGATAATAAAACAAGCTAAAAGACTAAAATTCGTGCAAATATTTTAATTATTGCTTAATCAATGCCCTACTTTGTGGCATACTTTTTCATTAATTAGCATAATAAATTTACCTAATATTTTTATTTATAGATTTATACCTGCTTTTTAGTATTAACTTTGCCAGATAAGGATGTTAGGTGAATAAAAAATTATTAGTCTTTAGTCTAAAGGTTAATACTTTTTAACATCTTTACACTTTTATTATTGTGCAAACAGATATATTGTGTAGTTTATCTTTTTTAAATTTACATATATTTATTAATAGTTTAGACAGATAAAACAGACAGAAAATTGATGTATTAGTACATCACAACTTACTTATAAAAAGGGACTATAAAGTGAGATTTGACCAATTAGAACAATTTGTAGCACTGGGTGTGTTACGCCACTTCAGACAAGCCGCAGAAAAAACAAAAATTAGTACTTCTGCACTTACCCGCAGTATTCAGACCCTAGAAGATGAAATGGGCTATGAGTTAGTTACGCGCTCAACCCGCTCAGTAAAACTGACTCCTGAAGGCGAACTATTTTTAGATTACGCCAAAAATACACTTAGCGAATTAGAAAATACCAAAAAACGCCTGTTTCAATCTGTTCATGGCAACGCCGATGAAAAACTCATTATTGGTTACACTAATAAAGCGAGTAACATTGTGCCTATTTCATGCGGTCAATTTTTAGCGCAATACCCACATGTAAAGATCGAAATGCAATTGCAAGAACAGCATGAGTTAACACGCAAGCTTCAGGAAGGTGAAATAGACATTAGCGTTTATTCTCAAGCTGTAAATAGCATTGGTAGTGATATTCATTTGCCTGATCAGCTTATTTTATTTGTATCTAAGCATCACCCGCTTGCCCAAAAAAATGACATAAGCAAACACCAACTAGACTCCTATTCAGCCTTTGGTTGTTTCTCTCAATCAAAACAAGTTCAAAGCATGCTGAACGAGGCCATTGATTCTTTGAATAAATCATCAACTATCAAAATGGGCAGTATTGAACAGGTTATCTCTGGCATCATTAAATCCGATAGTTTTGCAATCGCCAGCATTGAGCATGCAAACACTGTGGCAGAACACACCGATCTTGTTCAGTTAAAAACAAATAAAGATTTAAGCCATGAGCAACTAATTGTTCAAACAAACCAACAAACCACAGTTACGGAGCACTTAGCACATTTGCTTTCACTTATTAAAAAAGCAGCCACAACCCTGAATTAATTCAGCGTTCTTTTTTGAGACAGGTGCGACATAAAACAATAGCTTTTTACTCTTTTTCGGCTAAACTGGCGCACCTTCAAAAAAAGAACCTCCTAAATGATCAACTTTTCAACCGATGGCCCGTTTTATAACGATATTGAAAGTCGCGGTTATACAGTTATTCCCAATGCCTTAAACAAAGAATTAATAGCTGATTTAATGGCTGATTGTTATCGCATAAATCCGCATTTTAGCCATGCAGGTATTGGTCGCTTAAATCATTTACAAATTGACGATAATATTCGAAAAGATAAAACTTATTGGTTTGATGGTTCGTCCCAAGCACAATTAACCTACCTAGCTGTTATGGAGAGTATTCGCACAACGCTCAATCGCACTTTTTTTATGGGTCTGTTTGATTACGAATGTCACTACGCAAAATACACTCATGGTGATTTTTATAAAAAACATGTCGATGCATTTAAAGGACGCTCTAATAGAGTATTTACTAGCGTTTTATACTTAAACACGCCCAATGAGGGCGGTGAGCTTGTTATTTATAAGCCTAAAAGTAAAGTGGTTGAAGTGAGCATTTCGCCAGAAGCGGGGACATTAGTTTTATTTGAAAGCGAACGCTTTGTTCACGAAGTATTACCAGCAGTAGATAATCGGTATTCAATTGCTGGCTGGTTTAGAAAAAACGCATCCATTAGCGGAATAGTTGATCCACCTCGTTAATATAGCTAAATGTTAATGGGGTACGAGAGCAATAGACCAATAAAAATAGCCATACCCACATAATGATTATTTAAAAAAGCTTTAAAGCATGCGTCTCTATCACGTTTTAAAATTAATACTTGTTGGTAAACGAGTAATGCTGTGGCTATAAGTAATCCAACCCAAAAAGCCATATTTAACTGGTTAATTACCCCAATATAAACAACAAGTGCGATAAATAGAGCATTTAATATAAAAATGATATGGCGGTCAAAGCGACCAAATAAAATAGCAGTCGATTTAACACCAATTTTCACATCATCATCTCTATCGACCATGGCGTACATGGTATCGTACGCAACCGTCCAGCATACATTAGCAGCAAACAGCAACCAAGCCTGAAGAGGTAATGCATCAATAGATGCCATATAAGCCATAGGAATTGCCCAACCAAATGCAGCACCCAGCACGACTTGTGGCAACTGGGTATATCGCTTCATAAACGGATAGCAAAATGCGAGCGCAAGTGCACCAACAGACAACACAATAGTGTTAACGCTCAGCATTAAAACCAAAATAAACGCTAAAGTGATCAGTAATAAAAATAGACTTAGCGCTTCGCCGCTTGCGACAGTACCAGATGCAAGAGGCCGTTGGGCTGTGCGTTTTACAGAACCATCTATTTTTCTATCTGCAAAATCATTTATTACGCAGCCCGCACTGCGCATTACTACAACCCCCAAAGTAAACACTATAAAATTAATTAAGCTCGGCATCCCACTATTTGCAAGCCATAAAGCCCAATATGTTGGCCATAAAAGCAATAAAGTACCTATGGGCTTATCAACACGCATAAGCTGTAAATAATAAGAAAAATGTTTTGCTTTTAAACCTGCTAATTTCATGAGTAAAGGTACGCCCCAGGTAAAAATACTTCCGCCACCAAAAATTGGTAATCATTTAACGAAAACACGCTACGCCTGCCTAATAGAGTTTGAGTTGGTAAATTTAGCTGGGTAACCAAATTCTGTAATGAATGTTTGCTATCAAAACGCGCAATTTCAATATTTTGACGAACAAGCTCACGTTGTTGAAAAATAACATCGCCTAAAGGGCGCTCCCCCATATTATGAAGCGAGTTGTGCGTTTGGTTATTTGGCAGCCAACTTTGAGCGTAAACCATGGGGTTATTATCGCACAACAAAAGCACCTCTCGGTTTAACGCCGATGACGTTTTACAGCCTAGTAATTGCTGTTGTTCATGACTTAAATTAAACGCCTGTTCGCTGAGTACTTTTACACTAAAAGAGGTTGCTTTACTTTTTAGCTTAGCGGTTAAAGAATGGGGCTCAAAAAGCCATTCTTGCTCTGTAGGTGTTAAGTCATCGGTTTGTGTATCCGATAGCCAGTTAGCTGATAAAGATAAAGGAAAAGTTGTCACAATAACTCAATAAAATATAATCCAAGCAAATGATAACATTGCCTAAGCATTTGAAAAAGTGCCTATTCACCAACCTAAGTAACTAATATAAATAATTGCTTGGCGCTGTTTATTACCTATTATTAAGTATAAACTATTTACAACAGGTTTTCGGAAACGCTTTAAATATGAAAAAAATAGTATACGTAGGTCTTCTTACATTAATTATGAGTATAGTGAGCCTAAGTGCCCGTGCAGAGTCAACGGTTGGTTATTTTGGTTTTGAACCTGACATAATTACTAATTATATTGGCGCATCAAGTAAAAAAATGGGTTACGTACGCGTTACCGTTGACCTAATGCTTAGTAACAATTCAGACATTGCCATTGTTGAACATCATACCCCTTTATTAAGAGATGCTATTGTAGAGATTTTTTCGAAAGAGCCAGAAGAAAAAATAAAGTCATTGACTGGTCGAGAAGAAATTCGCGCAAAATGTATAGAAAAATTAAAAAGCCTGTTAAAAGAAGAAACAGGCCAAGAAATTATACGTGAAGTACTATTTACAAAGTATTTGTATCACTAAACTCAACTATTTGTATGCTTTTTAGTAAACAGTTGAGCGGTGTAGGCAAACGCCATTCCGCTCACTAGCCCCCCTAAATGTGCCCAATTAGCCATTCCAATAAACAACACATCAGCAAAACCAAGTACTAACCAAACAAGCATAAAACCTATAATTGAGGTACTCACCAATGCGGGTTTTTGTGGATTTAAAAAGCTATGGATCCAGCAATACCCCAGTAAGCCGTATACCACGCCACTTAGACCACCAAAGTTAGGCCCAACAATTAAATATTGCGCCCAACTACTAATTAAAGCAGTAATAAAAAACAGGCCAATTAAGCTCAATTTTCCGCATTGTTTTTCAATATTGTCACCAAGCGATATCCACCAAATTAAGTTAAACACAATATGTATAGCACTAAAGTGAACCAAGGCTGGCGTAAACCACGTCAATGGGTATGAGGGGTTAAACTGTAATGCAGAATAAATGCTCTCGAAACCACCCAGTAAAAATGCAATATAAATAACAATACTGAGTACACTTACCGATTGATTAAGCCAACTCAGTGCTTTGAACCGCGCTTTAAGGTTAAGCGATTGCCCTTGGTATTTTAAAGGTGATTGCGTACTACCTACACTCCAAGAAGCTTGCTGGTAACGAGGATGGCCTGGGTTTTGAGTAAACTCAGCCCAAAGCGGCTGTACCTGATGAAAATGCTCTTCAGATACGCTAATAATAACGTGGCTACCATCAGTTGAATGTAAGTGCCCGTCTAAACCTTGGCTTTTTAAATAATCTATAAAGCCTTGTGCGGCACGCGGGTTATTTAAACTGCCAAGCTCTATCATCGTTCAACTTTCTCGCTGTAGGCCGCTTCCCAGGCTGTAAAGCCACCATCCATGCTATATACATCCTCAAAACCTTGCTCAACTAAGTAACTAGCAGCACCTTGCGAACTCATGCCGTGGTAACAAACAATAATAATGGGCTGATCAAACTCTTTTTCCATCATAAACTGGGCAATATTTGCGTTCGATAGTGCCTCTGACCCCGGAATATGGCCTGCTTGATACGAGTTAGGATCGCGTATATCTGCAATTACTACGTCTTCTTTGTCTAATAACTCATGCGTTTGCGCAATAGATATATGTTTAAATGCCATTGAACTCTCTTTAATAAATAAAATAAAAAAGGCGGCCATAGCCGCCCTTCTTGCAATTTTTTATGGAATTAATCCCAGTTTAAAATTACTTTTCCTGACTGACCTGAAATCATCATATCAAAGCCAGCTTGGAAGTCATCTACAGAATATTGATGTGTAATTATTGGGCTTAAATTAAGACCTGACTGTATTAAACTTGCCATTTTGTACCAGGTTTCAAACATTTCGCGACCATAAATACCTTTAATCACTAAACCTTTAAAAATAACTTGGTTCCAATCTACTGCCATGTCTGATGGTGGAATACCGAGCATGGCAATTTTGCCACCATGGTTCATATTGTTAAGCATTGAATTAAATGCACTTGGCACACCCGACATTTCAAGACCAATATCAAAGCCTTCTGCCATGCCTAGGTCGGTCATAACATCTTCAAGCTTTTCATTTGCAACATTCACCGCGCGAGTTGCGCCCATTTTGCGGGCAAGCTCTAATCGGTACTCGTTAACATCAGTAATTACTACATGACGCGCGCCTACATGTTTTGCAACAGCTGCAGCCATAATACCTATAGGCCCGGCACCAGTAATTAGTACATCTTCTCCTACTAGATCAAACGAAAGGGCTGTGTGTACAGCATTGCCAAATGGGTCAAAAATAGAGGCTAATTCGTCAGATATGTTGTCTGGAATTTTAAATGCATTAAATGCAGGGATCACCAAGTACTCAGCAAACGCGCCTTCGCGGTTAACACCAACTCCTGTGGTGTTACGGCATAAATGCACACGCCCAGCACGACAATTTCGACAATGCCCACAGGTAATATGACCTTCGCCAGATACCCGGTCACCCACTGAAAAGCCGCGAACTTCTTGACCCATATCAACCACTTCACCAACGTACTCATGACCAACAACCATTGGTGTAGGAATTGTTTTACTCGCCCACTCGTCCCATTTATAAATATGAACGTCGGTGCCACAAATCGCTGTTTTACGTATTTTAATTAACAGATCGTTATGGCCCACTTCAGGCTTAGGTGCATCTGTCATCCAGATACCCGGTTCTGCTTTTAATTTAGATAATGCTTTCATAATTTACGCTCACAAAAACCAAGTCATTTCTTAGTTTTAAAAAATTAAATAACGCCCATTTCTTTGCCAATACGGGTAAAGGCTGCAATAGCTGTATCTAGCTGCTCTATACTGTGCGCCGCTGATATTTGCGTACGAATACGTGCTTGGCCTTTTGGTACAACAGGGAATGAAAAGCCAGTCACATAAATACCTTCTGCAAGTAATTTATCAGCCATAAGTGAGGCTACTTTAGCGTCACCTAGCATTACAGGAATGATGGCATGATCTTTACCTGCACAGGTAAAGCCTGCTGCTTCCATTTGCTCACGGAAATATTTAGCATTAGACCAAAGCTTAGCGCGAAGTTCGCCACCATTTTCAAGCATCTCTAGTACTTTAATTGATGCAGTTACAATTGAAGGCGCTAATGAATTTGAGAATAAGTATGGGCGAGAACGCTGACGTAACCACTCAACAATTTCTTTTTTACCTGAGGTGTAACCACCTGATGCGCCGCCCAGCGCTTTACCCAATGTACCAGTAATTATATCTACACGGTCAAGTACGTTACAGTATTCAGGTGTACCCTTACCGTTTTCGCCAACAAAACCTACAGCGTGAGAGTCATCAACCATAACAAGCGCATCGTACTTATCAGCTAAATCGCACACAGCTTCTAAGTTACAAATTACGCCATCCATAGAGAACACGCCATCGGTGGCAATTAACTTTGTTTTAGCGCCCGCTTCGTCTGCGGCAATTAATTGCTTTTCTAGATCAGCCATGTCGTTATTTGCATAGCGAAAACGCTTAGCTTTACATAAACGAACGCCATCAATAATCGAAGCATGGTTAAGTGAATCAGAGATAATCGCATCTTCTGCACCTAAAATAGTTTCAAACAAGCCTGTATTAGCATCAAAACAAGAAGAGTATAAAATGGTGTCTTCGGTTTCTAAAAATGCACTAATTTTTTGCTCAAGTGTTTTGTGAATGTCTTGCGTACCACAGATGAAACGCACAGAGGCCACACCAAAACCGTGGTCGTCTAAACCGCCTTGCGCTGCTTTAATTAACTCAGGGCTATTTGCTAGGCCAAGGTAGTTGTTAGCACAAAAGTTAATAACTTTATCGCCAGATGCTACTTCAATTTGAGCTTGTTGCTGCGAGGTAATTATACGCTCGCTTTTATAAAGGCCTTGGGCTTTAACGTCTTCAATTTGCTCTTGTAATTGGCTAAAAAAAGCAGATGCTCTCATCTGTAGTCTCCATTTAATTGAACGGGTAAACAACAACGTTTATGCCACTGTTTATGATGGTGTGTATTGTAAAAGTTTAACGAGAAAAATGCACGGTTTGCAGTTCGTCGCAAACGCGCTCAATGTAAGGAATATGTGCCAGTTTACACGCTTAAATAAAGCGTGTTTTCATAACGGTAAACGTTTAGTTAAATCATCTATTGAATCAATCACTAAATCAGCATGTTGCTTTGCGCTTTCGTCAAAGCTTTGCCCTGAACGCACTAATACTCGGGTTGCAATACCAGCTTTTTGAGCAGCTTGCATGTCACTGAGCTTATCACCAACCATAATACTCTGCTCAGGATCGATATTATGCTCCTCTATGCTTTGCAGCAACATGCCTGGGGCTGGCTTTCTGCAATCACATTGCTTTGAATATTCGGGCAACGCCTTTTTAGGGTGATGCGGGCAAAAATAGACATCGGCAATTTTAATGTCGTGGTTACTAAATTGCGTTTTCATCCACTGAGTAAGCACTTTAAATTCAGCCTCAGTATAATAACCTCGCCCAATGCCTGATTGGTTTGTGACTACTATAATTTTATAGCCCGCGTCGAAAAATGTTTTACAGGTGCTAAAAATGCCCTTAATAAATTCAAACTTTTCACTTTGATATACATAGCCGTGGTCTACATTTACCACGCCGTCACGGTCTAAAAAAAGCGCTTTATGTAGTTTAATACTCACTCAAGCCCCTCTTTGTTCACAACATGGTCAAACATTGTTTTTACGCTATCTGTCGTTATTTGGCTCATTAAATCATCCCCTTTAACTCGGGTCCCCCAAGGGACTTGCTGCGCAGTTTTACCCGTTTGCTCAAGTAAACTTTGATGATAAACCTCTACCACATAATCTTGATATAAATAAGGGCCAGTGCGTGCAGGGTTCGAGTGAGCATATAAACCAACAACTGGTGTGCCAACGGTTACTGCCATATGAGCAGGGCCAGTATCGGGGGCAAGAACTAAATCAGCTCTTTTTAAAACACATAGCAGCTCTTTAAGCTTTGTTTTACCAACTAAATTTAAAATTGGGCTATTGCTATGTTTTATAATGTTATTCGCTAAATTTACTTCAAGCTCAGTAGGTCCGCCGGTTAATGCAACATTAAAACCTTGCTCGTGCGCGTAGTCAGCAAGTACGGCATAACGTTCAGGCAACCAGTTTCGCTGAGCTTTACTAGCCGCTGGCGAAATTACAAATAGCTTGCTGGCTAAATACTCTTGCCCTAGTAACTCATCTGCTTTGTTTTGATCTTGTGCGCTGTAAGGCATATCCCATGTAGGTAAATAATCTTTAACACCAATTGCACCCGCAAACTCTTTGAATCCCTCTAGCACATGCGCTTCTTTTTGTGGGGCTATACGTTTATTTATAAACAAACTGTGTAGTTCTTTTGAGCGTGCCCAATCAAAGCCTATTTTTACTTTTGCAGGTATACAGCGTGCTACAAAGCCTGCTCTTAATGCCACCTGCATATTAAGAAGCACGTCAAACTGCTTACCATTAAAGGTGTTTTTTAATTTTTTAAGCGCAGCCTTACCTTCTTTTTTATCAAAGATCACCAGCTCTACGCCTGGTAAATCAGCAAGTAACATAGCCTCTACTTTACCCATTACCCAGGTTATTTTTGCATTAGGGTGCGCTTTTTGAATTGCTTGAACAGCACTAACAGCATGACATACATCACCAATAGCAGAGAGTCTTAAAATACAAATAGAGGAGTAGTTAGGCACTTGAGTCACGCATTCCGTTAGGCTTTAAATAGTATGCTGGGATCTTAAATTATACTCGCGTTAATGCAAGCACTTATCCTGCGCCATAAAACACGTTAATATATACCTATTATTGAATTATTTTAACGAGCTATGTTTAAAACACTAACGCAAGGCAAACACACTATTTTAAGCCATCCAGATTATTTTAACCTTGTTGATATAAACTGGTTTGATGCAACTTATTGGCAAAAGCAAAATAAAATAGTAGGCGCTAAAAAAGGCCGCGCTACAGCATGGTTTTTTAAACATGATGATTTAACTGCTGTACTTAGGCATTATTGGCGTGGCGGTTTTGTTGGTAAGGTATTAAGCGATCAATACCTCTACCTTGGCCTTAAAAACACCCGCGTATGTAAAGAGTTCAGCTTAATGATAAAGCTTATTGAACTCGGTCTAAATGTACCCAAGCCAATTGCAGCCAGAGTAAGCACTATTGGTTTGATTTACCGCGGCGATATAATTACACAAGCGGTTAGCGGCGCTAAAAGCCTGCTCGACGTTCTAATTGAGCGCCCTTTAAATAGTAGTGAGCTTGAAAGCATAGCCAACACTATTGCGTTATTTCATAACAAAGGGGTGTATCACGCCGATTTAAATATAAATAATATTTTATTTAATGAAGACGGCGACGTATACATTATCGACTTTGATCGCGGGGAGTTAAAAGTACCTAATCCGCAATGGCAACAGAGTAATATGGCACGCTTAAAGCGTTCATTCTTAAAAGAGCAAGGTCGTAATAGCGTCTTTAATTGGCAAAGCAATGATTGGAAAACGTTAAATGCCCTTTATAGCCAAAAACTATCTGCTTAGAGCCAAATAGTGCTGAGCTACTAGCTTAGCATCCACTTTTTGCAAAATATCGGCGCTTTCCACACTCGGCTTATTTGCTAAAACGTGTTTTATTTTAGCCGCTAGCTCTTCGCTATTTTCTATAGGTACTAAGTAATTAGCCAGCTCGCCTGTTAATATTTCGCTAGGCCCAAACGTACAATTAGTACTTACTACCGGCGTGCCAACAGCTAATGCTTCAATTAATACTGTTGGCAACCCTTCAAAGTCAGAGCTCAACACCAATGCTTCAGCCTGCTTAATCCAATTATAAGGATTTTGTTCAAAACCAGGGACAATCAGCTGCTCTGCAATGCCATACTCTTTTGCAAGCTTAAATGCTTTGCTAGGCTTATTACATAAAAGAACCAATTTGTATTTTTTATCAAGCTTGGCAAATGCCGCAAATAAAATATCGTGACGTTTTTGTTTAGCTAAACGCCCTACATGAATCAAATAAGGCGACTGCGGAATAGCTACATTAAGGTCATCAGATTGGCGTTTTATTTCGGCTAAATTAAAGGGGTTATAAATAGTGGTTATTGCACTTGGGGTAATTAAATCGCCTTGAGTGATTTCTTGCTCTACCCCTTTAGATACACAAACGAGTGACTTACCATTTAAGTTTTGCTTTGATTTTTTAAGATAGCGATAAGAGAACGGACCTAGCTTTTTTTGCCTAGCAAGCTCTGAATTTACTGAGTTATGCACAACAAAATGTACATTTTTAACCGTGCTTTTAGCGAGTAAATTATTGCTTCTATCAAGATTTGAAAGTACTAAATCTATAGTACCAATAACTCTTTGTTTATTGTTAAACCAGGCTTCTAACTTCGCAACGCTTTTATTTATGTTCCAAAAGCGATCGACTTTTGAAGCCCTATCAGGAAATAAACTATCGACATTAATGCATTCAGGGATGTCATATTCAATGGAGCTTGCAATTGACAATAAAGTAACGTGATGCTCAAGTTCAACAAGTTGCTCAGCTAAAGTAAGCATAACTTTTTCTGCACCACCGCCAACAAGGGAGTCAATAACAATCACAATGTTCATGCACGGCTTCCTGCAAGCATATTTTTTACCGCACTCGTAATTACGCTATAGCTTTGAGGGCTTTCTAATTTACGATATTTAGCCAAGAGAGGCTTATAGTGCCTATCATCTATTGCGTATTCAATTTTAGACACTATATCGTCAGGATTAAGGCTTGCTTTGATGGCTACGCCTGCATTAACACAATTTTCTAGGCGGGTATGTTGGTCTTTTGAAATAGCACAAGCTATAACAGGAGTTTGCAATGCAATAGCCTGCAACAAAGTATCACCAGCACTCAATAAAGCTAACTTTGCTTGACTCAATAATGCTAAAAAATCAGTTCCCTCTAAACTTGTTAAACAAATAATCTCGCTTGTTTTTGGTAATATTTTTGTATAATTAGAACCAAACACGACCACTGTTTTTAAACCCGTTTTTTTACCCGCTTTGAGCGCGGTATCGAAATAGGTATCTGCACAATTTAAATTATTAAATGTATGCCCACCAGAACCTGCATTTACTAGTAAGTAATTATTCTCTTCAAGCCCGTACTTGCTCAACACTTGCTTTTTTTGCTCCACTGAAGCGTTTGCAACAAAAGGCCCAACATTACGTGGATGAGCAAGGGGAAACATATCTAGCTTTGTATTTTCTACCCAACTTAAAGGCGCAATACAATAGTCTGGCTGTACAACCCAATGTGCATCAATCAAATTTGCACGATTGAGCTTTAACCCTTTTGCGCGCTTTTTTTCATGTTGAGAAATAAAAACAACTTTAGCACCCACCTCTTTTGCCGCTTTCATATGTGCTGCGCGCCCAGCACAATCAAAAACAACAACGTCGGGTTTGTATGCAGTGATAAAGTCACACACTAATGCAACTTCTTTGGTTGCTGAGCTCTCAAGTAAAGTGGTATCAAAGGGGCAAACATCGGCGTAAGTTGTGTGCCTGTTTAAAATAAAATGAATATCAAGCATCCCAGCAAACTCAGCGAGCAACCCATTAGCCAACAACAACGAGCGCATATATTCACCAATTCCTTCTGGTGACGATACTGGAATAAATAAAAGTCGTTTGTTGCTCATTGCATTCTCAATTTCCTATTTGATCTTTAGTATATCAATCAGGCCTTTGTTACGATAGATAGGTTACATTTTTATACATTTAATTGACCCCATAAATTTGAATATTTACTGCAATAACATACTTAGATTGGTAAACTTGCCAGCAATCTTAATCACAAGGACCTGAACTTTGCGACACAGAATTTTTATTCTTTCAACATTATTTAGTGCTATCAGTTTATCTGTTAATGCTGAACCATGGGTTAAACCAGATGACTATGGACTAAAAGCTGACATACAACAGCTAGCCGACGCCGGTATTATTTTAGCGCCGGTAACAACATACCCATTAATGTGGAAGAGCTTTATTAATGATGTTAACAGTATGCCCATCGAGCAATTATCTCCAAGCTTGCAAGACGCATTACTGCGTGTAAAGCATCGTTATAAATCTGAAAACGCAAGTTCACATAGTGTGCAATTATCAGCCTATGCAGCCACAGATCCAATACATACAACGAGCTTTGGCGCGACCAACACTCAAAAATCAGCGCTTTCGGCAGCGTATGCCTACCTAGGTGATAATTTTGCCGCCAAAATTGCACTAAGCTCTAGAAAAGACGGTAAAAAATGCTTCATTAACGGAAAAACTAGCGATGACATTGTAAAAGATGAGCAAGCATTAACTGATTGTGACGATACCTCACTTGATGATAGTTACGTAGCCTATAGACTAGGTAATTGGATATTTAGAGGCGGTGCTGTTGAGCAGTTTTGGGGACCTGGTATCGACAATAGCCTGATAATGTCTAGCAATGCAAAGCCGCTTCCAGCTTTAAGTATTACGCGTGAACAAAGCACCGCCTTTGAAACACCTTGGTTAAGCTGGATAGGCCAATGGAGTTTTACAGCACAAATGGCAAAGCTTGAATCAACCAGAGTGATTCCTGATGCATTACTGTGGAGTAGCCGCTTAAATATACGTCCATTGCAACAATTAGAAATTGCAGTAAGTTGGTCGGCGCAGTGGGCAGGTGAAGGTCAGCCAAGTTCTGCTGGTAATTTTATTGATGTTATTACAGGGCAAACAACTTGTATCAATGGTAATGAAAATTGCGACAGTCAGCTAGATTCTAAAATTGGAAATCAACTTGCAGGGCTCGATATTCGCTGGTCTGACACATTGTTTAGCCACCCATACGCCATTTATGCCAGTACTATAGGTGAGGATGCCAGCTCACAATTTAAACCTGCTGACCGAGCTTACTTATTTGGTGCCCAAACGACCCAGCGTATTTATGATCAAAATGTATTAGTGAATGTAGAATACATAGATACGGGTGTTTCGTGTGGTGAATCAGTTGAAGAGAATTGTTATTACGAGCATTCAGATTATAAATCAGGTTACCGCTACCATGGCCGCACCATAGGCTCAACGTTTGATAATGACGCACAATCGGTTGTATTAACCTTATTAGGGCAACTTTTAAACGGTGATGATTGGCAAGTAAAACTACGTAGCGTTGATTACAACAGCGATAATAGTGATTGGTATCCTAATAACCCTGACCTAGGCAATACAATTACTAAAACGAGCTATAATTCAAAACAGGTTGAACTGCGTTACAGGCAACTTGCAATGGGTGGACGTTTAACATTAGGTGCTTTTGCATCTAAAAATGACGATGCAGAAAATGACACATCTGCCTTTGCTAAATACGAATATAACTTTTAGCCAGTATTTTAAATACACTTTATTCAGGCTTTAAAAAAGGGATGAAAGCAACACTTTTATCCCTTTTTTATTCGCAAAATATACTTATTGCTTTATTTTGCTAATCACTTTTGACGTTGAACAGCCATCTAAAAATGTCAGCACTTCTACTTTGCCGCCATGGCGCAGTACATGATCGGCACCGGCTATTTGCTCTACGGTATAATCGCCACCTTTCACTAAAATATCAGGGCTTATTTGCTCGATTAATTTAGCGGGTGTATCGTTTTCCTCAGCGCTGCCAAACGGAATAACCCAATCTACAGAGGCAAGTGCACTTAATACCATTGCGCGCTCATCAAGCGGGTTTATCGGGCGCTCGGGGCCTTTTAAGCGAGTGATTGAATCATCATTATTTAGCCCAACAACGAGCCTATCTCCACGCGCTTTAGCTTGTGCTAAGTAGCGCACGTGACCTGCGTGTAAAATATCAAAACAACCATTGGTAAATACAATGGTTTCGCCGTTTTGCTTTGCAAACTCAATATGCTGCAGTACATCATCAAACGGAGTTTGGTAGTGCTCGCCATTAGTGTGTAAGTATTGGCCTAGCTTTTGGCTAAGCTCTTCTGGTGACACTGTGGCTGCACCCAATTTACTTACTACAATGCCCGCTGCTAAATTAGCAATTTCTACCGCATCTTTAGGCTCCATACCTGCACCAAGCATTACAGCTAGCGTTGCAATTACGGTATCGCCTGCGCCAGTTACATCGCTCACTTCTAATTGCTGAGCTGCAAAGTCATGTTTTTCATCGGCATTAATTAATGACATACCTTGCTCTGAGCGTGTAAGTAGCATGGCTTTAATACCATTTTTACTAATAAGCTCACGAGCACTTTGCGCTAAAATTTCCTCAGAGCCGGTTTTACCACCTGCTAAATTAAACTCATGCAAGTTAGGCGTAATGTAGTCTGCGCCCTCGTACAAATGTAAGTCTGGCGATTTAGGATCGATAAGCACGGTTTTACCCGCCGCTTTGGCAATACTCACCATCTCTTTAATTAAACTGAGCGAGCCTTTACTGTAATCAGAAAACACCACAAAGTCGTATTCATCTAGCACAAGCTCTAAGCGATTTAATAACAGTTGGCTATGCTGCTCGCTAAAGGTTTCTTCTAAATCAAGGCGTACAAGTTGTTGATGGCGGCTAATAACACGCATTTTAGAAATAGTCGGTAAATCACATACACTCACAAGTTGTGAACTTATTTTTTCACCTTTTAAAATTGTTTCTAAAATTTGCCCGCTTTCATCCTCCCCAATTAAGCCAAGTAGCCCTACTTTGGCATCAAGCCTCGCAATGTTTTTAGCAACATTGGCAGCGCCACCGGCTTTGTCTTCAAACTTACTTACCTTAACAACAGGTACTGGCGCTTCAGGCGAAATACGCCCAGTGTCACCATACCAGTAGCGATCAAGCATTACATCGCCCACCACTAAAATACGCGCTTTAGATAAGTTTTTTAATAGAGATAAATCCATTACTGCTGCTCCGCAACAACCATATCTATGGCTTCACATAACCAGTGGCCAATAAACATATGCGCTTCTTGAATGCGTGCTGTTTCATCGTTTTTGATAATAATTGGCAGCTTGGCAATGTTTTTTACTTTTCCGCCATCACGGCCTGTTAATGCAACTGTAAATGCGCCAATTTTATTAGCCGCTTCAAGTGCTAAATTAATATTTGCACTGGTACCTGAGGTTGTTAAACCAATCACTAAATCTTCTGGTTTACAAAGCGCCTGAACTTGGCGCTCAAACACGGTATCAAAGTGGTAGTCGTTACTGTGTGCAGTAAGAATTGACGTATCGGTTGTGAGTGCCATAGACGCAAGCGGTCCGCGTTCTAATTTATAACGTACTACAAATTCGGCCGCTAAGTGCTGAGCGTCCGCTGCACTCCCGCCATTACCAAACCAAATAACCTTACCACCAGCTTGTAATGCACTATGGCATACTTCTAATAACTGCATAGACTCTTGATGATAAGCCTCCATCGTTTCAAATAAGGCTTGATGGCGGTTTAAACTTTCAACGTAGCTTGTTGCCACAGAATCGATAATTGACATGAAAAATTCCTCTAGGAACTGAAATGGCAGGAAAAAATTAAATCCATTATTCCACAGTTTTATTTAGTTGTGTGTATTTTATAGGAATATAGCTGAACTGGAACATAATTTAGTGCTTCACATGTTCAGAAATTATCACTTTCGCGTTAAACTAAGGGCACTTACCTCAATAAAAGTTCAGTATGGCACGCATTTTTTACTCATTCGCTTTAATTTTAATTAGCCCGCTGATTGTATTTTACTTATATGTATTAAGAGGTAAAAAAAACAAAGGCTACCGCGCACACTTTAAAGAGCGTTTTGGCTTTGTGAGCAAAAGCTTATTTACAAGCAAAGGCAAACCGTTAGTTGTGCACTGCGCCTCTGTAGGTGAAGTACTTGCAGCTGCACCACTTATTAAAGCGCTGCAAAAACAACACCCACAGCTTAATATACTTATTACCTGCAATACCCCTACAGGTCGCGAGCAAATAATTAATCAGTTTAAAAATACCGTGGCGTGTAGTTATTTACCTATGGACTTCCCGTTTTCGACCGCCCGATTTTTAAAACGTATAAACCCACAAGCGCTATGCATATTAGAAACCGAGCTTTGGCCAAACTTAATGGCAATAAGCCATAAAAAGAATACTCCGGTACTGGTACTTAATGCTCGCTTGAGCGAAAAATCGCAACAAGGGTATCAAAAGGTTGCCAAGTTAACGCAAATAATTATGCGTTCAATCACGGTACTTGCAAGTCACAATAAAAAAGATGCCGAGCGGTTTATTGAGCTAGGTTTAACCTCCTCAAAAAGCCATGTTACAGGCTCAATTAAGTTTGATATAAGCCCAAGCAATGAGCAGCTAGCCTCAGTTGAAGTT
The DNA here is from genome assembly GCF_057554385.1 of Pseudoalteromonas sp. 4NS20-0020. Classification (NCBI taxonomy): domain Bacteria; kingdom Pseudomonadati; phylum Pseudomonadota; class Gammaproteobacteria; order Alteromonadales; family Pseudoalteromonadaceae; genus Pseudoalteromonas; species Pseudoalteromonas sp. 4NS20-0020. The sequence continues at coordinate 13,942 of NZ_BAAJMI010000005.1, read as the reverse complement.
CTTAAAGCACAATATAAAACCCAAGAGCGTTTTGTATGGGTGGCAGGCTCTACTCACCCACTTGAACACGAAATGGTATTAAATGCCCACCAGCAACTATTAAAAAAGTACCCAAATGCACTTTTAATCATTGCCCCGCGACACCCTGAGCAGTTTGATAAAGTAGCCGATACGTTAGCTCAAAGCCCACTTAGCTTTAGTCGTCGCAGCAACAATAACTATCAAAATGAACACGTACTATTGGCCGATACACTTGGCGAGCTGCAATGTTTATATGGGGCTGGTAATGTCAGTTATGTAGGCGGCAGTTTAATTCGCCGCGGCGGGCATAACCCACTTGAAGCTGCAGCTTTTTCAGTTGGCGTAATAACTGGCCCATATACGTATAATTTCGATCATATCTATCCTGAACTTATAAAATTAAAAGGCGCTGTGGCTGTTGAAAACACCGATGAACTTGCTACACAATTAATTAACTTAAGCCAAAACACTAAAGCTTGCCAAACTTTAGGGAATAAAGCGCAGCAGTGCGTATTAAAAAACCAAGGCGCTATTAAAAAAACATTAACCATAATTAATCAGTATTTAGAGCCATAAGCATGACCAATTTAGCTATTACTCAAACCCGTGAGTGGGTATCGTCTGTTATTGTAAAATATAACTTTTGCCCATTTGCCCGCAAAGAAGTTGAGAACAACTGCATTCATTATGTACTTAGCCCAGCAGTAAAAATTGATGACGCTGTAATGGACATGCTAGAGCAGTGTGTGCAGCTTGATCAAAATCCAGAGCGCGAAACCACATTAATACTGTTTGATAACGGCTTTAGCGATTTTGAAGACTTTTTAGATTTAGTCGATTTAGCCAATGCCTTACTGGTAGCACAAGGGTTTGAAGGTAAATACCAAATTGCTAATTTCCACCCTGACTACGTATTTGCCGACAGCGACGAAGATGATGCGGCAAATTACACCAACCGAGCCCCCTACCCTACACTGCATTTAATTCGCGAATTAAGTATGAGCGAAGCGCTTGATAACTATAACGAGCCTGAATCTATACCTGAGCACAATATAAAACTTGCAAGGCGCAAAGGATTCGACTTTTGGCAGCAACTTTTAGAAGGCATAAAAAAACCGAGCGCATAACGGCTCGGCTTTTAAGTATCAAATTCAATGTTACTTTTTAACCCAGCTGCCATTTACTTCAACATAATGACCACTTTGGGTTTTTTCGATTGTTTTAGCCGCTGCGAGTGCTTCTACTTGGGCGAGCGATAAATTGTTCTTTTTAGCTAGTTTTAAATACTGAGCTTTACGCTTTGCGTTAATTTCTTCAACAACGGCTTTAGCTTCGCTATTTTGTACTACTAAGCCTAAATAACCCGAACTGTTCTCACCCACTAATCCTTGGCTTTTAGCATCATCTAAACTAATCGCCCACGCCGAAAACGACATACACACTGCACCAATTAAAGTGGCAATACTTAATTTATTTTTTATAGTCATCATTTAGCTCCTAAAATAATTCGCTGTCGTCGCTGAACAGGGTATCGAGTTCTTTATCTACCTTTACACGAATTTCGTGATCAACCTTTACATTGAGGTTGATAGTTATTGGCTCTTTAGCTGCTACTTCTACTCTGTGGGTACATGCGCTCAATGCGCTGATAGCAGCAAGGGCTATGATTGCCTTAATGCTTAACGAATTTTTCATCATTAGTTTCCTTTTTGAGAATATTGCTGCTCAACTTTTTGTGTTATTTCGTCACTTAATCTTAGCGCTCTTAGTAGCGTAAACACGTTTTCTTCGTGATTATAATTAAAATTAACTTGCTGCTGTTGTGGCTCATTAAAGCCTTGTAAATTAACACCTAAATTTAACCAACCATCACTGTTAAGTGCTACTGTACTATTAAGCTTTTGAATATCAAGGTTTTTAAGTAAGCCCAGTACAGGCTGTAATTCTTGCTGCTGTTGCATAACAGAGTCAAACGCTACGTTATTGCTAATAATAAGCTTACCTTCACCTTGGTTTAATAAGTTGCCGTTTGTAACCTCTACACCACTGTCACTAAAATGAAGGGGCAGCCACCCTTTTAATCGGCCCGTTAAGGTAATTCCCGACTTATCATCAAGGGTAATGAGTTTACTCGCATCAATATCTTTAAAAGTAACATTGGCTGTTTGCTGTTGCTTTAAAAGCGTGTATTTGTCTAATTCAAATACCCCACCAAACACATTACCGCTTATATCAAATGCTTGCGCGCTATTGTTAACCACTTTTATTTTACCGTTGATATTATTAACTACTGCGCCCGCTCTTAATTCATTGAGGTTAAAGGTAGTTGGCTCAACATTAAGCTGCCCTGAATCATATTGCCCACTAAGTTGCGTACTAAACTGGTTAACTAAGTAATCGTTATAAAGCGCGCTGGTATCATCAATAGTTAAATTAAAATTGGCTTTTTGTAAATTCACATCACCACTAATACGCCCACCAAACTCGCCCTGAGTGAGTTGAGCTAACGGTTCAAATTGGCTAACGAGTGAATTTAACGAAAGCACATTTTGCTGCGGTATAATCACTTCAAACGGATGAGCTACCTTTGAAACATGGTGATTGGCCACCAGCTCAACACCATTTACAAACACATGATGAGACGCTTTAAGCGCGCGACTTTGCAGCCCGGTTGACGTTACGTTTATTGTATTTAAATCGACATTTGGGCTTATCAGTGTATTTATTTGGGTGTTTGCATTTAAGTGAGCAAATAACTCTCCCACACCTAAGTTTGCCCTTGCACTGAGGGTGTTATTAATACCGGTGAGTTTATACTCTTCGTATTGAGCGCCTTTAAACTCACTTTTTAAAACCACGCTTGCATCGAGCTTTTCACTCATACTTGCCACTAGTTTACCTGTATAAGCGTTAATAGTAGTGCCATAAGCAACGGCTTTATCAAAGCTAAATGTAGTACTTACTTTACCTACGGGTTTAGAGTCAACAAGTTGAGTAAGTGTAAAGTCGCCATGGGCTTTAATATTATTAGCCTCAGCCGGTAAAAATTCAGGCAAAGCGGTAAGCGTAATATCGTAATTACCGCTTAATTGAGCGTTTTTAAGCTGCGCACTTAGCGTTATAGAGTCTTTTTCATCCGTATGTAGCTGTGCCTTTAGCTGTATGCGTGCGCTTTGTAACGGTGCAGCAGTATTTATAAACGTATCTGTAACCGTTATATCTATATTTTGCTTGGCTTGCACTGCACTTTTGAGCGTTATTAACGGTAAGGTTAGGTTGTTATGTGCAAAATTAATTGGTTTAGCTAAAGCCCATTGCCAATTAAGTGGAAGCTGCTTTATGGCAAATGACTTGTAGCCACTTTCAGGAATAAGAGATTGGCAGTTATTACTAAGTTTCACATTGTTTTTAAGCTTGCTTAGGTCAAGCTCAAGGTTTTGGCTATTTAAATTATAGGTAGCACTTAGCACACCTTTGGAGCTGTTTGTTATATCACAGCTTTGTATTTTGTAGTCATACTGGGCTTGTAGATCACCAGTAAGGCTTGCCTCTACTCCGTTAAAGCTAAATGCCTGAGCTGTATTAAAACTAAGCCCATTTAATAACTCATTATCTGTTTTAAGTAATTGCTTTAATGATCCATCATTAACTTTAAGCTGCCCTTGTACCTTATTATTGTAAAGCGTAGCACTGGCACTTAAATCACCATTTACGACAAACTGGTTAAGCTTAGGCTCGTTAATGCTTATAATTAAAGGCTGATTTAAAAACTCACTGTTTATACTTAGTTGTTCAACTGTAATTGTTGGTCTTTTTTCGGGCAGGGCTAAATCTAAAATTGTTGCAGGGCTGCTTACTTTATTAGTTTGAGGAAGTGGATTTACATTAAGCGCTGCATGTTTAATTTCAACATGGCGAGTATTTGCGGTAACGCCTTTAACAACAAGCTCTTGATTTTTGTAACTTAAACAGGCTTTTTGTATATACACATTTAACTTGCTCGTAAGCGAAAAATCTAAGCAACTTAAAGTAACACCTGCTTTTTCAAGCTGGGGGGCTACAGCCCGTTGTAATAGTGGCAAACGAAATACATAGCCAAGCAAAACTATACCTAGCAATACAGCACCCATAATTAAACCAACGCGCTTTAACATACTATCCTTATAAGCTTTTATTCATACCTTACAAACTATCGTAATTTTAAATCTACGCAATCAAAAAAGGCTGCACAGTGCAGCCTTTTTTATTTTACAGCTAGATTATGAATCTAACTTGTATATGTTGTTTTTAACCTACATTTTTACGTGCATTGCGGAACATACGCATCCATGGGCTATCCTCTTTCCACTCATCTGGGTGCCACGAGTTAGCAACAGCGCGGAACACACGTTCAGGGTGCGGCATCATTACAGTGGCACGGCCATCAGTAGAGGTAATACCGGTAATACCTTCTGGTGAACCATTTGGGTTAGCCGGGTATTGCGTTGTCGGATTACCGTAGTTATCTACAAATTTAACCGCAACAGTGCCGCTTTCAAGCGCAGCTTTAGTGGCGGCATCGTTTGCAAATTCTGCATGGCCTTCACCATGAGATACAGCAATTGGCATACGCGAACCAGCCATTCCATTAAAGAACACAGACGGGTTTTCTTGTATTTCAACTAAGCTAAAGCGTGCTTCAAAACGCTCTGACTTATTTGTTACAAAACGTGGCCAATGCTCAGTACCCGGAATTAACTCTTTCAATGTTGATAACATTTGACAACCATTACACACACCTAAGCTAAAGGTGTCTTCACGGTGGAAGAAGTTTTGGAACTGATCGCGTGCCATATCGTTAAACAATATAGACTTAGCCCAGCCTTCACCGGCGCCTAATACGTCACCATAAGAGAAACCACCACATGCCACTAAGCCTTTAAACTGCTCAAGAGTTAAACGCCCTTCGAGGATATCGCTCATGTGTACATCAACAGCGGCAAAACCAGCACGGTTAAACGCAGCAGCCATTTCTAAATGTGAGTTAACGCCTTGCTCACGTAAAATAGCCATTTGCGGCTTAGCGCCCGTTGCAATGTACGGTGCAGCAATATCTTCGTTTAAGTCAAAGTTAAGTTTTACGTTTAAGCCTGGATCTTTTGCATCAAACTTGGCATCAAACTCCTGCTTAGCACAATCAGGGTTATCACGACGTGCTTGCATTTGGTACGTTGTTTCGGCCCAAATAGTACGTAATTCAGTACGAGTATGATTAAGTACAGTTTGCTCACCACGGTTAAATACAATGTTGTCGTCGCTATTGAGCGAGCCAATCACGTGGCTAATTGCAGCTACACCATATTGTTCAAATACAGCATTTACGGCATCTAAATCGCTGTTAGCCACTTGAATTACCGCGCCAAGCTCTTCGTTATAAAGTGCTTCTAAGTCTGAGCCTGTTAAACCCGCTAAATCAACGGTCACACCAGTGTGCCCAGCAAACGCCATTTCAGTTACAGTAGTAAATAAACCACCGTCTGAGCGGTCATGATAAGCAAGTAACTTGCTATCAGCGACAAGTGCTTGCATGGCATTGTAAAAGCCTTTAAGTAGCTCAGGGCTGTCTACATCTGGTGTAACATCACCAAGCTGTTTATAAACCTGTGCAAGGCTTGATGCACCCATGCGGTTTTTGCCAGCACCTAAATCAACTAATATAAGCGATGTCTCACCTTTATCAGTGCGCAGCTGTGGAGTGACGGTTTTACGTACATCATCAACGCGGCCAAAGGCTGTAATAATAAGCGATAACGGCGACGTTACTGATTGCTCAGCACTATCGTCTTCGTTTTTCCATGTCGTTTTCATCGACATAGAATCTTTACCTACAGGTATAGTTAAACCAAGTGCAGGGCAAAGCTCTTCGCCTACCGCTTTTACGGCTTCGTAAAGGCCTGCGTCTTCACCTGGGTGACCCGCTGCAGCCATCCAGTTAGCAGATAGCTTAATGTTCTCAAGGCTACCAATATTTGCACACGCAATATTAGTTAACGACTCTGCCACCGCTAAACGCGCCGAAGCTCCATAATTTAATAGTGCTGCCGGCGTGCGCTCACCTAGGGACATAGCTTCACCGTGGTAAGTGTCGTACGTTGCCGCGGTAACCGCACAGTTAGCAACAGGTACTTGCCAAGGGCCAACCATTTGATCCCGTGCTACTAAACCGGTAACCGAGCGGTCACCAATAGTAATTAAGAATGTTTTTTCTGCAATTGTAGGTAAGCGTAACAAACGCTGCGCGGCATCAGCTACGTCAATAGCGCTTGCATCAATTGCAGTACCTGTTACTTGCTGAGATGTTACATCGCGGTGCATTTTAGGCGCTTTACCTAACAATACATCTAGCGGTAAATCGACTGGGTTATTATCAAAGTGGCTATCGGCTACAGTTAAATGAGGTTCAGCGGTTGCTTCACCAATCACTGCATACTGTGCACGTTCGCGCTTACAAATTGCTTCAAAACGGTCAAAGTCTTCAATACCTACAGCAAGTACATAGCGCTCTTGCGATTCATTACACCATATTTCATGAGGTGCCATGCCAGGCTCATCGTTAGGGATATCACGTAGTTGGAATTTACCACCACGGCCACCATCGTTGACCAGCTCAGGAAAAGCATTTGATAAACCACCGGCGCCAACATCATGTATAAATGCAATTGGGTTTTCATCGCCTAACTGCCAACACTTATCGATTACTTCTTGGCAACGACGTTCCATTTCTGGGTTTTCACGTTGAACAGAAGCAAAGTCTAAGTCTTCGTTTGATTGGCCCGACGCCATACTTGATGCAGCACCACCGCCTAAACCAATGTTCATAGCAGGGCCGCCTAGCGCAATTAGTTTTGCGCCTACAGGAATCTCGCCTTTTTGAACATGATCAGCACGAATATTTCCTAAACCACCGGCAAGCATAATTGGTTTGTGGTAACCACGTACCTCTTCACCATTGTGGCTTGTTACTTTTTCTTCATACGTGCGGAAGTAACCCAATAAGTTAGGACGACCAAACTCATTATTAAATGCAGCACCGCCCAGTGGGCCATCCATCATAATATCAAGCGCGTTGACTATACGACCAGGTTTACCAAAGTCGCTTTCCCACGGTTGCTCGTAACCCGGAATACGTAAGTTAGAAACCGTAAAGCCAACTAAACCGGCTTTTGGCTTAGAACCACGCCCTGTTGCACCTTCGTCACGAATTTCACCACCTGAACCGGTAGCCGCACCCGAAAACGGTGCAATAGCCGTTGGATGGTTATGCGTTTCTACTTTCATTAATATTTCTATGTCTTCTTGATGATACGCATATTCACCTTGCGCGTTCGGGAAGAAGCGACCCGCTTTTGAGCCTTTCATTACTGCCGCGTTATCTTTATACGCCGACAATACATTTTCAGGGTTGTGCTCAAATGTATTTTTGATCATTTTAAACAGCGATTTTGGCTGTTCAATGCCATCAATTGTCCAATCAGCATTAAATATTTTATGACGACAATGCTCTGAGTTTGCTTGGGCAAACATAAATAATTCGATGTCGTTAGGATTACGACCTAGCTTTTTAAAGTTTTCTACTAGGTAGTCAATTTCGTCATCGGCAAGAGCAAAACCTTGCTCAATATTTGCGGCAGCTAATGCTTCGCGTCCGCCACCTAAAATATCAACTGATGACATTTCACGAGGAGAATCATTACGGAACAACTGTGCTGCAGCTTCAAGCTCAGTGTGTGTAGCTTCAGTCATACGGTCGTGTAATAACGCCGTTGCTTGTGCAAGTTGCTCTGCACTTAGTTCACCTTCTATATAATAAGCAATACCACGCTCTACACGGTGAACCTGTTTAAGGCCACAGTTATGCGCTATATCGGTTGCTTTAGATGCCCAAGGAGAAATGGTACCAGGGCGAGGTGTAACTAAAATAAGTGTGCCAGCTGGGGTATGCTCGGCAATAGTAGGACCGTAAGTTAATAGCTTTTCAAGCTTGGTTTGCTCATCAATACTCAAAGGCGATGTTAAATCGGCAAAATGAGCATACTCGGCATATACGTTGGTGACTGGAAGTTGCGATTGTTTGCAACGCGCTAAAATTTTATTAACTCTGAACTCTGACAGTGCTGGTGCACCACGAAGGATCAACATAGATAATTTCATCCGGGGTTAGGGATTGAACGATATTTTAGGCACGCATTATAGTCCAATTAGCCATCATATTTAACTCCAAATTTAGCTTTTCATAAAATTAACTTTTTAGCTTTATTTATAATCCGTTTTAGCTAATAAAATAAAAGGGAAAGTGACGAAATGGCTAAGTTTTGTTATAACGGGAGTTAGCGTGTTAAAGGGGCACTCAATGTTCAAAGAAAAGCTAATAATAATCATCACTTTAGTTATGCTGTTATGTGCATGTAATATGCAAGAACAGCCAACTCAACTTGCCCACATCAAAGAGCAAAACAAAATACGTGTTGGCACGTTAGCAAGTGCGAGCAATTATTATCAAGCAGTTCAGGGCGAGCAAGGCTTTGAATATGAGCTTTCTCAGGCTTTTGCTGATTACTTAGGTGTTGAACTTGAAATAGTCCCCTTTTTTAATTTATCTGATATGTTTGATCGCCTTGAAAGTGGTGACTTAGACTTAATTGCCTCAGGACTTACTTACAACAAAACGCGTGCGGAGCAATATAGGTATGGCCCAACTTACAGAACAATCAGTCAAAAATTAGTATATAAACAAGGCCGCGTTCGTCCTCGTAAGTTTGACGATCTAGATGGAAATTTTACGGTTATAGCAAAAAGTAGCCACTCACTTACCCTGCAGAAAGCTCAAAAAAACAACCCATCACTCAGCTGGATAGAAAGTGAAGAATTTGACGAAGAAGAACTTTTACAAGCAGTTATAGATGGTGAAATAGACTACACCCTTGCTGACTCCCACACTCTTTCGCTATTTCGCCGGTATCACCCTAATTTAAGTATTGGCTTCTCAGTAAGTCATAATGACCCAATTGCTTGGATACTTCGCAAGTCAAAAGATGATTCTTTATATGCGCTGCTCGTGCCATTTTTTGGTGAAGTAAAACAAAACAATCAACTTTATGTACTCGAAGAAAAATATTTTGGTCATGTACGCCAGTTTAACTACGTAAATACATTAGCTTACATAGAAGCAATAAAAGAAACGTTACCTACATATCAGCCATGGTTTGAACAATACGCAGGAGATCTTGATTGGCGTTTATTAGCTGCATTAAGTTACCAAGAGTCGATGTGGAACCCTCGCGCTAAATCACCAACGGGAGTTCGCGGTATTATGATGCTTACACGCATTACAGCTAAACAAGTTGGTGTAACAAATCGTCTCGAGCCTGAACAAAATATTCGTGGCGGTGCTCAGTATCTAAGCAAATTAATAACACGTATTCCTGATAGAATTCCTCAACCAGACAGGACGTGGCTTGCTTTGGCTGCTTATAATGTTGGCTGGGGTCATGTGAACGACGCGCGGATTATCACCCAACAACAAGGGGCAAGCCCAGATAAATGGGCCGATGTAAAAAAACGCTTACCGCTATTAATCAAAAAGCGATATTACCGTAATACACGTTATGGCTATGCCCGTGGCGATGTGGCTGTAAAATATGTTGATAATATTCGCAGATACTACGACGCGCTTGTATGGCTTGATGAAAACAATGCGATGACCGAAGAAAATATCACTACAGAACGTGATGACACCAGCAATATAAAACAAGATGAATCGCCATAGCGGATTATGGATTGATGCGATATTTATTAATTATGAAGGTTTACGGCTTCAAAGTAGTGGGTAACTAAAATATCTGTTTACTTGTCATTAAATGATCACTAATGTGTGGTAATTGTATATTTCAATTTTTTCAAAGATATATCTTGTGCCTTTCTCACTCTCACGCATTAGGAGAACACATGCTAAAACGTAGACGCACACAAAAATTAAAAAGAAATGTTATTTATTCAACGGCGACACGTCGTCGTATCATGTTACGTGGTTTACACAAAAAAATAATATGGCGTCGCCGCATGTTTGCTATGCAACAAATGGAAGCACAAGACACTATACCAGCGGGCAATTAATAATATTTTTAAGCCCCACGAGCAGCCTTCTTGGCTGCTTTAATTTGTGCCCTTCTTCTCTTAAAAAATTCAGATATAGTGTTACCACATTTATCGGCTAATACCCCTCCAACAACTTCAACTTGATGGTTAAGTCTTGGTTCTTGCAGTAAATTCATAATAGAGCCAGCTGAACCAGTTTTTGCATCTGGAGCTCCAAATACTAAACGCTTTATTCTGCTATGCACTAATAATCCTGCACACATAGAGCAAGGCTCAAGTGTTACATATAACGTGCAGTCAATTAAGCGATAATTATTGAGTGCTTTGCCAGCTTCTCGTACTGCAATCATTTCGGCATGAGCTGAAGGGTCATTATCAGTTATAGAACGATTGTATCCAGATGCTATAAGTTGATTATCTTTTACTAAAACAGCACCTACTGGGATCTCATTAAGCTGCTCGGCTTGTTTTGCATACAAAAGCGCTTGTCCCATCCAATAAGCGTCGTCAAATGGCTTGTTCATTATTTCTTCTTAAATTACGTTTTATGCTTTAATTATACCTAGTTAACATCCTAAAGCGCGGCAATGATTACTTTATTGCAAAAATAAAACACTATTTAGCTGTTAATAATGGCTCACTGACGCTGATTTACGTTATAATCTCTCGCTTTTTTTATTTAGCTCACAACACGGGTAGCGAATGAAATTTCCTGGACGCCGCAGGCATAAACATTATTTTCCAGTGGAAGCCAAAGATCCACTAACTAATCAACTTAACGCAACAGATAGATTACAACGTAGCTATATTACGGGTATCGATCAAATCGTTGTTGATATAGAAGCAAAAGTTGATCAAGCTTTCCTTGATGAGTTTCAACTACGCAGAGGCATGTCACAAGTTATAGACAGTGATATAACAAATGCTCTGTACGACCGCTTAAAATTAAACGACATGGTTGATTATGAATTTGCAGGTGGAACCATTGGTAACACAATGCACAACTATTCTGTACTTGCAGATGATCGCTCTGTTTTATTAGGCGTAATGAGCGAAAACATTAAAATTGGCAGTTACGCATACCGCTTTTTATGTAATACCTCAAGCCGTGTAGACTTAGACTATTTACAACCTGTTGATGGTCCAATAGGCCGTTGTTTCACTCTTATTGACGAAACGGGCGAACGCACCTTTGCAATCAGTGCGGGTTTAATGAATTACCTTCGTCCAGAATCAATAGATAAATCGTTGATAGAAAACTCATCGGCTTTAGTCATTAGTGCCTACCTTATGCGAACACAAGATGACGAAACCATGACAGATGCAACTATGCAAGCAGTTAAATATGCTAACGATGCTGGCGTACCTGTTGTTCTTACACTCGGCACTAAATTCTTAATTGAGCAAGACCCTGCTTGGTGGGCAAACTTTGTTGAAAAGCATGTAGATATTCTTGCTATGAACGAAGAAGAAGGCTTTGCTATTACAGGGTTTGAAGACCCGCTTTTAGCAGCAGACAAAGCACTAGATTGGGTAGATCTTGTTATATGCACTGCAGGTGAAAAAGGGCTATTCATGGCAGGCCATGTTGACGACAGCTTTAAACGTGAAACCGAATACCCACTACTGCCTGGTGCTATTGCAGACTTTAATCGCTATGAGTTTTCACGCGCTATGCGTAAAGCAGATTGCGAAAACCCTATAAGAGCATACAGCCATACGGCTCCTTTTATGGGTGGACCTGACTCAATCAAAAATACAAATGGCGCTGGCGACTGTGCACTCGCTGCTGTACTACATGACTTATCAGCAAATGTTTATCATAAGCTTAATGTCGCTAACTCAGCAAAGCACGATCAACAAGCTATTACATACTCATCTCTTGCACAAATAAGTAAATATGCAAACAGAGCAAGTTATGAAGTACTTGTTCAGCACTCTCCCCGCTTATCGCGAGGTTTACCTGAGCGTGAAGATTGTTTAGAACAGGTTTATTGGGAGCAATAAGCTCCCTTCATCTCTCTAAAAGATAGAAATATCAAGCTTTTTAGATAGCAGCTCTAATGCTGCTATTCCTGCTACTGAGTTACCAAACGAATTAAGCCCTGGGGAATAAACGGCTACTGTAAACTTATTAGGTAATACCGCAAGAATAGTTCCTGACACCCCTGATTTACCTGGCATACCGACCCTATACCCAAAATCACCCGCAGCATCATATAAACCACTGGTAAATAATAATGAATTAAGCTGTTTATTTTGACGACTACTTAAAACCTGCTCACCAGATAGCTGATCAACTCCTTTATTTGCCAAAAAGCTATATGCCTTAGCGAGTTCAACACAATTAAGCTCAATAGAGCAAAAGTTGAAATACGACCAAAGCACATCATCAACGTCATTCTCAAAATTACCAAACGATTTCATTAAATGCGCCATAGCAGCATTGCGGTGTCTAAATTCATACTCAGAATTAGCCACTTTTTTATCAATCACAATGCCGCGATTACCTGATAGTAATCTGAATGATTCGAGCATCGAGTGCATAGGTGCAGACAAGCGGCTATAAAGCGCATCACAAGTAACAATAGCACCCGCATTTATGAATGGGTTACGCGGCACACCTTTTTCAAATTCAAGTTGTGTAAGCGAGTTAAACGCTGTACCAGAGGGCTCCTTACCTACCCTGTTCCAAAGTTCGTCACCATAACGCTGTAACGCCATGGTTAATGTCATCACTTTAGATACTGACTGAATGGTAAATCGCTGAGAACAATCTCCTGCGCAAATGATTTCACCCTCAGTAGTGTATATGGCAATAGAAAACTGCTCAGGGTCAACCTCAGCAAGTGCAGGGATATAATCGGCTACTTTCCCTTTAGACAGTAAAGGGGCGACTTCTTGAGTAATTTCATTTAATACACGTTGGTAATCTGTAGTAGGCAATTAACACCTCAAATAGATTTAGCTAAATGAAAATATTACCATGCCTCAGATTAAACGAGCTAGTTTAGTTAGATGAAATTAATTGTATTGTGAATTATATTCGCAATAAACATTCTAAAGCGAGGTCAAACGGCAAGAAAAAACAATTAATGATAAGTACCACTAATTGGCAAATTCAATAACCTATTTATATCACCTAAACATAAGGCTATTATTCACCAAACCTTAAACTCTTTAACAGTAATATTTAATCAACTCCTGATAGAAAAGCTGACGCTTATAGGGTTAAAGATATCAGTTATTAGACAGAGATAAATAATATAACCTTGTTGTTTATATTATTACCTTACTTAAGACTAGATCCTTTAATTATACGAATTAGTACAGCTCGCCTTGTAATTGTAACTTAATTGATTTACTTCATTTCAAAATACAAAAAGCGTCACTTTACTGCAACAGGCTTCGCTTAATTAAAGTCGTTACACCACTCACTTGAATATCCGAGGGATAAAAAGTCACATCGCTGATAGCATACTTTCATTGTGTTGGTCGGTATTATGTAAGCTCACTTTAGGATTGGTATTATTACTGAACTCGGTATGCTTAACGCCAATTTACTAAACCCCAGACAACAAAAAACCCGTTACATTGCTGTAACGGGTTTCTTTAATTAGATCCTGGTAATGTCCTACTTTCACATAGCAAATGCTACACTATCATCGGCGCTGTTTCGTTTCACTACTGAGTTCGGCATGGGATCAGGTGGGTCCAAAACGCTATTGTCACCAAGAAAATTCCTTTCAATTTTCTTATTTTTATTAAGGTTAAAGTCCTTCGACTG